>JAFXHE010000003.1 GCA_017536555.1 Alistipes sp.
AACCTCCCTAACCTCCCTAACCTCCTTAAACTCCTTAAACTCCCTAAACTCCCTACCAAGCACCATAAAACACCATAATCGCAATAACGCTTTTACAAATTACTCTGCCAAAAATTACATCAGCACCACAATTTTGCAAAATATTTGAGCGAGATTTGTGTTATTTTATAAAATATCGTACCTTTGGAGGATATTAGAGAGGTTGCATATAATGGGCAACCAGCTCTATATTAACACAGATTGGAAATGAAGAATTTTGTAAAGTACATATTGGCGATTGTAGCCGTAGCTGTGTGCTACACAGCCGAGGCGCAAGAGTACACCTTTATACAAGATGCACCCAAGCAGAAAAAGGTAAGGGTGGAGATGGGTATCGGTCTGGATGCTATGTACACAGGCATAAAGAGCATATCTTCGGAGAGTATCTCCCTGACTCCACGCATCGGCTTTGGCGGTCACTTCGACTTTGGCGTTGCCTTTGGTCGCCACTTTGCCATAGAGACAGAGGTGGGCTATCAGCGTGGTACGCTTATGGCGGCAAACCCACTTGTCAGCCACAAGGTAAAGACAACAACGGTGGATATACCCCTATTGCTATCGTTCAGAGTAGCCAACAAGCATCTGCGACTGAACCTCGGCCCGATATTTACGGTAATGAACAAGGCACAGTATGTAGCCAACGAGACGACATACGAGTTTGGAAACGCCTACCCCACGTGGAATGCAATGGCGGAGCTGGCGATATGTATGGGAGGTCACTTCCAGATTGAGGGTCGCTACATCCACTCGTTGAGCGACACGCTAAACCACTTTGAGGGCGAGGAGTTTAATACTCGCGTATACAGAGTGAGCGTAGGCTTCTCTGTAATATTTTAATTCTGCACAACGCAGTATATGTTTATGAGTGAGGAGATTGTAAAAGAGATATTAGTAGAGGGCGTTGATGCCCGCGAGCTATACGGCGCACAAAATGCCTACCTCGAGCAGATGCGCGAGCTATGCCCGAAGCTAAAGATTGTGGCACGTGGCGACAAGATTAAGGCGTTAGGCGCACGCAGCGACGTGGCGGCATTTGAGCGAAGAATGAATGCGCTGGTGGAGTACTACATAAAGTATGGTCACATCTCTTCGGAGGTGGTGTCACAGGCATTCTCATCGAGCCTCTCGGAGTTGAGTGCCGAGCCGCCCGCAGTAGATAAAGATGTCATCGTATATGGCAACAACGGAGCTATAATACGTGCCCGCACAGTAAACCAGCAGCGATTGGTAAAGCTATCGGAGCGCAACGACCTGCTCTTTGCCGTAGGCCCTGCTGGCTCGGGTAAGACATATACAGCCATTGCACTTGCTGTGCGCGCACTCAAGGAGCGCGAGGTGAAGCGCATAATATTGACACGCCCCGCGGTTGAGGCGGGCGAGAAGCTCGGCTTTTTGCCTGGCGATATGAAGGAGAAGTTAGATCCATATCTTCAGCCTCTGTATGATGCCCTCAACGATATGATACCTGCCGCCAAGCTACAAAAGTATATCGAGGAGGGCACGGTGCAGATTGCGCCTTTAGCTTATATGCGCGGACGAACACTCGACAACGCATACGTGATACTCGACGAGGCGCAGAATACCACGATGTCGCAGATAAAGATGTTCCTGACGCGTATGGGACGTAATGCCAAGTTTGTGGTGACGGGCGATGTCACACAGATTGACCTGCCTCGACGCTCGGACAGCGGTCTGACAAAGGCTATGGAGACGCTACGTAACATTGATGGCATTGGCATTGTTGAGTTTGACAAGCGCGATATTGTACGCCACAGACTCGTCAAGTACATCGTGGATGCCTTTGAGCGACGTGCCGAGTTAGAGAATGGACTAAAGCGCACAGAGGAGTAACGCCCCAAGAGCGCGTCACGGATAATAACAAAAGTAAGGACGGAAGAACGGAAGAACGGAAGAACAGAAGAACAGAAGAACTAAAGAACGGAAGAACTAAAACTATAATCATTAATAAAACTAAAACTTATGGACAAGAATTTGAAAGGTCTAAAGCCGGCGTTGGTGTGGAAGCACTTTGCCGAGATTTGCAACATTCCCCACCCCTCACACCACGAGGATGAGATTCGTGCATACATCGTAAAGTGGGCAGAGGAGCGCGGCTTGGAGCATAAGATTGACGAGGCACAGAACGTTTACATCTACAAGCCTGCAACTCCTGGTATGGAGGACAGAAAGGGTATCATCCTTCAGGCACATACCGATATGGTGCCACAGAAGAACAATGATAAGGAGTTTGACTTCGAGAAGGATCCTATCGAGGCATATATCGACGGCGAGTGGGTGACTGCAAATGGCACAACACTTGGCGCAGACAACGGCATCGGTCTTGCTGCGGCTATGGCAGCCCTCGAGGATGAGGAGTTGGTACACGGCCCACTCGAGGCACTCTTCACAGCTACCGAGGAGACAGGTATGGATGGTGCATTTGGCTTGAAGAGCGGTATGCTCAAGGGCGATATTCTGCTCAACCTCGACTCGGAGACCGAGGGTGAGTTGTATGTAGGTTGCGCTGGTGGTATGGACGTTAATGTTACGTTCAAGTATCGTGAGCAGCCGTTGGAGGGCAAGTTCGCCGCATACAAGGTCACTGTAAAGGGCTTGAAGGGTGGTCACTCTGGTATTCAGATTGGCACACAGCGCGCTAACGCCAACAAGGTGTTGTTCCGTCTGTTGCGTCAGGAGACCGAGTCTTACGGCTTGGAGCTTGCACAGGTAGAGGGCGGCAATATGCGTAATGCTATTCCTCGTGAGGCTTGGGCAGTAGTAGTGGTTCGTGAGGCAGAGAAGGCTATCTTCGAGGCCAACGTAAAGTCATACGAGAAGGTTATTATCAAGGAGTTCGAGGGCATCGAGGACTCTATTGAGATCTTTGCCGAGGAGGTTGAGTGCCCCAAGGCAATCATCCCGCACCTCGAGTCACACTCACTCATACGTGCCGTATGTGGCTGTCCTAATGGCGTTCAGCGTATGTCTATCGCTATGGAGAACCTTGTGCAGACATCATCAAACCTCGCTATCGTTGTCTCTGACGGCTCAACAATCAAGGTACAGTGCTTGTTGCGTTCATCGGTAGATACAGAGAAGGGCGAGCTTGCAGGTGCTATATCATCGGTATTTGAGCTTGCAGGTGCCGACGTAGAGCTTACTGGCTCATATAGCGGCTGGAACCCCAATATGAAGTCACCTATTCTCCACACTATGCTTGAGTCATACGAGAAGTTGTATGGCGTAAAGCCCTCGGTGACTGCTATCCACGCAGGTTTGGAGTGTGGTATCATCGGCGCGAAGTATCCTGGAATGGATATGATATCGTTTGGCCCGACCATCTGCTACCCCCACTCTCCCGACGAGAAGGTAGAGATTGTATCTGTGGAGAAGTTCTACGACTTCCTGCTCAACACCATCCGCAACGCTCCCAAGAAGTAGTCGGATGATGAAGTCGCAGACGCTGGATAGACCCACCGTAACAGGTGATGTCAAGTGGTTTGTAATTGTCAACCCCATTGCTGGTTCGGGCAAGGGGTTGACAGACTACCCTCTTATCTCCAAGTTACTGCGCGACAACAACATTGCCTGCGAGGCGATATTCTCCGAGCACAAGTATCACGCTACGGAACTCACCGTATACGCCATAAACAAGGGCTATCGTCATATCATCGTCATTGGCGGCGATGGCACACTGCACGAGGTGGTAAACGGGCTGTTTATACAGAAGCAGGTAGCACCGTCGGAGGTAACGGTAGCCGTGATAGCAGTAGGTACGGGCAACGACTGGATACGAATGTATGGCATACCCACGCGCTACTCGGAGGCTATACGTGCAATAAAGGAGGGCTACACCTTCTTGCAGGATGTTGCCGAAGTGGAGTATGAGGAGTCGCACTATCGCCAGACGCGATATGTGGCAAATGTGGCGGGCTTGGGCTTCGATGCAGAGGTTATACGCAACTACCACAGCAACAGATCGGACAGAAAGTCGAGAAGCAGCATATATCTCGGTCATATGATTCGCACCTTCTTCAAGCATAAGTCGACAGGTGTGAAGCTATGGGTTGATGACAGGCTTATATACAACAATTTGCTATTTAGCATAGCTATTGGTATCGGTAAGTATAATGGTGGCGGTATACAGCAGCTGCCAACAGCTGTTGCCGATGATGGATTGCTGGATATAACGATGATTAAGCCCTTGCACTGGTGGCACGTGGTATTTCGTCTACGCCGCCTATTCAATGGTAACATCTACTCTATCGGGCACGTGCTCCACGCTCAAGGCAAGAAGATACGCATAGAGTCATCACCCGAGACACCTCTGGAGGTCGATGGCGAGTTGTTGGGTGCTACGCCCATTGAATTTAGGGTATTGCCGCGCGAGGTGCGTGTTATAGTCAACCGCTCGTTTATCGACAAATACAAGAGAGGCGTTAGGACACAACCATAATAGAGTATGGTAACTACAAAAATGGGGCGATGTTATCGCCCCATTTTCTGTTATTGTACCATCCAAACTACGGTCTATACCCCGAGAACGGATGTATAGATACCACATAGCAAGCACCGTAGCGAGTATCACCCGTGAGCTTGATATGCGACCTATCTCCGTCAATAGATACTCTATACTCATTGAGCAATTGAGACTTCGGCTCTCTCTCTATGTCGTCAGAGTCGGTAATCCAAAGACGAGTTACAAGACCTGAAGTTTTGTCTAACTCATATCCCCACAAGGTCGTTGCGTGGTGTGCAGATGACACATTTGCAGCAAGGCTAATTGTTAGACCTGCCATACCGTGCTCAAATGCCTCAACAACCAAATTAGAGAAGTACTTCAGACGGTCTACACCCAATAATGACGAGCCATTACCCCACAAGTAGTAGTTGTTGTAGCAGGTGGTGTAGCCAACTGTACTATCATAATCACAGTACATATATGGGGTTACGCTACTCCATATACTCTTCCAATAGCCACCCGCAGTCTTGGGCACAGCCTGTGAGCCTGGTGAGGCGATCTCGCCGCCATTGAGCACGCCCTCAAAATACCAAGGAATAGCCTGCTCCATATGACCACCCTTTGAGTTATCCCACTGCGAGAGGAATACATTCATAAGCTCCAACTCGTATGGCCCATAGTTCTCATAAACCGTGACACCTACGCCGTCAACAGCTCCAGCTGGAAGAGCTTTACCAGCAGCCTTGTAACGGTCTTGGAACCATTGAATCATATTCGACGAAGCAGCAGCCCAGCACATATTAATATCGCCATTATTGCCTTGTGCCTTCTTATTTACATCGTACCAGCCAGTAGTGGTAGATACGCCCTCGGCAAAGACAATCTCGTAGCTTGACGGATCAGGAGCCGTTGCAGTGAGTGTGATTGTATTAGACTGCACACTCTGATACTTTGCATATACGCGATATGTACCAGCCGCGGGAGCAATAAACACAGAGCCATTATTGCGAACACCATTTACATATATCTCGGCATTTGAGGTTATATCTTTGCCGTCTTGCATAACTGTAAACTGTACGCTATCAACATTATTAGCAATCAATGATGACTTGCTTGCGCTGATAGTAATAGGCTTTACCACATACTCCGTAACAGTGACTGTAATCTCATTAGACTTTAGTCCACCCTTCATCGCATAGATGGTATAGCTGCCCGCAGTAGTCGCTGTGAAGATATTATCTGCGAGCTTCTCATCATTTGCATAGAAGTCACACTCCGACGACACATCAACACTGCCCTGCATAACTGTCAACGTCGCGTAGTCAGAGCCATTGTCGACGATGCTGTTTCTCGACGCTGTAAGGATGATATCCTTCTCAACAACACCCACAGCACCGCTATACGTAAAGTGGTGCGTCGTGCCATCTTCAAGCGTCACATAGGCACTAAACTCAACATCACTGCCACCCTTCGCAACTGACAGCACACCCGTAGATACTGCACCCTTTGATACACCACCTATCTTTACTGAATCGGCGTGGAAGTAGCCACAATTACCACTATATGTCTTCGCTATGTGCTCATAGTTGGCAGCCTGTATAGCATTCTCGGATGCCATATCTGCGCCAATGGTAAAGTTTATGGCATTATTATAGTCATCCCTGGCTGTGTATGTATAGTAGCCATAGGTACTATTATAAACACCTGTCGATAGCGATGTAAGCTCAATAGCAGAGCTTTGAGCATCTCCACTGCCACCTGTGCTACCGCCATCATCGACATTAAGTGCTCCGATATACTGCACCTTAACAGTCTTACTGTTCGTATCTGTCAGTGTGATGTCTATATAATAATCATCGCCAACTTTAGACACAGTCATTGAGCCACTTTGTAGAGTTGTAAGACCATTCAAGCCTATTGCAGACAAGCCCGCATTATTACGTACAGAGAAGTGACGTTCACTATTTGACATAAACGACGTACCTTTCCACTCATAGTCACCCACCTCAATTGACGATAGCGTAACGTAGCTACTTGCAAAATGTATATCAATATACGAATTTTCAACATAAGCACGATAGCCGATACCCCAGCTCGAACCAATACCACTAACACCCGTCTTGAATGTCTTTATATAGTAGTCGGGGGCAAAGCCACTGCCTCCACCCGATGAGCCTGCATCTGCCTTTGCCTGATTCTCCTCGCTCAACACAAGATTAACAACCGTAGAGCGTCCTGCCGACATATTGAACTGCGATATAACGCCACTATTCGGCTTGGTAATACTATATCGCTTCTCACCATCAACATAGACATTAAAGGTAAGCTCGGCATTGTTAATGGTCTGCACAGTTGGGAAGACAAGCACCGATGCTGTAGGCGTAGAGGCAAAGTTATGTCCCGTAAAGTCGGCTACAAGCGACGTAGTAGTGGCAAGCGACGATAGCTCTCCACTCTGCATACGGTAGTTATATAGCTGCGGCATAGCAACAAGTTCGCCATCGGACTTAATCTGCATCTCCACAGCGATATTCTTACTACTTAAGTCCGTAGATGAATAACCACTTGCCAACGACAGCTTAAAGTCTATCTTATGCATAAGGTGCGAGAACTCTACCTCGATAGCACTGCCCTGCTTAACTTCAAGTGGCGAGCTACCATAGTTCACAACAGAGGACATAAATATATTGTCCTCGCTCCTCGGATTTAGCAGCTCCTCGCTTGTTGCACTGTCGGCACCTGCATAGAGCGCGACAACACGCGTATAGCTACCCGCAACAACATCACCCTTAAAGGTTGCTGTTGTGCCTCCATTTTGTATATCCTCCGCCGACTCAATAGCAAGCGTTGCATACTTTGTTGTTGTGGCATTGCTAAATGCTACCACGATGGAGTCACCAACCTCCCAGCAGGTAGCATTGCCATCGAGCATAAGACGTGTATCGTCCTCGTCATTGTGGCAAGCAACAACACTAACACGCACAAACTCCTCATCGGGAACAACAGGCGAAAGTTCCTCCTCGGGAGCCACACACGACACCATAAGCATCATAATGGCGACATAGAGCATATATAGTCTCTTCATAATCTTCACATTTTTAAGATTAGAGTTCATTCTCTGGGCCATCATAGCCATCATCAAAACCTGGAGTATCTATATCTGTACCACTACCTATAAATCCAGATTCGACAGCAATAGATACAACAGTCATCTCTGGAGCATTATACTCCAGAGATGACTCTACAAACAGAACGTTTCTGTTAAGTGCTCTCATATAATCAACAACTATTACAACTTGCGTTGTAGCAATAATTCTAAAATTAGCCCTACTCGCCTACGCCATAACCCGCAAACGGATGTAGCGACACAATATAGCAAGCACCATAGCGAGTATTACCCGTGAGCTTGATATGCGACTTACCTGCGTCAATAGATACGTTATACTCATTGAGCAGCTGATCTTTTGGCTCTCTTATCATGTCGTCAGAGTCGGTAATCCAAATACGAGTGAGAAGCCCTGTGGTATTGTCTATCTCATAGCCCCACAAGGTTGTTGCGTGGTGTGCAGATGAGAGGTTTGCGGCAAGGCTAATTGTTAGACCTGCCATACCGTGACGGAAGATCTCGACAACAAGTTTAGAGAACTCTGCCAAGCGCTCAGTACCCTGATAGGGTGTGCCATCACCCCAGTGATAGTAGTTGTTGAAGATGGTGATATACAAGTTCTTAAGGTCAAGACCCTCAACACCTGGAACGATGACATTCTCATATTCGTGGTATACATATGGGTATACCTCGCTATCCCAGATGCTCTTCCAGTAGCCACCCTCGGTCAGGGGCACTGCCTGTGAGCCGGGTGATGCGAACTCACCACCGTTGAGCTTACCCTCGAAGTACCAAGGAATAGCCTCCTCCATATGACCACCCTTTGAGTTATCCCACTCCGAGTGGAACATATCCATAAGTGCAAGCTCGTAGGTGCCATCGCGTCCAGGGCCTGTAATAGCTGTAGAGGGGAGTGTCTTGCCAGCAGCGACATATCTATCCTGGAACCACTGAATCATATTTGACGATGCTGCTGCCCAGCACATATTGATATCGCCATTATCGCCCTGACCAACTTTATTTACGTCGTACCAGCCCGAATTGAGCGTCACGCCCTCTGCAAATACCACCGTCTTACCTCTATCAACAGCAGGTGTTGCGGTTACAACAATCTCGTTGGATGTAAGGCTACCCTTTTTGCCATAAACAGTGTAGCTACCTGCCTCATAAGTGGCAAAGCGATTGCCATTGACAGGCGAGCCATTAGCATAGAGAGTACACTCACTGGTAACATCAACACCATCCTGACTTACTGTAAATACTATGGCATCAACGCCATTAGCCTCAATCTCTGTCTTTGTAGCAGTCAGCACAATAGGCTTCTCCTCCTCGACAACAGCCTCGGCAACGACCTCAACCACCGACGATGGCTGCGAATTATCTGTATAGGCGTAGAACGCATATACACCTGCAGCGGTAGTAGTAAATGTGTTACCCTTAATCTTACCACCATCCACAAAAGCAATGGTAGCCACAGATGTTACATCCTCGCCATCAACAAACACGCTGAATACAACCTCATCGACACCATCCGCCATAATAGAGCTCTTCGAAGCCTTAAGCTCCGCTACGGGCTTCTCGTCTGGTGCAGCCGCCTGCTTTACTGTTACAACAACGGTATTATCCGACTTCACAGCACCATACATCGCATAGAAGCTATACTCGCCAAGTTCGGTAGCGGCAAACTTGTTGCCATTTAGCGGATCTCCCGTCTCGGCATTGTAGAACCTGCACTCTGCCGTTACATCTACGCTACCCGATGCAGCATCTTGCTTGACAACAGTGAATGTAGCAGCACTCACACCATCGTTGACAATCTCGCTCTTATCAACAGAGATTGTAATACTCTCTGTGACCGTAGTGTCACCATTATCCTCACAGCTCACAAAACCCACAGCCGCGAGAAGAAGCATTAAAAATGAAAATCTCTTCATTGGTACATATTAATTTATAGAGAGAGGCGGCAACCGTAGCTGCCACCCTCCTCCGAAATTTTACTTACGTGTTAATGTGATGTTTGATGTTGCAACAGACCACGCCTCATTGCCACGGAAGACTGCGGGATAGTAGATGCATCCCTGCCAGAACTTACCCTCGGTATCTGCGTAGGGCTTAATGGTGAGTGTGTTGCCATCGGCTGATAGCTCAACAGGGAATGACACAGGAGCAATGCTCAAGTCGTCATAGTCACAACCAAAGAACTGCAAGAGGTTACCAGCATCGTCCCAGTGGTACAGGTAGACACTCTTTGAAGTGGGCATTGTGATAGTATCACCCTCGCCAATCTCAAGGAATACCTTTGGGCCATAGTCACGGTATGCCAATGCAGAGTAGTCGCCTGCCCAACCCCAATATGACTCCATAAGGGTCTGGGGGCCGAAGAACGGAATATCGCTGGGCTGGAACTGCCAACCTGTGATAACCAGGCGATTAAGATCGCGGTAATCGGCGGTTGTCTTGCTGTCGACACCCTGTGCAATGGTCACAACCTTGTTTGACATATGCTGCATATTGCCCTGAACGTCGATATAGTCATACGAGAGTGTCCACTCGCCAAGCAATGACTCAAAGAGCTGTGACTCGACACGCGCAGCTGCGGGCTGCTTGGGAAGAGTGAGGCTGACAGCCTTAACGCTCTCAATCTTCTCCGCGGTATGTGCGTAGACGATAACTGTGTAGCTTGCCTCGGGCCACAAATCCTCACGTGTGATGGTCAAGCCACCATTGAGAGCCTGCTCAAGCTGCTCTGCGGTAAACTCTGCGCCGAAGTTCTTTGCGATAAATGCGTCATCATAGCCATTCTTGCGCTGCTCCTCGATAGCGGCACTATCGGTGAATGCATACTTGATATAGGTGGCATTCTCTGCTGACACCTTGATATCAATCTTCTCATAGGGCTTGTCGCTATTCTCAACAAGCTCTACGTTGAGTTCAGCTACAACGCCAGAACTCTGTGCCGTAGTAAACGTAAGATCATAACTAAAGGTCTCACCGCTCGACTTATCAATAGCACACAGACATACACAATATTCGGTATTTGGCACCAAATTGCCCCACGTAGCACTGTGGTCGCCTGTGAGGTGCCAAGCTGAATAGCCCGTTTTCATAAGTGAGATGAGTGTAGCTTCGCCATACTCCGCAATGATAGCCTCGATATTTGCCTTGGGCTGAACGAGAATATGGTAATCTGTAATCGAGTCAGCAGGTGTCGCCTGAATATCCACTGAAGTAGATGTAACATTGCTCAAAGTAATCTCAACGCCACCCTCTGCAGCAGGCTTCGCAGGAGTCTCAAAGGTAACCACGTATGTTGTAGAGCCTGTGATATTCTTCTTGCTATCACACTCCACTACCATAATGTAATGCTTGCTATTAGATATCACGCGGGCAGGCTCAACATCCAAATCAGAGTGATACTCGCCATCAATAAACTCATAGACGTTTACGCCGCTACCAAGATAACCAAACGTCTCAACCCACTGCTCGGGAGTAGCACCCATCGCATTCAACATAGTCTCTGAAACGCCATAGTAGAGGTAGTAGCCATCGAGATCAACCTTAAATGAGTAGCTATCGTGCGTAACAGAGAGAAGTGATATGGGGCCAGCCTCACTCGACTGCGCGGTGGTAAACTCAACCTTCTTGACATCGCTCAAAAGGCCACTCTCGGCAGCGCGCACAACAACATATAGCTCGTAGCTAATACCTGCATTAAGTCCCTCGATTGTCACAGTAGCACTCTGCTCGATAACGCCCGAATTTTCATTAAACCAATCTGTAATATTGGGACGAACCGAAGTGTCGTGGACATCATTGAAATAGTAGGCATACTCGCCAGCCTGATCTGTCGTAATGTCAAAGGTAAAGGTGGTCTCGGTAGCCTCACCAGCAGTAACCTCAATCACAGGCTTCTGGGGAGTAGGCTGTGGATCGGGATCAGGATCAGGTACATTCTGCTCTCCACGATCACAAGAGACTGTAAACAACGCGCCAAACAGAAGCGCAATCATCATTAGATAGTTTCTCATAGTTTTAAATTGGTTAAATTATTCTCATGGTTTGTTAATATTTTCACAACAAGTTGTTTTCAATCGCCAAATATAATAAAAGTTTTCTTATTGTAGTATTTTTTGTGCTTAAAAATTAAAAAATATTGTTTTTTCAGCCATAAAATGGCAATAGGCACACGTAGTGCGACGTTACTATATATGGTAAACGTTCAACACGCGTAGCTTGCAGCGAAAAGAGATAATTACACGCACAATGGCGAAATGTTTCTTATTTGATATTTTTTTCGTACTTTTGTAGCATGGATTTTAAGCTCGTGTCAGACTATGCCCCTATGGGTGATCAGCCAGAGGCTATAAAGCATCTGGTTGACAGCATACGCGATGGCGCAGCCCACGTGACGCTAATGGGCGTGACAGGCTCTGGAAAGACATTTACTGTGGCTAATGTTATATCGCAGCTCAACCGTCCGACACTCGTATTAAGCCATAACAAGACCCTCGCAGCACAGCTATACGGCGAATTTAAGAACTTCTTTCCCGACAATGCTGTTGAGTACTTTGTATCATACTACGACTACTACCAGCCCGAGGCATACCTCCCCACGACGGACACATACATAGAAAAAGACCTCTCGATAAATGACGAGATAGAGAGGCTACGACTAAAGACCGTAGCTACACTACTCTCGGGACGACGCGACGTGATAGTGGTGTCGAGCGTATCGTGTCTATATGGTTGCGGCAACCCAGAGGACTTCCATAAGACGGCAATAGAGATTAAAGTAGGCGAAAAGCACAATCGCCGCAAGTTCTTATACCGACTTGTGGAGGCGTTATACACACGCACAGAGCTGGAGCTACAGCCCGCAACATTTCGTGTGACGGGCGAGACGATAGATATTATGGCGGCATTTGGTGAGTTTGGCAACCAATGTTTCCGAGTGGTATTCTACGACGACGAGATAGAGGCTATATACAGCATAGACCACGAGACGGGCGCAAAGATTGCATCGTTGAATAACGTCACGCTGTACCCCACTAACCTCTTTGTGACAACACAGGAGCGAATAAACAACGCCATAGAGGAGATATACCTCGACCTCGGAAAGCAGATAGCATTCTTCGAGCGCGAAGGACGCGAGATGGAGGCACAGCGCATAAAGCAGCGCGTGGAGTACGACCTCGAGATGATTAAAGAGCTCGGCTACTGCTCTGGCATCGAGAACTACTCACGCTACTTTGATGGACGACCAGAGGGTTCACGCCCATTCTGCCTCATAGACTTTTTCCCCAAGGACTTCCTAACGGTAATTGACGAGAGCCACGTGACACTGCCACAGGTGCACGGTATGTTTGGTGGTGACCGCGCCCGCAAGGAGAACCTCGTGGAGTATGGCTTCCGCCTGCCTGCGGCAAAGGATAACAGACCGCTGCAATTCAACGAGTTTGAGGTACTGACACCGACAAAGATATACGTGAGTGCCACACCTGCATCATACGAGCTCACAAAGTGCGAGGGTATAATTGCCGAACAGATGATACGTCCCACAGGCTTAATTGACCCGCCTCTCGATGTGCGCATCACACACCAGCAGGTAGATGACCTGTTAGAGCTTATAAATGGTGCGATACACCGTGACGAGAAGGTGCTTGTGACAACCATCACAAAGCGTATGGCAGAGGAGATGTCTAAATATCTCGATAGAATAGGTGTGCGCAACAGGTACATACACTCCGACGTAGATACGCTCGACAGAATACAGATTCTCGAGGATATGCACGAGGATAGAATAGATGTACTTGTAGGCGTAAACCTCCTGCGTGAGGGTCTCGACCTCCCCGAGGTTGGACTTGTAGCGATACTCGATGCCGACAAGGAGGGCTTCTTAAGAAATATACGCTCACTTACGCAGATAGCAGGACGTGCTGCGCGCCACTCGAACGGTCACGTGGTACTATATGCCGACAAAGTTACCGACTCGATGATGTATGCCATTGAGCAGAGCAACCGCAGGCGCGAAAAGCAGGTGCGCTTCAATATCGAAAATGAGATTCTACCGCGCCAAGCACAAAAGAGTGGCTCGGGACAGAGCACGTTGCTCACAGAGCGTGGCGACAAGAGTGTGGACACCAACGTATATCCACTATATGAGGATCACTACGCACAAAGTGCTGCGGAGATGGAATCAAAGTACATACCCGCAGAGAACATAGACGAGCTGATAAACCAGGCTCGACAAGATATGGAGCGCGCTGCAAAGACCCTAGACTTTTTGGCAGCAGCACGCTATCGTGACCGTATGTACGAACTACAAAAGATTAAGGCGGAGAGCAACGGTCAATAGTAGACTTTGGGCGCATCGGAGCACCAAAACACCGCTCTAAAATCTACGCAGATAATCTGCCACAACACACCCTGTATGTATCAAATCACGTCAACCGTAATAGCGTTATAGATACAGTTTACTAAAAAATCTTCGCAAACTTATTGCATATTTATCTATTATTAGCGCATATTTATACATATAGCCATCACAGGAGTGAAGATTACCAATGGCATCAAAATATATAGAGTTACGCTCGGCATTGCACGCGCACGCGCGAGCGGGCGCAACGCGCATAAAATAGGATAGCGAAAATAATCAGCCACAAAAACTGCAGAGAGCACCTTCGCAGACGCACCTCTAAATAGCAAGATGTTGCGCAGCTAAAATAGCAGCAAGGTGGAGAAAAACCTCACACAACAGCATCTATCGGGAGCGGTAGCTGTCAAAGGTACTATCATCATATAGGACAATGATGCGCTCAACCTTTTTAGGCGAACTCGATCCAGAAATAGCACCCACAAAATTTACACTCTTTTCATTTTTTTGCTCCGCTTGAGGCTGTGAGATTTCGATATTTTCGTTAGCCGCAAATGGCAGCTCATCTCTGGAGTCCTCAACTTCACGGGTGGGGGAGTCTACCAACACCTCATCATCTATGGCATCACGGTAGATCTGCGAAGAGTCGAGCAGCAGCCAATCAGGGTTAATCTTTGGGAAGGCGCGCAAAATTTTCACAACAAGATCGAAGCTCGGCTTATTACGTCCCGACAAGATATGCGACAATCCTGACGGCTGAATTTCGAGCAGTCGGGCGAGGGAGGTCGCTGTTAAGTTCTCCGATTGGAGCAAATATTCGAGTTTACTCTTCATTTTATATATTTTTTACAAAGGTAATCATTTTATTCTTGTAAACAAAATAATTTACACAAAAGTAACAATTAGCAGAGTGTTAATAATGTTTACAACTGTAATATATATGATTATTGTAAACTCTCAAAAATAATTAATACTACAATTTAGTTTATATAAAAAATAGTATTAATCTATATTATAGCGTTTTAAGGTAATTTAATAACAATAATTATCATAGATAACTAAAATGCGCAAATATTCATATTTGACAATACAATAAACTTTATATATAATTTGTTCGTAGCTCATTTTCAATTAGTTATACTTCATAATCAAGAATTTTAACACCTGTGATTTAACCTGAAAATGTGATACATTGAGAGAGCTTATAAATTATGACATTTGTAACTATTAACAGCCGTTATTAACAGAGTGTGTAGTTACAACTGTAATTATTATTGTAACATTACAGATATATCAAATTTACATTTGTAATTACATTTGTAAAGCTGCGTCGTTTTTTGACTGCCAGATATGCGAATAAGCGCGAAAGAGATAGGCTAAAGGGAATTTGAGAATATTATGTTAAAAAACAATATAGGGCAGACTGTTAACAACAATCTACCCTATTTAATATCAAGTCGTTACAGAGTTATCAACACCCTGCTACAACTGCAATGAACGAGCTATTTCATTAAACTCTTCTGTTGACAACTGGAGCTTCTCACGGCTAAAATCTACATCTTTTTCGCTGTTCATAGGTATCAAATGGATGTGTGCGTGTGCCACTTCAAGACCTAAAACCACAGTTGCGACCTTTTTACACTGTGTAGTTTCCTTAATTTTCTTCGCAATCTGCTTTGCGAAAACAATCATACCCTCCAGCTCGTCATCCTCGAGGTCGTAAAAGTAGTCAACCTCGCGCTTGGGAACTACCAATGTGTGTCCCTTTGCCAAAGGTGCGATATCCAAAAATGCGAAGTAGTCTTCGTTCTCCGCAACCTTATAGCACGGTATCTCACCTGCTATAATTCGTGAAAAAATTGATGCCATAATACTAATAGAATTATTTACTAAAATTATACTATTTTCAAATAATCATAATGGGCTGTATAACGCCCCTATCAAATACCGCAACATCCAAATATTAGGCGTACAAGTAACTGTAAATACTATCTACTACCCTGCCACATTATGCCCAATACCGAGACCTCATAAGCGTAGCCAACAGTTGCAACCGAGCACTGCCCACGTCTGCAAACAGTCAACATTCGTCTACAAACAGTCAACCCTCGGCCACTATGTATTTAGCAATCTTCTGACGTGCTCAATGCCCTTTATGGCTCGGATATTATCAAGCAAGACATTGAGGCTATCAATATCTTTTACGTAGAGACTAATAGTTCCCTCAAAGATACCATCGTGACTTTGCACGCTGATAGCTCGCATATTTATACTAAAATCGGCTGTTATAAGTTTTGTTAAATCGAGGATGACGCCCGTGCGGTCAATTCCACGAATCTCTACAGAGGCAAGATACGACACCGCCTTCTGCTGCGACCACTTAATCTGCTCCTTTACGATATTCTGCCCAAACTGCGCAGCGAGCTTAATAAGCGTATCGCACGTCGACTTATGCACGATAATACGCCCTGTCTGCGGATCACGATATCCAACGACATTATCGCCTGGGATAGGCTCACAGCACTCCGCCATAACAAACTCTGGCTCGCCGTCGTTATCCTCCGCAGCAGCCGTATCGTCAAGCGACACAGCCTCATCATCGAGGTCAATGTCGGCATCCTCCTGTGGCTCGCTACTACTACCAGGCAGCAGCAGCTTCCAGAACTTGAGAATCTTTCGCGTAGAATTCTCCTTAAGGAGCTTATCGAGATTATCGAGCTTTATGATACCCGCGCCAATCTTACTGTATAACTCATCCTTATTACGGCAATCATAGGCTGGCATAAGCTTACGCAGCACCCTACCACTCAACGGCACGTTAAACTGCGCAAGACGCTCCGTAAGCAGCTGCATACCGTACTCGATATTATTATCGCGCTCACGCTTAAGGTAGCTCTGTATAGCCTGTCGAGCCTTGCTGGTGACGACGACATCTAACCACTCAGCCTTTGGCTTGGCATTCTCGGCGGTGATAATCTCAATCTGGTCGCCACTCTTAATCTCGGCGGTAATAGACTCTATTTTATGGTTTATCTTGGCTCCTATTGCGTGGTTGCCGATGTTTGTGTGTATCTCATAAGCAAAGTCGATAGCCGTAGCACCATAGGGCAGGCTATGTGACTCACCCTTGGGCGTAAACACCACCACATCTGTCTTATATAGCGACAGCTTAAAGTTATCGAGGAACTCGAGCGCACTCTCCGAGGAGCCACTCAAGGCATCACGCACCTTCTTAAGCCACTTATCCAGTCCATCCTCCTCCTGCGATATTGAGGCGTGCTTATACTTCCAGTGGGCAGCAAAGCCACGCTCGGCGATATCATCCATACGCTCGGTACGCACCTGCACCTCCACCCATATTCCATCGGGCCCCATAACCGTAGAGTGCAACGCCTCGTAGCCATTTGACTTGGGTATAGATATCCAATCGCGTAGGCGGTCAGGCTTGGGCGTGTATATGTCCGTCACGCACGAATAAATCTGCCAGCACTGTGTCTTCTCCGAAGGGAAGGGCAACGCCTTAAAGACGATGCGTATAGCAAAGAGGTCATACACCTCCTCGAAGGGTATCTCCTTGCGACGCATCTTATTCCATATTGAGTATACACTCTTCACGCGCGCCGTCATCTCATACTGGAAGTTATTGCGGTCAAGGACATCTATGATAGGTGCCATAAAACGCTCAATGTACGCCTGTCGCTCTGGCTCTGTCTCGTCGATTTTTCGCTTAATCTCGGCATACTCCTCTGGGAAGCGATACTTCATACATAGATCCTCAAGCTCGCTCTTGATAGCGTGCAAACCAAGTCGATATGCCAACGGCACAAAGAGGTATATGGTCTCGCTCGTTATCTTAATCTGCTTGTTATGGGGCATAGCACCCAGCGTGCGCATATTGTGAAGTCTATCAGCAATCTTTATGATTATCACACGCACATCATCCGACAGCGTAAGCAGCACCTTACGGAAATACTCCGCCTGCGCCGAGCTATCGGCATTAAAGACTCCCGACATCTTGGTAAGACCATCTACCATAGAGGCAATCTTTGGCGAGAAGATACGCGATATATCCTCTACAGTATACTCTGTATCCTCCACCACGTCGTGCAGCAACGCTGCGACAACAGACTTCTTGCCCAAGCCTATCTCGCGCACCGCGATAAGCGCGACCTCGATAGGATGCACGATATAGGGTTCACCCGAGCGACGACGCACACCCTTGTGCGCCTCCTTTGCCAACGAGTAGGCACGCTTCACAAAGTCCCAGTCATCTTCGCGGCGACAAATCTTCGCCTTGCGGCAAGCCTCCACAAGCTCCTGCCACTTCTCGTTAATCAATAACTCATCTTGCTGTGTATACTCCATATCGTCACACTTCGTTATATCGTAAACCTCGAAACACGACTACCCTATCGGTAGCCGTGTTCAGAGCCTAAATTATCATCGCACTACTATTGCAACTGCTGCAATGTAGCCATCTTGAGCATTGCTTTATCGGCTGCCACGAGCCTCTGTCATAGCCTCGCGCACACGCAATTCAATCTCCTCCATCAACGCGGGGTCGTTGCGCAGTGCCTCCTTGACGGCATCACGTCCCTGACCAATCTTACGGTCACCATACGAGAACCAAGAGCCCGACTTGCGGATAATCTCATAGTCTACACCGAGGTCGATAATCTCGCCGAGGCGCGAGATACCCTCGCCGAACATAATATCAAACTCCGCCTTCTTAAATGGAGGTGCCACCTTGTTCTTAACAACCTTTACCTTGGTGCGTGTACCAAGCTGCTCCTCACCATCCTTTATTACCGACGTGCGACGAATGTCGATACGCACGCTGGCATAGAACTTAAGAGCGTTACCACCTGTCGTAGTCTCTGGGTTACCATATATCACGCCAATCTTATCACGCAGCTGGTTGATAAAGATACATACGGTCTTTGTCTTTGAGATTGAGGCTGTGAGCTTACGTAATGCCTGCGACATAAGACGTGCCTGCAAGCCCATCTTCGAGTCACCCATATCGCCCTCAATCTCTGCCTTTGGTGTAAGAGCCGCCACAGAGTCGATAACGATGATGTCGATAGCACTTGAGCGAATCAACGAGTCGGCAATCTCCAACGCCTGCTCACCATTATCGGGCTGCGACACCAGCAAGTTGTCTACATCGACACCGAGCTTCTGCGCATAGTAGCTGTCGAAGGCGTGCTCCGCGTCGATGAACGCCGCAATACCACCAGCCTTCTGTGCCTCGGCAATAGCGTGTATCGCCAGCGTAGTCTTACCTGATGACTCGGGACCAAAAATCTCAATTACACGACCCTTCGGATAGCCACCGACACCCAACGCCATATCGAGGGTAACCGAGCCAGTAGGTATCACAGGTACGTCGGCAACATTCTCGCTCGACATTCGCATAATAGAGCCCTTACCAAAGTCCTTCTCAATCTTGTCCATAACTGCTGACAGCACCTTCAGCTTATCAGCACTTACTTGTACTTTCTCTGCCATATATCTCTTCTGTTTACTTGTTTTCCAATATTATACTACTTATCCAATAACGCTACAATCTGCCCGTAAGAGTCCTTTGTATCGACCTTTTCGATGATATGTGTCACGCGAGCCTCCGCATCGAGCAGAAACGTCGTGCGGACGATACCCATATACTCTCTGCCGTACATCCTCTTCATACGCCATACGCCTACCGCCTCGCTGAGTGAGTGGTCGGTATCTGCCAGCAGCGTGAAATTTAGGTCGTGCTTCGTGCAGAAGTTCTGATGCGACTTAACAGAGTCTGGGCTGACACCCACAATCTTATAGCCGCGACGCATAAGTTCCTCTTTAGCATCACGCAGGCTCTTTGCCTCAAGCGTACATCCCGACGTATTATCCTTCGGGTAGAAGTACAACACCGTGGGCGAGCCCTTAAGGTCGTTTAGCGAGAACTCTGCACCACGCTCTGTAACACTCTGAAATGCGGGAATCTGATCCCCAATATTTATCTTTAACATATCTGTCTACTATTTTTATAATTATGTCTCAAAGTTACACTTTTTTTCTCAATTTGAGAAATATGACCGAGACTTTTTAGCTATACGCGTATAAGCAAAAATTATGCTTGGCGTACAACACGCACCTGCGCCCTGAAGTCAGCCTCCGTAGTGTTGAGTTTCGACCTACATACAGGACAACGTATGGCAAACTCCGTGTCGACGTGCATCGAGCTATCAATATCCGCACATCGCATAGTGCGTGCATCTGTGTAGGTAGTGTAGTCGCTATGCTGACCACAGTGGCGACAATCAATCGAATAGTTTACTCCCATAGTCGTAGCAATTTTAAGGTTACTTATTACTCTGTTCTTTTGTTTCACAGTGCAAAGTAAGCCCTGCGTTTTGACAAGTTGTGTCAAAGGTAAAATTATTTCGATTTTTTAGACGCCGCCGCCTACGATACCACCCCACCTCGCTACGATAAATATAATCGCGTGTGCACGCGCGCATACACGCACACGTAGAAGCACGCACTCACAGTCACACACACGAAAGACTCGATAAAGAGAAAGCCCGAATGGGACATACTGGTGTATTTCCCATTCGGGCTGACGATTGAGAGGTCGCTGATGGTCACGCATCACAGCAAAAATTTGATGTCAGAAGGGGGTAGATGTGGACTCGATAAAGAGAAAGCCCGGATGGGACATACTGGCGTATTTCCCATTCGGGCTGACGATTGAGAGGTCACAGATGACCCCTTATCACATCAAATTACAGGTTAAGCTCAAGCTTCAAGTCCTCTATCTTCTTGTCCAAGGCAGCCTGTACCTCGTCGAACTTCTCAACGCAGCACAACGGAGCCTTCACGCCAAAGTAGAACTTAATCTTTGGCTCGGTACCTGACGGACGCACCGATACCTTTGTGCCATCCTCTGTAAGCCACTGAAGAACATTACTCTTCTCGTCGATGCCCTCGATAGGACGCTTCTCGCCACTTACAACATCCAGCTCCTCAAGACTCTTATAGTCAAGAATCTTCACTACGGGTGAGCCAAGCAACGACTTGGGAGGATTCTGACGATAGTCAACCATCATCTGCTGAATCTCGGCAGCACCATCCTTACCCTTGCGCACAACATTCACAAGACCCTCGCGGAAGAAGCCATACTTGACATACAGCTGCTGCAACCACTCATAGAGCGTGATGCCCATAGTCTCGCGTGCCCACGCTGCAGCCTCGGCAACAAGCGTAATAGCTGCAACGCCATCCTTATCTCGAACAAAGTCGCCTGGCAAGTAGCCAAATGACTCCTCGCCGCCACCGATATACTTGGTCTTACCCTCCTGCTCGCGGATAATCTTTGCTATGTACTTGAAGCCTGTGAGACAGTTGTAGCACTTAACACCGTAGTGCTCGGCAATAGCGTCGGGCATCATAGATGTAACGATGGTCTTAACGACGAACTCCTTACCTGTAATCTTACCAAGCTCTGCCCAGCGTGTGAGCTGATAGCTCATAAGCAGCACCAAGGTCTGGTTACCGTTAAGCAGCACATAGTCGCCGCTACCTGTACGCAAGGCTACACCGAGGCGGTCAGCATCGGGGTCGGTAGCCATAGCGAAGTCTGCACCCTCCTTCTCGGCAAGCTCGATAGCCATAGCCATAGTCTTACGCTCCTCGGGGTTGGGCGATGCCACTGTGGGGAAGTTGCCGTCGAGCACCATCTGCTCCTCGACACATATAATATTATTGAAGCCGTAGTTGCGAAGCGACATAGGAACGAGCTTGACACCTGCACCGTGCAACGGCGTGTAGACAATCTTCATATCGTTGTGCTTTGCCACAGCCTCGGGCGAAAGTGAGAGATCCTTGATAGCCTGCAAGTAGATGCGGTCAAACTCCTCTCCGAGGATGTTGATATTCTCGGGGTTCTTGCCTGTGAGCACCTGCGATGTCTCGGTAACCTTAAGCACCTCCTCGATAATGTTGACATCGTGCGGAGAGGTCACCTGTGAGCCGTCGTTCCAGTAAGCCTTATAGCCGTTATACTCCTTGGGGTTGTGCGAGGCAGTAACCATAACACCCGACTGACAACCGAGCTGACGTATAGCAAAGCTCAACTCGGGAGTGGGTCGCAACGCATCGAACAAGTAGACGATAAAGCCGTTTGAGGCAAAGATGTCGGCAACACGCTCGGCAAACATACGCGAGTTGTTGCGGCTGTCGTGCGAGATGGCAACCTTTATTTGCTCGCCCGCAAAGTTCTTCTTAAGATAGTTTGAAAGTCCCTGTGTAGCAGCACCTACCGTATATATATTCATACGGTTAGTACCTACACCCATAATACCACGCAGACCTCCCGTACCAAACTCAAGATCCTTGTAGAAGCTCTCCACCAACTCATTAGGGTTGGTCTCCATCAACAGACGCACCTGCGCCTTTGTTGCCTCATCATAATCGCCATCGAGCCACGCCTGTGCTCTTGACAATACCTGCTCATCGAAATTGTTTGCCATAGTATTAGTTATATTTATAATTTATTGTTTTGCATACAATATTTCCAATACGCAAATATACGAAAAAATATTCATTTATAAAAGTATCAGCACATTAAAAAACGCAACAAAAAATCTGCCGATTTACCCATATCAAAAAAAACGAATTTTGCAACTATATTTTGAATTTATTTTAATAAAATTATCCACATATTTGCAATGTCAAAACGCTCTTATTGCAGCAAGCAAATCAAGGGTGATTTAAGCACAAAAGAAGGTAAGATACATAACTCATTGAAACAGAATATTTAGAACTGTTTCGGGGATATTATCGCCTATGACATAGGACAAAGTTACAACATTTTTTTGAAATAATGACGCAAACGCAAACATATAGTAACATCTGGCAAGACTGCCTCGACAGACTCCGTCTCTCGATAACCGATGAGGAGTATGTTAGGTGGCTGAAGCCCACGTGTCCCATCGGCTTCGATGGCACGGAGTTGCGTCTGCGCGTACCCAACGAGAGCTTTGTCGCAAACATCGAGAAGCACTACATACAGCACCTTCAGCCCATACTCAACGAGTTGTATGGCGAGGGCACACGCATAAGGTATGCAGTGCCACGCAAGACACAGCAGCCTGTGACAACGGATACTGCCGTACCCCACGTCTCGACACCTGCTGATGCCTCGGCTATAAAGAACCCATTCACAATACCTGGGCTACCGCGTCGCATAATGTTCGACCCGTAGCTCAACAACAACTACACCTTCGACAACCACATCGAGGGCGAGTGCAACCGCTTGGCGCGCTCGGCAGGTATGGCTGTGGCGGTATCACCTGGCAACAACGCCTTCAACCCGCTATACATATACGGCGACTCGGGACTCGGCAAGACACACATCGTACAGGCAATAGGTCACGAGGTACGACAGCGTCACCCAGAGCTTCAGGTGTTGTACGTATCTATGAACAAGTTTCAGGCGCAGTTCCAGACAGCATACAAGAATGGCGAGATAACCGACTTTATACACTTCTACCAGATGGTGGACGTGCTGATAATAGACGACATTCAGGAGCTTACGGGTAAGACGGGCACACAGAATGCCTTTTTCAACATCTTCAACCACCTGCAGCTTGGTGGCAAGCAGCTCATACTAACATCGGATAAGCCCCCCGTGGAGCTTAAGGATATTGAGCAGCGTCTATTGACACGCTTCAAGTGGGGTTTGTCGGCATATCTCAACATCCCCGACTACGAGACAAAGGTGAAGATTATCCGCGCAAAGGCTAACCGTCTGGGGGCACACATCCCCGAGGATGTCGTGGCATACCTCGCCACCAACATCTCGGCAAATGTGCGTGAGATTGAGGGTGCGTTGTCATCGCTGATAGCAAACGCCTCGTTCCTCGGCAGGAAGATAACCATATCGTTGGCAAAGGACATCCTGAAGGTATATGTGAAGCTCACGCAGCGAGAGATTACCATCGACCACATCGTAAAGGTGGTATGCGAGTACTACAACATCGACCTCGACACCTTTAACTCGGCAAAGCGTACACGCGACGTGGCACAGGCACGACAGGTGGCAATGTATCTCTCGAAGCAGCACACCAAGGCACCGCTAACGGTGATTGGCTCGTCGATAGGTGGACGAAACCACGCTACGGTACTACACAGCTGCAAGGCAGTGGCAGATATGATTGACACCGACAAGCAGCTAAAGCTCCAGATAGAGGAGATTGAGCGCATTGTGCTCGGCAAGAACTAACAACACAAGAGGCTGAATAAGAAGTGTTTTTTGTCGTTATGCTCGCCTAAAAATGCCCATTTACATTTTAGTAAACTCTGCTTTTTCGGGCTTCGCGAGCCTAAAACCACATCTTTTTATTAAACCTCTGCTCTTCATCTACAGCACACAGCCCACTACTTCATAAATCGCTTTGCCCACTTAAACCACCTATAGGGCATATATCTAAATGGCATATCGAGCCACGTGGGCGTGGTAAGCATTGAGCGGCGGTGCGAGAAGGCATAGAGGCTATCGCGTCCGTGATAACGTCCCATACCCGACTGCCCGACACCACCAAAGGGCATATTGCCATTGGCGATGTGCATAATAACATCATTTATGCAGGCACCTCCCGACGACGTGTGGTCGATAACTCTACGGGCGATATGCTCCTCGGCAAAGGCGTATAGTGCCAAAGGCTTTTCGCGCTGGTTGATAAAGGCGATAGCCTCATCCACGCAGCCCACCTCCACGATAGGCAGCACAGGCCCAAATATCTCCTCGGTCATAACGGGGCTATCCATAGCCACATTATCGAGCAGCGTAGGCTCGATGTACCTATCTTTGGCATCTACCCTGCCACCATACACCACCCTGCCGTCAGCCATATAGCCACTCACACGCTCAAAGGCGGCATCACTCACCATACGCACATAGTGTGGACTACGCTGCACATCGTCACCGTGAAGCTCGCGCACAGCACGTCCGAACTCCTGCACGAAGAGCTCCTTTACGTCGCTTGCGACAAGCACATAGTCGGGGGCTATGCACGTCTGACCACAGTTGAGCGTCTTTCCCCACGCTACACGTCGCGCAGCAACCCTTATATCGGCAGTGCTGTCTATCACCACAGGGCTCTTGCCACCCAGCTCCAGCACAACGGGTGTGAGGTGCTCCGCAGCAGCACGCATAACTACACGTCCGAGTTTGGGTGAGCCCGTAAAGAAGATTACGTCGTAGCGGCAGGCAAGCAGCGCGGTGTTGACATCGCGGTTGCCCTGCACTATGGCAACATACCTCGGGTCGTAGAGCTCGCGTATGAGCAGCTCTAACTCTTGTGCCACGTGCGGCACATAGGGCGAGGGCTTCAACACAGCACAGCACCCCGCAGCGATAGCACCTATAAGCGGGTTGAGGAGCAGCTGCACAGGATAGTTCCACGGAGCTATAATCAGCGACACGCCCAACGGCTCGGTGATAATGGCACTACGCGACGGAAAGAGCATTAGCGGCGTACGCTTCTTGGAGGGTGCTGCCCAGCCGCGCAGATGCCTCTTGAAGTTCTCTATCTCCATTAACAGTATGGCTATCTCAGTCATATAAGCCTCCTCGTAGGACTTGTTGAGGTCTTTTTGTAGTGCCTCGCACAACGCCCTTTCGTGGCGACGTATACCCTTCTCAAGCTTTATGAGCTGGTCGAGACGGAAATCTACAGAGCGCGTTACATCTGTTCGGAAGTAGGCGCGTTGCGCTGCAACGATGTCGCTGATGAGCGACGTAGGTGTATTCACAATCATAGTCGGTAACGTATTACATACAAAGGTAAATCTTTTTCTTGAACTATGCAAAATGCATACACAAATGGCTCGGCACTGCCCCTACAACGAACTTAATATAAGGGTATTGGCTCTATCTATGGCTACGTTGTCAAGCGACGTTAGATATATGCGCGTGGTGTTCTCCGAGTCGTGCCCCATACCCTCGCTTATCACCGACAGCGGGATATTCTTGCGGTGGGCAACACTCGCCCACGAGTGGCGTGCCACGTACATCGTCAGCGGCATCTCTATTTCGAGCATCTCGGCTACGCGCTTGAGGTTGGCGTTAACTCTGTGGGCAGCATATATATACTGCTTGCGTGCCGACCTCTTACTCGATGTGCTTATTATAGGCAGCAGATAGGGCGAGTGGGGGTTGTAGTACTTGTTGACTATATCCTGCATACACGCCTCCCAGCGTATGAACATCTGCTGTCCCGTCTTATGGCGGCAGTAGGTCAACACGCCATTATGGAGGTTGGACTTACGCAGATATGCCATATCCACAAACGACATACCTCGCGTATAAAACGAGAAGAGAAACATATCGCGGGCATACTCCACCGAGGGCTTATAGCCTACATCGAGGTCGCGGATGCTGCGTATAGTCTTTAGCGGCAGTGCGCGCTTCACGGTCTTGGCGACACCCGTATATACGTGCTTAAAGGGTGAACGCTGCTTGGCGAGTCCTCTGTCTACGGCTCTGTTGTAGGCGGCACGCAGTATGCGCATATAGAACGACGAGCTGTTGGCACACACGCCTATATCGCGCAGATACGCCTCATATCGCTCTATAAGCTCCGCGTCGATATCCTCTATGGCTATGTCGCGCCCACGACGAAAGCGCATAAAGCTCTGTAGCGCAGAGGCGTATGTCTCCGATGTGCGTATCTTTCCCGCCTCGCGTAGTCGCTCTATCGTAAGGCGCATAAAGGGCATCAGCATAGCTGTATTTGCGCAGAATGCCGCAACAACATCGGCTGCACGATATGGTTTCTCGCGCTGTTCGAAGTACTCTACAAGGTGGCTAAAACGGTGCAGATCGTCCTTCATAGCGGTTGCCACACGCTGCAAATACTCCACGCGCTGTGGCTCGGCAGAGGATAGCTCGATGGTGGACGTGGCGGCGTTCCACTCCTCTGCATAGAGCCTATACGCTGTTGAGTGAATACTCTTTTGACCTCTGTGGTAGACATTGTAATAGAGTGTACCCGACACGTCCGTTACGGTCGAGGGTCTAAATTTAACTTTAACACTTGCCATAATAACATATATTTAAGAGTGAATATCTCGATACCTCACATCCACATTAAGTTAAATATAAGTCTTTATCGCAAGCTCTACAACAGTAGATACACAAAAATCCCGAGAACTCGCAGCGAGCCTCGGGATATTACCATTTTTTGGCAGATGTCTACCTATGCTGTCTATCCGTTAGAAGTAGTATGTAGCAGTCACACCAAAGTTATAAAGACCGCTCCAGAAGAAGTCGGAGTAAGCACCCTTTTCAAAGCCGTGCTTCTTCATACCGTAGGCGATAGAGGGACCCAAGACGGGTGTGTAGTCTACCGACAGACGGATAGGCACTTCGCGGAACTCGAAGCCAAACTTCGCAGAGCCCGACACACCGAGGTACATATAGTTCTTGGCACCACCAATGTTAAGACCTGCACCAGCATCGAGGAACCACGTACCAGCGCGAGGTGTCCAGTCCCAATTATAACACTTCCAGTAGTGCAAAGCAGTGAAGTCGGCACAAACACCGCCCACATAGCCAAGATCCCAGCCAGCAAGCGTGAAGTACATACGGCTGCTATAAAGCATACCGAAACGAGCCTCGAAATAGCAGTCATCGTTATACGCAAAGTCGGCTACAGCCTGCAAGCCAGTATCACCAAGGCGCAAACCGACCTCCCAGCTGCTCGGGTTTTTAGCATTATTTACCACCCTGCCATAGTCGGTTTCAAACTGCGCAAAGGCAGTAGTTGTGCAGAGCATAGCCACCAATAGAATTGCAAATTTCTTCATCATAATACAACGGTTTTAATTATTTTTACATATCTCTACTTGCGTTACAGGGACGACGATGTTATCGCCTAATGAAAATTCATTTACAAATATAGGATTTTTTTTTCAAAGGAGCAAATAATTGGAAAATTATGGCTGGCAGAGCAGGATGTGGCGGGGTTGGCAGAGCGTGGAGTTGGCGATGTGCAGGGGTGTGGCGTGGTTGGTAGAGCGTGGAGTTGGCGGTGTACAGGGGTGTGGCGTGGTTGGCAGAGCAGGATGTGGCGTAGGTTGGATAGGGCTTGATAGGATAGGGCGGAATAGGATTTAATAGTGCTCGATAGGGTTTCCCCTACTCCGTACTATCTCACCATATTCCGCCCTATTTCGCCCTATACTCTCGCGCAATAGCCGCTCACTAAAGCCGCTCCTATTCCGCCCTAAAGCTGCTACTCGTACTGACCTGTCTTGAGGCGCATAACCTCATCTTTTGTAAGGAAACGCCAAGCACCGCGCTTAAGATTCTTCTTTGTAAGACCAGCATAGTATACACGATCCAACTTCTGGACATTGTAGCCGAGGTGCTCGAACATACGGCGCACAATACGGTTGCGTCCCGAGTGAATCTCGATACCTATCTCGCGCTTATCCTCGCTGGCGTATGCCACCTCGTCGGCATATATCTCGCCATCTTCGAGCGTGATACCCTCTGTTAGCGTATCCATATCGGCACGCGTAAGTGGCTTATCGAGTGACACCTGATATATCTTCTTCTTGCGGCACGAGGGGTGTGTCAGCTGGCGTGTGATATCACCATCATTGGTTATAAGCAACAGACCCAGCGAGTTCTTGTCGAGACGACCTACGGGGTATACACGCTCTGTGCAGGCACCCTTAACAAGATCCATCACGGTCTTGTCGGCATATGGGTCATCAAGAGATGTAACATAGCCCTTGGGCTTGTTGAGTACCATATATACATTCTTCTCGCCCTGCAAACGCTCGTCGTTGAAACGCACCTCGTCAGTGGGCAAAATCTTTGTACCAAGCTCCGTTACAACCTGACCATTCACAGTCACGACACCTGCCAGGATGAAGTCATCAGCCTCACGACGTGAGCATACACCCGACTGCGATATAAAGCGGTTTAGACGTATCTCCCCCGTCTGGCGGTTGGGGTTGTACTTGGGATAGCTACGCGGCTTGTCGTCACCCGACCTTGTGCCATAGCTGCGCTTGTCATCGCTCGCCTTTGTGCCATAGCTGCGCTTGCTGCCACCCTTTGCTGTGGGCTTGTAGCCCTCGTTGCGTGTGTTACGGCTGCTGCTGCCGCCCTTAAATGAGGGACGCTTACCACCCTCCGATGCGCTGCGACTACCACGCTCCGTGCGGTTGCCATACTCTGTGCGACCACCACGCTCCGTGCGGTTGCCACGCTCTGTGCGCTCCTCACGCTGCTCCTCACGACGACGCGGACGCTCATACTCCGAGCGCAGACGGTTGTCATCGGTAAAGTGCGGATTAAACGATGCACGCTTATTGGCTGAATGTGCTCTTGGCGAGAACTCTCGCTGTCCCTCGTTATCAGCCTCTCGGCGAGGGCGGGGACTACGCTCAACGCGCTCCGTAGAGCTTACTCGCTGACGCTTGTCACGTGCAAAGCGTGAAAGGTTAGCCGTTGAGTCTGTGTTTGAATTTTTCATCTTGATAATATTATAAATAATGTGCGGCAAAGGTAACCATTTTTTTTGGTTTTCAAAATAAAACAAATTGTGTGCCATATTATCTGTGATAATATTTCGGAATTTGTATTACCTTTGTGGCGTTAAGAGCAATATATATGAATAGAGAGATTCTTCGAATAGCTATACCCAACATAATATCAAATATCACAGTGCCCCTTATGGGCATCGTCTCAACAGCCATCGCAGGACGTGTGGGCAATGGTGATGCCGCCACAACCATAGGTGCGTTATCCATAGGCGTTGCCATCTTCAACTTCATATACTGGAACTGCTCCTTTATACGTATGGGCACGAGTGGTCTTACGGCACAAGCCTTTGGCGCAGAGCACCACAAGGAGTACTCGCTGATGCTGTGGCGTGCCCTGATAGTTGCTCTCGGCGTGGGCGTAGTAGCCTTTGCGTTGCAATACCCTATCGGCGAGCTCTCTATATGGTTTATGAGCACAGGCTCCGAGGAGATCGACACCCTTATATCAGACTACTTCTACACGCGCATCTGGGCAGTGCCTGCGGGCATACTCCTCTTCGCCTTCAACGGCTGGCTTACAGGTATGCAGAATGCCATAGTGCCGATGAGTGTCGCCATACTTGTAAACGTCATCCACATAGCGTGCAGCTACCTCTTCTCGATAGTTGGCACAATGGGACTTGAGGGCATAGCCCTCGGCTCGGTGGTGGCACAGTGGACAGGCGTAGCTGTTATGGTGGTGATAATAACGCTTATGTATCGCAAGCGTATTGTCAAGGTCACCTTAAGCGAGGTTATGGATATGGCTGCTATGCGCAAGTTCTTCAGTATCAATGGCGATATCATAGTGCGCACATTCTGTCTTGTTGCCGTCTACACCTTCTTCACAAAGGCATCGGCAGATACGGGCGATAAGAACATACTCGCAGTCAACGCAATGCTCCTGCAGCTGTTCACACTCTTCTCGTATATGAACGACGGCTTCGCCTATGCTGCCGAGGCACTCACAGGCAGGTTTATAGGCGCGCGCGATGAGAGCTCATTGCGTCGTGCCATAAAGCTCTGCATAGTATGGTGTTTTGTGGTGTCTATAATCTTCGTAGGTGTCTACGTAGGCTGGTGGGAGGATATCTTTGCACTGCTCGTAGACAAGAGTGCCGACATAGATACCCTCATAGATGTTGCCCGCAACTACATAGGCTGGATAATAGTGATACCCATAGCCTCGGCACTCCCCTTTGTTATGGATGGTATAATGGTGGGTGCAACACGTAGCCGCATAATGCGCAACTCGATGATATACTCGTCGATATGCTACTTCATAATTCTCTATGGCTTGGGCTGGCTCATAGGCAACAACGCCCTATGGATGGCATTTACGATGTATATGTTCCTGCGTGGCGCGTTCCAATACTTTATGTCACATCGCCTGCACGACATCTACGCCGAGAGCAGGAAGTAGCTGTCTTACGCCTACGCCACTACCCTACACCTCGGTAAGGGAGGCATATATCCTGTCGTAGCACCTACGTAGCTGCACTCTGTCGGCAATGAGTTGTCGCAGGCTCTCAAGACGTGCGGCATTCTCCGACTCGGCTATCCACAATCGCAAGTAGCCACCGTAGTAGTACTTCTGCATAAGGTGCTCCACCATACGCTCATAGCCCTCCTCACGGTCTAAATCGGGATGGTTGGCAAGGGTGAATTGTATCGTGCGACGTAGTATCGTCTCGCTATCAATGACACGGTCAGCCTCGGCAACGATGCACCCATAGATGGTGCGTGGTGCCCGCTTCAAGGAGGCACGATGATCCTCAACGGCAGCCGCCATAACATCTATCTGCTCCGCCGTAAACCAGCGACATAGCTCTCTATCTTCGCGCAGTATAACGCCCGATGCAAGGTGGTGGGTATCGCGCCCCGCAACAAGCCCCGTGTCGTGGTAGGCGGCAATGGCGTAGACCATATTGACATCTACGTCATAGTGTTGCGACAGCTTGAGGCTCTGGCTGATGACCGTCATAGCGTGGTCACGTCGATGTGCTAAATCAAACGTATCGTAGCGCGGAAGTATCTCACGCTCGACATATTCGCGTAGGTCGCTATCTACCAAATGCTCCATCTGCCACACGTCTTACTACATCCAACAATATGTGGTGGGCAGGCTCTGCCATAGCACCGTGGTCGTAGCCATCAAGCTCATATATCTCCACGGCTGGGTGTCCCACCAACTTAAGCATACGCCACATATAGGCATTCTCCTCGTAGCGACCAAAGAGCTCACGCTCACGATCTCCCGATATTATGATATATGGCGGTGCATCGGGACGTATATGGTACAACGGCGCATACTCGTCAACGAGCGGTTGCATCTCCGACATACCGCGCACACGCCTATTAGCAAAGTGCGTTATAACCTGACCACTAAACGGCACCAGGGCGGCAATAGCATCGGCATCCACCTCATACTTCGCCAACCACTGCTTGTCGAGACCTATCATACTTGTAAGGTAGCCACCTGCAGAGTGCCCCGACACAACAATCTTGTCGGCAGAGCCACCATAGCGAGCTATGTTGCTAAATGTCCACGCCACAGCGGCAGCAGCATCGTCGATGCAGTCATCTATCGTAGCACGTGGCATAAGGCGGTAGTTGACAGCAACAACCACTATGCCGTGCTCTTTAAGCTGCCTCGGAATATATCGCTCGCCACCCGTAAGTCCTCCACCGTGAAACCATACAACGACCTCACACTCATCGCCCCCTACAGGGTAGTATACATCGAGCATACAACGCTCACACGCATACTCATCGGCAGTCGAATAGCAGATACTCTCCTCAATGCGATACTCCTGCGCCACGACAGTCCCAACAGCTCCGACAGCTCCGACAGCCGAGAGTATAAACGCCACAATATATAAAAATCTTCTCATAGCCACAACCTTTACATTACCGTTACCTCAATTAGGTCGTCGCGCTCAAGATACCTGCACGCAAGTTCACGCACACGCTCGGGCGTTATAGCAAATATCTCTGCCACGCTACGCTCTGTGGCACTATTATCGTAGCCACACATAATATTCTCGATGGTGACATCAGCAATGCCGAATGGGCCATCCAGAATACGCAATATCTCGCCTATCATAACATTCTTGACCATCTGCAGCTCATCTTCAGATATAAGCTCACAGCGCAGACGCTCAATCTCGCTGTATATCTCGCGCAGTGCATCGTCGCAGTGCTCACGTGCCACCTGTGTCGCAATGGCAAGGTAGCCAGCACGCTCAAAGTTTACCATAGCCGACATCACGCCATAGGTGTAGCCGTGCTCCTCGCGTAGGTTCTGCATAAGGCGCGAGCCGAAGTAGCCTCCCAACACCGTCGCCACAACCTGCATACCCACAAAGTCGGGATGCGTGCGCTCGAACAGCAGGCGACCAATGCGTATGGATGCTTGGAGGGCTGTGCCAGAGTCCTGCGCCAAGCTGTATGTCGTCTTACACTGCGGAAAGCTAACCTCACGGCACTCACCACTCGGCAGCTGCTCGACGATACTCGCTATACTGCTCAACACCTCGTCGTCGATGCGTCCACTACACACCACAAAGCAGTTCTGTGCGGTATATATCTCCTCATACAGCGACATAAGGTCATCGCGCTCAAGGCTATCATAGTGGCTCTCGTCAGCCGAAATACCGTAGGGATGGCTCTCGCCAAAGAGTGCCTTGGCAAAGAGCTCACGCGACTGCACGTCCACCTTCTTGCGCTCAACAGCAAGGCTCTGCTTACGCTTCGAGCGATATACATTAAGCTCGTTTTGCGGGAATGTTGGATGCAGCACAATCTCGCGCGCAACCTCCACAGTGGGCGCAAAGAACTTACTCAACGAACAGAACGACACATAGGCATAGTCACGGTCTATGTTCACATCGAAGTATGAGCCGTAGTAGTCTAACTTCTCGGCAATCTGCTGTGCAGTAAGTGTTGTGCTACCCTCGCCCAACATATTGGCTGTTGCCGAGGCTGTAAAGGGCTTATGTTGCATCGAGGTACCAGCACGAAAGACAAACGTAAAGCGCACTACCTCAAAGTCACGTGTCGGCAGCGCGTATATACGCACCCCATTGGCTGTGGTGTGCAGCTCCGCACGCGGCATATCAACGCTTGCGGGGATAACAATATCGGGTTGTGGTCTCATACTCTACATCGTGGCTTTTCTCGCGGCTCTATATACGAGCGTCGAGGAGTTATTAACAGTAAAACACTCTGTGGCAAAGCGGCGCACGTCGTCACGTGTTATGGCACGGTATATCTCCGCCTCGCGGTTGATAAGCGTGATATCGCCCGTCATAGCATAGAAACAGAGGTTGAGTGCCTTGTTCATTACGTTGAGCTCGCCCATAAGCATATTTGTCTCAAACTTATTCTTCACCTTCTCCAGCTCATAGTCGGAGATATCGCCCTCTGCCAAGTCACGCAACTCGCCCCACAGAGCCTCCTCGGCAACGCGCTCATCGGTGGTGGGCATAAGCCTACCCTTTATGATGAAGAGTCCCGCATCAAGACTACCTGTGATGTAGGCGTTGACACTCGAGAAGAGCGCACGCTCCTTGACAAGGCGATTAACCAGACGTGACGACTCGCCTCCCGCCAATAGATCCGATGCGAGGTCGCCCAAGAAGAAGTCATCAGAGAGGCGGCTACCCATATGAAAGGCTATGGTGATGTCGGTTGCTGGAACATCGCGCTCCACCTCTAAGCGGCGAGGCTCCGTCTGCTTTGGCTCGCTTACAACCGCAGAGATGACACCTCCGCAGTCCTCAATCTCTCCGAAATACTCCTCTGCCATACGCAACATCTCCTCCTCGTCGATATCGGCACAGATGGCGAGTATAGCACGCGACGGACGGTAATGCAAATCATAAAAGGCCCTTACGTCATCCAGCGTAGCACGCTCAATATGGTCGGGCGAGATGCCTATTGTCGACCAGCGATAGGGATGACACTTATAGGCAAGGTCACGCAACAACAGCTGCTCGTCGCCATAGGGCTGGTTGAGGTAACGCTGCTTATACTCCTCGATGACCACGTGCTTCTCTGTCTGGCACGCCTCCTCGCTTATATTGAGGTTACGCATACGGTCACTCTCAAGCCACAGAGCACACGCAAGGTTCTCTTTGGGCAGGGTTATATAGAAGTTAGTGTAGTCGTTGTTGGTAAAGGCATTATTCTCGCCACACGCCATCTGCACAGGCACATCGAACTCTGGCACAGCATACGTACCACGAAACATAAGGTGCTCAAAGAGGTGGGCAAAACCCGTTTTCGAGGGATCCTCATTACGCGCACCAACCATATACAGCAGGTTTACCGCAGCGAGCTTTGATGCCGAGTCTCGGCTAACCAGCACAGTAAGACCATTGCGAAGGGTTGTCTGTCTATATTTTATCATATTGAACGGTGTTGTATATACCCAAAACTCTAACACTCTCTCGAAACAACTGCTCGCGGCGACACCACGCCCAACCGCGCCAGACAAAAAGAGGCTCTGCCCAAAGAGAGTTTCGCTCCTCGAGCAGAGCCCTAATAAAGGGGTGAATACTCGCTATTTAACCCACTCGCCGATACGTGTACGGGCATAGAGGTAGTAGACAGCCAAGCCAATCCAGCTGGTGAGCAAGATAAGCACTACGAAGATAAGCTTCTTGATGAAGTCTCCCTGGAGCTTAAAAATCTCAACGCAAGCCATAATAGAGAGTACAATACCGATAATGTAGATAATTGTTCCGATCATAACTATAAGAATTTTGGTTAATTTGATGCAAATATACATTTTTTTGTGCATAACTACAATAGCAATGCAACAAAAGTCTCGGTATAATGGTCAACTTTTACGATAAAAATAGTATATTTGCATTAATAAACAGAGTCGAGCCACATGGGCTCATATCATAAACCCTACACATCAGTACACTATGGCTAAACAGCAAAAAACATCAGGTGTCGGCGACATCTTCAAAATCTACATTGTAGACGCATTAAGTTATATGGCAATGGGTCTCTTCTGCTCGTTGATACTCGGACTTATCGTCAAGCAGATATCACTTATCCCAGGACTCGACTTTTTAGCAGACATCGCCGCAACGCTGCAGTCACCACTTGTCGTGGGTGGCTCGATAGGTCTTGCCATAGCCTTCGGTCTTAAGCGTGCCCCGTTAGTGACTATATCGGCAGTGGCAGTAGGCGCATTGGGCTATCAGTTTGGCGGCCCTATTGGCGCGTATCTTGCAGCTATCGTAGGCATCGAGGCTGGCTCACTCGTATCGAAGCGCACACCCGTTGATATCATCATCACGCCACTTGTTGCCGTAGTCATTGGAGGTCTCTTTGCCAAATACTGCTGCGCCCCTATCAACGAGTGGGTGATGTCGTTGGGCGAGATTATCAACCGCGCCACAATGCTCAACCCATTTACTATGGGCATCATCGTATCGGTGTCAGTGGGCTGCATACTAACACTTCCCATAAGCTCGGCGGCACTCTGCATATCAATAGGCATCGGAGGCTTGGCGGCGGGTGCTGCAACAGCGGGATGTTGTGCGCAGATGGTAGGTTTTGCCGTCATCAGCTACAAGGACAACGGTATGGGAGGACTTATCTCGCAGGGACTCGGTACATCTATGCTGCAGATAGGAAATATCGCCCGTAAGCCCATAATATGGCTCGCTCCCACCCTAACCTCCGCCATACTTGGCCCCGTATCTACGATGTGGCTCAAGATGGTGAACAACGCCGCAGGCGCAGGTATGGGCACAGCTGGTCTTGTAGGACCTCTCGGCTGCTGGGCAGAGATGAGTGCAACAACCGACCACACACTGCTCCTCGCAGAGATTATCGGTCTGTACTTCATTGCCCCCGCACTATTAAGCCTCATATTCCACAGCATAATGAAGCGTCTGGGCTGGGTTAAGGATGGCGATATGGCACTCAACAGATAGCCAAAAGTGTAAAAAAAATTGCAGCCTAAAAAAATTTTTCATACCTTTGTTAAGTTAATATATAAGCTAACAACTAAACTACACTATAAACTACAATGAACAAAGATTTACAGATTTTCGACCTGATCGCCGAGGAGCGTTCACGTCAGACAAAGGGCATCGAGCTTATCGCATCGGAGAACTTTGTGAGCGACCAAGTTATGGCTGCTATGGGCTCTGTATGCACCAACAAGTATGCCGAGGGCTATCCTGCGGCTCGCTACTATGGTGGTTGCGAGGTTGTTGACAAGATTGAGAACCTTGCTATTGAGCGTATCTGCAAGCTCTATGGTGCCGAATACGCTAACGTACAGCCCCACTCTGGCGCACAGGCTAATATGGCGGTATTCTTCGCGTGCCTCAAGCCTGGCGATACCTTTATGGGTCTCGACCTTTCACACGGTGGTCACCTCTCACACGGTTCGCCCGTGAATATGTCTGGTATGTACTTCAACGCCGTAGGTTATAAGCTCTCGGAGCAGACAGGCAACATCGACTACGACGAGATGGAGCGTTTAGCAATCGAGCATAAGCCAAAGCTCATCGTGGGTGGTGCTTCGGCATTCTCTCGTGAGTGGGATTATAAGCGTATGCGCGAGATTGCTGACAAGGTAGGTGCATTGCTTCTCGTAGATATGGCTCACACAGCAGGTCTTATCGCCGCTGGCTTGCTCAACAACCCTGTTGAGTATGCTCACATCGTTACATCTACAACACACAAGACCTTGCGTGGCCCTCGTGGCGGTATTATCCTTATGGGCAAGGACTTCGATAATCCTTGGGGCTACACAACTCCCAAGGGCGTAGTTAAGAAGATGTCGCAGATTCTCAACTCGGCAGTATTCCCTGGTATTCAGGGTGGCCCGCTGGAGCACGTCATCGCAGCAAAGGCTGTTGCCTTTGGCGAGGCTCTCACTCCAGAGTACAAGGAGTATCAGCAGCAGGTTGTGAAGAACTCAAAGGCTTTGGCAGAGGCTCTCACGAAGCGTGGCTACAAGATTGTTTCTGGCGGCACCGACAACCACCTTATGTTGGTTGACCTCCGTACCAAGTTCCCCGAGCTTACAGGTAAGCTCGCAGAGAGATGCCTCGTAGCTGCCGACATCACCACAAACAAGAATATGGTTCCCTTCGACTCACGCACACCCTTCACCACATCGGGCTTGCGCTTCGGTACTCCCGCCATCACTACACGTGGTGTCAAGGAGGATAAGATGGACTATATCGCCGAGCTTATCGACCGCGTATTGTCTGACCCCGAGAATGAGGAGAACATCGCAGCTGTACGCAAGGATGTAAATGCTATGATGAACGAGTACCCCTTGTTTGCGTGGTAGTCGACTTGTCGTAATATTGTGAACTGTCGGGGCGAGAGAGGTAGATAGTGGTCTGCTTGCGCCCCGACCTCTTTTTATAGTAATCACCACGCCAACACACTGCAACAATGAGAGATATATTATCGTTTCTTGCCGACCTGCACGACAACAACAACCGCGAATGGTTTCAAGCAAACAAGCAGCGTTACAAGGAGGCTTTAGCCAAGCACAACGCCAACGTCGAGCAACTTATCGCAGGCATAGCATCGTTTGACAGCAGCATCGAGGGTGTGACACTCGCACAGTCGACATATCGCATCTACCGCGACACACGCTTCAGTGCGGACAAGACTCCGTATAAGGACTTCTTCAGTGCCTTTATCGTGCGTGGTGGCAAGCGCAGTGGCTTTGGTGGCTACTACCTACACATATCGCCCAAGGGCAATACGTGGGGCGAGGGCTCATTCTTGGCAGCTGGCAACGTCTGTCCCGAGCCATATGTGCTACGCAGTATGCGCGAGGAGATTGAGGATAATGCCGCCGAGATGGTCGAAAACATCAAGCATAGCGGCTTTATTTTAGATGAGTCAAATTCGCTGAAGCGTACGCCCAAAGGCTTTAGCGTAGCTCCAGAGTATGAGTACCTGCTACGCAAAAAGGAGCTGTGTCTCACTCGTCCGCTCACGTCGGAGTGGTTTTTAGACGACTGCTGGATAGAGCGCACCATAGAGGCATTTAGACGCTGTAAGCCCTTCTTGGATCAGGTAAACCGCGCCATAGAGTATGCCTACGAGGAGTACCCATAGAGGCACTCAACCAAGAGATAGGCACTCATCCAAACGGCAAGCACTCAACCAAGTTGCAAGCTACTCGTCACTATCTTCGCCTTCTGCGGCAGTGAGCACCTTCGACGACTGGCTCTTCTTGGTCGGAAGACCCAACTTCTTGAGCTTTTCGCCAAGGCGTACTATATTATTATTACCAGTATGCAGACGCTTATACGCCTCGTCGTATCGGCTCTTTGCCGTATCTAATGCCGCACCTACGCCCTCGAGCTGGTCGGTAAATGCCACAAGCTGCTCATAGAGCTTTGTCGCCTTGTCGATAATCTCTATCTGATTCTTTGTCTGTGCATCACGTCGCCACATATCGGCAACCATCTTAAGTAGTGCCAAGAGGTTGGTGGGCGACGATATTATCACCTTCTTGGCATAGGCATCTGTCCATATCGTGTTATCCTGCTTCAGAGCCTCAAGAAAGGCTGGCTCTGTGGGTATAAACATCACCACAAAGTCGGGCGAGTTTACAAGTCGCTGGTACTCCTTGAGCGATAGCTCCTGCACGTGGCGACGTATCGACTGTAGATGCTCCGCCATCGCCACCCTGCGCTCGCCGTCCGACGTAGCCTCCGTTGAGCGCACGTATGCCGTGAGCGACACCTTCGAGTCGATGACAATTGAGCGTGACTCGGGCAACAACAGCACCACATCGGGACGCACATTTGCACCCTCCTCCGTCTTGAAGTTCTGCTGCACGTGGTAGTGTACGCCGCGCACCAAGCCTGTGCTTTCGAGTATTGTCTCAAGGTATGCCTCGCCCCAGTCGCCCTGCACCTTGGAGTTGCCACGCAGCGCATCAGTGAGGTTTGCCGCCGAGGTTGTCATCTGCATATTGAGCTTCACCAGGTTGTCGAGCTCATTTTTCAGCGCACCACGCTGCTCATTCTCCATCGAGTAGATATGCTCCACACGCGCTCTAAACTCGGTGATATTATCCTTAAATGGCTTAAGTAGGAGGTCTATAGAGTCGCGGTTTGTCTGTCGCAGGTCGCGCGTATGCTGTCCCACAATCTCATTGGCGAGGTTCTTAAACTCGCTCTTCAGCTGCGATAGCTCCTCGTCGCGCTCCGCAGCACGCTCTGTACGGCTCTGACGCATCTCCTCGACACGCTGGCGCAACGCCTCGCGCTCACTCTCGGCACGCACACGTGCCTCACGCGCCTCACCCAAGAGGTTGGCACTCTCCGACAGCTTTACGTTGAGCGTCGCCGACTCCCTGCGCCACATAACAACGACAACAGACAGAGCGACGACGAGCAACAGCGCGAGTATTGATAGGGCTATGATGAACTGTTCCATATATATTTTTGTGAAAATGTGTTAGTATTGCAACAAAGATACGAAACAAAAGCTGAATAAAGATGGAGAATTGAAACAAAATTACTATTTTTGTGTTTTGATATGGATAACTTTCGAGCGAAATACCTAAAACTATAAAATAAGCTATGAAACGAATTATTGCACCATCAGTACTCTCTGCCGATTTCGGCAACCTTGAACGTGATATAAAGATGCTGGATCGCAGCCAGGCAGAGTGGGTACACGTGGACGTTATGGACGGTGTGTTTGTCCCCAACATCTCCTTTGGCTTTCCGCTAATGAAGCCTATGCGCAAGAACACCAACAAGGTTCTTGACGTTCACCTTATGATTACCGCGCCCGAGAAGTACGTAACGCGCTTTGTTGAGGCGGGTGCAGACTACGTTACATTCCACTACGAGGCTACAGAGAATATTCAGGAGTGCATCGACCTTATACGCAAGGCGGGCGCAAAGGTTGGTATCTCTATTAAGCCAGGCACAGAGCCGAGTGTTCTTGATGCGTGGATTGACCAGGTGGATCTTATCCTCGTGATGAGCGTCGAGCCAGGTTTCGGTGGTCAGAAGTTTATGCCCTCTGCCATAGAGAAGTGCGAATATCTCGACAAGCTGAAGAGGGAGCGTGGCTTGGAGAGTGTCATCATCGAGGTTGATGGTGGCATCTCGGCAGCTAACTCACGTCTGCTGTTTGATGCCGGTGCCGAGGCTCTGGTTGCAGGCAGCTCTGTATTTGGTGCCGAGAGCCCCGAGCAGGCAATAATTGATATGCTTAACTCATAATATTTACAGATGATCTCACTTGACAATCTCTCGATAAGCTACGGCGGCTGGACACTCTTCGATAACATCTCGTTTCTTATCAACCCCAAGGATCGCATAGGTCTGGTGGGCAAGAATGGAGCAGGCAAGACTACGCTCTTGCGCGTTATCACATCGGAGCAGCAGCCTACATCTGGCACAGTGACTATAAATAGCGAGTGTACTATTGGTTACCTGCCACAGCAGATGCGCGTGGCAGATACCACCACGCTTGTAGCAGAGACTGCCAAGGCCTTTGACGAGGTGCTACGCATCGAAAAAGAGATAGAACATCTAAACACCGAAATAGCATCGCGCACCGACTACGAGTCCGCAGAGTATGAGGAGCTTATACACCGTCTGAACGACCTTACAGACCGCTACCACATACTTGGTGGAGACACGCGCGAGGCAGATATTGAACGCACATTGCTTGGCTTGGGCTTCAAGCGCAGCGACTTTGAGCGTCCCACGAGCGAGTTTTCGGGTGGCTGGCGTATGCGTATCGAGCTGGCAAAGTTGCTACTACGCCACCCCTCGATATTTCTGCTTGATGAGCCTACAAACCACCTCGACATCGAGAGTATTCAGTGGTTAGAGGAGTATCTGAAGAACTATAATGGCGCAGTGCTGCTCATATCGCACGACCGCGCCTTTCTGGATAATGTCACCACACGCACCGTTGAGCTGTCGTTAGGTAAGATATATGACTACAAGGTGCCATACTCAAAGTTTGTAGAGCTACGTGCCGAGCGTCGCGCACAGCAGATGGCGGCATACCAGAACCAGCAAAAACTTATCGAAAAGACCGAGGAGTTTATAGAGAAGTTCCGCTACAAGCCCACAAAGAGTAATCAGGTGCAATCACGCGTCAAGCAACTCGAGAGATTGGAGCGCATAGAGGTTGACGAGGAGGACTTGTCACGCCTCAACATCAAGTTTCCACCCGCGCCACGCTCTGGACAGATAGTAGCCGAGGTAAAGGAGGTGGGTAAGAGCTTTGGCGAGAAACACATCTTCTCGGGTGCCGATTTTACCATTGAGCGCGGACAGAAGATAGCCCTTGTGGGTCGTAATGGCGAGGGCAAAACAACCTTTGCACGTATGCTCATAGGCGAGTTGGAGACAAGCGAAGGTAGCATAAAGGTTGGTGCAAATGTCAACATTGGCTACTACGCCCAAAATCAGGACGATTTGATGGATGGCGAATTCACCGTCTTTGACACCCTTGACCGCGTTGCCGTAGGTGACATACGCACACGTCTGCGCGACATTCTCGGAGCATTCCTCTTCCGTGGCGAGGACATCGACAAGAAGGTCAAGGTGCTATCGGGCGGAGAGCGTTCTCGTCTTGCTATGGCTCGACTTATGCTTGAGCCGTACAACTTGCTGGTACTCGATGAGCCGACCAACCATATGGATATGCGCTCAAAGGACATCCTCAAGAATGCCCTTCAGAAGTATGACGGCACGGTTGTCGTTGTGTCGCACGACCGCGAATTTTTGGATGGTCTGGTTGACCGCGTGTATGAGTTCCGTGACGGCGGCGTTAAGGAGTATTTAGGCGGCATATACTACTTCCTCGAGAAGCGTAAGATTGACTCCCTCGCAGAGGTTGAGCGAAGAGATAAGCCAACGCCAACAGCCACACCAAAGAGCGTAGATACAGCATCTGGAGGTAAACTCTCGTATGAGCAGAAGAAGGAGCAGGAGAAGCTACTACGTCGCTTGCGCAAGGCTGTGGAGAGCGTGGAGCAGGAGTTGGCAGCGGTAGAGCGCGAGATTGCCGAGTATGATGCTCGATTTGCTCAAGCTACGGAGTATAATGCCGACGACTACGCGAAGTACAACACCCTCAAGGAGCGTTACGACCACCTTATGCACGAGTGGGAGAAGGCATCCTATGAGCTGGAGATATCAGAACAAAATTAGGAGAGATATGGAGAATATTATTTTTGGTATTAGACCCGTTGCAGAGGCTATCGAGGCACGCAAGCAGATTGAGCGCATATACATAAAGAAGGGTGCTGAGGGACAGCTTATGATGGATCTCAAGGATCTTATGATGCGCCACCACCTTCGCTGGCAGGAGGTACCCATCGAGAAGCTCAACCGCCTTACTCGTGGCAATCATCAGGGCGTAGTGGCACAGATAGCCGCTATAGAGTATGTGGAGCTTACAGACATCCTGGAGCGTGTACCCGAGGATGAGACACCACTTGTGGTGGTCTTTGACGGTGTTACCGACGTACGTAACTTTGGTGGCATAGCTCGCTCGGCAGAGTGCGCAGGTGCTCACGGTCTTATCACCCCGCTAAAGAACTCTGCACCCGTAAATGCAGATGCTATACGCTCGTCAGCAGGTGCGCTACACAACATCCCCGTATGCCGCGTAGGCTCAATACGCAATACGCTTAAGACGTTGCAGAGTGAGGGTTTCCAGATTGTAGCAGCCACCGAGAAGAGCCGCAAGCTGCTCTATGATGCCGACCTCAAGAGGCCTACCGCTATTGTTATGGGCTCCGAGGATAAGGGTATCTCAAAGGAGGTGCTTAAGTTATGCGATGAGCAGCTTGCCATTCCGCTAATCGGTCACACCGAGTCGTTGAATGTTGCGGCAGCAGCAGCTATTATGCTCTTTGAGGTTGTACGTCAGCGCATAGGCGACTAACAATGACCACGATAGAGCATCCTATATTAGGTAGTGTGGAGTGTGTACGTAGCCTACGTGCACGCTCTATTCGTTTGCGGGTGCGTGTCGACGGCACTATACGTGTTACCTACCCACTATTTGCCTCGCGCCGAGAAGCTATGGCATTTGTCGACAAGAGGTGCGACTGGGTGGTTAAGACACGCGAAAGGCTCAAGTCAAACAGTGCCCATCACCCCACGATAACAGCTCTTGAGCAGCAACAACTACGCCGCGAGGCGCAACGTGTTCTTCGACCACTTGTTGCAGAGTTAGCCCACGCTCACGGCTTTGAGTACACATCGCTACGTATATCATCAGCACACACACGCTGGGGCTCTTGCAGCGGCAAAAATGGCATATCCCTGTCACTATATGTGATGCTGCTACCCGACCATCTGCGCCGCTTCGTAATCTTGCACGAGCTGTGTCATACGCGCCATCACAACCACTCCGCAGCCTTTCACTCTCTACTCGACAGCTGCGTTGAGGGCAAAGAAAAGCTCCTCAACCGTGAGTTAAGGAGCTATCGCATACCACGTGTAGAGCCACTATAACTGCTCGACGTGCATAAATACTGTATCATCAAACGTTAGCTCGGGCTGTTGTCTAAATAGACCAAACACAGCAGAGCCAGAGCCCGACATCGAGGCATACACAGCTCCAGCATCGAGCATCGCGCGCTTAATACTCTCTATTGCAGGGTGAGCCAAGAAGATGTGTCGCTCAAAGTCATTGACGACACTACCCTGCCACCTATCAACACTCTCTCGAAGTAGCTCCGTAAGGTCGGTATCGGGCATTGCAGGCTTCACACCAGCATACGCCTCGGCTGTCGACACGCCCTCATCGGGTTTCGCCACAACGAGCCAATAGCCAGCCACATCCACCCGCGCATCACACATCACCTCGCCACGCCCTATGCAGTATTGCGGCGTATTGTAGACGAAGAATGGCGTGTCGCTACCTATCTCGGCAGCAAGCTTAGCGAGCTGTACGCGCTCAAGACCCAAGCCAAATATCTCGTTCATAGCTACAATCACCGCCGTAGCATCCGATGAGCCACCACCCAAGCCTGCACCAAAGGGCACACGTTTATTGAGGTGTATGGTAACGCCACCAACGCCATATCGCTGTTGCATAAGGCGTGCGGCACGCACCGTGAGATTCTTCTCGGGTGGACAGTCGACCACGATGCCCGATTGCGTGAAGTGCACATCGTCATCCTCTATACGCTCCACCGTCACCACGTCGTATAGCTCACGCACAGGAAACATCACTGTTTGCAGCTCGTGGTAGCCATCCTCGCGCTTGCGCACGACCCTCAAACCGAGGTTTATCTTACAGTTGGCACGTATCGTCATCGCTCTACGCAAACATTCCGAGGAACAAGAAGGGCAAGAATATACCTATCGCCAACGCCACCAACACGGCATACACCGAGTATTTGGCAAAGCGACGCGAATATTTACCATACATCTCGGCTATGGCGACTTTGCCTCGATCCCAATTATCCTCCGACTTGATGTGGTAATACAGCGACACCAAGCCCAAAGGCCAGAAGAGGAATATGGCAAGGATAACCCAGCCAAGGCTATTATATGGGTTCTCGCCGTGCGATGAAGCATCAGACGTAACATTTGACATTATATGTCCGCAGTGAGGACACGCCTCGATGGTTGAGGCCACCAAACCGCCACATTCAGGGCATTGACGTGCTGTCATAGTTGAGTAGGTTTAGTTAAACATTTCCACAAAGGTATAAAAATAATTCTGTAATTAGAAATTCTCGGTATAGTTATTGGACGATAAGATATGCAAGTAACACTAAATTTATTATTATGAGAGCAAATTGCATAAAAACACCTATCATCCTCTGTGCCGTCATTACATCGAGCATACTCACCGTAGAGGCACAACAAAGCAAGATGGTTGCCGAGTGGCGCGATGGCGACTATGTGGTACGCCGATATGTGGTCACCGACAACAAACCCCATACCGAGGAGTATGAGATACACTATGCCATAAACCAATCACAGCCTCAACCATCATACGAGGATAACGACGTGGCAATGCGCGAGATAGACAACTTCTTCAAAGAGCTGCAAAACGACACCTTGCGCCACGTCAAAGCCATCACAATCATTGGCTACGCCTCGCCCGATGGCACCACCCCGTACAACACATCGCTCGCACGACAACGCGCACAGCAACTTGGCGAGATGCTCGACAAGCAATACAACCTCAACAAGCGGTATAACGTCGTCATAACATCACACGTCGAGCCGTGGAGCGCGACAGCGTCAGCCATAGAGTCGTCGACTCTTGGTAATCGTAGCGACTTGGTGCGCATAGTCAACTCCCGCGAGTCTGCAATGAGTGTAGACAACAGACTTAAGCAGCAGGGCAAGGCGTGGGCATATCTCACGCGTGACGTACTTCCCGATATGCGACGTAGCGTTGTAGAGATAACCTACACCGAAGATATGGTAGACACCGAGCGCGAGTATAGCCCCGCAAAGAGTAATACGCCAAACAACACAACCGTAGTTGAGGAGTATGTCGTCGTTGAGCCAAGTCACCATAAGCGTAAACACGCCAACGAATGGGACGGCATCATCATCGACCTCGGAGCAGCCAGCGAGGGGTATACAAAGTAGCGCGAAAGAGGCTACAACGACAACAGAGGCAACCACAGACTTATTATTTGCCAAAATAATTTGCATAAACAAGAACGATTTACTATCTTTGCGTTTAGCAAATACTATAAAACTAAATAATTATGGCAAATTTAAGACTATTGAAGAAGGAGATAGACTACCGTTTGGAGGAGTTTGTTTTCGATTGCGAGATGGCAGCATTCGTGCAGCCCAATAAGGAGGAGCAGATTGTAGACCTTATGCAGAAGAGCGTAGAGTTGCGCAACGCCCTCTATTGCAAGGCAAACAACCCTGCAGAGCCCAAGAACCGTTCACTCACCAAGAAGCACTACGCTGCATTGCGTCGTGATATGGTAGCGAGCTACGCTGCACTCTTCAACGACTTGAGCGAGGTTTGCAACAAATAGTCATCCTCTTCAGCAATACGGGGGTATCAACTTTTGAAGGTTGATACCCCTTTTCTTTGCTATCTGCCATAACACACGCGCACAAAAAAAGTAGGGCATTCCGAAGAACGCCCTACCATATTACGTGCTACGCTACACTACTTTGTCTCGGCAGGCTGTGGCGCAACAACAACTTTAGCGGGCTTATTACCATCCTTAACGGGAGTAACTACCATATCGGGGCGTGCAGGCTTAATATTCCCTGCGGGGATAGCCTCGATGCTTGCTGCACCAGGTGCAAGACCAGCCACAGGCTTAACATCGACAATCTCAATGCTCATAACGATAGCCTCGTTAGGCAGTGTCTGACGGTTACCGCGCTTGCCATAAGCCAATGTAGCAGGCATCCACAATGTAACCTTACCACCTGTACCCACGAGCTTCATACCCTCAATAGCACCAGGGATACGGAACTGACCAAGGGGCACTGTAGGCAACTCAACACTTGCAAGCTGCTCCTCCAAAGCGGCAACACGCTTATCGCGGGTATCTGCAAGCATAACAGTATCTGCCTTGAGCGTAGCAATCTGCTCACGCACACTCTCGGCACGCTGTGTTGTAGACTCGATAAGTGAGCCACGACGCGTAAATGCCTCATAACGGAATGATACGGTGTCACGTGTAGAGGTTGCCTTAAGCTCGCTACCTGGAATCTCAATACGATAGTACATAGTATCAGAGCCTACGGTGAGCATCTCAACATTGTCACGCATAGCAACATCTGCAAGCCACTCCTTTGAACGCTCCAACGAGAAGTCAGGCATCTCATTGTTTACATACTCACGCATAGCACCACCCATCTGTGCAAAAGAGAGCTGCATAACAGAGTCAATCTGTGAACGGTTTTCGATAGCCTTACTATCCTCGATAGCCTTGCACACCCAGTGCAAATTCACAGGAATCATAATGGTACGAACATAGTTACCCATATCGTAACCCATCCACTCTGACACCTTGGCAGGAGTATACTCTGTATCATCATAGAGCGCAGGGAGCTTAAGTGTATCGGGGCGGTCAGTACGATGCATATTGCGCATCATCATATAGTTGCGCACGCGGTCATTGGTGAAACGCTCCATATTTTTACGGTTGGCTTCGATAAAGTCCTGATCGGCACTCTTCTTACCGAGCTCCTGCTTAAGAGCCTTAATGATAACGTCGTTATCCAAATCAAAATCAGCCTGCTGGACGTTAATGCTCACACCGAGGTTCATACCAAGAGCATACGACAATGTATCAAACTCGGCATTTGCATCGGTGTAGGTGCGATTGTTGTCGCCCTGACAGTAGTAGTTGTTTTTGTCGCCACCACACGAGGCGAGTGTAGCCATAGCGACTACCAAGAAAAGGATTCTCTTCATTGTGAGTAAAGTTTAATTATACATATTTTCAAATCTTACAACATAACGTGTTATCGGCGTTCAACGTCGATAAGCTTAATCTCGTAGTACAGCATAGTGTTGGGACGTACATCCAACGTGTCGCAACCCGACGAGCCAAAGGCAAGCTGCGATGGCAACCACGCCTCGATATGTCCACCCTCACCAATAAGACGTGTAGCCTCCTGCACACCACGAGGCATCTGGTTAATGGCAATGCGCAGAGTGTCACCACGATAGAATGTTGAGTCAACAACATCACCCGCGACATTGAGCACGCGCATATTAACCTTTACCGTATCGCGCGTACTGCGCACAGCACTCTTGAGATTTCCGAGCTCGGCAATCTTGTAGGTGAGTCCCGAATTTGTGGCGACGAACTTTCGGTCAGCCTTACGCAACTCCTCCAGAAAACGGGTCTCAATCTCCTTGACACGCTCATAGTTGTCGTAATTCATATACTTAAGGAAGGCTGTGCGCGCCTCCTCATCCTTGAGCTTGGGCTGCGACGCATATATATCTGCGATACCCTCACACACAAGGTCGATATTGAGCATAGAGTCAATCTTAATGAGGTTAAGACCGATGTTCATACCCATAACATAGGACATTGAGTCGGCACTGCTCTGCATCGTAACAACAGGCTCTACAGCCTCTTTCTTACTAACATTACAGCCTACAAACGACACAAAGAGAGCGATGATTGCTACCGAAAGAACCTTCTTCATAGAGCTATTTTTTCTGATATTTTTTCAACTGACGTGCCTCGTAGATAATGAACAACGCACCGAGTATTGCAGCCGTAGTAGATGCCATCAAAATAGCAATCTTACCCTTGTTGATATACTCAATATGTGTCGCCGCATCAAAGGCGAGGTTATCTACAAATATTGACATAGTAAAGCCGATACCTCCAAGGCAAGCCACGGCGATAAGCATCAGCCAAGTTGCTCCAGCAGGCTTCTCGGCAAGACCGAGCTTAACAGCGATATAGCTAAAGAGTGAGATGCCGATGGGCTTACCGAAGACAAGACCGAAGAAGATACCCATACCAATAGAGCCAAGCTCGGGGCTATACTCGAAGATGTTGAAATACTCAACAGAGTCGATATGCACACCAGCATTAGCCAACGCAAAGATGGGCATAATAAGGAAGTTTACATAGGGCATAAGCTCGTGCTCTAAACGATGGCTCATACCCTCTGCTCCGTTGGATATCTGGCGCATACGCTGCAAGTTATAGCGGAACTTCTCCTCTGCCTCCTCCGCATCGTGACACTCCGCAGACTTGACAATATCACTCTCTATAACATCAGCCTTGTGCAGGTAATACGAGCGGCTATAACGTGGCTTTGTGGGGATGAGCATAGCCATAGCTACACCAGAGATTGTAGCGTGTACGCCCGAGTAGTAGAACAGCACCCACACAACAGCTGCGGGAATAAGGTAGGCCATCATACGGAACTCGCCCATACGACGCATAATGTAGATGCCCACCATAATAATAAGGGCTATGCACAAGAGCATCATATTGGGTGTCTCGCCGTAGAACAAGGCAATGACGAAGATAGCACCGAGGTCATCAGCTACAGCAAGTGCCGTAAGGAAGACCTTGAGTGAGATAGGTACTCTGTCGCCCAAGAGCGACATAATACCAATTGCAAAGGCTATGTCCGTTGCAGTGGGAATACCCCAACCGTTAGCGACCTCTGTGCCATAGTTGAAGCTGGCAAAGATGATGGCGGGCACAAGCATACCGCCCAACGCAGCGATAATGGGCAGTGCAGCCTTCTTGGGTGTAGAAAGCTGACCATGTGATATCTCACGACGTATCTCCAGACCCACAGTGAAGAAGAAGATCACCATCAGTCCATCGTTAATAAACTTCTCAACGGTCATACCTTCAGGGAAGAGTATGGGGTTGCCGCTGTGTGACTTAAGGTAGATACCCAAGTCCATGTGTAACAATGAGTGATAGATACCTGTTGTAGCGGGCAAGTTAGCAAGTAACATCGCTACAACAACGCATACAACAAGCACAATACCACCTGCCCAAGGTGCTTGCAGGAAGTTCTTTCCGCGCAGTGAAAGAATATGGTTGCGCTTAATCCACGCAAATCTTGAAAAAACTGACATTTTAAATTTCTGTTTGGTTTTGTGTGATTTTTGGGTCTGCTTTTGGGTCTGTTTAATTATATAAAATTGCTTTGGGTCTTATAACTATTACAACACATACTCCGCCTCGTGGTTCTTGAGAGCCATACTGCACAATTTGAATAGTAGACGCGCCGCAATAACAGCATCTGTCTTATCATCCATATCGGGCACAACCTCCGTGAGGTCAAAACCGACGATACTGCGTCCCGATGCCACTATTTTGCCGAGTAGGTAGACTACCTCTGGGAAGCGCAAACCTCCAGGAACTGATGAACTTGTATGTGGTGAGCACTCTATGGTAAGTCCGTCGATATCCAACGACACATATACCTTTTCGGGGAGCTTGGCGATGATATTCTCACACGTAGTCGACCAATTAACACCCTCGAAGTGTGACGACCATATATGCTGACCTGTGAAGAGCTCAATGCGCTCATCGCTCATAGCCCTCTCCCACTCCTGGGGCGAGAACTCGCGCACACCAACAGCCACAAGTTTATCTACCTGCTTGACATCGCGCAATACGTTGTGCATAATAGAGGCGTACGAGTGTTCAAAGCCGAGATACCTCTCACGCAAGTCGCAATTGGAGTCGATGTGCAATATGCCAAAGTGTCCACACTCCTCACCCACAGCACGTATCAGTCCGTAGGCGGTAGATTGCTCACCACCAACTAAACCTACAATCTTACCGCGTCCGAGCCACTCCTTTGCCTGACGGTAGATGTTGTCATTTATCTCCACCGAGCCCTCGTTCACACGACGCAGACGACGTGAGTATATCATATTCTCGAGAGCCGACAAGCCCAACTCCTCGAGCACCTTCACTGTGCGTAGGGCCTCGGAGCGCAGGCGATGTGACAAGTCCTGAATGGCATAGTCTATGGGGAGGGTAGCGATACCCTTGCGCCAGCTGTATGGTGCATTAGGCTCGTGGAAATCAATCTGTCGCGATGCCTCGATGATAGCATCAGGAGCATACGACGTACCCGCACGATGAGGCACGGTCGCATCCCACGGAGCGGAGATAAGCACCAAAGCGGCATCTTCAGGCTCAAGTGGCATTCCGAAATAGTTACCATTATCGGGAATTACACCATTGGGGTCAAAAGCTTTTGTCGGCATATCACTACTTGTTATCCGTTATTTTACCTCTTTGTATTCGGCTATGCGAAATATCATGCAAAGATAGTAACTTTTTTTGAGAAAATTTCGTATATTTGTGATAATTTTACATAGTAAACCTAATTTTAAAGCCGTATGAGAGTCGTTGTAGACAAAGCCATACCTTTTATCGCAGGAGTCCTCGAACAATATGCCGAGGTAGAATATGTTGCAGGAGGAGAAATTGACGCTGCAACTGTGAGGGATTGCGATGCGCTCATAGTGCGCACACGCACCCGCTGCAACGAGTCGCTACTCGCTGGCTCAAAGGTTAAGTTTATCGCCACAGCAACCATCGGCACCGACCATATCGACGAGCTGTGGTGCGCCAAAAATGGCATCACCGTAGCACGTGCCGCAGGGTGCAATGCCCGTGGTGTATTACAGTGGGTTGCCGCTGCCCTAAAGCATATATGCACCACCGACAACAAAGAGCCCTCAAAATACACATTAGGTGTCGTGGGCGTAGGTAACGTAGGAAGTCTTATTGTTGAGTATGCACGCCATTGGGGTTTTCATACTCTTATGTGCGACCCGCCACGCAGAGAGCGCGAAGGCGGCGACTTCATCTCGATTGACGAGATAGCCACACGTTGCGACATAATCACTCTTCACACGCCCCTCGACAACACCACACGCCATTTGGTAGACAACAACCTTATCTCTTGTATGCCTCCCCACAGCATCATCATAAACGCCTCACGCGGAGCCGTTGTCGACAACCGCGCAGTTGAGCGCAGCGCACACCGCTACATATTTGATGTATGGGAGGAGGAGCCTAACATTGCAGGCGACATTCTCGACCACGCGACACTCGCAACACCTCATATCGCAGGATACTCTTTGCAGGGCAAGGCAAATGCATCGGCAATGGCTATACGCGCCCTCGCAGACCACTTCAATCTACCACTGACGACGTGGTATCCCGAGGGCATTACACCCACCATACCACGTCATATTTCCTGGGAAGAACTTTGTAGAACAATAGACAAGTATTGTCCTATAATTGAACAAACATCACTACTTAAGGCACAGCCCACGCTCTTCGAGGATATGCGCAACAACTACCACTACCGCGAGGAGTATTTTTAGGCAGTAAATACAACGTTTAAACAACTCATACAACTCTTTACGCAGTAAATACAACGGCAGCTATTCACTCAACATACCGCTCATCTCTAGTCTAAAGATTGACACATTTAACCATTTTATGGCTGTAATTCGGCTAAAGTTATTGTGTTTTGGCGAATTATTCGTATATTTGTATAATATTTCGAAGCATAAGAGAGATGAAACGATCTTTTCTGCAGACCATATTACAGATTTTTCCTGTCGAGACAGCGCACAATATACGCTTGACTCTATTGGGGTGTGCTGGCAAGCTACCAGCTGGCAAGTGGTTGATAAACCGCACCCTCGCACCACACGACATCAAACTTGACCGCGAGGTCTTTGGCAAGCACTTCGACAACCCTATCGGCGTTGCTGCTGGCTATGACACCAACGGCGACCACCTCGACGAGCTTGCAGCCGCAGGCTTCGGTTTTGTGGAGATTGGGTCAGTTCTACCCCATCCCCAGCCAGGAACACCGCGTCCACGACTACGCCGAGACGATGACACAGCATCATACATAGATAATTCAGGCTATCCGTGCAAGGGACTTGAACATATATTGCAGAATGTTCGCCAGCGCACCAAGCATACACAAGATCTGGTCATTGGCTGCAACATCGGCAAGTGTACATCGACGCACCCCGACGATGTTATCAAGGAGTACCTGCGCGTATTCCGAAATATGTATCAGTATGTCGACTTCTTCGTCATCAACATCGCCTGCAACACCTCGGCAAAGCCCTTTGTGCCGACATCGCGCGACCAGATATTAGCACTCATAGAGCCACTATTTGAGTTCCGTCGCGGACAGCTCGACTACCGTCCAATACTTCTCAAGATATCGCCCGATCTGACGTGGCAGCAGATAGATGACATCGTGTCGATACTCATAGAGACACCTCTCGACGGCATCGAGGCGGTGGCTGGCTCGTGCAGTATGCTTACCACAGAGCGTGGGGCAATAAGTGGTGCAGCCCTCACGGAGCGCGCCATAGAGATAGTACACTACATATCGCAGCGCACCGAGGGCAACTACCCCATCATTGGCTCGGGAGGAATGATGACCCCTGACGACATACAACGTATGCTCAACGCTGGAGCATCACTTGTGGCTCTCAACTCGGGACTACGAGAGTATGGACTTAAGCTGCTGCGCTCAACAGCAAAGCACCTAACACAGCCACAGCCAACAGCAGAGACACAAATACCAATAGACTCAACAACAGAAACAAAAGAGTAATGAAGGCGTCGATAGTAACCATAGGCGACGAGATACTTATCGGGCAGATTGTTGACACAAACAGCGTCTCCATAGCCCGCAAGCTCAACCAAATAGGCATAACCATACATCGCAAGTTGTCGATAGGCGACTCTTCAGATGAGATACGCACGACATTGCGCGAGGAGATTTCGTCAAGTGGCGTAGTGATAGTCACTGGCGGATTGGGCCCTACGAAGGATGATATAACAAAGTTCACGCTTGCCGAGATGTTCTCATCGCAACTCGTATATAACGAGACCGAGGGCGAGCATATACGCGCGCTCCTGGCTCGTCGAGGCATCGCCTTCACGGAGCTTAACCGCTCACAAGCTATGTTACCAGAGTGCTGTACCGTTCTACACAATGCCCACGGCACAGCCCCAGGTATGTGGTTTGAGGCGGAGAATGGCACTATCGTAGTGTCGCTGCCAGGCGTACCCTTCGAGATGGAGCATCTGATGGATGATGAGGTGGTGCCGCGCCTCAAGGAGCGTTTCGAGCTTAAGAGCATCATACACCTCACAGTGATAACACGCGGAATACCAGAGTCTATCCTCGCCGAGCGTATCGCCGCGTGGGAAGATGCACTCCCCGAGTATATGCACTTAGCATATCTACCTGCACCAAACATTGTGCGTCTACGCCTCTCGGCTTACGATATTGATGGCGTTGAGGAGGAGAGTGCTATGCGCCAGGAGATAGAGAAGCTATACGCCATCATTGGTGACAATATTGTGGGTATGGAGGGCTCTACGCTCGAGAGTGCCGTTCACGACATACTCACAGAGCGCGGTTTGCGTCTTGCCATTGCCGAGAGCTGCACAGGAGGTGCTATTAGCTCAAAGTTTACAGCTATGGCTGGCGCGTCAGCATACCTTATGGCAGGCGTTGTGAGCTACTCTAATGACTCGAAGTGCAAACTCCTCGGTGTCGACCCCGCGCTAATTGCGGAGCACGGTGCCGTAAGCGAGCAGGTGGCAATAGCAATGGCAGAGGGCGCAAAGCGTGTGTCAGGTGCCGACTATGCTATATCCACGACAGGTATTGCAGGCCCAACGGGCGGCAGCAAAGAGAAGCCCGTGGGTACAGTATGGATGGCTGTGGCAACACCTCACGGCACTCACGCCATTATGCGTAACTCGGGAACAGACCGCGGTCAGATAATCAGCCGCGCCTCGGCGTATGCCATAGAGCTACTTTACGAGCATCTAAAGAGCGCATACACAAATAACTAACTCGTTCATAAATAACCTAAAACATAGTAGTATGATACGTTCAATACTCGACACCGACCTGTACAAGTTCACAACTTCGTACGCCTATTTCAAGCTTTACCCACAGGCTATAGGCACATTTACCTTTAATGACCGCGCCAAAACAAAGTATGACGCAGATTTCCTCGAGGATCTCAAGGCAGAGCTCAAAGCATTGGAGCGCATAGCTCTCTCCGACGATGAGTTCAAATATATGATAGAGAACTGCAAATATATCCCGCAAAACTACTTTGAATGGCTCACAGGCTTCAGATTTGATGCCTCAAAGATAAACGTGTGGCTCGATGAGGAGCAGCACTTGCAGATCAACGTAACCGACTATATGTATAAGGTTACACTCTACGAGATACCCATCCTTGCCACCGTCTCGGAGCTCTTCCACCTGCGTAATAGCTACGATGCTGACGAGATGATTGCGCGCCTCGAGAAGAAGGAGCAGATAGCACGCGAGAACAATATCATCTTCTCGGACTTCGGCACACGCCGCCGCTTCTCGTATGACGTGCAACGTATGGTAGTAAAACACCTCAAGAACAACCCCTGCGGCTGCACAGGCACCTCTAACTGCCACTTGGCTATGGAGCTCGATATGAAGATGATAGGAACATATCCGCACGAGCTTCCTATGTTCATCGCCGCTGTGAACGGTGGCCCACGTAACGCCAACTACCTCACTATGGAGGACTGGGTGAAGGTCTACGACGGCTACCTCGGCACAGCCCTTACTGACAGCTTCGGCTCGGAGGTTTTTTTCAACAACTTCTCGAAGAAGCACGCGTGCCTGTTCGACGGTGTACGCCACGACTCGGGCGACCCCATAGCCTTTATAGATATGGCTATAAACCGCTATAAGGAGCTTGGCATTGACCCTATGACAAAGTCTATCGTCTTTAGCGACTCACTGAACTTTGAGAAGTGCGTAGAGATTAAGAATGCGTGTGAGGGACGCATCAAGTGTATGTTCGGCATCGGCACCAACCTTACGTGCGACACAGGTCACGCATCGTGCAATATCGTTATGAAGCTGTCGTCGTGCCAGATCAACGCCCGCAAGCCCAAGGAGCTCTGCGTGAAGCTCTCGGATGTTATGGGCAAAGAGATGGGCGACCCCGAGGAGGTAAAGGTATATCGCTACCTCTTGCGCAATCAGGGTCAGAACTAATCGGTTGTAATTAAGCCAACCACGAGTGCAAAGGCATATAAGACTTTTGAAAGTAAAACACTGAAATAGAGCATCTTTCGCGGATGCAATGTGAGTAAACCAAAGGGAGAGGCTGTCCAACGAGTACGTTGCGACAGCCTCTCTTATCTTTAAAGTCGGAATAAGAGGAACTTAAAGTATTGCAAGAGCCGAAAACGTGAAGTTTACTCGGCAAATGACCATTTTGAGAGCAAGGCAGAATCATAACAACACCACAATACATAATATACAAAGTTTAAATCAAATTATGCTTTGCGCTTTTTTACCACATAATATGTAATATTAATGGATAAGGTGTTGCAATTTAAGAAATAATGCGTATCTTTGTGCGCTTTTGTGCCGCGGTGGCACTTAAGGTAAAAATAATGTACAATGAAAGTTTGTGAAATCACTGGAAAAGTAGCGATGGTGGGTAACAATGTTTCTCACTCGCACATCCGCACAAAGCGTAAGTTCTCGCCCAACTTGAGAACAAAGCGTTTCTGGTCGGAGGAAGAGGGTCGCTGGATCACATTGAAGGTTTCAGCAGCCGGCATCAAAACAATTAACAAGAAGGGTCTTGCAGCTGCACTTCGTGAGGCAAAGGCTGCGAAGAAGGTCTACTAAAAACAGCTAACAGAAAATGGCAAAGAAAGGTAACAGAGTGCAGGTGATCCTTGAGTGCACCGAGCAGAAGGAGAGCGGCGTTGCAGGTATGTCTCGCTACGTCACCACAAAGAACAAGAAGAATACTCCCGATCGTTTGGAGCGTAAGAAGTACAATCCTTACTTGAAGCGAGTAACACTTCACCGTGAGATTAAGTAATTTTAAAATCGAGGTAAAGTATGGCAAAGAAAGTAGTTGCAACCCTTAAGACGGGTACCAGCAAGAAGTACACAAAGTGTATTAAGATGGTTAAGTCGGAGAAGACAGGTGCCTACGTATTCCAGACACAGAACATTCTGGAGGACGAGGAGATCAAGAATTTCTTCGCACAGAAATAATTTGCATTAGCACTCTTCGGAGTCTAATACAAAAGGCGACCAAATGGTCGCCTTTTGTGTTTATATGCTCGTGGGTAATTCTGCGTTAGAAATAGTTGACAACCTTATCCTCGATAGCCGAAATCAGGTTGTTCGCAGCAGACGATGCTCCGATACGGAAGAGGTCTGTTGTGAGCCACTCCTCGCCAAGCACCTCCTCAACGATGGTATAGTAGAGCGCAGCATCCTCGGGAGTACGCACGCCTCCAGCAGCCTTAAAGCCCACCTTGCGACCTGTAAGGTTGTAGTAGTCCTTAATGGCGTGGCACATAACAAATGCAGCCTCGGGCGTTGCAGCAACATCAATCTTACCCGTAGAGGTCTTAACGAAGTCGGCACCCGCAAACATTGACACCAACGCTGCACGTCGTATATGCTCGGGGGTCTTGAGAGCTCCCGACTCGATGATAACCTTCAGCACGACATCCTTTGCCTCCTCGCGCAAAAGTTCAACCTCGCTTGCCGCCTCGTCGATATGACCTGCAAGCATCATACCTGGGTTCAGCACGATATCAACCTCATCGGCACCATTCTCGATAGCCATAGCCACCTCAAGTGCCTTAACCTCGATAAAGCTCTGCGATGCGGGGAATGCGCCAGCAACGCTCGTAATACGCATAGGCGTACCATCAATCTCCAGACCTACGGTCTCCACGAATGGAGGATATACGCATATAGAGGCTACGTTAGGAATATGGGGATACTTCTCGTAAAACTCCACAGCCTTGCGCACAAACGCCTGCACCGACTCCTGCGAATCGTTGCACGAGAGCGTTGTGAGGTCTATTGCCGAGTAGCAGAACTTATAGACATCGACATTACCATTACGGTTTGCTGCCATCTTAATCTTTGCCACCTCCTTGGCAACCTGTGCATCGGTGTGCGCAGGTGCATACTTCTCTAACTCTTTTGCGTAATCCATAGTCACACGTGTTTTGTAATCACAAATATACACATTTTTCTTTGAATTAGCAACAACTACCCCACTTTTTTAGACATACGCCAAGCCTTATTACAAAAAAGAGGCGCAATGGCAAATGCCATCGCGCCCTATGCTACCTAATAGTATATATTAGTAAGCGATTGTACCAGCAACGGGAGCTACAGTTGCAGCGGGGAATGCTGCCATCTTGTTAGCCTTCTTAATGCTAGCCTTATCAGACTTTGCCAATGAGAAGTCACCTGCGTAGAGATCCATAGGGAAGTCCTCCTTTGCACCGTAGATCTGAACACCGCCATCAGCTGCCGAAGCGTAGATATCAAACTGTACGGGCATACCCACTGCGCCATCCTCAAACTCTGTTGGGATCCACTGTGAAGATGCAGAAGCACCATTTTGTGTGAATGCGAGAACCTCGAACTGACCAGAGATAAAGTAGTAAGTCTGCTCATCCTCAAAGTACTCGTAAGGAGTCCAAGTAGGAGTATAACCCTGATTTGCATCACCGATAGCTACACCTGCAAGAACATAGAGAGTACCATTCTCTGCAACATAGCCCAATGCAGGGCTGTCGGGATAAACCTTTGAAAGACCATAGAGGATAACACCTGCAGGATCCTGATTAGGATAAGCCTCGATAGTGATGTTTACATCCTGTGCCTTATCACTGAAACTCTCAGTAACATACTGACCATCGAGAACCCAAGTAAAGGTCTTTGAGCAAGTACCAACCCAATTGCCAACCCAAGCTGAAACGCCATCAGCAACCTGTGCAGCCTCTGTAGTAATGCTCTGACGGAAGAACTTCTCCTGACCAGTCTTGCTTGTAGCGTAAGCAATAACCTCATACTCTGTACCACCATTCAAAGGACCAACAGTAAGAGTCAGACCCTCGCCATTGATGTCAGCAAGGAACTCGCTACCATCCTCGAGGTAGCCCTTAATATCCTCATCGCTGAAGCTCTTTGAGCTCTCTGCTGTGTAGATAGCGTAGTCCAAAGTAGCTACGTTAACGCCTTTCCAATCTACGAAAAGTGAGTTAGAAGGAGTTGCTCCACTCTCCTCGTCAGTTGAGAGATAAACCTTCTGTGTGAACCAGTCGTCACCACCAGCGATTGTGCAAGTAATCTCTGCATAATCTGAATCAGTGTACTTCGAGCCAGCCTTTGCTACAGCCATAACCTTTACAGTGTACTGACCAGCAGCAAGACCAGTAAAGGTCTTCTCTGTACCATTGATGTTCTCACCAACGCCACGGCACTCTACGAAGTAGTTGTCAGCGTGAGATACAGCCTTCCAGCTAACTGTGAAAGAGTCTGCTGTCTGATTTGTGATTGAGAGAACGGGCTTCTCCAAAGCAACCTTCTCATCGGGGTTGGGCTCCTCGCAAGCTGCGAAGGTCAACACGGCAGCCAATGCTACCATCATTGAAAAAAACTTTTTCATCATTGTTTGTTATTAAGTAAAAAAATTGTGTGTTATCTTATATTATAACGTCTGCTATGCTCATTAATTGTACCACACTACACATCTCTACATAGTAGCACAAATTCGGGTACGAAGATATGAAAAAAAACTGAAAATCAAAAACGCCGTATATAAAAGTTTAGGAATAGTGGTCAAACATCTTACTAAAATGCAGTCCACACCATATCGGCAAACAGCACAATATATAAAAATGCCCGAATGGAGCACATCGTACATCCATTCGGGCTATTTATCGTCGTCCTAAACGCACGACCCTTTATTACTACAAGATGATTGACTTACCTACGTAGTTGCGCAAGTTAACGTCATTGTAACAACGCTCTGCGTATGCAGGCTCCTTGGCAATCGCGCTCTTAAGCTCGGCAGTAGCGAGAATCATATCGCCCTGCTTTGCTGCGATAACAGCACGCAAGTAGTCAGCCTTTGCTGTGGTGTCGTTAGCAAGGAACTTCTTTGCAGCCTCATAGTCCTCGTTCATTGCAGCAGCGATAGCAGCATTGTAGCCCTCGAGCTGTGACTGGGCAGCAGCATAGTTACCCTCGGCAGCATCAGCAAGTGCCTTTGTAGCAGCTGAAGCACCCTCGGTATAGCTACGAGCATCCTCGGTGTTACCCTTCATAAGGTTAACAAGAGCGAGGTTGTTGTTAAGCTCCATAGAGATACCACCAGCACGTACTGCATCCTCGAATGCATCTGCAGCCTTATCTGCATCACCAGCCTGTGCATAAGCTACACCGAGGTTATTGTATGCAGCTGCACTCTTATAGCTCTTTGCTGCAGCCTCCAAAGTAGCAATCTTGTCATCCTCTGAAAGCTTACCTGTCGATGCAATGTGGAGCATCTCTGCCTCGTTGAGCTGCTTGAAATCGCCAGCAGCAACCAATGCAGCCATCTCGTCATCGGTCTTACCTGTGATATCCGAGCTATTTACGAGCTGTGCACGACGCAACTGGGGAAGAATCTCATTCTTAAGATCCTCGAACACCTGCGACATATTCTTAATCTGGCTCTCACGCTCCGATGAAGACTCATAGCTGTTCAAAACAGAGAGAATAAGCTCCTTATCCTCAATATTTGAGTTAGCTACAAGCTCCTTGAAGCCCTCCCAGTCCTCGCCATAAGATGCAGCGTCGAGGGGCAAACCAACCTCCTCAAGGAGTTTCTCCGCAGCCTTCTTACCTGACTCGCTACGAGCCTGCGAAAGCTTATCGTTGAACTTCTCGGGGCCATCGGGTGAAGCATAACCGTTTACATAGATGTTCTGCTTGATACGATCATTCTCCATCTGCTCTGCTGCCTTCTTCTGGAAAGCGTTGAGCTCATCTGTAGACTTTGCCTTGTTGGTGAGTGTAGAAGAGTTGATAGCATACATATAGTTAGCACGAGTAACCTCGGTTGTAACATTCTTGTAGCCAGACTCCATAGTCATCATCTCATCAGCAAATGCCAAATCGCGCTGCATAGTGTTTACACCTACTGCAACGTTGAGACCGAACTGACGCTTCAAAGCATCTGCCGCAGCACCACCCGCAGCCAATACTGCAGCCTCATCCTTTGTGGGAAGCTGACCATCCTTAAGGCTTACGAGAGTGAACTCCTTGCACTTACCCTTGGGGCACTTAATCTCGGCACGAAGCTGCAATGCACACACCTCCATACGATCATCATAGGGGAATGATACGTGCATAGTGTACTTGCCACCATTGTCCTTACTGATAACAGTGTAGTTATCGTCAACCTTAGAACCCTGGAAATACTGAGTGGTACCAGCAACCTCACCACCTTCAAAGATGATTACGGGAGTTACCTTCAATACAGCCTTCTGGTTGAAGTACTTCTCGGGGAATGTAACCGTAATATCGGCATCCACGCGACCATTGTTCAAAACCAAGACCTCGGGTGTGCAGTAGATTGCAATATCATCCTGATTCTTGGCCATCTTCTTGAAGCAGTTACAACCTGTAAGGGTAAGAACTGCCACTACGAGCAATGCGCTCAGCTTGAAAAGATTCTTCATTGGTAATGTTTAATAATTAAAGTTATTATTCTCTGTTTTCGTATCAATAACGCCCCACACCATATATTTATTATATGGCAGGGGCAATTACTTATTAATGACGGTCACGACGGGGACCACGCTGCTCACGACGCTCGCCACCCTCGCGCTGCTCGCGGGGCTTGCGCTCACGAGGCTCACGCTCAACCCAGCCCTCGGGCTTGGGAAGAAGAGCCTTGCGAGAGAGTTTGAGCTTACCTGTCTTCTGATCCTTGGCGATGAGCTTAACCTCGATCATATCGCCCTCCTTAAGACCTGTCTCCTCCATAGTCTCGAAACGCTTGTAGTCGATCTCTGATATGTGCAACAACGCATCCTTGCCAGGAAGAATCTCGATGAATGCACCGAAATCAACGATTGAGCGAATCTTACCATTGTAGGTCTCACCAATCTCGGGAACAGCAACGATACCCTTGATGCGTGACAATGCTGCATCGAGAGCCTCCTTATCCTGACCGAAGATATCTACGATACCCTTCTCGTCAACCTCTGTGATGGTGATAGTAGTACCTGTGGTCTTCTGTATCTCCTGAATAACCTTACCACCAGGGCCGATAACAGCACCGATGAACTCCTGAGGAATGGTAATCTGCACGATACGGGGCACGAAGGGCTTGTAGTCCTCGCGGGGCTCGGCGATAGTCTCAACGAGCTTATCGAGGATATGGAGACGACCCTGACGTGCCTGCTCAAGAGCCTTGGCAAGAACCTCATATGAAAGACCATCAACCTTGATATCCATCTGTGTAGCGGTGATACCGTCACGTGTACCAGTTACCTTGAAGTCCATATCGCCCAAGTGATCCTCATCACCGAGGATATCAGACAACACAGCCCAACGACCTGTTGTAGAGTCAGAGATAAGACCCATAGCGATACCCGATACAGGCTTACGCAACTTAACACCAGCATCCATAAGAGCCAATGTACCAGCACATACTGTAGCCATTGAAGATGAGCCGTTAGACTCAAGGATATCAGAAACTACGCGTACTGCATAGGGATTCTCCTCGCCCAGGGGCACCATAGGCTTAAGTGCACGCCAAGCCAAGTGACCGTGACCAATCTCACGACGGCTCAAGCCACGTGCGGGACGAGCCTCACCTGTAGAGAAGGGCGGGAAGTTATAGTGCAGAACAAACTGCTCGCTACCCTGAACCAAAACCTCATCCTTCTGCTTCTCGTCGAGCTTTGTTCCAAGTGTAACAGTAGTCAACGACTGTGTCTCACCACGGGTAAAAATTGCTGATCCGTGTGCGCAAGGCAGGTAGTCGATCTCGCACCAGATAGGACGAATCTCATCGGTACGACGACCATCAAGACGCTTACCCTCATCGAGAATCATATTACGCATAGCCTTCTTCTGCACATCATCGTGGAAATACTTGTGGATAAGGGGAGACTTCTCCTCAAGTTCCTCCTCTGTATAGCGTGCTGCGAACTCTGCCTCCAAAGCATCGAAAGCATCCTGACGCTCGTGCTTCATAGTACCGCTGGTAGCGATAGCATAAGCCTTGTCATAGAGCTCTGTGATGATAGTCTGACGAAGCTCCTCATCGTTGGTCTCGTGGCAGTACTCGCGCTTAACATCCTTACCAAGCTCCTTCATAAGCTCGATCTGTACGGCACAGTGCTTCTTGATCTCCTCGTGAGCGAACATAATGGCACCGAGCATAACCTCCTCTGACACCTCGTTCATCTCACCCTCAACCATAAGGATATTGTCGATAGTACCACCAACCATAATATCAAGGTCAGCATCCTTCATCGCCTCAAAGCCAGGGTTGATCACATACTCGCCACCGATACGTGCTACACGCACCTCCGAGATAGGGCCACCAAATGGGATATCCGATACAGCGAGTGCAGCTGATGCTGCCAAACCTGCAAGTGCATCGGGCTGAATATCTTTCTCTGCCGAGATAAGGTTAACGGTAACGAAGACCTCGGCGTGATAGTCTGCGGGGAAAAGGGGACGCAGCGCACGGTCAATAAGACGCGCCACGAGAATTTCAGAGTCACCAGCCTTGCCCTCTCGCTTCATAAAGCCGCCAGGGAAACGACCACACGAAGCGTACTTCTCCTTATACTCAACCTGCAAGGGCATAAAATCTGTTCCCTCCTTGGCATCTTTTGCAGCAACAACGGTACCCAAGAGCATCGTGTCACCCATACGTACAACCACCGAGCCGTCAGCCTGCTTTGCAAGCTTACCAGTTTCGATCGTAATCTCACGACCATCGGCAAGCGTGATTGTCTTCTGTACAGCATTGTACAACTTGTTTGCTTCCATAAAAAATTAAAAACCTCTTTAAAAAAATTGTCGTCAAAAATATTTTGCTTTCTCTTACTTCAAACATAAATGAAGGCAACGCCGAAGTGTTGCCTTCATTCTGCGCACAATCTTACTTACGAAGGTTGAGCGTCTTGATAATCGCGCGGTAACGCTCGATGTCAACCTCCTTCAAGTACATAAGCAACTTACGACGCTTACCTACAAGACGCAACAAAGAACGCTGCGTGCCGTAGTCGTGACGGTTGCTCTTCATGTGCTCGGTAAGGTGGTTGATACGGTAGGTGAATAACGCGATCTGGCTCTCGGGTGAACCTGTGTCGGTTGTAGACTTGCCGTACTGGCCAAACAACTCCTGCTTCTTTTCAGGTGTCAAATACATAAATTTAAAGGTTTTATGGTGCGCATCCTTCTCATTTCCCGAGGATTACGCCCCTGGTTCCACTCCACGACAGATCGTCCTTACCTTAGATCCTGCCGGAGCGTGCGGCAAAGATAAATCAATTTTCCAAAACTACAAAACCTTTTTCATAGAAAAAGAGCTATTTACGCAAATTTATCTTTTTACCAATATGCAGCACTCTGCAACAACAGAGTAAACATCCCGCCGCAACCACCCTGTTTTCGCCATTAATTACCACAATTACATATCCAACAACAAGAAAAATAGTCCAATTCGTAAATTCTACCATTTTTCGTCTTTTCGATAAAAATTATTTGCACCGAAAATAGGATATTTCGGAAAAATATACTACCTTTGTTGTCTGATTTGGGAATATACCGTAATGGTAGGAATAAAGCAAAATATTCGTCATTTATGCCTCTCTGTTTTTGCACTCGCCGCGTTATATGCGTGCGGGAGCAACCACACAGAGTATATCACCATTGATGGTCAAGCACTTGGAACATTCGTTCAGGTAAAGTGCGAAAAGATTGTCAATAGTGACGAAATTATTAATTTGGTAAAAAGGGTGGATAAAGAGGCAAAAATGTCGATGTCTATTTTTGACCAAAACTCACTTTTATCACAAATTAATCGAAATGAGACAGATTCACTCGACTGCCACATTTTGCACAATCTGACTTTAGCTCGCTCCTTTTATGAGTTGAGTAACGGAGCATACGATGTGACGATAAAGCCTCTTACGGAGGCGTGGGGATTTGCGGCAAAAGAGCCATCAAAGAGGACTCCCAACATCGACTCGTTACTTCTCTTTGTAGGCTTTGACAAGATTTCTGTCGACGGCAACCGACTCATTAAGAGAGATAGTCGCACACAGCTCGACTTCAACTCCATTGCCAAAGGCTACACCGTCGACCTTCTTGCGGAAGAGCTTGAGAGGCTTGGCATAGATAATTATATGGTCAACATTGGCGGCGAGATACGTTGCCACGGTGCAAATGCCCGAGGCGAGGCGTGGTCGGTAGGTGTTGAGACTCCACGTGAGGGCAATATGGGTGATAGCTCATTCGAGAAGATACTACGTAAAACAGATTGTGCAATAGCCACCTCGGGCAACTATCGACGTTTCTACATAGCTGACGACGGGCGCAAGGTTGCACACACGATAGACCCCCATACAGGTTACAGCACGATAAGCAATTTGCTATCGGCGACTGTCATAGCACCCACCTGTGCCGAGGCCGATGCCGCGGCAACTATGCTTATGTCGTTAGGCTCCGAGGGTGGTGCATTAGAGGTTGCCAAAAGATGCGAAAAAGAGCGCGGCTGGTTGTATTACCTCATATACGCAGATGGCGAGGAGTACCATATTGAGTGCTCCGACGAATTTAAGTAGACACTACACGAGGAGGGGCGATACAAAATAAGAGAACGTGGTATTGACCGAAAGGTGGTACAGACCTAAAAACTTAAGATAGAGTGAAGACACTGCTACTATATAACAATGAGGCTGGCAAGGGCAGAATAGCAAAGCGCATAGCTGCCATTGTAGACATCTTTGCGGCGAGGGGCATAGCTGCCACGCCCAAGCCTATTGTCTTTGGTCAAAACCCTTTTACGGATGATGAGGATGTTGAGTTGGCAGTGGTGTGCGGTGGTGATGGCACTATCAACTATGTGGTAAATGCTATGTACGCCCTCGCCATACACCCCACCTTGGGTATAATTCCCGCAGGTACTGCAAACGACTTTGCGAGGTCGATAGGTATGCAGAAGAGTATACTTAAGGCGGCAGAGCAGATTGCTGACGGCGTGGAGCGCAAGGTTGATTGCGGCTTTGTCAACGACTACTACTTTGTAAACGTGTTGAGCTTTGGTGTCTTTACGACGACATCGCAGCAGACATCAGACCGCGAAAAACATATCGTTGGAAAGTTGGCATACCTGCGTGTAGGCTCACGCGACCTGATGACGATGCACCGCATTCCGCTCTTTGTGAAGATTAACGGAGAGGAGTTCAGCACTGATGCTGCGATATTTCTCGCCTTCAACGGCAAGAGCGCGGGACAGTTTAAGCTCGCACCCGACGCACAGCCCGACGATGGACTGCTCGACATAATAATACTTGAGTATCATAACCCCGTGGCTGCGTGCTGGGATATGCTACGTTACGCAATGGGTGGCAAGCCCAAGGCGGTGCGATACATCAAGAGTGCCGAGATAGAGCTACTCTCCGACATAGATGAGCGTACCGACGTGGATGGTCAGCGAGGGCCGAGCTTCCCAATGAAGATACGCTGCATAGCTGGCGGCATCACAGTAAGATGTTAGCTTACAGCGAGCGCGAGGTGGTTAAAACTTAAAAAAGGTGTAAACAGAGAGTGTGTGGAGGGGTATTAGGCTGCGTAAACAACCTCTACACGCGTAAAGAGACGAAAACAACACAACTATAACAGACGTTCATGAAACAAGATGGTATCAAAAGAGCCTCAATAGAGAAGCTTAAATCGCGTTTTGAGACGGCATACTATTCCGAGGATATGGTCATCACACCGTTGGTGATGTTCCGTGAGTTGGATGACCTTACAGCACTCATTCAGGGTGTATCAATAGGTGTAACGGTAAGTGGCACGGCGAAGATTAAGATTAATGGTAAGCTCCACGAGCTTCGCCCCAACACACTGTTTATCTTCAACGAGAACACCGTAATTGAGCAGGTTAAGGCATCAATACGCTCGTCGGGATATATGATTACGTACTCGCGTCAGTATCTCAATAGCATCCACGTTGACACGCAGGATCTTATCTCTATATACCACGGTTTCCTTGATGAACCTTGCGTGCAGATTGAGCCACAGGAGGCAGCCTACATCCACGATATATCGAAGCTTATGCGCTCGGTGCTGTGTGACTATGCTCCTACGTCAAACCGCGAGAAGATTATAAGTTCACTCTTTGCCGCTATGTTCCACTACGTGATGGGCATTTTGCAGCAGCATAGCCTACCTTGCAATGGCTCGGTAAGCAACCGTACAGATGAACTTTTCAACTACTTTCTCGACCTATTGCGCGAGCATTGTAGCACAGAGCGTAGCGTGGAGTTTTATGCTGCCAAGATGGGCATCACGCCAAAATATCTGTCGCTAATACTCAAGAAGAAGAGTGGTCGCAACGCCTCGAAGCTTATAGACGAGGCCGTTGTCTATGAGGCAAAGCGTCTGCTTAAATACTCTGGGTTGAGCATTCAGGAGATTGCTACAAAGCTCAACTTCGCATCACAATCATTCTTTGGCAAGTACTTCAAACAGCGTGTCGGCGTATCGCCTTCGCGCTATAAGGTATGGGATGGTCGCACCGAGGAGCTCACATCGGATCAGGTGATGACACTCGAAGAGAAGCGACACAACCTCGTTGAGGAGGGGGCGTAAGAGACTGAATAGACTATAAGACAAACGACACAAACAAACATAATTACTAATTAATCAACTTTTTATGAAAAAACTTTTTAAAACTCTCGTGCTTACTCTGGCATTGACCCTCTCGTTTGCGGCAATGGCACAGGAGCAGGCAGAGAATGCTACTCCCGCATTTGAGGGTGTAGTTGAGGATGTTCAGGGCGGCGCACCTGTTGCTTGGACACTCACAGCAACGCAGAAGGAGGCAGGCTTGTATGAGCTCACCTTCACAGGTATCATTGCAGAGGGCTACCACGGTTATCCGTTGAGCGACATGTTCTCGGCACCATTGTTTACCTTCGCCGAGGATGTAACCATCGAGGGTGATATGCGCGAGACAGAGCCTACACACGAGTCTGTTGACGAGTTCGGCGACGTTGTGCAGCACTACCTTGGCAAGATGGTATTCATCCAGGATGTTAAGGCAGAGGCTGGCGCAGAGATTAAGGGTGAGATCAACACCAACATCTGCACCAACGAGACTAACCAGTGCCAGCAGAGCTCTTTCGATTTCGCTATCACTCTTGGCGAGAAGGCTGCGGCAGAGGCTGTTGCTGAGGAGGCAGTTGTTGAGGAGGCTTCGGAGGAGGCTGCAGCACCTGCTACGGCACCGCTGGATTGGAGCTCAATCATTGAGGCTATCCTCTGGGGCTTTGCAGCATTGCTCACACCCTGCGTATTCCCTATGGTGCCTATGACCGTATCATTCTTCATCAAGGGCTCACAGTCACCCACACAGGGTCGTATCCGCGCAACTATGTACGGTTTGTTCATCGTTGCCCTATACGTGTTGCCTATCGCAGCGTTGATACTTATCACACGCTTCGTTGGTGGTGATGCCGTTACAGAGGATATCTTTAACTGGCTCTCTACACACTGGATTCCCAACATCATCTTCTTCCTTGTATTTATGATCTTCGCAGCATCATTCTTTGGTGCATTTGAGATCACACTCCCCTCATCACTTGTAAATAAGAGTGATGCTGGTGCAGAGAAGGGCGGTTTGATGGGTATCTTCTTTATGGCGTTGACCCTCGTATTGGTATCGTTCTCTTGTACTGGTCCTATCGTAGGTTCAGTTGTTATCAACTCAATGAACGGTGGTATCTGGATGCCTATCCTCACAATGACCGCATTTGCTGTGGCATTTGCTCTTCCTTTCACACTCTTGGCTTGGTTCCCCTCAATGCTTAAGAATATGCCCAAGAGCGGTGGTTGGTTGAACTCTGTAAAGGTTGTCCTCGGTTTCATTGAGGTTGCTCTTGGTCTTAAGTTCCTTATGACTGCTGACCAGACCTACCACTGGGGTATCCTTGATCGTGAGATCTACCTCGCTATCTGGATCGTTGTATTTACCCTTCTTGGTTTCTATCTCTTGGGCAAGCTCCGCTTTGCTCACGACGATAAGGTGGAGCATATCTCTGTTAAGCGTCTGTTTATGGCAATCCTTGTATTCTCATTCGTAGTATATATGATTCCTGGTATGTTCGGTGCACCGCTGAACGGCATCTCTGGTTACTTGCCTCCTATGAGCAGCCAGGACTTCCGTATTGACGGCAGCGAGAAGAATGCTAATGTAGGCGTTAAGTATGGCGACAATCTACACTTGCCCCACAACCTTAAGGGTTACTTTGACCTCGATCAGGCTTTGGAGGCTGCAAAGAGGGAGAATAAGCCTATCTTCGTTGACGTTACAGGTCACGCTTGTAACAACTGCCGCGAGATGGAGACTCGCGTATGGAGCGACACTCGCGTAAAGAAGATTCTATCGGAGGATTATATCATCTGCGCACTCTACGTCGATGACCGTATGGAGCTTGACGAGGCAGACTACTACACCAACAAGAATGGTAAAGTGCTCACAACCCTCGGTCGTAAGAACAATGCTATCGCCGTTGAGCGTTTCAATGTAAATGCACAGCCAGGCTATGTATTGCTCTCACCCGATGAGGAGATACTTATGCCTGTACGCGGCTATGATGACAGCATCGAGGGCTTCATCGAGTTCTTGGAGGGTGGTAAGGCAAAGATGTAATTCCACTCACCAACATAGAGAATGGGCTGTTGCACGCGCAACAGCCCATTCCTTTTATACTAACCTATATAAGCGATATGGTCAGAGCATCAACGCTCCACCTTTGCTCTTACTTCCACAGGTTCGCGGGATATACACCAGCCTCGATAAGCTCGACAATCTTCTGCATAAGCTGCGGCTTGTCCTCCTTATACGTAACACCAAACCAGTTGGCTGTAGTTGACAACACACGCATTGTTGCACTTCCGTCCGATATCACCTTGTTTACCATCAGCGGGATGAAGAACTCCGACTTAAGGTTATCAATGTTCGCTGCAAGGAACTCCTTGAAGTATGCCTCGGAATGTTCAAAATAGTCGGGAGTAAAACCAAAGAGGTTCATTGACACGGGGGTATTCTCCTCAAGCGGGGTATCTACACCACCATCGTGGAAGACGATTGTGCCGTTTACACGCTCAATTTGTGTACGCTCAACCATACCTGCGAGGTTGCCATCAGCCGATACGGTACATACGCCGCGTGATACCGTACCATTCTCTGACAACGTCTTGCTTACTTCGTATCCCACCATACAGTAGTTACCGCGTGACGAGCCAAGCTGCGAGAGATACTCGCCTATTACCCTATAACCATCACGACCATAGAAGTCATCGGCATTGATAACAGCAAAAGGCTCCTTGATGACATCCTTTGCCATCATCACAGCGTGGTTAGTACCCCACGGCTTCTGACGCTCTGCGGGCAGTGTAAAGCCCTCGGGCAGGCAGTCGAGCTCCTGATATACGTACTCTACCTCAATCTTGTGACCAAAACGCTCTGCGTTGAATACCTCGCAGAACTCCTCGGCAAAGGAGTGACGTATTACAAACACCACCTTGCCAAATCCCGCCTCGATGGCATCATATACCGAATAGTCAATTATCGCCTCGCCGTTAGGGCCAACGCCATCCATCTGCTTAAGCGATCCATAGCGCGAGCCCATACCCGCAGCTAAAACCAAAAGTGTAGGTTTAACCATAGTTATCTTCGTTAATTTTATGTTTTTCGTGCCACAAAGGTAAAAAAGTTAAAGTTAAATACCAAGTATCCGACCATTTTCGTTATCTTTGCACAAATATATACATATATGGAGGATAATTTTTTTCGCCGACTTTGGGCACTACTAACTGATAGACGACAACTCTCGATGCGTGACCGCGATACCGACGAGCTACACTGGAAGGTCAATATGTCACCACTTGGCTTGTGGGGAGGTGTGTTGGGTCTTATCGCAATTATATCTCTTACGCTCACGCTGCTTATGGCATATACCTCGGTACTCGACATCCTGCCAGGCTACCGCACACGCTCGGAGCGTATGCACGAGCAACTTACAGAGAGCGTTATGCGCATCGACTCATTGGAGCAGTATATGAATATGATGTTGGAGTATAATGAGGCTGTGGCACAGATAATGAGTGGCAGCACTCCCACACTCCACTCAACGGTGCTCACTGACACCATACGATACGACAAGTCGCGCATACTACCTACGCGCGCCGACACGCTACTACGTAATGCCCTTGAGCGTACCGATGGCAGCTACTCACTCGCAAACACCAAGCCGTTGCACTCCGAAGCCGCAATGTTCAGCGCACCTATGCGTGGCAGCATCACCCGCAACTTCGACGCTCCCGAGTCAAGCTATGATATGACCATAATGCCGCTTGACGGCGATGGCTCTGTTATGGCAGTGGAGAATGGTACGGTGATAGGTGTCGAGAATCGCCCCGATGCCCTTATCAACATAACCATTCAGCACGCAGGCGGCTACATCTCGGTATATAAGCAGCTCGCCGAGGCTCTCGTGCGCAAGGGACAAGCTGTGCAGAACGGCACCGTCATAGGCAACCTCACATCGGTAGATAGCGACGAGGCAGCACGCGAGCTATGTTTTGAGCTTTGGCGCGATGGCACGGCAGTCGACCCAGAGCGATATATACGTTTTTAGCACCTTCCAAGCGATATGGAGAGAATAGCACTTTTAGGTTCAACAGGGTCGATAGGTGTACAGACACTCGACATTATACGCAACCACCCCGACAGATTTTCAATATCAGCCCTCGTGGCACACAGCCGCTGGCAGCAGCTTGCCGAGCAGGCTCGTGAGTTTGGTGCGGAGTGTGTCGCGATTGGCGATGAACGCCATTACGACAATCTGCGCAAGGCTCTTGCCGACACACACACAGAGGTTCTTGCAGGCAGCGACGCTATAAACCACGTTGCATCGAGCTATCGTAGCGACACACTTGTAAATGCCCTCGTAGGCTATGCAGGTCTACACCCCACGGCTCGTGCCATTGAGAGTGGCAAGCGCATAGCCCTCGCCAACAAGGAGACACTGGTGGTAGGTGGCGATATTATTATGGCAGCGGCACGTCGCAAAGGCGTGGAGATAGTGCCAATCGACTCGGAGCACTCGGCAATAATGCAGTGCCTGGAGGGTGAACAACGCAAAAGCATACGCAACCTTATTCTCACGTGTAGCGGTGGCGCACTACGCGACATTCCAAAGCAGTGTCTCGACAGTGTGACTCCAGAGCTTGCCCTCAAACACCCACAGTGGTCAATGGGTGCGAAGATTACTATTGACTCGGCTACACTCGTAAACAAGGGCTTTGAGGTCATCGAGGCGCGCTGGTTATTTGATATTGAACCCGAGCGTATAAAGGTTGTCATCCACCCACAGTCGATAGTACACTCTATGGTGGAGTACACCGATGGCGCAGTCAAGGCACAGCTCGGCACAGCAGATATGCATACGCCCATAAGCTACGCGCTGCTATACCCAGAGCGTGCAGCAACTGCCACCGAGCAGTTTTCGATACTTGACCACCCTACGCTAACATTCTCGGCTGTCGACCACGACAAGTACCCAGCATTGGGTATTGCTTACGAGACACTTGAGCGCGGAGGCACAGCATCCTGCACGATGAATGGTGCTAACGAGGTGGCTGTAGCAGCCTTCTTGGCACACAAATGCGGCTATCTTGATATTGTGGGAGCAATACGCTATGCGCTGGATAATGCTACATTTGTTGCACACCCCACACTCGACGACTACGACGCAGCAAACAGCGAGGCGCGTAGCCTTGCAGAGCGATACTTAAAGCTATAACACAACTACGAATAATATAAACACAGTATATGGAAGCTATTTTGATTAAAGTTTTACAATTTGTGGTGTCACTATCACTCCTTGTGATGATTCACGAGTTTGGACACTATATTGCAGCACGCATCTTCGGAATACGTGTCGAAAAGTTCTACATCTTCTTTGACCCGTGGTTCTCGCTATACAAGCGCAAGATAGGTAATACAGAGTATGGTATCGGCTGGCTGCCGTTAGGCGGTTATGTCTCTTTGGCGGGTATGATTGACGAGTCGATGAATCTTGAGCAGATGAAACAGGAGCCGCAGCCGTGGGAGTTTCGCACAAAGCCCGCGTGGCAGCGACTTATAGTTATGCTCGCGGGTGTCTTTATGAACGTCATATTGGCGATTTTCATCTACTCGGCACTTCTTTATGCGTGGGGCGATACATACTACCATAACGACGATATGGTAAATGGCTATGCCTTCAATGAGGAGGGTAAAAAGCTCGGCTTCGAGGATGGTGACCGCATTATCACCATTGATGGCGAGGCTATTGGCAACGTCAGCGAGATTGGCGAGAAGCTCCTTATTGCCGACAACACACGTTCAATAGTCATTGAGCGTGGCGGTGAGCGTATGACACTCGATATTACACTCGACCGTCTTGTAGCTATGCGAGAAAGCGGTGGCTATAAGGGTCTATATCGTGAGTTTGTACCCTATGTGGCTCACGAGGTTGTGAGCGAGAGCGCACAGACAGCAGGCATTGAGGCTGGCGACCGTATCATCGCTATAAATGGCACAACAACGCCCGATAGATACTATGGCGACGAGGTATTGCAGCAGTATAAGGGCACAACCGTAGATATGGATGTTGTGCGAGGCATCGACACCCTTACCCTACGCGTACCTATCAGCGACGATGCAAAGATTGGCATCAACGTAACACACGTACTACCGCGTCAGCGCGAGTATGGTTTCTGGGAGTCATTCCCCGCAGGCGTTAGACGCGCTGGCGATGAGATAGCATCTTACTGGCAGCAGCTGAAGATGATTGTGAACCCCGACACCAAGCTATACAAGGAGGTGGGCGGCTTCATCGCTATAGGCAACGTCTTCCCTGACACGTGGAATTGGTATACGTTCTGGAACATTACAGCACTAATCTCTATTATGCTTGCTGTGATGAACCTCCTGCCCATACCAGGTTTGGATGGTGGTCACGCACTCTTCACCCTTTGGGAGATTATCACACGCCGCAAGCCCAGCGATAAGTTCCTTGAGGTTATGCAGTGGATAGGCTTGGTATTGCTCTTTGCACTACTCATTTATGCCAACGGCAACGACATTGTAAAACTATTTATGTAGTGTAGCGTATGGCAAAGGTTAAACGAGCATTTTTCTGCTCGGAGTGCGGATATGAGACCCCAAAGTGGTTGGGCAAGTGTCCTGCGTGTGGCGAGTGGAACACCATCGCGGAGCACGTCGTAGCGCGCGAGTCGTCGTCAGTAGCCGCACAGGTTGCATCTGTGCCTCGTGCTGTAGCACGCAAGGTACAGGATATCAGCGAGCAGCAAAACCGCCGCATCGACCTTGGCAACAACGAGATAAATCGAGTATTGGGTGGAGGCTTGGTACCTGGCTCTTTGATACTCGTTGGCGGAGAGCCTGGCATAGGCAAGTCTACCCTATCGCTACAGCTCGCGCTTACCAACAATGACCTTGCTACGCTCTATGTCTCGGGCGAGGAGTCTGCCGAGCAGATAAAGATGCGTGCAACGCGCATTGGCATCAACAACGAGGAGTGTACAGTATTCACCGAGACACTACTCGAAAATATCGTCAAGCAGATAGAGGAGACACAGCCCGATATGGTTATCATCGACTCTATACAGACGATGTACACCGACCTTGTAGAGTCATCTGCAGGCAGCGTCACGCAGATACGTGAGTGCGCAGCGACACTACTCAAGATTGCCAAGAGCACAGGCATCGCCATCTTCATCATTGGTCACATAACAAAGGATGGCAACATTGCAGGCCCAAAGATATTGGAGCATATCGTAGACGTGGTACTACAGTTTGAGGGTGACCACAACAACAGCTACCGCATATTGCGAGGCATCAAAAATCGCTTTGGCGCAACTTATGAGATAGGTGTATTTGAGATGCGCGACAATGGTCTTAAGGAGGTAGACAACCCCTCAGAGATACTACTTTCGCACTATGACGAGCCATTGGCAGGCATCTCTGTCGGCTCAACAATTGACGGCATACGCCCATATCTTATCGAGGTGCAGGCACTGGTGAGCAATGCTGCATACGGTACTCCGCAACGCTCCACTACGGGCTTTGACCAACGTCGTCTTAATATGCTATTAGCAGTATTGGAGAAGAGGGTTGGTATGAAGATGTTTCAGAAGGATGTATTCCTAAACTTTGCGGGTGGCTTCAAGATTGCAGACCCAGGAATGGATCTTGCCGTTGTCGCAGCCATCATCTCGTCATATTATGACCGCCCACTAATGGAGGGTGCTTGCTGCGCTGGTGAGATAGGTCTCTCGGGAGAGGTGCGACCTGCACCCCGTAGCGAGCAACGTATTGCCGAAGCCGCACGCCTTGGCTTTAAGCGAATTGTGGTGTCGAGTTTCGTGCAGAAGAGCATCAAGCGTCCCAAGGGCATTGAGGTTGTATTCATATCGAGCATCGAACAGCTACCACGCGCACTATTTGCTACGCGAAGCGATATGGACGAATAAGAGATAGTGGTAAATAGCAAACAGTAGTGGCATTAACATCGGTTGTGTGTTAATGCCCTATTTTTTATGTGTACGTGGCTCGGAATTTGAATATGTCGCCTAAAACTCTACTATTATGACGACAGCCGATTTTGACCATATCATCTCCTCCAACCACCTCATACTTGCTGTATTCTACGCCGAGTGGAGTGGCGCTTGCCGCGCCATAGAGCCATCATTAGAGCGCATATCACTCTCAATGAATGACCGCGTAGACATCCTTCGGTTAGACACGCAGCTACTCGACCACCTTGAGCTTGTACGTCGCTATAACATCGTATCTGTACCAACCTTTATGCTATTTACACACTCCAAGAAATTATGGCGCGACAGCGGCGTTATACACTACGACAGGCTTTGTAGCGTCATACACCGCCACTTCTTTATCGAGGTATATTGACCTGTAAACATAAAAGATATGCGCAACAAGCTATCGCCTGCTGCGCATATATCAACACGTGTATCTCACACCTAAAACTCCATATAGTCTAATCGCCAAGTAAGCTCCTCAAGGACAATGCTCTTTGTTGGGCAATCAGCAATACGGCTCATAAGCACAGGGATACCTATATGTGAGCTCTTATCGCGCGAGGCAACATAGCAAAGCAGGGCTACAACACCATTGGCAATAAACATTGAGTCGGGATTAGCCTTAATAGCTCCCTCCACAGCTACAAACGCCACCTCGGTTGTTGTACGCTCGTTACGTGCGCCAGCCATAAGTGCTGCGTATGCCATATACTCGTTGCTCTCGGTTGTCCACACACCCAAGAGTGAGTTTATGTCGTATATCTTCGACAACAGTGCAAATGCCATCTCCTCGGCAAGCTCGGGGCTACATATACCGCGCGCCCAGAACGGAAACTCGTTAGTATCGAGACGCTTCGGGTCGGCTATATGGCACGCCGCGAGCTTAAGCTCACGCACCTGCTGACCATAGAGATATTTTGCAAACTCGTAGTCAGGCTCTATGTCATTGACTATCTCACGCAACGTGGCGATGCTCACACCATAGTTAAGACCATACTTCTCACGACGCGTAGCCATACGCTCGGCTATAAAGCCATTCATCTCGCGGCGAATACGCCCGAGAAGAGCTATCATTCTACTGGTTTGGTCCATATAATCTTATTTCGAGGTATCTCGTATGTTACATTCTCTCCAAATTCGTAGATGGGCAACACTGTACTGCTCAACATATCGGCACCTATGCTCACGCCAACAGTGGCATTATTGGCATAGCGGAAGACCAACTTGCCCTTGCCCTTCTTCTTATCCTCTGGATACTTCATCTGTCCAGGAGCTATCGAGAGCAGGACAATCTCTCCCGTAAGGTCATCGACGCTCACAAGACCTGCATCGCGGCTAAAACGCGCGATGATATAGCTCGTCACATTCTGCTCAACAGGGACATATATGCGCTCCACAGTAGTAGTCACACTCTGCTTGCCGTAAAAGAGTTCAAGAAGGCTCTGCTCCATTTGGTCAATCTCGCGCAATGCGCTCTCAAGACCTGCTCCGTACACAGTATCGCCCATCTCGCCCGTGATAAGATCGAAGCGTGCGCGACGAAGTGTGTATATCTGCTCGGCAGCCTCTGCTGCAGCCTCCTCAACAGACTTCTCGACAGCCGACATACGGTTAGGCAATACAGCAGCAAACTCGTCCGCGCCACCCATATAGCTCTTTACAACACTCTGCTCGCAACAATCGAGCCTATCGCCTGACAACATATCCTCGCTAACAGAAGATGCAGCATCGACAATGCGATACTCTATGATATCGACAAGCGAGGCACGCTCGCCGAAATACTTCTGTGCATATCGGGCATAGGGGCCAACAACACGCTTCTGGCACTCGACAGCAAGGTCGACAGCAATAACCGTATTAGCCTCCGACACCACAGAGACACCATTCTCCGAGTATAGACCTATGCGCTTCTTAACAAGCTGCTGTGCTGAAACCTCCGCAGCAAACGCCGCCACAGTGAGCACGGCGACTAACAACATTACCCTTTTCATATAATCAAAATTTCTATTTATCATACAAATATAGGCATAATTACCTCGATATCAAAATTTCAGATAAAAATCACTCGTCAACTGTCGGTAACAATCGCTATAAGAGCCATCCGCGCTATATATCGCAAGACTCTCCACACGTGGCATAACAGGAGCATCCGCGAGGATAAACTCCATTAGTGTTCGTTTGGGCAACTCACCCTCGCGCGACGAGACATCGAGCAACCTTGTAAGCCACAGTCTGCCAAACGCCTCACGACGAAACATAGCCGCCTGCTCCGTAGGCAAAACGACACTCAATCTACCACCATTACAGAGCATACGCACTGCCGAATTGACAATATCTGTAAATGACAACGACGTGGTGTGACGCGCCATAGTACGCGCCATATCGGGTGATGGCACACCATCTACGAAGTATGGCGGGTTGGTGACAATATGGTCGAAGAGAGAATCCGAAAGATATGTACGCATATCGGCACACTCGACAGATATACGCTCGTGCCACGACGCACGCTCAACATTAGCACGCGCCTGACACACCGCACCACTATCTATGTCGATAGCCGTAATATGAGCCTTCGTATTACGCTGTGCAAGCATCAGGGCGATAAGTCCAGAGCCTGTGCCCGCATCGAGTAGACGACAGCCATCGCTAACATCTGCCCACGCTCCAAGAAGGACTCCATCAGTGCCCACCTTCATAGCACAAAGCTCATCCTCGACCACAAATTGCTTAAACCGAAACACAGCTCTACATTTTGTCCAACATACGGGTAATACCTACACCAAACAGCGAATAGTCGTAGCGCGTAGGGTCATCAGGAGAGAATTCACGCAACGAGGCGGTAATCTCCTCCACAGCCTTCCAATCATCCTGCTTGCGTTGCAACAGTCCAAAGGCTCGTCCCATACGACCCGTATGCAGGTCTAACGGCAGATAGAGTGCCGACATAGGTATACCCTGCCACAAACCAAAGTCGACACCTCGGTTGTCGCGCCTTACAAACCAGCGCAAGTACATACATAGCCTCTTGCACGCTGCTCCGCGGTCAATTGACGATATATGTTTCTCGCAATGTTTATCGTGCTCTGCGCTAAAGAAATCACGCCTAAAGTCCGACAATACGCGACGCATATCACCACTCTCTTTATAGCTCATTTCAAAGTAGTTACCTATGCCGCCACAGCCAGTGATGATATGTCGCATACAACGCACGAAGTCCTTGAAATCCTGACCATTAAACGTGCGATGCACAAATGTAGACAGAGTCTCAATCTCGCTATCGCTGGCATTACGCACAAAATCAGCAGGTGCATTATCCATATAGCGCATCATACGGTGCGCGCTCTGCACAATAGCACGACGATTACCCCACGCTATAGCTGCTGCCATAAAACCCGCTATTTCGCGGTCATCACGCAACGTGAAACTATGGGGTACACTGATAGGATCACTCTCTATAAAGCTCTCGTTATTGAATTTATCGTGCAGATACTCTAACTCGTCACGCAGCTCCTCGCGCGACATTTCACCCAATAATAGACCCATCGCTCATCACAATTTTACGATCCGACATACGCGCAAGCGTCTCATCGTGTGTGACGATAAGAAAGGTCTGTCCTGTGCGCTCACGAAGTTCAAAGAAGAGGTGCTGTATCTCCTCACGTGTGGCGGTATCAAGATTTCCCGTAGGCTCATCTGCAAGCACCACCGAGGGGTTATTTACGAGGGCACGCGCGATTGCTACACGCTGCTGCTCGCCACCTGATAGCGCAGAGGGCTTATGCTCCACGCGGTGTGACATACCAACCATATCGAGCAGTTCACGCGCACGTTGCTCCGCCTTATCACGCTCACAGCCACCTATAAGTGCTGGCATCATAACATTTTCAAGTGCCGTGAACTCCTCTAACAGGTGATGAAACTGAAAGACAAAGCCTATGTGTCGATTGCGAAACATCGAGAGACGGTCATCGCCATATGTCGACACATCCTCACCTGCGATAAGCACACGTCCACTGTCTGCCGAAAGCAACGTACCTATAATCTGCAACAACGTTGTCTTACCTGCGCCACTTGCACCCACCAACGAGACTATCTCACTACGTCGCACCTCCATACTCACACCGTGCAGCACCTCGAGGTCGCCAAAACGCTTTATTACACTCTCAACCTTTATCATACACTCTCTATAAAGCGATTATACAATTCAACAATCTGGCACGTAGGTTCAACATCGTGGACTCGCAAGATTGTTGCACCCTGACGTAACGCCTCCCAGCCAAATGCCAACGAGCCAGGCAGTGCCTCGTCGGGCGTAATATTCAATGGGCGATATATCATAGACTTGCGCGACACACCTGCCAATACTCGACAGCCCAATGCACATAGCTCGGCAAGATGGGCTAAAAGCGTCATATTCTGCTCTACGCTCTTGGCAAAGCCGAAGCCAGGGTCAAGGATAATATGGTCGCGCGTGATGCCACAACCCTCAAGATATGCCACACGCTCACGGAAGTACTCAACGACATTATGAACAACGCCACCGTGATAATCTGTCAACTGCTGCATAGTCTGTGGCACGCCGCGCATATGCATAGCGACGTATATTAAGCCAAGCTCCGCCACAGCAGGTATCATCTCTCTATCAATCTCGCCCGCCGAGATGTCATTAACGATAACATCGCCATACTCTGCTACAGCACGGCGCACAATATCGCTACGGAACGTATCAACAGAGACCACAACACTCTCGTCGATAGCCGCCACTGCATCGAGTCCCATCTTGACCCTATGCCACTCCTCATCAATGCTAATATCATCAGCTCCTGAGCGCGACGAGTAACCACCTATATCCACGATTGTAGCACCCCCCTTTACAGCACGACGCACTGCGCTGACAACACTATCATACGACATATTACGACTCGCGCCATAGAACGAGTCGGGTGTAATGTTGACGATGCCCATAACGTGGCATCTATCAAGATTAAGCGTTGTGGGTGCGAGCATCATACGACAGGCGGCGGTGCAACTGCTCGACATCCTCCATCAAGTCATCAAGCAAGATATTTACAATAGCGTACTTCGACCTCTCACAACGCTCATCATCGGTGAGTTGGTTACTCATACGCTCACGTATCTTCGCCTCCGAAGCTCCATCACGGCGCATAGCACGCTCCAGACGCAGCTCAACAGGCGACATAACAGCGATAACAGCATCTACCCGATTTTCAAGACCCGCCTCAAAGAGTATTGCCGATTCAAGGATAACATAGTCGCCAGACTGCTCCTCTGCCCAACGGTCAAAGTCGCGCATAACAGCGGGATGGACAATAGCATTGAGCGATGCGAGCTCTTGCTTATCACAAAAGACACGCTCGGCAAGGTAGCTACGGTTAAGCTCTCCATCAACATATACAGCATCACCAAAACGCTCAACAAGTGCGCGCTTAATCTCCTCGCTACTCGTCATAAGCTGCTTGGCGCGACTATCAGAGTCGTAGATAGCTACACCATACGTAGCGAGCAACTCACACACCTTGCTCTTACCAGAGCCTATACCCCCTGTGACTGCTACCTTATACATATTATATATATTATTAGGAACTACTTTTCGTTTGCCTCGGTCAGCGCAGGCTTAACCTCGATGTTGGGCGTAGCACCAACAGCCACAACCTCAACATCGCTCATACGAGATGCCAACACCTGTTGCAGTGACAGCGACGAGATATGACGATAGCGCACACCCTCATCGTTAATGCTCTCACCATCAAACGTGAGTTCATCAACACCTATCTCAAAGACGCTGCGGTGCGAGCGGACAGCGTAGCCGATAAGGTCTGTACCCTTACCACGTATAGTACAGTCCACATCATACTCACCACCATCGACAACGATGGTCACCTCCTGATCTGTGGTATAGGTATAACCAAGCTTGGTGATATACCATAGCACAAAGGCGGCAACAAGCATTGCCACATAGCCTGGAGAGATACAGCTGCGCAACCAGCCGAAGAATGCCTTAATTCGTTTCATCGCATATATCTGTTATATGAGGGCAAAGTTATAAAAAAAATAGGTCGTCTCCAACTGAAGACGACCTATTTTTACTATACAGCATCAACACTACTCCTCCTTGAGAGCCTTCTTGCGCTGAAGGTCATAAGCGATAGGTGTTGCGACAAATACTGAAGAGTATGTACCGATAATAACACCGAGAATCAACGCAAATACGAAACCACGGATAGTCTCACCACCGAAGATGAAGATAGCCAACAAGGTTACAAGGGTTGTACCCGAAGTATTGATAGTACGTGACAAAGTAGCGCAGATAGCGTTATCAATGTTTGTCTTGATATCGCGCTTGGGATATAGACCGATATACTCACGGATACGGTCGAAGATAACCACTGTATCGTTGATAGAGTAACCGATGATGGTAAGGATAGCTGCAATGAACGCCTGATTTACCTCAAGGTTGAAAGGCATAATAGCGTAAAGCATTGAGAAGATACCGATTACCAACAACGCATTGTGTGCCAACGCTACGGTAGCACCCAAAGCCCACTGCCAACGACGGAAGCGGATAGCGATATAGATACCGATAGCAACGAGTGAGAGCAATACTGCAACAAACGAGTTACGAGTCATCTCGCTTGAAATTGCGCTACCCACCTGCTCTGAAGATGCAATACCATACTGTGCGATACCGTCACCTGCTGTACGGAAGTGCTCAAACTCAAAGCCCTCAATATTGAAGAACTCCTGAACAGCTGCGTAGATAAGGCGGTCTACTACATCGTTAGCCTGCTCACCATCCAAGCCCTCGGGCTGGTACTGTGTTACGATACGCACCTGATTGTCTGAACCATACTGCTTAACCTCAACTGAAGAGTTAGCTGCATCAGCAACTGACGAGAACTCCTCCTCCAAAGCGGCACGTACATCCTCAACATTTACGGTGTTCTCGAACTTAACTACATAAGCACGACCACCAGTGAAGTCTACACCCTGATTAAGACCGAGTGTAAGCAATGAGATGCAAGACAACACGATCATTGTACCAGAGATGATATATGAGTACTTACGCTTTGAGATGAAGCTAAACTTAACATTCTGCAAGAAGTTCTCGGTAATCTTACGTGAGAATGCTATAGTACCACGACGCTCTGCCCACGACTCGAGGAGTGCGCGAGTGATGAAGATTGAACAGAACAACGATGTGATGATACCTACAACAAGTGTAGTAGCAAAACCCTTAACGGGGCCTGTACCGAAGAAGAACAACACAGCACCTGTGATGATAGTGGTAAGGTTACCGTCGATAATTGCTGAATATGCATTATGGAAACCATCCTTGATTGCAAGAGCAAGACCCTTACCTGCACGAAGCTCCTCCTTAATACGCTCGAAGATGATGACGTTAGCATCCACAGCCATACCCATAGTAAGTACGATACCTGCGATACCAGGCAATGTCAAAACAGCACCAAATGATACCAATACACCCATCAACAAGAGAACGTTGAACAAGAGGGCGAGGTTAGCCATCCAACCAGCAGTCTTATAGAAGAATGCCATATAGAGAAGTACAAGGCAGAATGCCAATGCGAATGAGGTAAGACCTGAAGCAATTGACTTTGCACCAAGTGACGGACCTACAACCTCGGTGTGGATAATAGTTGCAGGCGCAGGAGCCTTACCAGAGTTAAGCACGCTTGCCAAATCCTCTGTCTCCTGGGGTGTAAACTGACCTGTGATAGATGACTGACCACCATCAATACGATCATTTACAACGGGAGCAGAATATACATAGTCATCCAAAACGATGGCAATCTGCTTACCAACGTTTGCAGCGGTGATATCACCCCACTTAACAGCGGTGTCAGAGTCCATTGTCATAGAGACCTCGAAGCCACCTTTCTGGCTACCCTGTGCACGAGCATTGGTGATGCCTGAACCATCCAATACGGGGGCAGCAACACCATTCTTACCCTTAAGAGCATAGAGGGTAAAGGTACCACGTGAGTTGTTGTCAGTGCTCTTATTTGACCAGCAAAGCTTAACGTCTGCGGGGAGTGAACGACGAACAGCGGGGATAGAGAAGTACTCTGTCAATGTGTTCAAGTTCTCCTTCTCGGCAGCACCTACAATGGGAGCATAAGCAACAGCCTCATACTCGTTACCAGCGTTATCTACGCCAACATAGTTGTAGTGCAAAAGGTCAGTTACGGGGGTGAGGCTCACGCTCTCCTCTGAAGCACCATTTGCCAAGAGGTAGTCACGTACAAGCACATCAGCCTCGCCATAGAGGATGTTCATAACCTCTGAAGCCTCTGCCTGATCGCATACAGTCCAGAACTCGAGCTGTGCAGTAGAAGCAAGAAGCTTGCTCACGCGCTCGGGCTCCTTAACACCTGGCAACTCGACAGAGATACGGTTTGTACCTGTCACGCGCTGGATGTTGGGCTGTGTTACACCAAGAAGGTCGATACGGCTGTTAAGCACATCGAATGAGCTTGATACCGAGCCCTCGATAAGGTTCTTAAGATCCTCTGCAAGTGCCTGTGTGTCGTTTGTGGGAAGGTCAAACACCTCGCATACACCCTCGCCATAAGCTGCGATGAACGCATCAACAACAGCTGAAGGATTCTCCTCCTGTGAAGCTACGCGAAGAGCCTCGTTCATACGCTCGTACATCGCGGGGTCTGTCATCACAACACCCTTGCTCTCGGCGTTAGTGCGGATAACATCCTCGGCCTTAATCTCGAGCATAACGTTCATACCGCCCTTAAGGTCAAGACCCAAGTTAAGCTCGCGGTTCTTACACTCGGCATAGGTGTACTTCACAAAACCGAGATTGTAAACTGTCTGATCCCACTTGGCATCGAGATAAGCCTGGGGATTCTCCTGCTTTGCAGCCTCGTTCTCCACGTGACGTGTTACGAAAGTAAACGAGAGCTGAAAGATGCTGGCAAGACCCAAAAGGATCACCAGCCACTTGATAATACCTTTACTCTGCATTTGTTTAAAAGTTTTGTTATAATTATTTTTATGTTTTTCGGTTTCCTCGTATTTTCAACCAAAAACGGCACGAATACATACATATTCGCGCGATTAACGCGCAAAGATATAAAAAAAATCGCAATACACAAACCGTATTGCGACTTTATTTGGAGTCATTATCTATTTATACCCATTTTAGCGCGTCTTAAGCACTACTACATAGTCGATAACATCCTTAACAACGCCCGTCTTAAGCACCACACCCTGCTCTGTACGCTCGAAAGCAATGGGCTGCTGATTGACAAAGTCATACGCCTCGACAACATCACACTCGATAGGCACAGCAAGCTCCTCTGCGCCATTCTCGAAGATATGCACATAGAGCAGGTCGCCACTGCGAGTGGTGCAGCCCCACTCCTGCTGTCGCACATCGCCCGCCTCGGTGCCGTATATCGTAGCACCATATACCGACATCCACTCGCCGATAGCCTTCAATCGCTCAACGGCAGCTGCAGGCAGCTCGCCATTGGGCTGCGGCCCAACATTAAGCAGCAAGTTTGCACCCTTACCAGCAGCACTAACGAGGTAACGAACAAGCGTCTCAACCGACTTATAGTTCTGGTCTACAACCTTATAGCCCCACATACCATTCATCGTCTGGCAGGTCTCCAACGGCAAGCGGCTAATAGTCTGTCCAGAGAGTCCATACTCATTTTCGCCAGGTAGGTCGCGCTCAAAAATCTGGATATCCTCGCCCTCAAAAGGTGCCTGATGGTGGTTATTTGCCACGAGGCACTGCGGCTGGAGCTTATGCACCAAAGCATACTGCTCGTCAAGCTCCCAGTTAAATGGCGTAGCATCCTCATCGTGATCCCACCAGCCATCAAACCAGATAGCACCAATCTCGCCATATTCGGTAAGCAGCTCTGTGAGCTGACGGTTCATAAAGCCGTAATACTCGCGCCAATTAATACGCGTAGAGTCACGTCCTGTGACATTCTTGGCGGTACGTCCACGCGGATAATCATCACGCGACCAGTCGGCGTGTGAGTAGTAGAGATGCAGGCGTATATCCTGCTTACGGCACTCGCGCGCAATCTCCTTCAGCACATCACGTCCGTATGGCGTAGCATCAACAATGTTATACTCCGACTCTTTGGTATCCCACATCGAGAAGCTGTCGTGGTGACGCGTAGTGAAGCATATATACTTTGCTCCCGATGCCTTTATTGCCGACACCCACTCCTTGGCACTGAAACGATGTGGGTAGAAGGCATCAGCAGCCTTGGCATACTCATCCTTGTTGAGCCCTGCATTCTGCAAGTACCACTCACCCTGCGCAAACATACTGTAAATACCCCAATGGATAAATACACCAAAACGAGCATCTGCAAACTCCTCACGCGCCTTAAGATTTTCGGCAGTCGGAACATAGTGCGTTGTCTGCGCCATAGTGGCTACAACCACCATTGACAATAATGTTGTAATAATCAGTCTCTTCATATTCTAATATTATTTATCTCTACAAGCTATACACACCGCGGCACCAATAATTTGGGGATATCATAGCAAAACATCTACGTCGCGAGGTCGAAACTTCGGGGCAATGAGCCTGGGGGCGTAGATGGCCCGCTATCACATCAAAGAGCGGTAGACGGGGCTTTGAACAACCGAGCTACCTTGGTTTGGCTTTGATGTCAGAGTGGGTTAGATACGTCGCCAGGTCGATATTGACACGGATGGGGACATACTTGACGTATTTCCCCATTCGGGGCAATGAGCCTGGTGGCGTAGATAGCCCGCTATCACATCAAAGAGCGGTAGACGGGGCTCGAACCCGCGACCCTCGGCTTGGGAAGCCGATGCTCTACCGACTGAGCTACTACCGCAATATCTAAAGGGAGCGAGCGACATTTGGTATGCCTTAACACTAAATCACTACCCTCCCTAAATTCACTAATCTCACTAACTCACTGTATGGAGTGGCTGCGGCGAGGCAATGAGCCAGGCGACGCACATAGCCACCTACAACGAAGTTAGTCCATTTTGAGCACTGCAAGAAACGCCGACTGTGGCACCTGCACCGAGCCAATCTGACGCATACGCTTCTTACCCGCCTTCTGCTTTTCGAGCAACTTACGCTTACGCGAGATATCACCACCGTAGCACTTTGCTGTAACATCCTTACGCACCGCCTTGACGGTCTCGCGGGCAATAATCTTCGCACCAATAGCTGCCTGTATGGCGATGTCGAACTGCTGGCGCGGTATGAGCTCCTTCAGCTTCTCGCACATCTTACGACCAAAGTCATAGGCGTGGTCGGCATATATGAGTGATGACAGCGCATCGACAGCCTCGCCATTGAGCAGTATATCGAGCTTTGCAAGTTTACTTATCTGGTAGCCTGTACGGTGATAGTCAAACGAGGCGTAGCCCTTTGAGATGCTCTTGAGCTTGTCGTAGAAGTCGAAGACAATCTCCGAGAGCGGCATCTCGAAGTTCACCTCGACACGATCCTGCGTGATAAAGGTCTGATTCTTCATCACACCACGCTTGTCGATACACAACTTGAGCACGTTACCCAAGAAGTCTGCCTTGGTGATTATCTGCGCAAGGATATATGGCTCCTCAATCTTTGCCACCTTGGTAATCTCGGGCAGACCAGAGGGGTTATGCACCTCAAGCTCCTCGCCCATAGTTGTCGTTATGCGGTACGACACGTTGGGCACAGTGGTAATAACATCCATATCGAATTCACGATACAGACGCTCCTGAATAATCTCCATATGCAGCAAGCCGAGGAAGCCACAACGGAAGCCAAAGCCGAGTGCCAATGAGCTCTCTGGCTCAAACGTGAGCGACGCGTCATTGAGCTTCAGCTTCTCAAGTGATGCACGCAGATCCTCATACTGGTCAGCCTCAACAGGATATACACCTGCAAAGACCATAGGTTTAACATCCTCGAAACCCGCAATCGCCTCACTACAAGGGTTAGCTACAGCGGTAATGGTATCGCCCACCTTCACATCTGTTGAGTTTTTGATACCCGAGCAGATATAACCTACATCACCCGCCTTTATCTCGTCGCGCGCTACCATCTTAAGTTTGAGCACGCCCACCTCGTCGGCATCGTACTCACTACCTGTATTGAAGAACTTCACGTGTTCGCCCTTATGGATGGTGCCGTTAAATACGCGAAAATAGGCGATGACACCACGGAAAGGGTTAAACACCGAGTCGAAGATAAGTGCCTGCAACGGAGCATTAGCATCGCCCTTTGGTGCAGGTATGCGGCTAACGATAGCCTCGAGAACATCCTCTACACCCTGACCCGTCTTACCCGATGCAAGTAGTATCTCCTCCTCGCTGCAACCTATAAGATCGATAATCTGGTCTTTGACCTCATCTATCATCGCCGACTCACAATCAATCTTATTGAGGATGGGTATAATCTCAAGATCCTGACCCAAAGCGAGGTAGAGGTTAGATATGGTCTGCGCCTGAATACCCTGCGTGGCATCTACTACGAGTAGTGCGCCCTCGCACGAAGCAATGGCACGTGACACCTCGTAAGAGAAGTCAACGTGTCCAGGAGTGTCGATAAGATTGAGTGTATAGGTCTCGCCATCCTTTGCCTTATACTCCATCTGAATAGCGTGGCTCTTGATGGTGATACCCTTCTCACGCTCAAGATCCATATCGTCGAGAACCTGCGCCTGCATCTCACGCTGATTGAGGGTATTTGTCTTCTCAAGCAAGCGGTCAGCGAGTGTACTCTTACCGTGGTCAATGTGAGCAATGATACAAAAATTGCGTATATTCTTCATCGTGTCGATGTTATTTATTACCAATCATACATATTTAGCGTGCAAATATACGAAAAAACATTTCAAATTTCAAATTTCGAAATTACTTTCACTATCTTTGTGCCACAAATAACGATATAACTATGGCTACAATTACCGACTACTTGCGACTTGTAAAGTTCTCGCACACCATATTTGCAATGCCCTTTGCATTGCTCTCGTTTACATACGCTTGGACAACTACCACACCGAGCCACAGTCTATGGATACTTCTTCTGCAAGTCGTTGGCTGTATGGTATTTGCGCGCAACGTAGCAATGGGATTTAACCGCTGGGCAGATAGGTTTATAGATGCCGAAAACCCCCGCACTGCTACCCGCGAAATTCCCGCTGGTAAGGTCTCTGCAAGGGGGGCAATACTCTTTGTTACGGTCAATGCGCTATGCTTTATTGCCACAGCAATATCTATCAACTCGTTATGCGGCTGGCTGTCACCCGTAGCACTTGCTATCATTATGTTTTACAGCTACTGCAAGCGTTTCACAGCTTCAGCGCATATCGTCCTCGGCATATCGCTTGGCATAGCTCCCGTTGGAGCATATATGGCGGTAACAGGAACGTCGGCTATAGAGTGCTGGCTGCTTGCCCTCGTAGTGATGACGTGGTGCGCAGGTTTCGACATTATCTACGCCTTGCAGGATGCAGACTACGACCGTAGCCACGGTCTGCACTCTATACCATCGCACTTCTCGGCACGCACATCGCTAATTATCAGCGCGATGCTACATATCGTCAGTGTCTTGCTCTTGGTATGGTTTGCGTCGTATCAACCACAGAGCCTGCTACTATACATCGGCTGTGCGCTCTTTGCTGCAATACTCACATTGGAGCATATCCTTGTCACACCCACACGCCAGCGTAGCATAGGCATTGCGTTTGGTAATCTCAATGCATTGGCAAGTGTCACATTAGCGATATTTCTTATCATCAACCTATTGGTATATTAGTAGTTATGTGGGTTACAGCAGCATTTCTCTCCGCCCTACTATTAGGCTTTTATGACGTTGCCAAAAAGCAGTCGCTCAAGGGCAATGCCGTCATTCCCGTACTGCTGCTCAATACCCTCTTTGCTACACTCCTCTTCACGCCTGTAATACTCAATGCAGAGCTTGGTTTAGGGTGGTTTGATGACACTCTGCTCAACTCCACGAGCTACGGCATAAAGGAGCACGCACTTGTAGCCACAAAGGCGATGATAACACTCTCGTCGTGGTTGTGCGGCTACTTCGCCATAAAGCACCTACCGCTAACAATCGTTGGCCCTGTAAATGCTACACGCCCCGTGATGGTACTTATCGGTGCAATGCTCATTTTTGGCGAGCGACTAAACCTCTGGCAGTGGTCTGGCGTTTTGCTCACAATACTCTCGTTGTATCTGCTCAATGTCGCAGGCAAGAGAGAGAATATCAGCTTCCGCCACAGCCGCCACGTTTGGGCACTCTTTGCTGCAATGATGCTTGGCGCAGTAAGCGGGTTATGGGATAAATATCTTATCTCTTCTCACAATATCGACCCGCTGTTTGTGCAGAGTTGGTTTGGCGTATATCAACTTGGTATAATGATAGTTATAGCTGCCATTGTATGGCTTCCCAAGCGAGCAGCAGAGCCCTTCCAATGGCGATGGAGCATACCGCTCATATCGCTCTTTGTCTCGCTTGCCGACTTCTGCTACTATCACGCTCTCGATGCTGAAGGCTCGATGATTGCCGTTGTGTCGATGATACGTCGTTCATCGGTGATAATAACCTTTGTATGTGGCGCACTGCTCTACGGCGAAAAGAACCTGCGCTCAAAGTTTATCGACCTTGTGTTGATACTTATCGGTATGGTATTGCTTGCCATCGGCAGCCGATAATCATACACCCTCCCGAAGGGGTATTTTACTATTGCGCTGGAAGTTTTCCTCGTTGCGATTTTCCATTTTCATATTTTTTATATATCTTTGCACGAATATATGCGCATTATGCGCGCATACGCTATGCATAGGCAAGACAAATAACTAAAAAATATACAATATGAATGTATCATACAATTGGCTAAAACGATATATCGACACCGATCTTTCGGCGGAGCGAATAGCCGAGATATTGACCGAGCTTGGTCTTGAAGTTGAGGACTTCGAGAAGATAGAGACCATCAAGGGTGGACTCAAGGGCGTTGTCGTAGGCGAGGTACTCACCTGCGAGGATCATCCCGACTCTGACCACCTGCACATCACCACTGTTGACGTAGGTGCAGAGGCTCCCCTGCAGATTGTCTGCGGCGCAGCTAACTGCCGCAAGGGTCTAAAGGTTATGTGCGCTACAGTCGGCTCGGTACTCTACCCCATCGACTCTGACGAGGAGTTCAAGATAAAGCGTAGCAAGATTCGCGGTGTAGAGTCATTGGGTATGCTCTGTGCAGAGGATGAGCTTGGCATTGGTCGCAACCACGAGGGTATAATGGAGCTTTCGGCAGATGCCGTAGTGGGCACACCTGCAAAGGAGTATTTACACATTGCTGACGACTATCTTATAGGCATCGGTCTTACACCCAATCGTGTAGATGCGGCTTCTCACATAGGCGTTGCACGCGACCTCGTGGCATACTTGCGTAGCCGCGGTGAGGATGTATCACTCAAGCTGCCCTCGGTAGATGCATTCAAGGTTGACGACACTTCACGCACAATAGCTGTTGAGGTAATCAACAATGAGGCTGCACCCCGCTATGCTGGCATCACTGTAAGCGGCTGTAAGATAGCACCATCGCCCGAGTGGATGCAGAATGAACTACGCGCAGCAGGCATCAACCCCAAAAACAACCTTGTGGACATCACAAACTATGTTCTCTTTGAACTTGGACAGCCCCTGCACGCATTTGATGCAGATAAGATTGAGGGCAATAAGGTTGTTGTTCGCTCGGCCGCAGAGGGCGAGAAGTTCGTGACACTTGATGGCGTGGAGCGCACACTTACCGCCAACGACCTTATGATTTGCTCGGCAGAGCGTCCTATGTGTATCGCTGGCGTATATGGTGGTCAGGACTCTGGTATCTCTGACAGCACAGTCAACGTATTTATCGAGAGTGCCTACTTCCACCCCGTATGGGTACGTAAGACCGCAAAGCGTTTCGGTCTTAACACCGACGCTTCATTCCGCTTCGAGCGCGGCATCGACCCAAATATTCAGGTTTATGCCCTCAAGCGCGCAGCACTGCTTATGCAGGAGCTCGCTGGAGGTCGCATCACATCGGAGATTATCGACATCAACCCCACTCCCGCACAGCACTTTGAGTTCGACTTCTCAATTGAGCGCGCTTGTCGTCTTATCGGCAAGAATATCCCCGAGGAGCAGATTCTCGCAATTCTCTCTTCACTCGATGTCGAGGTGCGTGGACGCGAGGGCGACACACTCAAGGTGGGTGTTCCCCCATATCGCGTTGATGTACAGCGCGAGGCAGACCTCGTAGAGGAGGTGTTGCGCGTATATGGCTACAATAACATCGAAGTCTCGGATCACGTGAACTCAACACTCTCTTATGCTCCGAAACCCGACAAGAGCCGTCTTCAGAACATCGCTTCAGACTACCTCACAGCCAATGGCTACACCGAGATTATGTCTAACTCGTTGAGCAAGGCATCATACTACGAGGCATCGCAGTCATACCCCATAGAGCGTTGCGTGAAGATTATGAACCCGCTGTCACAGGATCTCAATGTTATGCGCCAGACACTTATGTTCAACGCATTGGAGGCTGTCGAGCTTAACGTAAATCGCCGTAACGCCAACCTTAAGATGTATGAGGTAGGTAACTGCTACGCCTATGCCGTAGAGAATGCTGACGACGAGAATGCTTTAGCAAAGTATGAGGAGAGCTACCGCATAGCTGTCACCGTGACAGGCTTGGCAACACAGCTCTCGTGGAATAGCAAGGCTGAAGGCTCATCGTTCTTCACATTGCGTGCCGCTGTAGAGAAGCTGCTCAAGCGTTTTGGCATAGACATCTATGCTTTGCAGTGCGAGAGCCTCGACTGCGACCTCTATGCCGATGCTATCGTCTTCAAGCAGGGCCCGAAGGAGGTGTTGCGTATGGGTGTTGTAGCACCTGCCGTACGCAAGAAGTTTGATATCAAGCAGGATGTATACTTCGCCGAGATAGAGTTCGACCAGCTTATAAAGATGACCAAGAAGGCAAAGATACAGTTCAAGGAGTTGTCGAAGTTCCCCGAGGTTAAGCGCGACCTGGCTCTACTCGTCGACAAGGGTGTATCATTCTCACAGCTACGCTCGATAGCATTTGCTACGGAGAAGAAGCTGCTCAAGTCAGTATCGTTGTTCGACGTATACGAGGGCGACAAACTCCCCGAGGGCAAGAAGTCATACGCTTTGAGCTTTGTGCTTGAGGATAAGAACCAGACTCTTACCGACAAGCAGATTGAGCGCACTATGGCAAACTTGCAGTCGCAGCTCGAGCAGAAGACAGGTGCGGAGATCAGAAAGTAGATCGACACACAGAGCAACCATTTATGCATATCCCGAGGGTTACAGCCCTCGGGATTGCTGTTTTATGTGGGGAGCACCAGCAGGTAATAAGCTGTCACTTGGCAACAGACAAGAGCGTCACTCTGCCACATAATCTGCCAAAATGTCACTTTCACGTGGTTGGCACACCGTTTGACATAGTGACTTTTGATGAAAATAGATATTAAAAATATATAAAGGTATGACAAACGGAAAAATTGGGGTAACAACAGAAAACATCTTCCCCGTAATTAAGAAGTTCTTATACTCTGACCACGAAATCTTTTTGCGTGAGTTGGTTTCTAATGCCGTAGATGCGACACAGAAGCTCAAGACTCTATCGTCAAAGGGCGAAGCAGAGGGTGAGTTAGGCGACCTCACGATACGTGTGAGCGTAGACGAGAGCAACAAGACACTCACCATCGTTGACCGCGGTATAGGTATGTCTGCGGAGGAGGTCGATCGCTACATCAACCAGATAGCATTCTCTGGCGCAGAGGAGTTTATGGCGAAGTATAAGGATCAGGCTATCATCGGTCACTTCGGTTTGGGCTTCTACTCATCATTTATGGTTGCAGACAAGGTGGAGATATTCACACAGTCGTACCGCGCAAATGAGAAGAGTGTTCACTGGAGCTGCAACGGCTCACCCGAGTACAGTATGGAGACACTCGATGAGAGTCTTGAGCGCGGAACACGTATCGTACTACACCTCTCGGAGGATTGCGCAGAGTATGCCCAGCGCGTAGAGATAGAGCGTCTGCTACGTAAGTACTGCCACTTCTTGCCCATACCCATCGCCTTCGGCAAGAGACAGGAGTGGAAAGATGGCAAGTATCAGGACACCGACGAGGATAACATCATAAACGATACTACACCTCTTTGGACACGCAAGCCTACGGAGATTAGCGAGGAGGAGTATAAGAGATTTTATGCCGACCTGTACCCCACAAGCGATACGCCGCTATTCTACATACACCTAAACATTGACTATCCGTTCAACCTCACAGGTATTCTCTACTTCCCGAAGATAAACAACAACTTCGAGATACAGAAGAATAAGATTCAACTATACTCAAATCAGGTATTTGTAACCGACGAGGTAACAGGCATCGTACCCGAATACCTTACGCTGCTACACGGCGTTATAGACTCTCCCGACATCCCGTTGAATGTGTCACGCAGCTACTTACAGAGCGACTCAAACGTGAAGAAGATATCGGGATACATTACCCGCAAGGTAGCAGACCGACTTCAGGAGCTCTTCAACACTATGCGCTCTGACTACGAAGAGAAGTGGGACGACTTGAAGATATTTATTCAGTATGGCATCCTCACAGATGAGAAGTTTGCAGAGAAGGCACAAGGCTTTATGCTATGGAAGAGCATAGAGAACAAATACTATACTTCGGAGGAGTATATCGAGAAGATTAAGGCGGAGCAGACCGACAAAGATGGCTTCACAATCGTTCTATACGTAGATGATGTAGAGGGTAAGAACAGCTTTGTGGAGGCCGCTCGCGCCAAGGGTTATGACATCCTTGAGATGAACGGACAGCTTGACAGCCACTACGTACAGTACTTCGAATCGAAGAATGAAAAGGTGCGTTTTGTACGTGTAGACTCTGACGTTGTGGAGAACCTAATACGCAAAGAGGAGCGTCAGGCAATGTCGCTGACAAGCGAGCAGCAGCAGATTATGCGCCCCGTATTTGAGAGTCAGATGCCCACTGACGAGAAGATACAGTACCACGTATCTTTTGAGGCGATGTCACCCGAGGCTGCACCTGTAGTTATCACGCAGAATGAGTTTATGCGCCGAATGAAGGATATGGCGCAGATGAGCGGTGGCGAGATGAGCCGTTTCTATGGTCAGATGCCCGACTCTTTCACAATCACCGTAAATGGCAACCACCCCGTAGTACTTGACATCCTTGGCGAGGTGGATAATGCATACGGCGACAAGCTCCGCACAATTGGCAAAAAGATAACAGCTGCAGAGCAGGAGCAGGCACGCTTCGAGGAGAGTGTTAAGGGAAAGAAGGAGGAGGAGTTCAGCCCCGAGGAGCGCGAAATGCGTGACACACTGTCACAGCGCGTAGAGGAGTTGCGTAAGGAGCGTGACACACGCCTTGAGGAGATTGGCAAGGATAACCGCAAGGTGCGCCAAATCATCGACCTCGCGTTGCTCTCAAACGGTATGCTAAAGGGTAAAAACCTCACAGAGTTTATCCAGCGAAGCATCTCGCTAATCGAGTAGTCGCAGATAATAATAGATGTGGGAGGTAGTGCAGATTATTCAAGCACTACCTCCCACTATTTACTCTACGACATACATATTACCATCATCGTCGAAACGTAGCGGCGACTCTGGAAAGTCGAGACGCGAGATTGTTTGTAGCTCCTTGACAACAATCTTCTCGGCATCGGGCTTTGGTCCCAAGCGGGTAGTCTGGCGTGCCGATATTACCCTGCCACCACAAAACTCGCCACAGGCATTAAGCGTGACTATAAGCACTGGCGAATAGCCGTTACGTCCCTTAATATTCACCATATAGGGCGTACAGAAGTTACCCAACGAGTAGGCTATAAGTTTACCCTTATATAGCTCCATACCTCGCACAACGTGAGGGCCGTGACCAAACACAAGGTCTGCACCAGCATCAATACATCTATGCGAAAAATCATAGACATTGCCGCGATAGCCGCCACCAAAATACTCGCGCTCGCGCGGCACACGATAAGCAGCACTACCCTCTGCGCCGCCGTGGTGCGTTACAATGACGATATCACACTTCTCTTCATTGCGCAGCTTTCCGACAAGCTCATCGACAAGCTCAAGGTCGTGAATGTCGCACATAGCAATAAATGGCGCAAACGCAGCAAAGCCATAACGCAGACCATCACGCTCAATAACGGCAGTCTCGCAGCGACCACGCAGACCCGCATAGGCGATACCAGACTTTTCAAGGATTGCGAGTGTTGAGCGAACACCCTCATCGCCAAAATCGCGCAGGTGGTTATTGGCTATCGACAGAAAATCGAAGCCAGCATCAATAAAATGGTTGATATACCTCTCTGGCATACGGAAGAAGTAGGCATATTTAGGGTCACGCACCTTTCGCACCTCACCACCCTCATCGAGAAACAGCCCCTCGAGGTTGCCAGCAGCAATATCGGCACTCGCTATATACTCCTTGACCTCATCAAAGAGGTGGGCACCATCGTAGGCTGGCAGCAGTGGCGCGTCATCGGGATAGTTAACACCAAGCACCATATCACCAACGCAAGCAATAGTAAGCAGATGACCTCGCCGCTTTTCAACAGCAGCTAATGAATCTGCGACCTCCTGACGACGTATCAGCTCACGCGAGGAGGGCATCTGCGAAAATAGCCCCGACACATAGTGCGAATCGAGCTTTAGGCTATCAACCTTTGCATACTCCGCATCGTAGACATACTCCTCAACACTATACACGTTAATAGCCCCACAACTAATAATCGTAGCTGCGGCAATAGACGTATATAGTATATACCTACCTATACACTTCATTTATATGGGTTGTAGTTAGAAATCAGATATTACGCGCAGCTTATAGCTTCTCAAGCACCTCCATAAGCCACTTTGGAGCGCGCTGTGGACGACGTGACTCCTTATCAATAAAGCCGAGTGTAGTGGAGCCATAAGCGATATCGCGTCCATCCTCACCGTGTATCTCATAGCGGAAGCACATACGCGCCATAGGTAACTCGTCAACCATAGCACTCACCGAGATAAGTTCATCATAGTAAGCTGGTTGCTTATACTTGATATTTACTTCTACAATAGGCATCATAACACCGCGTCGCTCCATCTCGGCATAGGTAAGACCTATAGCGCGCAGCCACTCGGTGCGTGCAACCTCAAAAAATTTGACATAGTTAGAGTGATGCACAATACCCATCTGGTCGGTGTGGTGATACTCCACACGTATCTTTGTTTCAAAGCTCTTCATAATGGACTGTATCTTAATTTTCGATTACTCTGCTCCTAAAAACTCTATGACCACTCCACCCGACACATCTTCGCACATAGTAATAGAGCGATTATCAACATATACCTGCATCTCACGCTCATTGACCAGGGCGCGATAACAGCCATTCGCGGGTAGTAGCTTATAGCTATTATTTACACGTAGCACACCCTGCTGCACCTCACCAGCAACGATATAGCCGTGTCCCATAATCTCCGAGGCTCGCACCATATCGCCACACTCAAACAAGTTACGCACAACAGTAGAGCTAACCTTTGCGCCGTGCTCCGTAAATTGCTCAACGCGCTCAACACCGAAGCCCAAGAGCTCACCCAGTGGCAGCAGCCGCTCATAGTTACCCTCGCTACCCTGCCCAAAGCGATGGTTATAGCCCACGACCATACCCACCATACCAGCGCGCTCGATAAGCGACTCACGCACAAACTGCTCATAGGGTTGTCTGCGGAATGCCTCGTCAAAGTGGGCGACGATGACTCTATCTACACCGTATCTCTCCAGAAGCAGCGCGCGCTCCTCAATTGATGTGAGCAGCGTGAGCCCCTCGGCACGCCCCATAGCAATACGTGGATGCGGGTCAAACGTAACCACCACACTTTCGGCGGAGAGACGGCGCGCCATAGCCACAAGACGCTCAAGCAGCACCCTATGACCAGCGTGTACGCCATCGAATGAGCCTACGGTGACAACCGTACGCAACATCTCGGGAAGAGAGTCAAATCCGTAGTGCAGCGTCATTGTTAGTTATTGTTCTCCTCGGCAACCTTAACGAAGTAGGCAACCTTCTCAAGAAGAGTGGTTATATCATAGTTCTCAACGACGATACCCTGCGGAAAATTGAGAGGTGCAGATGTAAAGTTGAGCACGCCCTTAATACCCGCATTGATGATGGGTAGCACCAACGAAGATGCCGCAGAGGTAGGCGACGACACGATAGCAATGCTTATATCAAGCTCTTCGACACGCTGCTCAAACTCGTCGATATGGTAGCACGGGATATTATCAATACACTCGCCTATCTTTCTTTCGTCGATATCGAAGGCAGCAATAATACGCAACTTAAGACCCTTGCCATTAAAGTATTTAGTGATAGCTTGACCGAGGTGACCCATACCTATAATGGCCATATTCATAGGTTGCTCGCTATAGAGGATATTATTGATAAAGTCTATCAACACCTTAACGTCATAGCCCTTCTTCGTATCGCTCGAAAAGCCTATAAGCATCAAATCGCGGCGCACCTGCACAGCTGTAATGCCGTGCATACCAGCCAACACGTGAGAGAAGATGTGGGTAATACCCTGCGCGTGGCACTTTACAAGCGTACGTCGATACTCGCTCAAACGCTCAATGGTCTTCTCGGGAATGGGTGATTGTATACTTGCCATTAAAACTCTAATTTACGTCGATGATAAAACTTGGTCTATACATCTCAAGCGACCACTCGGTGTTTACATACATACCATCCCTAAACTCAAAGCGATAGGTTGTAGCAAGCGGCTTAATGAGCTGTGTTGTTATGTCATCAAGACCTGTAAACATACGTCTACAGAATATTATAGCAGCATCATAACCTCGATACGAGAACATCGTAGGCAGAGTCTTATATGCCTTGATGTAGCGAGCATCAAAGCTGCGGATGATGCTCTCGCTACGCTTGGCGTGATATGGCACAAGAAATGCCGTATTGTTACGGAAGAACGACTGACGCTCGATATTATCCAATCGTGCCCACTTACGGTTACCGATTACCATATAGTCTCCAATGATAGCACCACGATCCACTATCGACGACTTTGTCGATGCCAACGTGGTCAATATGCGGTCTATGTCGGTATCCTTATCTGCCACAACAAAAAATGTCTTGGGGGTACTGCTGCGCAACAACGCCTTGATATCCACCAGTGCGCCCCTCTCGCCATTAGCTCCACGCTGATAGAAGTATGGCTCACGGTTAAATGCGAAGATAAGGTCGCGCGACTCTCTCTCGCCCAACAACGCCTTAATCTCCTCGACGTATGCCATATCATTGGTTGCAGCATAGATGGTGATTATCTCGCGGCTACTATCCAAGAATGGCTCAAACTTCGTAAACTCAAAATCATTCTCCGACTGCATCTGGAATAGCACAGGGCTACTCAACGACTCTATGTCCGCAAGAGGTGATACTACGGGGATGTTATTATCCTCGGCGTGACCAAGCACGTGGCGTAGCTCCTCCTCGTAGACAGGGCCTATAATCAGCTGCGCATCGAGCATAGCCTCCTCGTATGCCACGATATCTTTGATGCGTGCAGCACTATTCTCGGTATCAAACACCGTAAGATCCACAGAGTAGCCATCCGCCTTAAGATCCTCCATCGCCAGCAACACTCCACGATAGAAGTCTACATAGTTAGGGTTAACCTTCTGACGCATATGGAAGGGCAACATAACCACCGCCTTAAGCGTATTATTTGCACCCAAACGCACAAACTCCACGTCGACAGGCTCCGTAGCAAGGCTATCAGCAATACCGCCATCGCCATAGAGGTATGCATAGGCCTCATCACGTCGCATCAGCGAGTCGATGATATGGGGCAGAGTACTAATATCGATATTATCGTCACTATTTATCTCGGCAGAGTCCGCCGAAATGCGTATTAGCATACCTGCACGCAGCTCCGATGCATCGTTGAGGTCATTCCACATAAGCAGTTCACCCTCGCTAATAGAGTAACGGCGTGACAGCGAATAGATGGTCTCTCCAGGCTGCACAAGATGCTGACCAACACCCACGCTATCGCTGCGCTCACCGTCTCGTGCTGCACGCTCGCGCTCGATCTGGCGCGCCGACGTGAAGCCCATCTCGGAGCGACGTATGCGTAGTTGCTCCCCTATACTCAAATTCTGGGCATCGACACCCTCGTTATCCGCCTCAATGATGGCAGGGCTAATCTTATAGCTCTTGGCTATTGAGTAGAGTGTCTGCCCCTTCTCCACGATGTGTATGCGGAAATCCTTATCTATGACCTCCGCTGTCTGCGTCTTACGACTGCGTTTTGCATCTCGCTTTGACGGTTCAACAACGGGGATATAAATCTTTTCGCCCAACGACAGACTCTCAGGGACAAGATTCTCATTGCAATCAATAATCTGCTGCTCGCTCACACCATAAGCACGAGCAAGCGAGTAGAGCGTATGACCCTGCTCGATGGTATGTACATAGTAGCGTTTGCCGTTTACCACAACAATCTCCGACGACGGCTCGAAGCCCATCGCCACAGTCGTCACAGCCAACATCAAGGCTACCAATATGGTACGCAGTAATCTCATTATAGGTTATTATTTTGTGTTTCTCTCTCTTAAACGTATCTCCGTTATCACACGCTTGGTGTATAGCGGAAAATCGCCATTCATCATCCAGGAATAGTAGCTCGGCTCCTTGCTGAATACCTCCGCAACGCTCATACCCTTATACTTGCCAAAGGTAAATATCTCCTCACCCTTCTCATTGAGGGCTATGCGTCCAGCAAAGTCAACGACCTCGCCGTGTGTCGAGAACTCCGCCAACTGCTCTACGGTATTGCCAATATCGGGATAACGCTGAATTTGCGCCTCCAACACCTCATAAGTTGCCATCGTATCAGCCTCGGCAGAGTGGGCATTCTCAAGATCCTTATCGCAGTAAAACTTATACGCTGCAACCAACGTGCGCTGCTCCTTTTTGTGAAAGATATTCTGCACATCCACAAAACGGCGATTCTTGAAATCTACGTCTACATCTGCGCGCAAGAACTCCTCAACAAGCACCGGTAGGTCGAAGCGATTGGAGTTGAAACCTCCAAAATCGCAACCCTCAATAAACTTTGCCAACGACTTCGCTATCTGCCTGAATGTAGGCTCCTCCTTAACATCCTCGTCTGTGATGCCGTGCACCGCCGTAGCCGCCTCGGGAATATGCATCTCGGGGTTTATACGTCGTGTCTTGACAATCTTGCTGCCATCGACACATATCTTGACCATAGATATCTCTACGATACGATCTTTTGACGTATCTACGCCTGTTGTCTCAAGGTCAAAAAAGACAATCGGACGTTTAAGTTGCAAGTTCATAGCTAAATATTTACAGCGTTAAGCATCAACTGCTCACCACACAAATCATAGAGCGTCTAACGACATTCAAGCATCCAACAATCGCCACATATACTCGCCTACGCCCCTAAAAAAGAGGTCATCACGACCATTATAGAGCCTCTTAAGCATTGCTCTACGCTGGGCGTTTATCACAGGGAATGAGTTAGCAGCAAGAGTGGTCGGTATTGCACCGCATGGGGACATACCTGATGTATCTCCCCACTCGGTGCAATGAGCCAGACATCGCAGATGGCTCTTTATCGCGATAAAATTATGCGTTAATCATCATCGGCATCAACAACATCAGCACCTCGCCGATATGCTTATCATCATACACAGGCTTGAATACACCAGCACGTGTAGAGTCTGCAAGCTCTATCTGCACTGTGGGAGTGTCGATATTTGATAGTATCTCAACAAGGAATGTAGACTTAAAGCCAATTGTTACAGGCTGACCGTCATAGCTGCAAGAGATTGTCTCGTTAGCAGATACAGAGAAGTCGATATCCTGCGCTGCGAGGCTGATGCGGTTGTTAGCGATATCCATTCGGATAAGGTTGGTTGTAGGGTTAGAACATACCGCTACGCGCTTGATGCCATTTACAAGCTCCACACGGTCAACAAGCACCTTATTAGGGTTAGCTGTGGGGATTACAGCATTATAGTTGGGGTAGTTACCCTCGATAAGACGACACACGAGCTTATGGTTCTTAAGGTCGAAGATAACATTCTTTGCATCGAATGTAACTCGAATAGGCTCCTCCTCCTTAAGCAGCACGCCCTTAAGCAAGTTTGCAGGCTTCTTGGGCAAGATGAATGATGCATTGAAATCGACATCTGCACACTCTGCAACAGAGCGTACAAGCTTATGTGCATCGGTAGCGACAAAGGTAAGCTTACCCTCCTCGAAATTGAAGTATACACCATTCATTACGGGGCGCAACTCATCATCAGCAGTAGCAAAAATAGTCTTATTGATGCCCGCGATGAGCATATCTACGTCGAGAAGTATCTCCTTGTGCTCGGCACCTACGGTCTGCATAGCGGGATAGCTCACTGCGCTTGCACCAGGAATTGAGAGTGAGCCACTTGCCCACTTAACCTTAATCTCCCAGGTAGTATCGTTAACATCAAACTCCAAAGGCATCTCGGGGAACTCCTTGAGTGAGTCGAGCATAAGCTTTGCGGGGGCAGCGATAACGCCCTCACGCTCAACACTCTCAACAGTAAGATGACCGATGAGAGTGGTCTCAAGGTCAGAGGTTGTTACTGTGAGTGTCTCCCCCTTAAGCTCGAGTAGGAAGTAGTCGAGGATGGGGAGTGTGTTTTTGTTGCTGATAGCCTTACCTGTTGTAGCCAACAGTGACTGAAGTGCTGAACTTGATACGGTAAATTTCATAATCTTTCTGTTTTATTTTTATTTATTAATTTTTCTACTCTATTGTATGTGCGCTATTTACACAACTCTGCACACGCTCGATTAGAGCGTCGCTAACTTATCGAGTGCCATCTCAATCATACGGCGCACAAAGGGCTTATAGTCGGTGCAGGCATCCTTTGCCACGCGTTGCGCAATGATTGTACAGATAGTTGTGGCACGGTGACCCATAAGTGTTGCTAAACCCGCCAATGCCGAGCCCTCCATCTCAAAGTTGGTTATACGTCGACCCTCGTAGTTGAACGACTCAATCTTCTCGTTCAGATGGATGTCGTGGGGACGCAGCCTCACCCAGCGGCCCTGTGGAGCATAGAAGCCAGGTGCAGCAATGGTGATACCCTCACGTGTAGACTCCCTAAAGAGCTCCCACAGTTCCTTGTTGGCATCAATGAAGTAGGGCTTGGGAAGCAAATCATTCCACGCTGTGTGCTCCATAAATGCTCGCTCAATAGCAAGATCGCACACCTCGTTACGACCCTCATAGTAGTTGAGCAAGCCATCGAAGCCTACAGACGTACGCGAGAAGACAACCTCTCCTACCTCGATGTCGCGCTGAATAGCACCCGACGTACCGAGTCGCACAAGGGTAAGCTGTCTAAACGTTTCCTTTACCTGGCGCGTCTCAAAGTCGATATTAGCGAGAGCATCAAGCTCTGTAACGCATATATCTATATTGCCAATGCCAATACCCGTTGACATTACCGTCATACGCTTGCCCTTATAGCTGCCTGTGACAGTAAGGAACTCGCGGTTTGCCACCTCGCACTCCTTCTCGTCGAAATACTCGGCAATCATAGCAACACGTCCAGGGTCGCCTACTAAAATAACGACATCCGCCAACTGCTCGGGCTTTAGATGAAGATGGAATATTGAGCCATCACCGTTGATAATCAACTCGGAAGAGGGTATTATTCTCATTGTTGCAACAATTATTATCGTTTTTATTTTTAATATTCGCGTAAAATTAATAATTTTGTCGGTAATAGCAAAATGTTTAAGCCATTTTTTGCGTTTTTGATTACATCAAACCAAAAATTATAGATTGTATGACACTTATTAAATCGATATCAGGCATCCGCGGCACAATAGGCGGCGCACCATCAGACAACCTCACACCAATTGATATTGTCAAGTTTGTCACAGCGTATTCACGCCTTATACAGTCAAAGAGCCCTAACAAGCGCATTAGCGTTGTAGTAGGTCGTGATGCCCGCCTTTCGGGTGAGCTTGTAGACAACCTCGTAGAGGGCACACTTCTCGGCTGCGGCGTAGATGTCATAAATATTGGCATGTGTACCACCCCAGGTACGGAGATGGCTGTCATAACCCACCACGCCGACGGTGGTATCATCATCACCGCATCACACAACCCCCGCCAGTGGAATGCCCTTAAGCTCCTCAATGAGCGAGGCGAGTTCCTCAATGATGCCGAGGGCAAGCAGGTGCTGGCACTTGCTGAAGATAACAGCTACAACTACCCTACCATTGACCACATCGGACACGTCATCCTGCGCGAAGATTTCAACAAGAAGCACATCGAGCAGGTCTTGGCACTTAAGTTGGTGGATAAGGAGGCTGTGCAGAAGCGCAAGTTTAAGGTTGTTGTAGATGCTGTAAACTCTATCGGTGGCGTTGTCATCCCCGAGTTATTGCGCGAGCTTGGCTGCGAGGTTGTAGAGCTTAACTGCGACCCCACGGGTGAGTTTGCACACAACCCCGAGCCACTACCCGAGAACCTCACCGAGATAGCAGAGGTCATACGCCGCGAGGGTGCAGACTTGGGCGTTGTCGTAGACCCCGATGTTGACCGCCTCGCATTTGTAATGGAGAATGGCGAGATGTTTGTCGAGGAGTACACGCTGGTAGCTGTTGCCGACTATGTACTTCGCCACACCCCAGGCAACACCGTATCTAACCTATCATCGTCACGCGCACTGCGCGACGTTACATCGCGCTATGCGGGATGCACGTATGAGGCGGCTGCTGTGGGCGAGGTAAATGTCGTAAGCAAGATGAAGCAGACAGGTGCCGTCATCGGTGGCGAGGGCAACGGTGGCGTAATCTACCCCGAGCTACACTATGGTCGTGATGCATTAGTTGGTGTTGCTCTCTTTTTGACCTATTTTGCACAGCTCAATATGACTATGTCGGAGCTACGCAAAACATACCCCGCATACTTCGCTTCAAAGAACAAGATAGAGCTAACGCCAGAGATTGATATTGACAAGATTTTGTCGGAGATAAAGTCAAGATACTCAAATGAGAAGGTCAACGACATTGACGGCGTAAAGATTGACTTTGCAGAGAATTGGGTACACCTGCGCAAGTCCAATACCGAGCCTATAATACGTGTCTACACCGAGGCGAAAACAATGGCTGAAGCAGACGCTTTAGCAAAGCGTTTTATTTCCGAAATAGAACAAATTTGCAAAGGGTAAAAACCGTATAATTCACATACACGAACCATAAAACCGACTAAACATAAAACCTTAAAACAATATCTATTATGAAACTTGCAAACGACTACATTCAGCAAAACAAGGAGAGATTTCTTGAGGAGTTATTCGACCTTCTGCGCATACCCTCAATCAGCGCACAGCCGTCACTGCACAAGCAGGATATGGTACGTTGCGCCGAGTGGCTGGCTGCAGCCCTTGTAAAGGCAGGTGCTGACCGTGCCGAGGTGATGCCCACAGAGGGTAACCCCGTTGTATATGCAGAGAAGATTATCGACCCCAAGGCAAAGACAGTATTGGTATATGGTCACTACGACGTTATGCCAGAGGATCCTATCGACGAGTGGAAGACCAACCCATTTGAGCCAGAGATTAAGGATGGTCGCATCTGGTGCCGCGGTGCTGACGATGATAAGGGTCAGCTCTATATGCACGCCAAGGCTTTTGAGGCTATGGTTGCTACCAACACCCTCCCCTGCAACGTAAAGTTTATGCTTGAGGGTGAGGAGGAGATTGGCTCACCCAGCCTCTATAAGTTCTGCGCCGACTACAAGAAGTTGCTTAAGGCTGATATCATCCTTGTATCAGATACATCTATGATTGGTCTTGACTGCCCCACTATCACTGCTGGCTTGCGCGGTTTGACATATATGCAGGTAGAGGTTACTGGCCCCGACAAGGATCTACACTCTGGCTTGTTCGGTGGCGCGGTAGCCAACCCCGCAAATGTGCTTGCAAAGCTCGTGGCATCACTCACTGATGAGTTTGGTCGCGTAACCATACCTGGCTTCTATGATGATGTTCGCATCCTCACTGACGCAGAGCGCAAGGCACTCAACAAGGCTCCGTTCTCACTCGACGAGTACAAGAGGGCTCTTGACCTTGGCGACGTAGCTGGCGAGATTGACTATACCACTATGGAGCGCACAGGCATTCGTCCTTCGCTCGACGTAAACGGCATCTGGAGCGGCTACACTGGCGAGGGAACAAAGACTGTTATCCCCTCGAAGGCCTACGCAAAGATATCTATGCGTCTTGTACCCAATCAGGACTTCAAGAAGATTGCAAAGCTCTTTGAAAAGCACTTCCGCCGCATCGCTCCCAAGAGCGTAAAGGTCAAGGTGGAGTTCCTGCACGGTGGCGCGCCCTACGTATCGCCTACCGATATGCCAGCATATAAGGCTGCAGAGAGGGCTGTGGAGACAACCTTCGGCATCAAGCCGCTGCCCTTCTACTCTGGTGGCTCAATTCCTATCATCTCTGGATTTGAGAATATCCTTGGCATCAAGTCAATATTGTTGGGCTTTGGTCTGTCGAAGGACGCTATCCACTCACCTAACGAGAGCTACGGTCTTGACCAGTTCTACAAGGGCTTGGAGACTCTGCCCTACTTCTACAAGTACTTCGCAGAGATGTAATAGCACGCTCTTGTGCATTTTAAAATGGGTATCGACCACAGAGGTTGATACCCATTATTTGTTTGGCAACGATGCAAAAGGTGGTAATGATGCAAAAAATAGCCCCGAATGACGCATAATACGTTCACTCGGGGCTACACTCATCACGCAGCGACTACCTGTGCATTGGCGGACGACCAAATGCTGGGCGGTTGCCGCTAACATTCATACCCTCATAGTCGTTGATATCTGTCGAACCCTTCTTACCGAAGTAGCGCAAGTTATAGTTGAACTGCACCGTGAAGTAGCGTCCAATGACACTATTCCAAGTGTTCTGCGTATAGCCACTACCGACAGTACGAGCGAAGGCTGTATTCTGATTTAAGAGGTCGTTGACACCTATAAGCACCTCGCCAAGTTGATTCTTGAAGAGCTTCTTACCGAGGTAGACGTTACAGATAATATAGTCCTCGTTATAGTCATTCGTAAAACCTACATACTGGTTATAGTTTACAGCTGCTGTCAGCGAGAAGCCCTTCCAGAACACCCACTTGAGCGTACCTGATGCAGTGTGGCTGAAATATTGGTTGCGGCTACTGCGCGATGCGAGCGACTGTCGCGCATCGTTATATGCACCATTCCACTGCAACGTAAAGTCGATATTCTCCGAGATATTACTACCCAGCGACACCATAGCATCGTAGCCCATATTGCTGGTAAAGTTTAGCTCGTCGTTGATCATTGACGGGGTACGTGTCCAGCTAACACCTGCCATCATATTAAGGTTACACTTGATAGGCGCAATAGGGAAACCATAGCTTAAGTGTGTAAACAACTGGCGGTAGCCATCCATATTCTCGTATGTCGAGTACTGCAATGGGTTATACTCATTGCCATCAATCGTGATAGTATCTGGGTTGTAGTATATCGACTGACCCATATAGTCCTGCTGGAACTGTGTCGAGAACATCCACATAAAGGTACGACCCTTCTCAATGTTAGAGCGTATGTAGTGGAAGTTGATACGGTGTGTATATGATGACACAAGGTTGGGGTTACCCTTCGAGATATACTGTGCATTTGACACATCGTAGATATCCTGCAAGTTGCGCACATCGGGATTCCACGTATACGAGTTAATAAATACGCGGATGGTGTTCTGCGGGTTGAAGGCTATATTACCCATCACAAAGTAGGTGATATGGTTAAAGTCGCGCTTCACATTCTCGCCATTGACCATACCGTCAAGTGTCGAATACTGATAGAATACATTTGCAACAAAGGTGTTACGATCCTTCGAGTAGCGGAAGCCAGGGCCCACCTTATGCTCGATACTACGGCTATTGGTCATCGACGACAGCGACGCATCAGGGATAAGACCCTCGGTTGCATAGTCACTGCCTGTGATATACGCCATCTTTTCGATTGCCTGATCCTCGAACTCAAAGCGATACTGCATACTAACCTGTGCATTCTTTGCCACAGGCTCTGTATATGTCACATTAGCTCTAATGTCGGTCTCTGTCTGCGGTGCTGTAGATGACACGTAGCGCACCTCGGGCATATACATACCCGTAGCCTCGTCATATATAGTGGAAATAGTCGAGTAACTATTAGCATTAGAGCGCGGTGTGTTACGTATACCATAGCGACCATCTACGGTAAGTGTACGACCAGGCTTACCTAACTTTACGCGATACTGCAAGAACTCCGAGAAACGCAGAGCACGCGACGACGACTGCGAGCCATTATATGACAACTCATAAGGCAGACCCTTCATATCGGCACTCTCACCCGTAAGCTCACCGTACTGCTGGCTATAGGGGTCATTACCCTGGAAGCTGAAGTTTGTACGCGACATCAGCGACATATTCTTGTTGATACTCCAGTCTAAACGGAGGTTTGCACGGTGGTTGAAGTTATGCGTCTCCGACTCGCCCTCCTGCTCAAGATAGTCATCGGGCGAGGGGCTCTCATACCACTTCTGCAAGATGCTCTTATTTGCTGTATTGGTGTTATTGAAGAAGTATGAGCCATTTAGTTTCACCTTATCATTCTCTCCCCACGAATCAGAGTACTGCACGCCAATAGAGCCTACATTTGCGACACCACTCTGCGGACGTACCATATATCGACCTACGCCACGACCACCACCAGGGCCACCGCCACTGCCACCTGTAACACCGATGATATCCTCGAATGAGAAATTCTGCTGATTGACATTATTGAATAGACCGATAACAGATATACGTGTGTTATTGTGGAAGAGGTTGACATTACCACCAATATTATACTTATGTTGCGATGTTACGCTACCCACCTCGGGGTTGTAGATGCCATCATTTATGAAGTCCAAGTCGGGTGCGCCACCATCTGTATTGGGCTGATAACCATAGCCACCATACACCTTACCAAAGACTCCCTGACGCATATTCGAGCGTGTCACAATGTTGATAGCCTTATATCCCTCGCCATCATCCATACCCGAGAACTCCGCATTATCAGAGAGTTTATTAAAGACCTCAACGCGATCTACCGCCTGTGCTGGGAGTGAGTTAAGTGCCGTTGACACATCCTCGCCGAAGAACTCCTTGCCATCTACAAAAATCTTCTTCACCTGCTCACCCTGCGCCTCGACCTGACCATTTGAGATGGTTATACCAGGCATCTTCTTGAGAAGACCCTCAACGTCGGCATCCGACGCAACCTTAAATGCACCAGCGTTATATGCTACAGTGTCGCCATTCTGCGATGTACGCAATGCCTGCACCTCCTTAACAACGGCCTCGATAGCCACAGCCTCTGGAGCAAGCTCTATTACACCGAGCTGCGTTGTGCCACTGACCTTTATGCGCTGCTTATGAGTGGTATAGCCGATAAATGATATTGTCATATCGTACTCGCCAGACGACAATGCACTAACAGTCACTGCTCCACCAACACCTGTTGTTGCGTGCTTGCGGTAGTCTCCATTAGTTGTTGACACCACCTCAACGATAGCACCGATAACACCATCTTTGGTCTCTTTGTCGATCACCTTCGCCGTGATACGTCCCGACTGTGCCATTGCTGGCAATGTGATACACAGCAAAAGGATGATTGCAAAAAATCTCTTCATTGCACTTGTGATTTATTCTATTTCAACTCTATTTGCACTTTTCGCTTGCGAAAATAATACATTTCCACCATAAATAGAACTATTTTTCGGTGAAACGGCAAAAAATGGGTGTCAGCTAACTGACACCCTGTAATCAACACTCTTATCTACGTCCGCCATTACCATTGGGGCGACCATTGGGACGGTTGTCGTGGCGACCATCGTGGCGGCAATCGCTACCCTTAACGTGGTGTGACGGAGCGGGTCGCATACCTGGCACAAAGTGCGGATGTGGACGATGTGCGCGATGTGGCTTGCGAATATTATTACATATCGCACATCCGTGCTTCGGAGCTCTATGAGCGTGCTTTACGTGATGCTTTACGTCGTGGTGGTGTCCGTCGCAGATATAGTTTACCTCAACCTTCACGCGTGGCTTTCTTACGTTATCTGCCATTGAGTCGTTAGCCATCGCACTACCCATTGCCATCACCGACAGCGCAAGGGTCAAAAACATCATCTTTTTCATAGCAGTATTCTTTTAATAGGTTAATAATTAATCGTTTATTCGCATCTTTTAATTCTTAATTTCTTGGCAACTCAATCTTGCGAAACTCTCTATCGCCATCTTTTGTATAGCGCCACATTTCGCCAGTGTGGATATTTAGCAGAAAGCAGAGTTTGCTATTTTCACTACTTAAGTAGAGTTGATAGTTAATTCTACCATCGACCATCATATCTGGCTTCTCGCGCTCAATTAACTCAAACTCTTTGCCTACGCTCTTATATCGCCAGACATCGCCCGTGAACTTATCTAATAGGAACGCCTGCTTGGAGTTTATCATCGACTGCACAAACTCATATCTTGCACCCTCTACATCGGTACTTATTGGCAGTGAAAGATGAGCATCCACATCGGTCTGTGCCTTGACATCATACACTGTAAATCCAGCGAGGAGGGCTATGAGCAACACTATCTTTTTCATAGTATAAAAATTTAAAGGGTTGTACTTTGTTTTCTGTTACAAAGGTACAACCCTAAAGTGCGATTTTGAGCTACACGTCCCGCTAAACGCCCTTTTTGCGCGGTGAGCCGACATCTACGAGCGGTGAGCCGACTGCATCCATTGCTTAAATTCGGGGACTCGAGCCTTTGATATGATGATGCGTTCTGGAGTCTCCACCGTAAGATTTAGCGCAAGACGGCTACCAAACCATACGGCGATATCCTTAACAGCACGGCGCGACACTATAAACTGACGATTTGCTCGAAAGAACTCACCCGTAGAGAGCTGCTGTGTAAGAGCCTCAAGTGTCTTGTCCACAGGATATGACACACCGTCGAGTGTCGTGAGTGTCACACGTTCAGAGAAGGTATAGAAGAACGCTACGTCGTCGACACACACAGGTATAATCTTATCCTTATAGCGCACAAGCATCGTCTGCATAGCCTCCTCCGTATGCTCTAACAGCATCTTGTTGCGACGCTCGCGGCTCTCGTTCTGCTCACCTACGGTAAGACGCTGCAGCTTGTCAATGGCACGACGCAGATCATCCTCCTTGAATGGCTTAAGCAAGTAGTCTATGCTGTTGACCTTAAATGCCTGAAGCGCATACTCGTCGTATGCCGTAGTAAATATAATAGGTATGGAGATGTCGACACGCTCAAATATACGGAACGAATCGCCATCTGCAAGGTGAATATCCATAAACACTATCTCGGCATCTACCTCCTTTGAGAAGTAGTCTACAGCCTCCTCTACCGACTCCAACACATCGACAACCTCTATATCGGAGTCTATCGCGCGCAGCATACTACGCAGGTTAACGGCAGCTGCCGTCTCGTCCTCAACAATTATAACTCTTCGCATAACTTCTACTTTTTAGGCGGCTCTAATGGCAGGCGTACCACAAAACGCTCCGCCGTGTCGATAATCTCAATATCGTGACCCGTGATAATATTCCAGCGACTACGCAGGTTCTCCAAGCCTATACCCGTCGAAGGCTCAACATCGAGCTTCGGGTGTTTAGGGTTGGCTATCTCAAGCACGCCATCTACAGTACGGATGGTTACGTGCAACGGGGTCTTTGTCGTTATACTATTATGTTTCACAGCATTGCCAATAAGTGGCTGCAACGACAACGCTGGCAGTGTCCACTCTTTATAGCTGCTGTCTATGTCGAAATCGAAGAAGAGCTTATCGGCATAACGTATCTTGAAGAGGTAGGCATACGCCTCGGCAAAAGCCATCTCGTCTTTTAGCGTTGTACGCTCACTCTGACCGTTTTGTATGATGTAACGGAAGGTGTATGATAGCTGGTCGATATACTCCAAAGCACGCTCATCATCCCTCTCGCGCACAAGCATTGCCAACGAGTTCAGCGAGTTGAAGAAGAAGTGCGGGTTTATCTGTCCTACCAACATATTGTAGCGCGTTGCAAGGTTCTCCGTTTTGAGGCGTTCATTCTCCACGACAATATCCTGACGCTGACGCATCAAGCGGTAGGTGTAGGCGTATAGCACCGTCACTACAAGCATAAATAGGCACTTTGTAAGCACCACAAGGTTAGCGTTATTGCGCGACTCGCTCTGGAAGAAGAATACTATGCGCATTGCGCCATCTTTGAACGACATAACGGGCGCGAAGTAGAGAGCTATGGCACTCACCACTATCACTAACAATATGCGACGGAAGAATATCCACCCAGTGATACGTCCCGACCGTGGCTGAAGAGTGAGTATGAGTAGCAGTATGAAGGAGATTATCGCATAGTAGGCTATCTGCCATACAAACTCCACCGTACGGCTCGGACGATCATATAGCGCGTCGAAGTCAAATTTCTCACCATTGCGCATCACAATCTCATCCAAGCGTTTGTGCGCCTTTTCTATCATCTGCTTCGAGTAGTGGTCGCTACGCGGATGGTGTGAACGAAATTGGAGGCGGTCACCCTCCTGCAGTTGGTAGGTATTAATCTGCCACGATGACACATATACGCTGTCACGCTTCTCGCAGTCACACACAATGTATCCGTATAGGTCATCTGTGATGTGTAGCACACCCGAGCTGTGCTCACCCTGCTGGTGGTAGTCACCACCACGTTGTGACATACCTCGCTCTGTTATTATCGGCAGTAGCAGATACGAGAAGTTTATCACAAGGCTCAATGCAAATGCTATCAGCATCAATAGTGCAATATGTCTCTTTTGCATCTTCATAATCGGTGTGTTTGATTAGTAATTCAGACTAATGTGTAGAGTTCCAGCCATACGATATAAAGTTCTATTCGTGGCAACGATTGAGAGGTCGCGGATGGGACATACTATGCGTATTTCCCATTCAGGGCAATGATTGAGAGGTCGCAGATGCGCCCTTATCACGAAAAATAATTTTTTGTCAGAAGGGTGCAGATGTGGTGCCAAGTCGAAATTTTTGCGGATGGGTAGTACTTGAAGTACGTCCCATTCGAAAAAATGAGCTTGGTGCCGCAGATGCGCCCTTATCACAAAAAATTACTCGTACCAAGAGGCATAAGTACGATAATCTCGGGCTGTGCGCTTGATTATCTCGTCACGCTGCTCGGGAGTAACATCCTTCACCTTCTTGGCGGGGACACCTGCATATACCGAGTAGGGCTCAAGCTTCTGGTTAGAGAGCACAAGAGCACCTGCAGCTATGATTGAGCCTGTAGCCACCACAGCATTGTCGAGGACGATTGCACCCATACCTATAAGGCAGTTATCCTCGATAGTAGCACCGTGAATCACAGCATTGTGACCTACCGACACATAGTCGCCGATGTGTGTTTGTGACGGGTTCTTCGAGCCATCATAGAGGGTGTGGATAACAGCACCATCCTGAATGTTTGTGTGGTTGCCAATAGTAATGGCGTTTACATCGCCACGGAGCACTGCGTTATACCATATCGAGCAGTTCTCACCAATCTTAACATCACCAATGATTGTTGCAGTCTCCGCCAACCAAGTATCCTTGCCAATCTCTGGCTCGTGACCGCGCACGTTTCTAATAATTGCCATATTACTCTGTTTTTTTAGATTCTTGCCAATAGCCCTCCATCTCGTCAAGCGACATCTCGTGGAGTGATTTACCCTGCTCTACAGCGCGCTGTTCCAGATAGTTAAAACGACGAATAAACTTCTTGTTTGTACGCTCCAGTGCCGCCTCGGGGTCAATACCATAGAGTCGACAGGCGTTTATAAGGGCGAAGAAGAGGTCACCCATCTCGTCGGTGAGCTTCTCCTTATCAGAGGCACGCACCTCGGCATCTACCTCCATAAGCTCCTCCTTGACCTTTGCCCATACATCCTCGCGCTGCTCCCAGTCGAAGCCCGTAGCCGCAGCCTTCTCGCCTATGCGGAACGCCTTGACCATTGCTGGTAGCGAGACGGGGACACCTCCAAGCGTACCACTCTTACGCCTCTTCTTGCGCAGTTTGAGGGCCTCCCAATTCTGCTTAACCTCCTCGGGAGTGTCGGCGTGTATATCTCCGTAGACGTGCGGGTGTCGGTATATAAGCTTGTCGCACACGCCATTAGCTACATCTGTATAGTCGAAGGCACCCACCTCGTCGCCGAGCTTTGAGTAGAAGACAACGTGCAGAAGCAGGTCGCCCAGCTCCTCCTTTATACCCTCCATATTTTTATCGGTGATGGCATCTGCAAGCTCATAGGTCTCCTCAATGGTGTTATTACGCAACGTGTCGAAGGTCTGCTCACGATCCCACGGACACTCACGGCGCAAGGTCTCCATAACCTCTAATAGTCGTGCCGTTGCCTTTTCAGCATCATTCATATTCATATTACTGTCTGCGTTTTATAGTTCTAAATGGTAGCTTCAGCACTCCGAAGAATGCCTCGCCAAAGATTCCTGACGACATCTTGGATGTACCCTCCTCGCGGTCAATGAAGATTATCGACAACTCGCCGATGCTAAAGCCTAAACGCCACGCCGTATACTTCATCTCTATCTGAAAGCCGTAGCCATTCATCTGCACAGCATCGAGGTCGATAGCCTCGAGCACCTCACGACGGTAACCCACAAAGCCTGCAGTAGCATCTGCCACAGGCATACGCGTAACTATACGCACATACTTCGAGGCGAAGTACGACATAAGGAGTCGCCCCATTGACCAATTTACGACATTGACACCTTGCGAGTAACGCGAACCTATGACAACATCTGTGTTGTCGAGCATAGCATCAAGGCGCGGCAGGTCATCAGGGTTATGCGAGAAGTCGCAATCCATCTCAAAGACACGGTCATATCCCTGCTCTAAAGCAAACTTAAAGCCAGCGATATAGGCGGTGCCAAGTCCGAGCTTGCCACTGCGACATATTAGATGCAACCGCTCGCCATAGCTCACCTGCTCTGCGCGCACAAGGTCTGCAGTGCCATCGGGAGAGCCATCATCGACAATGAGTAGGTCGAAGCTCTCCGACATAGACATAAGGCGGCGTATCATCTTAACGACATTCTCACGCTCGTTGTATGTTGGAATTATTATAAGTCGTCTCATTACATCATATTCTTAAATTTGCGCGCTCCAAAGAGATAACGCACAACAACCGAGAAGCGGTATACTCCTGCAACCTTTTTCTTGCGCACCACGTTACGGCGTTTTACCGCCAACCGCCTATGCCACGCAATAAAGCTCAACCAAGCGCGCACCACCGCCCAGGCACGCTGTGGATGTAGCGTAAAGAGGTAGCCCAAAGCCTCGACAAGGTCGGTCACAGGGCGTACCACAGCAACGACACATCGCTGCATAGCAGTAGAACACTTATAGAGCATCGCAAGGTTATTGCGGTGGTTGAGATATATCTTACGCGACGACACAGGCAGCGTGCCTCCGCCAAGGTGGTAGACAACGGAGCGTGGCTCAACCACTATGCGGTAGCCAGCGAGCTGCATACGCCACTGCAGGTCAATCTCCTCCATATGTGCAAAGAACGACTCATCGAAGCCGCCCATCTCAAAGAATACTTCACGGCGACAACACAGCGCAGCACCACTACCCCAGAATATGTCGCGGCGCGTGTCATACTGCCCCTCGTCGCGCTCCACCGCCGAGAGTATGCGTCCGCGGCAGAAGGGATAGCCCAAATAGTCGATGAAGCCTCCAGCAGCACCTGCATACTCAAACTCATCACGACGCTCTACGGAGCGTAGCTTGGGTGCTACAGCAGCGACATCCGACTCACTATCAAGCAGATCAACGAGCGGTTGCCACCAACCATCAGTAGTCTCAACATCGGAGTTTAGCAACAGCACATACTCGCTATCCACCTCCGCTAAAGCACGATTATAGCCACCTGCAAAGCCATAGTTACGGTCGAGGCGTATAACGCGAATATCGGGATACGCCAGACGCAGCCACACGATAGTATCATCCGTCGAGCCGTTATCAGCAATAATAACCTCGGCATCGCCCGTAGTGTGGGCGACGACACTCGGCAAGAATCGCTCCAGATGGCGACGTCCGTTCCAATTAAGTATGACAACGCTCAACTTTGACATAACACAGCCCTCCTATTGACGTTTATACTTCCAGCGACGATGCGACCACAGCCACAGCTCGGGGCGTTCACATATCACCTCCTCCAAACGACGCACATAGCGTTCCGTAATCTCGTGCTCCGCAACGCTCTCACAGCCATCGTAGAGTTGCTCCATAACTAACTCATACTCGCCACGACGCAACGGGCGCATCCACGCAAACCACACAGGCAGTGACAGCTTACGCGCTATCTGCTCGCCGCCCTCGGCAAAGATTGTCTCCTGGTTAAGGAACATAAACCAATGTGCGTCCTTATGAAAGTATGGGTTTTGGTCGGCTATGAGACCCATTGCAAGACGCTTATCGCCGCCTCTATTCTTTATGAAGTAGCGCAGGCTCTCGTCACGTGGCACAAGCACCGTATTATTGCGACGACGCATACGCTTAAACAGCTCGTCCAATGCACTATTCTCCAACGGATGGTAGATGCTCATAACAAGGTGCTGGGCATCATACTGTGCCACCGACGTAAAGTACTCCCACGAGCCAAAGTGTCCACCAAGCAAGACTATATCCTTATCCGCCACCGCCTGTACGTAGCTCGCGGCATTTGGGAAGGTGAGATACTGCTTCATACGCTCGCCCGAAATGCCTGTGACACTTATGGTGTTTACCATCTGCTCGGCAAGGTTGCGCGTAACACCACGTGTGATACGGCATAGCTCCTCTTCGCTCTTTGCAGGAAAGGCATTTCGCAGGTTGGTGAGTATCACGCCACGACGATAGCGCACGACATAGTATAGTATGAAGAATATAGACTCCTCGATGACGTAGTAGCGCACCCAGCGTGGTAATATAGCCACTATACGGCACAGGGCATAGAGCACCGCCACGAGGCACTTCTGCCATACGTTGAGAGTATATCTGTTATTATCTCTTGCCATACGTGCAACGCTCACTCATTACTCTACATCATTCTCATCATCCTCGCGTGTCTGCTCGGCTTTAGGGTCATAGCCCGCTACGACAATAACAAACTCACCCTTGGGCTCGTGCTCCTTGAAGTGTGCTAACACCTCTGCAACCGTGCCACGCACCGTCTGCTCAAACTTCTTGGTTATCTCCCTAACAACAGCCACACGACGCTCCGCTCCAAAGGTCTCGGCAATCTGCTCAAGGCACTTCACTACGCGGTATGGCGACTCATAGAGGACGATTGTACGCGGCTCTACGGCAAGCTCCGCAAGTCGCTTCATACGCCCCTTCTTTTGCGGCAGAAAGCCCTCGAAACAGAATCTATCACAGGGAAAGCCACTCTGCACAACAGCGGGAATAAGTGCCGTAGCACCTGGCAGCGTCTCCACGTCAATACCCTCCTCTACGCACTTGCGCACAAGCAAGAAGCCTGGATCGGAGATACCAGGTGTGCCTGCATCAGAGACTAATGCCACATCACGACCTGCTGCTATTGACTCCGCCACACGACCAACCGTAGCGTGCTCGTTGAACTTATGGTGCGAATGCATCGGCTTCTCAATACCGAGGTGGCGTAAGAGGTGTGATGTTGTGCGTGTATCCTCTGCGAGGATGAAGTCCACGTCACGCAAGACGTTTATTGCACGAAGCGTGATATCTTCGAGGTTACCTATGGGCGTTGGGACTATATAGAGTTTTGCCATTGTATCTATTTTTGCAGTTTCTCCACTTTGCGATTTTTAGGCGGCAACTATGCTAACTTACGCTCGATAAGCGACACAAGCAGGCGCGCACCCTCTGAATCGGGATTCCAAGTAAAGTTTTCCACTATGTAAATCATACACTCGTCAAGGTCATCAAACTCGTTGAGTGTCTCGATAGTATCTTCATACTTTGACGCGTCGCCATTGAAGAGGTCACGTATCATCAAAAATCTATCGTTTAGACCTATCGCGCTCCGTAGATTGTCTATCTTGTTGAATGCAGGAGTTGGGGCATCATCCTTGACCATCTTGTCGGCAAGCACCGTAACACTGCCACCCAACACATCGCCAAGGCGCACCTGTGGCTCTTTAGATATAGCTGGCTGCGGAGCGGGAGCGGAAGCAGAAGTAGGCGCAGGCTGCGGGGTAATTGGGCGTGGCGCGGGCTGACGCTCTGGAGCGGGCTCTACCATAGGCGCAGGCTCTGGCGTAGGCTCTGGCGTAGGCGTAGGCTCTACCGCAGGCGCAGGCTGCGTTATAGGCGAGCTATAGAGCGATATTATCTTTCGTCCGCGTTTGGTACGGATAGGTATATCGTCGATATCGAACAGACCGCCACCAAAGGGCTGCGGCTTTGCTGGCTCCTCAACAATGGGAGTAGGCTCGGGTGCGGGCTCTAATTCGGGCACAGACTCTGGCGCAGGCTCGGGTTCGGGCAGTGGCGCGGGCTCTGGCTCACTGATAGGCTCGGGCTCGGGCTCAATAACAGGCTCTGGAGTTGGCTCAATGATAGGCTCGGGCTCGGGCATAGGCTCGGGCATAGGCTCCTCGTCGTTAAGACCCAGCAGGGCATCGATATCAAGTATATCGTCGAACTCCTCGACAGCCTCGCGCGCAGGCAGCGTAGAGAGCATCTCGCCTACGCTATCGGCAAGCGCAGTATCTCCACTGCACTGCAACAACTCCTCATAGATGCGACGCAGCTCCTCAAGGGCTAAATCGCGCTCAATAGCGGGGATACTCTTTGATGCTGTCCACCCATCGACAAGCGATGACAGGTGAGCGAGAGAGTCGACAATCTTTTTCAGTTCCATACTTACAATGCTACGTATATGTATATATAACGTACCAAAGGTAAGCAAAAAAAGCGAAAAATGCAATTTTTTTATTAATTACCACGCTCACAGCCCTATTGAGGTGGTGCGACAGGGTTTTATAGGAGGGGATAGGAGTGGATAGGGCTAACAGCGTCAACTCTTTACGCGCAAGGCAATTTCACGCTTTAGTCAGAGCCACCCCGCCTACTCATACCACCTACTAATTTTAACAAAAATAGCCACCTCACGGGTGGCTATTTGAGTTTTGTATCGAAGTTATTATTAGCTATTTGTATCGTTTTGTATTTTATCTTTTATCGTCAAGACTCCGCCTATGGTTGCTCCAATGAAGCATAGTATACCGTAACCTACAAGTGCTATCACTCCAAGAGCAATCAATAGCATCACCGCATAACCAACAAAACTCCAAATACCCACAATAACTTGATTGTAACTTTTGCAAAGTCTATTATTTATCCATTTGCACTAACTATTGTGCATAACGGAAGTGTGCCTCGTGCAGGAAGTAATGGTGCGCTGTCGAAGAGAAATCACCTTCATCACTATCTATGCTGATATAGGGAGTAGAGGGGCTTATCGCAAAGGCTGTCAGCCACTCGCCGCTGCCGTAAATTGTACCTCCAATATCCTCTCCACCACTACAAGTATAGGTTACAGATGATGTATTGCTTGTTGTATCATTAGCAACAGCTCCTACATAGCCAGTACGAGTCTTCTTACCTCCCCAATATAAGAAGTATGCACTTCTATGGATAGATGCTTGAACATTAATGTTTGACGGCATATAAAATCTCGGAGAGACAATAAATCCAGACTCTTTAACACCCCAACGTTTAGTCTGCAACACAAGAGTTGAAGTTCGAGCAACCCCCGTTCTACTTGTCATATTAAGGGTACCATTATCCTTCCAGCCATCTGTTCTATATTTATCCAACGAGCCATCTTCAAAATCATAACTATACGGCAGACCTGTAATCCAGAGATTATTTGATGAGTAGTAGCGTTTGCCATCAACTATAATAAACGCTCTAACATCATTCTGCTCGCCCCACAACACATTGTACGTGGGCTGCTCATTAAACACAAAGGTATTGTTTGACTTATCCCAGCTAATCTGACCCGCAGAGTAGGTATAGTCAACGCTACCGAGACGATAGCCGACATCGCTAATCATAGCATCCTGAACACCTGCATAAGAGCTACTACACGGCTCATCGTTAATACCAGAAACAAAGTAGATTGCGTTGTTTGCACACTTATTAGCACTTGCAGCATCCCCCGCAGCATAGTAGCTATACGAGGTCTTGGCACCAAGTGTAACGGTGGGTGTAGACCACTCAAACGCTACACGTGAGGTAGTACCCTGCACGAACTGCTTGCCAGCATAAGCCTTGCTACAAGTGTTGCCACTACCATCGGTAAGACGTACCACATAGCCACCTGCCAAATCGAGGTTTGCGGGCAACGAGATAAAGAACTCCGACGACGAGGGGTTATTAACAACAATTGATGACACCATATTATCTAAGTGCTCACAGGTGTTGCTCTCGTACGAGTAACGATAGCTTGCAGGTATCTGTGCGCCATCCAACGACATAAGCTCCGCCTTTGCGATGGTCGCAACGCCTGTTGCCGACACGTGCAACAGCGCGTTAACGGGCTTAAACTCCATATTTATATCGTAGGGCGACACCTCCGTAGCCATACCCGCCAAGAGCACAGCGTTACTATCTACACCACCCGACTGCTCGGCATAGTTAACATCAATATAGTTATCACCAACGGTAACAGTGCCATACATAATAGCACTCTGGGGGTGCACACCATAGTAGGTATCTACATCGGCAACAGCCTCGGCAGTACCCTTAAAGTGGACATTGCTCTTACCAGCACTCTGCGCTGTAAGGTTTGCCTCGGTGCCCTTATTAGACCAAACGCGAATAACATCACCCGACTCCCAGCTGACATCGGTAAACTTCTCGCCAGAGATGCTAACACGTGTATCATCCTCGGCGATGCTCGCGCTCAAGTTAATCTCCACAACCTCATTCATATCGACAGCAGGCTCAACACTCTTTGAACAACCCGCAAATGCAGCCACGGCTGCTAACGCCATAAAAAATCTCTTCATTGTCTCTGCATTTTAGGATTAATCCAACAACTCGCCATCGCCACCATCGCCATAGTCGAGCGATGAGTCAAAGCCTGACATCGTAAAACCATATTCCACCGAAACCTTGACCTCGTCAAGCTCGGGTGCCGTATAAAACAGCTCTTTCATAATTTATCAAAAAATTTCCTAATAATTGTTTACCTTCATACGTACTCTTATGTGGATTACAGCACCCACAATAATCCGCCAAAATCTAAAAAAAACTCCGACGAATGGCGCAAATATACAATAAAATAAATTGCTAAAAATAGATTGGTAGATAAATTCAACAAACAGCGACTATTTTACAATAAAACAGACCCTATTACTACGTAATACGCAGATACAGAAACGAGGAGATAACACTCGGTCATCTCCTCGCCATACTCTTAAAACGTCTACCTTGTGTAGGCTCGACTCCACTAACTCTCGTAGGTGTAGATTAGGTCGTCAAGGCAGATATATAGCGGCGTGTTAGCACCCCACTCACCCACGTCGGTAGTCTCGATACGTATGCGCACACCCCACAGATTACCCTTCAAGGCAGAGATATCCACCATATCCCACTCTTTAGCAATAAAACGCTTACCGTCGCGGAAGTCAACAGCATAGTAATCGACAACAGCACCCTCTGTCTTATTCTCGCCAAGCGCGATAAACGACACCTTAAGGTAGTCGCCATCCTTAAAGGCGCGAGCATAGTCATTGCCATTAACAACAGCGTTATAGGTGATTGTCGAGAGGTTAAGACGCACGGTCTTAAACTGATAGTTGCCAAAATAGCGGCAGAGAATATCGGTAGGCTCACTATAGCTATCGTAGTAGTACATAGCAAAGTGTGTACCCGAGGCTGCCTTGTCGTTATAGACTCCATACTGGTTGTTGTAGGTGGTGTCCTCCATATCGAAGCTGCGTGACTGTGCAAAGCCGCTCCAGTTGCCAAACTCCTCGTTATAGCTATACGTGTAGACCAAGATGTCGGTGAAATAGCCGTAGTTGAACTCCACATTACCAGGCATATTTAGCTCGAAGCTCTCAATAACAGTGGCCTCAATCTTGCCCATCTTCTCGCCAGGCTCACAGCCCACAAGAACAAATGATGCAAATAGCAGGGTTAATAGTCTAATTTTCATAATGTTACTTTGTATAATATTCATATTTTTCACTATTTTCATCCTATCATCTTACAAGAACGACACTATGTCGTAGGCACGATACGCCTGCTTCGACCAGCGCGGGAGCGTGCTATCAGACAGATCTGCCATCGAGAGCTCTATGATAACACTCGTGCCATCATAGTTATATACCACGCAGCGCGGTAGCACGCTCTCCGTGTCTACACCAAGCGTCAGCCTAATGTCGCTAATACCCATACCCTCAACCTTTGGCACAAGTTGCAACACAACACTCGCGGGCTCGGTAGAGGCAACGCTCATCTGAAACTCGCTATCAACAAACTTGAAGGCACGCGTAGGGTTAGAGAGCAGATCCACCGACTCAAGGTTAACTCTATCCTCGGTGACCTCCTTACGCTGGTTGTTCACCTCGTAGCGCAGCTTGCCATCGCTATATACCTCCATACTGCCCAGCACAAGGTAGTAGGCATCGCCCTCAACCATAAAATAGCCATTAAGAGGCTCATCCTCGTCCACGCTAACAGTAAGGTGCATAGCATAGCGCGTACCCAGCGTAGAGTCTAACCTACGGAGCCACTCCTGCGCAGTGGTCTGTGCCGAGAGCACCGCCACACTACAACAGAGAGTTAAAAAGAGCATAACAAGTCGTCTCATAACATTTCAGCCATTAAAATATACCCAAATCCTGCAACTTCGCCTCAAGCGACGGCAGGTCGTAGAACTTTATTTCGCGCGGCTTGGAGCCTATCTGTGGCCCAACAATACCAGCACGTTCAAGCTGCAACATAATACGTCCTGCGCGGTTGAAGCCAACCTCGAAGTTACGCTGTATCATAGAGGTAGAGATAACACCGTTAGCCACTGCCTCGCGCGCAATCTCGGCAAACTTGGGGTCATACTTCTGCGGAGCACCACTCTCCTCGCTGCCAAAGCTCACAGCACCTCCTGGCTCACTACCCGCCTCGGGCGTATAGTCGGGAAGGCTGTATGCCGAGGTATAGCCCTGCTGGCGACCAATAAAGTCGACGATGCCCTCAACCTCGGGGGTGTCGACAAAGGCGCACTGTATACGCGTGAGCTCGCCACCATTAGACATCAGCATATCGCCACGTCCGATAAGCTGGTTAGCACCTGGCTGGTCGAGGATAGTGCGCGAGTCGGTCATAGACATTACGCGGAAGGCGATACGCGCGGGGAAGTTCGCCTTGATACCACCCGTGATAACACGCACATCGGGACGCTGCGTAGCAACGATAAGGTGGATACCCACAGCACGTGCCTTCTGCGCAAGACGCATAACGGGAGCCTCTACCTCCTTTGCGGTCATAATAAGGTCGGCGAACTCATCGATGACAACAACGATATAGGGCAAGAAGCGGTGTCCGTGCTCGGGGTTTAGGCGGCGGTGCAAGAACTTATCGTTATACTCAACGATATTCTTGGCGTGCGCACTCTTGCACAATTCCAGACGGTTAGACATCTCCGTAACGAGTGAATTGAGCGTATATACAGCCTTCTTGGGGTCGGTGATGATAGCCTCGTCCTCCGACTCCATCTTTGCAAGGAAGTGTTTTTCGAGCTTCTGGTATAGCGAGAACTCCACCATCTTGGGGTCGACAAGAACAAACTTAAGCTCTGCGGGGTGCTTGCGGTAGAGCAGCGATGTGATGATAGCATTCAGACCCACCGACTTACCCTGACCCGTAGCACCTGCCACCAACAAGTGTGGCATCTTGGCGAGGTCAAACGTGAAGTTCTCGTTCTGAATGGTACGTCCTATGACCACTGGAAGCTCGGCACGCGACTCTTGGAACTCCTTGGAGCATATCGCAGAGTACATCGACACCGTCTGCTTGGACTGGTTAGGTACCTCGATACCGACAGTGCCTCGACCTGGAATAGGCGCGATAATACGTATACCCAACGCCTTGAGGCTCTGCGCAATATCATTCTCCAAATTGCTAATCTTTGATATCTTAACGCCCTGCTCCTGCACAATCTCATACAGAGTAACAGTGGGGCCTACCGTAGCGTGCATACTGCGGATAGGAATACCAAAGTTGAGCAACGTCTCACGTATACGCTCCTTATTCTCGAATATCTCCTGTTCGTCAATCTCCACCTTCGACTTATGGTCAACAAGCAGCGACGGCATAGGAGGCTCATAGTTCGCCAAATCACGCATAGGGTCATACAGCTCATTGAGGATATCCTCCTCATTAACCTGCTCAATAGTACCCTGCTCAACGGTGACAACAAGACCATCGCCATCCGCTTGCATCTCCTCAATAGGGCCCTCTGCTGGGCTGTCATCAACACCAAGCACCTCCGCAACGTCGATAGGCGATAGCGGCTGCTCCTCACGCGGCACAGCGATAAACGGAGAGTCGGCGGCAGCCAACATCTCGGCATAGTTACGTCTATCTGTTGCAGGCTCCACCTCATCGACTGCCTCGGTGGTAACATCCTCTGCCGAAGGCTCACTACTATCCGCAATATCCTCTGCAGGGTGCAGACGCTCAACGGTCATCATAACAGGCGGTGTCACAGGTGGCACGGTGGGCAGCACCTCGTCATCCTCCTCTGACTCATCGTCATTTTCTGAATATGGAGCACTCTCAACACCGACATCCTCCTTGCGGTGGTGCACCTTACCCCACACCCAGCGGGCAGCATCCGTCACACCATCTGCCATCTGCTCGCCAGCACTATCTACAGCGTGGATAAAGTTGCGATTGATGAAGATACCCGTAAGCATCCAACCCGCAACGATGATAAGCAGCGTGCCTACATTACCCACAAGACCCTTCAGACCCGCGGTCATAGCGAGACCATAGTCGCCACCCAAGCCTGTGCCAAAGATACTCCACTTTGTATCAAAGAGATAGCCCAAACTGAGTGAGCCAAGCACCAAAACGAGCATAAGGCTCAAGGCGAAATGGTTGAGACGCAACGGCTTATAACGGAAGAGTCGCCAGCCAATGACAATGATGATTATAGGTAGCACAATAGCAAAAAGACCAAAGCCACCGCCCACAAGCCAGTCGGCAACGACAGCTCCCGTCTCGCCACACACGTTACTAAAGCGAGGTGTAGCAAGCTCATTACCACGCTCCAAAAGCGCGCTCATATCATCCGACCAATAGAAATAGTACGAGATAATTGAGCAGAAGATGAACACGCCCACAGCGAGTATCACAAAGCCTGATATCCAACGTATATTTTCGCGCATAGTAGGAGCATCGCTCTGTGGCGCTGCCTCCTTCACCCTCTTACTATCTTTTAACTCCTTTGCCATATATCTATTAAACGTAACAGTTTATCTTAAATTATATCTGCATAGCCTTTCTTTCGAGGCGTTGACGATACTCTTCATCAGCAAATGTGATAAAACTATATGTCGCCACTGCGCCCTGCTCGGCGCGCATATCATAGCGGTCAAGCAACCACTCTACACGACGTGCCACAGCCTCGCCCGAGTCGATAATATCTATATCGCGTCCCGCCACAACACGCTCAATCTGTGGCTTTAAGAAGGGATAATGGGTGCAGCCGAGCACTATCTTATCGACATTAAATTCAAATAGCGGCTCTACAACACCTCGCACAGCCTCTGCTGCCATATCGCTATGCTCCATATCTGCCTCAACAATCTCCACAAAGCCACGACCTACAACTTTATGCACATCAACATCCTTATTGTAACGTGCTACCGTAGACAAAAACATATCACCCGCAAGGCTATGCTCCGTAGCCAGCACCGCTATATGTCCCGTCTTGGTCGTTAGGCAAGCAGGCTTAACCGCTGGCTCAAGACCCACAATGGGGATATTGCTCCAATGCTCACGCAATGCGCTGACAGCGGCAGCCGTAGCTGTATTACACCCTACTACAACCATCTTAACACCCTCCTTAACGAGTCGCTCAACGGCAGCCATAGCAAAGGTTGTAATCTCCTCCTTGGAGCGTCCTCCATAGGGACAATTCTTGCCGTCGCCAAGATATAGCAACGACTCATCGGGTAGTCGACGACGTATCTCGCGCCATACCGACAGCCCTCCAAAGCCAGAGTCATAGACCCCTATGGGTGCATTATTCTTCATTTAACGATATTAATCGTGTTACAATATACTCCTGTACCTGATAGTCGCTCATAGCATTACAGTCGACATCCACACGAGCCTCGGCATAGAACCTCTCTCGCTCTGCCATATTCGCCGTCATAAACGCCAACAACTCCTCGTCGCTCTTACCGCGAAACATAGGACGTTTCTCGCGCCCATAGGGCGACATACGAGCTATAATCTGCTCGGCAGAGCGACGCAGGTAGACAGTAACACCTCGACTGTTCATCCACGCCATATTATCCTCCCACGTAGGCAGACCGCCACCCGTAGAGACCACCGCGTGTATACTCTCATCTACTATTTGCTCTATCACCTCACGCTCCAAGCGACGGAAATACTCCTCGCCCTGATAGTGAAATATATCGGCAACAGATGCACCCTCGCTCGCCTCAACACGCTGGTCTGTGTCGACGAAAGGCACACCGAGGCGACGTGCTAATCGACGTCCCATAGAGCTCTTACCAGAGCCTGCATATCCCACCAAAAAAATCAGCATAACGACACTCGCCCACTACGTTACATTAAAACAGGTCGAGCTGCGCGGCAGTAAAGCCTACATCATCAACCTCTGTACGCGACTTATAATCGACATTAGGATCGACCTTGATATCATCACCAATGATATCATCAACATCAATAACATCCTCTACATCGGCATCTTGCACCATGTCGACATCCGCATCCACATCCTCCTGAACAGAAGTAACGTCATCCTCTGGCAGTTCCTCATCTTGAGGCTCTTCAGGCTCAATGAACGTAAGCTGCGCAACATCGTATGTCGTAATACGCTTACCACGCGCACGATGGCTCTTTATGCCGATAAACTCGTCGACATCAATAAGCTCCATAGGACGCTGCTGATGGTTTCCTCCAAACTCCACAGCCAGCTTCGCACCTCGACACGCAGTGATTGCCACAAAGCGCATAGGAGCACCATCCTCGAGGAAGAACTGCACCTTGTCGCCCGCCTCAAGCTGGAAGCGTTTCATATAGTAGTACTTCTGCTCGTCGTCGTAGTAGCACAACGCATATACACGCTCTTCGCTATATCGCTCAACACGGATAGTATCATCGGGGAAGTGCTGCTGGACATCAAAGCCTGTGATATAGTACTGATTCTTCTCTGTCCATACCACAATCTTATCTTCGCCCTTAAACTCTCCAAGCAGCTGTCCTCGACCATCGGTGTTAAGGCGACGCACATCCTCATCGTACCAGATGTTCTGACCACCCAACGTCGATGCACCCTTCTCCTTAAGCACAATCTTATTTATGGAGTAGCGCGTAACAAGGTTTCCAACACTCTGACGACCCTTTATAGCCAATGTCGAGAGGTCGAGGTCGATGATGCACTTCTTAAGGCGCGCTCGTGGACGCAGGTAGATTTTGAGTATCTCCGCCTCGCCATTAGGGTTAACCGAGAGATAGAGCAACTCGCTCTTGGGCGTACCCTTTGTCAGGTCATACTCCTTATCTCGCGTAATAGACTTTATAGCGCAGCGTTTCATCATAATAGCACCGCCACGACCATCGCGGTAGAGCATATTGTATATCGTGCGCTCATCGTTACGCTTATATATGCCAATATAGTAGATATTCTTATCGAAGAACGCCTTATCCGAGATCTTCGTAATCTTATATCTACCATCCTTAAGGATAATTATCACATCGTCGATATTTGAGCAGTCGCAGACAAACTCTGCATCCTTCATACTCTTACCATAGCCGAAGAAGCCCTCCTCACGGTTGACATATAGCTTGGCATTTGAGGATGCCACCTTCCACGCCTCAATAGTATCAAACTCACGTATCTCGGTGCGACGCTCCTTACCCTCCGAGTACTTATCCCTGATACGCTCGTAGTATGCCACGGCGTAGTCCGTGAGGTGGTCAAGGTGGTATTTTGTCTGTTTGATATCTGCCTCAATCTGCTTAATCTCGTTGTCCGCCTTATCTGAATCATAGCGCGAAATACGGATAAACTTAAGCTCCGTAAGACGCTGCACATCCTCAAGTGTAACCTCACGACGCAGCCTCTTCTTGAATGGCTCAAGACCCTTATCCACCGCCTCGTATGCAGCCTCACGGGTACGACAGCCCTCAATGAGCTGGTAGAGCTTATTCTCGATAAAGATACGCTCCAGCGATGCTGCGTGCCACGACTCATTAAGCTCGTCGAGCTTTATCTCCAGCTCCCTGCCGAGCAACATACGTGTATGGTCTGTCGAGTGGCGCAAGATATCGCTCACGCCCATAAACACAGGCTTATCGTCAACAATAACGCAGGAATTAGGCGAGATGCTAACCTCACAGTCGGTGAAGGCGTACAACGCATCAATAGTCTTATCCGACGACTCGTCGGCGGCCACCTGAATAATAATCTCCACCTTCTCGGCGGTATTATCATCGACCTTCTTAATCTTTATCTTACCCTTGTCGTTAGCCTTAATTATAGACTCCTTAATCGACTCCGAGGTCGTTGTGAAGGGTATCTCCGTTATGGCAAGCGTGCGCTTATCAATCTTCGATATTTTAGCACGCACACGCACCGAGCCGCCACGCAAGCCATCGTTATAGTTGCTTGCATCCATAATACCTCCCGTCTGGAAGTCTGGCAGGAGCGTAAACTCCTCACCTCGCAGATATGAAATAGAGGCATTTATAAGTTCAATGAAGTTATGCGGCAATATCTTTGATGCCAAGCCCACAGCGATACCATCAGCGCCCTGCGCCAATAGTAGTGGGAACTTCACAGGCAGCGTCACAGGCTCCTCCTTGCGACCATCATACGCCAACATCCACTCCGTAGTCTTCTTGTTATAGACCACATCGAGAGCGAACTTCGACAAACGCGCCTCGATATATCGCGCAGCAGCTGCCTCATCGCCCGTAAGGATATTACCCCAGTTACCCTGCATATCAATAAGCAGTCCCTTCTGACCGAGCTGCACCAGTGCATCCTTAATTGAGGCATCACCGTGCGGGTGGTACTGCATAGCCTGACCCACAATATTTGCCACCTTGTTGTAGCGACCATCCTCCACACACTTCATAGCGTGTAATATACGTCGCTGCACAGGCTTCAAGCCATCCTCCAGATGGGGGACAGCACGCTCCAGGATAACATACGAGGCATAGTCCAAATACCAATTCTTGTACATACCCGTCATACGACGCATATCATCCTCTGCGCCCGTAAGAGCATCGTAGCGACCCGTAGCCACGCCATCGGCAACATCGTCAACCTCCATAGCGGCAACATCACCATCCAACAGAGCCTCGTCACGCTCGATTATATCACTATTCTTCACCATCTGTTTAGTTTAGCATTTTCAGGTTTTCAATAATATCCTCCTCTACGCGCAGGTTGCTCACGATGAAGTCTCTACGCTCGGGAGTGTTGCTACCCATATAGAAGTCCAAGAGATCCTTTATAGGGTCATCCTTTGTGAGGCGAACACGATCCAGGCGCATACCATCACCAATAAACTCCTTAAACTCGTTGGCAGATATCTCACCAAGACCCTTAAAGCGGGTTATCTCCGCCTGCGCGCCACACTTCTTGATTGCCGTCTGACGCTCCTCGTCTGTATAGCAATAGTGGGTCTCCTTCTTGTTGCGCACACGGAACAGCGGTGTCTGCAAGATGTAGAGGTGCCCCAGACGTATCACATCAGGGAAGAACTGCAAGAAGAATGATGTTAGCAGCAGGCGGATATGCATACCGTCGACATCGGCATCTGTTGCGATGATAATCTTCTTATAGCGCAAGTTCTCCATATCCTCCTCAATGTTGAGTGCCGCCTGCAATAGGTTAAACTCCTCGTTCTCATATACCACACGCTTGGTCTTACCATAGCAGTTGAGGGGTTTACCACGTAGCGAGAATACAGCCTGTGTGCGCGGATCACGGCTCGATGTAATAGAGCCAGATGCCGAGTTACCCTCGGTGATAAATATCATCGTCTCCTCGGCGAGCTCGTGCTTATCGGTGAAGTGTATCTTACAATCGCGCAGCTTCTTGTTATTCAGCGACACCTTCTTTGCCACCTCTCGCGCCCTCTTCTGCACGCCAGAAATCGCCTTTCGCTCCTTCTCGTTCTCGACAATCTTTCGCTGCAACGTCTGCGCCGTCTCGGGGTGCTTATGGAGGTAGTTATCGAGGTTCGTTGCGAGGAAGTCACCCACAAACTGACGCATCGTAACGCCCTCCTCCTTATCCTTCGATCCGAGCTTGGTCTTTGTCTGCGACTCAAAGATGGGGTCGATAACCTTTACCGAGATAGCCGCGATGATAGATGTACGGATGTCGGCAGGCTCATAATCTTTGTGATAGAACTCCTTTATAGTCTTGGCAATTGCCTCGCGGAACGCAGCTTGATGCGTACCGCCCTGCGGCGTGTACTGACCATTAACAAACGAGTAGTATGCCTCGCCATAGCCGTTGCCGTGGGTTATAACCACCTCAATATCGTCGCCCGACAGATGGATAGGGGCATATAGCGGCTCACTCGATATGGTGTCATTAACCAAGTCGAGCAGACCATTCTTTGAGATGTAGGGCTTGCCATTGAGCACTACGGTAAGACCGAGGTTGAGATAGCTATAATTTTTGACCATCTGCTCAACAAACTCCATATTATAGGCGTAGTCACCGAACACCTCGCGGTCAACGACAAACTCCACGTATGTACCATTAGCCTCCGACACATTACTCTCACGTCTATCTGTTAGCTCCAGACCCTGCGAGAATGTTACGGTACGCGCCTCGCCGTTACGCACCGAGCGCGCGAGGAAGTGGCTCGACAGCATATTCACAGCCTTCACACCGACACCGTTAAGACCCACAGTCTTCTTGAATGCCTCGCCACCATACTTTCCGCCCGTGTTCATCTTGCTCACAGCATCTGCCAACGACTCCAACGGAATACCACGACCGTAGTCACGCACCGACACCTTGTCGCCCTCGACACTAATCTCGATACGCTTACCTGCGCCCATAATAAACTCGTCGATAGAGTTATCTACAACCTCCTTGAGAAGCACATAGATACCACCATCAGCCTCCGAGCCGTCGCCCAACTTACCGATGTACATACCTGGGCGCAGACGTATATGGTCACGTGGCGATAGAGTGATTATCGCGTCATCATCATACCCTGCAACAGGCCTATTTGAATTGAGTTCTGCCATATATTATCTCTGCTATTTACCCTTATTTTCGAATTGATGCGAGCGTCGATACCATCGACTCGTGTACCTCTGCCATAATCTCCTTCACGCTGCGCTGCTCCACATCCTCTGCCGAGATGGGAGGGAGCACCTTGATTGTAATGCGGTTCTTCCAATTCATCCAGAAGCCTCCCTTAATCATTGTCGTTGTGCCATCGAGCACAATAGGCAAAATAGGTACACCCGCATCTTTAGCAAGGAGGAAAGCACCCGCCTTGAAGTTATGAATTTCGCCATCCTTTGAGCGTGTACCCTCTGGGAAGATAGCTACCGAAGCACCCCTCTTTAACCACTCCTTACCCTTGTCGTGTACCATCTGCATAGCCTCCTTGGCACTTGCACGATTGATGACTATATCGCCGTGCGCGAAGAGCAATCTGCCCACGAGCGGAATCTTATAAACCTCCTTTTTCGACACCCACTTAAAGACGAGGGGTATCTTATAGAGGCACAATATATCGACCATTGAGTTGTGGTTGAGCACAATCACGTATGGCTGTTTGGGGTCGATGTTCTCACTACCTATAACATCGCGTCCCATCTTGGGCGGAAGACCGAAGATAACATCGGTAATCCACTTCGAGAGGGTATGCACAACAACACGCTTTTTATCAAACGGATAGCATACCACAAGGGCGATAAACGATGCAACATAGAGCACACACGCTACCGTTAAAGTAACCACATAATAGAGCAAAGTTAACATAATAAACGCTTTTAATATCGAATATTTACAATATCACGCAAAGATACGAAATTTTTATTGAAATAGACGCAAAAATAACCGAGAAAACAAAAAAAACGGAAAACCGAAATTTTATCGGTTCTCCGTTTTGGGATTAACTGCTGCTTATGGCTAATTTTCGCGTCTTACATCTGCGCCACCTGAAGCATTGATATCTGTATATGTAGGGTTGCCAGCATAGCTCACATCGGCACCACCCGTCGCCTCAATCTTGAGTGACTCTGTGGCATAAACCTCAACATCGGCACCGCCCGAAGCAGATACCTCAACTATATCTGCAATTAGTCTGATAGCATCGACATCAGCACCACCCGATGCAGCTACCACAAAGCTGTGTGAGCTACCCCACAACTCGACATCGGCACCACCAGACGTCGCAAGCGTAATATCCTGACACTCTGCCTCAATCTCCACGTCTGCGCCACCCGACACCGCGATAGTTAGTGACGGCACATTACAGCCCAGCCAACTAAAGTCCACGCCGCCCGACATAGCAATAGTGTTGTATTCGTAGGCGGGAACACGCACTGCGAGTGTCCTGGCACGCAGTATCCAAGAGTTCAAATCAATATTGAGCGTCGTACCATCAACCGAGATATCCACCTTATCAAAGATATCGGTATGTGTTGTCACAACGACCTCACCCTGTGATAGCGTAGGGTCAACCGTCACATCGAAGCCCGCCGATGTAGCGATAGCATCAATATCACCACTAATTGTAAATGTGCGCGACTCTACTTCGCCTGTCGCAAATTTCTCTCCGATGCACGAGGCTAAACAGATGACCATTGCGGTCAAAAACATCACTCTTTTCATTACTAAAAATTTATGGGTTAGTTACTTATAATTTAATAATATACATATTTACTCTATCGTGTACTACCCAAACGACCACTGTCATCCATAGAGCCACTCGCATCATAAGCGACCACACGCCTAAAGCACGCAGCACACTCCTCGCACGCTACTCTACGGGGCGCAGACGGATGGTGATATCGCGGATAGGCTCATTACCATCGAAGCCCACCTCACCGATGTCATAAGCGCACATCACCGACAACACGAATGAGACCTCCTCGTGGATATTCTCTGGGTAGATGGCAACATCGGTAAACATAGTGCCATCCTCGTCCTCCGTCCAAAATGGTCCAATGGGGTAAGATACATAGTCCTCATAAGGGAGCTCTTCCAGCTTGTTGAGATGCACGGAGATAAAACCACGCAGGCTTGGGTCGGGCTCGCGCAAGTAGTACGCCTCCAATCGGAAGCTCTCTGTGTCGGGGGTAACATCGACTACAAGCTCACTCTGCTTGAAGGCATACGAGCCAGAGTCCTTCTTGAAATCGTCGCTGTCTGTATCGTTACAAGCGACCAACATAAGTGCTACAAGAGACCAAATAAAGTTTCTCATAATTGTAATAATTTTTATGGTTTAACACTGTTTAGACACATTGTAATTTGCGACTACAAATTTACCCCCCCCCACAAAATTTCCAAATTTTTAAGGCAAAATTTTCGCTACAACGCTCTATTTTTTAGCATATTACATAAATATTCATTAAAAATATATCGCCGCAATTTACAAAATATAGTAGACCACACTAATTATTACCACTGCCACCGCCGCCCAAACGACCACGGTCATCCGCAGAGCCACTCTCGACACTCTTTGCTCGGAACTGCTTACCTGTGTTAAAGTTATACGATATGGTAAACTTTACAGCAAGTCTCTGCCACGGCTGGCTGGCTGTCATCACACGCTCAAAGGTACTCTCCTCGATATAGATACGCTGCTTCTGCGGTATGAGGTTCTGGGCACCGAGGCTCAACGTGAGCTTATTCTCGAACATACGCTTCTTGAGGGCAATATTAAGGTTTCCGAAGTCACCTATACGTGTGTTACCCGCCTGCGCACCGTGGATAAACATACCGTCAAGCTCAATAAAGAAGTTCTTGGGCAGGTTGAAGGTTGTCTGCGCATTTGCCACACCCATAAAGTTGCGACGCACAGGCTCATCAGGATAGATACGCTGTCCCATATACATACCCGTAATATTGACATTTGCCGACCACCACTTTGTAATCTGGAAGGGCAGGTTTACCGAGGCGTAGAAGTTATTTAGCGTAGGATAGTTTATCGTCTGCAAGATAAGCAACTCGGGGTTCTCGCTATCCACAAGCGTTGTCTGCTGTATGGCGTTCTGCATAATCTGCATTCCGAGGCTTATGGTGTACTTGTACTTCAAAACGGCTGTCACCGACAACGAGTTGTTATACGAAGGCTTAAGGTTGGGGTTACCGCGCTGTATCATATACTCCGAGATCTTTGTCTCGTTGGGTGACAATGCCCAGAACGAGGGGCGCGAGATTGTACGCGAGTACTGCGCAATAAGTGAGTATGCTCCATCCTTTGTCAGCGAGTATGACACATTGGCATTAGGGAAGAGGTCGAAGTAGTCTTGTTTTACGAGCTTATCCTTCGAGCGGAACGAGGTATACTCACCACGCAGACCTCCCACAACACTTACACGACCAAGACGCGCCGTAGCAATAACATAGGCAGCACCAATATTCTCTGTGTAGCCGATATTGTAGCTCTGCTCAAGGTTGGGATGCCACAGCTCCTCCTTGAAATACTCATAGTCGGCACTATTAGCATTGGTGTTATGGGTGTACTTAGCACCCGCCTTAAGCGTAACCTTTGGCGACAGCACCTTCTCCAAAGCTATGGTGGCTGTACCGAGCTGATAGTGGCTACGCGACGCATAGCGATATGTTGAGTCTCGCATTACGGCAGGCATCAAGAGGTCATACTCCGTATCATAGTAGTTGCTTGAACGCGGTGAACGCGAGTCGGTGTAGTCGCCTATAAACTTCAACGTAGAGCCCATATTATCGAGCTTATAGATGTAGTTTGCCGTAGCGGTGTACATATAGCTATTGTAGCTGTTACTATAGTCGCCATCTGTGCGCGTAGTGCTACCATTCAGCGCGCGCTCTGTCCACGTCTCTGTGGTATCCTCACCGCCCCAGTAGTTATACTGAAACTCCGCACCCAAAGAGTGCTTATCGTTGATGTCGTATACCACGCCGACATTACCACCAGCCCACAGCGACTGCTCATCCATCTCTGTTGCTGCGTCGATAACCGTGCCCGACGTATAGTCGGTATGCTCCTCTGTGGTGTACTCCTGACCACTTGTACCAGCCCATAGACGACCATAGGCATTTACCTTATTCCTATTATAGTTTAACGACAGCGACGGCATCACATTATACATACCCTTTGTGCCATTGAGCACAAGTGATGCCGAGCCCATAAGACCCATATCGAGCTTTCGCTTGGTGGTAATCTTGATGATACCGCCCGACGATGATGCATCATAGTCTGCACCAGACTGTGGCACTATCTCAATGCTGCGTATGTCGTCAGCTCGCAACGAGCGCAGGTATGCCATAAGCTGTGCATCCTCGAGCTTAACCTCGCGGTCATTGAGATAGATTTTTGAGCCACTTGAGCCATTTATCGAAATCTTGTCATCCTGTATCCACACACCTGGAGCACTCTTTAGTAGCTCCTCGCCATCCTTGCCTATGGACATTGGCGAGTTGGCTACGTCGACAACAAATCTATCTGCCTCACGGCGTATAAGCTGCGCTGTTACCACAACCTCGTCAATGGTCGTTGCATCCTGCTCAAGGCAGATATCGCCCAACGTGGTAGCTCCCGCCACCTTTATAGACTGCTCGTGGCTGCGATACCCTATATATACCACTTTGAATGTGTAGTCGCCATCGGCTACCGACAAGCTAAATCTACCATCATCATCCGTAGCACCACCCGCCATCTGGTCTGTTGAGCGCAACACGACAACAGTAGCATAGGCTATGGGGTTACCCTCAACATCAACTACCCTACCCGAGAGCTGACTCTTTTGAGCCATAGCGTCCTCACACATACCCGATACCACCAATACAACCAACGACAGCATCGCACCTAAAACTCTTCTCATAATCTATACTATTTATTGTTTATATTTGCTTTATTAGTGTACTACTCTATTAATACACTGCAAATATATACGCTATTTTTTAATTCACCAAACATTTCGGCAAAAAAAATACAACTCTTGGGAAAGTTATAAAGATAACGCGCGCGCGAACATATTTATTGTAATAAGCAACCAATTTGCCACATACACACATATCGCACGCTAAAAAAGGCAAATTACGGTTCAAACACAGACCGCCTAAAGAGGTTTGATTGGGTAAAGGGAGTAAAACTATCCGTGCAGTGATAGAGACTTAAACAAGCAGCCACGCCTACAAAGGTAAGCGTGGCTGCAATAGTATCAAGCAAAGTCAAAAGTCGCGCGATTAGAAGTGCTTAACAGCACGCACACGGAACTCCATTGACTTATCGGTCTTATATGGGTCGAAAGTACCCGTCTCAAGGCTGATTGAGTATGCCAAAGCTGGGCCACCCTCCGATGAGCTCCAGTAGTAATCTGGAGATAGTGCCACGCCACCATTCTCAACAAGAGTCTTGTTGATAGCCTCAAAGCTCTCGCCCTGGCAGTGACCGATTGCATCGGCAATATACTCAAGGTCATACTGACAAGGCAAGTGCCAGCCAGTGACAAAGCCTCCGTTAAGGGTATTACAGCAGCCAAAGGCGGGGAAGAGAACCTCCCAACCCTGCAGCGAGGTAATTATGCTCCAGTTATAGAGACCATTGTCGGGAGACATCGCCTCATAGAACCCAGTTACAGTAGACCACTTTGCACTCCACTCATCAAGCGAGAAGATCATACCAGAAGTACCCTCCTCGTCATTGAGCTTGAATACAACACCAACAACAGAGCCCTTCTTATAGAGGTCGCCAACCTTATAGCCCTCGACCTCGGGAGTTGCGGGGGTGTCAACAATGTCATTGCAGGCAGTCATACCCGTAGAGAGGAGCACGACTGCTGTAATGATATAAAGAATACGTTTCATAGTTACACTTAATTATACAAGTTGAGTACCAGGCTCGTAGATATTGTGCAGAATAGCACCCTCCTCGCCCTTATCGTTGATAACCAAGCCCCATATCTCAAGGGTGTCTACAGAGTTATCATATACATCATCGGGGATGAAGCGCGAGTTATACTCTGAGGTATTCTTCCAGGTAGTGAGCAACAGGTCGTGAATTTGCTCCTCTGTATAGTTGCTTACATCAAGACCATTGATATTGTTGTCGTATACATCGTAAATAACACCGTTTACAGTGATAAAGAAGTAGAACGCGCTTGAGTCAGAAGGCATATATACATAAGCATAGTAGCCTTGATCCTGCGCACGACGGTTGAACAACACCTTGAAAGGCATATGGTCGCCGTTGGTCTTTGCCTCGATAGTGTAGAAGTCGGTGCAGATAGAGCCGTCAACATACATACCTACAACATAGAAGATATACTTGGTGTCGGGCTGCAACTTACCGTTTGTATTAATAGACATCTCGTCACGTCCGAGATACTGTGTAAGGTAGTCCTCCTTGTTCAGACCAAGAGCTGTGCTATTGTAAGCAATACCCTCCTCGATATCCTTCAACAACGCATCGTTGTTACCACCAAGCTCCAAGTATCGCTCCTCGGTGAGAATGTCGAAGTAGTAAGTAAGCGAGTAGTCAGATGGCACAATACCAAAGGTGATATCTGTCTTTGAAATACCCGATGTACGCAATGTGAAGTTCACATCAGGGCGCATCGTAGGCTCCAATGTGCGGAACTCAACCTTTGTAAGGTTGGTTGTATAGGTGCCATTGCTATAGCCGCACACCAACAACACATAGTCGGTATTGGGGGCGAGGTAGCCATAATCGCCATAGTAGTAAGCCGAAGAGGTGTAGGTGCTTGTGTGCTCAACTACCATATGCTGCATAATATCATCATCACTCCACCACGAGCCGTCCTCGTTCTGGTAGAAAGATGCCTTCTCTACAAGGAACGCAAATGCCTCGGTAACAAGCTCTGCCTGAATAGTGACGTGCGCAGAGTCACAGGTAACCTCCGAAACCGATGCATTGAACGTGTTGCTTGACTCGGCAAGAGTCTTAATCTCTATCATCTCTACATCGGTGATAATAGTACCATCAACGCCAAGGCCTACTGCAAATGCGAAGTATGAGGTATTGGGAACAAGAGGTGCATTAGCTTTTGAGGTGTCACCATATAGCTCCGATGTAACCTCGCCGTGGCTGCTCATCAGACTCACTGCGTCATATACGCTCAAGCCATAGTTGTAAACGCCATCGTTGATGATAAGCTGGATAAGGTCTGCGATGCCATCAACATTGCTACCACAATACTGCTCGTACTGTGACTGGTCGATAAGGTCGTAGTAGTAGCCAACGGTCTCGTCAGAGGGGATAACCTTGAATGAGAGTGAAGTGGCATTTACCTCAACAGGCTCAATAGAGAATGTGCAGTCGCTCATAGTAACAGCTGTGGTATGGAACTCCTCGGTGTAGAGGTCGGTAGTAACTGTACCATCAGCATCCAAACCATAGACATAGATTGTGTAGCTCGTGCCTGGGTCGAGCTCGCTATAGCCCCACTCAACGTCGCCACTCTTAAGCTCTGCCGCCAAGAGGTCGGTAAGCTCCATACCATAAGATGCAGCAAGCTGCTCAAGGTAAGAGATCGAATCAGCAATAAATGCGTCATTGCTATCGTACTTCTTGAACTCCGAAGTCTCAAAAAGACCAAAGAACATAGTCATTGAGTCATCCTTCGGATTGATGTAGACCATTGCAGTACGCTCGGTAACATCGCCAATGGTAATCTCAAACAGATCTGTTGCAGGCTGTGGCTCGTCACCCTGTTTGTTATCCTCACAAGCGACAAGACCCAAAGTCATCAACATTGCAAACAAAAGAGTCTTTAGTTTCATAGTTAATTTGTGGTGTTTTGATTATGTAATTTATTTATGATACTCTTTTACAGGTGTCACACTTCGCAACACAGCGCATATTTCGCGCACGCATATATCAAATAAAATCGGCGCAAGATAGAAATTTTTCGTAAATCTACAAAATTTCATCTCTATTTTTCCGTAACGTTCATCGAGTTACAAGAATTTAACAGTATGGGCAAGATAACAAAAAAAGTCGCTACATAACGTAACGACCCAGATATATTTTAGCACTATTTTATTGCTGTCACACAATCTCTGCCCGCTATTGAAGCATAGTCACGCAGCAGCTGCTCCTTAAGGTCACCAATAGATGAAAATCGCTTTTCATCGCGTATCTTCTCCTCGAGCATAACACGCAAAACACGACCATAGAGGTCACCCTGAAAGCCTATAACGTGGGTTTCAAGTAACAACTCCTTGCCTCCAACAGATGGACGCACGCCAACATTAGACATAGCCTTATAACGCACACCATCAATTATCACCGACGAGCGATATACACCACGCTCAACGTCATATCCCGTAAGCTCCATATTTGCCGTAGGAAAGCCCAAAGCGCGCCCTATTTTACGACCGTGTATAACCTCTGACTCTATCTCTATCATACTCCATTCAAAACATTTATTCGGTCATCTGACCCGTAATATGGCGCACAAGGCTATACTCCGAGAAGAACTCGCGCGCAAAGACCCTCAACACCGTATACAGCGGTATGGCGAGCAACATACCCCATACACCTGCTACATAGCCAGCAACAAGTATAACCATAAACACCTCAAGCGGATGTGCCTGAACACGCTCCGAATAGAGCGTAGGCTGAATGATAAAGTCGTCGATAAGTTTTACTACAACTATCGTCGACACGATGACCACGACAGTATGTACTGCACCAGCCTCCAACGGCGAGAGGACACCTGCACAAGCCGACACAAAACAGCCGATAACAGGGCCTGCATAGGGTATAAGGTTCATAACACCCATAATAAGACCAATCACCAGAGCATCATCAAGACTCATACCCCACAAGAGCATTGCAATAGTTATTATAGCCATAATAACAGCACTCTCGACAAGCAACCCGCCAAAGTAGCGCGACAACAGCGCGGTAATAGAGTCCAGAGCGTGGAAGACATTTGAACGGAACTTATCGGGGAAGAAGAGTGCCACGATGCGGTAGAAGAGTCCATCCTCCTTGAGGAAGTAGAATGTGATAAACGATACCGAAAATACCGACACCGCAGCAACGCCCAATGCCGATGCCACATTAGAGAATGTACCCATAACATTTATGTCGACACTGCTTGCGATGAAGTTACGCAGGCTCTCGGTAAGGCTCATCTCGGGCAGCGAGAAGTAGCGTTGTGCAAAGCTGTGCAGACGCTCCATAGGTTGCTGTATGCTCGCAGCAACGGCACTCCAGTCGACAGAGGCAAGCTCGTGTATTTTACCAAAGATAAGGGGTATGAACAATGCACACAACGTACCTGCAACTATCCATATCACAACGAGTGTGACGGCAGCAGCCAACGTACGCGGAAACTTATAACCGCCGATGCCCTTGACAACAAGGCGCGAGACGAGAGGTCGCCCCATAATTGCGAGCACCGCCGACAATAGCACGTATATAACAACGCGCCAGAAGTACCATATCAAGAAGAGTATGGCAACGACAATAGCAAGCGTTACTATACCCTTCAAAATCTTATTTGTAGACATACCAAATTTATCATTTATACCCTACCCACGAGCAACACAACCCACCCATAGCACACAGCCGCCCTACGGCTGCCATCGCCACAGAGGATACCACTCGTATTAGTCACGACGCTGCTTAAGACGGGCAATAGGTGTCTGTGAGCCAATTACAGGGTCACCAATCTCGACATATAGCTCCGAGTCCTTGGGGATAAGCACATCAACACGTGAGCCAAACTTAATAAAGCCAAGCACATCATTCTGCTTAACTGCGGCACCAGGTTTCATATAGGTAATGATGCGGCGCGCTATAAGACCTGCTATCTGGCGCACAAGAATCTTACGTCCATCCTTCATACGCACAACGGTAGTAGTACGCTCATTCTCCGTAGACGACTTCGGATGCCACGCAACAAGGAAACGACCCTGATGGTGCTTGGTATACTCCACCTCGCCACCCACAGGCAGCCAGTTCATATGCACGTTGGTTATCGACATAAATATCGAAATCTGCAACATCTCGCACTCGATATGCTCCTTCTCGTAGACTACCTCGGTAACGACAACACGACCATCGCACGGCGAAAACACCAACTCGTCGTCGTGAATCTTCACACGGCGAGGCTCACGGAAGAAGGCGGCTACAAAGAACCAAAAGACAATCAGGAACACCGCCATAAAGCCCAAATAGCCCGATACGCTCTCAATAAAGAGATACGCCAAGAGCCAAATAGCCAGGCAGATGAAGCCCGTAACTCCGATTATAATGTAACCCTCTTTGTTAATCTTCATATAGTTTTAGTTTTAGGTTAGTCTCAATTATAGCATCATTATCACAAGATATGCAAAGGCGAAGGGCGCAGATATTAGCAACGCATCAAATCTATCGAGCATACCACCGTGTCCAGGCATTATATTACCCGAGTCCTTGATACCCGCCTCGCGCTTAAGCATCGACTCTACAAGGTCGCCAAGCACGCCTGTAATAGCCACTACCACCGCCAAGCCAATCCACACGCCATAGCTTCCGCCCACAACATAGGCACCCAGCGCACCCATACCGAGCGCACCAACGACACCTCCTACAAAGCCCTCCCAAGACTTCTTGGGCGAGATGCGCTCACACATACGGTGCTTACCTATAGTCACGCCAACGAGATATGCAAAGACATCGTTAGCCCAGACGATGAAGAGGTAGAATAAAAATGCCGCAGGCATCCACCCCCGTCCCGACAACATCATAGGGATATATAGCATCAGCGACATAGGCAGTGCCACATACAACACACCCATAAGCGTTGATGCAATGTTACGTAGCGGCGTCTCTGACTTCACAAACAGCTCAAGAATAAAGCTCAATGGGATGAGTGCTATAAAATATATTGCCCCTCCGATGAACATATCATAGTCAAGACCAGCTCCCAGAGCATAACTCTTGAAGAGTGCAAAGTTTGTTATAAAGAGCACCATACCTGACACAAGACCCAATGTGCGCTGCGGACGGCATCCCACAGCCGCCGCAATATTATAAAACTCGAGCATACCAACGACAGTTACGAGAAGTAGGAACAACCCGTAGGTGTATATTCCCAACGATGCCAAAACGACCACAAGCAGCAGTCCTATGCCGCTGACAGTTCGTACTATAAGGTTCTTTAACTTATCGCTCATTGTTATAGTGTCTGTATTAGTGTTACTCGCTAAATTTCATCCGTCTTTCCATCACCCTGCACCTCTGCCTCCTCCGCAGGCGTGGGCACAACCTCATAAGTGATGTCAACATCCTCCGTATCGTCTATCTCTGAAGCGGGCTCCTGCATCGCCTTTGTTGCAGCCTCCGCAGCTTCAAGCTCCTCGCGTGCAATCTGCTGCGCACTCTTACCAAGTATTGACTCGATATCCTCTGTGAATATCGTCTCCTTGGCAATAAGCAGGTCGGCAAGACGCTCGATATTTTCGCGCTCCGTGTCGATGATGTTGCGCGTAATCTCTACAGCCTCGTCAACCAAGCGGCGCACCTCGCTGTCGATAAGCTCGGCTGTTCTCTCCGAGAAGGGCTTGGTAAACATATCGCGCTGTCCTGAAGCGTCATAGAAGCTAATATTACCCACAGCAGGGCTCATACCATAGTAGGCGACCATAGCATACGCCGTCTTGCTCGTGCGCTCCAAGTCGTTTATAGCACCCGTACTTGTGATGTTCATCAACATCTGCTCAGCAATACGTCCACCCAACAGACCCGCCATCTTGTGCATAAAGTGCTCAACATTGTGGTTGGCACGCTCTTCGGGAAGATACCACGTAGCACCCAATGATCTGCCGCGCGGGATGATGGTAATCTTCAGCACAGGGTCGCAGTTCTTAAGTCGCCACATCACCGTAGCGTGTCCCGCCTCGTGTATCGCCGTTGAGCGACGCTCGGCAGGGCTCATAGGCATATTTCGACGCTCCAAGCCACCAACTATGCGGTCTATTGCCGCAAGGAAATCCTCCTGCGTAACGGCACTCTTGTTGCCACGTGCAGCAATGAGTGCAGCCTCGTTACATACGTTGGCTATGTCGGCACCAGCAAATCCTGGGGTCTGCTTGGCAAGGAACTCGCGGTCTAACTTATCGGCGAGCTTAAGATTCTTGAGATGCACCTCAAATATCGCCTGACGCTCCTTAACATCGGGCAGTCCCACCTCTATCTGGCGGTCAAAACGACCTGCGCGCATAAGTGCCTTATCGAGGATGTCTACGCGGTTTGTTGCAGCAAGCACTATGACACCAGTATTAGTCTGGAAGCCGTCCATCTCTGTAAGCAGCTGGTTGAGGGTGTTCTCGCGCTCGTCATTTCCCGAAAAGCCCGAGTTCTTGCCACGCGCACGACCTATGGCATCAATCTCATCAATAAAGACGATGCACGGCGCCACCTTCTTCGCCTGCTCGAATAGGTCACGTACGCGCGATGCGCCGACACCTACAAACATCTCCACAAAGTCGGAACCAGATATCGAGAGGAAAGGGACATTTGCCTCGCCTGCCACAGCCTTGGCAAGCAGCGTCTTACCCGTTCCTGGAGGGCCTACAAGCAGTGCGCCCTTGGGTATCTTCGCACCTAACGCCTTGTACTTATCCGCCTTCTTCAAGAAGTCTACAATCTCCATTATCTCTACCTTTGCCTCCTCAAGACCTGCAACATCCTTGAATGTCACACGCTCCTTCTTATCTTTGTCGAAGACCTGCGCACGTGCCTTGCCTACATTCATAATGTTACCACCACCGCCAGCACCACCACGCGTCATACCACGCATAATGAATATCCACACAGCGATAATAAGCAACCACGGCAAGAACTCCACAAGGTAGCTCGCCCAGCCGCGCTCTGTGCGCTCATACTTAATCTTCACACGCTCGGCATCAACGCCATTCTCTATGGCTGTCTGCTCGGCGCGCTCCACCTGTTCAGCAAAATACTGTATGTCGCCACCAGTATTGAATGTTATCTGTGCTCCCGTCGTCGGGATATTGGCAAAACGCTCATCTTCTGCGACTGCTTTCATCGCCTCTTCGGTAAGGAACACCGTTGCCTTCTCCTTGTCGAGGACATTTATACGCTCGACATATCCCAACTCTATTAAGTCATTTATCATCGCCCAGTCGCCCTCGATAGGTCGCGCCTTCTGCTCGCCAAACATCGAGTAGCCGATGATAGATATTAGAACAAACGCCCAAAACCACATAAAGCTGAAACGTGGTCGTAGTGTGGGTGTATTCGGTTTATTTGCCATTTTTAATCTCCTGTAATTTTACTTTTAGCGGTTATACATTTGTTGGTGAAGCGCACCAACACCGTAATAACGTTTGACAACACTAAAGATTGTCCTCTGCCCCACCGTAGACAACATACTTTTCGCACAATGAGACATATTTGCCTACTTTTAGCATAGCGATATAGGCTACATAGCACCCTCGTCACATAAACCCTGAAAGCCACTCCCCTGTTGAGAGCGGTTTTTTGTTAGACGGGTCGCAGATGCGCCCTTATCACGAAAAATTATTTTTTGTCAGAAGGGTGCAGATACAACGCTCGGCGAATTTCGAGGCGATGGGCTGTACCTCACGTACTGCCCATTGACGAGATAATTCGTTAGCGGCAGTAGATGCGCCCTTATCACAAAAAATTACTCGAAGTTGTAGTGCTTAATGGGTGCATCCGCCCACAACTCCTCGAGACGATAAAACTCGCGTAGCTCGGTCTGGAAGATGTGAACAATGACATCGGTATAGTCCATAGCTACCCAGAATGCATTTTGTCGTCCCTCCACGCGCACAGGCCACTCGCCCATCACTTCAAACACCTTATCCTCGATGCTTGACGATATTGCATCCACCTGTGTTGTCGAATCGGCGTGGCACACAACAAAATGCGAACATATAGCACCATCAAATCCCGACAAGTCGAGAGATACGATACCTTGTCCCTTCTTATCGTCAATCGCCTCTACGATTGTATTTATCAACTTCTCTAAATTTTCCTCCATCTTACATCATTTTTGTTTTAGCACAACTCGCATCCACCTGCTGTGCTCGCATTTTTATAGTATATAAACTTTGCAAAGATACAAATTATTCGTGAGTATAACGACAATTATTCCAAATATTATCACACAAACCTCCGAAAAATCCTATTTTTGCAACCATTGAACTCCTCAAAATGGTCTTAATCACACTTTTTGCTGGTCTACGCAATCGAGTATTGTGCGTCGCAATGCCTCAACTATTGACTGCTTGACGTAGGTGCGGCTTACGGCGAGTGCAACGCGACGCGATGTAGCATTCTTGGCGATGCTTTTAACACGGTTGCGACGCGACTGCGGGATAAACTCCAAAGCCATCTCTGGGATGATGGTCATACACGATGTACAATCCACCATTCGCATCAATGTATCGAGCGACCCCGACTCAAAATAGAAGTGCGACGGAATCTCGTGCGCAGCCTGACACAGCTCAAATATCTGGTCACGCATACAGTTACCCCTGCTCAAAAGTATAAGGTCTTTGAAATCAATATCTTCAATGCGGATATTTGAACGCTCAAACAGCGGGTGCGAGGGCGACACATACGCGTAAAAATGGTCACTAAAAAGGTCGTGTTCGATGATGCCATCACCACACGTTCCACTTGCAACAAGTGCCGCATCTATGCGGTCACGCTTGAGTGCCTCGATGATGTCTGCCGTCACCATTTCGTGTATCTCTAACTCCACCTTTGGGTACTCTTTGATGAATGTCGGAATAAACTTATGGAGCAAGTAGGGGGCGATGGTCGGAATGACACCCAGACGCATCTTTCCCGCCGTCTCACCACGCATCTCTGCCACCGACTCGCGGATGTAGTTATAGGAGCGTAGCGTTTGTCGCGCCTGCTCCAAAACAACCTCACCTACAGCAGTAGGAATGATAGGCTTCTTCGTTCTGTCAAGTAACACAGCACCAAGCTCTTCCTCGAGGGCTTTTATCTGCATACTCAACGATGGCTGGGTCACGAAACAGTGCTCTGCAGCCACTGAAAAACTGCCACAGTTTGCCACCGCCATCAAGTACTCAAGTTGAATAATTGTCATAGTCATTATAAGATAATTCTGTTTACTGGACACAAAGTTATAATAAAAATTTATATTTTGTGCAAATTATTTCTCAAATACACATTTTTTTGCTATTTTTGTCGCTTACGAGCGTTATATATTGTAATGTTCGCAAAGTGATAACGAAAAACAACTTAAAAATGAAAAAGATAATACTTACAGGAGACCGTCCCACGGGCAAACTTCACTTGGGACATTTTGTTGGATCGCTCAGCCGACGTGTAGAGTTGCAGAACTCTGGCGAGTACGATAAAATTTTCATTATGATTGCCGATGCGCAGGCACTCACCGACAATGCCGACAACCCCGATAAGGTGCGCGAGAATATCATTGAGGTAGCCCTCGACTACCTATCGTGCGGCATCGACCCCGAACACTCGACAATATTCATCCAGTCGTATGTAGCAGAGCTCACCGAGCTTGCCTTCTACTATATGAACCTTGTGACGGTACAGCGTCTACAGCGCAACCCTACTGTTAAGGCGGAGATACAGATGCGCGGTTTTGCCGACAACAACGCCGAGGAGGAGAACCAGCAGCGCAAAGGTACGCCCGTAGGCTTCTTCACATACCCCATCTCACAGGCTTCAGATATCACAGCCTTCCGCGCCACAACCGTCCCCGTAGGCGAGGATCAGGAGCCTATGATTGAGCAGACACGCGAGATTGTGCATAAATTCAACTCGGTATATGGCGAGACACTTGTCGAGCCACAGATTATGCTTCCTACGAATGCGGCGTGCTTGCGTTTGCCTGGCACTGACGGCAAGGCGAAGATGTCGAAGTCGCTTGGCAACTGCATCTACCTCTCTGACCCCGCCGATGTCGTTAAGAAGAAGGTTATGGGTATGTACACCGACCCCGACCACTTGCGCGTGGAGGATCCTGGCAAGGTGGAGGGCAACACAGTGTTCACATATCTCGATGCATTCTCACGCCCAGAGCACTTTGCAAAGTATCTCCCAGAATATGAGAATCTCGATGCACTCAAGGAGCACTACCGTCGTGGCGGTCTTGGCGATGTCAAGGTTAAACGTTTCCTCATAGCTGTACTTGAGGAGCTTCTCGAGCCGATACGTGAGCGCAGAAAGCACTACGAGCAGCACATCGAGGAGGTCTATAATATATTGCGTCGCGGCTCTGATGAGGCTCGGGTTTGTGCCGCAGAGACACTTGCCGACGTGCGTCGTGCAATGCGCATCAACTACTTCGAGGACACGGAGCTTATTGCTCGACAGGCTGCTGAATACAGAAAATAGGCTACTACAAATTGATGGCGATGCTATTTTAAGAGATCCACAACCAACAGCCCTTGGCTTAAAATGATAACACTTGAAAGAAACATAAAAGAGCGCATATATCAGGGGTTTTTACACCTGTCACGCCGCTTGACAAATGGTCAGACGATGGCTATTCTCGCCATCCTCGTCGGTCTATTTGCAGGTGTCGGTGCGTTCATATTCAACACGCTGCTGCACTTCATCACACATAGCCTCACGTCGTGGACTCCCGACGACCAGGCACAGTGGCTGTTTTTGATATACCCATCAGTAGGTATCATCCTCGCCACGCTATTTGTCAAGCACATTGTCAAAGATGGCATATCGGAGGGTGTGACACGCGTGCTATACGCTATGTCGCGCAAGGACTCACGAATTGCAGGTCACAACTGTTGGACATCTATCGTGGGTGGTGCTACAACCATTGGCTTTGGTGGTTCGGTGGGCCCCGAGGCACCTATCGTGCTTACAGGTGCAGCCATAGGCTCTAACGTGGGTAAGCTCACACGCCTAAACTATAAAAACACCACACTGCTACTGTGCTGCGGTGCAGGTGCTGCCGTTGCCGCAATCTTTAAAGCTCCTATCACAGGTGTTGTCTTTGTGTTGGAGATTCTTATGCTCGACATCACCTCAAAGTCGATTATTCCGCTACTTATGGCATCTGTCACAGCCACCATCACCTCGTTGGTGCTGCACGGCTTCAGCCCCATATACGCCGTTTCGCTGACTGCAGGCGATATGTTCCAAGTATGGCAGATACCACTCTTTGTGCTGTTGGGATGCTTCTGCGGCATAATGGCATTCTACTTTACATCCGTAAACTCGCGTGTGGGCAGCTTCTTCAAATCGGTGCATAGCCAATATCGCAAGTGGTTATATGCTGGTGCCATCCTCGGTCTGTTAATGTTCATCTTCCCGCCGCTCTATGGCGAGGGTCACGGTAGCTTTACGGCACTTATGAATGGCAACACCACCGAGCTCTTCGACAACACACTCTTCTATGGGTTGCGCGAATCAGATTGGTTCTTGATAGTCTACCTCATCGCAATTATGCTCTTTAAGGTTGTCGCTATGGCTACGACCAATGCAGCAGGTGGCGTGGGTGGTACATTTGCACCGTCACTCTTTGTGGGTGCGTTTGCAGGTGCCACACTTGCGGTGATATGTCGCACCATCTTTGGCTGGGATGTCTCAATCACCTCGTTTACGCTTGTCGGTATGGCGGGTGTTATGTCTGGTGTGATGAAGGCACCGCTGACCTCAATCTTCCTTATCGCCGAGCTATCCAACGGCTACGGACTATTCATCCCGCTGATGATTGTTGCGTGTATCTCGTTTGCCGTTAACTACGGTCTTGACCGCGACTCTATATATACCAAGCAGCTGCGTATGCGTGGTGAGCTGCTATCCCACGACAAGGACTCTTCGGCACTCGTCTTCCTGCGTCTTGATGAGTTGATGGAGACCGACTTTATACGTCTTCGTGAGAACTTCACGCTGGGTGACGTGGTAAACATCATATCGAGTGCGCGCCGTAACATCTTCCCCGTTCTCGACAACGGAGGCAAGCTCCTCGGCATTGTGCAGCTCGACGACCTGCGACGCGATATGTTTGACCGCGACAAGTGGTCTCGCTCCATAATGCACTATATGGTGCAGCCACCAGATAGAATTTTGCAAAACGAACAAATACAGAGCGTGATGCCCCGCTTCGAGCAGGCTAATACGTGGATGCTGCCCGTAGTTGATAAGGATAACGGCTACTTGGGCTTTATCTCGAAGTCGCGTATACTCAACTCATACCGCGAGGCATTGGTAAATATAACACAGGCTGACGACTAATATGCACGTAGCGAGTGTATAGAGGATATACCGCATACAAAATAGGAGAACAAAAAACAGGATAACGATAAAATAAAATTCAAATTATATGGCTTTACAATGTGGAATTGTCGGACTCCCCAACGTGGGTAAGTCAACACTTTTTAACTGTTTGTCAAATGCACGTGCGCAGGCGGCAAACTTCCCGTTTTGTACTATCGAGCCCAATGTGGGCGTAATCACCGTGCCCGACGAGCGTCTGGCAAAGCTTGCAGAGATAGACAATCCCAAGCGCGTAGTACCTACTACCATCGAGATTGTCGATATTGCAGGTCTTGTTAAGGGTGCATCAAAGGGCGAGGGTCTGGGCAATAAGTTCCTCGCAAACATACGTAACACCAACGCTATTATCCACGTGTTGCGTTGCTTTGAAAATGAGAATATCACACACGTCGACGGCACTGTCGACCCTGTGCGCGACAAGGGCATCATCGACACAGAGTTGCAGCTCAAGGATCTCGAGACTATCGAGAATCGTATCGGCAAGTGCCAGAAGCAGGCAACGGCAGGCGATAAGATTGCAAAGCGTCAGTACGACATCTTGCTTCGCTATAAGGAGGCATTAGAGCAGGGGTTGTCAGCACGCACTGTTGAGCTAACTGCGGAGGAGCGTAAGAGCGTATGGGATCTCAACCTGCTTACCGATAAGCCCGTATTGTATGTATGTAATGTTGACGAGAGCTCTGCCGTAAGCGGCAATGCCCACACCGAGGCTGTTAAGGCAGCTATTGCCAATGAGCACGCCGAGATGCTTATCGTGGCAGCCTCTGCCGAGGCGGACATAGCCGAGCTTGAGACCTACGAGGAGCGACAGATGTTTTTGCAGGATATGGGTCTTGAGGAGTCTGGCGTAAGCCGCCTGATAAAGGCTGCATACCGTCTGCTCGACCTTCAGACATTCTTCACTACGGGAGCTGACGAGAGCCGCGCTTGGACCTTCCGCCGAGGTATGAAGGCTCCCGAGACTGCGGGTATCATCCACACCGACTTTGAGCGTGGTTTCATACGCGCCGAGGTTATCAAGTATGCCGACTACGTTGAGCTTGGCTCGGAGCGTGCTTGCCGCGATGTGGGTAAGATTGGCATCGAGGGCAAGGAGTATGTTGTGGAGGATGGCGATATTATGCACTTCCTCTTCAACGTGTAGCGCAACAAAACAGAATATAGACAATATAGACAAAAGAGTAACACCTTAAAAAATTTACAGACTATGAATAACCTTTGGAAGTATATCATCATATCGTCGGCTATCGTCCTTGCCGCAATAGTACTTGCTGGAGCATATACGCAGCGTTACCGCACCAACAACGGCTCTATCACCGTTACAGGTCTTGGCGAGACGGAGTTCACGTCAGACATCATCGTTGTCAACGCTAAATTCTCTACCGAGAACTACGATGCCGCCGATGGCTACCGTATGATGGAGCGCAACCGCACAGAGATTGAGGAGTTTTTAAAGGAGCACGGCGTGTCAAGCGAGGATGTATCATTCGATATGCTCTCATCCTACAAGATGACGAACTCGGTGTATGAGGAGGGCAAGTATATTGGCGAGCGTTTTGCAGGTTATCGTCTTACACAGTCCTTCAGCATCGAGTCCAACGATGTGGAGGCTGTCGAGGAGGCTGCACGCGGGCTATCGTCACTCATTGGCGAGGGTATCTCTATCGAGGTGGATAACCCTATGTACTTCTTCTCGAAATTGGAGAGCGTGAAGCTCGACCTTATCGCCGCCGCGGCAGCTGATGCACGCCAGCGCGCCGAGCTTATCGCCAACAACTCGAATGCAGGTCTGGGCACACTTATCTGGTCGCGTGCAGGCGTATTCCAGATTACAGCGGCTACGGGCGACGAGGAGTTCTCTGCAGGCGGCTCGTTCAACCTCTCATCACGCGAGAAGAAGGCGCGCGTAACAGTGCGCTCGGAGTTTAAGATTGCAAACATTCAGTAACGATTAAAAAAACTATAATACTATGTCAAGAGAAGTAAGAGTACGCTTTGCACCCAGCCCTACAGGCCCGTTGCACATCGGAGGCGTACGCACAGCACTTTATAACTACCTTTTTGCACGCCGTCACGGTGGTAAGATGATTTTGCGTATTGAGGATACCGACTCACAGCGTTTCGTACCTGGTGCCGAGGAGTATATCATCGAGTCGCTCAAGTGGTGTGGCATCGAGATTGACGAGGGCGTGGGCGTAGGTGGCCCACACGCACCCTACCGCCAAAGTGAGCGTCGTGATATCTACCTCAAGTATGCCAAGCAGCTTGTCGAGGCAGGCTGGGCATACTACGCCTTTGATACCCCCGAGGAGCTTGACGCGCTGCGCAAGGAGGCAGAGGAGGCAGGCAAGACCTTCGCATATAACTATGAGGTACGCGAGAAGCTACCTACCTCACTCTCTCTTGGTGCAGACGAGGTGGAGGCACGTATCGCACGTGGCGACCAGTGGGTTGTACGCTTCAAGATGCCAGAGAACGAGGTTGTGAAGATGGATGACCTTATTCGTGGACACGTCGAGGTCAACACCTCAACACTCGACGATAAGGTGCTCTATAAGTCGGCAGATGCGCTGCCTACATACCACCTCGCAAACATCGTCGACGACCACCTTATGGAGGTGTCGCACGTGATACGCGGCGAGGAGTGGTTGCCTTCGTTGCCATTGCACTACCTACTCTATCGTGCCTTTGGCTGGACAGATACACAGCCCGAGTTTGCTCACTTGCCGCTATTGCTGAAGCCCACAGGTGGCGGTAAGCTCTCAAAGCGCGATGGTGACAAGATGGGATTCCCTGTATTCCCGCTCTTCTGGAAGTCGCCGTCAACAGGTGAGACAGCACGTGGCTACCGCGAAGATGGCTACCTTGCCGAGGCATTTATCAATATGTTGGCTCTGCTGGGGTGGAATCCTGGCACCGAGCAGGAGATTTTCTCTATGCAGGAGCTTATTAATGCCTTCTCGCTTGAGCGCGTATCAAAGGCAGGCGCACGCTTCCAGCCCGACAAAGCCAAGTGGTTCAATGCGCAGTATCTGCACACTATGTCAGATGAGGCACTTGCTGCAATCTATCAGCCCATACTCAAGGAGCACGGCATAGAGGTAAGCGATGCTGTGGCAGGAAAGGCGGCAGGCATTATGAAGGAGCGTATGACACTTACAACAGATATGTGGGATCTCACATCATTCTTCTTTGTAGCACCCACCGAGTATGAGGAGAAGCTCACAAAGAAGCAGTGGAAGGGTGACAACCCCGCTATGCTTGCCAAATTTAGAGAGGTGCTCGCAGCCATCGACGACTTCTCAAAGGAGAATACCGAGGTTGTCGTTAAGGCGTGGATTGAGGCAAACGGATACTCGCTCGGTCAGGTGATGAACACACTGCGTCTGGCACTTGTTGGCGCAGGCAAAGGCCCTGGTATGTTCGACGTAACAGAGTTCATTGGCAAGCAGGAGTGCCTTAAGCGTATCGACTCTCTTATCGCAAATGTAACACCCGTAGAGTAATGGAGATTTTGCAGCATATATGGGGCTCAACGCCCGAGGGTGAAGGCATCATCCTCTACACTATGCGTAACAGCCACGGCTCGGAGCTTCAGCTGTGCAATATCGGAGCCTCTATCGTAGGCGTTAAGTTCCGCGACCGCAATGGCAATATAGATGATATAGCCCTCGGTTATCAGGATGCCACAAGCTATATTGGTGACGGTGCAGCCAGCGGCAAGAGCGTAGGTCGTGTTGCGGGACGTATCGCACGCGGACAGATGGTCATAGATGGCGAGGAGTATCGCCTGGAGGTTAACAATGGCCCCAACCACCTGCACGGAGGCAGCAAAGGCTTCGCCAACTGCTACTGGGAGGGTCGCGTGGAGACAAACCGCGTGGTATTCTCGCGCATAAGCGAGGATATGGAGCAGGGCTACCCTGGCGAGCTTATAGTCGAGGCGGTATACGATTTTGATGACGACGACCAGATTGTCATTACATATTTAGCCAAGAGCAACAAGCGCACTGTGGTAAACCTCACCAACCACCTCTACTGGAATCTTCACGGCGAGGGTTCAGAAAAGAGCATCCTCGACCACGAGCTTAAGCTCAACTGCTCGCAGGTGTTAGAGATGGACACCGTGCAGATACCCACGGGCAAGCTGCTCGATGTTAAAAGCACAGCTCTCGACTTTACCGACTGGCGCAGATTTGGTGACGAGATAGACTCGGAGTTCAACAACATACGCACATATCGTGGCTATGACCACTGCTTTGCAGTGGATGGCTGGCAGCGTAACATCCTCGGTGAGGTTGGCGAGTTACGTTGCGAGGCGACGGGACGTAAAATCTCGATACTATCGTCACAGCCTGCGGCGGTGTTGTATACGGGCAACTGGTTAGCTGGTGGCTGCCCCATCACCAAGTCGGGTAAGCGTTACGACGACTATGCTGGTGTGGCAATTGAGTGTCAGGGTTTTAGCGATGCGGTGCACCACCCTCACTTCCCCTCGATTGAGCTTGAGGCGGGCGAGTTGTATTGCCAGAAGATAGTCTTTAAGCTCGACACATTCTAAAGGTTACGACATAGACATTGTTACACAAAGCGTTGTGTATCATAAAAAAAGAGAACGAAACGGCACACTACATAGTGCTGTTTCGTTTTTTTTTGTATATTTGTGCTCAAATGAGAATTACAGAACGAACCTATACTACTATGAAAAGATTTTTATCTATACTCACGCTTATCGCAGTTGTTACATCTTGCACAAAGGCAGACTTGGAGAGTACCACTCGTCCCGATGACATCTCCTCAAAGATTATCAATACGACAGACTGCGCTATCGCTGGCAAACTACTTGTGAAGCTAAACCGCTACACCCCTTCATTCAACGTTGAGTGCGATATAACAGATATTGAGGCACGACCAGTTGTGCCAATAGGTAAGGCAACCGACGCGGAGATTGAGAGTGAGGAGCTGTACCGTTGGTGGGTGTTATCATTCAGCGAAGATGTCAACATTGAACACGTAGCAGAGGCTATTGCAGCTAATAGCCTTGTGCAGTATGTTGAGTACAATACAGAGCTTGAGCGCATAGATTCAGGCGATGAGAATAGTAGAGATGACTCTATACATTCTGTAACGCGCGCCATAGCAGCGGATATGCCGTTCAACGATGAGTATTTGTGTGAACAGTGGCACTACTACAACGACGGCACAGTGTACGGCGATGTTAGTAGCGATCACAGACCAGGTGCAGACATCAACCTCTTCCCCGCCTGGAAGTACTGCACGGGCGATAACCGCGTAATAGTAGCCGTCATCGACGGTGGCGTAAAGTACGATCACCCCGACTTGGCGGCCAATATGTGGGTAAACGAGGCGGAGAAGAATGGTAGTGCGCGCGTAGATGATGATAACAACGGCTATACCGATGACATCTACGGATTCAACTTCAACGATGATAACGGCAACATCACATTCGATGATCACGGCACACACGTAGCAGGTACTATTGCCGCAGTTAGCAACAATGGCATAGGCGTAGCAGGCATAGCAGGCGGCTCGGGCAAAGGAGATGGCTGTCGCATTATGACTTGTCAGATATATAAGAATGGAGAGGCTACAAGCACCGAGAATATTGCTGCCGCTATTAAGTATGCTGCCGACAATGGCGCTGTAATTATAAACAACTCGTGGCAGTACGCTAAGGGTTCATACACGTCAGATTCAAGATTTAGACAAAATTATAGCGTATTGATGGACGCTATCAAATATTTTGAGAGCAATGCGAAGCTTCCAGGTGTCATAGATGGCGGAATTTGCATATTCGCTGCGGGCAATGATGCCTACAACGTACCCTCATACCCTGGTGCATATTATAGCAACATCTGTGTTACGGCGTTTGGCCCTAACTTTACGGCTGGCAGCTACACCAACTATGGCGCAGGAGCGAATATATGCGCACCTGGTGGCGAGAACACATCGTGGGCAACGAAGATATGCTCTACATCGGTAGAATACGAGGTAAATTACGAAAAAGGAACATCAATGGCTGCTCCGCACGTATCGGGCTGCGCGGCGTTAGGTCTCTCGTATGCCTTGAAGATAGGAAAGAGCTTCACTCGCGATGAGTTCAAAGATATTATCCTCACTTCGGTACACGACATCGACCAGTATCAAACTGAACGTAAAGGTGCATTCGACTTCGATACTGGAACATACCCCACTGTTAATATCGAGTACTACAAAGGTCTGCTCGGCAGTGGATACATCGATGCTCACCTACTGCTAATGCAGGTTGAGGGCACACCCTGCCTCTATGTCGCAAAGGGCAAGGAGACAGCGTTATCTTTAGACAACTATTTCGGTGATGCATCAGAGAAATTGACCTACACTAATGTCACTATCTCGGCAGAGGATATGACTAAACTTGGCATAAACTCTGCGCCTACGGTTGTAGATGGCAAGTTACATATCAAGTGCGGCAATAGCGGCACAGCACGCATAAGCGTCACGGCAATTGTCGGTGGAACAGTCGTTGGTGGCGGTGACAATATGGGCGGTATGGAGGTAACACGCACATTTGAGCTTGTTGTGCGCCGTGCCACAGCCCCAAATGGTGGATGGTTGTAACATAAAAACAGACCAATCTAAATTATGTTGCGAGACGCATATATCGTTTTTGCAGTGCTACTACTTGCTACGGCGTGTGTTGATGACAGCTACGTCTGTGCGCCACAAGAGCAGCATACTTGCAAAATTATCAACCCCGAGGCAGATGCCGTTGCAGGTTTTCTGATGGTGTGCCTAACAGAGAGTGCCTCGACACCCTCATTTGAGGATGTTGCCAATACGCCAATCTCTGTAGCCCCCCTCTTTCCCACAAAGAGCAACAGCCATTCAGCGTTGGATAGATGGCTCCTGTTAGAGTTTGACCCCGAAGTAGATGTCAGGGCATTAGCCGAGCATCTTGCACAAGATAGCCGTATTGAGAAGATTGAGTTTAGCGAGTTTATAGAGCCCGTGAAGCCCCTTGTATGCCAACCTGTAGAGCTACCAGCCGCAATAACACGCAGCGAGGAGATGCCCTTTAACGACCCATACCTCGTATGGCAGTGGCACTATAACAACAATGGCAAGCGCAGCGCACACGCCAAATCGGGTGCTGATATAAACCTATTTGAGGCCTGGAAGTATACCGCAGGTGACAACCGCGTAGTTGTAGCAGTCATCGACGGTGGCATACGCACCGACCATATCGACCTTGCAGATAATATGTGGGTAAATGAGGCTGAAAGAGATGGCGAGGCGGGCGTTGATGACGACGGCAACGGCTATGTAGACGACATACACGGCTACAACTTCTACCACGATAAGGGCGAAATCTCACCCGACACACACGGTACACACGTCGCAGGAACTATTGCCGCGGTCAACAACAACGACTACTGCGTATCGGGCATTGCTGGCGGCACGGGCAAGGGTGATGGCGTAAAGATTATGTCGTGCCAGATATTCTACGGTGACCGTGGTACATATTCACACAATGTGGCGCGCGCAATACGCTATGCCGCCGACAATGGAGCTGTCATAGCAAACAACTCGTGGGGATATCCCGCTGGCGATATGATATCGGACAGTATGTTCAAGAAGTACGACAAGTTGGTATATGAGGCATTTGAGTACTTCGAGACAGAGGCCCAACTCGATGGCGTTATAGATGGCGGCATAATAATCTTTGCCGCAGGCAATGAGTCAACAGGGATGTCATCATATCCCGCAGCCTACCACGACTACATAAGTGTTTCGGCTATGGGTGCCGACTACACTGCTACGTACTACACCAACTACGGCCCAGGTGTCAATATCTGCGCTCCTGGAGGCAATGTCATACACGACAGCAACCTGGGCGTGCTATCCACCTCTGCGAACTCCTCTTACGGCTACGAGGTGCTTCAAGGAACGTCAATGGCTTGTCCACACGTCTCGGGATGTGCCGCATTAGGGCTATCGTATGCACTTCAAAAGGGCTATTCATTCACAGCAGATGAGTTCCGCAGTCTGCTACTAACCTCGGTACACGACATCGACCAATACCAGACAGGTTTGAGCCTCGGCTACGATTCCGACAAGTGGGAGTATTACCAATTTGACCTCGCTACGTATCGTGGCAACCTCGGTGCAGGCTACATCGACGCACACCTGCTCCTGATGCAGATAGAGAATACGCCGTGCCTCTACACACGATGTGGCGAGATGAGCCACCTCCCTCTCGACAGCTACTTTGGCCAGAGCGTAGGCTCGATGCACTATAAGGGGTGCGACATAGATGATGATACAGCAGAGCGACTCGGCATTATCGACACGCCTATAATCGTCGATGGTCATCTGCGCATAAGGTGCAATAACCCAGGAACGGGAAGAGTTACCGTGCGCGCCATTGTTGGTGGCGACGAGGTTGGCGGCGGTGACATCATAGGTGGCACAGAGGTAGAGCGCGAGTTTGAGGTTGTGGTACGCGGCTCGGTAGCTAATAACGGTGCGTGGCTATAACCCGCCATCCAACGAAACATAGAGTGAACAGCAACAAGAGTAAATAACGACGATAGATATGAGAAGAGTTCTATACATATTTATATGCATCGTGGCACTACTCGCCACGGCGTGTCAAGATGAGCATATCCCCGTACACACCATCAGCTTTGGCGATATGTCGTCAGAGGTAATAGCCACAGATGCCTATATCACCTTTGATGTTCCGCGATACACCATAGACGGTGCTGTTGTCGACGAATTTAACTACGGCGTGGAGTATGGTCTTAACAGCGACGATATGCAGCGCGTAGCACCCAGCAAGGTGGAGGATGGCGTGGCAGTAGTGATAATAAGCAACCTGATGAATAAGCGCGATTATAAGTATCGCTTATGGGCAGAAAAGCAGAGCGGTGAGGTTGTTTATAGCGACACCTATCTATTAAGCGTGAATATGCCTATATACGCCATAGAGTTCAGAGGAACATACAACATCTACACAAGGTGGAACGAGGCAGACATATACATCGTAAAACCATACTACACAATAGACGACGAGGAGGCAGCTCTCGCGGACGATGCCTACGTGTTGCAATATCGCTCCGAGAATGGCTCGGAGTGGAGCGAAGTGGCATTAGAGGAGTCTATGGGCGAGAATCTACTATATTTCCACCTGACAGAGCTTACGGAGCATACAGCCTACACGTATCGTCTGTGTGTCACTCTCGGCGACAACAGTGTGGCGCAGGGCGACACAGAGAGCTTTACAACGCCATATATGCACAACTACCAGATACACACAATGGGCGGCATCACCCCCTACGGTATATGTGCATACCTTGAGGATAAGGTGACATTAACTATAGACGGCACGCGCCACAACATCGCGCAACTACACCTAATATACAATATCAAAGGCAGCGACAAGAGCACAACCATTGAGCTTGACCCGCAGATAGGCTTTGGCGAGAGGGGATGCTGGATACCTACAACAACAGACACACGCCTTGAGGAGTACACCGAGTATGAGTATCGCTACCGCGTAGTACCCGAGGGCGACTACCCTACAATCGAGAGCAGCACGCAGCTTTTCACCACAGGTGGCGCGACAGTAAGCACCGCTATTGCCAAGCCCGAGGTTACTGTTGCTGACAAGCAGGTCGCAGTGGGCATAGCCTCGATAACGGCACTCCTCGACAGCCGCTACGATGCCGAGTATGACGCAGTTATTGAGTGCTGCAAGGTGGGTGACACAACCTGGCACACGCTCATAGCCACCTCTCACGACGACTATGCGCTATACGCCACACTACCCCTCGACACGCTCGACGGTGGTGCTACATACGACTTCCGTTGCCGAGTCAGCGTGCGTGGCGAGGCATACTACTCGGAGATAAGCTGGGCGACACTTCCCGACGACACTCCGCCAGCACCTCCTGTCGAGAGCGGCGACACAAGTGCATTAGCGGGTGTATGGCACCTCGCAGAGTGGCGTGGCACAGCACCCTCATTTGAGGTATATATGGATATCAGCGACAACGGCATAGTCGACCTATACCAGCGCATAGAGAGCCGCGAGTGGCAGCACTTTACAAGCAGCGCAGCCTACGAAAATGGCATCATACGTGGAACATACAGCGATGGCGTAGCGTGGGGCACATCATATAGCGTTACGCTTGACGCTGACAGTATGATATGGGTAGATGTCAACGACCCGACAGACGTATCGGTATATGTTCGTGCGGAGCTTCCTGACGATATCGCCGACACCACACGTGCAATAGGCACAACAGGCGCAGCCAAGCGTTTCTTGTAGACGGCAACAGCAGCCAGCATAGACAACAAATGGGGCAGACCACACGGATCTGCCCCATCTCATTATATATGTACGCCGTTACTTTAGGTTGAGCGTCGACGCATTATAGAGGTATCGCTTGATACTACGCTTCGGCGTCTTGATGAACTCCTCGCGGTGGATAACGATATTGGCAACCTTCTCGTATGAGGCAACCATACCGTTGAGCTGCTGGAGGTTCTGCTCCATAATCTCGGGCAGGGTCTCCATATCGACACCCTCGGCATTAGCAAGCTCATAGTCGGGCACAACGAGCGCGGTAAGGCGACCATTATTCTCGATGATAAGCGACTCGGCAACCATATAGAGGTTATTCAAACGCTCCTCAATCTCCTCGGGATAGATGTTCTGACCCGAGCCAGAGAGAATCATCGTCTTGCAACGACCACGAATATAGAGCGTGCCATCGCTATCCATAGTACACATATCGCCTGTATGCAACCAGCCATCAGCATCGAGCACAGCATCTGTAGCCTTCGCATTCTTATAGTAGCCCTTCATAACGTGCTCACCACGCACCAGCAACTCGCCTGGCACATTGTGTGGGTCGTTTGAATTGATCTTCGCCTCGAGCATACCGTTGATAACACGTCCACAAGAGCCACTCTTGAAGAGCGTGGGCAGCTCAAAGCTGATAAGAGGCGCGCACTCGGTCATACCGTAACCCACAGTGATAGGGAACTTAATCTTACGCAAGAAGTCCTCGGTCTCCTGATTGAGAGCAGCACCGCCCACGATAAATATCTCGACACAACCTCCAAACTGCTCCATAAGGCGTGCGCGGATGGTTGAATAGATGGCGGTATTGAGCAACGGAATACGCATAGCAACACTCATAGGGCCCTTCTCAAGCATCGGCAAGATGCTCTTGCGATATACCTTCTCGAGGATGAGAGGTACCGAGCATACGATATTGGGGCGGGTAATCTTCATTGCCTCGACAAGAATCTTCGGCGAGGGGATACGTCCCAACAGCGTGATATGTGCGCCACAAGCCAACGGAGCAAGGAAGTCAAATGTACAGCCATAGGCGTGTGCCAAGGGCAAGAATGAGAGTGTTCGTCCACCCTTGCGGAAGAAGTAGTCGTTGGTCTCGGGATTTTCCATACCGAGTGCAAAGACAATGTTACCTGTGAGGTTGTTTACGGTAAGCATAACACCCTTTGATGAGCCTGTGGTACCCGATGTATAGTTGAGCAGACACACCTCATCATTAGCAACATCCGTGTACTTGATATCATCGGCACTGAAGCCACGAGGATATGCCTCGCGGTAGTGCGCCATAATACTCTTCATATAGTCGGTGAGCTTGCTACCCTCGCGCTCGTAGATAGCGTGGTAGTCAGTGAGCGAGAATACAGCCTCGATATTAGGTATCTGATCGCCCTCGATGTCATCCCAGAAGTTATCACCCATAAAGAGCAAACGGCTCTCCGAGTGGTTGACAATATTGATTACATCATTGGGGTTGAAGTCCTGAAGGATGGGCACGATTACAGCACCATAGGTGATTGTGGCAATATAGCTGATGCACCAACGTGTGTTGTTGCGACCAATAAGCGCAATCTTATCGCCCTTCTCAATACCTGCCTCGCGGAAGAGGAGGTGTAGCTTCGCAACCTCCTTTGCAACCTCGTAGTATGAGAATGTCTCACCCTTGAAGTAGTCGGTAAGAGCAGCCATCTCACGGTTATTGCGGAAGCTCTGCTCGTAAATCTTAATTAAATTCTGTTCCAACATATATTATATTGTTTAGAAATAACGTCAATACAACGCCACAAATATACAACTTTTTTGCAGAGTTACGAAACATTCAACCGATTTTCTCATTGAAGCATATTAGCTTTTAACATATTACCATAGCTATACACCTGTATTTGTGCGTATTACACCGATGCACGCCAATTATACGTAGTAGCATAAATTTTTCTATATGGGATGTAGTACCGATAAAGAACAGATACAAAAAGACCAATTTAGTCGATTTTTTATATATCGAGGTTGTTGATTATATTTTTTAGGTTATCTTTGCATAATCTTTGGCTCTTTAGTTCAAGGGATAGAACGAAGGTTTCCTAAACCTTAAATCCGGGTTCGAGTCCCGGAGGGGCTACAAACAAAATAGGTAGATGGCGAACCATCTACCTATTATCACTATTGGTCGTACGCAACGATTAGTTGAATGTAGGAAGGAATGAGTAGTCACGACCATACTGGAGGTGCTGCTCTACATAGTTTGCAGGGTAGCTAACAACTACGTCTGTAATGTTACCCGCCTCATCTGTAACAAGCGTGTACTCGGGGTTAACAAAGCCACCATAAGGCTCAATATTAAGCGCATTGTTACGCTCGATAACCTCGGCGTGCAACTCGGGATCAACCTGCACAGCATAGGTCTCAACAAGTGCCTTACAAGCCTCGTAGTCGCCCTCTGACTTAATGCGCTGAACCTCATAGAGGAGCTCGCCAAAGAGCTGGCGCAACTTCACGAAGTCGTTGATGACAACATAACGCTTGCCATTCTCAACAACCCACTCGATAACATTATCTGCCTTACCCTTCTCGTAGCACCACTCAGCGATAAGCTTACGGTTACGCATATGATCCTCCTCAACGGTCTTGCCAGGCTCGATACGCGAGAGCTGTGTCATAATACCGTTCATAATATAGTCGGTATACTGCGACCAAGCGACATCAAGTGTGGGGATAAGACCAATCTCAACGAGCTTCTCATCACCGAGATAGTAGAGTGCAAAGAGGTCTGCACGTGCCTCCTCGAGTGTAGATGAGTATGTACGCAACTCGTTACCCTTTACACCAGGTGCAAGCTGACCAGAGCCGTGACCGAGGCACTCGTGGAGGTCGGTGTGGAGGTCGTCGCCAAGCTTACCGTAGGTCTTAAGACGCTCACGATCCTCCTCGCGCAATACGAACTCCTCCATAAAGCCATTACCCTGTGCCGCCTTGTCATAAGCGTAGGTGATGTTATCAATAGTCACAGACTTTGAGCCGTGCTCCTTACGAATCCAATCGGCATTAGGCAAGTTGATACCGATAGCTGTTGAAGGGAAGCAGTCGCCACCAAGCATAGCCACGGTGATAACCTTTGCAGATACGCCCTTAACCTCCTTCTTGCGGTAGTCGGGGTTGATAGGTGCGTTGTCCTCGAACCACTGCGCATTAGCCGCCATAATCTCGGTACGCTTGCAAGCCTCAACATCGCGGAAGTTAACTACAGCCTCCCAAGACGACTTGTAGCCGAGTGGATCGCCATAGTTCTCAATGAAGCCGTTAACGAAGTCTACGTTAGACTCGGAATCCTTGACCCACAACACGTTATATGCGTCAAAGTCCTTCAAGTCACCCGACTTATAGTACTTGATAAGAGCCTCGATAATCTCGCGCTGTGTGGGGTTAGCAACCTCTGCTGCCTTCTCCAACCAGTAGACGATCTTCTCGATTGCGGGCGAGTACATACCACCCACCTTCCATACGTTCTCGTAGATATTGCCCTCGGCATCGCGCATAAGCTTCGAGTTAAGACCGTATGAGATAGGCTCGGGGTTACCCTCGTCAGCTGCAGCCATAGCACCGTAGAATGCCTCGACCTCTGTCTGTGATACACCCTCATAATAGTTACCAGCCGATGCTGTAACCACGTCGACACCCTCGGCACGGTTAAGACGTGAAGAGTAGAGGGTCTCGTCAAAGATTATTTTGCAGAGGAGGTCATCCTCAACCTGACGGTTCTCGTCGTTGATGTACGCAGCAAGCTGCTCGCGGAACCAACCCTCCGAGAACTCGGGCTTAAACTTATCGTTTGAGTAGTGGTGGTGGATACCATTTGCAAACCACACCTTCTTAAGATACTTCTCGAAAGCCTTGAACTCATCGCCCTCGCGTACCTCTGATGCAGTGTAGATGCTCTCAAGAGTACGACGCACTGCAAGGTTGTACTTGAAGTTCTGGTCGAAGATGATATCACGACCACACTTTGCAGCCTCTGCAAGATAGTAGACAAGCTCCTTCTCCTCGAGTGTAAGATTCTCAAATGCGGGAACCTCATAACGTATAACCTTGATATCGTCAAAGCGATCAACGATCCAAGGCTGCTCTGTGGTCACCTCGGTCTCAACGGGTGTAGCGCACGATGTCAATGCTAATACTCCCATAGCAAAAATTACTGTAAATTTATTCATCATCTATTATTATTAAGGTTTTTACATTTATCGCGCAAATTTACTACGAATTATTAAGATACCCAAACTTTTTGAGCAATGCAGAGCATATAGCGATAATTTTAATTACCTTTGCACGTCAAAATCAAAGAAAGAGTAACTACACAGACAAAAATATTCAGAAATATGCTTACTAAAGGTCTTGCAACAATAGGTCTGCTCATCTGCTCAAATGTCTTTATGACATTGGCGTGGTATGGTCATATCGCCTTTAAGTCACGTTTAGAGCGTTATGGTATGATTGCCATAGTCTTGTTAAGCTGGGGCATCGCACTCTTTGAATACTGCTTCCAGGTACCCGCCAACCGTATAGGTAGTGCCGAGCTTGGTGGCCCCTTCACACTCTGGCAGCTGAAGGTCATTCAGGAGGTTATCTCACTTGTGGTATTCACGCTCTTTGCCGTGTTGTTCGTTAAGGGCGACCCTCTAAAGTGGAATCATATAGCTGGCTTCGCCTGCTTGGTGCTTGCCGTATACTTTATATTTAGGAAGTAGCCGTCTATTTTCATTGCGCAGCGCGAGTGTAGAAGATAGAGAGGTTAGGGAGATTAGGGAGGTTAGGGAGGTTAGGGATAGGCACCGACGACCAAGCAGGGCAAGATGCACCGCCATAGTAAGGAGATTTAGGGCGTTCCGAACTTGCCTAAAATAAAGTGATCCATAGAGTTTTTATCCAAACTTTTGGGTCACTTTATTTTTCTCTACAGTTGAAATCTTCTCCTACCCAACAAAAAAGAGAGCCGAAGCTCTCTTTTTCTCTTTGTGCCTTGAAACGGTTACTCTGCAACAAGAGACAACGCGGATGATATCATACAACCCAAATTAGCCCCGCCCTTTGGCAAAGGGAGGGGTTGGGGAGGGAATGTGGATATGAGAGTGGCAAGCGCAGCTTGCTTACTCCTATTGCAGAGACTCTCCACGACATAACACACTGTATTTACATTGCGGTCTACCCAACAAAAAAGAGAGCCGAAGCTCTCTTTTTCTCTTTGTGCCTTGAAGCGGTTACTCTGCAATAGGAGTAACGCTCACATAAGACTTACCTGAAGCCTTCTTGCAGAAGCCAACTGTACCGTCAACCAATGCAAAAAGTGTGTGGTCCTTACCCATACCCACGTTCTCACCTGGGTTGTGTACTGTACCGCGCTGACGAACGATAATGTTACCCGCCTTAGCGAACTGACCACCGAAAAGCTTAACACCGAGTCGCTTGCTCTCTGACTCACGGCCGTTCTTCGAACTACCTACACCTTTTTTGTGTGCCATCTTCTACCAATTTTAAAGGGTTACGCATTAATTTCCTCAACGAGAACCTGTGTCAGATACTGACGGTGACCGTTACACTTCTGATAACCTGTTCTACGCTTCTTCTTGAACACCAGAACCTTGTCGTCCTTGAGGTGCTTCAAGATCTTGCACTTTACTGAGGCGCCTTCTACAACAGGTGCGCCCACCTTAACCTGACCGTCGTTGTCTACAAGCAGGACTTTGTCGAAGCTCAAAGACGAGTCTACCTCGCCTTGGAGACGGTGAACATAGAGCTTTCGACCCTTCTCAGCCTTGAACTGCTGACCTGCAATCTCTACTATTACGTACATTTAAATAAAAATTGTAATGTTTAGCGGGGCAAAGATACAAATAATAATTCAATTTGCAACATCCCGAGCAAACTTTTTGCTGCTCTTTGGCACACTTTTAGTGCCACCACGAGCAATGATGCAAAGAGACCGCAAATATCGTGTCGCAATACTCGCCGACGACAATACGCTGGCAGCAGAAATATGCACGGCAATAGCGTGCAACAGCTGCCACGCAATGGCTGTAATTTATGATGGAGCACTACATCGAATGATAGCGTGTGGCAGCATTGACCTTGTGATAGTAGCATCCACACACTACTCACCCAACGACAACACCTTTTACAACTACATAGAGCGACTGCGTAGCACTGGTGTCGACATATTTGTTATCACCACACACAAAAGCGTACGCCACACAATGCACCTACTGACATCGGGCGTGAGGCAGTGTCTGACCCTCCCAATAGCCACAGCACGGCTTCGCCGCAAGGTATACGAACATCTCGCCACTATACAAAGAGCGCACTATACTGTCTCATAGTGCTAATAATTATTACATAACTATTGTAAATATCGAAATATAGTGTTAACTTTACAAATGAAACTATAATGAGCCTCAAAACCTGTGTAACAATGATTGATGATCACATTAGAGAGTACCTATTGCCACAGCAGTTCAACGCCGCAGTACGCGCTGGAGCCGCCATTATGCACATATACAATGGCAGCGAAGACTATGACATCACGCTCAAGAGAGACCATACTCCGATAACCATTGCCGACCGCCTCGCACACAACACCATAAAGGAGGCACTTGGCACCACACGAATACCCATTCTCTCGGAGGAGGGTCGTGAGATGCTATATGACGAGCGTCGCAACTGGGAGCTATTTTGGTTAGTCGACCCCCTCGACGGCACAGTGGAGTTCATCAAGGGCAATAACGAGTTTACGGTGAACATAGCCCTAATGGAGAATAACACCTGTGTAAGTTCGGTTGTGTATGTGCCATACCACAACAAGATATACATTGCCGAGCGCGGACGTGGCGCGTGGATAATGGAGAATGTGGCACCCGCAGCAGATGCCGCATACAGCTACGACGAGATATACAACAATATGCGCCGCCTACCATTGGAGGAGAGTCGCCACGAGGGTTTCCGTGTTGCCGTGTCACGCTCACACCAGACCAAAGAGACACACGCACACATAGAGACGCTGCGTGTGGAGCACCCCGACCTTGAGATTATCGAGCAGGGCAGCTCCTATAAGTTCTGTCTGCTTGCCGAGGGTATGGTAGACTACTACATACGCACTACAACGACTTCGGAGTGGGATACAGCGGCAGGCGAGCTCATATTAGCAGAGGCGGGTGGCACAACGTATGCCTACCCCACAGGGGAGCCACTTGGCTACAACAAGGAGGTACTCGACAACCCGTGGTTCATAGCACGCAGACTTCAAGCGTGAAGCTAACATATAGATAGCATAGTGGGACGTCGTCAACGTCCCACTTTTTGTATCATTACCCCACTTTTTGTATGACCTATCGCACAGGCAGTCCTACTACACACAAACAAAAACAATTCCCACGAATGGAGCGCACCTAAATACGACCCTTCGTGGGAACTATATATACCGCAAATGCGGTGGCTTAATGCCTCAATTATGCCTCGAGAGCGAAACGCTTGTAAGCAACAACGTTAGCCTCCTTGTCAGCACGCTGGATGAACTCGCGGATAGACTCCTTCTCACCAACTACGCACTGGTTAAGAAGTGTGTTCTCCTCGAAGAACTTACGCATCTTACCCTCTGCAATCTTCTCAAGGATAGCCTCAGGCTTATTAGCGTTCTTGGGATCCTGCTTCATCATCTCCATCTGGATAGCCTTCTCCTTCTCAACAACGTCTGCGGGGCAGTCGTTCTCGTCAATAGAGATAGGAGCCATAGCAGTTGCCTGCATAGCTACCTTCTTTGCTACCTCCTCGTCGATAGCCTTGTTGAAGCCGAGGATAGTACCGAGCTTCTTGTTGAAGTGTACGTAAGATACGCAGTAAGGAGCCTCGATACGAGCATAGTATGCAAGCTCAACCTTCTCGCCTGTCTGACCAGACTTCTCGGTTACCATCTCCTCAACAGTGTTGCCTGCGTCGTTCTTTGCTGCCATAAGAGCATCGCGGTCTGCGGCATCAGCTGCAACAGCAACCTCCAACATAGCACTTGCTGAAGCACCGAACTCAACGTTCTGGGCAACGAAGTCAGTCTCACAAGCGAGGCAAAGGATATAAGCCTTCTCGCCTACGATCTTGGTAACAACAACGCCCTCGGTAGCTGTACGGTCTGAACGCTTTGCTACAACCAACTTACCCTTCTCACGGATGATATCCTTCGCACGCTCGAAATCGCCCTCTGCCTCCTGAAGAGCCTTCTTGCAATCCATCATACCTGCGCCGGTCATCTTACGGAGCTTCATTACATCAGCTGCTTTGATTTCCATAGTATTTCTTTTGTTTAAATTCGTTAAAAATTGTGTAATAAACTTTGGGCGAGCGGGCTATTTTGCCTACCCGCCCTCGGTTATAGATTACTTTGTCGACACTACGAGTGACTACTCCTCGACAGCCTCTGTAGCAGCAACAACCTCGGCTACAGCAGCCTCCTCTGCATCAACAGCAGCCTTTACAGCCTTCTTGATGCGGGGCTTTGCCTCCTTCTTTGTTGCAGCCTCCTGTGCCTCGGCCTCCTGTGCCTCCTTCTCCTTCTCAAGCTTGCGCTCCTCTGCACCCTCTGCGATAGCACCGCAAACTACATCAAGGATAGCAGCGATTGACTTCTGAGCATCGTCATTTGCAGGAATAACGTAATCGATGTTAGTTGGATCACAACAAGTATCTACCATTGCAAATACGGGGATGCTCAAACGCTTTGCCTCCTTAACGGCGTTCTGCTCCTTCTGAACGTCGATAACGAACAGAGCAGCGGGCAGACGGTTAAGATCTGCGATAGAACCGAGGTTCTTCTCGAGCTTCGCACGCTGACGAGCGATCTGAAGCTTCTCGCGCTTTGAGAAATTGTCATAAGTACCGTCGTTGGTCATCTTGTCGATGGTAGCCATCTTCTTAACGGCCTTACGTATAGTAGGGAAGTTTGTAAGCATACCGCCTGCCCAACGCTCGGTAACGTAGGGCATACCTACTGCTGCTACCTTCTCGGCAACGATCTCCTTTGCCTGCTTCTTGGTTGCTACGAACAATACGCGGCGACCACTCTTAACAATCTGCTTCAATGCAGCAGCAGCCTCGTCCAACTTGAGGACAGTCTTGTGGAGGTCAATGATATGGATACCGTTCTTCTCCATGAAGATATAGGGAGCCATTTTGGGGTTCCACTTACGCTTCAAGTGACCGAAGTGTACGCCAGCCTCCAACAATGAATTAAAATCTGTACGTGACATTTTAGTTTCTTTTTTTTTGTTTGTTTAACTCTTTTTCAATCTACGAGTAGCACCCATAAGGTTGTTCTCGTCGATTTTTCGCAATCGGGCAACCATCGTGGCAGCACACCTCACGCAACACGACCCAATGTCATCTTGGTCAATGCTACGCACATAGCAGACAACAGTGTCGACTGTAGGCGTAGTCCTCGAGGTTTAAAAACCCTGATTGTGCCTTTTGTTTTGCCGAAGTAGGACGGTAAGGATTAACGCTTACTGAACTGGAACTTACGACGTGCTCCGGGCTGACCGGGCTTCTTACGCTCAACCTCACGCGAATCACGCATAAGGAAGCCATTCTTCTTCAATACAGGACGGTACTCTGCGTCGATCTGGCACAAAGCACGTGCGATACCCATACGGGCAGCCTCTGCCTGACCCTTGATACCACCACCTACGAGGTTGATCATAACGTCGTAGTTCTCCAATGTGTTGGTTACGAGCAAGGGCTGCTTAACCTCATACTGAAGAATGTGCAAGGGGAAGTATACCTCAAGCTCCTTGTGGTTGATTGTAATCTTACCATTACCCGGCTTCACGAATACGCGAGCCACAGCTGCCTTACGGCGACCTACGGTGTTTACAACTTCCATAATTCTTACTTAATCTCGTTTAACTTAATCTCCTTGGGGTTCTGTGCAGCGTGAGGATGCTCTGCGCCTGCATAAACCTTCAAATTCTTCATGATTGCCTCACCCAGGCGGGTCTTGGGCAACATACCACGCACTGCGTGCTCAACAACGAACTGGGGCTTCTTGTCTGTAGTCAAGAAATCCGCAGGTGTAGCGAAACGCTGACCACCAGGAAAACCGGTGTAGCGAGTATAGACCTTATCGGTCATCTTTGCACCCGTAAGCTTCACCTTATCCGCATTAATTACGATAACGTAGTCACCGCAATTAGTGTGGGGAGTGTAGCTGGGCTTGTTCTTGCCGCGGAGGATCTTTGCCACCTGCGATGCAAGACGTCCCAAAATCTCGTTTGTAGCGTCAATGACAAACCACTCCTTCTGAGCGTCCTCTGCCTTGACCGAGATTGTCTTGTAACTCAATGAATCCACTTTACTTTACGTTTAAATAATACTTAAATTGTAATCCAAACCCGATATTTCGGGCTTGCAAAGATACTAATTTTTTATTAGTTGCAAATTTGAGTCCAACTCTTTTTTTTCAAACATCTGCGAAATGACTATATATCAACACTTTAACACATTTTAAGGAGCTAAATATTTTTTATAAAACTCTGCAATTCGCATCGCTATATATAATCGCTATATATATAAATATGGTATAGTACACATTTGCGCAAAACAAAAAGTTGTCCCGAATGAAGAGCCTTTACGCGCCTCACTCGGGACAATATCAAACCCTCTAATGTAGTCTATCAACTACTCGAGGTTCATCTGGTCGATAAGAGCCTTTGTCTTGGGCTTATGACCACGGAAGTTCTTATAGAGAGTCATAGGATGCTCGTGACCACCCTTCTCAAGCAACTCGCGGCGGAACTTCTCGGCAACCTTGCGGTTGAAGATACCCTCCTTATCGAAGTATGAGAAGGCATCAGCAGCAAGAACCTCTGCCCACTTATATCCATAGTAGCCTGTAGCATAGCCGCCACTGAAGATATGTGTAAACGATGGGCTCATAGCTGTACCGTCAACGATAGGAACAACCTTTGTAGGCTCAATAGCGCGAAGCTCGAAGTCGCGGATATCGCCCTCGATGCGAGATGTTGTTGTGTGGTAAGCCATATCGAGCATACCGAATGAGAGCTGGCGTACGTTGAAGTATGCAGCGAGGTAGTTCTTGGCAGCGATAAGCTTCTCGATAAGCTCTGCGGGCATAGGCTCACCTGTCTGGTAGTGCTTTGCCCAGAGGTCGAGGTACTCCTTCTCGGTAGCCCAGTTCTCCATAATCTGTGAGGGGAGCTCAACGAAGTCACGCTTAACAGAGGTGCCATTGATTGACTCATACTTACCCTTTGCAAGCAGACCGTGCAGACCGTGACCAAACTCGTGGAGGAAGGTGGTAAACTCATCGAAAGTAAGCAACGAAGGAGTTGTCTCGGTGGGCTTTGTGAAGTTCATTACAAGCGACACCAAAGGACGCTGCTCCTTGCCGTTAACACACTTTGTACCACGGAACTCGGTCATCCAAGCGCCCTGACGCTTTGACTCACGAGGGAAGAAGTCGAGATACAACACAGCGAGAAGCTCGCCATTGTTATCCTTAACCTCGTATGCTGTTGCCTCGGGGTGGTATACCTCAATCTGGGGAGCCTCGTGGAAGGTGATACCATAGAGACGGTTAGCAAGCATAAATACTGCATTCTTGACATTCTCAAGCTGCAAGTAGGGCTTCACCTGCTCGTCGTTAATTGCATACTTCTCCTCCTTATACTTCTCATTGTAGTAAGCCCAATCCCACGGCATAAGCTCACCCTCAAGACCGAGTGAATGAGCATAGTCAGAGATAGCCTTAACATCGCGCTTTGCATAATCGTATGTAGCGTCGAGCAACTCATCAAGGAAGCCATTTACGGTCTTTGTGCTCTCTGCCATACGATCCTCCAACACATAGTCTGCATAGCACTTATAGCCCAACAAGTTAGCAATCTTAAGACGCAACTCGGCGATACGGCGGATATTCTCCATATTGTCGAACTCGCCACCCACGCTGCGGCTATTATAAGCACGATAGAGCGTCTCCTTAATATCGCGCTGCGAAGAGTAGGTCATAAAGGGGCCATAGCTGGGAGCGTGGAGTGTAAGTGTCCATCCCTCCTCGCCACGAGCCTTTGCCTCGGCAGCCATACCCTCCTTCACAAAGTCGGGCAACTCCTCGACCTTTGCAGGGTCGGTGATATTGAGCGAGAAGGCATTAGTCGAAGCGAGCGCGTTCTGACCAAACTCGAGTGTGAGCTGTGATAGCTCTGATGTGTACTGGCGATACAGCTCCTTGTCGGCATCCGACAATGCTGCGCCCTGTCGTGCAAAGCCCTTATAGGTCTGCTCCAACAGCTGCATATCCTCTGTGTCGAGGTGGAGCTTCTTGCGCTGGTCGTAGACACTCTTAACACGCTCAAAGAGACGTGGATTGAGAGCCACATCATTAGAGAGCTCTGTGAGCTTGGGGGTGATGTTCATAGCTATCTTCTGCATCTCGTCTGAAGTGCAGCTGCCATTAAGAACGAAGAATACACCCGACACACGGTTGAGAAGCTCACCCGCCTGCTCCATAGCGACGATGGTATTCTCGAAGGTTGCAGGCTCGGGGTTAGCTACGATACTCTCAATCTCGGCACGGTTTACCGCGATAGCAAAATCGAAGGCAGGCTCATAGTGAGCGAGTTCAATCTCCGAGAAAGGAGGTGTCTGGTGCGGGGTATTCCACTCCTGAATGAAGGGGTTGTTAGCGAGCTCCTCTGGAGGACGCACGCCACCCCACTGTGGAAGCTCCGCAGTAGTCGAAGCAAGGGTCATTGCTGACATAATAACTGTTGCTGTTGTCATAGTTGATAATTGATATTTTTAAGGTTACTTCTGTGCTGGAATAATAGTGGGACGTATGGGGCGACCTGGCTCAACTATAGGCTGTGCATCCACAACACCCTCCTCGAGTGTATCTACGGGCTCTGGCTCATTCCATAGACCGCGTGCTCGCAACATAGGCTTCTTGTCGGGGTCTGCACCACGGAATGCACGATACATCTCCATACCTGGACGCTGACCACCCTGTGCCAATAGCTCATAGCGGAAGAGTTTAGCCAACTCCTTATCACAAAGGTCACGACGCTCCTTGAATGCTGCAAAGGCATCCTGATCAAGCACCTCTGCCCACAAGTAGAAGTAGTAGCCCGAAGAGTAGCCGCCATTGAAGATGTGCGAGAAGTAGGTATAGCGATAGCGTGGCTCAATCTCGGGGATAAGACCGCGACGTGTAGCAAGGTTATACTTCTCGAAGGCGTTGACATCCATATCGTCGCTATATGACTCAAGCGAGTGGATATCCATATCAATAAGAGCTGCCGCAGCAAGCTCGGTGGTCATAAAGCCCTGATTGAAGAGCGATGCGTGCTGTATCTTCTCGATAAGGTTATCTGCAATAACATCACCCGAGCGATAGTGTGTGGCATACTCCCTCATAATCTCTGGCTCGAATGCCCAATTCTCCATAATCTGTGATGGCAACTCCACAAAGTCACCCTCGACCTCTGCCAGACCACGGTAGCGCACATCCGCAAAGAGGAAGTGCAGAGCGTGACCAAACTCGTGGAACATAGTCTCCGCCTCATCGAAGCTCAACAACGAGGGTGTGTCGCCTACGGGAGGCGTGAAGTTACATACGATGCCTACAACAGGTGCTACACGCTTGCCATCCTCGTAACGCTGCTCGCTAAAGTAGCCACACCACGCGCCACCACTCTTTGACTTACGTGGGTGCGGGTCAATATAGAGCACTCCGAGGTGCGACTCATCGACATCAAGCACCTGATATACCGAACACTCGGGGTGGTACTTGGGTGCAGAGATAGGACGGAACGTAATACCATAGAGGCGATTAGCGAGGTAGAACATACCGTTGCGCACGTTGTCCAACGAGAGGTAGTTGCGAATAGCAGCCTCATCGAGCTGATACTTCTGGCGACGCACCTTCTCGGCATAATACCACCAATCGCTCTTCTCGAATGTTGCGTCGGGATGCTCTTTTTTGAACATAACGAGCATCTCGTCGAGTTCGCGCTTTGCAGACTCCAACGCAGGCTCCCAAATCTCATCCAACAGGTCGTACACAGCCTCGGGCGTACCCGCCATCTGGTCTGCTGTAACGTATGCAGCGTATGAGTCGTAGCCGAGGAGCTTTGCCTTCTCCACGCGCAGACGAGTCATATCCTTGATAATCTGCTTATTGTCATACTCGTCGTCATTATTACAACGCATCAAATAGCCGTTATAAAGCTCACGGCGCAGGTCACGGTTTGTTGAGTATGTCAAGAATGGCAACATACTGGGCTTATCGAGAGTAAATACAAATCCCTCCTTGCCCATAGCTGCCGCAGCCTCCTGTGCCTGAATACGCACATTCTCTGGGAGGTCAGCCACCTGCAAAGCGTTCAGCTCAAGAACAAAGTTACCATTCTCGGCAAGCAGGTTGTTACCGAAACGAATGGTGAGTGTCGACAGCTCCGAATTGATAGCCATAAGACGCTCCTTTGCCTCGCCCTGAAGCAATGCGCCAGAACGAACAAAGTCGTTATAGGTCTTCTCGACAAGGCGCAACTGCACAGCATCGAGCTTAAGCGTATTACGCTTATCGTAGACAGCCTTAACCTTCTCAAAGAGAGCATCATTGAGCATAATTGTATTATAGTGCTCCTCCAAGACAGGCATCATAGTATTCTGCACCTGCTGCATCTCGTCGTCAAGATCCGATGCCGAGAGCATACCGAACAGAAGGTTTACACGTGCAAGATTAAGACCTGCATTGTCCATCGCTACGATGACATTCTCAAACGAAGGCTCTGCCTCGTTTGCTACAATGGCATCAATCTCGTCGCGGTGCTCCTGCATAGCTGCTTCAAATGCGGGCTGATAGTGTTCAGTACGAATCTTATCAAACGGCGGCACACCAAACTCTGTTGTCCACTCGACAAGCAACGGGTTGTCAGTAGACTCTGCAACCTGCTGGTTGCACGAATTATTCACAGTCATAATAAACATTAATGACGATAATACTAAAAGTCGTTTCATTTATATCTTTTTTTAATTAACTTTGCAAAGTTAAAAAAATTATAGACAAATGCAACTATTTTATGCTCCCGAAATTTCACTACCACTCTACACTCTACCCGAGGAGGAGTCGAAACACTGCATAAGGGTACTGCGTATGGAGGTCGGTGACGAGCTATTCTTAACAGACGGCAAAGGCAATATGCATCGCTGTAAGATTGTGGATAACAACGTAAAACGCTGCGTCGTAGAGGTCGTGGAGACAGAGTCGGAGTATGAGAAACTACCCTACTCGCTGACTATGGCAGTGGCACCCACAAAAAATATTGATCGCTTTGAGTGGTTTTTGGAAAAAGCTACCGAAGTGGGTGTTACAGAGATATTTCCCATTGAGTGCGACCATAGCGAGCGTCGACAGATAAAACTCGAGCGTGAGGAGAAGGTTATAACGGCAGCTGTAAAACAGTCGCTCAAAGCATACCACCCTACACTCCATCCATTGACTGCGGTGCGCGAGGTTATAACAGGTGATTTCGACGGAGAGAAGTACATCGCCCACTGCAACACGGAGCTTACGGAGCGCGAATATCTCGGCAAAGTACTAAAAAAAGGGGGCAATGCTCTAATTTTAATTGGCCCAGAGGGAGATTTTTCGCCCGAAGAGATTAACTTTGCCACGCAAAATGGCTTTAAGCCCATCACGCTTGGCACGCAACGTCTGCGCACCGAGACCGCAGCAGTTACCGCAACTATAGTAACTGCAACAGTTAATATGCTATAAAATAACAGATTACTACCCATATTATGTACATTTATGCACTATTGGTAGCATTGGCTGTGATATTCGCCATCTTCCTCGCACCGCTACGACACAAGGTGTGGGTTGCTACGGGCGTGACAGCCATCGCTGCAGGCACAGCGATTACGCTTGCCGTAATGTCACTTACTGGAGGTGTCATCGAGTTGGCACACCTCTCCACAGAGCTCTTTGGCAGCGAGACCTTCAAGGTAGATGCGCTGTCGTCGCTCTTCCTTGTAATCATCGCGCTGGCATCTGTCGCTGTGGTACTCTACTCGCGCGGATATGTCGAGAGTTACCTTAAACGATTCTCTTCAGCCCACATCTCACTACACTACACCGCCCTTGTGACGTTGTGTGTATCAATGATGCTCGTAGTGATGTCGAGTGGAGGCTTCTCCTTCCTCTTCTCGTGGGAGCTTATGACAATAGCCTCATTCCTGCTGATACTCTTCGAGGCAGAGCGTCAGGATGTACGTCGCGCGGCTCTCAACTACCTTGTGATGATGCACATTGGCTTCATATTCCTCGTTGCGGGTTTTGTGATGCTATATAATGTGACAGGCTCGGCAAACTTCTCTGCCATAGAGCAATATTTCAAAATTGCAGCACCCCTGCCACTATTTATCATACTCTTTATCGGCTTCGGTATGAAGGCGGGTCTATTCCCTATGCATATCTGGTTGCCCGAGGCACACCCCGCAGCACCGTCACACGTGTCGGCAATAATGTCGGGAGTGATGATTAAGACAGGTATATATGGCGTAATACGTATGATGCAGGCTATCGACCACAACATCGAGCTGCTCTACACGATAGGTCTTATCGTGCTGTTATCAGGTATTATAACAGGTCTTTGGGGCATCATCCTCGCAGCTATGCAGAACGACATAAAGCGACTTCTCGCCTACTCAAGTATTGAGAATGTAGGCGTGATACTCATCGGCTTGGGTATCGCGGCGGTAGGTCACGCTGCGGGAAGTAACCTTATAGGAATGTGCGGTATGTGTGGCGCGTTGCTACATATTGTCAACCACTCGTTCTTCAAGACGATGCTCTTTATGGGTGCTGGTAACATCTACTCGAAGATGCACACAACGACAATGAACCAGATGGGCGGCTTGGCAAAACAGATGCCCATAACAGCCATTCTCGTAATGTTTGCGACAGTTGCCATCTGTGCATTGCCGCCACTAAATGGCTTTGTTTCGGAGCTGTTGATGTATATTGGTATGTTCAACGGCGTGAGCGACGGTCACGAGGTGCTATACTCCGTAGCTGCTATCATCGCCCTCTCGCTGATTGGAGGTATCGCCGTTCTTGCCTTCACAAAGCTCTATGGCATCGTCTTCCTCGGCTCGCCACGCTCACACCACGTCGCTGAGGCAACGGAGGTTGACAACTACCGTATTTGCGCTATGGCAATACCCGCTGTGATGATACTCTTCATTGGTCTGTTGCCACAGGTAGCTATTAGACCCATCGCCTATATAGCCGAGGCTGTGACAGGTGCAGATAGCGTAGCCGCTATAGACTACTTCTCATCGACGCTCACAACGCTATGCTACGTAAGCTGGGCACTACTATTGGTTATCGCCCTGCTCTACTTCGTAAAGCGTCACGCACAGCGCAATCGCAAAATAGAGACAGGCCCTACGTGGGGTTGTGGCTTCACAGCACTCAATACGCGTATGCAGTATACTGGTGAGTCATACTCGGAGGGTATGGAGAACATTGCCAAGACCCTTATTAAGAACACCGTTGACGGACGCTCGGTAGATAAGAGTGAGATATTCCCCTCAAAGCACAACTACGATATTAAGCACAAAGATAAGGTAGACTCACTGCTTGGTCAGTGGTGGGTTAAGATGTTACACCGACTCAACGAGTATGTTATGCGTCTGCGCACAGGTCGCGTGAACAACTACATCACCTTTGCTCTTGGCTTCTTGGTAGTAGTACTCATACTCACCCTTGTAGGCATTATCTAACCATAACACCCCGAAAGATTATGTTGGTAAAACTATTCAATACACTACTTATGCTGCTTGTGGCACTCTCAATAACGGGTGTTATCAACCGTACACGCGCCATTCTTGCGGGTCGCAAGGGTATTCGCTTTATGCAGCATATATACAATGTTGGATTGCAGCTGCGCAAAGGTGCAGTCTACTCTCCCACAACGACTATTCTCTTCCGCATAGCACCGTGCGTCTATCTCGGAGCTGCACTTATGGCGTTTCTGTTTATCCCCATTGCAGACCTTGAGCCTATATTGTCGTTCCACGGCGATATCATATTTGTAGCCTATCTATTATCTCTGTCGCGCGTGGCAATAGTACTCGCCGCACTCGACACAGGCAGCTCGTTTGAGGGTATGGGCGCAGCACGTGAGGCCCTCTATGGCGCACTTGTCGAGCCTGCGCTAATGATGGGTATGGCGACACTCGCACTCTTCTGTGGCTACTCCTCTTTTGCAGAGATATTCTCGACAGCACAGGAGCTAAACACAAACCTTACCGTCGTGCTGCTTCTCGTGGCATACGTCTTTGTTATCATAATGTTTATTGAGGCTGGTCGCGTGCCTGTGGATGACCCGCGCACACACCTTGAGCTTACGATGATACACGAGGTTATGTGCCTCGACTACTCGGGCGTAGATATGGCAATGATACATATTGCAGGCTGGCTCAAGAACTCTATCTTCGCTATGATTGCCGCCAACGCCGTAGCCGTAGTAATATGCTTCCACTGGTGGTTTGCAGCACTGCTTGCCGTGTTAGGCACAGGTATCGCAATTGGTATTGTGGAGTCACTGCGCGCCCGCAATAAGCTCGTGCGTAACACCACCTATATACTCACCATTGTAGCTATGTCGGCACTTGTGCTACTGACAGGTTTCTTGCTAATCCAAAACATCGAGATATAATATGACACTATCACTCATAATACTATATGTGCTGACGCTCATCTACCTCTCTATAGCCGAGCGTTTCCGCAACCACACGACAATACTCGCCATACAGGGTGTATTGCTCTTTGGTATCGCAATGGTACGTCTACACTCGTTCCACCCCGTTGAGATGAGTTTTATCATCATCGAGACGCTGGTGTTTAAGGCTATTGTCATCCCCGCAATACTTATGCGCGTGATACAAAAGACCAAGATAAACCGCATACACAGCTCATCGTCGCAGTTTGGCTCACTTGTGATGTCTATTGCTGCACTTATCGCCAGCTGTACCATCACCTACTATATGGCGGATGACCGTACCGATATGATATTCTTCGGCGTAGCACTCTACGCGCTACTGTCAGGACTTATCCTCATCGTATCACGCAAGCGTATCTTCGCCCATCTTGTGGGATTCCTTGTCATCGAGAATGGTGTATTCCTCTTCTCAATGGCTATTGGTGTCGAGCTTCCTATGTTGATTAACCTCGCTATTATGCTCGATATCCTTATCTCGATACTTATCCTCGGTATGTTCTTGCGCCGTATGGATGACGATATACACACCGACGAAACAGATGCTCTAACCTCGATAAAAGACTAACCTATGCTATCATATATAATCTTATCGGTATTACTTGCCGTAGCACCTCTTGCCGTGCGCACCGAGCGCGCTACACACTACATAGCGACACTCTTCTTGTTGGTACAGATTACCGCCGTAGCTGCCATCCTGCAACTCGGCTTGGTCGACCGCACCGTGTTGTACATCTTCCGTACCGACACACTCGCTATCGTATTCCATATATTGATGATTGCCGTGTTGGGCTTCTCAATGCTGCACTCATCGTCATATCTTAAGGCGGAGGGCGTTAGCATACGCTCCTATAAGGCGTATTACACCCTGCTGATGTTGCTTGCGATAGCCATCTCGTGCGTCTACTACTCAAGTAACGTCGCTATGACGTGGGTATTCCTTGAGGCTACCACCATCTGCTCGGCAGGTATCATCTACCACCGAGAGTTTGAGCAGACGCTTGAGGCTACGTGGAAGTATATCTTCGTATGCTCTACGGGTATCGCTATGGCATACCTCGGCATCTTGCTACTCTCAACAGTAGCTACCGAGGGCACGCTCGACTACGAGGCTCTGCGCAGTGTTATCGCCGAGGGTAACCCCCTATATCTCAAGGTGGCATTCCTATTTATCGTTGTGGGCTACAGCTGTAAGATGGAGATATTCCCGCTCTACACCGTAGGTGTTGATGCTAACTACGCAGCACCCGCCCCTGCATCGGCATTTATCTCTACGGCACTTGTCAATGCTGGCTTCGTCTCTATAATGCGTATATACACACTCTACTCTGCGGCAGGCGAGGTCTTTGAGTGGGCAAGACACGTTCTTATACTAATCGGTATATTGTCGTTGGCGGTGGGTGCTATGTTCCTGCGCCGCACAAACAACTATAAGAGATTCTTGTCATACTCCACCGTTGAGAATATGGGTATTGTGGCAATAGGTATGGGCATAGGCGGTATTGCACTCTGGGCAGCCGTTTTCCACGTTGTGGCTCATACACTCGTTAAGAGCTCTATGTTCTTCCAGGTGGGTGTAATGCGCCACGTGTATAACAGCTACAGCATCAACCGTATCGGCAACTATATGAACATCAACCGTGTTGGCGCACTCGGCTTCATCATCGGCACACTTGTACTCTTGGCATTTCCACCTTCACCGCTCTTTATTTCCGAGATATGCATCTTCTCGGAGATTGTCAGCGTGGGTAGCTGGTGGCTGCTTGTCGTTATGCTCGTGTTGATGTGCGTAGTGCTGTATGCCATCTGGTCACGCACACTGCGTCTTGGCTACCACGCCAACCAAGATGAGTTGCACCTATCGGCAGTAAACCGCCGCCTTTCATACTCGGCACTTATACTACTTGTCGTGGCGATAGTGCTCGGCTTGTGGCAACCCGAAATACTTAAATCAGCTATTGACAGCATCGTAACCGTGGGCTAATATGAGACTATATCACATAACAACAAACACCGCATCGTCGGTGGCACTCGCCGACATCCCCGTAGTGGAGTATGTCGACCTATATAACGACCTGAAGGAGCGCTTGGCAGATAGCAGATACCACGTGGCTCACTACTTTGCACAGGAGATTGAGAACGGTTTGAAGTTCTATATCATCATCCTTGATGACACCCGCTCCGAGGTGCTTATATCATCGTTTGAGCCCGACTACTACACACGAGGCTTGGCATCGCTTACAGCTATACATCCGCAGTTCCACCCCTTTGAGCGCGAGATACACGAGCTATATGGCGTGCCCTTTGACCAGCACCCGTGGCTTAAGCCGCTACGTTTCTCGCACGATCGCCGCGACAAGCAGTCAACTATGGATAGCTATCCATTCTACTCTATCGAGGGCGACGAGCTACACGAGGTCAACGTAGGCCCCATACACGCTGGCATCATCGAGCCAGGTGCCTTCCGCTTTATCTGTAATGGCGAGCAGGTGCTACACCTTGAGATAGCACTCGGATACCAGCATCGTGGCGTTGAAGGCGAGATGGTACGCAACCAGAACCGTCTACGCCAGACGCTCATAGCAGAGTCTGTTGCTGGAGACACCGCCATAGGACACGCCACAGCCTATGCCGAGCTTATCGAGAAGCTCGCAGGCAAGACTATAAGCAGCGATTTAAAGCGTGAGCGCACCGTTGCAATCGAGCTTGAGCGTATAGCGATGCACATTGCCGACACTGGCGCACTTGCTACCGACATTGGTTTCCAGCTATATCAGGTAGCGTGCGAGGCACTGCGTACAATGACTATCAATACCACACAGGCTTGGTGTGGCAACCGCTTCGGCAAGAGTATGATTCGCCCTCTCGGCACCAACCATCCGCTGACTGTCGAGAAGATTGAGATGATACGTAACAACGTAAGAGAGATACGCCGCCGCTACAACGAGGTGCGCTGCGACATCCTTGAGGCTCCTACGCTCTTGGCACGTTTCGAGCAGTGCGGACTTGTGCCCACCGCAGAGATGGCATCAATAGGCGGTGTAGGTATGGCGGCACGCTCAAGCAACCTGCGACGCGATATTCGCGCCACTCACCCATCGGGATACTACGCCGAGGAGTTTAAGCACGAGCCTGTGATGAAGAGCCACGGCGACGTTATGTCGCGCTTGCAGACACGTATGGACGAGGTGCTGCAGAGTGCCGACTACGTGGAGAGGCTACTCTCGACATACACACCCTCTGAAAAGCTCCCTGCACCCGACTACAACGCACCGCTTGCTCCAGACAGCCTCTCATTCTCGCTTGTCGAGGGCTGGCGTGGCGAGATATGCCACGTGGCGGTAACAGACAGTGAGGGCAACATCGCAAAGTACAAGATTAAGGATCCCAGCCTTCACAACTGGCTCGGTCTGGCTATCGCGGTACGCTCGGAGGGCATATCGGACTTCCCTATCAACAACAAGAGTTTTAATCTGTCGTACTGCGGTCACGACTTATAATTGACGACATAACGTATTGAGACTATGATTTTTGGAAAAGCAAAGATTCTGCGCAGCCACGGCTGGCAGTATATACCCGACCTAAAGAACGTAACCCTCACCGAGGAGTTTCGTGGCTTTCCCATACTCACCGACACTACAGATAAGAGTGATGTCGAGCGTGCTGCTGCGATATGCCCCACAGGTGCGATAACCACCTCACCTCTGACACTCGATATGGGCAAGTGTCTCTTCTGTGGCGAGTGTGCAAAGTGCGCGCCCAAGAATATACGTTTTACAAACAACTACCGTATGGCAGCCACCAAGCGTGAGGATCTCGTCGTGAAGGTTGGTCAGACAGAGCCTACGTTTGACCGCAGCGCGATACGTCCCGAGATTGCCAAGTTCTTCGGCAAGGCACTGCAGCTGCGCGAGGTATCGGCAGCAGGTGACGCCTCTATAGAGATGGAGCTTGGTGCTACGGGCAACGTGAACTTCGACTTTGGTCGCTATGGTGTAGGCTTCACCGCCTCACCGCGTCACGCTGACGGCTTGGTACTCACAGGCCCTATCAGCCGCAATATGGCAGAGGCTCTCGACATCTGCTACAACGCTATTGCCGAGCCCAAGATACTCGTTGTATGCGGCTCGGAGGCAGTGTCGGGAGGTCTTTACAGCGACAGCCCCGCTGTGGATCGCTCATTCTTGGATAGGTATCGTGTCGACCTATGGCTACCAGGTGCGCCCACACATCCAATGTGCTTTATCGACGGCATTATGCGCCTACGCGAGAAAAAGTAGCAATCGGGTGGTAGAGAACAGCACAAAAAAAACAGTCACAACTTGTATGGTTGTGACTGTTTTAGTTTACAGGCGTAATGCAGTGTACTTATACCCTATCGTAGGTCTGGAACTCAAAGGGATACTCAAACTCCTCGCCGCGCTCGTGTCGCTCGCTATGTGTAAGCTGCCACTGCGTGTAGTCAATCTCGGGGAAGGAGGTGTCGCCAGCGTAGTCGCGCTCGACACGTGTTATATACATACGGTCAGCAACCTTCAGTGCCTCGGCATAGATCTGCGCGCCACCGATAACAAATATCTCCTCGTCGCCTGCCGCCATACGTATAGCCTCGTCGAGCGAATGTGCCGTAAGGGCACCCTCAAACTCACGCTCGGCGCGTGTGATAACAATATTTGTGCGCTTCGGAAGAGGCTTTGAGCCGAGCGACTCAAAGGTCTTACGACCCATAATAACTGCGTGACCCGAGGTTGTTGTGCGGAAGAAGCGCATATCCTCCTTGATATGCCACAACAGCGAGTTCTTATCTCCAATGGTGCCATTCTGCGCAATGGCGACAATGATACTTACCATAAGCTAAAACGATAGAGGTGCTTTTATTGCTGGATGAGGATCGTAGCCCACAAGCTCGAAGTCCTCGTAGGTGTAATCGAATATTGACTTTACGTCGGGGTTGAGGCGCATCTTGGGGAGTGCGCGAGGCTCGCGTTGCAGCTGCTCACGTGCCTGCTCCTGATGGTTGAGGTAGAGGTGCGCATCGCCCAATGTATGCACAAAGTCACCCGCCTCAAGACCACACTCCTTGGCAATCATCATCGTAAGCAGCGCATACGACGCAATGTTAAACGGCACGCCGAGGAAGGTATCGCCACTACGCTGATAGAGCTGACACGACAGCTTGCCATCGGCAACAAAGAACTGAAACATCGTGTGGCACGGAGGCAGAGCCATATCCTCGACATCGGCGACATTCCACGCCGAGACAATCATACGACGCGACGTAGGGTTATGCTTAATGGTGTCGATGACGCGCTGTATCTGGTCGACAGCCGTACCGTCGGGCTTTGCCCAGCTACGCCACTGGTAGCCGTAGACGTGGTTAAGGTCGCCAAAGCAGTAGCCCTCGATAGGCGACTCAACGCCAGCGGCGGCAAGGAACGTATCCATATCTACGGGCAGCACACCGTGCTTTACGCACAGCTCATTATAGTAGCGATAGGCATCGCTATCCCATATATGTACTCCGTTATCCACCAGATACTTTATGTTGGTATCGCCACTTAAAAACCAGAGCAACTCGTGGATGATGCCCTTCATAAAGACACGCTTGGTAGTGAGCAGCGGAAAGCCCTCGGCGAGGTTGAAGCGCATCTGGTAGCCGAAGATACCCTTTGTGCCTGTTCCCGTGCGGTCATCGCGCACAACACCCTCGCGGCATATCTTATCGAGTAGTTCAAGATACTGTTTCATCTATTGTAAAGGATTTTAGTTGCAACTCTCCATCATCGCTCATAGCGACATAGTGCGCCTCATCGCCCGACCAATCGCTCATAAACAACACACGTAGACCCTCTTCGGAGTGTTCGTGAGCAAAGTGCATATGTCCAAAGATATACTCCTCGACATCGCCACACTGACGATGATGCTCGCGTGCATACTCCACAAGGAAGCCTAAATGGTCTGGCGTTACACACTTATTGGGATGAGACTTACGCGACTTGCCACTCCACCAATATCCAAACTTTAGAGCCAAGTCGGGATGCACTAACCAGCTAAAGAGAGTACGTGCCGTAGTGGAGCGAAACACCGTATTGAGCAGTCGCAACATCGGTTGATTGTCGATATTCATATTATCGCCGTGGGCGAGATGCAACTTGCGCCCCGCCAGCGTAACGACCTCGGGGGCGTAGTGCATAACAACGCCACACTCTCGCGTGAAGTAGTCGTAACACCATATATCGTGGTTACCGATGAACATATGTACCTCGACACCTCTGTCGGTGAGCTCCGCCAACCGCGACAGCACACGCACAAAGCCCTGTGGCACGACACGACGGTACTCAAACCAGAAGTCGAAGATGTCGCCAAGCAGGTAGACAGCACGCGCATCAGCCGCAACACTATCTAACCAACGGCAGAAGGCTCGCTCGGTGCGTCTTGACTGCTGCGCATCGCCTGCGCCAAGGTGTATATCGGATACAAAGTAGTACATAGGCAGCCGTTACAAGCGTGACTCAATCTCCGTAGCAAGATTCTCAACTACGAGCGGCACAGGGACAATATCACCCTCACGGTCAATCATAAAGGCGGCGGGGAGAGCCACTACGTTATACGTAGAAAAGACCTCGGGATGGTTGCCTCCAAAGAGCGATATCCACGGCAACTTCTGCTGACGTACAGCCTCTATCCAGTAGGCTATCTCCTGATCGGCAGAGACCTGATATACCTCAAAGCCGCGCGAGTGGTACTTCTCATAGATAGGCTTAAGCTCGGCGTTTATATTATTGCAGGTAGCACTATCGGCACTCCAAAAGTAGAGCAACACAACCTTACCCTCAAGCTCTGACAGGCGGTGGCTCTTCTTGAACATATCCTCAAGCTCGATATCGGGATATGAGGCTAAAGTGACATTGTTACGCAACTCCGCCATAGTGTTATCATCGGATACCTCCTGCTCAAGTATTGCGATATATGGCGAGTCGGGATAGCTCTGCTTAAGACCCGATAGCAGCGACTGGCGGTGAGCAGTGTTGATGCCCATACCCGACAACTGCGGGATGTAGCTCTCGGCGACATTGTGGCGCATAGCGTAGAACGCTGCAAGTTTATCCTGATTTGAGCCAATAAAGCGCACCTGCACCTGTATAGCATCACGCGCTGCGCTATATGCCTCCATCTCCCAATCTGCAGTATTATTCACATCTACCATAAGCTTCTCGGCAGCGTGAACCAAGCGGTCAGCAGCATCGAAATAGCGGCGATTGAACTCCTGAATAAGTGCCGACTCCTCGGAGCCTGTCACACGGTAGTTCAGGAAGATGTCGCCAGCAGACTCCAATACGATGTCATCACCTGGGGCAACGACAAGCGTTACGGGGCGCATATTTGCGGGAAAGGTAAGGCGATAGAAACGTGGCGAGGTGCCATCCTCGACATTAAACTCAAAGCTAAATGCTCCATTATCGGCGAGTGTAGCTGCGCCAATACGCTCGGGCGAGCTGAAGTTATCAGACACGCGCTCCAAGTATACAGAGTCGATATTACTACCTACAAAACGACCCGACACGCGAGTATTAACACCCTCTGATGTCGTGGTACAAGCTACTATGGTCGCGGCAAAGAGTAGTGCCGCAAATATTGATCTCTTCATCATCTTTAGTTATATCTTGCTTAAGTGTATAGCAGGCTTGCGCGCTGCGCATAATCATTACTATTTGTGTGAGCTGTGGCGTAGGTTGCCCTTGCCATTGTTGCGCTGGGGCTTACGTCCTCCACCGCGCTGCTGCTTGCGGTTTTTGCCATTACGCGCTCCGTTATTATTGGTGCGATAGTCGCTATGTATGTTTCTGACAGCCGCGAGGTCAAGAGCCGTATCATCACCTACCATAACCCGCATATCGCGTATTATAACCTCGTTGTTGGGGTGCTCCTTGTTATACTCGAAGCTCTTGGTGCGCATATAACGAGCCACGTTGACAACCTCTCGTGTAGCATCGCCCGCACGCTTGCTGGACGACATATTACGTAAAAACTGCTGTACATACTTGCCGTAGTGCTTAAATATGAAACGCGTCTGCGGATAGTGTAGCTTTTGCGGAGATATCATCAAATCTTGGCGCGAAGGTTGCACGTACGGAGAGTCGACATCGAGCCTAAAGTCGGACATTATAAAGAGATGATCCCACAACTTGTGCTTGAAGTCGGCAGTGTCGCGCAGTGTCGGGTTAAGGTTACCCATCACCGCTATTACCGCCTTTGCCTGACGTGTGCGCTCGTGACGATCCTCTATTTCGAGCAACGAGTCGACCATCTCGTGGATATGGCGACCATACTCTGGAATGTAGAGTTTACGTCGTGTGTAGTTATAGTTCTTTTTAATCATATTTGCTACTGTTTTTAAGGAGTATTGGACATACAATGACATATTATGGTCACTCTGATAGCTGAAACAGACCAATGCCCTGTCAATGGTTGTACAACTCGACTAAATGATGCATCTTTATCCGATGGTTATACATTTCGCGTGCCGTAAATGATAACTCGATTTGATACTACAAAGTAAATGCAAATTATTTATATATACAAACTATGGCTAAAATTTTAATCCTATTTGCCTCGAAAAGTATGCGTAACTCACTATGCGAGCGTCTGCGTTTCGAGAATTTTATCACCTACGACGCTGACAACATAGAGCAAGCCGAGCTGCTATGTAGCACGACTCAACTTGATGCCGCCATTATCGAGTATGGCTTCGACATTGAGCGCGTAGCACTACCCACAATAATTGTAACTGCAACGCCTAACATTGACACCGCAATAGATGCTTTGCGGCACGGGGCTATAGACTACCTGACGACACCTCTCGATATGAATAGGCTATTAGAGACATTGCGACACTTTGACAGCGACGCTGACAACGACAGCGACAGCAGCCGACACTCATACCCCTATAAGCTACGGCACTCGTCACGCCGCAACGGCAGTAACAGCAACACCCAGCCAATCATCGGCAATAGCGCAGGCATTGAGCACGTGCGCGATATGATACGTCGTGTAGCACCCTCTGATGCACGCGTTATGGTGTTGGGAGAGAATGGCACAGGCAAGGAGCTGGTGGCACGCTGGCTACACCTCAAGAGCCATCGCGCAGCAGCACCCTTTGTCGAGGTAAACTGCGCGGCAATACCAGCAGAGCTTATCGAAAGTGAGCTCTTTGGACACGAAAAGGGCTCGTTCACCTCGGCAGTGAAGCAGCGCAAGGGTAAGTTTGAGCTTGCCGATGGTGGCACACTATTTATGGACGAGATAGGCGATATGTCGCTTTCGGCACAGGCAAAGGTGCTACGTGCTCTACAAGAGAACAAGATAACACGCGTGGGTGGTGACCGCGACATTCCCGTAGATGTGCGTGTGGTGTCGGCAACGAACAAAGATATACGCCACGAGATAGAGCTGGGTCACTTCCGCGAAGACCTATACCACCGTTTGAGCGTCATTGAGATTGATGTGCCGCCACTGCGTGACCGCCGCGACGACATAAAGCTACTTGTAGAGCACTTCATAAACGAGATATGTCTATGTCAAGCCATAAGCTCGAAGAGCATAGACAGCGAGGCAATGGAGCTACTCTCCGAGCGCACGTGGACAGGGAACATACGCGAGTTGCACAACGTCGTAGAGCGTCTTATAATACTCAGCGACGAGCGCATCACGGCCGAGTCGGTACAGCTATACTGCCACTAACCATAGAGCCTCAACGCGCACACTACATAGACTCTATATCGACAACTCGTGGCGCAACTCCTCCATAGTGGCGACAACACACTGGGCACCCGCCTCGCGCAGCTCCTCGGCAAAGCGAAAACCCCACGCCACGCCTATCGAGGCGATGTTTGCTGCTGCGGCTGTACGTATGTCGATACCCGAGTCACCTACCATAACAACACGCTCACGGCTGACGGAAGAACGCTCCATTATACGCTCCACAACAGCAGGGTCGGGCTTAAAAGGTGCGCCCTCACGGTTGCCCTCGACGGCGAGGAAGTCGATATCTGCAAAGAACTTCGACACAAGACGCTCCGTACCGTGCTGAAACTTATTCGATGCCACGGCCACCTGCACACCTGCACGGCGCAGGTCTGCGAGCAGCTCACACATACCGTCATACGGGGTGGTATAGCGGTCAATATTATCGACATAGTAGCGTCGAAACTGCATCACACACTCATCAACATATTCACTATCAGAGGCGAGCGTTGCAGGCAATGCACGCTCCACAAGACGACGTATGCCACCGCCCACCATCTGACGATACTCTGTATCGGTATGTTCAGGGAGGTTACGACTACGCATAACATAGTCTACCGAGGCAGCGAGGTCACCAATGGTGTTGAGCAGTGTGCCATCCAAATCAAATATCACAAGGTCGTATTTCATAGTGCAAAGATAGTAAATTTCGACAAAATGTGTATCTTTGTGCTATGATACGTCTATCACTTATTGTTGCAACATACAATCGTAGCGAGCAGCTGATGATTACGCTTGACTCTGTGGCGCGCCAAACAGCCAAGAGTGAGGCGTGGGAGTGCATTGTGGTAGACAACAACTCGACAGACGATACGCGCGAGCGCATAGCCACATTCTGCGCACAACATCCCACACTCGCCATACGCTATATCTTCGAGCCGCAACAGGGACTATCGTATGCCCGTAACGCGGGCATAGCCGCCTCAAATGGTGATATTGTGACATTCATAGACGACGATGAGCGCATTGTCGAGGAGTTTATCGAGGCATACATCGAGCTATTCGACACAACGCCCGATGCGATGTCGGCAGGTGGCAAGATTATAGCCGAGTACCCCGACGGCAGACCACGCTGGATGTCACACTACACCGAGCAGCCCATAGCCAACCCTATGGACTTCGGAGAGGATATAACGCGCTTCCCCGCGCACCGCATCCCAGGTGGCGGCAATATGGCTATACGACGCACAGCACTTGAACGTGTGGGAATATTCGACACCACGTTAGGACGTAGCGGCAAGCAGCTGATAGGTGGCGAGGAGAGTGACCTCTTTGAGCGTTTGGCTAAATGTGGTATGGCGTGCTACTATGTGCCACGCGCCGTTATGTATCATATAATACCCGCCTCGAAACTTACAGACGACTACTTCGAGCGTCTATCATATAACATAGGTGTAAGCCAGCGTCGCCGCGCTATGTTGCACAACCGCACAACACAACTATACATTGGAGAGTGCATAAAATGGTGTGCAACGCTGCTACTATGCCTTATGCACCGACCCGCACAATCGCGCAAGCTTCTCACAATGCGCCACAACATCTCACGCGGCATATTTCAGCGCGAGCGGTAGCGACATTCAGCCAAAGAATAAACCCGAATGAGAGATACGCCAACGCGCCTCCCATTCGGGTTATCTATATAGTTACCGCACAAGCGGCAGCAGCTTACTTTGCGTACGACACAGAACGAGTCTCGCGAATAACGGTAATCTTCACCTGACCAGGATAGGTCATCTCATCCTGAATCTTCTTCGCTATGTCGTGTGACAATGCCTCTGACTCCTGGTCGGAGAGCTTATCGGCACCTACAATAACGCGCAACTCGCGTCCCGCCTGAATAGCGTAGGTCTTAATAACGCCAGGGTATGAGAGAGCTATACCCTCCATCTCCTTAAGACGCTTGATGTAAGACTCTACAACCTCACGACGTGCGCCAGGACGTGCGCCAGAGATAGCGTCACATACCTGAATGATAGGTGCAATAAGCGATGTCATCTCTGTCTCGTCGTGGTGAGCACCGATAGCATTGCATACATCGGGCTTCTCCTTATACTTCTCGGCGAGCTTCATACCGATAATTGCGTGTGGCAACTCTGGCTCATCGTCGGGCACCTTGCCTATATCGTGCAAGAGACCTGCACGACGTGCCGCCTTGGGGTTAAGACCAAGCTCGGCTGCCATAATACCTGCGAGGTTAGCAGTCTCGCGGGCGTGCTGCAACAGGTTCTGACCATACGACGAGCGATACTTCATCTTACCGATAAGACGGATAAGCTCGGGGTGCAAGCCGTGGATACCGAGGTCGATAGTGGTGCGCTTACCTACCTCGACAATCTCCTCCTCAATCTGCTTCTTAACCTTTGCCACAACCTCCTCAATACGGGCGGGGTGGATACGTCCATCGGTGACGAGCTGGTGCAATGCCAAGCGCGCTATCTCGCGGCGTACAGGGTCAAAGCCCGAGAGGATAATAGCCTCGGGGGTGTCGTCAACGATAATCTCGATGCCAGTAGCGGCCTCAAGAGCACGGATATTACGACCCTCACGACCAATGATGCGTCCCTTAACCTCATCAGAGTCAATGTTAAAGACGGTAACAGCATTCTCGATAGCGGTCTCGGTAGCTACGCGCTGAATGGATGCCACCACGATACGCTTTGCCTCCTTTGTAGCAGAGAGCTTCGCCTCCTCGATAGTCTCGGCGATAAATGCCGCAGCATCTGCCTTCGCCTCGCTCTTCATATTCTCGATAAGGACACTCTTTGCCTCCTCGCTACTCATACCCGATATCTGCTCAAGGCGCACATTCTGCTCCTTGATAGCCGCTGCAAGCTCCTCCTTGCGGGTCTCAATGCCCTGCAACTGCTGGTCGAGCTGCTCCTTACGGCGGTCACACTCCTGCGACTTCTTGTCGAGGTCGCGCTCCTTGTGCTGGAGGTTTGACTCAAGCTGCTTGGCGCGCTGCTCGCTCTGCTGCAACTTCTGGTTGCGCTCGTTGACGTGGCGGTCGTGCTCGCTCTTAAGCTGGATGAACTTCTCCTTCGCCTGAAGTATCTTCTCTTTCTTTATCATCTCGCCATCGGCTTCTGCCTTGACGATGATAGCCTTTGATCGTGCCTTGACACCCATATAGGCGAGAACGCCTCCTATTAGTGCTCCGACAACGACTCCGACAATTATCAATGTGATATTCATTTCGATAAGTTGTTTAGTTATTTATAAGTTCAAAAAATGTGTTTCAACAAAAAAAACCGCACGGACTCCTTAATTTGTTTGACGAATCCGCAGATAAGTCATAGGTGGGGCTCCGAGGTACGCAACAGTCCACTGGTGGCTAATGCCACACCACGAAGGGTTGAGGCCTTGTTTTGTAACACTGCTCGAGAGTTGTCCCAATGTTATATAAATTGTACAGTTCGCAAAGCTTTTAAGGAATCTATGCGGGATAGATCTTTATATGTAAAGAACTTGTGTGCCGATAAGGGGCGACACCACCCTACTGTCTACTCTTTAATATACTTACGTATGCGCTCCTCAATGGCGTGCAGATTCTCCACATCGGCATCTCCCAGCGAGGCGGTATGCTCGGTTGTCAGCGACAGTATTGAGTAGCGCAAGGCTGCCATCGCAAGACGATCCGTAACATCAAACTTGGGTATTCGCGAGTACTCCGTAATCTTCTCGTTGAGACGCTTGGCTGCCTCACGATACAACTCCTCCTTCTCTGCGTCGACAGTCATAGGATAGAGACGTCCCGCTATTGAAAGGTTTATTTTAATCTTACCGTCAGCCATTGTCATCAATTATTATCTTGTTGTTCCTGCGTCATAATTGCTATGCACCTATCAACCTCCCGCAATAAACTGTTGACACGCGCACGCGCACGCTCCACGCTGCCCGCCGATGAACGCATACCCTCCGTGAGCTCCAAGCTCTTTAGACGGGTATCCTGCTCACGCACCTTCTCCTCGAGACGTCGCTTCTCCGCAAGCAACTTATCTCGCTCCGACACCAATTTACGGCACTCACTCTGAATGCGCATATGGTCGGCGATAAGTCGCTCTACCTGCTCTTGCAGTCGTATGACAATCTCCTTTTGTGCCATAGGGCAACGGTTATTAAGTATAATCTACCCCAAAGATAGATATTTTTTGGCTAATATCAAAATTTTTTAGCCGAATTTACACCTCGGCACACCTCTACGCAAGTTCTGCATAGAGATCATAGTCCTCGGCATCGGTAATACGCACCGTGTAGAAGCGACCACGATAGAGACGCTTTGCGTGGCTATTTATGACAATCTCCTGATCAACCTCGGGAGAGTCGTACTCTGAACGACCAATATAGAAATCGCCCTCACGACGGTCAACAATAACACGCATTGTCTGCCCGACGCGGCGAGCATTATTCTCGAGTGAGATACGCTCCTGAAGGCGCATAATACGGTCTACGCGCTCCTGCTTGATATCATCAGGCACATCGTCCGTAAGCTCATTTGCCGAGTAGGTGCCCTCCTCCTCGGAGTAGGCAAAGACACCGAGACGGTCGAAGCGACAATCTCTAACAAACTGCTGCAACTCCTCAAAGTCCGCTTCCGTCTCACCAGGGTAACCAACAAGGAGCGTTGTGCGCAGAGCGATGTCGGGAATTGCTGCACGCAACTTCTCGACAAGGCGGTAGGCATCGCTCTTGGTATGGCGACGCTTCATCGCTGCAAGCTGACTGTCGGAGATATGCTGGAACGGTATATCAAGGTAGCGGCAAATCTTCGGCTCACGTGCCATAACGTCGATAACCTCGTCGGGGAACTCCGTAGGATAGGCATAGTGCAGGCGTATCCACTCTATCTTCTCGATGCGACAGAGTCGCTCCAACAGCTCCGCCAGCTTACGCTCGCCATAGAGGTCTTTACCATAGTAGGTGGTATCTTGCGCTATTACCATAAGCTCACGCACACCCTTCTCGGCAAGACGCTCTGCCTCGGCGATAATATCCTCCATAGGCACAGACTTATGGCGACCACGAATAAGCGGTATGGCGCAGTAGCCACACATCCAGTTACAACCCTCGGCAATCTTCAGATAGGCGTAGTGCGAGGGGGTGGATAGTTCACGCTTTGTCTCGTTCTCGCGCTCATACTTGGCACCAAGACGCTCTACGATATCTGCCCAGTCATTAACACCAAAGAAGTCATCTACCTCGGGTAGCTCGGGACGTAGCTCATCGGCATAACGCTGCGACAGGCAGCCCACAACGAAGAGCTCCTCAATCTTTCCTGCCGTCTTGAGAGCTGCGGCACGCAGTATGGTGTCGATAGACTCCTGCTTGGCATCGCCAATAAAGCCACAAGTGTTTATCACAACAACATCTGCATCAGTACGATCACTATCGAACACCACCTTATAGTCCATTGCCGAGAGCTGTGCTGCCAAATGCTCCGAGTCAACAGTATTCTTCGAGCAACCGAGAGTAATTATATTTATCTTTTTCACGGTAGACACCTTTTAATAATTACATCACACCACTACTTACCCTCCGAGCCAAATAGAGCGCGGACAAACTCGTGGCGGTCAAACATCTTGAGCTGGTCGATACCCTCACCAATACCTATATAGCGCACAGGAATATTAAACTTATCGCTGATGCCTATCACCACGCCACCCTTGGCAGTGCCATCAAGCTTGGTGATGGTGAGCGACGTAACCTGCGTAGCCTCGGTAAACTGCTTTGCCTGCTCAAAGGCATTCTGTCCCGTAGAGCCATCAAGCACCAACATAACCTCGTGCGGAGCGTCGGGTATCACCTTCGACATCACGTTACGAATCTTTGTAAGCTCCTTCATCAAACCCACCTTATTGTGCAAACGACCAGCTGTGTCGATAAGCACCACATCTGCACCATTAGCCACAGCTGAACGCAGCGTATCGTATGCCACAGATGCAGGGTCAGAGCCCATATCCTGACGCACCATAGTAGCCCCTGCACGCTCTGCCCACACTGCGAGCTGGTCGATAGCAGCCGCACGGAAGGTGTCCGCAGCACCGATATAAACCTTATGACCGAGGCGTGTGAGCTGCGCCGCGAGCTTTCCGATAGTCGTAGTCTTACCAGCACCGTTAACACCAACCACCATAAGCACATAGGGCATACCCTCCTTAACCTCGATACCGAAGTTACGTGTAGAGCGATGCGACTCCTCCATAAGTGAGGCAATCTCATCGCGCAGGATAGAGTGCAACTCCGAGGTGTTCATATATTTGTCGCGCGCCACGCGCTTCTCGATACGCTCGATAATCTTCACTGTGGTATCCACACCTACATCCGAGGTTATAAGCACCTCCTCCAAGTCGTCAAGCACATCTGCATCTACAGTGGTGCGACCTGCAATAGCACGTTTTAGGCGACCAAAGAAGCCCTCCTTGGTGCGACCAAGACCCGCCTCGAGCTCTTTACGCTCCTCCTCGCGCTCCTCCTCTGTCATGACAACCTCCTCCTCACGCACAGTAACTTGAGCCACTGGCTCGGGAGCAACTTCAGGCTCGGAAGCAACTTCAGGCTCGGGAGCAACTTCAGGCTCGGGAGCAACTTCAGGCTCGGGAGCAACTTCAGGCTCGGGAGCAACTTCAGGCTCGGGCGTAGCAACCTCCTCCTGCTCAACCTGCTCCTCGACGGGTGCAGCCTCTCTCGCACTTACCGCAGGCTCGGCAATAATCGCAGGCTCCTCAACCACTATCTCCTCCTTTACAGCGGGGGCAGGCTCAACAACCTTCTTTCTCTTAAATAAATCAAAAAATCCCATATCTTTCTATTTTTAGTTTCTATCATCTATTCGCTGTACAGCAAGTATTTGCGTCGCTGCTCCTTAAACTTACGAACATCCTCTGCCCAGCAGCTCTCAATATCTTTGGCATCGTATCCCTCGATAATCATACGACGCACCCAATCGACACCTATCAACTTCTCGAACATCGGCGTAAAGAAGCTATCGCCCATATCGAGGTCACGGTATGCATCTACGACATATCCGAGGTTTATACCCTCCTGCCATATATCTACGTCGGCAACACCTCGCAAGTCGACACCATAGCACAACTTACCACTATGTGGTGGGCTCTTTGAGCCAGCATTGGGCTGGGGCGTATAGCTAAACTCCCGCCCACGCATATCGGGGTGTCCATACACCTCAAAGGGCATATCTGTACCACGTCCCATACTCACCACCGTACCCTCAAACAGACAGGTTGACGGATAGAGGTATATGGAGTGTTGCGTTGGCAGGTTGGGCGATGGTGCTATAGGTAGCGTATAATGCACTGTATGGTCGTAGTTGCGACACTTGACAACGGTAATATCTACCCTCTTTGCCCAGCCCTCGCCAACAGCCATAAGGGCAATTTCGCCCATAGTAAGACCGTGTACAACAGGTATCGGCAACCACCCTACGCCCGACTTGAAGCGCATATCGAGAATAGGGCCGTCGACATAGTGTCCATTAGGATTTGGACGATCAAGCACCACTACATCGCATCCAAAGTCGGCACACGCATCCACCATACGCAACATAGAGATATAGTAGGTATAGAAGCGCAACCCCACATCCTGCATATCTACAACCAAGACATCAAACGAGCGCATCACATCGTCCGTCGGACGCTTCGTATTGCCATTATATAGCGACAAGATGGGTATACCTGTGCGCTCATCCACAGAGTTATGCACAGCAGCACCAGCCTCGGCACGCCCCCTAAAGCCGTGCTCGGGCGAGAAGATGCCGACAATGTTGACACCCTCGCGGTGCATCATATCAACGATGTGCTCCGTAGGCGAAAACATTGCTGTATGGTTAGCCAGCACCGCAACACGCCTTGCACGCAGCAAGGGCATATACGCCGCAGTGTCAGTAGCACCTGTCAGCACCTCGTCCACAGTGTCCACAGTGTCGCAATCAGCCGACGTAGCACTCTCCACCTGTGCAGCGACACGCGTACCACACGCCACACACAGCAGCGTAAACAGTAGTGCTATATAACGCAACGACCTCATCTCGTGAACTAATATTGTAACAAGTACTCCTTGATAAATGCATCGAGGTCGCCATCCATCACTGCATCGACATTTGATGTCTGGTAACCTGTGCGATGATCCTTAACACGTCTATCATCAAAGACGTAGCTACGTATCTGTGAGCCCCACTCTATACGCTTCTTTGTTGCCTCCAAAGCCTGCTGCGTAGCCATACGCTTGTCAAGCTCTCGCTGATAGAGCTTCGAGCGCAAGATGCGCATAGCATTTTCGCGGTTCATAAGCTGTGAGCGCGTCTCCATATTCTCGATAAGGAACTCGACAGCCTCGCCCGTATCGGGGTCTTTGCCGTGGTAACGCAGACGCACTGCCGTCTCCACCTTATTTACATTCTGACCACCAGCACCACTCGAGCGGAAGGTATCCCACTCATAGTCCGCAGGCGAGATATTTATCTCGATGGTATCATCCACAGCTGGCGACACAAAGACCGATGCGAAGGTTGTCTGACGCTTATTGTTGGCATTGAAGGGCGATAGGCGCACCATACGATGCACGCCGCTCTCACTACGCAGATAGCCGTAGGCATACTCGCCCTCAAACTCCAGCGTACACGACTTAACGCCAACCTCCTCGCCTGCCTGATAGCTCACCACCTTCACCGTATAGCCGTGAGCCTCGCCCCAGCGGGTATACATACGCATAAGCATCTGCGCCCAGTCCAACGCCTCGGTACCACCAGCACCCGCGTTGATATCCATAATAGCACCGAGCTTATCCTCCTTACCCGACAACATCTGCTTAAGCTCCATCTTCTCGACAGCCTCGACGACGGTCGCATACTGCTCCTCCGCCTCCGCCTCGGCAAGGACACCCTCTGCCACGAAGTCAGGGATAAGCACAAGGTCGTCAACAGCACGTCGCACAGCCTCATAGTCGTCGAGAACAGACTTGATGTCTGCGACCCTCTTGAGTTGCTTGCGTGCAGCCTCGGGATCATCCCAGAATGTAGGCTCCTCGGTGCGCTCCTGCTCGTTTTGGAGGTCTATGCGTCGCTGCTCGACATTGATAGATTGTTCCAGCTTGTTGGCACGCGCTGTAAGGTCAGCTATTTGTTCTAACGATACCATTTACTCGATTTCCCAGTCGAAGCCATCCTTACGATCCTTCACGCGAATACCGATGGCTGTGAGGTTATCACGAATCTTATCCGATGTAGCCCAATCCTTGTTTGCCTTCGCCTCCATACGCATATTGAGCAGCATCTCTACAAGCGGTGTCACCATATCCTTACCACCTGCCTCGGCTGCCTTCTCATTGCGAAGACCAAGTATCTCAAAAACATACTTGTTTACAGTTGCCTTGAGGCTATCAATATCCTCCTGCGTAAAGCTCTGCTGACCCTCGGCTGCCTGATTGATGATACGCACCCAGTCAAAGAGTGCCGAGATAACCATAGGCGAATTGAGGTCATCTGCCATAGCCTCGGCACAACGACGCTCCAGCTCCTTAACATCGCTGGTCGAGGTTGCTGCGGGCTTAATCTTGGCAAGGGTCTCAACAGCCTTCATCAATCTATCCAAGCCCTTCTCTGCCGCCTGCAACGCCTCATTAGAGAAGTCGAGCGTTGAGCGGTAGTGCGCCTGAAGCACGAAGAAACGGATGGTCATCGGCGTATATGCCTGCTGCAACATATCGTGCTTACCCGTGAAGAGCTGCTCAAGGGTGATGAAGTTGCCGAGCGACTTACCCATCTTCTGACCGTTGATAGTAATCATATTGTTGTGTACCCAGTAGCGCGCAGAGTCCTTACCCTGTGCAGCCGTCGACTGCGCAATCTCGCACTCGTGGTGGGGGAACATAAGATCCATACCGCCACCGTGTATATCAAACTGCTCACCGAGGTACTTGGTGCTCATAGCCGAGCACTCCATATGCCAGCCAGGAAAGCCATCGCTCCAGGGCGAGGGCCAGCGCATAATATGCTCCGATGATGCCTTTTTCCACAACGCAAAGTCGTAAGAGTGACGCTTATCCGACTGACCATCAAGGTCGCGCGTGTTAGTTACAATATCATCGAGATTTCGTCCCGACAGACGACCATAGCGATAGTCGCGGTTATATGCCTCTACATCGAAATAGATTGAGCCATTAGACTCATAGGCATAGCCTGCATCGAGTATCTTCTGCACCATCTCTATCTGCTCGATGATATGTCCCGAGGCGTGTGGCTCGATAGAGGGCGACAACACATTCAGCTCACGCATAGCTGCGTGGTAACGCTCGGTATAGTAGTGTGCTATCTCCATCGGCTCGAGCTGCTCAAGGCGCGCCTTCTTGGCAATCTTATCCTCGCCCTCGTCAGCATCGTGCTCCAAGTGACCAACGTCGGTGATATTACGCACGTAACGCACCTTATAGCCCAGCGACTGCAAGTAGCGGAACATAAGGTCAAAGGTGACTGCTGGACGGGCGTGACCCAAGTGTGGGTCGCCATAAACAGTAGGCCCGCAGACATACATACCCACGTGCTCGGGGTTGAGTGGCTCAAACGTCTCCTTACGGCGTGTGAGCGTGTTGTACAGTGTAATTTTCTCCATAGTTTATCTCATATTTTCGTTTAATTCTTGTCGTCGAAATAGTATATCGCAGCGTTTGGTGTATCGCTCATCGCAGATATGCTGCCAACACAGCAACCTACTCACCAAACATATCCACTATCACATCGTAGACCTCCGAGCGGTCAAGATAGCGGTTTACAGCATCGACATAGACAGCATCCACATCGCGTCCATCGACATAGCGCACAGACGGTATGTAGCTGTACACATCAAAGATGTTGCTTATGTGCATCTCGAAGAGTGCCATACGCGGGTCGTTGCTATCAGCAGGTGTGATGCGGTCAATGGCAGTTACGTATCGCTGCATCACCTCATCGAATGATGCCTGACCCTCGACAATAGCGTGCTCCGAATCGGCATTAGCCACCCAATCGAAGCTGCCAGCAACCTCGTGGCTTATACGCAACACATCGAGAATATCGAGGACAACGTTGTATAGCTCATCACTGATTGTCGGGGTGAAGCTATTTTTGGTGGCATATTGCAGGTAGTAGTCCACCCACTCGGCACGCACTGCTATATACTCTGCAGCAAGCGCATCACCCTCATTGAAGCAGCGTTCAGCCTCGGCAAAAGCGGCATCACTGCGAGCAAGCAACGCATCTGCCTCACTTGTATCCTTACCCTCACGGCGTGCCGTAGATTGCAGTGCCGCCGCCAAGTCCGAAAGGTCATAGAAGTAGCTGAACGTATCCTCCGACGGCTCAACCTCTGTGGCAACGCCTGTGAGCTCACTCAAGAGTGCCACCGCCTCGGCAAGGGTTGACGTAGCCTCGTTCATATAGTGCTGGGCGATGTAGTAGTAACCACGTATATAGGGCAGTATCGCCGTGTGAACATATCCCACATTGCTGGGTGGCAACACCTCAAGACCACGATTTAACAAGCTCTCGGCGCGCTGCAAGTCACCCTCGCCATTACGACGTATATAGCCCGAGGCAACACGTGCGAAGTTCTCACGGATGCGCGATGCCGACATATTAAAGCGATAGAAGTAGTCGACATACACATCCTCATCTGAAAGGTTGCCATAGCGCAGCGGCTTAATCACAGAGTCGCCATCCTCCTCGCCAAGGAGCAACGGTGCAACCTTGTCGATATTTAGGCTACCAGGCTCCGAGCCTGCGGTATAGCGCGTATAGATGGGGACAAACGTATAGCAGTAGCCGTCAAAACGTGCATAGTCTACAATGCCATAGTCGCGCATAAGGTGTGCCTGTGTAAATGACAACGGACGCTTCCAATCGAAGTTAGCAAATAGGTCGAGCATCATTAAATAGTCCTTCGTGAGCACCGTCTTATCGAGCTTTATCTTAACCTTATCAACAACCTTATCGAGGTCGCTCTCGTCGATGATACCAGCTGCCAACGCAGCCTCCTTGTCGACATCAATATAGAGGTTATTAGAAGAGAGGATATAGTCCGACAACGCGCCATCGAGGTAGCTGTCAATCTTGGGCTGGAGCTTACCCACCATACGGTAGTCAGCCTTACGCTCCGTCTCGGGGAGAACCTCACCCTCCTCGAGCAGCAACATTCTGTTATCGTTGACAACAAGCGTCATAGCCTCATCGGAGTTAAACAGTCGTATAACATCCTTGAGATTTAACTCACAGTTAGCAAGGTCGTCGCTATACCTCCAATACTCGCCCACTATGTCATAGTCGCGCACAAACTTCTCGTTGGCAAGGATAGCATCATAGAGGTTATATGCCGACACATACTCGTCGTAGAGTGCCGCCACGCGCATATCAGGCTCACTACCCGACTGCATAAACTCATCAAGCACAGGCTCCAGCCTATCTATGATGGCTACAGCATCGGACAACGCCTTGCTACACTCATAGTATGTGGCGGTGAAGCTGTGTATCTTGTCATTAGCATCTGCATAGCGTATATCGTAGTACTCCGCCTCATCTATACGTCGCTTCTCTGCGCGCAGCTCGCGGGCACGCTTGGCATCGAGCACCTCAACAACATCTGCCACGATGACCCAGTCGTTGACAAAGCTATACTTCGTTGCAGGGATAGTAAAGGGGACGGCATCTGCATCATTTGCGGCGAGCTTCATCTCGTCGATATACCACTCACCACCGAGGTATGACGAGTTCATAACACGCACATCGGGACGCACGCCCTCAACCTCCTGACAGTACCATAGCGGGAAGGTGTCATTATCGCCGAAGTTGATGACGATAGCATTCTCGGGGGCTGTGACAAGGTAGTTCCAGCCGATATCTCGTGCCATATAGCGACCAGACCTATCGTGGTCGTCCCAGTTCTCTGAAGCGAGCACCACAGGCACACTCGACGACAAGACGATTGATAGCACCGTAGCCGATGTAAGCAGTTTTGATGACTGCGATTTGAGCAGTGCCACAGCTCCAAACAGCAAATCGGCAACAGCCATAACGCCCAGACCTATCCAGATGCAGAAGGCATAGAATGCTCCAGCATAGACATAGTCGCGCTCACGCGGCTCGTCGGGTGCGGTATTGAAGTATATGACAAGGGCGATACCCATCATCACGAAGAGCAGCAACACAACAAAGAAGTTACGCCAGTCGCGGTTGAGCTGGAAGACGAGTCCGAGCAGACCGAGCAGTAGCGGCAGGAAGAAGTAGGTGTTGCGGGCAGGGTTCTCCGCCATCTCGCGCGGCAGGTTATCTTGAGGCCCGCAGAAGATTTTATCAATAAAGCCTATGCCAGAGAGCCATCCACCGTGCAGGTATACACCATTCTCGTCACGCGTGAGCTGCGTATCATCCTGACGACCTACAAAGTTCCACATAAAGTAACGCCAAAACATATCACCCATCTGGTAGCCAAGCAAGAAGCGCACATCCTCAAGGGCTGTAGGCTCCCACCATTTGCCAACGCCCTCGGCACTACGCTCAACGGTAGGATGTCCATCAACGGTATTTACCCAGCCTAACTGGTAGCCGTCGCGGCGCGAAAAGTACCACATACGCGGCAAGAAGTGGTTAGCCTCCGACGGGTAGGCATAGCCCTCAAAGAACTCACGCTGCTCATACTTGCCACTCTCGGGGTTGAGCCACATAACACGCTTCGAGGCGTAGTTGCCCGTAGGTCGGTAGTAATCGGCATCATCGAAGTCGTATGCACTCTCCACAAGTGGCAGAGGCGTTGCCGAATAATAGGGGCCCCACAAGAGAGGTCGCTGACCATACTGGTCGCGATTGAGCATACTCAACAGCGAGTGTGGCGTAGAGGGGTCGTTGCTATTCATAGGTGGATTAGCAGCCGCACGTATCGTCACCGAGGCATACGACGAGAAGCCGATAAGTATCACCGTGAGCGACAGGGCAATGACGTTGACAACACGCATACCTCGACGGTGCGAAAACATCACAAGCCAGCCGAGTGCCGCAAAGGTCACAAACAGGAATACGACAATACCGCTATTCACGGGCATACCGAGAGTATTTACGGCGAATGTATCAAACGCAGCACCGAGTGCCACGGTATATGGGATGATAACGCCGTTGATAGCTCCAAGGATAAGCAGCGACACGATAAGTGCGATGACTATCTTCACGAAGTACTCCTTCACGCTACGCATCTCGTAGCGACGGAAGAAGTATATCATAACCAACGCAGGGATGGTCAGCAAGTTGAGAATATGGACACCTATGGAGAGTCCCATAAGGTAGGCGATAAGTATTATCCAGCGCATTGAGGATGGCTCGTCAGCCTCCTCCTCCCACTTGAGCATAAGCCACACCACAAGGGCTGTAAACATAGACGACAGGGCATAAACCTCGCCCTCGACAGCCGAAAACCAGAAGGTGTCGGTGTAGGCGTACGACAGCGCGCCAACGAAGCCAGAGCCAAGCACAAGCATCATACCGCGCAGCGTCAGCTCATCGCCACGGCACGAGATTACACGACGCGCAAGGTGGGTGATAGTCCAAAACAGGAAGAGCACACAGAAGCCACTCGCCACACAGTTCATACCATTTATCATCACAGGAACAGCCTCGGGTGATGGTGCAAAGAGTGAGGCTATACGCGCCAACATCATAAAGAGTGGTGCTCCAGGAGGGTGACCCACCTCCAACTTATATGACGTTGCTATAAACTCGCTGCAGTCCCACAAACTTGCTGTAGGCTCCATAGTCAGCAGATATGAGATTGTGGCGATAGCAAAGACCGCCCAACCCAAGATGTTATTCCAAAGATTATATTTTTTCATCTATCACAATTTTCGTATCTACTCCAAACAAGGTGCAAATATAATAATATTTGAGGGAAAAAACTATATTTGGACGAAAATCTATAGATTTTTATAGCAAAAGTGGAAATATTGGAAGTCGGCGAGCTACTCTTGCTCATTAAATAGGATATTTCGCTTTATTCGCGCCAAGCCTGCACGAACCATCGGAGTTGCACCAGCCATAGCACAAAACTCCTCCTCGGACATCTCAAGCCACCCCGCCGCAGTAAGTTCACGAGGGTTGAACAGAGCATCGAAACGCGGATTTGTGTGCAGCGGAGCGTGGCGGTTAAACGGACATACCGACTGACACTCGTCGCAACCAAAGACCCAGCCTCGGAGCGGCACTGCATCATCCTGCTCGCGCTCAATTGTGCGGCACGATATACAGCGGCGCGTGTCTATAGACCTATCATCCAAAATTGCTCTATTAGGACAATGGTCAATACAGGCACGACAGCTACCACACCCCACCCCCTGCATAGGCTCGTCATACGCATCGACATCGCACGATATGAAGAGCTCACCCAGCAACAACATAGAGCCGTGTGACGGTGTGACAAGCAGCGAGTTACGTCCTATCCAGCCAAAGCCCGCACGCACAGCAAGGCTCTTTTCGGAAACGGGCGCAGAGTCGGTAAATGCCCTAAAACGAAGCTCTGGGCAGAACGTCTTTAGACGCTCGGCTAATTGCTGCAACATCTCTTTGATTGTCAGGTGGTAGTCTCGAGCTGCGGCATACGAAGCCACCTTTGTCACAGATGATGCATCATAGCCCTCCTTGCCGAGTGGCGACAGGTACGAAACAGCACAAATTATAACACTCCGCGCACCCTCGACCAAAAGGCTCGGATCGAAGCGTTTTTCGACATTGCGTTCAAGGTAGCTCAACGTAGAGCCTCTTCCCGACAACAGCCACTCACTAAAGCGGTTACGCTCCTCGGTCAAAGGCTCGGCGCGCACCACTCCCACAAGGTCAAAACCCACCTCAAGTGCGGCATTCGTTATAACATTTTTGGCAATCATTGAAATTTATTTTGTGCCAAAAATAGCAAATTTTAATAAATTATTGGTATCTTGCACCCGATTTGTTATACTTTTATTAATCACAAACACACACAGTATGACGTTTAATACTCTATATGAGATAGTTAAGCATAGCGTGGAGAAGTTCTCGTCACGCATAGCTTTCTCGATGATTGGAGGTGAGGACGTGTCGTACAAGGAGGTTGGCGAGCGCATCGACACAGTGCAGGAGATGTTGCTCGGCGCAGGCATAAATGCTGGCGACAAAGTTGCCATATTGAGTAGCAGTATGCCCAACTGGGGCGTATCATACTTTGCGGTAACAACCGCAGGTATGGTGGCAGTACCCATCCTCCCCGACTTCACAGGCACAGAGCTCGACCTAATCATCGAACACTCCGAGGCAAAGGCGATACTCGTATCTGATAAGCTCTACACAAAACTCTCAAAAGAGACCGTCGAGAAGATGAACATTGTCATCCGCACAAAGGGTCTCAACATCATCTCGCAGAAGGTAAAAGAGCGTGGCACGAGCCACATTCCGCAGCCCGATGACCTCGCGGCGATAATCTACACCTCGGGCACAACATCGAAGCCCAAAGGTGTTATGCTTACACACTACAACATCGCAGCGCAGACAACCATCATTCCACCGCTGTTTGACTACAACGAGGAGGATGTATTGTTGTCGATACTCCCGCTGTCGCACACCTACGAGTGTACGCTGGGTATGATATACCCCTTCTCGCGCGGCGCACATATCCACTACCTTGACCGTCCACCTACCGCATCGGCACTTATGCCAGCACTATTGCAGGTGCGTCCCACGGTTATCGCCTCGGTACCCCTCATTATGGAGAAGGTATATCGCGGCAAGGTGCGCCCCACATTTGAGAAGAACAAGCTCTTGAGCAAGCTCTATGGCTACGACTGGTCGCGCAAGTTGCTGCATAAGGTCGCAGGCAAGCAGCTCAAGAAGCTCTTTGGTGGTCGTATGCGCCTCTTTGCTATCGGTGGCGCGAAGCTCGATGCCGAGACGGAGCGTTTCCTCTATGAGGCTGGCTTCCCATACGGTATTGGCTACGGTCTTACCGAGACTGCTCCCCTTGTGGCAGGCGCAGTGGGCAAGATGGTGCGCATAGGCTCGACAGGGCCTGCACTCCCCGCAGTACAGATACGTCTCGACAACGTCAACCCCGAGACCAAGCAGGGCGAGATTGTTGTAAACACACCCTGCTGTATGAAGGGATACTACAAGAATGAGGCAGCTACAAAGGGTGTATTCACCGAAGATGGCTGGTTCCGCACAGGCGACCTTGGAGCGATGGACGAGAACGGCTGGATATACATCAAGGGACGTCTTAAGAATATGATTGTAGGCCCCTCTGGCGAGAACATCTACCCCGAGGATATCGAGGAGGTGCTCAACAGCAACAAGCTCGTTGCCGAGTCGGTTGTTACCGAGGAGGATGGCAAGCTCATTGCCCTTGTACACTTCGACACGACAGCCCTTGAGGAGGCTTACGACGAGTTTAAGCACAAGGTGGCTGTGAGTGCCGAGCAGATGAGCCTTAAGATGGAGGAGGTCAAGCGTGACCTTATGGAGTATGTCAACTCGAAGGTCAACCGCTTCTCGAAGATATCGAAGGTGGTAGACAACGAGGGCGAGTTTGAGAAGACCCCCACAAAGAAGATACGTCGCTTCATCTACAACCGTGCTGGCAAGGAGGCAAACAACGAGGCAGGCAAGGAGGCAAGCAACGAAGCTGGCAACGCACAACCAACCGAAGACAAGAGGTAGCATTTGAGCACCTTGGCATATAACAATACCGAGGCTAAAGTGCGATATTATACATTTGTAGGACATTCTGCGGAGTGTCCTACATTTTTATTTTGCAGCCACACAGACCTACGCGCACGGTAAGAGGTTTTAAGCTTTGTACGAGCCCCATCCAAACCTATCAGCGCACATCCAAACCGCCACTCATAAATTTTCCTCATAAATTTTCGTACTACTTTGCGCTTATTTATAAATTTTTATCTATCTTTGCACGAGCATTGGTTCTCATAGGCTGCGTGCCTACGGAGATTAAAAGGGAATCGGGTGAAAGTCCCGAACAGTTCCCGCTGCTGTAAGTTCCAGAGAGGGAGCGAGTTATATTTATATACGAGTAACCTTGTATTTACGAGTTATCGACGTAATAGATAGACAACCTCGCTAATAAGACTCTCTAACGAAGCTATGCGACATCTAATTGTCACTGGAGAAAGACTCTGGGAAGGCATCGCATAGCGGAACAAGTCAGAAGACCTGCCAAGCGTTTATAACGAGATTATGCCTGCGGCGAATGGGCAGTCTGCGACTTGTTTTATCAAGATAGTATACATTGTATGCAAAGGTGACCCCACAAGGGCGCGTTGTAGCATTGTAGCATCGTAGGTAGCATCAGCGTCGAGCATAAGGAGAATGTGCATAGTCTCGTTTGTTTAAGTTTACGGAGAATGACCTTTAAACAACAAGATTATGAGAAAGCTTATGTGCTTGGCTTTAGGCGTAGTAGCTACGCTTTTAGCAGTTACAGGTTGCTCGTATGACGACGATGCAATCTGGCAGACAATTGATCAGATGCAGACGGAGATCGACCAGAACCGTAGCGACATCGAGACACTGACAGCCCTTATGGATGCCCTCAACGAGGGTAAGGTGATTGTCGCAACAGAGACCACCGACGAGGGCGTAGTGCTGACATTTAGCGACGGCTCACAGGTAGTCATCCGCAATGGCCGAGATGGCACCAACGGCAAAGATGGCGAGGACGGTGCTGACGGCAAGGACGGTGCTGACGGAAAAGATGGTGCTGACGGAAAGGACGGTGCCGACGGAAAAGATGGTGCTGACGGAAAGGACGGCAAGGATGGCGACTCGATGTTTGAGTCAGTGGAGGAGACCGACACCGAGGTTATCATCACGCTTACCGATGGTCGTGTAATACGTCTACCCAAGGCTACGGAGGATAACGGCGACGAGGGCGAGGATGTAGAGATACGCACACTGACATTTGAGGATAGCGATGCGCTCTTCACGCCCTACACGCTCGACTATGCAGGTGTAGAGATAGCTACGTGGAGCGATCTTATCGACGATATGCAGTATGGCGGTCTGCTCACCTATGCCAACTATGGCGAGTATGAGTACTACTGGTGGGACGAGGGTAACACCGAGCTCTTCCACTCGTTCACAACGCCTTACTGGGGCGGTGGTCACGTCATCTCAAACTACATTATAGAGGACTACGAGACACTCCCCGAGGGGCACTACGGCTGGTATGAGTTGCAGATGGCAAACCCCATAGGCGGACACAACGGCTCGGCAAACTTTGCTGTACACAACGGTTATAGCGACTTCTTCAATTCGCAGATTTACGACTCATCGCTCCACACGCTTGAGTTTGCGGATGGCGTGGAGCGCGTGATTGACCATATGTGGGTAACAAACACCTGTTACGTACTCAACTCGCTAACATATGGCGACGGCTTCAATGCTCCAGCTACTGCCGACACCTATATTAAGGTAGTTGCCTATGGATACAACGCCCAAGAGGAGCAGACAGGCTCGGTAGAGTTCTACCTATGCAACGGCAGCGACAACATTCTCACCGAGTGGGCAAAGTGGGATATGACACCGCTCGGCAAGGTGGTAAAGGTAGCCTTTAACTTCGAGGCTTCGGAGGATCAGGTGGGTAGCTATGGTATGAATTGCCCCGCCTACTTCGCATACGACGATATCGCGGTACAGTTTCCCGCGTCGGAGATATAGATGATTGATTAAATGATGAAAAGAGTTTTAGAGTTTTTGTTTTTATGTGTGGCAGCGGTTGCCTCGTCGTGTAACAGCGACGAGGTAATCACACTGCCTCCAGCCCCAAAGATTGTTCTCAATAGTGACGGCATATATAGCGTCAAGTGTGGCTACGAGATACGCATAGCCCCCGAGTACCGCGATGCCGACGATGCCACATACAGCTGGGTGATAGAGGGCGAGACGGTATGCACCGAGCGTGCCTATGTACACTATGGCGCAGAGGTGGGTAGCGTCTATGTGACACTTACGGTAGCCAACGACAATGGCAGCGACAGCTGCGAGTTGCGCATAGATGTTGTTCAGCGCGAGATACCGACAATAGCAATCTTCGGTGCCAGCAGCAGATGTATGGTCGTAGGCAGTAGCGAGCTATTTACCGCCACGGTGCGCGAGTGCTCTATACCAAGCACCATCAAGTGGCAGCTCGCGGGCGAGGATGTGGGCGAGGGCGAGACATATCTCTTTAATGCCGAGAATATAGGCACGTATGAGCTATGTGCCATAGCCACCAATGCCGATGGCGAGAGTAGCGACAGCGTCGTAATAGAGGTCGTAGAGCGTGACGAGAGCTTTGTGTGGGAGTTTGAAAAAACAGAGTATCACTCTGTTGTCGGGCGCAAGGTGCGCATAGCACCCACCATTTTGAGCGACCCCGATGTCGCTATCAGCTGGCAGGTGGACGACGCACTTACCATAGCTGGCGAGGGCAGCACATTCAGCTTCGTTTCGGAGGTTACGGGCGAACATAGAGTGACCGCCACAGCACATCTTGCCAATGGCGAGAGTCGTGTGCAGGAGTTCAGCGTGATGCTCTACGACGAGATGGCACACTACCGCAGTGCTACGCCGACATCTGCTGCCGACTGCACCGCAGTCCTCGACTACACGCCTGCACCTGGGCAGTTTATAGGCGACTACAAGACGGCGGGGTTCGACGGCACGGAGGTAACACAAGATAGTGCCAACACACGAGCTATGCAACGCCTTGCAGAGCATAAGTTTGTGTCGCTCGGCGCATTTGGCGGATATATCGTCCTCGGTTTCGACCACAGCATCCTCAACGGCGCGGGCTACGACATTGCCATTATAGGTAACTCGTTCGAAAGTTCGTGTGAGCCGGGTGTTGTCTGGGTTATGCAGGACGAGAACGGCAACGGCAAGGCTGACGACACGTGGTATGAGCTGCGCGGCTCGGAGAGTGGTCTTGATAGCACCATACAGGAGTACGCTGTGACCTACTACCGTCCTGCGGGTAGCGAGATGCCAGTGATGTGGGAGGACAGCCTCGGTGGACGTGGCGAGGTGGAGTATCTCAAGTCGTTCCACGACCAGCCCTCGTACTACCCCACGTGGATATCTGGCGAGAGCTACACACTGCGAGGCACACGCCTCGAGGCACGCAACTACGACGCGTCGGGCAACGGCTCAATGTGGATACAGCCACCCTACGACTGGGGATATGCCGACAACTACTCCTCAACAGACATCATCTCCGAGGAGGGCGATGGCAAGGTAAATGGCTTCGACATATCCAACGCTATGGACTTTGAGGGCGAGAGCGTAGCATTGAACCACGTCGACTTTGTTAAGGTGCAGTGCGCCGTGCAGGCTACAAGTGGCTGGGTAGGCGAGCTGTCGACAGAGATACTTGGAGCATACGACATCTATTTGGCAGATTAAGAGTATATGGCAGTGCAGATGACAAGATTAGTTAGAGCATATCACAGCGTGATGCGACTCGTCGCACTATGTGGCGCAGCAGCCCTTGTGTCGTGTATGGAGTGGGAGTACGGCACCGAGGAGGAGTTTCAGGCTTCGGCAAGCGGACTATTCATCTGCAACGAGGGAAACTTCCAGTATGGCAACGCCTCACTATCATATTACGACCCCGCAAGCCGCACCGTCGAAAATGAGGTCTTCGTGCGAGCCAACGGTATGAAGCTCGGCGATGTGGCGCAGTCGATGATAATACACAACGGCATAGGGTGGGTTGTGGTGAATAACTCGCACGTGGTCTTTGCTATCGACCCAGACACCTTCCGCGAGGTTGGTCGCATAACGGGTCTCACATCACCGCGCTACATACACTTTGTGTCGGATGACAAGGCGTACATCTCGCAGATATGGGATAACCGCATCTTCATTGTCAACCCAAAGCGATACGAGATTACGGGATATATAGAGTGCCCCTCGATGACTATGGAGCAGGGCTCAACAGAGCAGATGGTGCAGCTGGGCGACTACGTCTATGTGAACTGCTGGTCGTACCAAAACCGCATACTCAAGATTGACACACGCACGGATAGTGTCGTTGCGGAGCTTACCGTGGGCATACAGCCTACATCGTTGGTGTTAGACTGCAACAACAAGCTGTGGACAATAACAGATGGCGGCTACGACGGCTCGCCATACGGCTACGAGGCTGCCAAGCTCTACCGCATAGAGCCCGAGGCCTTTGTTATCGAGCGCGAATACTCATTTACAATGGGCAGCTCGCCCTCGGAGCTACAGCTAAACGGCAGTGGCGACAAGCTATATTGGATAGATGACGACATCTGGGAGATGGACGTTACGGCGGAGTATCTCCCCGTGCGACCACTCATACCCTACCGCGAGATATACTACGGACTAACGGTTGACCCTCGCAATGGCGACATATATGTTGCCGATGCCATTGACTACCAGCAGCAGGGCAAGATATATCGCTACAGCTCCACAGGCGAGCTTATTGATGAATTTTACGTGGGCGTGATACCTGGAGCATTCTGCTGGAAGTAATAACAACGTATGATGACGCGACTATACACCATACTACTACTTATGTGCCTATGTATAACAGCAAAGGCACAGGAGCACCGTATGGTTGATGGCGAGCACCACGTCGACATCGAGGGCGTTATGGTTACAGGCAACCGCCCCATAAGCGATATAGGCATACAGCGCACACGCTTCGACTCGTTAGCCCTCAAAGAGAACATCTCTCTCTCGATGGCAGATGTACTAACCTTCAACTCGTCGATATATGTCAAGAGCTATGGACGTGCGACGCTCTCAACGGTGGCATTTCGTGGCACATCGCCATCGCACACACAAGTTACGTGGAACGGTATGCGCATAAACAACCCTATGCTCGGTATGACCGACTTCTCGCTGATTCCATCATACCTCATTGACGGAGCATCACTCCTGCACGGCACATCATCCGTAACAGAGACAGGTGGAGGACTTGGCGGCGCGGTACAGCTACAATCAAACCAGAGCAACAACGAGGGCTTTGAGCTGCAATACGTACAGGGCATAGGCTCATTTAAGACCTTTGATGAGTTCCTGCGCATAGGCTATGGCAATAGTCGCTGGCAGAGCTCCACACGTGTTGTGCTATCTACATCTGCCAACGACTACCGCTATCGCAACCACGACAAGAAGATAAACGTCTACGACGACCAGATGAACATCATCGACCAATACTACCCTATCGAGCGAAATCGTAGCGGTGCCTACCGTGACCTGCACATTATGCAGGAGGTATATCACACACTTAAAAATAGTGACCATATTGCACTAAATGCGTGGTATATAAACTCCAACCGCGAGTTGGCGATGCTTACCACCGACTACGCCGACGACACAGAGTACAACAACCGCCAGCGCGAAGAGACGCTACGTACGGTGATGTCGTGGAAGCATCTACGTAGCAGCTATAAGCTCGCAGCACACGCAGGATACATACATACGTGGATGGCGTATGACTATGAGCGTGACCCAGGCAATGGAGTTATGACTACTATGACGCGCTCGCGCAGCACCATAAACACAATCTATGGCGATGTAGATGCCGAGTACTACATAGGCTCTAAATGGCTTCTTACCGCCTCGGTGGCACTGCACCAGCACTTCGTCACGAGCCGCGACAAGAGCCTTGTGCTACAGGATGGAAACAAGGGTGTTGTGGGCTACAATCAGGCGCGTGTGGAGCTATCGGGCACAGTGACTGCAAAGTGGCGACCCTCGGAGCGTTTCGGCATCTCGGCGGTACTGCGCGAAGAGTTGTTTGGCAACGACTTCACACCACTCATACCCGCACTCTTCATCGACGGCGTAGTATCCAAGCGCGGAAATATTGTGGCTAAAGCGAGCGTATCGCGCAACTTCCGCTTTCCAACGCTCAATGACCTCTACTTTATGCCTGGCGGCAACCCCGACCTAAAGCACGAGAGCGGCTGGACATACGATGCAGGACTCTCGTTTGCCGTAGGCAGGGAGGGAGTATATCGTCTTACAGGCTCGGCTACGTGGTTCGACTCGCACATAGAGGATTGGATATTGTGGCTACCAACAGTAAAGGGCTTCTTCTCGCCTCGCAACATCAAGGATGTACACGCCTACGGTGTGGAGCTACAAGGCGACCTCAACGTGGCCCTTGCCCCAGAGTGGAGACTAAACCTCAATGGCACCTTCTCCTGGACACCCTCAATAAATGAGGGTGAGCCGATGTCGCCTGCCGATAAGTCTGTTGGCAAGCAGCTACCCTACGTCCCCGAGCTATCTGCAACAGTAAATGGACGTTTAGAGTGGCGCAAATGGGCATTTGGATATAAATGGTGCTACTACTCGAAGCGTTACACGATGTCGACGGGCGACCTGTCGCTATCGGGAATTCTCCCAGACTACTTTATGAGCAACATAACCCTCGAAAAGAGCTTCTCGCCAAAGTGGGCAGAGCTATCTCTCAAACTTGCAGTGAACAATCTCTTTAATGAGGAGTATCTGTCGGTGCTTTCACGCCCTATGCCAGGCATAAACTTCGAGGTATTTTTTTCTATTGCTCCCAAGTGGTAAGTATCACACAATTAGATAGTTACCGCTAAACAGCGGGCGACAAACACATATTAGAGCAACGTTTATCCAAAAAAAATGTTAATAAAATAACATCACGCTATTGCGATAGTGAGATTTTTTTAGTAATTTTGTACGCAACATAAAATAAATAAACCTGATTGCTATGTCTTTTATCGATGAAAGGGTACAGACAACAGGTCTCACATTTGATGATGTGTTGCTCGTACCTGCCTATTCAGAGGTTCTGCCTCGCGAGGTATCGACAGTAGGTCGCTTCTCTCGCAATATTCAATTGAACATACCCATCGTGTCTGCAGCTATGGATACCGTAACCGAGGCTACTCTTGCCATCGCCTTGGCACGTGAGGGTGGTATTGGTGTCATCCATAAGAATATGTCTATCGCTGCGCAGGCTGCGCACGTGCGTCGCGTGAAGCGCGCCGAGAGCGGTATGATTTATGACCCCGTGACCATCAAGCGCGACAACACCGTAGGTGATGCACTCCAGCTTATGCAGGAGAACAAGATTGGTGGTATTCCCGTTATCGACGACGAGGGTATGCTCATCGGTATTGTCACCAACCGTGACCTACGCTTCCAGAGCGATATGGAGCGCAAGATTGACGACGTGATGACAAAGGAGAACATCGTGACAACACACGAGACCGACCTTAAGTCTGCCGCAGAGGTGTTGCTCGCCAACAAGATTGAGAAGTTGCCCGTTGTCAACAACGATGGTAAGTTGGTAGGTCTTATCACCTACCGTGACATCACCAAGCTTAAGGATAACCCCAATGCTTGTAAGGATGCCAAGGGTCGTCTGCGCGTAGCCGCAGGTATCGGCATTACGCCCGATGCTATGGATCGCGTGGCAGCACTCGTTGCCGAGGAGGTGGATGCCGTAGTACTCGACTCGGCACACGGTCACACCAAGGGTGTCGTAACACTTCTTCGCAAGATTAAGGAGACATATCCGCAGCTCGACGTTGTTGTGGGCAACATCGCCACAGCGGAGGCTGCCAAGTATCTTATCGAGAATGGTGCCGACGGTATCAAGGTGGGTATAGGCCCAGGCTCAATATGCACAACTCGCATCATCGCGGGTGTGGGTGTTCCCCAGCTCTCGGCTATATACGATGCTTCAACCGAGGCAAAGAAGGCGGGTGTGCCCATCATTGCTGATGGCGGCTTGCGCTACTCTGGCGACATCGTCAAGGCGTTGGCAGCTGGCGGCAACTGCGTGATGGTAGGCTCTATGTTTGCGGGTGTCGAGGAGTCACCTGGCGACACCATTATCTACAATGGTCGTAAGTTCAAGGCATACCGTGGTATGGGCTCTATCGACGCTATGAAGGCTGGCTCGGCTGACCGCTACTTCCAGAAGGGCTCCGAGGGTAACATTATGAAGCTCGTGCCCGAGGGTATCGTAGGTCGTGTGCCATTCAAGGGTAAGCTATCGGAGACTGTATATCAGCTCGTGGGCGGTATTCGTGCAGGTATGGGCTACTGCGGTGCAAAGGATATAGAGACACTGCAGAAGGCACGCTTCATTCGCATCACCTCAAGTGGCGTTACGGAGAACCACCCGCACGATATCACTATCACCAGCGAGACACCCAACTACTCACGTGGCGAATAGCTATGATATTTCGACATCGGGCTATTCACTAATAAACGCGAAACAACAGAAGAGTATATGACAGAGAAGATATTAATCATTGATTTTGGATCGCAGTACACACAGCTTATCGCGCGCCGCATACGCGAGATGCAGGTATATTGTGAGATCCACCCGTTCAACAACGTCCCCGCACTCGATGAGTCGGTACGCGGCGTTGTGCTCTCTGGCTCGCCACGCTCGGTGCGCGACGCAGAGGCACCACGCATCGTCCTCGACAACATCAAGGGCAAGCTACCGCTACTCGGCGTTTGCTACGGCGCGCAGTACCTCGCACACTTCTACGGAGGCAAGGTTGAGGCATCGCCCAGCCGCGAGTATGGTCGTGCACGTATGCAGGTAGTCAAGGCTGACGACGCACTGATGAAGGGCTTGAGCCGTGAGTCGCAGGTGTGGATGTCACACGGCGACACCATCACAACAATCCCCGAGGGCTACAACATCATCGCCTCTACGGAGGATGTGCCCGTTGCCGCCTACCACATCTCTGGCGAGCAGACGTGGGGCATACAGTTCCACCCCGAGGTATACCACTCGGAGGAGGGCAAGCAGATGCTTGAAAACTTTGTTGTGGGCATCTGTGGCTGCAGCTGCTCGTGGACGGCAGACAGCTTCGTGGAGAGCACCGTGAAGGAGCTTAAGGCGCAGCTCGGCGACGATAAGGTTGTGCTCGGTCTGTCGGGTGGCGTAGACTCGTCAGTTGCGGCAGTGCTGCTACACAAGGCTATCGGCGAGAACCTATACTGCATCTTCGTAGACTCGGGCTTGCTACGCAAAAACGAGTTCGAGGAGGTGTTGGAGTCGTATCGCGGTATGGGACTCAATGTCAAGGGCGTGGATGCCTCTGACAAGTTCCTCGGCGACCTTGCTGGCGTGAGCGACCCCGAGACAAAGCGCAAGATTATAGGACGCGACTTCGTGGAGGTATTCGAGGCAGAGGCAAAGAGGCTTGAGGGCGTTAAGTGGCTCGGTCAGGGTACTATATACCCCGATGTCGTGGAGTCTGCAAAGGTTAACGGCACAGCTGTTGTCATCAAGTCGCACCACAACGTGGGCGGTCTGCCCGAGAAGATGGGTCTTAAGATTGTAGAGCCGCTGCGCCTACTCTTCAAGGACGAGGTGCGTCGCGTAGGTCGCTCTATGGGTATGTCGGAGCGTCTTATTGGTCGTCACCCCTTCCCAGGCCCAGGTCTTGCAATACGCATCCTCGGCGATATCACACGCGAGAAGGTGGAGATATTGCAGAACGTAGATAAGATATATATCGACATCCTGCGCGAGACAGGCTGGTATGATAAGATTTGGCAGGCAGGAGCTATCCTGCTCCCCGTGCAGTCGGTGGGTGTTATGGGCGACGAGCGTACCTATGAGCGTTGCGTGGCACTGCGTGCCGTACAGTCTACCGATGGTATGACTGCCGACTGGGTACATATCCCCTACGAGATATTGGCGCGTCTGTCAAATGAGATTATAAACAAGGTACGTGGCGTAAACCGCGTAGTCTATGATATATCATCAAAGCCGCCAGCCACGATAGAGTGGGAATAGGGATTTTAGTGTGATAGCGGCGCATCAGCGACGCTTCAATCAAAGCCCTGAATGGAATGTACGCAAAGTACTATCCATCCAGGGCTTTTTCATATCATCGCCACTGCTACACCACTCTGACACTAAAACATCCAGCACCTTATTGTTGCAACATCCACCGTGCTGCCGAGCGTTGTATCTGCAGCCTTCTGACACAAAATCATCTCGCTCCATCCAGGGCTTTTTCATTTCATCGCCACTGCAGCACCACTCTGACACTAAAACATCCAGCACCTTATTGTTGCAACATCCACCGTGCTGCCGAGCGTTGTATCTGCAGCCTTCTGACACAAAATCATCTCGCTCCATCTCGTTTTTTTTCATTTCATCGCCACTGCTGCACCACTCTGACACTAAAACATCCAGCACCCTCCATTCTCTACTCGACCACACCTTATATATAACAATGTCCCTCGGAGTGTTGGTCGTTTGCGAAATTTTATTTACTTTTGTGATGCTATTGCAAAAATAGCAGACATATTGAAAGTGTTTTTCGCAGTCCTAATCTGAAAATGTGGAAGTTTTCTTGACCAAGGGATGAACGAGCAACACTCATTTCTTGTATAGCTATGTGGCTATGCACCCTCTGTGCGACACCCATACTATCCAAGTGTGGGGCATTGTAGCGTTTATTTTGGTCAGGTCTTTCCACAACCGTCAGATTAATAAACCGAGAATCAACTCCACACTTTCTGTTTTTATACTAACCCACCGCATAGGAGTTCTACGGTAAAATTAAATTGTTGTCAATGAAATACAACACTTTATTAGAGTACCTCGCGCCCGATGTCGAGGTTATCGAGACTGCCGTTGAGCAGGGTTTTCAGAACTCTAACGAGGATCCTATTTTAGACCCCGAACAAGAGTGGTAGCTGGCATATACTCAAAAAATCAAAAATAACTAACACAAAATAACTATGAAACGATTTCTATTTTTTGCAGTCGCTGCCGTGTTGTTTGCAGCCTGCTCAAAGTATGCTCTCGACGAGCAGCAAGGCATCCAAAACATCGTCGACGAGGCACCCGCAACGCTTACCGTCGGCTTCGAGGATGACGAGACACGTATTCAGCTAAACTCGGCACAAAAGACCGTCTGGACTAATGGCGACCTTGTGTCTGTTTTCTACCGCTCGGATGCTAACCAGCAGTGGCAGTACACGGGCGAGACTGGCGCACGCACAGCCGACCTTACACGCGTTGATGCTGGCGAGGCTACTACAAAGACCGCACGCGTTGTGGTGGTATATCCTTATAATGAGAACTACTACTTCAACACTGAAACCTATAATGTACAAGCCTCACTTACTGCCACACAGACCTACCTTAAGGATAGCTATGGCTTGGATGGCAATATTATGATTTCGCAGAGCGAGTATAACAATATCTCGCTTAAGAATGTATGTGGCTGGCTTAAGTTGCAGCTTACGGGCAATGGCGAGCAGATAAAGTCTATCACCGTGCGCGGTAACAATGGCGAGCAGGTTGCAGGCGAGCTGTATATCAACTCGGCAGATGCTACCGCTACTCTCGCATCAGAGGCTGGCGATGCTGGTGAGGATGAGGGCGAGAATGAAACAGGTAGCGCAGGTGGCAACCTTGTATTTGAAGATACAGTGCTTAAGGAGGTTACGCTTAACTGCGTGGATGGCACATCGCCCACCGAGAAGGGTGTTGCACTTGGCGCAGAGGCAACAGCATTTTATATCGCACTGCCTCCGCAGACCTTTACGAAGGGCTTGACTGTGGAGATTACCGCCGTTGATGGCTCTGCGATGACCAAGACTACGGATAATGAGGTCATTATCGAGCGTAACCATATTAAGCCGATGGCGTCACTTACGTTCAAGGCAACAAAACCCGCCAATAATGAAATTTATTACACTGCAACCGTAAAGGTAGAGCCATACGATAAGACAGTGTTTGGTGCAACGTATGTATCAAATGAGTGGGATAGCGAAACTGGTAAGGGTGTTATTACCTTTGAGGGTGATGTTACAAAGATTGGAGATTATGCATTCCATAATCGCGACAGTCTTACAAGTGTGACTATTCCCGATAACGTAACGACGATTGGACGTGGTGCATTCATATATTGCGACAGCCTCGAAAGTGTGACTATTGGCGATGGCGTAACGACGATTGGAGAGTGGGCATTCAGCCGTTGCACCAGCCTTAAAGAGTTTAAAGGTAAATTTGCTGCTGATGGTGGTCGTTGTTTGATTATTGATGGTGTGCTATATGCTTTTGCTTTGGGTTGTGGTGCTACTCAATACACTATCCCCAATAGCGTAACGACGATTGGATATGAGGCATTCTATTATTGCACCAGCCTTACAAGTGTGACCATCCCCGATAGCGTAACGATGATTGGAGGTTGGGCATTCGCATATTGCGAAAGCCTTACAAGTGTGACTATCCCCGATAGCGTAACGACGATTGAAGGTTGTGCATTCGCTGGTTGCGAAAGCCTTAAAGAGTTTAAGGGTAAATTTGCTGCGGATAATGGTCGTTGTTTGATTAAGGATAATACTATTATCGCGTATGCGGAAGCATCTGGCACTACATATACTATCCCCAATAGCGTAACAACGATTAGAGATGATGCATTCTATGATTGCAACAGCATTACAAGTGTGACTATTCCTGATAGCGTAACGACGATTGGAGTGCATGCATTCTATCGTTGCGAAAGCCTTACAAGTGTGACTATTGGCAATAGCGTAACGAAGATTGGATGGGGTGCATTTGAAGATTGCACCAGCCTTGCGACAATATATTGCAAGCCTACAATACCGCCAACAGGAGATCACGATATGTTCGGCAACAATGCTGCAGGACGCAAGATATATGTTCCTGCATCTGATGATGATAGTGTTATAGATGCGTATAAGACAGCTGAAGGTTGGAGTAGCTACAAGAATGATATCTTCGAGGAGGAGTAATTGGGCGTAGTAGCCTAAAAAGTTTAGCGCGGGTATCGTTGGGTACTCGCGCTAAATTTTATTTAGGGTTTAATAGGGTGTGATAGGGTTGGGGTTTGATAGGGTGTTCCCCTATTCCGCCCTATTCTGTCCTATCTCGACCTACTTATTAAAGAGCAACGGTGCGAACTCGCTCAAGTAGACACGCCAGTTGCGCCAGATATGTCCACCCTCGCTCTCAACGTATGTGTACTCATAGCCATTGCTATCGAGAAGCTCGCGGTAGCGCACATTCTCCTCGTACAAAAAGTCGGTCTTGCCGATAGCTATCCAGTAGAGCTTGGGAGCGTTGTCGAACTGCCTCTTTAGCTTCTGCTCAAAGTTAGCATATATGGGCGACGCGCTATTATCGCCACGGAAGACAGCCGCACTAAACAGACCTACATAGTCAAACATCTCGGGGTACTCCTTGGATATCTGTGCCGAGTGGAAGCCACCCATAGACAAGCCCGCAATAGCGCGTGAGCCACGCTCGCTGATGGTGCGGTAGTGGGCATCCACCCACTTAACGACATCGGGGAAGAGGCTCTCAAAAGAGCCATCCATAGAGCCACTGCCATAGGGCACCCACTGACCCTCGTGCGAGAAGCCTGGGGCAGAGACGTGCTTGGTGCATCCATTGGTCATAACAACAATCATAGACCTGCATCTGCCCGCAGCGATGAGGTTATCCATAATCTCCACAACGCGACCTGTTGCCAACCAAGCCTCCTCGTCGCCACCCATACCATGCAGCAGGTAGAGGACGGGATAACGCTCGTCGCTATCCTCATAGCCTGCGGGGGTATACACCGTCATACGGCGGTTGACACCGCCCTGCTCGCACCACACCTTGGACAAGGTGCCGTGGGGGACATTCTGCGCAGTGTAGAGGTCGCCACGCTCGCCAGGGATGATAAAATAGTTCATCTGCGTATTTATATCGCGCATAAAGTAGGAGCTTGAGGGGTCGTGCATACCCGACATACCGTCGACAATAAATGAGTAGGTATAGAGCTCCGAGGCAAGAGGCTCCGAGCGGTACTCCCACACGCCATTATCGAGGCGCGTAAGAGAGGCACTGCCAGGGACATTCATCACACCGTAGGGGGTGTCGACGCTCTTCTCGGGGAGGAAGTCGCCCGTGACCTCAACACTATAGGCATTGGGGGCAAAGTAGCGCACGGTGACACTACAATCGTCATTGACCTCGGGAGAGACAACAGCGACACGGTGCCACAAGTTTTGCTGTGCCGACACTACACCTGACACAAGGAGGAGGAGTGCGACCATTAGGTTTCTACATACTCTGTTCATAGCAACTATTTTTTTGATTAACATTTCAAATTGCGACATATAACACAAAGGTACAAAAAAAATCGTTATATTTGCTAACGATATAGAATTACACGGATGAAAATTGGCGTTATTTCAGATACACACGGCGTATTTGATGGTGTGCTCGAGGAGTTTCTTGCGCCCTGCGACGAGATATGGCACGCTGGCGACTTCGGCAGCGTGGAGGTTGCCGACAAGATAGCAGCGTTCAAGCCGCTGCGCGCGGTATATGGCAACATCGACGGCGGCGTGATGCGACGTATGTACCACGAGTTCAACTACTTCAACGTAGAGGGCACATCGGTACTGATGACACACATTGGAGGCTATCCGCGACACTACGCACCAAAGGCTCTGCAACATATTCACGGCGCACATCCCAAGATATTTGTGGCAGGACATTCGCACATACTCAAGGTCATATACGACCCCATATACGACCTGCTGCACATAAACCCAGGAGCTGCGGGCATATACGGCATACACAAGGTGCGCACAGCGGTACGCTTCGACATAGAGGGTGGCGAAATTAAGAATATGGAGATTGGCGAGTGGCAGAAGTCTCTGCGCTAAATAGCCTAACAACGACACAAGAGAGTAATTTGATAGAATAGAGCTATGAAAAGATTTATTGCACTATCTATTTTGGCGACAATCGTCGCAACGGGATATGCTCAAGAGCAGATTAAGTGTGAGACTTATCTATTTGCAACACACGAAAACCAAGAGCTTTACCTCGACCTATATCGTGACACCTCATACAATAGCGCAGAGGCACGCCCCTGTATGATATTTGTCTTTGGCGGCGGCTTTGCAGGTGGCGAGCGCGACCACGACGCATACAAGCACTACTTCCACACATTGGCGCGCGAGGGCATTGCCGTAGCGTCGATAGACTATCGTCTGGGGCTTAAAGGTCTCAAGCTAAACGAGAGCGAGAAGATGGATATAAGGGGCGTTATAGCGATTATGCAGCGCAGTGTGAACATCGCCGTAGAGGATCTATACGCGGCAACAGAGTTTATCATCAGCAACGCCTCGGAGTGGAACATCGACACCACAAAGATAATGGTTAGCGGGTCGAGTGCAGGAGCGATAACAGCCCTTCAGGCGGAGTGGTGTATGTGCAATGGCAACACCATACCTCACGCCCTACCCCACGACTTCCGCTACGCCGCAGTGGTTGCTTGCGCAGGTGCGATATTCTCGACAGAGGGCAAGCCGAAGTGGGATAGGTCGCCAGCACCAACGATGCTCTTTCACGGCACATCTGACAGCAATGTGCCCTACAACAAGGCATCAATATTCGGCATAGGCTTCTATGGCTCGAAGTATATAGTACGCAACCTCGAGAAGCTCGACATACCCTACTACTTCTATACAGAGCGATATGCCGACCACGCACTCGCAATTGTGCCACTCATCGACAAAACAGACCTCATATTGCAGTTTATTAAGGACTATGTAATGGATGGGCGCGCACTACGCACAACGTCGACATCTGACAATATAAAACCCGAGAAGCGTTCCGAGCGATTCTCGGCAATGGACTACCTCAAGACAAACTACACGCGTGATACACACGGCATATAGCAACAATGAGGGCTGTCCAACAACTGCGTTGCGACAGCCCCAACTCTTTGAAGTTGTATAATAAGAGGGATTTCAAGGCTTGCGAAACCTGAAAAAATCGCCTAACGTTTAGCCTGCTCAATAGCCTTAAGACGTGACACCTCGCTCTTGGCGCGGTCAATATCGCTCTTGCGCATAGCCTCGACAGCCTTGGTGTTAGCGCGCGCAGCACTTATCTCCTGCTTGGTGCGGGCAGCCTCCTGCTTGAAGCGGGCAGATGCCTTTTTGTACTGCTCCTTTGCCTCCTTAAGCTTACGCTTCTGCTCGTCTAAAACAACCCTATAACGCTCCTTGGCTACCTGCAACTCCGCCTTGGCGTTATCCAAACGGATGTTGGCCGACTCCTTGATACTACGCTCCTCGGCACGAGCCTCGCTAACTGCGCTTTTATGCTTTGCAGTCACAAGTTCCAACTGTGCCTGCGCCTCCTCAAGAGTCTTTACTGGCTCCTGTGCTGACACGCTACCTACCGTAGCGACGAGTGCCAGCGTTAATAACAATCTCTTCATATCGTTAGGTATTTAGTTTGCGATACTACAAATATAGACATTTATATTGAAAAAAACAAGGGCTGTCAACCAAATGGTGTGACAACCCCTGAATTATAACGATGTTATATATTGCGCTTATCGCTTGAACTCGACGATAAGTGCCGTAGCAGGAGCAACCTTACAGCCCTGCATTGTTACGCTCTCGCCCGTGATGACATCGCGGCCCTCGGTAAGCCCCTCCGAAATCTCGGCATAACGCTCCCACGCCACCTCGCGCGTATCGTCGCTATTGTTGATGTAGACAAACACCACCTCGCTGTCGTTATAGCGGAAGTAGGCGTAGGTGTTATCGCGGTCAATGAAGTGCAGCGTGCGACCATTGTGGATAACATCCTTTGACTTACGCCAGTTCATAAGCTTGTGGGTATAGTCGAATACATCCTTCTCGTCGCCTGTGTGCTGCGCACGGTCAAAGAGGTTCTTGGCATCGCCCTCCCAGCCACCAGGGAAGTCTACGCGCAGCGTAGGATGACCCTTGGAACGATCCGTAGAACGGAACATAAGCTCATCGCCATACAACATCTGCGGCATACCACGCATTGTGCAGAGCATAGCTGCTACGAGCTTCATACGGCGTGCATCACCCTCAACAACATCACCCACACGGTCTGTGTCGTGATTACCTGCCATAATCATCATATTCTGCAAGTCGTGATATACAAAGTCGTGCGACAAGACATCATAGATACGGGTCATACCCTTACCCCAGCCACCGCGAGCACCGCCCTCGGTCATAGCTGCGCGAATAGCGTCGTGCAACGGGAAGTCCATAATAGACTTAAGGTGCGAGTTGAAGCCATCCTTATTGTAGTTGCCGCCCTGCCAATATGCCAACTGCGGGATAGATGATGTCCACACCTCGCCCACGATATTGAAGTTGGGATACTCCTCCATAACAGCCTTACACCACTGGCTCATAGGCATCTTCTCGTTATAGGGATATGTATCTACGCGGAAGCCATCAAGACCCGAGTACTCAATCCACCACACTGCCCACTGCTTAAAGTAGTTCAACAAGTAGACATTATCGAGGTTCATATCTGCCATCGAGCGGTCAAACCAGCCGCTCTCCATCTGATACAAATCTGACTTCGAGGCGTTAAAATCCATATTGGTAGAGAAGGTCCAGTTAGACTGCGTATAGCTCTCCCACTTATGAGTCCAGTCCTCGAAGGGCTGGTCGGCATACCACCAGTGCGACGTTGAGCTATGGTTAGGCACGATATCCATAATAACCTTAAGGTCGCGCTTGTGACACTCCTCGACATAGCTCTTAAACAGCTCATTTGAGCCATAACGCGGGTCTATGCGGTAGTAGTCGCTGCACGAATAGCCGTGATACGATGCACCATTCTCATTGTCGAGCAGCAGTGGAGTGCTCCAGATAGCCGTTGCACCAAGGTCTGCGATATAGTCAAGATGGTCTATTATTCCCTGAATATCGCCTCCGTGACGACGACCTGCACGTGAGCGATCCACCTTCTCTATAGTGTCATCCGTAGAGTCGTTAGAGGTATCGCCATTAGCAAAGCGGTCTGGCATTATAAGGTAGACAAAATCTGCCGTAGTAAAGCTCTTACGCTCGGCAGAGCCTGCCACGCGCTCTGCAATGGTATATATGTAGTTGAGTTTGCTCTTACCATTGGTAAAACGCAAGGTGTAGTCACCCGCCACAGCATCATCCTCGATGTCTACATCAACAAAGAGGTAGTTGGGGCTGTCTGCAGTGTGGACACCACTAACCGACACACCCTGATTGGCAGGAAGAATCTCAACGCTCCACGCGCCGATATTCTCGCCATTAATCAACAGCTGCAACGGCGTATTCATACCCACCCACCACGACAACGGCTCAACGTGTTTGATTGTTGTCTTGGGCTTGGCGGCCTCGGCTGTGACAAGTGTCGACAGCATAACAAAGCATATCAAAGAAAAAAATCGTCTCATATATCTTCTGTTTACTTCACTAAAATCTGGTAATTCCAAGGTGCAATATCTCTCTCCACGTGGCTATCTAACGCTACACGCTCGCCTGTTATTGCATCGCGGTAGTTGCCAGCATATATGCCCGTATAGAAGTCCGCGTGGATAGTATATGGCGACAAGTTCATAATTGCCACAACGCGGCTACCACGCACCTCACGCACAAAGGTCATCATACAATCCTTGGCATTATTCTCAATCTCTACCATCTCGCCACCACGCTCGCCTGCATACAACGCTCGCTCGCTATGTTTAAGCGACGTGAGCCTGCGATATAGCTCCGTAGTGCGATTTTCGACGTATGCCGACTGCGGTATAGGGTCGCGGTCAAAGAAGGCAAACGAGTGGTCGTAGCCCACCTCCTGACCAGTGTATATAAGCGGCATAGTAGAGGGCATAAGGAATGTCAAGGCGGTCATCACCTCCAGCGCACCACCAAAGCGCGTCTGTTCAGAGCCACTCCACGAGTTCTCGTCGTGGTTAGAGGTAAAGCTCATACGCATAGCCTCCTTGGGATACCTCTGTCGCTCGGCATATATGGCACTACGCAGATCCCATACACGGCGTGCCCCCTTGGCTATATCGCACATTATATGGTGGATGTTCCACTGATAACTCATATTGAAGGCACTGTCAAAGAGGTTATCCTCCTCTGCCTCGGCAAGCATAAATATATCGGGCTTTATGCGGTGTAGCTCCTCGCTAACCTCCTGCCAGAACTCAATGGGCACAAGCATAGCCATATCGCAACGGAAGCCGTCAACACCAAACCTATCTACCCAATAGCGCATAGCATCTATCTGGTCACGCCATACGCCGTGGTTGGCATAGTTGAGCTTGGCGGTATCGCTCCAGTCCCACGGCACAAGAGGCACGCCCGCAGCATCGCGCTCATACCAATCTGCAGCACGCTCCGTAACCCAACGAGCATCACGCGCCGTGTGGTTAGCTACCCAATCGAGCAGCACACGCATTCCAAGAGCGTGGGCAGCACGCACAAAGTCGAGCATATCTGCGTCGCTACCAAACTCGGGGTTAACAGCCGTATAGTCGCGTATAGAGTAATACGAACCAAGAGAGCCTTTACGACCCTCTACGCCGATAGGATATATGGGCATAAGCCATATAGCATCAATGCCCACAGAGCGTAAGAACGGAAGTCGCTCGATGGCTGCACGAAATGTACCCTCGACGGTAAATTGTCGAATGTTCATCTCGTAGAGTACAGCAGAGTAGCTCCATTCAGGATTTTTATACATCATCACACCTCGAAAAAAAATCAACAGAGGGTACGACACCCTGTGACGCACCCTCCTGAATTATAGCCAATTATTTAGACATCACCTTGCAATCCCAAGCACCAAGCTCAAGCTGCTCGCCAGCCTTCAAAGTAAAGGTCTTGCCACAAGGAGAAGTATAATCGCCAGCAACAGCCTCGGTGATGGTTACAACCTGTGGCTCAACAGAGAAGTTGAACAAGCAGAATACCTTGTTATCCTCCTTCTCACGCGTGAATGCCAATACTGTCTCGGGAGCACCCTCCATATATACCACAGGAGCGACATTCTCGCCTGCTGCAAGAGCCTTGTTAGCGTGGCGGAAAGCTGCCATATTCTTGTAGTATGTACGCATCTGCGTGCCATACTCCAAGTCAACGAGCTCAACTACAGAGTCCTTCTCAAAGAACTGCAAACGACGGTTCAAACCAATCTCCTGACCTGTGTAGATAAGGGGCTGACCCTGCGGAAGAACGAATGTAAGGGTTGCAAATGCCTTGTATGCATCGCCCATACGCTCGTACTCGGTACCTGCCCAAGAGTTCTCATCGTGGTTAGAGGTAAACATAAGGCGCATATGAGGTGCAGGATAGTTAACCTCGTCACGAGCGATATACTCCTTAAGGTCGGCTACGGTCTTGGCATCGGTCTTGATAGTGCCGTCGCCAGCAACATTCTTGGTCTCGCTGCCACCCTTTGCCATAGCGTTGAAGATGTGGTGAAGCTCCCAAGCATAAGTGGCATCAAAGCCGCACTCCTGCAACCACTTCTCCTCGCCCTCTGCCAAGAGGTATACATCGGGGTTGATAGCCTTAACAGCTGTCCACGCATCCTGCCAGAAGTCTGCGGGAACATTCATAGCAACGTCGCAACGGTATCCATCTACACCAAGCTCAATCCAGTAGCAGAGAGCCTCCTTCATTGCGGCACGCATATCCTGATTCTCGTAGTTTAGCTTTGCGATATCTGTCCAGTCATACTCAACAATAGGCAACTCGGTCTCGGGGTCGATAACATACCAATCCTTCTTACCCTCGTTCCACCAATTTGCATCGCGCGAAGTGTGGTTTGCAACCCAGTCGATGATAACCTTCAAACCGAGGTCGTGAGCAGCATCCAAGAAGTGCTTGAAGTCATCCATTGTACCGAACTCGGGGTTGATAGCCTTATAGTCGATGATTGAGTAATATGAGCCGAGTGTACCCTTACGGCCATCAACACCAATAGGGCTGATAGGCATAAGCCATACGATATCTACGCCCATATTCTTCAGCTCGGGGAGATACTTCTCGGCAGCTGCGAATGTGCCCTCAACAGTAGCCTGACGCACATTGAACTCATAGACAACTGAATTATACTTGTCGTAGCCACTCTCTACAACCTGCTCCTCAGCGGTGTTGTTACTCATACAACCCACCATCGCCAACATAAGGGCGATAATTGAAAAAATCTTCTTCATAGTTTAGTACGTAATTTATTTTATTCTCTATTTTATCCGTTTTCTCTGTTTGCGCCGTTTTCTCTGTTTGCGCCGTTTGCGCCGTTTGCTCTGTTTGCGCCGTTTGCTCTGTTTGCGCCGTTAGGCTACTTGTTGATTACGATGTAGCCATACTCGGGAAGTGTGATATTGAGCTTACCCTCGCCCAAGCACTCAAAAGTAGCACCCTCTGTTGCGACAGCAACACCGTGACCTGCGCACTTGGCAAATGAGGGCAACTGAACCTCAACAGCACGCTCAACAGGACGCACATTCATAGCAACAACAGCCCAATCGCCCATATAGTGGCGCACGAATACCCATACATCGTCGTCAACATAGAGTGTGCGGAAGTCGCCATACATCAACGGCATTGACTGACGGCGGTTCTTCAACAGTGCCTTGGTCTGTGCATACTCACGCAACTGGTGGTCGTTGTAGCCATCGAAACGCATCATATCGCGGTTATCGGGATCATTAGCACCTGGAACACCATACTCATCACCCTGATAGATACAGGGAACACCAGGAACGGTGGTGATGATAGCCTTGAGGAGCTGCAAGCCTGCGTGACCCTTATCCAAATCACCTACGCCAACCTCACGGTGCCAGCCCTCTGCCTTATCATCGGGACACCACAACGACATATCGCCACCTGCAATAGAGATGAAGCGGGGCTTGTCGTGGTTACCTGTTATATTACCCATAGTGTGGTGTGAGCCATAAGCCGCCTCTGACTCCTCGACAGTACGGGCTACATCGCGCATAGAGCGGCTCGGGTCAGCGATGACATCGCGTGAGGTGTGATAGAGATTGAAGTCGAACTGCGAGTCGATCATACCTGTCTTAACATAGGAGCCTATAAGCTCCACGTCGCCATAGGTCTCGCCAATCTGCCACAATACACGCTCGGGCATTGATGACTTCATCTTATGGGTGAGCATACGCCAGTAGTTGAGCGGAATATGCTTACAAGCATCGTGGCGGAAACCATCGAAATCGAAGTTACGCACCCAGTGTAGTGCCGAGTCGGTCATAGGATCGCACACCTCCTCACGACGTGTATCGAGCGTGGGTATATGCTCATCAAACCAGGTGGTAAGACGTGTCTCGCCATCCCACAAGCCGATATTCTTGCGTCCATCGGGCAGGTAGAGCTCTGTTGTCCAGTCGGGATGCTGCTGAAGCACGGGAGAGTTGATATGCATATGGTTGGCAACATAGTCCAAGATGACATTCATCTGTGAGTCGTGCGCCGTTGCAAGCATAGTGTGTACCTCCTCGTCTGTACCAAAACGCTTATCTACAACAGTGTTGAAGATAGGCCAGTAGCCGTGATAGCCCGAGAACTTGGTCTTGGGGTTCTCGTTCTGTCCCCACGCGTCGTAGGGGTTCTGCGTGATGGGAGAGATCCAGATAGTGCTAACGCCAAGATCCTCAAAGAAGCCATCGTTAATCTTCTCGGTGATACCTGCTATATCGCCACCCTGATAGTCTACCTTATCGAGAACCTCGGGAGAGTTAAGCTTCCAGTCGTTAGCGGTATTTCCGTTCTTAAAACGGTCAATCATAAGCGAGTAGAGTGCCTGTGACTGGTGATCCTGACGACGAATCTTCGTAGCGTCAACAACCACCTCGCCATACTCCAACGGCAGCAACACATCGTTGAAGCGACCCTCGTCTGATGTGGCAAAGACGCGTATTACAGAGCGGTCGACAGCTGCAGCACGCTTGGGGATAGTAACCTCGATAACATTACCATCAACCTCGACCTCATCTAAACGTATATTCTGCCACATTGCCAAAGCCTCCTTGACGGGCTTCTCGGCAACGATACTAACAACACCCTCCTCAACCTTTGTTGACGACATATAGCTCGCAGTGTCACGCTTTCCACCAAGCACAACGATAGAGAGCTTCTCCTCACCGTGCCATACATCGAGCGTAGAGACAAAGGCTGCATCATCTGCCGTAAGCTCAAACTCTGACCACTTGTCGGCAGTTGACACAAGCGTTATGCGAGCATCTTCTGTTGTGACATTATCTGCACCATCCCACTGGGGGTAGTAGTCGGTAAGGAAATGCGACGTAGTGCCAGAAGTGACTGTCATTGGGATAACAGCAAACTTGTTACCGAGCTCAAACTCGGCGGGCTGTTGTGTCTCACCTGCACACGCCACCATAAGCGTAGCAAGCAAGAGTGCGGCAATAGTTTTAATCTTCATAATATTATGTTTTAGTTATTTTGCGTGGTGTAGTTGGCACGAAAACACTGTCATCGCTGCCATATTTGGAGTCGGGCAGCCGATCAAAGCCACCCGACCAAGTAGTGTATCACCGCGCCTAAAACAGACACGGCGATACGCAGTAAATTACTTTGAAGGGGTCTTACCTACCTCCATCACGTAGAGCTCAAGGTCTGCGGGATAGAAGTAGAGGTCGTAAGTACCGTCAGCAGGAACAAACATATTGCCGCTGCCACCACCATTCATAAGGGTATATGCCTCGTTGATGACGATAGCAGGTGAGCCGTCGGGAGCACCGTAGTTATCGGTATCAATCCACTTGCCATAGAGACGCACCTTGAAGCCCTCTGAAGCAGAGATAGGCTGGTTAAGGAGCTTATAGCCACCATCACCCATAGCCTCGAACTTGATATCGCTGCCCCAACCTGTCATATCACCGATCAAGCCGTACTCCTTCTCGGTAGGCTCGGGCTCGGGAGTAGGAACGTTGCCGTCCATAACATAAGAGAGGTCAGCGTTGATAGTGAAGAAGTGATCCTTGTCAAGTACAACGCCTGTGATGTCAGCAGTCTGTGCAGCGCCATTGTTGAAGATTACGCTGATAGTCTGACCAACGATAGACTCGGGAGCCTCCCATACGTAGTAGTCAACGCCACCAACATTCTCAACCTCGAGAGCCTGACCAGGCCAAGCACCACCAGTGTAGTTGTTGCCAGCATCGTCCCAAGCCCAGAGGTTACAGTTTGTCCAACCTGGAGCCGAAACGTCAGCATAGAGCTTAACCGTCTTTGCAGCATCCATAACATAAGACAAGTCAGCGTTGATAGTGAAGAAGTGATCCTTGTCGAGTACAACGCCTGTGATGTCAGCAGTCTGTGCAGCGCCGTTGTTGAAGATTACGCTGATAGTCTTACCTGTAAGCTCGGCAGGTGCCTCCCATACGTAGTAGTCAACGCCATCAACATTCTCAACCTCGAGAGCCTGACCAGGCCAAGTGCCACCAGTGTAGTTGTTACCAGCATCGTCCCAAGCCCAGAGGTTACAGTTTGTCCAACCTGGAGCCGAAACGTCAGCATAGAGCTTAACAGAGTTAAGTGTAACGCCACCAGGAATCTCACCCTCTGCCATTACCCAAATGTCGAAGGTCGCGATGTTGAAGTATACATCATAAGTACCAGCTGCTGCAGCAAGGTTCTTACCACCAGCAACCAAAGTTGTCTGCTCGCCAACATTTACAACGAGAGGCTCAACATCACCAGCACCACCATAGTTGATAGCCCAGTCATTGTTGAAACGTACCTTGAACTGGTCGTCAGCAGTAACTGCTACACCCTTACGTACGAAGAGGTTCTCGCCCACCTCGTTCATATAGAGGTCAGCAGACTCACCCCAACCAGTGATAGTACCTACAAGACCCCAACGATCAGCCTCGATACCAGGCTGTGGAGGCTCGGGCTCGGGAGTAGTACCAGTGTTGCCACCAGTAGGCTCCTCCTGACCGAACATATCTGCGTTAAGCTCGTAGTATACCTCGTTAGGATTAGAGAGGTAGAAGTATACACGGTAGTTACCAGCGGTCTCAACAGCGATATTATCGCCACCCTGTACGCCGTCAACACCCCAGTTAAGAGCCCAGTCAGCATCAGCACGGAACTTAAAGCCACCAGAGAGGTTCTCGACATCGGCATAGAAGCGACGCTTTGCAGCGTTGAACTCCATAACAACGTCGCCACCCCAACCGTTGAAGTCACCAATAACACCAATCTGGTTGAATGCGAAGTTCTTCTTCAACAAGCCAGTGTTGGTATCCATTGAGAAGTGGTAGAAGCGGTTTACAGTGTAGATATTGATGTTGCTACGGTCACCACCATCATTGTTGATAAGAGTTACCTCTGCAGCCTCTGCCTCGGGAGTCTCGCCTGAAGGAATACCCCAGTCGAAGTCCCAGTTAGCATCACGAGTAAACTTCCACTCACGTGAAGCATCATCTGCGCTACCGAAGTCAGCAACACCCTCATATACGCCAGTACCAGAGAAGTCATACAATACCTGGAAGTTAGTAGCAGCCTTATCGGGAGCCCAACCCTGATATGAACCAGGCATATAGATCATAGGATACTTCTTCTCTGCGCTTGTAGGAGTAATCTTTACGTCCACTGCATCAGAATAGTATGTATCGAATGAGTTACCAACAGTAGCACCAATGCGCAACTTAACATCTGAAGCTACATCAAGTGCAAGACCAAGACCTCCATCCTCAACAGATGAAGCGGCAGCAAGGTTAATCTGCTCGTAGGTAAGCTCAACCTCGGTTGTGCTGATACCAACAGCTACGGGAACCTCAACGTCACCCTTTGCAATCAAGATAGAGTAGTTAGGAACGATCTTATCACCGAAGTATGCGGCATCCCAGCTAACTTTGAGTGTGTTGACCAATGTCTCGGCAGTGATGACGATATCAGTGTTCTCCAATTCGTGAAGTACAGGTGCCACCACCTGATCGGCGGGCAGTGTCTGTACCTTCTCCAAGTCAGATGTACAAGCTGACATAATGCCAGCTGCAGCTGCAAGGAGGGTAAAATATTTCAATATTTTCATAATGTTCTATTATTATATGGTATAACAATCGTGAACTACTAATAACCTGCAGGGTTCTTCAAATCAGGATTTGCTGCAATCTGCGATGCAGGAATTGCAAACAGCTCCTTATACTCGGGGAATGCCTGACCAACGGGGCTCTCGCCACCCTTGAAGGGCCACAAGTACTCTGCAGAAGAGAACAAGTCGTAACGGATAAGGTCGGTACGACGGTGTGCCTCCCACATAAGCTCACGTGCACGCTCACCCAAGAACAGGTCACGAGCTGCGTTATCCCAAGATGCGGGAAGTGAGATAGGAGCTACGCCTGTACGTACTGCCAACTCATCCATCTTTGACTGTGCCAAGTTACCCTGACCAAGACGTACGCAAGCCTCTGCATAGATCAAGTAGATCTCGCCAAGACGTACAGCAGGATAGTCGATATCAACGAATGACTCATTCTTTGCAGTCTCCAAGAACTCCTCTGATGTCATATTGTGAGGTATGTTGTTATACTTCCAGCAGCTCCAGCCATAAAGGAAGTTGATAACCTCGTCGTGAGAGGTGATCTTCTCGAAACGATCCTTGATGTGGAAGATACCACGCTTATCAGCGCAAGTGTACTCACCAGTCTCATAGTTAGGATTGCTTACATTGAAGAACTTCTGTGCATACTCGTAAGTAGTACGGATACCACCCCACGCACCATTACCACCCAACGGATAGGTAGGAAGGTCATTAGCCTCGTTCTGTGATGCCAATACAAGGAAGGTAGTACCGCCATACGACTGCTGCTTGTGGCTATCGAAGGGAACAACCATCAAGAACTCCTTCAAAGTATCGGGGTTCTCGCCGTTGTCACCACGGAACAGAGCTGCATAGTTAGATGAAAGACCGTAGCCCAAGTTGAAGATACGCTCGCAAGTTGACTTTGCCAACTCCCACTGTGCTGTACCGCTATAAACCTCGGCATTGAGGTAGATACGAGCCAAAAGACCAAGAGCAGAGCCCTTGTCTACACGAGGATAGTTAGAGCGTGCTGCGGGAAGTGCAGAGCCCTCTGAAGCAAGCTCCTCAAGCTCATTAACGATATACTCATAGATGTACTCACGGGGCTGCTGTGCGGGAGCCTCTGCACCAAATGCAGTGTTCTCGGTTGCGAAGGGAACAGCACCAAATACATCCATTGCCATCCAGTAGTACCAAGCACGGATCAAACGAGCCTCGGCACGATACTCCTGAATCTTTGCCTTAACCTCTGAAGATACGCCACGCAAGTCGAGCTTATCGTTCTCGGTCTGACGGATATACTCGTTAACATAGGCGATAGCCTGAAGTGAACGGAAGAATACACCGAACACAGCCTCATTCTCGGCATCGGTCCAAGTGTTATAGTTCATGGCACGTACCCAACCGTCGTTACCCCACGCGCAAAGACACGCGTCAGTAGTAATCTCCTGACACGCCCAGAAAGCACGTGTGATAGAGGTTGCACCACCATCTACGCCCGAGATATCTGTAAGCTCGTGCGTGCTCATTGTGTTGTAGATCTTGGCAAGACCCTGAATATAGCCTGCCTCATCTGCACCGTATGCAGACTCCGAGGTTACATCCCACGGATTCAGAGGTGTTGTATCGAGATCTTTCACGCAAGATGAAAGAGTCAACAACGCACCTGCTACTGCAGCAACAAAATATCTTGTTTTCATTGTCTTATACTATATTAATTATTAGAAATTAAGGTTTACACGCAAAGAGTAGATACGTGGACGGGGCCATACTGCACCATCGATACCCTCCTTTGAGCTAACCTCGGGATCAATACCGCTATACTTGGTGATAACAAATACGTTCTGAACACCTGCTGCTAAACGAAGTGAAAGATCGCTGTTGCCAAGCTTCTCGAAGGTATAACCGAGAGTGATGTCATCCAAACGGAAGAATGAAGCATCCTCAAGGAATGCGTCAGAGTACCACTGCTCCTGTGAGTTACCATCAGTCCAACCTGTCTTAAGTACAGATGTAGCATAGTTAGACAAGATACCTGCGTTGATATCGGTTGAAGCGGTAGAGTTAGATGCAAACAAGTCGTTGAATACGTAGTTGCCAATAGAGCCGTGACCGTTGAAGCCGAAGTCCCAATTCTTATAGCTGAGCTTGAGGTTCAAACCATAGAAGAAGTCGGGCAGCGGGCTCTTACCAGTGTTGTAGCGGTCACCAGCGTCGAGCTGACCATTACCATTGCGGTCTACAAATGCATTCTGGATGGGGTTACCGTTAGCATCGTAGAGCTGCTGGTAGGTGTAGTAAGTATAAGGCTTCGAGCCTACAGTGTGCATAGTCAAATCCGAGCCACCTGTACCCTTACCAGGCTTACCCTGATATACAGCGTAGTTGGGATCGTCGGTGTTGTTAAGCTTTGTAAACTCGGTGTGCTGGTAAGTACCATTGAAGCCGATACGCAAGTTCCAATCCTGTGTACGTACGGGGTTAACCTCCAATGAGAACTCAACACCCTGGTTACGCATTGAACCGATGTTGGTCAACAATGTAGTACCAAAGTTAGCACCAAGAGGAGTAGTTACATTATTCAATAGGTCCTTGGTGTCACGACGATATACATCGATGCTACCTGCGATACGACCATCGAGGAAGCCGAAGTCGATACCTGCGTTGTAGGTGATAGTAGTCTCCCAAGTGATGTTAGGATCGTATGCATAAGGAGTCCAGAAGTACTGGTAACCTGCGTTACCCATATTTGCCATATTCTCCTTGCTTGAAGACTCACCGTAGCGAGCGAGGTAACGGTAGTTACCAATCTCCTGCTGACCAGTCTGACCATAGCCTAAACGCAACTTCAAAGCTGACACTGCATTCTGTGACTGCATAAATGGCTCGTTAAGGATGTTCCAAGCAAAGGCTGCTGAAGGGAAGTAACCCCAACGCTTATCCTTGGCAAACTTTGAAGAGCCATCGGCACGAAGAGTGAATGTGAACAAGTAGCGTGAATCGAATGAGTAGTTCACACGACCATAGAACGATACAAGGAAGCTCTCCTCCTGATAGAAGAGGCTCTGGTTGTTGGTGTTGCGGTCACCTGTCTGGTTGAAGTAAGAGAAGCCCTGGTCGCTCTGATAGAAGTTCTGCCAAGAGTAACCAACCATTGCATCGAGGTTGTGCTTGTTCCAAGTCTCGTTGTAGTTACCGTAGAAGTCGAGCACCTGGTTGCGGCGAACAGAGTAGCTCTTGTTATACTGACCCCAACCACGAGCATTGTTGGTGATGTTGCCATCAGCATCCTTCACGATAGTAGTATCCTTATAAGCCTGGAATGAGCCAGGAGCTACGCCATCAAAGTCGTTAGCACTTGAGTAGTCCAAACCGAGGTTAAGGTTGAAGCGCAAAGCCTCCAAACCGTGTACCTTATAGTCGAATGCCAAGTTACCCAATGTACGGAATACGTCTACATAGTGCTTGTGATCGTACAAAAGTGACAATGGGCTGGCACCTGCAAGTGTGTTAGGAGTGAACTCCTCGCCACGACCTGTACCATAGTTCCAGTAACCGTTAGTTGTAGTGCGGTCGATAGAGCCGTCATCATTACGGAAGTAGGGATCCTGTGTGGGGTTCATAAATGCTGCACCACCGATAGCACCGCCATCAGCATAGTTCTGGTGGTTGTAAACGCCCTTTGCGTTGAGCGAGATAGTAAGGTGCTCATCGAAGAACTTGGGAGCCAAGCTCAAGTCGATAGTAGCGCGATCATACTTTGAAGTCTCAACAGTACCCCACTGACCAGTGTAACCGATAGATGCACGGTAGGGAAGTACCTCATTGTAGTTACCATAAACGCTTGCGTTGTGGTCGTGTGAGATACCTGTGCGGAATACGAGATCCTGCCAGTCAGTATTTGAATCGCCCAACAACTTGCGGAAAGCGTCGCCCTGGGGTGTACCCTCGGGATAAGAGGTTGTGAGGTAGTCGCGGAACTGCTCTGCTGACATAACGGGCATCTCCTTGAAGTTGTGAGATACACCAACGCTACCGTTGTATGAGAAGTTTACCAAATTACCCTTACCCTTCTTGGTAGTGATGATGATGACACCGTTAGATGCACGTGAACCGTAGATAGCAGCTGCAGAAGCATCCTTCAACACGGTGAATGACTCGATGTCGTTGGGGTTAACCAATGACAAGGGGTTAGCCATACCTGCACCAGCGTTATCTGCTACGGGCACACCGTCGATGACGATAAGTGGATTCTGTGAAGCGTTCAACGAAGCCATACCACGGATACGAATGGTTGAGCCAGAGTTAGGGCCACCATCGCCAGGAACAACCTGCAAACCAGGAACCTTACCCTGCATCATATCCTGTGTAGATACGACAGCACCACGGTTAAGCTCCTCTGCCTTAACGGCAACTACCGAACCAGTAAGGTCATTCTTCTTGACAGTACCGTAACCGATGATCACAACGTCATCGATTAGCTCGGTATCCTCTTCGAGGACAACGTTCTTCAACAGCTCTGATGAAGCTGCGAGTGACTGAGTCTTGTAGCCGATGAAGCTGACTACAACGATAGACTCGGGACTATTAACCTTCAGTACGTACTGACCGTTAATGTCGGTGGTAACACCGTTAGTAGTACCCTGCTCAACAACAGAAGCACCAATAACCGGTGTGCCGGTAGTATCAACCACCACACCTTTCACCTCGTATTTGCTCTGCGCAAACACTTGGACGGGGGTTACCATCGCTAACAACGCGAGTCCCAAACACATAGTTAAGAATTTTCTCATAGTGTTTTAGTGTTAGTTAATAATTAGTTAATAAATATGTATGTTTGTATGTTTGTTGATATGTTTGTTTGTAGTATAAGACTACTCGTGACGTTTGGTCGAGATGCCGAACACGGCAAGCGCAGCCAATAGGAGTGCAACACCTGCTACAACAAGCATTACAATCTGACCTGTCTGCACGCCATCCACAACATCGCCACCGAACATAGTGAGCAGGAAGCCACCAACGAGCGATGCCACAATCTGCGGCAAGCAGATAGTGCAGTTGAACAGACCCATATACGAGCCGAGGCTCTTACCCGACAACGAGTTGGTGAGCATAGCAAACGGAAGTGCCAACATCGCAGCCCAAGCGCAACCGATGAGCAGGAATGACACGAAGAGCATATACTGGTCGTGGATGAAGTAGGTAGAGATAAAACCGACTGCACCCAATACAAGGCTCAACGAGTAGGCAACCTTCGTTTTGCGGAACATAGGCAATACCACAGCCCACAAGATTGAGCCGATAGCCTGAACTGCGAACAACACGCCTGTCCAGTCACCTGCCGCCTGATACTCGGCAGAGGCTGTATTGGTAGTATTCCAGATTGTGATATTCTCGGCAATACCACCCGTTGTATATGTCCACATATAGAGGAATGCAAACCAACAGAAGAACTGCACAAGACCAATCTGCCAGAACGCCTTGGGAGCGTGAAGAAGAAGTGTCAACAGGTTTGACTTATCTGACTCCTCCTCCTTGGTGATATTGTTATACTTGGCATACTCCTCGGGATTCCACTCCTTGACCTTTGCACCAGTATAGAGCACGCAGAGGATGAGGATAGCTGCGCCAATGTAGAACGACCACGTTACTGACGGAGGCACAACACCCTCGGGTGCAACATTGCTGATACCAACCCACGTGAAGATATAGGGGAAGAGGTAGCCAACGAGTGAGCCAGCATTACACAAAAGGCTCTGGATAGAGTAAGCCTTGGTCTTCTGCTCCTCGTTTACCATATCACCCACCATCATCTTGAAGGGCTGCATAGCCATATTGATCGACGTATCGAGCAACATAAGCATCACCGCACCAAATGCCAAAGCCGCCTTAACGGTCATATTGAAGCTACCTGCATTGGGAAGGAGTGCCATAACGATAATGGCAACGATAGCACCAACATAGAGGTAGGGCTTACGACGACCCCACTTGCACCAGGTCTTGTCGCTCAACGAGCCTACGATAGGCTGAACAATCATACCCATCAACGGAGGCAACACCCAGAAGAAACTCAACGTGTGGGGATCAGCACCCAGCGTCGCAAAGATACGGCTGATATTTGCACTCTGAAGTGCATAGGCGATCTGTACGCCAAAGAATCCGAAACTCAGATTCCACATCTGCCAAAAAGAGAGAGTAGGTTTTTGCATATCTTGATTTTTTTTAAGTTACTTACCGATTACTCACGAAGAGCTTGTGTTAGTAATTATTTAAAATTTTAAATAATAATACAATTATATCGATACAATTTTACAAAAAATTAGGCAAACGGCAAAACCTTATCTACCCAAAGGGTATATAAATACGACGAATCGCATTTTTCGCATACCGAATGGGAAAAATTGGGGGACAAATGGACAAATAGAGCCGACCAAATGGCACGTATCGACAGATAAAGCGTCACTACAACATCCCCCACAAAAAACGACATCTTTCTGATTGTCTTTACCGAGTTATTGGCACCGCAACCTCACGATAACACGAGCCTAAAACTAAAATATTTCGGCGGGAGGGCCTCCGATTTTGCAATTTTTTACTATCTTTGCAAATATGAGCACTATCTCCCTTCGCAACCACACACTGGGCAATATAACCATAGTTGTCCTATTTGCACTACTACACTTCTGTGTAGCATTGGTTAGTCGCGCCCTCGACTACTACGACGACATTCCCCTTACCATACTGACAATCACGATGGTAATAGTGCTTTCGCTGCGCAATAACACACGTTTCGAGATAATGGCACTGCTGACGCTCGCAGCGACGCTCATAGGCTTTCTTATAGGCTCGTGGCTACAAACGCCACTCTACGCAATAATACAAAACGTATATCTCGCACCTGCCCTATCGACATTCATCATCACAACGGGCTTGGGCATCAGCATAGACCTATTCACGCGCCGCATAACACGCTTTAGACGCAAGAGAGATTTATGGAACATCTCCGCTACGAGCGTGGTCGTAACAGCCATCTCGATACTCGTCCTGCGAATGATATATGTTGTAATGTTTCGCACAGACGTATTCTCTGAAGGTCAGCTATTTAGAACGGTTGTAGAGATACTATCAAACACGTGGGCGTTGCTAATACTCTTGGTCACTAACGGCATAATTATCATACGCCTAAAAAACCGCAAAAAGAGAGAGGCACAGATAATCTCGATTGTCAGCATTGCCATAATTACCCTTATCACCACGGCGGTAGTATTCTATGATTTGCCGAGTATGCGCATTGTGGGAGAGTCGGCTCTCGACTTTATGCAAATTCTCTCGGCGATGCTCCTTGTTGAGCTACTTACAGTAACCATATACTACCTTGTGATGACATCGCTCACATCGCGTCAGGAGCTACGCGAGGAGCGCGAGCTAAAGCACCGCACGGAGTATCAATATGAGAGGCTCAAGCAGCAGATAAACCCACACTTTCTGTTCAATTCGCTCAACATCCTCGACTACCTTGTGCAGGAGCACGAGACAGAGCGTGCGAGTGCCTTTATTCGCAAACTCGCCAACATCTACCGATACCTGCTTAACACCGACCAAAAGCCACTCGTCAAGCTCTCCGAAGAGTTAGATTTTACGAATATGTACATAGACCTTCTAAATGAGCGTTTTGCCGAGGGATTGGTTGTTGTGCGCAGCATTGAAGAGAGCCATATCAACAGGTACGTCGTGCCCTGTTCACTCCAACTATTGGTCGAAAACGCCACAAAGCACAATATTGTGGCACCAGATATGCCACTGACCATTACAATAGCCATCGAGAGTGATATGCTGACCGTCAGGAACAACCTGCAACAGCGTAGACACGGACAGCCATCTACACATCTTGGACTGGCTAACATACGACGACAATATCTCGATATTACACGTCGTGACATAATCATAGAAAAGACTGATACTGAATTTATTGTAAAACTTCCGATAGTATGATAAGAGTACTTGTTGTAGAGGACGAGATTCCTGCGCAGATAACCCTAAAGAAACTTATCGACAAGTGTTGCCCCGACAGTCGTATAGTGATGACTCTTACGTCGGTGCGCTCTACTATAAAGTGGCTTGAGGAGAACCCCGATGGCGCAGATGTAATTTTTATGGATGTTGAACTCTCCGATGGCATCTGCTTTGAGATATTTGAGAGCGTTGACATCACAGCAAACGTCATCATCACCACAGCCTACGACAACTACGCGGTCAACGCCTTTAAGGTACACAGCCTCGACTACCTGCTCAAGCCCATTGTAGAGGAGGAGTTGGCGCGTGCGTGGGAGCGTTGTCGTGAGCGCATCGAGGCAAAGAACACTCCAAATATCGAGGCTCTGCTCGACATCGTATCGCGTGCAGGCGGCAGCCAAAGCAAGGAGTTCAAAAAACGCTTTATCGTCAAGGCGGGTGATAAGATTGTGATTATCCCCGTGGATGAGATTGCATACTGCTACTCGGAGGATAAGAGCACATACGCCGTGGTACGCAATGGTGCGCGTCGTCTGCTCGACTACTCACTCGACACGGTACAAGAGATGCTCGACCCGAAGCTCTTTTTCAGAATTTCGCGCAGCTGCATCGTCTCGATAAATGCTATTGAGAACATCTCGAAACATTTAGGCACAAGACTCAAGCTACAACTCAACCCGAAGGCTGATGACGATGTTGTAGTTAGCCGCAGCCGCACCTCCGACTTCTTGGAGTGGCTCGACAGCAATTAGCGGCAACTAAACGGCAGCTCGTGCCACCACATAACGCCCATAACTACATCCGTCTACCCAAGCGCAAAGGAGCGTAACGCGGCAGACGGATGTATTATATACATCATCACCGAAAAAAAAGTTTAGCAAAAGTGGAGTAAACTCTTTTATTTCACGCATAAAATTATTACATTTGCACGATTTATGCCTGTAAGGTGTGATATGGTGTTGTAAAACTCAAGAAAACAAAAAAATAAAACTATGAATAATCTCAACAAATTTATCATTTTATGCGCGGCAATCATTCTGTGCAGCTGTAATGCTCAAGACAGAGTGCTATACCTCCAGAATGTGGAGAGTGGCACAGCCATAGAGCTACCAGACAACTATCTCATCAAGCTCAAGCCCTTTGACCAGATGACTATCGTCGTGAACAGCCAGAACCCCGAGCTTGCGCTGCCATTTAACTCATCTACGAGCTACAACTCGCTGACAGGCACAAATGTAACAAGCATCTCTTCGACAAACAGCCTTCAGTTAATCACCGTTGACGAGGATGGATATATCGAGATGCCTATTCTCGGCAAGATTAAGTGCAAGGGGCTGACACGTGGTGAGCTTGAGTCGCTCATCGAGAAGAAGATTGTCGATGGCAAGTATATCGCCGACCCCAGCGTACACGTCCGTTTTGCCGACCTTGCTATATCGGTTATCGGCGAGGTTAACCGTCCTGGTCGCTACAACATCTACAAGGATCAGATATCTATCTTCGACGCACTCGCCCTTGCTGGCGATATGACCATCTATGGTAGCCGTGAGGATGTTGCCGTGATACGCGAGATTGACGGTCAGAATGTGGTGACGAAGCTCGATTTGCGCTCACCCGAGACCCTAACATCTCCCTACTACTATTTGCAGCAGAATGACCTGATTATAGTGAGCCCCAACAAGTATAAGGCGGCAACAGCAGAGATAAACCAAAACCGCTCTTTCTGGATCTCTCTCGCCTCGACAGGTATCTCGTTGGCAACTCTCGTAATGACAATCATCACCGTAAGTAAGTAAAGATTAAAGATATGACAGAGAATTCTGAAAGCTTGGAGAGGGATGTTGTCGCCGCGTCGCGTCGATTTACCCTGTATGATTTTGTTCAGCTAATCCTTTCTAACTGGTATTGGTTCGCGCTATCTATTGTCGTGTGCTATATGTGCGCTGCATTCTATATGCGCCGCACAGCACCCACATATCAGCGTACGGCATCAATCCTCGTAAAGGACTCACGTAAGGGCTCCAGCAGCGAGGTTACGGCCTTCAGTGATATTATGGGTGGTATGGGCAGACGCTCGGTAGATAACGAGATTCACATCCTGCACTCACGCCGACTGATGGCAGACGTGGTAAACAAGTTCGATCTTGCCACCGTATACACCACCTCGGGACGTATCCGCACGGTTGATATGTATGGTCGCTCACCAATGCTTGTTAAGTTCATCACGCTCAACCCCAACAAAGCTGGGCAGTTTAAATACACTGTAGACAACGAGGGCAAGGTACACATCGGCTCATTCCTCGACAACGAGACATATCGCGCCACTGTAATACCTGGAGACACCGTGTCGACACCTATGGGCGAGGTGGTATTTGTGGCTACGCCCTATATGGATAGATACAACAACCAGGAGATTACCGTATCTAAATATCCGCTCAACGAGGTCATCGAGTCATATCGCAAGCGTCTACAGTGCAACATCACAGACAAGATGACATCGGTTATCAATATCACGATGAGCGATGTTGTGCCCAAGCGCGCCGAGGATGTCATAAACGGCATTATCGAGGCATACAACGCCGATGCCATAGAGGATAAGCGCGCAATATCAGACCTTACCGAGAAGTTTATAAATGACCGTCTCGTAATCTTGAGCGACGAGCTTAACACTGCCGATAGCGAGATTGCATCATTCAAGCAGGCGAACCAGATTTATAGCCCGCGTGATGAGGCCTCTATGAGTGCCGAGGAGATAAGCCGTCTTAAGCAGGAGAATATGTCGCTTGAGGCGAGCCTTGAGATTGCCAAGTACATCCTCGACTACGTAAACAACGACACCTCGGGCCCAAGCCTTATCCCCGCAGCCGCAGTGACTATGAGTGGTGCATCATCGGGTCTTGCATCACAGATTGACGCATACAACCAGAGCGTCCTCGACTACAAGCGACTGCTCTCTGACTCCTCTACAAGCAGCCCCGTTGTTGTGGAGCTGGGTCTGCAAATTGCAACAATGCGAAACGTGATTATCACATCGCTCGAGTCTCATATCGAGGGTCTCAAGATGCAGATAAACAAGGTCAAGAATGAGCGTTTGTATGCCGACTCGCGTATGATAAGTTCTCCCACAAAGGAGAAGGAGCTACTCTCGATAACACGTCAGCAGAAGGTTAAGGAGGAGCTATACATATACCTCCTTACAAAGCTTGAGGAGAACGCCCTGACAGGTGCTACAGCCGAGAGCAATGCCCGCGTCATCGACTACGCTTACGGTAGCAACAAGCCTATCAGCCCACGTGGTATGATGATATACTTGATGGCGATGATTATAGGCGTGATGATACCCTTCATCATCCTCTATATCTTGGAGCTGCTGAACACCTCGGTACGCTCGCGCCGCGAGATTGAGGAGGCGTTATCAGCACCCTTCATTGGCGATATACCGCAGTATCAGGGCAAGGCAGAGTATGGCATCGTAGTTAAGGAGAATAGCCGTGATGTCATATCGGAGTCATTCCGTATTATGCGTACCAACATCAGCTATATGTCTATCGACAACGCTGTGCAGGTTATCACCCTCACCTCGTCGATACCGCATAGTGGTAAGACATTTATATCGACCAACCTCGCTATGACACTCGCAATATCGGGTAAAAAGGTGTTGCTTATGGACTTGGATTTGCGTCGTAGAACATTGTCAAAGATGATGGGGCACCGCAACGACCGCCGAGGTCTCACGAGCTACCTCACAGGAGCTATACCTTCGCTCAATGACGTCATCTCAAAGACATCGCTGCACGACAACCTCGATATGATATTTGCAGGCCCCCAGCCACCCAACCCTGCCGAGATGCTTATGTCACACCGCGTAGATACGATGATGCAGGAGTTGCGCGACCGCTACGACTATATCATCCTTGATAGTGTGCCTGCAATGGCTGTTGCCGATGCGATGATTATTGACCGCTTTGTAGACCTTACTATATATGTAATACGTCAGGGTAACCTCGACCGTCGCCACCTGCCCGATATTGAGCAGTTGCACCGCGACAAGAAGTTCCGCAATATGTGCGTCGTGCTGAACGGTGTTACACATAGCAAGCGCACCTATGGCTATGGCTATGGTTATGGCTACGGATACGGTTACAGCTATGGTTATAGCTATATCAGCGACAGCGACAACGAGTATGTTCCAATGTGGAAGCGTCGTTGGCGTAAGTTTAAGCGTCTATTCAAAAAACGTAAGTAGTAATGGCATACGACAAGATGATTATCGCCGTCGACTTTGACGGCACGTGCGTTGAGCACGACTACCCCTATATAGGTATGGATGCCGAGGGTGCGGTAGATGTGTTGCGTGAGCTTGTTGCTAAAGGACACCGCCTTATACTCTTCACGATGCGCTCGGGCGACAAGCTTGAGGCAGCAGTAAAGTGGTTCAAGGAGCGTAAGGTGGAGCTATGGAGCATCAACACCAACCCCGAACAGCGCGAGTGGACAGAGTCGGTAAAGGTCTATGCCCACTACTATATTGACGACTCGGCTGTGGGCTGTCCCATCAAATTCATAGATGGCGTGCCCCGTCCTGTTGTCGACTGGGCAAAGGTGCGCGCAATCTTCCAGAACGACGGCGTGCTGTAGATGGAAGATAGCGTGAAATAGAGCTTATATATATGTGGGGGGGGGTAGCAATAGCTATCCCCCCTCTATATTAAATCTTATCCCTCCCTAAACTCCCTATCCTCCCTAAACTCCCTAAACTCCCTATCCTCCCTATCCCGCCCTACCAAGCATCATTACCTAGAAACAAATCAGCTCGAATGGGGCGATACATCAAGTATACCCTATTCGAGCTGATTTATTTAAGAGGACGTATCACGCCCTCCTATCACAACAAATTATGATGCGAGGGTGCAGTAATGATTATACTTACGCATAACCTCGTTGACATAGCCCAACGTCTGACCGCTGCCAGTAAACTTACCGCTCTGGACAATGTCAAGCTCATAATATGCGGGATCGGCTTTAAGCTTAAGATAGTGGCTCACAGCCTCCCAAGAGTTGGGATTTGCCCCCTCGTGACGCGCCAAGCGGCGTGCATCAAGGACGTGACCAATGCCTGCATTATAGCTTGCAAGAATAATGCTCAAGCGATCCTCCTTGGGCGTAGATGCTGGCATACGAAGCATCGTATCAAGCTCCGAAAGCAGCATACCCGCAAGACGGATATTGGTCTCGGTGTCGTCGATATCCTCCACAGGAACGTTGAAGTGGCGCGCCACAACTGGACGTATCTGCATAATACCTGCAGCACCCTGCTTTGATACCAAATCCTCAATAAAGCGTGACTCGCTATATGCAATAGCACTCATCAAACGCCAATCCTGTCCCTCTTCCTCGCCAACCTTGCGCATAAGGTTATCGAAACGAGAGATAACACACGGCAGCTCTGCCATCTCGGCTAACTGCTCGTCAACAACTTGCTCGGTCTCTACAACATCTGTAGCAGGCTCCTCAACAACGGTCTCGGGCTCTGCTGCAGGGGTGATAACCGCAAATGATTCAAACGCCACAAGAATTGCGGCAGAGAGAACCACAAACAATAATCTCTTTAACATATTTGGTTAGTTTGCGGGCTGCTTATCGGGTGAAATACACATCTTTAGTCGTAGAAAGACCACGAGATACCAAACTTGAACATTCGCGGGTTCAGCGGGTAGCGAGCAACCTGGAAGTACTCGCCATTGCCAAACAGGTTCTGATTCAAGTGCTGAACTTTCAGCAAGATACGCATACGCTTCCACTTGGCAGAGACAAACGCGTCGATGTATGGGTAGTTACCAACCTTGACATCACGCTGATTGAAGAATGCCGAGAGTGCAGGGTTATAGCTCGGAGCATAGTAGGCAGTATTAAACCTACCGTCCAAGCCTATCTGCACACGTAGCACATTTCGCACAACCCAGAACTCGTAGTAGTACGAGAGGAATGCGCTAAACATAGGTACGGGAAGCACGGTCTCATTGGATGTGAATTGCACCAATGCCCTGTGATCGAGATGGACTCCAGCAAAGCGGAAGTCCTTGCGAGCGTACAAACTCGTGAGGCTCACAGTGCCTGAATTTTGGGCTACACGGCTGTCTGCGCCATAGTAAATCATATCACCGATGACGCCCTGCCACGCTCCCACCTCCAAAGCAAAGTCGGGAACCGAGAAGTTTACCTCAAAACGAGTTTCAGACTCTTTATCAAAAGAGTTAAACCACGCATAGTGGTTTGAGAATAGATTCTCGTGCCAATAACTTGGTGAACGGAGCTCCTGACGGAAGCGACCCGTGAGAATCAGGGGATGTTCATTGATGAAGGCGCGGAGAGTGATGTTGGCACCCACCGAGAGATCACCACCACGATAGCCCGAAGGGTAGTACTTGACATCGGCACCCCAATCGACATATCGTTTAATCTTACCGCCCGTCGAGCCGTAGATATACCACGACGTGCGCTTGTCTTTAGTCATCTTACCCGTTACGTAGTCCGAAAGTCGAAGGTAAGAGTAGGTATGCAGGTCGAGACCTATACCGCCATCAATAGTACCGATGACACCGTTACGATCCCACGGCTGCGCCTGCACAAATATCTTGTTTGAGATTAGTCGCTCGGAGATGGAGTCACGCGTGGTGGTTGGGTTTATGAACCAATCTTCGTAGTACTCCAAGCCTGTGACATTCTCCCACTTGCCTGTCTCCTCGTTATAGTAACCACGCTCATTGCTATATGTGCCATACTTATCGGTGTACACCTTCGACCACGTGTTGTACTCAAACTGATGACCAAAATATACCGCCGAGAGGTCCGCCAACGAGAAGTCATACTCGGTGACACGCTCCAAAGGTATGGCGTATGCCTGCTTGACAAAGAAGGCGTGGTTACGGTAGTGGTTGTGTGCCTCTGACGACACAAGACGCATAGGCACACCCGACGGCATCTCAAAGACCGTATCGGCAATGGCCCACTCACCTACAACACCACCATTCTCGCGGGTGTCGATAGTGTTGTGCATATATGCCGCGTGGATAGAGTAACGCTTACCCGTATGTGCCATAGCAACCGACAAGGCGTGGTTTTTGGTACGTTGCCAATCGTAACGACCCATAGTGCTACGCGCCTTATAGCTTACATTCGCCGAGGTCGACGGGTTGATATTCTGCGAGTGGGTAAGCTCGAAGTGCTCCTCGCGGTAACGCTTCTGACCAGACTCCAAGTAGGTCATATTCGTCAGAGGTCGCTTGGCATTGTAGAAGGGGACGTTGTCAATACGTGCTGTATAGGCATCATAGCTTCGAGCAAAGCTAAAATCGGGATCCGTGCGACGGTCAAACCAGTTAACAGGCTGCGTAGATTGACCCAAGCCACCAAGAGCCATATCACCAACGCCCTTGCGGTAGAAGACATAGTCGATACGCCAATCGGCAAGCGTGGTGTCAAGAGGCTCGATGTTCACGCGGTTATAGTCGCGGTCAATATGCCACTTCCAGTTGGGCAGAGCACGCACAGTGTCGCTGAAGTAGTAGGACTCAAGAGGCTTGCGCTCACGCCTCTTCTTGACCTCGGTAGAGTCTGTAACACCCTCCTGCATAGCCTCGTCGGTCATCTCGCCAGGCTGACCAGGCTGACCATACTGACCCTGACCAAACGGGTCGTTCATATTGCCACCGTTAAGCTGGTTCTGACGTTGCGCACGGGCAAGCGAGGCGGCATCGAACTGTGCATACGACAATGCGGGTAGCAAGAGTGCCACCGCAAAGCATAAAACAGTTATCGTCCACCTCATCTTCATCACATCATCAACTTGCTTAAGCACGCTCCTTGTCGCGGCGCATAAAGAGCCAGCGTAGCGTAGAGAGCGCAATATATAGAACGATAATTACCAGTACAGAGTATGTTGGACAGCAAATAATAATTGCAGCCGACAGCAAAATAAAGCCGTAGCGAAGCTCGTTACCCTTAAAAGCAAAGCCTTTGAACTTGAGTGCAAACATACGTATAGGGCTAACCAGAAGCAACGATGCCGCAATGCAGATAACGAGAATATGCTCACGATACAGCACCACCTCTCCCTGCTGTGCAAGCACGGCTAACGACATTAGCATAAGCGCATTGGCAGGTGTAGGTAGACCGACAAACTCTGTGGTCTGCGTATCGTCAATGTTGAACTTGGCAAGACGCAATGCCGAAAATGCAGCGATGATTAGCACCACGTAAGAGAGTGAATCGGAGAGCGATGCGGGCATACCATACAGCGACTCTGCACCGAGGTAGCTATCGAACATAACGAGAGCTGGAGCGAGTCCGAATGAGATGTCATCGGCAAGAGAGTCGAGCTGCACGCCAAGTGGCGACTGTTGCTTGAGTAGGCGCGCAACGAAGCCATCGAAGAAATCGCAGACAGCAGCAGCCACGATAAGCCACAACGAAAGGGTGTAGTCGTGCCACTGCAAAGCAGCGACTACTGCAACCGAGCCCGCCACCAAATTGGCAAGAGTCAGCATATTAGGCAATGTGAACAGTCTGATATTCATAGTCTTAACCTTTTCGCCTCCGAACTTATCTTCGCACAAATGCATCGAAAATAAGTTCAAAGATTTTGCAAAGATACAAAAAAATTTTATCTTTGTGTAAATTTAATAAAATTTAAGCCCCAACAAGATGACAAACAGCAACAGATATTGTGTGATTATGGCGGGTGGCATCGGCTCACGTTTTTGGCCAATGAGCAGACAGGCGTGCCCGAAGCAGTTTTTGGACATATTAGGAACAGGACGCTCATTCATACGCCATACATACGAGAGATTTGCCAAAATTATCCCAAATGAGAACTTTTTAGTTGTTACAAATCAACGCTACAAGAGGCAGGTTTTAGAGCACATCCCCGAGCTTGACGAGAGCCAGATACTGTGCGAGCCCATAGGTCGCAACACCGCACCGTGCATAGCCTATGCCGCTCACACGCTGCGCAAGAAAAACCCCGATGCCGAGATGATAGTTTCGCCAGCTGACCACTTGATACTCAACGAGGAGGAGTTTATAAAGATTGTAGATGCGTGCTCCGACTTCGTTGCACAAAACAGCGCGTTGATGACCATTGGCATCACCCCCAGTCGCCCCGAGACAGGTTACGGATACATACAACGCTCGAACAACAACAGCATAAGCAAGGTCAAGTGCTTCACCGAGAAACCTAACCTTGAGTTGGCGCAGGCATTTTTGGAGTGTGGCGAGTTTTTGTGGAACTCGGGAATATTCATCTGGAAGGTACGCGACATAATTGAGGCATTCAAGGAGCACCTGCCCGAACACTACGCCCTATTCTGCGGCATTGAGGACGACCTCGGCACAGAGCGCGAAAGAGATGCAGTAAACCGCGTATTCTCGGGCTGCAAGGCGATATCCATAGACTACGGCGTGATGGAGAAGGCTACAAACGTCTACGTCCACACGGGCGACTTTGGCTGGAGCGACGTAGGCACGTGGGGCTCGGCATATCAGCACCTGCGCAAGGATCGCTATGCAAATGCTACGAACAACGCCCTGACAAAGACATACAACACGCGTAACTCGCTGATTGCAACACCCAAAGATAAGGTTACGGTAGTAAGCGGTCTGAAGGATTACATCGTCGTAGACACGGACGACGTGTTGATGATATGTCCCAAGCACGAGGAGCAGAACATCAAGAGTTTTATTGAGGATATACGCTACGACACAGGCGACAAATACATTTAATCAGGGCATTTAATCAGGGCTAAATTGTAGCGGTCACAACCGCCTCACAGCGCAGCAATAAGGCGCATCAACAAAATAAAGGATACTAAAGCGACGTTTTCATTAGCGAAGATGTCGCTTTGGTTTCTATTTTGTGTAGCTACATACTTGGCGAGAAGAGAAAGTTATCAACAATTTATTAGCTACCGATTATTTCATAGAAATAAATGCGTATATTTGTAACGTGAAACAATAGACAATTATGAGCAAAAAAGATAAAGATTTCGACGAGATGGGCTTGGTGCCCGAGCTTTTTGACGGCAAGCACCAAGTGATACCCATCATATCGGGTGGCGACGAGAGCATCGAGCAGGTACAGATACCCGAGGTGCTGCCCATCCTTACGCTGCGCAGTTCAGTGATATTCCCTGGCTCGGTAACGCCTATTACCGTAGGTCGCGCCAAGTCGATAGCCTTGGTTCGCGCCGTGGAGGCTGCGGACGGGCTATTAGGTGCGGTGCTACAGACAGATAGCGACATTGAGGATCCGCAGCCCAACGATATGCACAAGGTAGGTACTTCGGCACGCATCCTCAAGATTTTGGAGATGCCCAATGGCAACCTCACTGTGATACTCGCAGGTTTAGAGAAGATTGAGGTAAACGAGTATATCACGACACAGCCCTACTTCAAGGCGACAGTAACACCCATTCAGGACACAACACCCGACCCCAAGAATGTGGAGTTCACAGCGTTGGTAGACTCAATACGCGAGGTAGCATTGAGCATAATCAACATATCGCAGTCGATGCCCAAAGAGGCGGCATTTGCCATCAAGAACCTTGACTCGAGCCGAGCCATAATAAACTTCATCTGCTCGAATATGGATCTTACGGATGATGACCGTCAGCAGTTGCTGGAGGCACCTGGACTATTGGCACGCTCACGCCGCCTGCTGGAGATATTGGTACGCGAGCAGCAACTTGCCGAGCTTAAGAACGACATACAGAACAAGGTCAAGCAGGATATAGACAAGCAGCAACGCGACTACTACCTGCAGCAGCAGATGCGCGTCATTCAGGATGAGCTGGGCGATGGCGTGGATGCCGACATTGAGCGACTGAAAGAGGAGGCAAAGAAGAAGAATTGGACAAAACATACAGCAGAGCAGTTCGACAAGGAGTTAGCGCGTCTTGAGCGACTAAACCCCGCTGTTGCCGAGTACTCTGTGCAGCTCAACTACCTACAGCTTATGCTCGACCTGCCGTGGGAGGATGTGACAGAAGATCGCCTCGACCTTAAGGCAGTACGCGAGCAGCTCGACAAGGATCACTTCGGTCTGGATGAGGTGAAGGAGCGTCTTTTAGAGCACCTTGCAGTGATAAAGCTCAAGGGCGACCTCAAATCTCCGATTTTGTGTCTTTATGGCCCTCCAGGAGTTGGTAAGACATCGTTAGGCAAGTCGGTAGCCGAGGCTATGGGACGCAAGTTTGGACGTATCTCATTGGGAGGTCTACACGACGAGTCAGAGATACGCGGACACCGCCGCACATATATCGGAGCTATGCCTGGTCGTATCATCGAGACAATAAAGCGTTGTGGCTCGTCTAACCCCGTCATCATCCTTGACGAGATTGACAAGGTGTCGGTATCTAACCACGGCGACCCATCGAGCGCCCTACTTGAAGTTCTCGACCCCGAGCAGAACACTACATTCCACGACAACTACCTCGACACAGAGTACGACCTCTCGAAGGTGTTGTTTATAGCCACTGCCAACAACATTGCCAATATCTCGGCAGCGTTGCGCGACCGTATGGAGATGATAAATATCCCTGGCTACATCCTTGAGGACAAGGTGCAGATAGCACAGAACCACCTCATGGAGAAGCAGCGTTCAGCACACGGCATCGCCAAAGAGCAGCTCGACATAACAGATGAGGCTGTGGTGCGCATCATCGAGGACTACACACGTGAGTCGGGTGTGCGCGGTCTCGACAAGAACATCGCCAAGATTGCACGTAACCGTGCCAAGACGATAGCCTTCGAGGAGACGTTTACGCCGACAATCAACGTAGCCGACCTGGAGGAGATACTCGGCAAGCCCAAGTTCAAGAATGACCGCTACGACATCGCAGGTATGCGTGGCGTGGTGACAGGCTTGGCGTGGACAGAGGTAGGTGGCGACATACTCTACATAGAGTCGATACTCACACCTGGCAAGGGAAAGCTCACGCTCACAGGTAACCTCGGCGATGTTATGAAGGAGTCGGCAACGATAGCCTACGAGTGGGTTATGGCACACCACGAGGAGCTGGGCATCGAGCGCAAGATGTTCGAGGAGTGGGATCTCAACATACACGTTCCCGAGGGTGCAATACCCAAGGATGGCCCATCGGCGGGTATCACAATGGTAACATCTATTGCCTCAACATTCACACGTCGTGAGGTTAAGGAGCGTATAGCTATGACAGGCGAGACTACGCTACGTGGCAGGGTCACAGCCGTGGGTGGCATCAAGGAGAAGATTCTCGCTGCAAAGCGTGCTGGCATCACAGAGTTGATACTCTCGGACGAAAACCGCAAGGATATAGAGGAGATAAAGCCCGAGTATGTAGCGGGTCTTACATTCAACTATGTTCGCACCAACGAGGAGGTGCTTCAGCTTGCACTCAAGTAAACCCTTAAGCTTGCACTCAAGTAAACCCTTAAGCTTGCACTCAAGTAAACATTTAAGCTTGCACTCAAGTAAACATTTAAACATCAAGTGAAATGAATTGTTTAGCAATAATTCCTGCGCGCTACGCCTCGACACGTTTTCCTGCAAAGCCCCTTGCGATGCTCGGAGGCAAGCCTATTATTGAGCGTGTCTACACACAGGTACGCCGTGCCGTAGAGGATGTTGTCGTTGCTACGGATGATGAGCGCATATATGACGCTGTATGCAGCTTTGGCGGGCGCGCCGTGATGACCTCAACGGAGCATCAGAGCGGCACAGACCGCTGCTATGAGGCTATGACAAAGGTCGGTGGCGACTATGACGTTATAATCAATGTGCAGGGCGATGAGCCGTTTATACAGCCCGAGCAGATAGCGTCTCTTGTGGCGTGCTTCGATGACCCCGCAACAGACATCGCAACACTCGTAAAGCCCTTTAGTGAGAGCGATGGCATCGAGGCTTTGGAGAATCCCAACTCCCCCAAAGTTGTCATCACACGCGATATGAAGGCGATATACTTCTCACGCTCGGTGATACCCTATATGCGCGGTGTGGAGCGTCAGGAGTGGCTCACGAAGCATAAATACTACAAGCATATAGGTATGTATGCCTTCCGTAGCAGAACGCTTGGCGAGATAACACGCCTTGAGCAGTCGTCGTTGGAGTTGAGCGAGAAGTTAGAGCAGCTGCGCTGGTTAGAGAATGGCTACCGCATAGGCGTTGGCATAACAGATATTGAGACAATCGGCATAGATACGCCCGACGACTTGCGTCGTGCCGAGGAGTTTTTAGCAGCACAGAGGTAACCACCAACAGCGTAACCAGCACCCAGCACACCCACAAGAGAAGGTACCCAACAAAATAAGTTAACTCACTAAAACGTAGATAAGTATGAACCTACCAAAGATTATCGCAGGTCCCTGTGTGATAGAGTCCGAGGAGCTTCTAAACAGTGTCGCAGAGCGTCTTGTGCAGATAAACAACGACCTCGGCACAGAGATCATCTTCAAAGCATCATTCGACAAGGCTAACCGCACGTCGCTGAAGTCATACCGTGGTGTAGGTCTTGAGCGTGGCTTACAGATGTTGGCAGACATACGCTCGAAGTATGGTCTAAAGATACTCACCGACATACACGAGTCGTGGCAGGCAGAGCCTGTGGGTGAGGTGGTTGATGTATTGCAGATACCCGCCTTCCTGTGTCGTCAGACCGACCTGCTGATAGCTGCGGCACGCACGGGCAAGACGGTGAACATCAAGAAGGCTCAATTTCTCTCGGGCGAGGATATGCGCTACCCCTATGAGAAGGCGGTGGAGAGCGGTGCCAAGGAGGTGTGGCTCACAGAGCGCGGTAACATATACGGATACAACAACCTTGTTGTCGACTTCCGTAATATCGCCGATATGCGCAACATAGCACCTACGGTAGTGATGGATTGCACCCACTCGGTGCAGCGTCCAGGTGCTGCGGGAGGTAAGACGGGAGGTAATCGTGAGTTTGTGCCAGCAATGGCCCTTGCAGCCAAGGCTTTTGGCGCAAACGGCTACTTCTTTGAGGTACACCCCGACCCCGACAACGCCTTGAGCGACGGCCCTAATATGCTCTACTTGAGCGACCTTGAAAATGTCGTAAAGTCACTTTTATAACACATAAAGAGATGAACACAATACAGCAGGAGTTGTTAGCGGTAGGTCGTCGCACCATCGCTGCCGAGCAGGAGGCACTCAAGACGATGGAGATGTCGTTAGGCGAGGAGTTTATAAGTGCTGTGGAGATTATCCTCGGCTGCCGCGGTAAGCTTATTGTTACGGGTATGGGCAAGTCGGGACATATAGCCTGCAAGATTGCAGCAACGCTGGCAAGCACAGGTACGCCGAGCTTCTTTCTGCACCCCGCAGAGGCGTTCCACGGCGACTTGGGTATGATATCAAAGGAGGATGTGGTGCTCGCGCTGTCATACTCGGGCGAAACTGACGAGATACTCAAGATTATACCCTTCATCCACGAGAACGGCAACAAGTTGATAGCGATGACAGGTAAGCCACAGTCGTCACTTGCACGAAATGCCGATGTACATCTCGATATTATGGTGCGTGAGGAGGCGTGCATACTGCACCTCGCACCGACATCGTCGACAACGGCACAGCTCGCAATGGGTGATGCCCTGGCAACGACGCTGATGCACGCACGAAAGTTTACAGCGATGGACTTTGCACGTCTGCATCCAGGCGGAAGCCTTGGACGTAGGTTGCTGATGACCGTAGGTCACGTTATGCGCAAGGATGACCTCCCTGTGGTTGCCGCCGACTGCACCGCAACAGAGATGATACACCGCATCAGCAAGGGCGGTCTTGGACTTATCGTAATAGTGGAGGATGGACGCGTAAAGGGCATTGTCACAGATGGTGACGTGCGCCGAGCAATGGAGAGATACCGTGCCGACTTCTTCGGCATACACGCCATAGATATTGCTACGCTCAACCCCAAGACGATAGCTGCAGAGCGCAAGCTCATAGAGGCAGAGAAGTGTATGTCGCAGTATAAGATAAACTCGCTGCTCGTGACATCGCCTGATGGTCAGTTGGAGGGCGTTATACAACTCTACGACATCAAGTTATAGGTATGAGACTCCGCGAGTACATAGAGCGTCTTGAGGCTGCTGGAGAGCTGTGCCGCATAAAGAGACGCGTAGACACCCGCTTTGAGATAACGGAGATTACAGACCGTATTTCAAAGAGTGAGGGCGGTGGCAAGGCACTACTCTTTGAGAACACTGGCACAGAGTACCCCGTGCTGATGAATATGATGGGGTCAGACAGGCGTATAGCTATGGCTCTCGGTGTCAACGACCTTGACGACATAACAAAGCGCATAGACGACCTACTGAAGGGTGTTATGTCGCCCAAGAATGGGCTAATGGACAAGCTGCGTATGCTACCCCTGTTGCAGGATGTAGCCAAGTGGTTTCCGCGAAAAGTGTCGGGACGTGGCGAGTGCCAGCAGGTGGTATGGCGTGGTGCCGATGCCGATTTAAGCCGCCTGCCAATACTCACCTCGTGGGGCTGCGACGGTGGCCCATTCATCACACTTCCTATGGTTTGCACCGTAGACCCCGAGACGGGTATTCCCAATATGGGTATGTACCGAATGCAGATCTTCGATAACCATACGACAGGTATGCACTGGCACCGCCATAAGACGGGGGCTCGCCACTATGACGCATACAAGCGTCTTGGCAAGCGGATGCCCGTGACTGTGGTGCTGGGAGGTGACCCCGCCTACATCTACTCGGCAACAGCACCTATGCCCGACAATATGGATGAGATGCTCCTGGCGGGAATGCTACGTCGCAAGAGTGTGAAGATGGTTAAGTGTCTGACAAACGATTTGTGGATACCTGCCGACTGCGACTTCGTCATCGAGGGTTATGTCGACCCAAGCGAGGAGCTTGCTGTGGAGGGTGCATTTGGCGACCACACAGGCTTCTACTCGCTAACAGACCTCTATCCACGCTTCCACGTCGAGGCTATAACGTCGCGTCGTGATGCCGTATACCCCGCCACTATCGTCGGCGTGCCACCTATGGAGGATGCCTACATAGCCAAAGCTACGGAGCGTATATTTCTCGCACCGATACGTCTTGCTGTGCAGCCCGAGGTGCGCGACCTATATATGCCCATTGAGGGCACAGCACACAACATTGCCATAGTATCTATCGCCAAGCGATACGCGGGACAGGCAAACAAGGTGTCACAAGGGCTATGGGGTGCAGGGCAGATGATGTTCAACAAGTATATGGTAATAGCACCCGAAGAGTGCGATATACGCAACCGCGAGGAGATATTTAAGCTGCTGCGAGGTCTTGACGCGCGGCGCGACCTTATATGGTCAGAGGGCGTGTTGGATGTCCTCGACCACTCATCACCGACAACAGGCTACGGCTCAAAGTTGGCGATAGACCTCACCAACATCGACCCCGCAAGTTGCCCCGAAGAGATGCCCGAGCCGCGTACAGCACAACCAGCAGGTGGCGTAGAGCTATTCGACACACAGCTGACGCGCAGCGTAGGGTTGTTGATACTCTATGCCGAGCGCGAGTGGCGCGAAAGGGTCGACGTAGAGGAGTACCTAACAAAGAACAACATAACGGGTATCAAGTATGTCGCGCTATTTGACCGTGGCGCAGCAGGTAATATGCGAGCCAACGACCTACTGTGGTTGGCAGCGGCAAACACCGACCCGCGACGCGACATACGCCTATTCAACGATACTATAATCATCGACGCACGCAGTAAGCGTCCAGGATATGGCGACAACCCAAAGCGTTTTCCCAATGTCGTGACATCGCTGCCTGATGTCATACACCACGTCGACAGCAGATGGAGCGAGTATGAGTTGGGCGAACTTATCGAGTCGCCGTCGCGCCGCTACCGCAAGCTATGGCTGTCGGATAATGCCGAGTGGTAACTGTCAGATAGTGTTATGCGCGATAGTGTAAAGGAGAACATACGCGGGTTGGCACTTCTGATGCCACTGCTTGTCGTAGCCATAGCCCTCATAGGTCTATCTCGCCGCGATAAGGGCGATACACTCGACACACCATCAACGGAACGTGCGCACATAGACTCCATAGCACGCACAACACCCCACATCGTTGAAGAGGAGACTCTACCCCACTTCTCGGCATTTGACCCCAATACGGCAGACTACCGCACACTACTACACGCTGGCGTGCCACGCGACATTGCCGTTGCACTGCTACGCTGGCGCGAGGCGGGCAAGGTCTTTCGCATAAAGGAGGATGTGGCGCAATGCTATGCTATGACCGACTCGCTCTACTTTCTGCTTGAGCCATACATAGTCATAGGCGACGCATTTCGCTACAAGCCGAAGGAGCGCGCATCGCGCACACCCGCCACAACAGAGCGCGTAATAGCCTTTGAGCCATTTATGCTCGACACAGTAACTGCCGAATATCTACGCTCGATAGGCTTCTCGACACGTCGAGCCGACCTTGTGATACGATACCGCGATATGATTGGTGGCTACCGCTCAATAGAGGAGTTTAAGGAGTGCTACGGCGTGGGAGATAGCATTGGCGAGATGCTACGCCCATACATCATCTTCAAACCTTCAGACGTACCCGCCATCACAGCAGAAGCTGCCCTCCCCATAGAGATAAATAGTGCCGACTATGCCACACTATGTAGCGTTAAGGGCATAGGTAAAAGGAGTGCCGAGGAGATACTGCGCTACCGCGAATTGCTCGGTGGATACTACAGTTTAGACCAAATTACAGAGCTTGACGTGGTTACAGAGCAAAATTTCCAAAGAATTTTGCAACAAATTTACTGCGATAGTGCTAAAATTAAAAAAATAAGTATTAACTTTGCGAGCCCAAAAGTGCTGGAGAGGCATCCATATATGACCGACCGCGCTTTGAGGCAGATAATTAACCATAAGCAATTGAAAGGAGGTTGGAGTACCGTAGAAGAACTTATTGAAGATAACATATTTTCAGAGGAACAGGCGAGACGTATTCTCCCCTATCTTCATTTCGGTACAACCCCCGAGTAAATTAGAGTGACGTGGTTAGAGAGAGCAAGGCTATCGACAACCGAGAGGCATTTGCAGGGCACCGATGCAATGAGGTGATAACACTAAAGGTGCAAACAAAAGAGAGATTATTAATACTAAAAAAAGAATAGAGTTATGATTATTATGCCTGTTAAGGAGGGCGAGAACATCGAGCGCGCCCTTAAGAAGTTTAAGCGTAAGTATGAGCGTACTGGTGTATTGAAGGAGCTTCGTCGTCGTCAGTACTTCACAAAGCCCTCAATCGCAAAGCGTGAGGCTATGCAGCGCGCTATCTACGTAGAGCACACTTACCGTCAGGAGGAGTAATCCACAACGGATAGAGATAGGGGTTGGCTAAATAGATTAGCCAACCCCTGTTGTTTATACATAGTCATACATAGTCTATATTGTCGCTACTCCAATAGCTTAAAATGGGCTTGGAGGTAGTGTGTGAGCTTCTCGTCGGCATACTCAACAGGTTCTGACACAATATAGTCGGTTTCGACAGCACTTTCGCGCACAGCACGTAGCTGATTTTTGTACGCACGAAACTCCATATCGCCACTCGTATTATAGTCACTTATATATGTGCAGGCACCAATGCTCTGTCCAAGAGCCTCTGCTAAAGTTGTAGCAGCACTCTTGGCATTTAGTATCGCCTCCTTGCGCAGCTCCTCGCGTATAGCGTCAAGATTAGTGCATATAGCCGACTTGAGCCACACGTTGTTGACATTGAGGCCCTCAAGCACCTCAAAAGCGAGCGTCAACTTATCGGCACCAAACAACGTAAGCTCATAGCTGCGTGTGGCATAGGCACCGCGACGATGATATGAGCTGAAGTTGTCTTTCAGGCGCAGAGACTCCTCAACATCGAAACCTGCACCCTTAAGTGCCTTACGCATATCCCTCTCCTGCTCGTCAAAGGAGAGACGTCCCTTGCTATCCTCTTCGTCAATGGTGATACCAAGCACAAACTTATCGGGGGTAATCATACGCTCGGCATAGCCATTTACAACAACCTCACCCATCTTACTCTGCTGCGCAGAGAGACCAAAGGTCACAAATAGAGCCGCAACAAAAACAAAAATCTTTTTCATAATATTGAGTTTTAGGAGTTACTACTCATATAACGCACGACGCTGACACCTTATTTTGCGACACGCGACATATATCAGTATGTGAATGAGCATTGACACTCCAAGAAAACGTCAGCAGCGCAGTCGCGCGCCAGCAAGTCGCGGCACATAACATAACAAAAGAGGCTACCCAATGTTGGATAGCCTCAAACTAATCTTACCGCCTTAATTACAATGCGTTAACGTGCAATGCAAGTGAGCTCTTAAGGTTAGCTGCCTTGTTCTTGTGGATAATATTGTGCTTTGCAAGCTTATCCAACATTGAGCTTACCTTGGGAAGCAACGCCTCGGCTGCGCTACGCTCGTTAGTGTTACGCAATGCCTTTACAGCGTTACGTGCAGTCTTGTGGTAAAGACGGTTATGAGCACGCTTTGTAGCGGTCTGACGAATTCTCTTCTGTGATGACTTGTGGTTTGCCATGATTCTTTTAGTTTTTTTATTTTTTACTTTTTATGTATTCAAATTATTGTGTCATACGACACGTTAACCCCGTATAAGCCCACGAGGCAAGGTCATCAAACGACCGTAGTCGCTGTCGGATAGGCACTTAAGCCCGCTCCTGAAAATTGTTATAACCGCACGCACCACACAAGTAAGTGTAACGCGCCAAGTGCAGCCCATAGCAGAGTCGAACTGCTCTTTCAAGAATGAAAATCTTGCGTCCTAACCGATAGACGAATGGGCCAATCCACTAACTGACACTATTAGTGAGCAGTTTAGCGGTGCGAAGGTACGTAAAATTTTCGATATGGCAAAATGTTTTGCAAAAAAATAGTAAAATTACCAAACTAAACTATCGCAACACCCTCGACATATAGTAGCACACTCAATACATAAATATAAGGTATGAGCCGAATGGATGATAGCGACTCACCCACTCGGCTCAACATTAAGTAGCGACATCTGTCGCAGCTAAAACACGTTAGTCTGCAAGCTTCGCTGCAAGGAACTCACGGTTAAGGCGTGCGATATGCGCGATAGAGATAGACTTGGGACACTGTGCCTGGCAAGCACCAGTGTTGGTACAGTTACCGAAGCCTAGCTCATCCATCTTTGCAACCATAGCCTTTGCACGGCGTGCGCCCTCAACGCGACCCTGTGGCAACTTGGCAAGTGACGATACACGTGCTGCAACGAACAGCATAGCAGAGCCATTCTTACAAGTAGCAGCACAAGCACCACAACCTACACAAGCAGCTGCATCCATACTCTCGTCGGCATCCTTCTTCGGAATAGGAATAGCGTTACCGTCGGGTACAGAGTTAGTGCGTACAGAGATGAAACCACCAGCCTGCAAAATCTTATCGTATGCACCACGATCTACTACGAGGTCGCGGATAACGGGGAATGCTGCAGAACGCCACGGCTCAATAACGATGGTTGAACCATCCTTAAACTTACGCATATACATCTGGCAAGTGGTAACAGCCTGTGAAGGGCCGTGTGCGTGACCGTTGATGTGCATAGAGCACATACCGCAAATACCCTCGCGGCAGTCGTGGTCGAAGGCTACAGGCTCCTTACCCTCGTGAATAAGGTTGTTGTTCAGGATGTCCATCATCTCAAGGAATGATGTGTCAGCCGAGATATCCTTAACCTCATAGGTCTCGAAAGCACCCTGTGACTTAGCGTCTCTTTGACGCCATATCTTTAACTTAAAATTCATAGTTCGTTTTTATTAAAGTTCAACGTCAAAAAATTAGTCCTTATAGTTACGCTGTGCACGGTGTACAAACTCATAGTCGAGTGGCTCGATAGTCATCTCGGGAGCGTTATCAAAGCCCTTGTACTCCCAAACTGCTGCATAAGCGAACTTATCATCGTGGCGCAATGCCTCGCCATCCTCTGTCTGGTGCTCTGAACGGAAGTGACCACCGCAAGACTCCTCACGGTTCAAGGCGTCACGTGCCATAAGCTCACCCAACTCGAGGTAGTCCTCCAAGCGGAGAGCCTTCTCAAGCTCAACATTGAATGAGTCAGCTGTACCAACGAGCTTAAGATCCTTGTAGAACTCCTTGCGAAGAGCCTGAATCTCAACGATAGCCTTCTCCAAAGACTCCTTGGTACGTGCCATACCTACATTGTCCCACATAACCAAGCCAAGACGCTTGTGGATATCGTCAACAGACTGATTACCCTTGATAGCGAACAGACGCTCGATACGTGCGCGAACACCCTTCTCTGCCTCATCGAAAGCAGCGGTATCGGTCTTAACCTTCGGTGCCTGAATCTTCTTTGCGAGGTAGTCACCAATAGTGTAAGGAAGAACGAAGTAACCATCTGCAAGACCCTGCATAAGTGCCGAAGCACCAAGACGGTTAGCACCGTGGTCAGAGAAGTTAGCCTCACCGATAGCGTACAAGCCAGGGATAGTTGTCATAAGGTTATAGTCAACCCAGATACCACCCATTGTGTAGTGTACTGCGGGGAAGATCTGCATAGGCTGCTCGTAGGGGTTAACGTCGGTAATCTCCTCATACATATCGAAGAGGTTGCCATAACGCTGCTTGATAGTATCCTTACCCAAACGCTCGATAGCTGTCTTGAAGTCGAGGAATACTGCCAAACCTGTCTCGTTCACACCGAAACCTGCATCGCAACGCTCCTTTGCTGCACGTGACGCAACATCACGAGGCACGAGGTTACCGAATGCGGGATAACGACGCTCCAAGTAGTAATCACGATCCTCCTCGGCAATCTCTGACGGCTTCTTCGCGCCTGAACGGATAGCCTTAACATCCTCCATCTTCTTGGGAACCCAGATACGACCATCGTTACGCAAAGACTCTGACATAAGAGTCAACTTTGACTGCTGTGTGCCGTGTACGGGGATACAAGTGGGGTGAATCTGTGTGAAGCAGGGGTTAGCAAAGCCTGCACCCTTACGGTAGCACTGGAAGGCTGCCGAGCCGTTAGATGCCATAGCGTTGGTAGAGAGGAAGAATACGTTACCATAACCACCTGTAGCGATGACAACAGCGTGTGCGCCGTGACGCTCAAGCTCACCTGTTACGAGGTTACGTGCAATGATACCGCAAGCCTCGCCATTCTCAACAACGATATCCAACATCTCGTGGCGCGGATACGACTTAACAGAGCCTGCTGCAATCTCCTTGTTAAGAACAGAGTATGCACCCAACAAGAGCTGCTGACCGGTCTGACCACGAGCATAGAATGTACGTGATACCTGTGCACCACCAAATGAACGGTTAGCCAAAAGACCACCATACTCACGTGCAAACGGAACACCCTGTGCTACACACTGGTCAATAATGAGGTTAGATACCTCTGCCAAACGGTATACGTTAGCCTCACGTGCGCGGTAGTCACCACCCTTAATAGTATCGTAGAAGAGGCGGTATACAGAGTCGTTATCGTTCTGATAGTTCTTTGCTGCATTGATACCACCCTGTGCTGCGATAGAGTGAGCACGACGTGGAGAGTCAGAGATACAGAAGATCTTTACATTGTAGCCAAGCTCACCGAGTGAAGCAGCTGCAGATGCACCACCAAGACCAGTACCTACTACGATAATATCCAACTTACGCTTGTTTGCCGGGCTGACAACCTTGATGGCTGCCTTGTGGTTGCTCCACTTCTGCGACAACTCACCTGCCGGTATTTTTGCTTCTAATTTATAAGCCATAATATCTTTTTGTTTTTATTGTTTCAATAAAATGTACAAGTCAGCTATTACATACCGGGAGTCCAAGTCACCATCTCTGAGATGTATGAATCGGCATTGAGGTAACAAGCAACAGCAACTACGGCGAAGCCGAGGAAAATCAAGGTAGCTACGATGTTAGCCACGCACTTGAGGCGAGGATACCAAGTATCGTTAGCGAAGCCTACAGTCTGGAACATTGACCATACACCGTGTGTAAGGTGGAACCACAATGCTGCGAACCATACGAGGTAGATAACAACATTGTACCACTTCGAGAAGGTGATAGCCATAAGCAATGCACCATTTGCGGGAGATACAGTGTACTCGCCAACCTGTGCAAAGTGCTCACCAAGAACCTCAACAAGCTGCATCTTCGACCAGAAGTGTATAAGGTGAATAGCAAGACCCAACACTACGATAAGACCAAGAACAAGCATATTCTTTGATGCCCAGCTCACGCCCTTCTCCTGAACGGTTACAGCGTAACGCTGCTTACCACGAGCGCGGTAGTTGTCGATAGTGAGGATGAAGGCATAGATGAAGTGAACAGCTACACCCGCAGCCAAAACCGCTGTTCCAGCAAGTGCATACCAGTTAGCACCGAGGAACTCGCAGATCATGTTGTAAGCCTCACGGCTAAAGAGCACCGTAAGGTTCATTGACATGTGGAAGAGAATGAAGAGTACAAGGAAGCATCCCGAAATACTCATAACAAGTTTCTTTCCCACTGATGAATTAGTTAAAAAACATCCCATAGTGTAAAAAATTTTAGTTATATTTGTAAATAGTTTTGTCGGTATTGGGTCTATCTTTGTGTTGCACGTGCCGTGTTACACAACATTTGCTACTGCAAAGATAAGAATTGTTTGCATAATAACAATACCTAACGCCACTTTTTACAAAGTAAATATGTTCAAAACAGCATTATTTTGGATAACACATACCAATAACGAGCCAATATGGAGGATAAATTAGAGATTAGACGCGAGGTGCGACGTCGCATAAAGGGGCTTACCGACACAGAGAAGCTGTCGGCAGCAGACAAGATATTTAGTCATATAGAACAAACAGAGATATACGCACAAGCACACTGCATAGCTCTCTATGCCGCAATGGCAGACGAGGTGCCTACAGCCAAGACCCTTGACCGCTGGAGCACACGGGGCAAGCGCGTAGTAGTGCCGCGTGTAGAGGGAGATGTTATGCGTTTTTATGACTACTCGCCCCTCCAGATGCAGAGTGGCGCATACGGCATATATGAGCCTACGGGTGATGTGGAGTGTCCACCGTCGGAGATAGACCTGATAATAGTCCCTGCACGCGCCTTTACACCAAGCGGAGCACGCCTCGGACGAGGTGGCGGCTTCTACGACAAGTATATGTCGCTACGCGGCTTCAAGGCGCACAAGACGGGCGTAGCCTTTGCCTGCCAAATATTCGACAACCTGCCAACAAGCCCGCACGATATATTTGTAGATGAGGTAGTTGCCTACTAACAGAAGCTATAACTACTCCCTTACATTGTTCAGGATAATCAACGCTGCGATAACGCCTGGCACCCAGCCGCACAGCGTAAGCAGAAGGGTGATAAGGAATGAGCCGCAGCCCTGGTCGATGACAGCCAAGGGTGGAAAGAATATAGCAAGCAAGACACGTAACAACGACATAGCAAGAGGTATTTATTAAATTTCTGATATTTGCAAATATTATCCGATATGGTACAATGATAACTACCACACTACCATATCGGATAACTCTTTGTTATACAGGGCGTAGCACTAAATCTCGGCAACGACGAAGTTGCTACCACCAATAAATATTGCATCGCCCACATTCGCCAACGACTTGGCGCGCTCGACAGCCTCCTTAACGGTGGCAGCCGTCTCATAGTCGAGAGCGAGCTTATCGGCAACAGCCACGATATCTTCTACGGCGCGGGCGCGCTCAATAGAGGCGCGTGTGAAGATATAGTGTGCCTTGCGTGGCAGAAGTGCCATAATATCGTCGAGAGCCTTCTCGCGCGAGAAGCCCATAACGCATATCAGACGCTCACACTCCAACGCCTCGAGCTGGGATGCCACATAGCGCAGACCCGCCGCATTGTGTCCCGTGTCACACACGATATATGGCTCACGCTGCAACACCTGCCAACGACCCATAAGGTTGGTGTTGACAGATACCGTAGCAAGACCCTCACGGAAAGCACGACGCGAGATGGTTAGTGGTGTCTGCTCGGCAAGGAAGTCGGCTGCGGCACACGCGGTGACGATGTTGTGACGCTGATAGTCGCCCAGGAGGTCGACGTCAAGCTCATAGTTGCGTCCATCGCGCGTACGCTCCACGCTAAAGTGCTGGTTGTGGTTATCGAAGTGCTCAACGCCATTGAGCACAAACTCCTGCTCGGCATAAAGCAGCTTCGAGCGCATCTGCTCGGCATACCTCTCAAATACGGCATTATACTCCTCTGAAGCCTCACCGATAAGCACAGGCACGCTCTTCTTGATGATGCCCGCCTTCTCTGCGGCAATCTTTTCGATGGTATCGCCCAAGAACTCGGTGTGCTCCATATTGATATTTGTGATGATGCTCAATATAGGCGTGATGATGTTTGTGGCATCGAGTCTGCCACCAAGACCTGTCTCGATAACAGCCACCTCAACATCGCTCTGGTCGAAGTAGTCGAATGCCATAGCTGCCGTCATCTCAAAGAACGACAAGTCGAGCTCCTGCATCTTCTGCTGGTGCTTATCCACAAAGTTTACCACCTTCTGTTTGGGTATCATCTCGCCATCGACACGAATACGCTCGCGGAAGTCCACGAGGTGTGGCGAGGTGAAGAGACCTGTGCGGTAGCCTGCCTGCTGGAGTATTGAGGCGAGCATATGCGACACAGAGCCCTTGCCATTGGTGCCTGCAACGTGTATAGTGTAGTAGTTGCGCTGCGGGTTGCCAATGTGCTGACAGAAGGCTGCAATACGCTCCAAGCCTGGCTTATAAGCGTCGCCACCAACACGCTGGAACGACGGCATAGAAGTAAATAGAAACTCAAGAGTTTGTGTATAGTTCATAATAACTTATATTGGGTTTATCTTTAATTTTCGGCTACTCTACGAGGTGATTTTTGCGGCGCACTCTATATGCCGCGTAGTAGAGCAACGACAACAGAGCCACAAAGAGCGATATGCGTGCCACCCAGTCGCCATAGACGACATAGATGGTCTTATTGTCGCGCAACTCCACATCGGCAGTTAGCACACCCTGCTCATCCCATTCGAGACGCTCGCCCACAACATCGCCACGCGGCGATATGAAGCCAGAGATACCCGTATTGGCACTGCGAGCCACCGAGCGACGTGTCTCTATGGCACGTAGACGACAGAAGTCGAAGAGTCGTCTATGTCCTGGAGTGTCACCCCACCAGCCGTCGTTAGAGATGACAGCCATAGCCTCGGCACCCTCACGCACAAAGCCCGCAAAGTAGTTGCCATAAAGACCCTCATAGCAGATAGAGGGCCCAATCTTTACGCCACGATTCTCAAACAGCGTATACTCCGTGCCCCAGCCGAGCTGTCCCGAGATACCTCCGAGGTCAACCTCAAAGAGGTCGAACAGGCTCTTTAGCGGCACAGCCTCCACGCCTATCACGAGGCGACCCTTATGGTAGACGCTCTCCACCTCGCCGCGCACGTTGGAGAGTAGCGCAGAGTTATAGTGGTCAAACCAGCCGTAGTAGTCCGAGTAGCGTGCCGTATTTGTTGCAGGCACCTCGCCATAGTAGCGCACGGTAGATGCGCCAGTGACAAGCTTTGTTTGTGCCAAATTTACGCCGTGTATCTGTATCAGTATGGGCATAATGCTATTTAGGCGACGCTCGTCTATGGAGTAGACCGACGGTATGTAGGCGAGTGCCGACTCTGGCATAAGCAGATAGTGCGACCCTGGTGGCACAGAGGCCGCCAAACGGCATATATCCTCCAACGGATCCATCATACCTGCCGCCTGACGCTCCTCGACGTAGCACGGCACGTTGGGCTGCATAACAGATATTGTCGCCGTCTGCTCCGTAGGCTTATAGCTGAAATATAGGGCTATAGAGACAAGCATAGGCACAAGCGCGATGAGTGCGGCACGCACCTTTGCAGTCTTTGTGCGCGTACGCAGCACCTCGAAGATTGCTATATTTGAGGCGAGCACCCAGAGCGTGCCGCCAAAGATACCTGTGTACTCATACCACTGCACTGCCCACACATCGCCCGAGAAGCCGTGACCGAGCAACAGCCACGGGAAGGTCATCACGTCGGCAGAGTTATAGAGATACTCGGTGGTTATCCACAGTGTCACAAGCAGTGTATATGCCAAGGCACGCGGCGCGCGCTTAACAGTGTAGTGGTAGGTCATAAATGCCACAAGGTTGTAGAATGTACCTACGATGCCCGCAGTGATAGGCCCTATCGGGGCAGCTATCCACACCCACCATATTGTCACGGCACTCCACAGCAGGAAGGTGGCTGCCGCCCAGCCGCACATACGCCACCAGTCGCGGCGCGAGTCGCCGTATCGCTCACTTATTATTAGCAGTGGCACCAAAGCACCCAGCAGCGTGATGCCCGACAGACCGAGCCAGCCTGCCGCGAGCATAGCCACAGAGAGCAGCACAAGAAGTATCTTCTGTTTCATCTGTGTATACGTTAATAATTTGCCACAAAATTAAAAACATTTCGGCAATATACAACCTCGCATCGCTAATTTTATCTCCATACGCCCTCTTTCGGGCAAAATAAAATAGGACGAGATAGGACGAAATAGAATAAAACTCTATCCAACACCATCACACCCCACTCCACCCTATAAAAACATAGCGCGAGTACCCAACGATACTCGCGCTACACCTTTTTTGGCAACTATGCCCAGCGACTACTACTCGGCAACGATATAATCTTTATACGCGCTCCAGTACTGTTTTGCCTTATATGCCTCCACAGAGCCTGCGGGAACATATATCTTGCGTCCAGAAGCATTGCCATAGAACATATTGTAGCCTCCAGTTGGCGGTGTTGTAGGCTTACAATATACTGTTTCAAGGCTGCTGCAACCATAGAATGCAGCACCTACAATCGTCGTTACGCTATCGGGAATAGTCACACTTGTAAGTTTAGTGCAATAAGCGAATGCTTGAGATCCAATCGTCTTTACGCTATTGCCAATAGTCACACTTGCAAGGGCCTTGCAAAACCTGAATGCATCCTTTTCAATCGTCGTTACGCTATCGGGGATAGTCACACTTGTCAGGCTTTCGCAAGAATTAAATGCACTCTTTCCAATCGTCGTTACGCTATCGGGGATAGTATATGTAGTGCCAGATGCGTAAGCATACGCGATAAGTGTATTATCCATAATCAAACAACGACCATCAGCAGCTGCAAATTTACCCTTAAACTCATTAAGGCTGTCGCAACCTTCGAATGCACCAGTTCCAATCGTCGTTACGCTATCGGGGATAGTCACACTTGTAAGTTTAATACACCAATTGAATGTATACTCTCCAATCGTCGTTACGCTATTGCCAATAGTCACACTTGCAAGGCCCTCGCAATCAGCGAATGCATACATTCCAATCGTTTTTACGCTATTGGGAATAGTCACACTTGTAAGGCTGGGGCTATAATAGAATGCCTCCTCTCCAATCGCAGTTACGCTATCGGGGATAGTATATGTAGTGCCAGATGCGTTAGCATACGCGATAATAGTATTATCCTTAATCAAACAACGACCACCATCAGCAGCAAATTTACCCTTAAACTCTTCAAGGCTTTTGCAACCTTCGAATGCACCCACTCCAAGCGTCGTTACGCTATCGGGGATAGTCACACTTGTAAGGTTAGGGCACCAAGAGAATGCAAAATCTCCAATCGTCGTTACGCTATCGCCAATAGTCACACTTGTAAGGATGCCGCACTCATAGAATGCACAATATCCAATCGTTTTTACGCTATCGGGAATAGTCACACTTGTAAGGTTGTCGCAAGAATAGAATGCATAATCTCCAATTGTCGCTACGCTATCACCGATAGTTACACTTGTAAGGCCGTCGCAATTATAGAATGCATTCTCTCCAATCGTAGTTACGCTATCGGGAATAGTCACACTTGTAAGGCTGTGGCATTCTACGAATGCATCATCTCCAACCACTGTTAGATCCTTATCAAACTTAATCACCCAACACTCCTTTTCGGCATCATAGGTGTTTGACTGAATTGTAGCGTCGCCAAAAGCATCTGGCATATAAGGCGCAGTAGGCTCGGTTGTGCTACCGTTGGTATACCATATCTCATCGTTTGCGGATGCAGGAAAGATATAATCTTTATAGTCACTCCAGTACTCTTTTGCCTTATATGCCTCCACAGAGCCAGCGGGAACATAAATCTTGCGTCCTGCAGCATTGTCGTAGAACATCTTGTTGCCTCCTGCTGGAGGTGTTGTAGGCTTGCAATATACTGCTTTAAGGCTGTCGCAATAAGAGAATGCCTCCTCTCCAATCGTTGTTACGCTATCAGGAATAGTCACACTTGCAAGACCCTCGCAACCTTCGAATGCATAAATTCCAATCGTCGTTACGCTATCGGGAATAGTCACACTTGTAAGGCTGGTGCAATCATAGAATGCAGACTCACTAATCGTTGTTACGCTATCGGGGATAGTATATGTAGTGCCAGATGCTTCCGCATACGCGATAATTGTATTATCCTTAATCAAACAACGACCACCATCAGCTGCAAATTTACCCTTAAACTCTTTAAGGCTTTCGCAACCACAGAATACACCCGCTCCAATCGTCTTTACGCTATCGGGAATAGTCACACTTGTAAGGTTAGTGCAATAACATAATGCATAATCTCCAATTGTCTTTACGCTATCGGGAATAGTCACACTTGTAAGGCTGTGGCAATCACGGAATGCCCACCCTCCAATCGTTGTTACGCTATCGGGAATAGTCACACTTGCAAGGTTAGTGCAATCACTGAATGCCCCCTCTTCAATCGTTGTTACGCTATCGGGGATAGTCACACTTGTAAGTTTGCTGCACCAAACGAATGCCCAAACTCCAATCTTTGTCACATTACCATCAAAGGTAATAACACCCTTACCAGTTGCGCTATCCCACACATTAGAGAGATATGTAGCACCAAACACTGTCTTATCGTTTGGCTCAACCTTTGCGGTAGCGGTGTACCATATCTCATCGTTTGCGGGTGCGTTATGGTTTGTCCAATTTGAAATTGCGGGCAACAGATAGGCGTGACCAATCTCAAGGTTCTTCACATACTTCGAGCCATCGTGAGCACCGCGGTCAATGGTGTATGTGTAGACATCCGTGCCATTGGTTAGATAGAAGTGGTACCTCTTATTGGCATCGGTATCTGCCAAGTCGTAATTTTGCTCAAAGACAAACGATATATCATCTCCGTTCTGTACGCAAGGGCACTCGCTATATGAGGCATAACCTCCGCCCCACGTGCCAATTGTACCATCATTTACGACAAAGCGAAATCTACCACTATAAGTAGCATAGTGGGCAAGCTGATCAATAGCCGTCACATTAGACTCGCTGGGAGTATAGTTATCATTTGCGATAGCCATAGTCCATCCATCAGCAGCATTTAAGCCTGGAACAGAGACCTGAAACAGTTTTCCTGCCACGTAGCCCGAATTAGGGAATAGGCTCATCGTGATTGAGCCGAGGCTGATAACGCCATCGGCTTTGGTATAATTACCTGTATAGTAGAGAATCTCTCCACCGTTATATGTTTCGAATGTACCACTGTTGTTGACAGTTATATTCTCGTCGCTGCCAACCCTATGGTGAATAGCAGAGAACTTGCCACTCGACTCCATCTCGGCAACTAAAGCACCGCTAACAGGCGAAGCACTCCACGCAGAGCCATCATATTTCAGATAGATAATCTTCGCATTGTCAGAAACATAGTCGCCCGAAGATGTCGGACGACAGAAGATAGCAATCTGGTCACCCGCAGCCCACGCAGTCTTAACAGCACGTGTCGTAGCATCGAAACCGCCCTTATCGGCAACGTTGAACTCAACGGCATAGTCAGATACCTGTGGCGTATCGAAAACCTCATCCTTGGTACATCCTATAGCCACCACAGCTACCGCCATAGCAGCTAAAAATATATTTATAAGTCTCATCTTCATAAATTTTTAAGTTAGACACTACCACCACTCCTCTTCTGATTCAAAACCATCATAGAATGGATCGCCATAGCTGGGATCATTCTCCGAAACAGCAAAGCCCTGCTCCACGTCCGCCTCTACGACCTCCAATAGTGGAGTTTCGTAGTACAACAAATCTGTCGTCTTCATAAGCTTAATGTTTTATGTTAGTAATATATTAGCTACAATAAGTCATAGCTCGATACGTTGGTAACGAGCTACAAAATGTCTATAATCAACTTTTGTTTATCGACAACACAGATGTTATTCCACTGATAATCAGCAAAATACCCCCCCTATAAAATTTTTATTAAAGGGCAACCAAATATCTACTTGGCGCGTTGTCATATAGGTTATACGATGAAATAATTATTAGCAAATATACGAAAAAATGACCAAACAAACAAGAAAAAGTGTCATAAAATTTATAAATCGCCGCTATAGTTAGCTACAAGGCACTATTTTATCGCGTTATACAGATTGATTGCGTTGTGCGCGATTGATTGCATTGTGCGCGATTGATTGCGTTGTGCGCGCAAAAATATCCTAAATGGCGCAAATATCCCTCAAAAGGGGAAAAAGGGAGCGCAGCAAGCAATAAACGGAGTGTGACAGCCGTTATCTTGGCACGAGTATTGCACATTACTCGGACAGCTACGTTGGCAACGAGACAACGTAGTTAGGTTTCTTCATTTATTTAAGTTTGGGTTAGTAGTTTTACAGAATTTGTTTCTGGAACACAGGGAGCCGTCGTGAGACGCCTCCCTGTTGTTTTTTTCCAGAAACAAGCCTGTAAAACTACTGACGATTCTCTCGGTGTGGCAGAGTAACCTGCGAGGTGTGATGTCTGGCGCGTTGCGTTGCAACATATAGGCTGTGAAGCATCGTTGCCATTTGTGAGCAAGCTCCCACAGCACGATACCTCACAGCCTACGCCTACGTCGTCAGCCAAACATCACCACTCTTCGCTCTGCGCAAACCTTAAAGAACGTTAGTAGTTTCGATAGGTGTTCCGCTACGCTACACAAAAGAGTTGATAGAATTTGTTGCTGGAGGTCTTTAGTATCTCACCTTAAAATAGTCGAGCACCGCTTTATAATTATCTTGCGCCGTTAGGCAGGTGTCGAGAAGATAGCCTCGCACACTATGCCACTCCCGCAGACCGCGATAGTAGAACATTTTGAGCTCCTCGGTGATGATAAACGGCACATAGCCATTCGCCATGCACTCCTTGAACATCACAAGCCTGCCAACACGACCATTGCCATCTTGGAATGGGTGTATCGCCTCGAAACGCTGGTGCAGGTCGATGATATCCTCAAACGACTTTCTCTTTTTGCCGTTGTACTCCTTGAGCAGTGCCTTTATCTCACGATGTACATCTTCGGGTGCGGTGGTCTCGTTGCCACCCACCTCATTGGGTAGGCGTTTATAGTCGCCAACAATAAACCAATCCTTACGACTATCCGAGGTACCCATCTTGAGTGTCGAGTGCAACTCCTTGATAAGGCTCTCGGTCAGCTTCTCCTCGGCTCGGTCGATAATAAGGTCGATGCAACGGAAGTGATTTGTCGTCTCGATGATATCATCCACACGCACGCTCTCGCCCTCGATGCCGACGGTGTTGGTCTCGAAGATGTAGCGCGTCTGGTCGTGCGTCAGGCGGCTGCCCTCGATATGGTTGGAGTTGTAGGTAAGGTCGATTTGTGTCTTGTGATAGATGCCACCTTTGAGCTTCGCCTCCTTCTCTTGGCGCAGAACAACGAGCAGTGGCATCGCCTTTCGCTGACGAGGTTTTCTACCAGGCAACTCCGCATCAGCAGGAATACTCCAGGTCTTACCCACGAGGGTTACGCCCTCAATCTTTCCGAGAGCACAATAATTACGCGCTGTGCGCTCCGAGATGCCAAATTTTGAGGCAAACTCTGCAACTGAAATATACTTCATAGACTACAACTATCGGCAAGTTTTAGACCGATTTTCTGTGCAAATATAGCAATTCTTGCCGATAACGGCAAATTAACCGCATACATTTAGCATTTTTTCTATTTCCCCTCTTGCACAAACCTTAAAGAATGTTGGTAGTTTGGTAAGGTGTTACGCTTCGCTACACAGAGTTGTTAATGGAATTTGTTTCTGGAAGGCGAGCGGCATATAATTCCAAATTTATTGTAGGGTGAAAGTGTTTTCAGCTAATCTTCCAATACACGATGTTTTAGATCCATCCGTTGGTGTAATATTCTTATGACAAGTATATCTTTATCTGCAAGTATGCGGTAAAAGATGATATGTTTATTGGCTCTATATCCGTACAGACCCTCTGCGATTTCTTCATACTTTAAGCCGAATAGTCGAGGGTTCTCGGTGATTTTCTGAAACGATGCGATCAGCATATTGTAATAGTCGTCAGCTTGTCGCTCCGACCAAGTGTCAACCGTATATTCCCAGATGTTGGATAAGTCCTCGACTGCCTTGTTGGTTAGGTGATATTTAGCCATTTGCTCGTTTTGCTTTTAGTGCTTTAAGATGCTCTTCAGCATTAAATCCAGAGGCAATACCACTCTCAACACCCTCGGCAATTGCCATCTTCAGCTCTTGCAGATGACTCTCGTTCTCCTCCAAAAGGCGCAAGCCGGCACGAATAACCTCGCTGGCATTATTGTAACGCCCTTGCTCAACTTTCATTCGGATAAAATTCTCGAAATAAGTTCCCAATGCTACAGATGTCGTTTTCATATCGCAATAATTTTCTACAAAGTTACCAATATTTGGTAACAAAACAAATTTTCTGCCAAAATTTTTACACTTGCGCAATCCTTAAAGGATGTTGGTAGTATAAGGAATATAAGGAATATAGGGAATATAGGGAATATAGGGAATTTAAGGAATTTAGGGATAAAACGCTATCTCGCCTAAACTCTCTAAACTCTCTAAACTCCTTAAGGAATTTAGGGAATTTAGGGAATTTAGGGAATTTAGGGATAAAACACTACCTCGCCTAATCTCCCTAAACTCCCTAAACTCTATAAACCCACTAAACTCGCCTAAACTCACTAAACTCACTAAACTCACTAAACTCCCTAAACTCTCTAATCTCCCTAAACTCCTTAACCTCTTACAAACAAAAATTAGCCTAAAGGCACAAGATGTCTTTAGGCTAATTTAATATTACAGGCTGCGTTAGAGCAGTGCCTCGATGGCGGCGGCTACGCGCTCCATATCTGCCGTAGGCTCGAAGCGTGCCACAACACGACCCTCGCGGTCAACAAGGAACTTGGTGAAGTTCCACTTGATATCCGCCTTCGACGCGTAGTCGGCATCTGCCTCCGAGAGCATCTTCTCGAGTATCGGCGTGAGCTTATGATCCTTATCGAAGCCCTCAAAGCCCCTCTGCGCCTTGAGCCACGCATATAGCGGCGTCTCATTAGCGCCATTCACCTCAATCTTCTTGAACTGCGGGAAGGTTGTGCCATAGTTGAGCTGGCAGAACTGCGTAGTCTCGGCATCGCTCTCGGGCGACTGGTTGCCAAACTGGTTGCAGGGAAAGTCCAAGAGGACAAAGCCACGATCAGCAAAACGCTTGTTTATAGCCTCCAAGTCGTCGTACTGCGGCGTGAAGCCACACTTGCTCGCAGTGTTCACGATAAGCATCACCTGACCCTTATATGCATCGAGCTTAACGGGCTTGTCGCCCTGTGCCATAACCTCAATGTCGTATATCGTCTTACTCTTGCTTGTGCCGCAGCAGCAGCTCTTGTATGTTGTCTTCATAGTTCTACTCTTTTATTAAGTTTATCTATTATTTTTGTTTACTCTATAATCAAATTTTATTCCACTGCAAAGGTACACACAAAAATTTAATCTCAAACATTTTTGCTTAAAATCATTAATCATATATTCTTATGGCACTATAAGTAGAACATATAATGCCCGCTGTGACACAACAAAAAATGAGGCTGGCTACAGATTTTAGCCAACCTCACGTATCTAAATATAGCTGATTATAAAGCCCTTACTCGATAACGGTTACGGGCGTATATTCAGCCTTAACATTCTCGTAGAACTTGGCGAATACGGTCATATAGTAGGGCACAATCCACAGCATAGGTATAAAGAGCAACAGTGCCGACAGGATGCTCAAACCTGCATATCCCAACAAGATAAGGAAGAGATCCATCTTATGACCATCCATCATCTTCATACTCTGGCAGATTGCCTGCTCGCCAGTAAGCGACGGGTTGTCGATGAGGATATATGGAGCCAGGAAGTATGACAGGCTCTTGATGATACCTGGAACAACCAGCAGCAACGACCACAAAAAGATATAGATAGCAGAGAGCAAGTTAACAGCTATGCTCTTCTTGTAGAATGTAGCATTGAACGCACCGAAGATATGGTCAGCATCGAGAGTCTCGCCACGCGAAAAGCGCAGATAGGTCATATTTAGACCAAATGCAACGGGGAACGCAAAGAAGATATACGCCAAAAGATATATATACCTCCAGCCACGGAGCCCTCGGGGAATAACACCTGTGGCAATGATGCCACGATGCTCAACAACCAATAGACGATGGTTACGATAATACCCTTACCCCAATTACCTGATAATGCGGTTCTTGCCTCAATTCTAATTTCAGGATTTGTCTTCATAATACAAATATTTTAAGTTAGACGATAATTTTGCGCTTCGGCAGATAGCACGACAAGGTGTTTATAGTCCAAATGCGAACTCAACACTACGAGTGTCGCCATAACACCACAAATTTACCAAAAAATTAGCCAATAAAACAAATAAATAGCACAAAAACTGCAACTGGCGGCTATTTACATAGATTTTAGTGCGTGCGTGCATAGGCATCAGTCGTCATAGTGGCAATTAATTGTCACGCCGCACGATGGCAAAAAGCAGGGAAAAGAGTATTTTTTTGTGGTAAAAGTTTGCAGATTAAAAAATCTTGTGTACTTTTGTGCGCTCTTAAGATACGAAGAGCGGATAATGCTGTTGTAGCTCAGTGGTAGAGCACTTCCTTGGTAAGGAAGAGGTCGTCAGTTCAAGCCTGATCAACAGCTCTCAACAAAAAATGCCATCCGAACAGGGTGGCATTTTTTGTTTTGTGGCGTGATGCAGGCTTTGGCGAGCGACATCTAAAGCCTCTCCTTATCAGAGTCAAAGCCCACTCCTTATCAAAGCCCTCCTTATCGTCGCATTGGGAATGAGAGGGTGCGGGCATCGCGGTAGGCTCCAGGGTAGTTATTCCACGGCATAAAGTTATACGCCGAGCCATTTGATATCGTGATTGAGGCATTACCGCCATCTCCAAGACGCAGAGTAACAGAGTTATAGTCAACAAAGACGGGCTTCTGTATATTTATCGTAGGGGGTGTCGCCGTCTGCTCCCACAAGTGGGGTTTATCGCCAATAAGGTGGGGCAAGGGCGAGTAGAGGTGTGGTCGCCAGCTACGTATCATACGGCTACTCTCAAGCTCGGGCATAGCGAGGTGGTATCGCTCAAGCACCGCCATAGCTGCACTATCGCTGGCTTCAAGTGTGATAGATGCCGTCTCGGGCTGCTGCGCCGAGGCACAGAGCGACATCACAACACCCGCAAATAGCAACAACAGCCTTTTCATATCGAGCAACACGTTTTGAAGATAACCTACAAATATAACGCCTCAACGCCTTAAAAAGTATGTCGCAAGGCGAATGTTTCGTGCATAGCGAGGCATAAGGCATATACTAAAATGCCACCTGCGCAACATTCGTCGCAGGTGGCATATTGCTTCGGGACGCTCGCATCCCCTATCACACAGATTATCCGAGGTAGGACTTCAAGAGCTTACTACGCGATGACTGACGGAGCTTGCGTATAGCCTTCTCCTTAATCTGGCGCACACGCTCACGCGTAAGGTCAAACTTCTCACCTATCTCCTCGAGGGTCATCTCCGAGCAACCGATACCGAAGAAGTAGCGGATGATATCGCGCTCACGCTCTGTGAGTATCTCAAGGGCGCGCTCCACCTCTGTTGCCAACGACTCATTGATAAGACCACGGTCAGCATTGGGCGAGTCGGTGTTTACAAGCACATCGAGAAGGCTGTTGTCCTCGCCATCGGCAAAGGGGGCATCCACAGAGATATGACGACCAGCAACACGCAGCGTGTCGGTGACCTTCTCCTTGGGCAACTCGAGAGCATTGGCAAGCTCCTCGGCAGAGGGGGTACGCTCGTGCTCCTGCTCGAAACGGGCAAACGCCTTGTTAATCTTATTGAGTGAGCCTACCTGGTTGAGCGGCAGACGCACGATACGCGACTGCTCGGCAAGTGCCTGCAAGATAGACTGACGTATCCACCATACGGCATACGAGATAAACTTAAAGCCGCGTGTCTCATCGAACTTCTCGGCGGCCTTAATAAGACCGAGGTTACCCTCATTGATAAGGTCGGGAAGACTCAAGCCCTGGTTCTGATACTGCTTTGCCACAGAGACCACGAAACGCAAGTTCGCCTTTGTGAGCTTCTCGAGAGCCTCCTGATCACCCTTCTTTATTCGTTGCGCGAGTTCCACCTCCTCCTCAACAGAGATAAGTTCCTCTTTACCAATCTCCTGAAGGTACTTATCGAGTGAAGCACTCTCGCGGTTAGTGATAGATTTTGTAATCTTTAATTGACGCATAAAAATATCTCTTCTTTCTAATATTACCTTACAATCAAAACATAATACGCACAGCGCATCTATTTTGTTTCACTCACCACAAAATTTTATTACATAATTGCGACACAACGACACATACGCGCTACGACACACCCAGAAAACAGGGCATTATTCACAATTATTGTATAATAAGTTGTTTTTTCTCGGTTAAATTTTGTATTTTTGCGCGATAAAATTATAACACTGACAAGTCAACATTCACTATGGCACATCGTAGCGGCTTTGTAAACATCATTGGCAACCCTAACGTCGGCAAGTCTACGCTGATGAACCAGCTTGTGGGCGAGAAGCTCTCTATAATTACGTCAAAGGCACAGACCACACGTCACCGCATTATGGGCATTGTCAATGGCGATGACTTCCAGATAGTGTACTCCGACACGCCAGGCATCCTCAAACCCAACTACAAGCTACAAGAGAAGATGATGAAGTTTGTGCGCGGAGCCATCACCGATGCCGACGTGCTACTATATGTCACCGACACCGTAGAGGAGTCTGACCGCTCGGCAGAGATAATAGAAAAAGTGCGCCTTGCTGGCATACCCACGATTGTTGTCATCAACAAGGTTGACCTCACCACACCCGACAAGCTCACAGCTCTTGTCGAGAAGTGGCAGGCGATGCTACCCGACGCAACTATTGCACCCTGCTCGGCAAAAGAGAACTTCAACGTGGAGGGCGTATTCAACCTTATCTTGGAGCGTCTGCCCGAGGGCGAGCCATTTTATCCAAAGGATACGCTTACCGACAAGACATTGCGTTTCTTTGCATCGGAGATTATCCGCGAGAAGATACTCCTCAACTACGACAAGGAGATACCCTACTCTTGTGAGATAGCCATAGAGAGCTACAAGGAGGAGCCGACAATAGACCGTATCTCGGCAACAATATTTGTAGCACGCAACTCACAAAAGGGCATCGTCATAGGTCACAAGGGCGAGAAGCTTAAGAGAGTGGGGCAAGCGGCACGCCACGACCTTGAGGCATTCCTCGGCAAGAGGGTCTTTTTGGAGCTATACGTGAAGGTCAACGAGGATTGGCGCAATAACGATAACCAGCTCCGCAGATTTGGCTACGAGTTAGAGTAACCAACGACCACAGAATCATACTAAAAGTTCTACGCAAGACGTTTTTCACTACGTAACACCACAAATAGTTACACTATCGACAATGAAGCATTTGTTGACGACCATACTCCTCACCCTGCTCATTGCACTGCCACACGACCTGTGTGCGCAGTACAACCGCAACTACATATACTGGGTGGGGCAACAGTGTATGGTCGATAACAACTACCGCGAGGCGATAGATGTGCTAAATGTGTTACTGCGCCACGACGACAAGGATTTCGATGCATACTTCCTGCGCGGCATCGCCAAGTACAATATGGACGATTTGTTAGGTGCCGATGCCGACTTCTCGCTTGCCGTAGAGCTAAATCCCGTATTTACTGGCGCGTACTACTACCGCGCCATAACACGCTCACGTTTAGGCAACTATGACGATGCCTTAAACGACTTTGAGCAGGCTATAGAGCTACGTCCCGACCTGCCCGACCCCTATTACAGCCGAGGCATAACACGCCTACTAAACCAGCAATTCGAGGCGGCTATATCGGACTTCAACAAGTTTATACGCTACGAGAAGCGCAACGTTGCGGCATACATCAATCGCGGCACAAGCTACCTCTACCTTAAAGACACCACCAAAGCATTTGAGAACTACGATATTGCCATTCGCACAAACCGCGAAGACCCCGAGGCATACAACAGGCGTGGCGCACTCTTTATGGAGCAGGAGCGTTACAACGAGGCATACACAGACTTCGATATGGCTGTCACGTGCGACTCGACATACCTGCCTGGATACTTCAACCGCGCGCTTGTCAACAACTACCTGCACCGCCCATTAGCCTCAATAGAGGACTTTAACCGCGTCATAGAGCTGGACTCGACAAGCTCTCTCGGATACTTCAACCGCGCCATCGTGCGCAGCGAGATTGGCGACTACAACCGCGCTCTGGAGGATTTTAATAGTGTGGCATACTACTCGCCTGACAATGTCCTTGTGTACTACAACCGCGCGATGCTTCACACCCGATTAGGTGACATCAAAGCCGCCATCGACGACTACACACGCGCCATAGAGCTATACCCCGACTTTGCAAATGCTTATCTCGGGCGTAGCGTACTACGCCAGTCACAGCGCGATGTAGCAGGTGCCGAGCGTGACCGCCGCACAGCAGAGCGCAAGATTGCAGAGTATAAATCACGCCTCAAGGACTCAACATACTCGATATATGCCGATACCACGCAGCGTTTCGACAAGCTACTCTCATTCGAGAGCCAGCTTATGGAGCGTAACTTTGAGCGTATAGCCTCATCGGCAACAGGTGGTGACGAGCTCACGCTGATACCTATGTTCCGCTTCACGCTGCTCGACACGGAGGATGATGTGGTCGTGGATCGTCGTAACAAACGCTTCTCGACACAGCGCGTACGCGAGTTCCGCGCGAAGTTCAACAACAACCTGCTCAAGCTCGACTGCCGCGCCAGCAACCTCTCGCCAGACACGCTGCTCATAATAGATCGTGCCGTTGCCGAAAGGCTGCACGCTATGGCGGAGCCAGACTGGCAGACGCTCTTTGAACGAGGCATAAGCCAATCACTTATCAAGCAGTATACAAACGCTGTAAGCACCTACACAAAGGCGATACAGCTCAACCCCACCAATCCATTCCTATACCTCAACCGCGCGACCACACGCGCCGAGATGATCGACTTTATATCGTCGATAGACAACTCATACCAGAGTATAACACTGGAGAATGACCCCGCAAAGCGTCTGCACAACACGGGTACTCGCACATATAGCTACGACGAGGCAATAGAGGATATGAATAAGGCGATAAAGCTCTACCCCGAGTTTGCCGAGGCATACTACAACCGCGCAAACTTAATGGCAATATCTGGAAAGCTCCCAGAGGCATACGACGACTACACACGCGCCATAGAGTACGACCCAAATATGGGCGAGGCATACTACAACCGCGGCTTGGTGCAGATATTTATGAAGGATACGCGCAAGGGGTGTATGGATCTATCGAAGGCGGGAGAGTTGGGCATAGAGGCGGCATACACGATACTTGCCGAGTTCCGCATAGCAGAACATTGATAGCATATAGCACTACACAAAATTACTAAACAACAATTTATAAACTTAAACAAATTTATTATGACTCAAACAATTCAACGTAAACTTAACGACTCGGCGTTTGCACGCTGGACGGCGTTGATTCTCATCGCTCTGATGATGTTCTTCGCCTATATGTTCGTAGACATGCTCTCGCCGCTGAAGAGCCAACTCGAGACCACACTCGGCTGGGACGGTGGTACATTTGGTACTTACGCCGCTTCGGAGTACTTCCTCAACGTATTCTGCTTCTTCCTCATCTTCGCAGGTATCATCCTCGATAAGATGGGTATTCGCTTCACAGGTCTTCTGTCGGCATCGTTGATGGTTATCGGTGCTTGCATCAAGTTCTATGGTATGAGCGATATGTTCATCGGCTCTGGTTTCGAGGCTTGGCTTAACACGTGGTGGGTAAGCCTTCCCGCAACTGCCAAGGTATCGTGCATAGGCTTTATGATCTTTGGCTGCGGCTGTGAGATGGCAGGTACTACCGTATCAAAGGCTATCGCCAAGTGGTTCAAAGGCAAGGAGATGGCTATGGCAATGGGTCTTGAGATGTCTATCGCGCGTCTTGGTGTGTTTGCTGCAATGTGGCTCTCACCGATGGTGTCAGAGAGCTTCAGCAACTCTGTGTCTGCACCCGTAGCATTCGGCACCGTATTGCTTATGATTGGTCTTATCTTCTACTTCGTATTCGTGCTTATGGATCGTAAGTTCGACAAGCAGCTCGAGGCTGCGGGCGAGCTTACTGCGGAGAGCTCTGACGAGGAGTTCAAGCTCTCTGACCTGGGTAAGATCTTCTCAAGCAAGATGTTCTGGTTGGTGGCACTGCTCTGCGTATTGTACTACTCGGCAATCTTCCCATTCCAGCGTTATGCACCCGACTTCCTTGACAAGACCCTCGGCATCGACAATGGCGCACAGCTCTTCAGCTGCTTCCCCATCCTTGCTATGGTTCTCACACCCTTCCTCGGTGGCTTCATTGACCGCGTAGGTAAGGCAGCCTCAATGCTTATGGTCGGCTCATTGATTATGATTGCTTGCCACTTGAGCTTTGCATTCCTGCTTCCCGCATTCCCCTCAAAGGTGTTGGCAGTAGCTATCATCGCTATCCTCGGCGTATCATTCTCACTCGTGCCCGCAGCGTTGTGGCCCTCTGTACCCAAGATTATTGACGAGCGTATTCTCGGCTCTGCATACTGCATCATCTTCTGGATTCAGAACATCGGTCTCTTTGCAGTACCCAAGCTCATCGGTGAGGTTCTCGATGCTACTGGCGGCTACACTATTCCTATGGTTATCTTCTCGTCATTTGGCGTATTTGCCCTCTTCTTCGGCTTGTGGCTCAAGCGCGAGGACAAGAAGCACAACTACGGCTTGGAGCTTCCCAACATCAAGAAGTAAACAGCCTTCTGCTAAATATTTATGGGTTGCCGCGATATGTGGCAACCCATATTTTTTGCATCAGCCCACCTTTAGTGTGTGAACACCCGTCCATACTGCTTCTCGCGCTGCTCATAGGCGAGGCGCGACTGCGTGGGATAGCGCAACTTCTCAAACTCGCCCACGGCACTCTCAATGTCGCGGAGGAGCATATCTGCCATATCACGCGACATACCTTGACGCACCACGATACGCATTACAACAATGTCGTCTATGCTCTTTGGCAGCGTGTACGCAGGCACCATCCAGCCACTCTGCTGCAATGCCGCTTGCAGGTCATAGAGCGTCCAGCGCGCCGTCTTGTCGTACTCGGCACTCATACACCATATAAACAGCGGGTTGACAACCTCGTCGGAGTAGTTCTCGAAGCACGCCATCTCGCCTATACGCTTATGGCAGTAGCGCGCAATCTCCATAGCATTCTCCTGCACGCGGCGGTAGCCCTCACGTCCTAAACGTATGAAGTTGTAGTACTGACCGAGTATCTGCGATGCGGGGCGCGAGAAGTTGAGTCCCACCTGCGTAACCTCCGCGCCGAGGTAGTTCACCGAGAAGGACATATCCTTCGGCAGACAGCTCTTATCGCGCCATATCACCCAGCCCAAGCCAGGGTAGACAAGACCATATTTATGTCCCGACGTAGATATCGACAGCACCCACTTCAGCCTGAAGCCCCACTTCACATCGGGCGCGGTAAAGGGCAAGATAAAGCCACCCGACGCTGCGTCGACGTGTATGGGTATGTCGTAGCCCGTCTTGCGGTTGTAGGCATCTAACGCCTCGTTGAGTGCCTCCACATCGTCGTTGAGACCTGTCCACGTCACACCAGCTATGGGCACTACACATATCGTGTTCTCGTCGCACATCTTAAGTGCCTCCTTCGGACATAGCGTGCGGTTTTCGCGCGTCAGCGGCACCTGACGCAGCTCAATCTGCCATAGCTGGCAGAACTTCTCCCACACCACCTGCATACCTGCACTCATCACCAGGTTGGGTCTATCTGTGGGCTTGCCCTGCTTCTGGCGACGCTCGCGCCAGCGTAACCACGCGGCAACGCCTCCAAGCATACACGCCTCGGACGAGCCTATGCCCACAGCACCCGTCTTCCAATCGCCCTTCTCGGGGGTGTTCCACAGGTTGGCGAGGATGTTTATGCAGCGTCCCGCCATCACCGCCACACGCGGATACTCCGTCTGGTCGATGTAGTTCATCGCTACCGACTCATTCATCAGGCGCGTAGCATACTCGTCCATATATGTCGTAACAAATGTGGCGAGGTTTAGGCGCGGCTGCGTCTGTGCGTATGTCTCATCCTTGACCATACGATATGCAATCTCGGGCGGTGTCATATCCTCGGGTAGTGTCATCGTGGGTGCAGGGCGCACCATCTCCTCCGAGCCATATACGGCTGTTGTCGTGTCGGAATGTCTTTTTGTTGTACTCATAGTCTAAATTTTTTTATGTTACACCCGCAATATCGCACAAACTATGCCATCACAGCCAAATAAAAGAGCCGCCACAACGCCACAGAGGGCACTTTCAATAAAAAATAGGAGAAATATTTGCTCGTTTGCATTTTTTAATCTATCTTTGCCACCCGAATTCGCACAATCTCGGGATGTAGCGCAGTCCGGTTAGCGCACCTGCTTTGGGAGCAGGGGGTCCCAGGTTCGAATCCTGGTATCCCGACTATCGGGAGCAATTAAGCTCAAACAAACAGTGCGAATTTTGAGTTTTATAGGGTTTATTGTGCTCGGGATGTAGCGCAGTCCGGTTAGCGCGCCAGCTTCGGGAGTTGGAGGTCCCGGGTTCGAATCCCGGTATCCCGACTATCGGGAGCAATTAAGCTCAAACAAACAGTGCGAATTTTGAGTTTTAAAGGGTTTATTGTGCTCGGGATGTAGCGCAGTCCGGTTAGCGCGCCAGCTTCGGGAGTTGGAGGTCCCGGGTTCGAATCCCGGTATCCCGACGAGCATCACAGAGGTCTGTCTTTTATGACAGACCTCTTTTTGTTGTTATGTAAGTATGTCGGTATGTGGGGCGCAGCCTATCGTATTATATAGTTGTCTTTTGATGCAAGCATCGACGACGACTATATAACACGATAAACAGTAAACTGTTTCCACATACCTCCGATACCTGTTTCGAATATTTGGCGGGTTGAGCCGATAGGAGAACGATTTATTGCTCGGGCCCGTGCCCTGCGCTGTTTTTTTTTGAGGTATCGGCTCTACGGCTTTAAGCCGTTCGAATCCCGGTATCCCGACGAGCATCACAGAGGTCTGTCTTTTACGGCAGACCTCTTTTTTGGTATTTTGTAGTTATCGGTATGTGGGGCGTAGCCTATCGTACTATGTAATTATATTACGATGCAAGCATCATCAACAATTACACAGTACGATAAACAGTAAACTGTTTCCACATACCTCCGATACCTGTTTCGAATTTTTGGCGGGTTGAGCCGATAAGAGAACGATTTATTGCTCGGGCGTATGCCCTGCGCTGTTTTTTTATGGTATCGGCTCGACGGCTTTAGCCGTTCAAATCCTCGGTATCCCGACGAGCATCACAGAGGTCTGTCTTTTGGCAGACCTCTTTTTGCTGTTATGTAGTTTATCGGTATGTGGGGCAGAGCCTATCACGCCCTACCAAAGCCTATCACACCCGACCTCGCCCTATCACGCCATACCCGCCTACCCCGCCAAACAAAAAAAGGACTGCAATTATGCAGTCCTCAACTTTGGTTAGAACAACTCTTTTACTTGTTCTTCTTATCGTAGCGTTTTGCGTAGCGGCTCATAAACTTATCCACACGACCTGCGGTATCTACCAACTTCATCTTTCCTGTGTAGAACGGGTGCGATGTGTTAGAGATTTCCATCTTATACACGGGATAGGTTTCGCCGTTCACCTCGATGGTCTCCTTTGTCGAAACGGCGGACCTGCACAAAAACACGTGGTCATTCGACATATCCTTGAATGCCACTAAACGATAATTCTCC
>JAFXHE010000004.1 GCA_017536555.1 Alistipes sp.
CTCAAAAAAAAGCCACGAATTTGGCACGATTGAAATTCCTAAATCTGCATGTTTTGCACAGTTGAAACAAAAAGAAAACCTCTGAATTCGTTGAAATTCAGAGGTTTTCATCTTTTTGCTGTGATTCTTCGTGGTGCCACCGGGATTCGAACCAGGGACCCAAGGCTTTACAGACCTTTGCTCTACCAACTGAGCTATGGCACCATCATCTATGTATGCTCAACTTCTGTTAAGCGAGTGCAAAGATAAGCACATTTTTTATTTCTGCAAACTTTTTTGTGAAAATATTTTACACTTTTTACAACGACCATCTATAACTTATTATTAATCAGATAAAAACAGCGTTGTTTAATTACATCTATATTTTCGCTCACTCTACAAAAATAGACATCAACGCACCACATATTACCCGACTACCCTATTTACGGCGCACAAGTCGCCACTCCAAAATCTCGTGTAATATCCACATTACAGCAAGTGCCCACTCTAAATGGTCGAGGTCGAAGAGCTTAAATACAAATATGAGGCAGAGAAAAACTGTCAAATCTCCCGCAAAGAGATAACGCCAGCGTCTAATATTCACCTTATCTCGATCTTCAGGTATCACGCTCCACAGATACCAATTATCGAGCTTACCCAAAAGCGTAAGCACAATAATCAGGAGCAACACCACCAAACATACAATCAAGATAGCTATACCCATATCAACATATTATTTCGTTAGTTCATAGATGGGCGGTAGATGGTATCCCACATATAGCTATCATCATCGCTCTTGGAATCACACCTCTTTCTCTTATCGAAGGTGCTCACAATCCACTCCCAGAGCACATCGCGGTTAGGGTTATTTAGCTCTACCTCAACATCGGGCATAATGTAGTCACAATCACCTTTAGTGCGATCTGGGCGCACAAAATACTTATGGCTGACGGTAGCTATTGTCCCTGTATTAGGGAGTGTGCAGTAGAGCAGGTCACCATAATGGCTGGGCTTACCACCCGACGGCTCGCCAACGATAATACCTACCCCATTATCACGCGCAAGCGTCAACAGCAGCGTCGCGCTACTAAACGAATTCTTACCCTCGACAAAGATGACATTACCGCGGAAGATACGCTCCAAATCGAGGTTAAGCTGGTGTTGTGTCGAGTCTTGCGCGGGTTGTGCCCTCTCTACAGCCACCCTATTATGGTCGAAACGGAACATATCATACACCTCGCCCACTACAACAGGCTCACCGTCGTAGGTAAAATTGCGATAGTAAGGGTAGGTAGATATAAGCAGCTCCGAAATGCGCACATCGACACCATAGCTCTTCATATCTGCGTTAGGTATTAACCACGACAGCAGGACGTTACCGAGCATACTATTACCACCGCCATTATACTGAAGGTCGACAACGAGGGTCTCGACCTGCTTTTCCTCTATTTCAGCCATCATCTCCGCAACAAAGCTATCGAAGCGTGCAAGCTGCTGATATTGTGGGTGCGTCACCCTATCGACAAACTGGTTAAACTGAAGATAGCAGATGCCCTCGTTCTCAAAAATAGTGTAGTCGAAGAGGGTATTGCGCATCGCTGTAACACGCTCCACATCATCGCGTTGCAGGCGCGCTATCTTCAAGCTATTCTTATTTATTGCAGCGATATCTACACTACTGCCATCAGCTAACGTAAGCGTTAACCTTTCGTCGCTCATACCCAGAAACGACCAGAACTCCGCGAACATAAGATACTCCTTAACAAGATTCTCGAAATTCACATCATTGTCGGCACTAACAATCGCTCGCGCCTCTTTGAGGATGCTCTTTAGCGGACGACCATTAATAAGTTTAACCTCACGACCAAGCAGCTCCTTGTACTCCTCCGCAGTGACATCAACTATTGCGGGCTTATCGCCATCAAGAGCCAACCTTACGGGAAATATCATACTCATATTACTCCAATAAGATATTGCCGTATGCCCATCGCCGAGCGACGCTGCCAATCGCGCCAACATCAATCTAAACGCCTTAACATCATCGAGGTTTGCGCACTCTCGATATATCTTACTCACTCTCTTATCAAGGGTTGCACGATGTTTTGCATCGGCATAGTATGGGTGTGTCGCCGCCAGCATATCTGCATACAGAAGCAGGTCTTGCTGAAAGGCGTTTCCTTCACCATATCTACTCGAAGCCTCAACCGTCTCGCTATGATACTGAGGGATGTTCTGACCATATATAGCAGCGGTCACAAGCAGAGATGCGACAATTAATAGAGTACGTTTCATAGGTTTTGCAGTTTTAGATGTTAATCTATCTTCGGCCCCAAGTCTCCATAAGCACAAAGCCCAATATTGAGGCACCGAGAATTATCGAGGCGAATAGCAGTTCGCTGCCTATAAGTTGCATAAGCGAGACCATAACTGCTACAATAACAAGCACCGCCGCGTTGATAATTCGCAACTTTGGGAAATTATATAGCTCACGCGCAGGCTTAAGAGTGTTTATCATCCAATCGCCCTTGCCCAAAATCAATATTATAGCCATAGTAACAAGGACAACAGATAGGATAATCATCACTACCGTATCAGCATTCATCGTCGAGGTAATTATAGTAAATTGTAGCTACGCTGACGCTTGTTGCGTATACGCATAAGGGCTATCGTCTCGCGTGAGCGGCGACGTATATAGCGCAGGCGCAAGAGGCAGCCCAAGAAGATTATCCACATCAGCACAGACATCACAGAGATATTACGCGCGGTCTCAAAGTCGAAATCATCCGTCCAGAACAATATCCACGGGAGCACCGTCCACACAACAGCCGTCAGAGATGTCGCCCACGACGCCTTTGTCCAGCAAGGGCGCGGTGCCATACGGCGATAGACAAGGACAAGACCTACTATATAGAGCACAACGGCTAAAATTATCCGCAGCTCCGTGATATGCTCAACACCTGCCAAGAACTCCACCTTATCGAATGGCGCATCAAACGACATCATAAAAAATGCCGCCAAAAAGAAGAGATCTGCCAAACGAAATTTACCCTCATCGGGGCTCTTACCCAGACGGCGGTTTGCCTTACGCGCAATATCTCGGTAGTCGAACCTCCAAATACTAAATCTACTCCTCATTGTTTTGCTCCTCCTTTGTTTTACGTTTTGCACGAGGCTTGCGCCCGCTACGACGCAAAGCCTCGGCGATTATCCATTGCAGCTGACCATTGGTCGAGCGAAACTCGTCGGCAGCCCACTTCTCGAGAGCCTCCATCGTCTCACCGTCAATGCGAAGTACAAAGCTGCGCATATTTGACTCCTTCGTAGCCATTAGGGGGGTATTTAAGCGATTTAGTTATGAAGTGTACCTGTATTTACCACGGGCTGTGCAGCCTCATCTGCGCATAGAACAACAAGCAGGTTGCTGACCATAGCCGCCTTACGCTCCTCGTCAAGCTCTACGACCTCCTCGGTTGAGAGACGATCAAGGGCAATCTTAACCATAGATACAGCACCCTCAACAATCTTCTCGCGTGCCGAGATAATAGCATCTGCCTGCTGGCGACGCAACATAGCGGCTGCAATCTCGGGAGCATAAGCGAGGTAGTTAAGGCGCGCCTCCATAACCTCGATACCAGCCATTGAGAGACGCTCGTTGAGCTCGTCGGTGAGGCGGTCATTAATCTCATCGCCACCCGAGCGGAGCGTGATATCCTCTTCGCTGCCGTTTGTATTCTCGTCGTATGCATACATACCTGCAACCTGGCGCAGTGCCGAGTCGCTCTGCACAGCAACAAAGTTCTCAAGAACGTTCATACGTGCATTTGAACCTGTTACGCCAATCTCAACGGGGGCATCAATCTCAAATACAGCCTTGTATGCGCCATCCTCCTTAATCTTCCACACAAGCACCAAGCCGATAAGGATGGGGTTACCAGCCTTGTCATTAACCTTGATAGGGTCTACGTTAAGGTTACGAGCACGCAACGACAACTTCTTAACAGACATAAAGGGGTTTACCCACCAGAAGCCCGTATTGTAGAAGGTACCGCGATAGTTACCAAAGAAGAGCAACACGCGAGCCTCGTTAGGCTCAAGCATCACATAGCCACATAGCATAATAATAGCAGCCAGAATAGATACGACAAGCAGCACGATGTAACCGACAACAGGCTCGCCAATCTGGGCGAGTCTAACGATGCTAAATACAGTAGCCGCAATAAGCAAAAGGTTGACGAGGATTGCCACAAAGCCATTTAGCTTCCAACCTGAATAGGTGTAATTCTTGTTCTCCATAGTTGTTTAATGTTAAGTTATACTATTTGTTGTTTACTTAATTTTGTCTTACGCCGCACGTTTAGAATACTCCAATTTTTCGCAGAGCAGAATAATATCATTTTGATATCACAAAGATACAACCAAATATTTCAATTTTCCAAACTTTTCGGCAACTTTTTTTATATATTTTTATTTTTGCAAAGTGAGTAGTGGCGGCAACAAGAGTGCATTTAAGCTATTTTTATGCGGAATACATCATTTATTGCATAAATGGTGTATTTTTGGTTGTTTACTCAAAAATAAATTTATAACTTTGCATAATATATTGCGCATACACACACAGAGAGTTTATATATGAAGAAGATACTAACCATAATTTTGCTGCTTGCAACAGTCAACATTGCACTCGCCAACTCCCCAAAGGCGGTGATTAAAGATATTCTCAAAGAGGATAACCTCGGGGCTTGGGAGAAGCTAAATCGCATACCCGTAGAGGAGCGAAATGGGCTATACCTGCTTGCCAAGGCGATGTACGACATTATCATTGATGGCGATTCGGGCTCAAATATGTTAATAGGCTATAAGCTCTTTAGCGACAACTACGATATGATAAAAAATCACGAAGATCTGCCGTCGCTGATGAAGAGCTGCAACACGACGATAGAATCTATCAAGAGTATATTAGATATAAACTCGGCAGAGTATGTCTACAAGTGCAATTCGGTAGAGGTATACGAGGAGTATATACCTATGGCGCACAAAGCCCTACACCCCGAGCTCGAAACAATCGAGTACAAGTATGCTATTTTGTGCCAAAAAGATGACGTATGCTACAACTTCCTTAAGGACTACCCCACCTCGGCATATAAGACAGAGGTGAGGACACTCCTCGGCAAGCTGTTAGCTGCTGGCGACGAGCATACCATCAAGCAGTTTATCACAGATTTTCCCGACTATGAGGATATTGCAACGCTCAAGGCTCGACTCACAGAGTTGCAGTATGCGCGCGTGTCGCAGTCGAGCGATTTGAAGCAGATACGCATATTTGTCGACGAGCACCCCGAGCATCCGCAGGTAGGTGCGCTCAAGCAGAAGATGGCAGACATAGAGTTCCCCACGCTCGGCGACAGCTACGAGGAGCTTAAGAGGTTTAGAGACTACTACGGCGATAGCGTGACACAGAGCGCAGCCGTAAACAGCAAACTACTCGTCTATGACATCATAAACAGTGGCGATATAAAGATGATTATATCCTATGTCAAGACCAATGGTTACGACAAGTACTACTCACAGTTTATGCGCAGCCTATATCGCAACAACGGCTACTATATCCTCACGCCCAACATCAACGAGGTGTCGCTCATACGCTTTGCCGACAACCGCGGCAAGGTGGGATATATGGACTTCAACGGTCAGATAGTTATCGCGCCACAGTTTGACAGCGGCTATACCACATCATACTTCGAGGATGCATATAGCAACACTATGGCGAAGGAGTTTATGTTGCAACGCTCCTACGCTGCGGTATGCCTCAATGGCAAGTGGGGTGTCATAAACACAAAGGGCGAGTTCTTCATAGAGCCTAAATATGTGGATATCAAGCTCGACAACCACAATGTATATGGCTGTGTGCTTAAAGACACAAGCGACATTGTGTGGTTTGACACGACAACATACGACTACACGGGTGCTATAATACGCAGCAACGAGCAGACATTCCTTATGGAGGCAGATTTTCAGTATAACAAGGATGTCGACATCAAGCCACTACCGAAGAAGCGTCGTATAACCTACGTCTCGCCACGTTACGGCTATATCAAGCGCGAGAATACCATTATCAACACTGCGGGCGAGAGCAACGTCATCGTCGATAAGGTTATCAAGGGCATAACGGAGAATATCGCGCTATGCAACTGCAAGGAGAATGGCATAGATAGAAGATACTTCGTAAACCTCGATAGGCTCACCACATCCTCGCGCATCAAGCCCTGCGACTATGACGATGTGGGCAAGATTAGCTGCGGGCTTATCGCTGTGCGCAAGGGCGATAAGGTGGGCTTTATCAACGAGCAGCTCGACGAGGTTATACCCCTGAAGTATGGCTGTGACGCTACGCTGCCTATGTTCACTTGTGGCGTGGCGGCTGTTAAGGATGACAGCGGACGATTTATCCTTATCAACACTGCGGGCGAGAGGGTGTCGGAGCTATCATACCAGCAGCTCACAGCACTTGGCAGCAATGGCAGAAGCAGCAACCCTGGACTCTTTATCGAGCAGTCGGAGAGCGGCAGCAATGCACGCTACCGCATCATCGACACCGACGGCTCGCCACTTACGCCGTGGATAGAGAAGTACCCTACGGTGGTTGACAACTGCGCAATAGTTGTTGGCGCGGAGCAGACCACACAGCACTACTTCTATAAGCTGTAACCCACTCCTCACGTGCGCTGGCGAAGCAGAGTGAGGCTTGCATTGCAGGGAGTATTTAGGGAGCTTAGGGAATTTAGGGAGTTTAGAGAATTTAGAGAGATTAGGGAGTTTAGGGACATAATATAATGTAACAAGCGACAGTCATACGGCTGTCGCTTGTTTTGTTTGGTAGATAGTCACTCTAAATTGAGTTTTAAAATTAGGATCATACCTAATTAGATTTCCTCGAAACTAAGGAATACAAACTACTCGAAAGCCGATAATGCTTTCACGGTACGGCGGATCATAGGCGTCGCGAAATGAAACACGGCAGAAATCCGCAATGGCGCACCAACAACCACCGCGCATCACTCGATTTTCTCCCAAACTTGCACCAGTAGGATTGCTCTGAGAAGACGAGCTATATGCTCCCTTCCAATCGTAGCACCACTCATACACATTACCACTCATATCATACAGTCCAAGCTCATTAGCTCGCTTTCCTTTGACTGGGTGGCTTGTTTCACCGCTGTTAGAATCATACCAAGCTACAGCTTCAACATATGCAGAACCGCTATACTTGTACCCCTTGCTCTTATTGCCACCGCGTGCGGCATACTCCCACTGAGCCTCGGTAGGGAGCATATAGGTCTTGCCTGTAATCTCACTCAGAATACCACAAAACTTCTGAGCCTCGTGCCACGACACAAAATACATTGGATAGTTGGGACCATTACCTTCTATGGCCCTGGTCCACATTGTATTCGCTTTATCACGCTGCTGATAGATTGTTGTGCCCATAATCTTCTGCCACTGCTCTTGTGTAACCTCGCACTCGGCGATATAGTAACCATCGAGCGTTACGCTATGAACAGGTCTATCATCGCTCGCGGCATGGCTACCCTGCTCCGGAGTAGCACCCATCTGGAATGTACCGCCCTCGACATATATCATCTTCATATTCAGACCACAACCAGCATTCTCAACGTAGTATTGATTGACATTTGAAACCGACTGATATCCTGACGAAGAACCTGACGAAGAACTTGACGAAGAAGCACTAATATTCTCTTGTAGCAGGTCGCTAATAAGTTCTGCGGCTTTAATTGGTATTAAGTTACTATCGCCGCTTATCATATCGACATACGCCATTCGCTCGCTCTTCTGTATCTCAGTCATATAAAACTCTGATGTTATATGCACTTTGTGCCTATCTTGTGAAGCACCACGCTCCAGAATCTTAATCTCTGTAAAGATAACATAATTTACTCCATACTTTTCACGTACTGCACGAGCTATGTTTTTAGGAGACATCTGCCACCCTTTGGCTGTAATATACTGCTTGACATCGTCTGTATTACACTCGAGTGCATCATAGTTCCTCGATCGAGTAAGAGCATCCGTCATTTTCGCTTTAATCTCAATTTTCGTAGCAGAGTTTACCGTAGCACCATAGTTGTTATCAAAAACTTCCCAAACTGCAACCTTTTGCTTTTCGAACATTTGCGCAGTAGCGATGTAGGGAACAAACATTGCCACGCACAAGAATACTAAATACCAATTATTTCTCATAATACAATATTAGATTTCCTCGAAACTAAGGAATACAAACTACTCGAAAGCCGGTACTGTAGTTGAAGTTTGCCGGACTTGAGCGGGAGCGATAAGAAATACGGCAGAGATACTCACCTCTGTACCATTCACCACCGCGCAACACTCGATATTCTCCCGAACTTGCACCAGTAGGATTGCTCTGAGAAGACGAGCTATATGCTCCATACCAATCGTAGCACCACTCAAACACACTACCACTCATATCATACAGTCCAAGCTCATTAGCTCGCTTTTCTTTGACTGGGTGCTGGGAATCACAGCTATACCAAGCAACAGTCTCAACATAGTTAGAGCCGCTATACTTATACCCCTTACTCTTATTGCCACCGCGTGCGGCATACTCCCACTGAGCCTCGGTAGGAAGCATATAGGTCTTGCCAGTAATCTCACTCAGAATAGCACAAAACTTCTGAGCCTGGTGCCACGACACATGATACATTGGATAGTTGGGTCCCACACCATATATGTAAGTTGAGAACTCTTTAACTGTTGTGCCCATAATCTTCTGCCACTGCTCTTGTGTAACCTCGCACTCGGCTATATAGTAACCATCGAGCGTTACGCTATGAACAGGTTTTTCATCGCTCCTGGCAGCGCTACCCTGCTCCGGAGTAGCACCCATCTGGAATGTACCGCCCTCGACATATATCATCTTCATATTCAGACCACAACCAGCATCCTCAACGTAGTATTTTTGTGTTTGCGACTGCAGGGAGGGCTGAGATGATTGGGATTCTTGGGGCTTACCAGTTGGCTCGGCGGTCAACGGCTCTCTAAGAAGGCCCTCAACAAGTTGCTTGCAGGCTGCGGGGATTGCATCCAGGTTACTCTTCATCTTAACCTCATACGCTCGCTCCGACATTTTGGTAAAGGTGCTAAAAAACTCAGAGGTAATCATCACAGTATAGTCATCCCTATAATTTGAATGTTCTATAATGCTTATCTTAGAGAAGACAACATAGTTAACTTTGGGGTTCTTCTCACGAATAATATTAGTAATATCAACAGGACTTCTATCCGACAGCCCCCTCGTCTTAATCAACGTCTTTATCTCTTCGATATTTACATTATATGCTTCATAGCCCTCAGAACCAGTGATGGCCTCACTCAGTTTGGCTAAAATCTGTGCTTTTGTTCCTTCTGCGAGCGAAACATCATTGTTTCTGTCCCAGATTTCCCAAACTGCAACATTTTGCTTTGCGAAGAATTGGGCAGTAGCAATGTAGGGAACAAACATTGCCACACACAAGAATACTAAATACCAATTATTTCTCATAATAGACCTTATAACTTACGAACTACCGCCTTACAAGCCTTGCGGATGTTGCATAGGTTTGACGTCATTTCTACCGACGAAGAGGCTACAATTCGCCCTGTGGAGATTTCTACTACCCTAACGCTTAGCAACACTGTATTTCTACGTATCGGAGCAACCTCCGATGTTAGGACATAGTCGAAGTTGTCAGCAGAAGAGCAATAGCCGACATAGCCCCTCGACTTGGTTATTTCACGGGTTAATTCGCTACGTATATACGACTTAGTGCTCTCGGCAACCTCGCCACTGTTATCGACAACCTCGACAACAGCAACCTTCTTACTACGATAGCACCCCAAAGATGCGGTTGTGGAAACAACCGCAAATAGGGCGACTAAAAGAATTATTCTGGTTTTCACAATCGACAAATTAGATAGCTCCTACCAACTTGCAAGCAAGCGTATTACATGCTGGACGCAGAGCGTCGATATTATCGCTTGTGCGTACTGATGACGAGGTTACAATCTTACCGTCAGACGTTCTTACAATACGTGCTTCGAGCAGTACGGTTCTCTTATCCAGAGGCGTAATCGTAGCAACGAGAACATACTCCATCATCTGCTTCTTAACATAGTTAAGCGTTGCTGACGACAGATTACCCGTTGTGTCGAAGTTGGCTTCAAGCGAGATGAAAGAGATGGATGTGTAGCCCTCATAACCCTCAGAATTGGTGATGGCATCGGTCAATGCTGAACGCACAAAGGTTTTTGTTCCCTCCGAAATGTCGTGATCAGCACTCTTATCAACAACCTCGGTAATGGCAACCTTTTTGCGGTTGTAGAACTGAGCCGATACTGTGGTTGAAACAAATGCGAATAACGCAACCAACAAAATAAGTCTTGTCTTCATAGTAATAGTTGTTTAAGTTAATAATTGTTTGCATTCTGTCTAACTATTACATATTGAGTCGAGACGCAACGCGTCTAACACCACAGCTTTCGACAACCATATATAAATAAGAAGGTGTGGAGTTGATTTTTCGTTTATCTGTTAGAAGGTTGTGGAAAGACCCAAATCGGAATAAACGCCACAATGCCCCACACCTGGATAGTATGGGTATATGCACAGAAAGGTGCATAGCCACATAGCTATACAAGAAATGAGTGCTGTTCGTTGTCCTCCGATTTTGAAAACTTCCACATTTTCTAACAAGGAGTGCGAAAAAACACTTTCAATATGTCCACTATTTTACAATAGTAGCACAAAATTAAAAATAATTTTTGAAACGAACAACACTCAAAAGGGACATTGCTTAAGAAATTACAAAATAGTCGGCATAAATGCTGAGAGGCGAAAGAAAATTACAAAACCAAGTGCCACATAGCGCAAGAGGCAATATGTGGAGGCTAAAATTTATCAGAAGAGTGCCGAGTGCTACACTCGACAAAAATGCCGTCGATGGGTAGTACTTGGTGTACGTCCCATTCGAGCTATTGAGCTTCGTGACGCAGATTGCGCCTTATCACAACAAATCACTGTTCCACTCGCCACCGCCATCTTTATAAAACACTGGCAGGTCGCCTGCGATACGCTTCAGAGCAAGATAGCTCTCATAGAGGCATATACCATTGGAGCTTTCGTCAGCCAAGAAGAGGGCGATGACAGAGGGGTGACGCTTGACGGTATGCGCCATTTGCAGCGTGCGCTCGACATAGTCGGCACGCCACTTGGGGTTATTCGAGGGGTTTTTGCCACGCTTGCGCGACGTGCCCGACAGCCAGCTATTTATGGGGGCAGTAACGGCGACATATACACCCAGCTCGTCGCAGCGGCTCAACACCTCGTCGCGCACCTCGCCCGCAGTAAAACGTATCGCGCGGCAGCCACCCGCATAGGCGTTATCAACATCGGCGACCTCGACATTTGGCGACATATCTCTCCACACTACATCGGTTGCTTGACGGTTGATAGTAAACCCGCCATCGGCATACTCCACCTCGCGCAGAGCAACGGGCATATCGTAAAACTCGACATCGCGTCCCTCGACACGGTTTTTAAGGCGCAGGCTGATGCGCACGGGCGACCTATCGCTCCAGAGCATAGTATCGGCAACGGTAGCACCAAAACGCATTGTGTCAACGCCTCGCATACCGAGGCTCACATCGCGCTGACCCGACACAAGGCGCAGGGTGTCATTGAGGTAGATATCATAGTATATGCGTGACACCTTATTTCCGAGGGTCTCATTGTGCATAACAACACCAAAGCTAACATTTGCACTATTATCGCCACCCAGAGTCGTATGGTAGAATATATCGCGCACGCGCACGCGCGGCTGTGATATAATATATACGTCGGGCAGGGTCGTTTCAGAGCCCTTGAAGCACTCGATAGCCGCCACATCATCAGACTTTAGCAGGCGTATCTCAACGCTATTTTTATCCTCGCGCGAGAGCTTCGTGATGTTATACTCGGCAGCACCAAAGCCATTTGTAGAGCCCCCAGCACGCTTGCCATTGATGCGCACCTCATAGGGGCAACCAGCGTGCTCAATACGCAGGAATATCTGTCGCTCCACCCACGAGAAGGGATATGTAAACTCGCCTCGCAGGGTACCGTCAGAGGGCTGCGACCACTCTGTAATAGGCTGCATATAACGCTGCTTCGTCATAGCGTGTGCCGCAGCAGCATCTGCCGTAGGATAGGGAATAAGGCGCGTACGGTGGAGGTCGCAGCCATCGTTAGGCGATGAGGGCGACTGCGCACACGCTAAAGATGTAACTGCCGTGAAGAGTACGGCAAGCAGTGTATGAATGGTTATACGCTTCATAGTGACTATTTTTTATATGACGGACGCGAGTTACGCCACTCTACAACCTCGGGCGACAGCTCGTCGAGACGATCCACCCACATACGGTTCTCCACAAGGCGGCGACGGTCATAGTTGATACGCTCGGTGATGGGGAACGTAGGCTTACGGCGCGAGGCAGCGTCATCACGTCGCGTAGCACGTATCCTGCGGTCAAACACCACATTTCGCACAGGGCGTATATCGCTATGCCACTTAAAGTCGGGCAACTCACGCTCCTGCGTCTCGGGAATCATATCCATAGGATAGAGCACATACTCTGGGTTTTGGCGATAGGTTATCTTATCCATCTCGCCATCTTCGTTGAGATAGAAGGTGATGCCCGCACTCTCGATATACATAAAGCCTGTAACATCTGTCGTGTTCTCCTCCTCCTGCATATAGTAGATGGTCTGGGCATTGCCGTCAACATCGTTGCGATATACCGAGCCATCACGGAACAGAGCCACCATATCCTTACCCTTAACCTGATTGTAGTACATAGTGTCTATCTCCGAGCCCAATATCGGGTCACCCATAAAGTGAGCCTTCGTAATAGCCTGATTTTGTGTGTACAGAGCCATCGAATCGGAGGTTATCTGATTCTTATCGTTCCACATAATCGGGTCGATATATAGACGTATCACAGAGTCGGTGTTAAGCAACGACAACGAGTCGCACACAACCTGCGAGTCGCTACGGTACATCTTAACACGTCGGTACGCCTTAATAAGTTTATAGACACTATCTGCGGGTATTGCTGGCTCAAGCAGCGTAGAATCTATTGCCAACGAGTCGGCAAGAGAGTCACGCGCCATAGTATCACGCAGGTCACGTGCCATAGTATCGCGCGAGTCACGTGCCAACGAGTCGGGACGCATAGGCTTTTCATCATTGATACTATCGGTAGCAAGCGAGTCGATGGTGTAGTCCTCGCCCGTATAGACCTTACCACGCTTCAGCGCACGTGCCTTTGCCCTATCAATCTTTCGACGACGACGCTCCTCGCTCTTCTGCTTGGCGCGTTTGATACGATCCTGCTCCGCCTCGTAGATACGTATGTTACGCTCACGACGCTCGGCAATGATGGTATCTATCTTCATACGCAACAGCGAGTCCTTAATCTGCTTTATAGAGTCCTGCACAGCTCTCTCGATAGCCATTATAGAGTCGCGCTCCGCCTGTTCGATAGCCAAAAGCGAGTCACGCTCGGCACGCTCAATGGCCAACAATGAGTCACGCTCGGCACGTATCGCCATCTTGAGAGAGTCTCGCTCGGCACGTTTTGCACGCTTCTGTGCAACAAGCGCATCACGCCGAACACGTTTCAAGGAGTCTGCGACACGCTTCGACTCATACTTATCTGCCTTGCTATCAGCAGCTGTAGCTACGACATCTTCAGCTGCCGCCACCTCGACAACATCACTCTGTGCAGTGGGCTCAACATCTGTTGCGCTCGTAGCGGTATCTGTCACGCTCTGCTCGACAACAGTTGCATCCTCAACGCCAACGTTCTCGATTGTTGTAGCTTCTGTGGTGGTATTGTCGGCTGTTGTAGGCTCTGTAGCCACCTCCTCCGCAGGCTGTGTCTCGGCAACAGGTGCCGACTCCTCGCTTACGCTCTCTTGCGTAGTCTCTATGGCAAGCGGCATCTCGGCAGAGGCAGCACTCTCGGCTACGTCTACTGACTTTTTCGCAATCGCATCGCTCACTGGAGCTACACTCTTTCCCACAGCGTCGACAGCCTCGTCCGTAGCAGCGGCAGCCTCTCCTGCAGACCTCTGCATTCTATTCGCACGCTCCTCCATCTCGCCACGCGTAGCCTCCTCGATAGTCTCAAAGGCAGAGATGGTATACATCCACAGCGTGTCGGCACACAAGAAGAGTGAGTCGGTCTGCGCAGGGTCATAGTTAATCATAGATGGGCGACGCGTAAAGAAGGCATTGCCTGGCTCATCCCACCACTCGCCATAGTCGGCAAAGCCGAGAATCTTTTGCGTGGTATCATCAAGCTGTATGTTTCCACGACCTATGATATGTCCATCGGTACGGTAATACTCAATGGTGTCGCTCCATATCTCGTGCTCCGATGAAAGCAGGTAGGCATTACGCTTAAGGTGGTAGAGGTCGAGCTCCTTGATATACATACCATCATCGGCATAGAGGTACTCATCCTTATCATTCCAGATATTGGTATTGAGGAAGTACTGCGCATTCTCGGTCTGTGTATTGAAGATAACAGAGTCGCCCGTCATCTGGTAGGTCTCATCACGCATCTCGACATTATCTACAGCAATAAGATCGTGGGTCTTGGTGTTATAAAAGCCGCGCTCCGACTCCATAAGGCTCTCGCCCTTCTCGACATAACAGCCACCGTAGAACGTACCTACCTCATCATAGGTATCGAACTCACAATGATAGGTATACATAACAGCCTCGCCATCAACAATCTTGACAATATCCGAAAAGACCGTAGCTATACACGTGTTATGGTTGTACTGGGCACGCTCACCATAGACATAAGTGGTATTTTGGTTAATAAGCACGTGACCAAAGCACTCGAAGCTCTGGTTTGCATAACGCACAGCACTATCGGCAAGGATGACAGCACCGTTGTGGTGCGCAGCGAAGTTACCCACAAGGATAACTATCGTCGAGTCGCCCTTCTCGATAAGATATGAGTCGTCAGCAATCATATCAACCATACCGCGCTGTCCTGGTTTTATCTGTGATGCTGCCGCAACAACAGGTTCAGGCTCTACCACCTCCTCCGACACTGCCTCGTATACCGACAGTGGCATATAGGTAGCACTCATACGACCACTTGCCGCATAGAGAAAGGCTCCAGCGACAAGCATCAATACCACAATGGGCGTAATATGTTTTCGGCGCATACTCACTCGTTACTTTACCCAGTTTTTATTTTCAAACTCGCCATCACGGAACTCGGGGGCGATATAGACATACATAGACTTTATCTTCTCTGTAAGCCAGTCGTTAAAGACCTTATCCTGCTTCTCGGCAAGTGCCATCTCCTCAAGACGTATATAGTCGTCAACGAGCGATGCCGTATGAGCGGGGATAATATCCACGAGCTTAACTATCTTGCTCATCTGGTTGCCCATAAGGTCGGTTGTCTGGAAAGAGTTAGACACCTCGCCAACCTTGAGGCGCATAAGTGCGTTATAATCCTCCAGCGATTTTCCACCATTCATACCAAAGTCCTCCTTAAGGAAACGCGTAGCAGTAAGACGCGCACCATCGTAGACACCCTGACGCTCCAAGATATCGTGGTTAGAGACGATACCACCATTATACTTCGACGACGCATCATCCGAGAAGTGTAGTGCTGCATCCTCAAAGCTAATAGAGTCGCGGCGAATAAGATCGGCAATGCTATCGAGCTTATGCGATGGCTCAAGGAGCTCGTCACGCGTAAAGGTGGGACGAAGCACGATATGGCGGCAGTGGTACAGGTCGCCCTGCTTGTCGATAAGCTCAATGATGTGGAAACCGAACTCCGTCTCGACAATCTCTGACACCTGTCCAGGCTTGAGCTTCTCGAGAGCCTCGGCAAAGGGTCGTACATACATAGATGACGGAGCAGGCTCCATCTCGCCACCGTGTATCGCCGAGCCATCGACAGAGTACATACGTGCCAACACCGAGAACTTGGTCTTGCCTGTGATGACGCGCTCACGCATATCCAACAGACGCTCCTTGGTACGCTGCTGCGCCTCCTTAAGCGACGATGGGAACTTTGTAATCTGCGCGTATACATACTGCTCACCGATAACGGGCAGGCTATCCTTGTCAATACGGTTATAGAAGCGTTCCACCTCACCAGGGACAACAGTGACGCGGCTTACAACCTCGCCCTGCATAGCCTGCGCATAGCTCTGCTCCTCATATCTCTGGCGCAACATCTCTCGGTAGGTGAAGATAGGCATATGCTCCTTTGCCTCAAGCGCGGGGATACCACCCTCCTGATCAATAAGCATCTGGAGGTAGGTCTCGATACGTGACGAGAGGTCGGCAGTATTGATGCTAACAGAGTCTATCAACGCTTGATTATAGAGCAACTTCTGCTGCAAGAGTGCCTCCAAAGCCTCATTCATAGGGTCACGATCTGACGTATAGCCCATCTGTCGACGTTGCTGCACAAGCTCCTTGGCATAGCCCTCAACCTCGGAGTAGAGTATAGACGAGCCACCGACAACAGCCACAACCTTATCAAGCATAACCTGACGACGCTGCTGCGCCTGAACACCGACAGCCGTGAGCATAAGTCCTGCGGCAATAACCGCGTACATAATCTTACGTATCATAGTATATTCTGTTTTTCCAAAATGTTACTTCACAATATTCACACTATCTTGCGCTTGTGGCGCATCTGTTGCAACGGCACCTCGCCCCGCAGCAGCCACCACAACATCCTCCTCATCGAGAACCTCCTCAACGATGATATCCTCGCTCTCGACCTCGGGTGCTGCGGGCTTCAACATTCGGCTCATATTCTTCAAGAGCACAGAGTCTGTGAGTATAATACGACCCGCATCTACCGCCTCACGCAGTAGATCCGCCTCATATTGGTCGACAATATCTGCGCGACGCTCGGCATAGAGACGACGACGTATATCGCCCTCGACACACTCCAGTGGAGCTGTCTCACCCTTGCGCACGACATCGGTGATGATAAAGTAGAATAGTGCATCATCTGCCGACATCTGCTGCACATCGCTACGCGACAGCAGGTGGTCATAGCTACGTGAACGCTCCGTAGGCAGGTTGCTCAAAAAGTCGGAGTATGATACCCACGTGGTAGACATATCGCTGATATGCAACGAGTGCTTCTCGGCAAATGCCTGAACCTCGGCAATACCATTTTTAGCAACGTGCTTGAGAGCTGTAGTGAGTGTTGACGTATTACGGAAATTTCGCGGCAGTTTGACAACAACGCCACGAACCTTATTGTGATCCAGCTTAAACGATGCTGCATTTGAGCGATAGTGCGCCACAATCTGCTGGTCTGTGACCTCAAGGTCGATGGCACTATCGACATAGTATTGGTCGAGACGACGCATAATAAGCGACTGTCGGTAGTCCTCGACAAGGCGGTCAATATCCTCGTAGGATGTTGCCAACACCCTCTCGGCGCGTGCCATCTTGAGGTGCTTCAGCAGCCAGCTGTCGATGTACATACGTGCAAAGGTCACGCTATCGGCACTACTCAAACCTGCTGGCATATCGCGCTGCAGCTGCTCGCGTGTGAGGTTATTACCATCCACCGTTGCCACGACATTAGACATTGCATCGCCACCATCTACACCTTGTCCCACACCGCCACAAGCCACCATAGAGAGGGCAAGGGCAAGAAATGATATGTTGATAATTTTTCGCATATTAACTCGCAAAGATACATTTTTTACTCGAAATAAACGCAAGATGTGATAATATTATTATCAAAGTGCTATTTTTTGCTTGAAAAGCACACAAAATTATGTGGATAAAACAGCGAAAACGGGACTAACCGTGTAGTCCCGTTAACATAGAGCATATTATGTCGGTAGATTGACGTATTGCCTGCCTACAAGATGTTTACCTCATCAACGCCTGGTATCTGCGCAATACTCTCAATGGCCGACTGAAGCTCGCCCGCCGAGTGCACCGAGAAGTCGATGGTACATATAGCTATGCGGTCAATATTCTCTGTGGCAAGACCAATCATAAAGAGGTGCAGACGGTCAGTAATGCAGTCGATAAGGTCGCTCATAAGGTGGTAGCGGTCTATACCACGAATACGGATACGCACAGGATAGTGGAAGTTCTCGTTCTCTTCAAACTGCACAGATATTATAGAGTCGCCGTGCTGCGAGGCGAGGCGTATCGCCACAGGGCAGTCGCGCTTATGCAACACAATCTCGCCATCGTGACCACGAAAACCTATAACCTCATTGCCTGGCAACGGGTTACAGTGCTCGCAACGCTCATACTCAAGGCGCGGCATATTAGCAAAGTAGCCACGCAGATAACGCTTTGCACGATAGGTAGATACGTGGTTTATCCACTCGGGACTTGGAGTAGCATCCTCGGCGGTACCAATCTCAACGCAGTCGCCACGATGCAGCACCGTACATACCGACATCAGCTTACCGTTGATGCGCGCATATACAGCCTTCTCGCCAACCTTACTATGTATCTCAAAGGCGAAGTCAAGTGCAGAGGCACCCTTTGGAAGGATAACGCCACGACCCTTGGGCGTAAATACCATAATATCGTCGTTGTAGAAGGTAGATGTGACACCATCCATAAACTCTATCTCGTGGTTGTCCTCTGCCACATCCTGCAATATTGATTTAAACTTATTGAGCCACGACGACACGTTATCATCGGTACGTTCAGCGGCACAGCCAAGGCGGGAGTTACGCACCATTCGCTCCGAAGATATGTGTATCTCCTCCCATATACCCTGCTCACTGAGCAACTTTACGTGGAAGCTCTGATAACCATTCTCCTTGGGTGCGTCAATATAGTTAGAGACGCTGCCTGGACGCTCCTTAAATGTATCGGTAAGCACCGAGTAGATATGCAAGCTGATATCCTTCTCTGACCAAGTATTGCTATTGGGATAGATGATACGTATATAGTGCTTGCCGTCGACGTGCTTAAGGTCGCTACCCTTCGACTGCATCTTTCGCCAAATGCTGTATGGCTTGCGATAGCGTATCTCTGTACGCGCCTCGATACCAGCACGTGCCAATATCTCTGATATCTTTGCCACGAAACGCTCCAAACGCATACGATCGGCAGAACGCTCATCCTCAAGCAGTCTCTCTAACAATGCATAATCACGCGGACAGCGATAGCGAAACGAGAGGTTCTCAAGTTCGGTCTTGATATGATAAAGACCCAAGCGGTTAGCAAGAGGCGCGTAGAAGTAGTCGGTCTCTCCTGCAATCTTCATCTGCTTATCGGCACGCATACTATCGAGCGTACGCATATTGTGCAGACGGTCAGCAAGTTTTATAAGCAAGGCTCGGATATCGAAATGTACCGACTCGAGAATCTGGCGATAGTTATCCACCTGCTTGGAGTGCTCATACTTCGCCTTCTTCTGCTTGGTAACAGTGCCCACCAAAAATGCTACATCGTCACCAAAGCGGTCACGTATATCCTCGATTGTGTATGAGGTATCCTCAACCACATCGTGCAGAAATGCAGATATGACAAGGTTATCGCCAAGCTCAAGCTCATCTGCCAAGATTGCAGCAACAGCTATGGGATGTATGATATAGGGCTCACCACTCTTACGACGTTGCGCGCTATGCGCCTCCGATGCCAACTCGTATGCGGCACGTATACGCGTCATCTCCTCCAATGTGGCGCGCTGCGATATATGCGAAAACAGCTCGTCGATACTGCTCTTGATTTGAGCCGAATAGATATCGTTCATCATATTTAAGTTTCGTGGATTGTTTACTACACTTGCAAAGTTAACAAAAATATTGTGTCATTATTCTCAACAATGCGAAAATAATACGCACCTCGCGGAGCTTAAATGGGCAAATTATAACATAATTGGCTTAATTTACCATATTTTGCAACCTGCTTTTACAGAGTTCATCACAAGCATATAAATAGCTACATATATATTTTGTAGGGTAATTTGTCGTAAATAAGATTATTTTTACTTATATTTGCGATATGGTTAAATCAATTTGTACAGAAGATGAAGAGAGTTAGCATCCTTTATAACATTGCTTTTATCGCGTTAATACTCCTATTTACGGGCTGTGAGCCAGTAGAAAACAATCCAGAGCCAACACCAGAGCCCGACACTAATCACTTTTTTAGCTTTGAGAATATCGACGCTGACAACACCTCGCTATCACTCGACATAACTGTTGAGAAGAGTGATGTGGAGTATATAGTATTTATGTCGGAAAAGTCATATTTTGCTGATAATGGCATTGACACAGAGCGCGCTCTACTCGATGACGACTACATCTATTTCAGCAAAATGGCGGAGCAGTATAATATGTCTGTTTACGAGTTTCTTAAGAGCATTGGATGGCTCGTATCGGGAGATAAGCTCGGCTACAAGGGCATATACCTAAACCCTGGCACGGAGTATATCATATACTGCTACGGCGTGAAGTTTGATGGCGAATACTACGACGTGATAACAGACGTTGAGTATTGCATCGTCAAGACAACCGCACCCGAGCTACAAGAGATAACATTTGATATTGAGTGCGAAGTCGATGGCAACAACACATCAATTAGCATCACACCAAACAACTACAACGGTCTATACTACGCCTACATCTTTGCCGATGGCGACTCTTGCTATGTTGCGCCTGGCTGCCCACTTGACGAGAGGCACATAGCCAAAATACGAAATCGCGCATACGGCGAGTTCAGCCAATTAATCGACAATGAGGGTATAGCACCTACAGAGTTCTGTCTTCAGGGCGAGATAAGCGTTGAGCAGCGTCTACAGCCAGAGACAAACTATATGATTGCCGTATTTGCTGTAAGCGACGAGATGCTTCCGCTACTCTGCTCAACGCCTTCGTTGGAACACTTCACAACGAGTGTACCCAACCTTTCGGATATGACAATAGAGCTTGCTGTAACAGAGATCACACCATACTCGGCGCAGCTAACAATAACACCATCGACAAATGAGCCATACGCCGCAGTGCTTATTAATGGTAATGACCTCAAGATGTTACCCGAGGATGAGATTGAGCGTATGCACACCATCATAGAGTTCTTCCAGCCCGCTATATTTAGAGGCGTATTCAGCGAGACGATGATGCCGCTAATGCCCAATACAGAGTATGCCATAGTCGCCTTTGGCTGCGAGGAGAGGCAACCGACATCTCACCTATTTACAAAGGTGTTTGTATCGGAAGCGGCAACACTTGGCGATATATACATCGAGGATATTGTGATACATAAGGTATTCGACATCGGGGAGATTGCTGCCATCGACAGCAGGTACAAGCCCTACATTGAGGAGTGCGAGTGTCTGGTATATGTCGAGGCGTTCACCAATGCTCCGTGCGACAAGATATACTACTGGTGGTACGATGGCTTTATGCGTGTTGAGTACCCCGAGGAGGCATTCCTTGAGGATTTGTTAATGTACGGCTACACCCCATCACCAGAGATTATGGGTCTCTGGTATGGCGAGGAGTTCTTCTTCGCAGGTATAGCCGAGGATGACAATGGCAACTTGAGCGAGATATTCTTTGGCGACAGCTTTGTGCTTACACCCGATCAGTGTAGCCCTGCGGAGGAGTTTTTCGAGCTTAACAGCAAGACCTCACATACACAGCACGCCCTTGCGACACACTCGATAGTATATCGTAGCGAGGGTATATCTAACAACAGATGATAACATATCAGAGCGATGATACACTTTGATTGCGACTATATGGCAGGTGCGCATCCCGAGGTGATGCAAGCACTCGTTGAGAGCAATATGGCACTCACACCAGGCTATGGTGCCGACAAATACACACATAAGGCGCAGGAGCTGATACGTAGTGCCGTAGGCTGCCCAGAGGCACAGGTGATGTTTCTTGTTGGCGGCACGCAGACAAATGCCACCATCATAGATGGTATATTGCGCCACCACGAGGGGGTATTAGCTGCAGAGAGCGGGCATATAGCCGTGCACGAGTCTGGAGCAATCGAGGCATCGGGGCACAAGGTGCTTACACTACCCCACTATGACGGCAAAGTGCGCGCAGAGGATGTCGAGGAGTATATCACAAACTTCTACGCCGACGACACATATCAACATATGGTGGCACCAGGCTTGCTCTACATATCGCATCCGACAGAGTATGGCACTATATACTCACTCAAGGAGCTAAAGGCTCTCAGCGACGTGTGCCACAGCCACGATATACCATTATATATTGACGGCGCACGTCTTGGCTATGCCCTTGCAGCCGAGAACACAGATGTTACATTAAAGGATATCGCCCGATACGCCGATGCCTTCTACATTGGTGGTACGAAGGTGGGCACACTATTTGGCGAGGCTGTGGTTGTGACCAATCCCTCGCTCCTGAAGCACCTCTTTTCGCTTGTAAAGCAGCACGGCGCACTTCTTGCCAAAGGTAGGTTACTTGGCGTGCAGTTTGGTGCGCTCTTCCGCGACGGTTTATACGAGCGCATTGGCAGCCACGCTGTATGCCTTGCAATGCGCATAAAGGAGGCGTTCAGCAAGGCTGGATACAGAGTCGTTGTTGACTCGCCCACAAATCAGCAGTTCTTTCATCTACCCAACACCCTCATAGACGCGCTCAAGCACGAGGTGTCATTCGAGTATTGGGGAGCTCGCGGCGCAGAGTCCTCGACAGTACGCTTCGTTACAAGCTGGTCAACCACAGACAGCGACGTAGAGCGTCTATGCGAGCTAATAGAGGAGCTACACAGATAAGCCACCGACGACACTAAAACCAAGAGGTGCTACCCACAGCTGGATAGCACCTCATTATATTATTATTAAGCCTTGTTACTCCGCCTTAAGCAACTTCACAAGCTCCGCCACGGCACGTCCTCGGTGTGATATGGCATTCTTCTGGTCGGCTGTCATCTCGGCAAATGTCACCTCACAGCCTTCGGGGATAAACAACGGATCATAGCCGAAACCCTCGCAGCCAGACTCTACGGTGGCGATAACGCCATCGACGATGCCCTCAACCTGCTGCTCCACGCCATCACGTATCAGCGAGATAACTGTGCGGAAGCGTGCCCGACGATTCTCCACGCCACTCAACTCGCTCAACAACTTACGGTTGTTTGCCGCAAAGTCGTGACCCTCGGTAGCATAGCGTGCCGAGTGAACACCTGGAGCACCTCCAAGAGCCTCTACCTCAAGACCTGTATCATCAGCAAAGCAGTTGAGACCTGTACGCTCGTAGACATATCGCGCCTTGATAGAGGCATTCTCATCGAGCGTGGCACCCGTCTCGGGGATATCCTCCGTGATACCCACCTCGCGCAGCGTGACAACCTCATAGCCCTCGCCAAGCGTAGCACGCACCTCGGAGAGCTTATGCTGGTTGTTTGTGGCAAATACAATCTTCATCGCTACGTGCGGTTTAGAAGCGGTAGCCGATACCCGCGCGACCAATACCACGCGAACCTATACCAAGCTCCAAATAGCCGAAGAACTTACGACCAACACTCATACCGATAATCGTTGCATCATAAGCTAAAGCGTGCTCTGAGATACGACGACCCGAGTTCAGCTCACATATAGCATAGCTATAGCCTACACCAACGGTTGAATAGAACTGTATATTCTGACGACGCAGCCAAGCAAAGCGCGCCATAGGAAGTGCCGTCATACCGTTATAGTTGAATGTAACCTGCTGGTACTCATTATCACGGTTGATACCCTTTGCAAAGCCACCAGACCAAATAAGAGACATACCCACATAGAGCCAATCCTTAACCCAATAGCCATAATCAAGGTTGAAGGTGTACCAGTCCGCTGGCATATACATCACGCCATCATACAAACTATTCCACAACACGGGGTTCCACTCCGAGTTTAGCGTATATCCCGCAGGTGTCAGCGCGTAGTAGCCAAAGCCAAAACGGAAGTCGTTTGAGCCGTGGTTATACGAGGGGCGTTTAGTACTCTTCTTCGCTTTATTATCTACAGCATAGTCCTCGTGTACGGTGAGTGTAGTTGTAGCAACCGACGTTGGCTCAACAACAGGTGCTGGCTCGACAACGGGTGCTGGCTCGACAACGGGCACAACGACCTCCTCACTGCTCCTCTTTGCATCAAGCTTGGCAGCCCTCTCTGCCGCCTTCTGTGCAGCAAGCTCCGCCTCACGCTTTGCCTCGGCTGCCTTCTCTGCCGCCTTCTGTGCAGCAAGCTCTGCCTCACGCTCTGCCTCGGCTGCCTTTTCTGCCGCCTTTTCAGCTGCCTTCTGCGCCTTCTTATCTACCTTTTTACCATCATCGTCATTTGTGCCGCGCTGGTGAATAGCAAACTCGTCATACGACTGTGCTGCAACCTCCATAGGTGCAATAAAACCAAGTGTAATTGCCGCAGCAATCAAACCAAGCATCTTAATAAATGATCTCTTCATAGTCTATCTATTTTAACTTATTTTCTAACAATATCATCAAATGCACTCTATCCACCTATCCACGTGCCACCTCAAGCTGCGATAGGCGGTAGTCGAGCACCATCTTGTCGATGATGGTCTTTACGACGACATCTATCTCCGAGCCCTCGGAGTAGTCGGCAGGGCAGACGTGGTTAACACGATTATCGCGGATAAGGTCATTTAGCAGGGTGCGCTGTCCCGCCTCCTGGGGGTTATACACAGCAATAGAGTGACCGCCGAAGTTCTTGACGAGCTTCATACAAGGAATATCTGTTGTACCATCGCCGAAGTAGATCATACGGCTAAATGGCACAGGTCGCTTACTCTCCTCCATAAAGCGATTTACGTCGTGTGTGTCGAACACCGACTCAACACCCTTATTTATCTTGAAGATAAACTGCGTCTTGTTGGTGTAGTTGACAGCCACAGCAGGCCAATAGGCTATGCCGTCGACATTATACAGAAACGAGCAAGCATAGATATTCTTAAACTCGTGAGCAATGGCAGTACCCTCAATAATCTCCTTAAGACCCGACGAGTTTACATAGTGCAATATGTTGACACCTCGCTCTGCACCGTATGCGTTGATACGCTTAAACCACTCCTCAACACCTGCGTAAAACTTAACATTACGCCCCGACTCACGGAAAGCATCACGACGCAATGACAACCCCTTTGACTGTGCCTCTTGAATCATTCGCGCCATATAGGTAAGCACCTGATCAGCATCCTGCTGCTCGGCAAGGGCATTTGCCTCCTGCCAGAACTCCATATTGCTCTTACCAACAGCAGGAATAAAGTCATACTCCTGCATATTGCCTGGTGCAAGCGTGCCGTCGAAGTCATAAATAAGGGCTACCGTAATGTTTTCTCTCATACTAAATCACTATTTTTACAGTAATATTACTATAATTGCGTCAAAGGTACAGATTTTTTCACTATTTTTGCAATTATTAATAGTATTTTTCTCAAAATAGGCAGATTATGGAATTTAAAGAACTTATAACCAAGCGTCGCTCGACACGTCGCTACACGGGTAAACCCGTTGAGATAGAAAAGCTTCGTATAGCTATGGAGCAGGCTCTGACTGCACCATCATCAAAGAACACACGCTCAACACGTTTAATGGCGGTGACCAACCTCCAGAAGGTACACGCACTGGGCAAGATGCGTGACTGGGGCTCAAGCCTCCTTGAAGAGGCGGGTGCTGCGATTGTCGTTTTGGGCGATGAAAGCGCAAGCCCAATGTGGCAGACAAACGCATCAATTATGGCAACCGTGCTCCAGCTGGCACTTGTCAACCAGGGGTTGTCTACGTGCTGGGTACACGTTGGCGACTACCTGACACTCAAGGATGTTCCCGACAGCAAGACTACAGAGCAGTATGTCAAGGAGGTACTACCCTCAATACCCGAGGATTACCGCGTATGGTGCGTAATCTCGATAGGTTATGCCGACTACGTGCCCAAGCCGTTGCCCCCATACGAGGGCCCCGAGCGCATACTCTTCGACGAGTAGCCTCACGCCACCAAGCTACTACCCTACTGTGAGTCACACGCACAATAGTTGTATGCTGCTGACGGTGGGTATAACACAACTAAAATTGAGGAGCAGAGGTTGGATATTCCGATTTTTTGTGTACCTTCGTGGGATAATTGACAATTGAAGAAAACCGACACATAGTATGTACGATGTAATAGTTATAGGCGCAGGTGCTGCAGGACTTATGGCAGCAGGAACAGCTGCGATGAGTGGTCGTCAGGTACTTCTTATCGAGAAGATGGAGAAGGCTGGGCGCAAGATACGCATCACAGGTAAGGGTCGTTGCAACCTCACAAATGCGCGCCCCGCAGAGGAGTTCATCGAGAAGGTGCGCACCAATCAGGAGTTCTTCTCGGTGGCATTTGCCGAGTTCAACAACCGCGCCACGATACGTTTCTTCGAGCGCATAGGCGTAAAGCTCGACATCGAGCGTGGCGAGCGCGTATTTCCGCACAGTGGCAAGGCGTGGGACATCGCCAATGCGTTAGTCGACTTCTGCGAGGATAAGGGTGTTAAGATTGTCTACAAAACGTGTGTTACTGCCATCGAGACAATGAATGGCAAGGTTACGGGCGTAAGGTATCGCAATGCAAGAGGCTTTGAACGTCGTGAGGAGGCTTCACACGTAATCGTCGCAACAGGTGGCGTGAGCTACCCCTCGACAGGCTCTACGGGTGATGGATACGACTTTGCAGCATCCGTAGGACACAACATCGAGCCAGTACGTCCATCGCTAACACCCCTCGTAACATCGCACCCACAGAAGGAGTACCTCAACGGACTATTGCTTAAGAACGTAGGCGCAAAGCTATACATTGACAACGAGTTACGCCAGGAGGAGTTTGGCGAGTTAGGTTTCTCGGAGCGAGGCATAGAGGGTGCTGTGGCACTACGCTTAAGCCGTGATGTGGTGGATGCCATAATAGACGAGCGCAAGGTGAAGATTGTAGTAGACCTCAAGCCTGCACTCGACGAGGAGACGCTGCTGGCACGCATCGAGCGCGAGATTGCCGAGATGTCGCCATCGGAGTTCTTCGCGGAGCTGCTGCGAAAGCTCGTTCCCAAGCAACTCGTAGTACCCTTGGCAAAAGAGGTTGACTTCCACTCAAAGACATACGTCAGCAAGCTGACAGAGGCAGAGAAACTACGCCTTGTAAAGATACTCAAGGGTATGGTATTCCCCATTGTGGACTATGCCCCATTCCAGTATGCTATAGTCACAGCGGGTGGCGTAGACTGCTCGGAGGTAAATAGGTACACTATGCAGTCAGAGAGGGTCGAAGGACTATATTTTGCTGGCGAGGTGCTCGACATAGACGCCAACACAGGCGGCTACAATATGCAGATAGCATTCTCAACAGGACGTTTAGCAGGACAGCTCAAGAAGTAACAATATGAAACGCTCGGGACGAACACTCAAACAGAGGTTATATGGGTTGCGCCACCTGCCATCGCGCATACGCCGAATGCGATATTTTCGCGGCCACGGCGTACATTCGCCATACATCTATGATATTGTTCGTCACGTATTTATGCGCTCGACATTCACCGACGACGACAACCCTCTGTACGACGCTCTTGTGCAGCACGACATAGTAGGCAAGCGTGCCATTCAGCTACAAAACCTGATGCGTCATTGCAAATATACGACTTGGGCAATAGATAATCTCACAGTGGCAGATATGCTCATCGTAACGCTCGACACCAAGTACCCACAACTTGAGCAGTACGCGGCATTTGCACGCGAAAACGGCATTACGCTCTGCATAATGAACCCATACAACAATGCTCATCGCTGGGAGGTGTGCAAGGGTATCATAGAGAGCCACCCCTCGACAACTGTCGACAACAGAGGCTATCTGCTTATTTTCAACAACCACCTGCCAAAGCAGCGATTTAGGCTATAACAGCAAAGTTTTACACTGTAACAATCAATACATTATGAAGATATATACCAAGACGGGTGATGACGGCACAACATCGCTAATTGGCGGTGAGCGCGTCAAGAAGTATGATATACGTGTCGAGGCATACGGCACAGTGGACGAGCTAACGGCATATATAGCCCTTCTCGCCGACAAGCTCATTGATGACGAGCGCACAGAGGCACTTGTGGACGAATTACAGAGGATAGAGTGTCGCCTAATGTCGGTGGCAGCACTTCTCGCTGTGGGCAAAGGTGGCGAGGGTAAGATTGAGCCTATTGCCGAGGAGCATATAGAGGAGTTGGAGCGGGCGATAGACCGTATGCAGGAGGAGTTAAAGCCCATAACAAAGTTCACCATACCTGGGGGACACCGCGCCTGCTCACTATGTCACGTATGTCGCACAGTGTGCCGACGTGCCGAGCGTGCCGCGCTGCGTGCCATAGATAGCGACCATACGTCAAAGATTGATCGTAGCGCAACAAGGTATCTAAACCGCCTGTCAGACTACCTATACACGCTCGGAAGAGTGCTCACAGAGCGATTAAAGGTAGAAGAGGTGCTATGGATACCGTAGTCGTTGTAGGTCAAGATGTTTGACAATCAAACATTTTCTTCAAGTTACTATTGCATAATTAATTTTTTTTATAACTTTGCGCACAAAAATTCCCCAGACCTCGTTATAAGTGGCAGAGGTGGCAGAGGTGGCAGAGGTGGCAGAGAGAGCAGAGGATGCAGATAAAGAGTGCCGATGGGGCAGAGAGTGCGCCACGTAAGCCAACCATCTGTTAAATGCTACGAGTGATATGCGTGAATGATATAAATAACTAAAAAAGAATAACGAATATGTATTGGACACTTGAACTTGCATCGAAACTTGAGGATGCACCATGGCCCGCAACAAAAGAGGAGCTTATCGACTACGCAGTACGCTCGGGCGCACCTCTTGAGGTATTGGAGAATCTTCAGGAGATTGAGGACGAGGGCGACATCTACGAGTCTATCGAGGACATCTGGCCCGACTACCCCTCAAAGGACGACTTCTTCTTCGACGAGGAGGAGTATTAAAAGATTTTATCAGCCAACCTGCTGATAATCAAGAGAGAAGCAAGGAATATAGACTTGTTTCTCTTTTTTTTATTTCTATCATTACCACTCCGCAACCCTTGTTCTACACTATCTTCGGTGGGGTTGGAAAAATTTTCTTGTCTATTTTCTGATTCTTTTGTGAATCCTCTTACATATTAAAAATAAATCACTACCTTTGTGTAAATGATAATAAAATGCTGACACGACTATGGCAAAACTTATCTCCGCAGACTTAACAAATAATACACTTTGTATCCTTGAATACACTACTACTGATGGGCAAATGCTATCATTTAAGGAAGATGCGTTTGATGCAAAAATAGTGTCACACACCTATACAGATATTGGTAAGGTTATCTTTGATAAACCTATTACCAGGATTGGAGATTGGGCATTCTCTTGGTGCAAAAGCCTTACAAATGTGACAATCCCCGATAGCGTAACGACGATTGGAAGTAGTGCATTCAAGTCTTGCACCAGCCTTACAAGTGTGACTATTCCCGATAGCGTAACGACGATTGGAGAGGGGGCATTCTCTGATTGCGACAGCCTTACAAGTGTGACTATCCCCAATAGCGTAACGACGATTGGAAAGTATGCATTCTATTATTGCAACAGCCTTACAAGTGTGACTATTGGAAATGACGTAACGACGATTGGAGAGTGGGCATTCTATAAATGCACCAGCCTTACAAGTGTGACTATTGGAAATAGCGTAACGACAATTGGAGAGGGGGCATTCTCTGATTGCGACAGCCTTACAAGTGTCATTATCCCCGATAGCGTAACGACGATTGGAGATAGTGCATTCAGGTCTTGCGACAGCCTTACAAGTGTGAATATTCCTAATAGCGTAACGACGATTGGAAATGGTGCATTCCGTTATTGCACCAGCCTTACAAGTGTGACTATTCCCGATAGCGTAACGACGATTGGAGATAGTGCATTCTATGAGTGTAGCAGACTTACAAGTGTGACTATTGGCAATGGCGTAACGACGATTGGAGAGTGGGCATTCTATCTTTGCAAGAGTCTTAAAGAATTTAAGGGTAAATTTGCTGCTGATGGTGGGCGTTGTTTGATTATTGATGGAGTGCTAAATGCTTTTGTTTTGGGTTGTGGTGTTACGCAATATACTATTCCCGATAGCGTAACGACGATTGGAAAGAGTGCATTCTCTGAGTGCAAAAGCCTTACAAGTGTGACTATTGGAAATAGCGTAACGACGATTGGAGAGTGGGCATTCTATAAATGCACCAGCCTTACAAGTGTCATTATTCCCGATAGCGTAACGACGATTAGATATGCTGCATTCTGGCTTTGCAACAGCCTTACAAGTGTGACTATTCCCAATAGCGTAACAACTATTGGAGATAGGGCATTCGATGGTTGCAACAGCCTTACAAGTGTGACTATCCCCGATAGCGTAACAACGATTGGAGATTCGGCATTCGAAGATTGCAAAGGTCTTACAAGTGTGACTATTGGAAAAAGCGTTAGTGAGATAGGCAAGGAAGCATTTAAGGGTTGTAATATAGACACAATAGTATGTTGTCCTAAAATACCACCAAAGATTAACGACTCATTCGGGAAATTTGAAAATCTGATTATTTCAACTGGTTGCGAGGAGGCATATGCTAACTCTGATTGGGGACAGTATCTTGAGTAAGTCGCAATATAACAAGTAAAAGAGATAATATAAAACCAAATAAACTTATATATAAACTTGTACGACATAAAATAGATACTAATACTCAACGACTTACAAACTCTTAATACTCCTTTGACGAGGAGGAGTATTAATATCCCGAAGGCTGCGGATTGGCAGTGAGCAACACTTAACCTCCCTAAAACGGGAGGTTTTTTTATGCTATAAGGGAGAACAAAACATAGGCGATAACCGAGTTTTTTTGTATATTTGCTCGGAATTTGCACATAACAACCTAAATTAGGTTTACAATGATGGTAGATAAGCAAAATGGACTACCCGAGATAACAAACTTCTCGGAGGAAGATAGACACTTTATGGAGATGGCTATTGAGCTGTCAATAAAGAATATAGACGAGGGCGGAGGTCCCTTTGGTGCGGTGATTGTGCGCGACGGCAAGTACATCGCCTCGGGTGCAAATCGCGTAGTACCAAACAACGACCCTACGGCACACGCCGAGGTAACAGCGATACGCAACGCCTGCCGCGAGCTAAACACATTCTCGCTCGAGGGATGCACGGTATACACCTCGTGTGAGCCGTGTCCGATGTGTTTGAGCGCGCTCTACTGGGCGGGTATAGAGCGTATATGCTATGCCAACACCAAGCGCGATGCCGCAGCAATAGAGTTCGACGACTCGTTTATATACGACCAGCTGCGCCTCGACTATGACCGCCGCACGATACACTGCGAGCACTTTATGCGCGACGAGGCACTCGCAGCATTCCGCAAATGGAACGACAAACTCGACAAGGTTGAATACTAACCCCAACGCCATTAGATGAAGAGCCTTAAATACTTGATAATGCTACTGTTGACGCTCTCGTTGGAGGGTGTGTCGGCACAATGTATCGTAGCACATCGCGGCTTTCACTCTGCCGACGATGCTGTGCAGAACTCAATAGCGGCACTCGACGCGGCACAGCGCGCAAAGATTGATGCCTCGGAGTGCGATGTCAACATATCGCGTGACGGCAAGCTAATAGTGGCACACGGCCCAGAGCACAGGTCGGGCGACAGCATCGTGCGCATAGACCAGACGACGTTTGATGCTCTTCGCGCAATGCCGCTTGCCAATGGCGAGACACCGCCAACATTTGATGAGTACTTAGTGCAAGCGAGCAAGAGCAGCGACACAAAGCTTATCGTTGAGCTTAAATCACAGCAAAACTCCGAGTTAGAGAGCACGATGACTCGATTGGTATTAGATGAGTTGGCGCAGCGCGCGATGCAGCACGAGGTGATATACATCTCTTTTAGCCGCCACATCTGCTCGATGATTGCGCAGGAGTTACCCACAGCAACCGTGCTCTACCTCAACGGCGACCTTACACCCGACGAGGCACACGCCCTCGCATATAGCGGCATAAACTACCACATAAGCGTTTTGCGCAACAACACCTCGTGGATAGCTCGCGCCCACGAGTTAGGTATGAGAGTGGGTGTATGGACGGTTAACGGGCGTGACGATGCCGTGTGGTGCATTGAGAATGATATAGATTACATAACAAGCGACGACCCGATGATGATACGCGACGTTATACAGGCGTCGAAGCAAACAACTAACTAAATTAGGTACTATGCAGTTAAAATACAATGTTAATGACCGTCTGCCCGCGTGGCAGCTTGCAGGCTACTCCCTACAATGGTTTGTGCTGGCTGTGGCTGTTGTCTCAACGAGCGTCTTTGTAGCTACGGGCACACCCGCCGAAAAGCTATTTTATGCGCAAAAGCTATTTGCCGTGATGGGTATAACGGGCATAATACAGATAATCTGGGGACACCGACTACCACTTGTGACAGGCCCTGCCGCAGTACTACTCGTGGGCGTTATATCGTCACTCAAGGCAGGTGGCGACACCTCGGCAATATACTCGTCGATAGCCATTGGTGGCGCACTCATATCACTGCTCACGCTCGGAGGGCTTATGCGCTACGTGCAGCGACTCTTCACACCGCGTATCGTCGTTGTGATACTTATGCTCATAGCCTTCACGCTATCACCCGTAATATCTAACCTTATCTTCGTGCCACAGCCTGCCGAGGGCGAGCACCTCTTCGGTCTAATCTTCGCCATTGCAGCAACATTAGTGATGGTTGCACTAAACAAGGTGTTCAAGGGTGTTGCCAAGAGCCTCATCATACCATTGGCACTTATTGTGGGTAGCGTCATCTACTACGCAATATATCCTACCGACATTGCATCGGAGAGTGCCGCTTCGTGGCGCGGTATGCTTATAGAGGACTTCACGCTCGATTGGGGTATGGTCGTAGCATTTGTTATATGCTACATCGCACTTCTCATAAATGATATCGGCTCTATCGAGTCGCTCGGTGCAATGCTCAAGGTGGAGGATATGCCACAGCGTATGAAACGTGGCGTGCGCACTACTGGCGTGATGAATATTATATCTGGCGCGATGGGTGTACTCGGGCCTGTAAACTACTCGATGAGCCCAGGCATAATCGCCTCAACGGGATGTGCCTCACGCTGGGCGTTAATACCTGCTTGCGCGGCATTGGTGCTTTGCGCACTCTCGCCCGACATTATATGGATACTCTCCAATATACCTAACCCTGTGATAGGTACTATTATGCTCTACTTGATGGGTACGCAGGTAGCCGCAGGTATGGAGATGGCACACACAACAGGCTCGGCACGCACCTTTGGCGATGCGCTGACAATAGGTCTACCACTTATGGTGGCGATGCTCTTTACGGCACTTCCTATGGGTGTTGTTCCGCAGATACTACAGCCACTGATGGGTAACGGCTTTGCGATGGGTGTTATCACGGTTATCATAATGGAGCACATAATAAACCGAAGCAGCAGTAAGCAAGAGCATAAATAGTTTACAAACTGTTGATAAATTAGCCACTTTGATTGAGCAGTTACAATAATTTTTACTACTTTTGTAGCTGTATAACTATGCCACCTAATGATGGTGGTCTCAAACTAAAGATAAGATGAATAATACATTGGTTGTTGTAGGTGCCCAGTGGGGCGATGAGGGCAAGGGTAAGATTACAGACTTCTATGCTGGTGGTGCCGATGTTGTAGTACGCCATCAGGGCGGTAACAACGCTGGTCACACCATCGTATTCGATGGTCGTAAGTTTGCACTGCAGTCTATTCCCTCGGGCGTATTCAACCCCCATATCATAAATATTATGGCAAACGGCATGGTTATCAACCCCGTGTCGTTGATGGAGGAGCTTGACCGTCTGCACAAGGCTGGTATTACCGATTATAAGCTCTATATTTCTGACCGTGCAGCGTGCGTGATGCCCTATCACTCAATGCTCGATGGCGCATACGAGTCACTCAAGGGTGGTCGCCAGATTGGTACTACAAAGAAGGGTATCGGCCCTGCATACACCGACAAGATGAGCCGTGTAGGTATCCGTATGGGTGACCTCCTGGACGAGGAGTATTTCGCAGAGCGTCTTAAGGATGCCCTCACACAGAAGAACCTCGAGTTGAAGGCTCTCGGAATGGAGCCTTGTGACTTCGACACAATCTTCAAGCAGTACCGCGAGTTGGGCGAGACATTGCGTCCTATGATTTGTGACACCTCGGTACTTCTCAACCGCCTTATCGAGGAGGGTAAGAAGGTGTTGTTCGAGGGCGCACAGGGTGTTATGCTCTGCATCGACCACGGCACATACCCCTTCGTAACATCGTCAAGTCCTACGGCGGCAAGCGTACCTGTGAACACAGGTATCGCACCACGCTATGTAAACAATGTGATGGGCGTGGCAAAGGCATATACCACACGTGTAGGTGAGGGTCCCTTCCCAACAGAGCTCTTTGACGAGCGCGCAAACTACATTCGTGAGCGCGGTCACGAGTACGGCACCGTAACAGGTCGTCCTCGTCGCGTAGGTTGGTTGGATACTGTTGTGCTCAACCACGTGCGCCGCATAAGTGGTCTCAACTACTTGTCGCTGATGCTCTTCGATGTATTGTCAGGCTTGGACAAGATACGCATCTGCACTGGTTATAAGCTCGATGGCAAACATATCGACTATGTTCCCTCAACCATAGCACAGCTCTCACGCGTAGAGGCAGAGTATATCGAAATGGAGGGCTGGCAGGAGGATATCACAGCTATCAAGAGCTACGACGAGCTTCCCGCAAATGCCAAGGCTTACATCGCTAAACTCGAGGAGCTTACACGCACCGAGGTTGCTGTAGTCTCTGTAGGCCCAGACCGCGAGCAGACAATCATACGCAAGGAGATATTTTAAGTAGTAATAGTTGGCGATATACGCCACAAGCATAGATAAGGCTGCCAGCACTGTTGGCAGCCTTATTTTATCTTATCTTATCTACTTCTCCCACTCGAACTTCTCAAAGTCGGCATCTGCAGCCTTCCACGAAGGCTTACGTGCGCTATATATAATAAATGGTATCACCACAACAAGGAGCGCACCAATGATAAGCACCGCAAACCATACGCTCTTGCTACCCACGGCAATCTGCGATGGTGGGATAAAGCTTAATACAAATGCTAACAACGCACCACAAAAGCCCATACCACCAAGCAGCCACATAAGCCAGTTACCCTTGCCGAGGCGGAACGGACGCTCCATCTTCGGAAGTTTATATCGCAGCGTGATAGCTGCCGAGAACATCAGCATATACATAATAAGGTAGAGCAACACCGTAAGCTGCGACAATATCTGGTAGAATGACTGCACCGAGGGCATTACTACAAACAGCAGGCTCAACAAGGTGACAATACACCCCTGCACAAGCAAGATGTTACGCTGCACACCACGGCTATTAGTGCGCTGAAAGAAGGGCGGGAGGTAGCCCGCACGACCTACTGTGAAGATACCCTTTGACGGGCCAGCAACCCACGTAAGCACACCCGCAAGCACTCCAAAGACGAGGGCTATGGCAATGACAGGGCCTGCCCAACTGATGTGGAAGTATTTGAAGTAGTTGTCGAAGCCTATAAGCAGGGTCTGCGTGAGCGATATATCCTTGGTGGGGATAATAAAGCCAAGTGAGAATGTGCCGAGAACGAAGATAAGCACTGTCACAAGCGAGCCAATGATGATAGCACGCGGATAGTTGCGCTTGGGGTTATCCACCTCCATAACGTGAATACCCATCATCTCCATACCTGCATAAAAGAGGAAGATGGAGCTTGCCAGAACTAAATTATCAAGATTTGTAAGGTTGGGGAAGAAACTCTGGTGCATATCCATATTATTGTGACCTCCCGTCAGCAGATATATCACGCCCAGCACAATCAAGAGTGCCGCAGGGATGATTGTGCCAATGATACCACCCCACTTGCTGACCTTACCTACCCAGCCAAGACCCCTCAACGAGATAATGGTGGCAGCCCAATATATCGCCAGCACAACAACAAGCGTGAAGAGGCGATTAGAGGCGAGCGAGGCATCTGCCGCTGGGTTAAACCCAATATAGGCGATACTCACAGCACCAAACGTGAGTACCGTAGGATACCATATCGTCGACTGTATCCACTGCAACCATATCGCCAAAAAGCCCACACGTGCACCAAAAGCCTCTCCAACCCAGCGAAAGACACCGCCCTGCTTCGAGGAGAACATCGCAGCAAGCTCGGCAGCAACCATAGCTGTAGGGATAAGAAAGACAATGGCTGCAAAGAGGTAGTAAAACGCAGAGGTCGGCCCATACACCGCCTCGGTGGCAAGACCACGCAGGCTGACAACAGCCGTGACATTCATAATGGCAAGCGTGATAACACTCAACCTAAATGTGTTTTTTGTATTAGTTTGCATAACAACAATTTTAATAGTTATCTGCTAACATCTATCAATTATGATGCCTGACGACGATGACCACTATAACCATTACACACAACAAAAACACAACGCTATAAGTATATCTTATAAATAAATAAAATAATACAATTAAAAAACTATTGCAAATAGAGAAATATATTCTATCTTTGCATCAAGAAAAGGAGATAAATAGAAAACAGTATAAACCTAATAAAACTTAAAAACTATGAAAGATCTTAAAGGAACAAAGACCGAGAAAAATTTGTGGGAGGCTTTTGCTGGTGAGTCACAGGCTCGTAACAAATACACATATTTTGCATCAAAGGCAAAGAAGGATGGCTACGTACAGATAGCAAAGATTTTCGAGGAGACAGCTGCCAACGAGAAGGAGCACGCAGAGATTTGGTTCAAGCTTCTGGGTGGCATCGGCTCAACAGCTGAGAACTTGAAGTCTGCAGCAGAGGGCGAGAACTACGAGTGGACAGATATGTATGCACAGATGGCAAAGGATGCTCGTGAGGAGGGCTTCGACCACATCGCATTCCTCTTTGATGAGGTTGGCAAGATTGAGAGGGAGCACGAGGAGCGTTACCGCAAGCTCTTGGCAAACGTAGAGGGCGGCTTGGTATTCTCACGCGACGGCGATATGATTTGGCAGTGCTCTAACTGTGGTCATATCCACGTAGGTCAGAAGGCTCCCGAGATGTGCCCCGTATGCGCTCATCCGCAGGCTTACTTCCAGATTAAGGCGGAGAACTACTAATCGACGATAATACCTTAAGCAATTAACCCAATCAGTGTGTGATTGGGTTAATTTTTGTAACACAAAAAGCCATGAACCTCTATTTTATTCTTCTCATTCCGTTTCTCGGCACGCTGATAGGAGCATCGACGGTACTATTTACGCGCAACAATGTATCACTTGGCGTACAAAAGGCACTGCTCGGCTTTGCTGCGGGCGTGATGGTAGCTGCATCGGTTTGGTCGCTTATAATACCCGCTATAGAGCAGTCCGAAGAGATGGGTAATATGAGCTGGTTGCCAGCATCCGTAGGCATCATACTCGGTATGCTCTTCCTGTTGGCTCTCGACAGCATAATACCCCATCAGCACCCTACGTCTGATACACGCGAGGGTATGGCCTCGGGGTTGGGCAAACGCTCAATGTTAATGTTTGCTGTGACGCTGCACAACATCCCAGAGGGAATGGCGGTAGGAGCTGTTATTGCGGGTGCTATGGCTGGCAACGTTAACATATCGTTAGCAGCAGCAACAGCACTTGCAATAGGAATGGCGATACAAAACATCCCCGAGGGCGCAATAATATCACTACCTCTGCGCTCCGACGGTATGACACGACGCAAGGCTTGGATGTATGGCTCACTGTCGGGCATCGTGGAGCCTATTGCCGCAGCGATAACAATACTTCTTTTTGAGCACGTGTCGATGTTGCTACCATACCTCTTGGCATTCTCGGCAGGTGCAATGCTCTATGTTGTAGTCGAGGAGCTTATACCCGAGACACAGCAGGGCAAGCACTCCGACACAGGAACAATAGCCTTTGCCATAGGCTTTGTGATTATGATGATACTCGATGTGGCACTTGGTTAACGGTCAATTCAATTTGGTCGATTTGTATTATAAATTAGCCTATAAGTGGAATTTTAGAGCAAATAATTAGTAATTATGCCAAATTTTGGCTAATTTTATCTGTTGAAAAGTCTATAATTAACCTAATTCTTAAAATCACTATGGGAAAGTTTGTTATTACCAAGCGTGCTAACGGAGAGTTTCAGTTCAACCTTAAGGCAACTAATGGTCAGGTAATTCTCACATCGGAGGGTTACACAACACTTGCTGCCTGCAAGAATGGCATAGAGTCTGTAAAGAAGAACTCACAGGAGGATGCTCGCTTCGAGCGCAAGGAGGCAAAGGATGGCTCTCCATTCTTCAACCTTAAGGCTACTAATGGTCAGGTTATCGGCAAGAGCGAGATGTACTCAAGCAAGTCTGCTTGCGAGAATGGCATTGAGTCTGTTAAGAAGAATGCTCCCGAGGCAGAGGTTGTCGAGGACTTCGAGTAAACAGTTGGTCTACGCACAGTGCGCAGGCGACATAAAGAGAGGGGATGGCTTACACACAGTAGCCATCCCCTCTACCTATATTGCAACATAGTAGCGTTACAGCACCCTGATAAGGTTTATGCCGTCGCGTATAGGCACAATGACATTATCCACCCTACCATCCTCAACTACCATACGGTTGAACTCGACGATAGCCTCTGTGTGGCGGTCATTGCGTGCTATAGGCTGTGCCACCTTGCCATACCACAGGATATTGTCGGCAAGCATAATCGAGCCACTACGCACATAGCCACCATCCATCAACATTTTGTAGTAGGCGGGATACTCGCGCTTGTCACCATCAATAAAGACCATATCGTATACCTCACCGAGCTGTGGCACGATGTCGAGTGCCGAGCCTATATGCTGGCGTATGCGGCTGCCATACTCCGATCTCACGAAGAATGATGCTGCAATCTCCTCAAGTTCATCGTCAACCTCAATAGTATCGAGGCGCGCATCATCCTCTAAACCACGCGCTATGCTCAATGCCGAGTAGCCTGTAAATGTGCCTATCTCAAGCACACGCTTTGGGCGCATCATACGCACCAGCATCTCGAGGAGCTTACCCTGAAGGTGTCCCGATATCATACGCGGGTTGATGACGCGCAGGTATGTCTCGCGCTCAAGGCTATGCATCAAAGCCTCCTCGGGCGACGTGTTATCAAGTATATACTGCTCTAAATTATCCATATTCCTACCTATATATCAGTCGTGATAGTTGTCCGAGGCTCTCGGTGGCGACATCCATTATCTGATCGGCGGTGATTGCCATAACCTTTTTATACGCCTCCTCCAACGTGTCTATATCCTTATACAGCAAGTAACTCTTGCCTGCACCAAGCATATAACCCTCGTTAGCCTCCATAGATATAGCCATCTGTGCGACAAACTGACGCTTGGCAACAGCCAGACGGCGCGGTGTGATAGCCTCGCGGCGCAGGCGCGACACCTCCTCCTCAATAAGCTCAATACACTGTTGGCAGTTATCGTGATCTGACGAGAAGTATATACCCACGATGCCGCTATCGGAGTAGGGCGTATACGTTGCCTCAACATTATACGACAGACCATACTTCTCGCGCAACGACAGGTTGAGCAACGAGTTTGCCGAGGGCCCACCAAGTATATTGACAAGCAACGCCAACGGCAGACGCTTATCACACGTGATGCCATAGCCGCGCGTGCCTATGATGCCGTGTGCCTGATGGGTATGGCGCGCAAGGCGCGTATCAAATGGCTCATACGCCCCTGGCGTATGACGCTCAAAGTGGCGGGTAGTGGGCGTAACAGCACCGAGATAACGCTCGGCAACATTGCGGGCGGTGGCTACGGAGAAGTTGCCGATAGACGAAAACACCATCTGGTCGGTGGTGTAGGTGCGCTCGACAAAAGCACGTATCTCACGCGTAGAGAGCCTACCTATAGTAGCCTTCGTGCCGAGTATGTTGTGGCCAAGCTCCGAGCCGCGAAATATCATATCCTCAAAGTCGTCATATATGCGCTCGGCGGGAGAGTCCTTATAGCTATTTATCTCGTCAGCGATAACCTCACGCTCTTTGCGCAGCTCGCGCTCGGGAAATGTAGAGTGAAAAATAACATCGGTAATAAGCTCCACAGCACGCGAAAAATCGTGGCGCAGCACCGTAGCGTGAAGCGTTGTATCCTCCTTTGTTGTATAGGCATTAAGCTCGCCACCGAGGTTCTCAAGGCGGCAATTAACCTGATAAGCCTTACGACGCTCCGTACCCTTAAAGAGGGCGTGCTCGGTAAAATGGGCAATGCCATACTCCGACTTAAGCTCGTCACGGCTGCCAGCATTGACAACAAGCGCGCAGTGTGTAACACCGCTACGCACCTGACGATGTATGCCACGCATACCATTAGAGAGTGTATATGTCTCAAACTCCTTCATCACGCTTGATTGTGTTTTTTAAGATATTGTCCCGTATAGCTCTCGGCACACGCCTCAACACTCTCGGGAGTACCTGCAACGACGACATTACCACCCTCACTTCCCGCCTCGGGGCCGAGGTCGATAACCCAGTCGGCACACTTTATAACATCCATATTGTGCTCCACGACAACAACGCTATGACCACGCTCGATAAGTGCTTCAAAGGCTCCGAGCAGGCGACCTATATCGTGGAAATGGAGACCTGTAGTCGGCTCATCGAAGATAAATAGCAGATGCTCCGTAGTTCGCTCCTTTGTGAGGTACGAGGCGAGTTTTACTCGCTGCGACTCACCACCCGACAGTGTCGACGATGACTGTCCCAACTTAACATAGCCAAGACCGACCTGCTGCAAGGGACGTATACGCTCGACTATGCGACGACATATAGCATTGTCACAATCCGCAGAGAAGAAGTCGATAGCCTCGTCAACAGAGAGCTCCAGCACGTCGTAGATACTCTTGCCACGATATTTGACCTCCAATATCTCGGGCTTGAAGCGCATACCGCCACACGCCTCACACTGCAGCTCGACATCTGCCATAAACTGCATACTAACCTTTATAACGCCCTCGCCCTCACACTCCTCGCATCTGCCACCAGGCATATTAAACGAGAAGGCAGTGGCGGCAATACCTGTATGCTTGGCGTATGGCTGCTCGGCATATAAGCGACGTATCTCGTCATAAGCCTTGATATATGTCACAGGGTTTGAGCGCGTAGACTTACCTATGGGCATCTGCGACACCATCTCGACACCCTGCAATAGGCTCACGTCACCCTCAATAGCATCGTGGTCACCAGGCGTGAGCGTAGTCTCCGAGAGCTTGCGCTTAAGAGCTGGGTAGAGTATATCATCTGCCAACGACGACTTACCCGAGCCACTGACACCCGTAATGCAAGTAAGAACGCCAAGAGGTATATCAACGTCGATATTCTTAAGGTTATTATGGCGCGCACCTCGTATCGTTATATGCCCAGCTGGCTGACGACGGCGCGTGGGACGCTCAATAGTACGACGGTGCGTGAGGTAGTCGGCAGTAAGCGAGCGAGTAGCCCTGTCAATGCCCGCTGCGGCACCACAATAGACGACCTCACCACCAGCTACACCCGCCTCGGGCCCCATATCTACAATCCAGTCGGCAGCACGTATAATCTCCTCCTCGTGCTCTACGACAATAACGGTATTATCGAGGTCGCGTAGCTGCTTGAGCACGCCTATAAGACGATTTGTGTCGCGCGGATGCAGACCTATACTCGGCTCATCGAGGATATACATCGAGCCAACAAGGTTACTTCCGAGCGACGTAGATAGGTTGATGCGCTGCGCCTCGCCACCCGACAACGTAGAAGACAATCTATCAAGCGTAAGGTAGTGCAAGCCCACATCCATAAGGTAGCCCAAACGGTTACGTATCTCTACAAGGACACGCTCGGCGGTCTTGGCATCGTGCTCATCGAGAACGAGTGTATCGAAGAAAGATACCAGCTCGGCAATGGTCATACGCACAAGGTCGGCAATGCTCTTGCCGCCAATACGCACATACAGAGCCTCCTTGCGCAGTCGCGTGCCGTGACACTCGGGGCAGAGCGTCTTGCCCATATAACGGGCCTTAAGCGAGCGATACTGCACCTTATGGCGTTGCGTATCGACATACTCGAAGAAGGCATCAATACCCTCAAAGTAGTCATTACCGCGCCACAGCATCTCACGCTCGGCATCAGTCAAGGCGTGGTAGGGTGTATGTATCGGAAAGCCACATTTCGACGAGGCAAGCACAAGCTGCGTGCGCCAACGACCCATAACGACACCATTCCAGCAGGCAACAGCACCGCCATATACACTCTTCGACTTATCGGGGATAACAAGGTTCTCATCAATGCCCATAACACGTCCGTAGCCCTCACACGTAGGACAGGCACCAACAGGGTTATTGAACGAGAAGAGATGCTCGGTGGGTCGCTCAAAGCTCACACCCTCCTCTTCATAGTGGCGTGTGAAGGTCTCAACCTTCGAACTAATGAGATGAACGACACCCGCACCATAGCCCATAGCACGCGATACAGAGTCATTCATACGAGAGATAGCATCCTGCTCGTGGCTGACCTTTATGCGATCCACAACGACCATAACATCGTCTATAGATATATCATCGCCCACAAGCGGCATAAACTCCTCGACGAGCATAACCTCACCCTTATAGCGCACACGGTTTACACCATCCTCCATAAGCGTAAGCATACGCTCGACGATGCCCTCTGCCTGCTTGAGAAGTAGCGGTGCAGCGATGATAACACGCGTATCATCCTCCTTATTGAGTATCTCTTCTACAACATCATCTACCTCATAGCAACGTATCTCATTTCCCGTTGTGGGCGAGTAGGTACGCCCCACACGCGAGAAGAGCAACTTAAGGTAGTCATAAATCTCTGTCGAGGTGCCCACAGTTGAGCGCGCATTACGTGATGTCACCTTCTGCTCGATGGCAATAGCTGGAGCTATGCCCTCGATAAGGTCGACATCGGGCTTGGATACACGTCCCAAGAATTGGCGCGCATAGGCAGACAGGCTCTCTACATATCGTCGCTGACCCTCGGCAAAGATGGTGTCAAAAGCGAGTGTCGACTTTCCAGAGCCAGAGAGACCAGTGACCACAACAAGCCGAGAGTGCGGGATATCGACATCCACACCCTTGAGATTATGCACTCTGGCACCCTTTATCTTTATCTTGTTCTCCAACGTTTTACATTTTTAGCATTAGCGTCGCCTAAAGCCAATAGTGATCACTCGCGCACCTCGATTGTTGCACCCTCAACCTTCTCAAGACGTCCCAGCAGCTGCTCCGACTCACTCTGACGTATCGAAAGTGTCATACTACAGAGGTTATCGAACTGCTGGTCGAGGATTTTGGGCTGCATATCCTTGACGATGCGCATAACATCGTTCATAGCGATATACGAAAACGACACATCGACAACCGTATCTACGGTCTTTTCAATAATGGTGCAGACATCGAGCACCTGTGCCGTAGACTCCTTATATGCCGCGATAAGACCTGGCACACCAAGCTTTGTGCCGCCAAAGTAGCGCACGACAACAACAAGGCAGTTGGTAATCTCCTGCGACAGGAGCTGACCGAGAATGGGCTTACCCGCAGTAGACGAGGGCTCGCCGTCATCATTTGCACGAAACTGCTCGCCGTGAGCTCCAAGACGCCAAGCGTAGCAATGGTGCGTGGCATCGTACCACCTCTTGCGCAGTGCGTCGAGATACTCCTTAATCTCCGCCTCACTCTCTACAGGGTAGGCGTAGACAAGGAACTTACTGCTCAACTGGCGGTAGGTGGTCTCGGCAGGTGCCGCTATGGTTTTGAAGCTATCTGACACGGCTACTATTTTATGGCGGTAAACATTCTATCCCAACGTATCTCACCCGTCTGCTGATCCACAGACATCCATACATACGCAGCTTTACCCACGATGTGATCCTCTGGAACAAAGCCCCAGAAGCGCGAGTCGAGCGAGCCGTGGCGGTTGTCGCCCATCATAAAGTAGTAGTTCTGGCGGAAAGTATATGTCGAAGCCTCTGTGCCGTTGATATATACCTTGCCATCGCGCAACACCACGTCATTGCCCTCATAGAGAGCGATGCAACGTCCATACATAGCCATATTATAGTCGTCAAGCGTGATGCTCTCGCCTGCCTTGGGCACCCATATCTCACCAAAGTTATCGAGGGTCCAGCGAGCACTATCGCCACTGCTGAGGTGCGGGATGAGCGTCTCCATCATAACGCCCGACGCCTTGCGCAACTCATAGCGCGACGTATCGGCGTACATCGAGAGTTCATTATCGCGCAAAATCATAGGCGATGACATTGAGCCTGTACGCCTATTTAGCACGGTGTAGTAGTACTGCTTATTGGGTATTGCATCCTCCGCTACGCCATCGTGATATACCGTACCATCGACAATAGTGAGCCTATCGCCAGGCATACCGACACAGCGTTTTATGTAGTTCTCCTTCTTGTCGAGGGGGCGCACAGCGAGTGTATAGTTCTCGGCAATGGTCTTGCGACGCACCGACTCTGTAGAGCCGAAGTGAGTATCGCGCAGCAGCTGATAGTAGCTCACAGCGGGCATCTCCATAACGACGGTATCGCCCTCGGGGTAGTTAAAGACGACGACATCGCCACGCTGCACCTCCGATGTACCCTTCAAGCGGCGGTAGTCACGACTCCACGCCGTAGTGAAGGACTCCTTCTCGGGATTAAGAGGCATTGTGTTATGCACAAACGGGAAGGAGAGCGGTGTCATCGGCACACGCGGCCCGTATGCAGTCTTATTGACGAGGATATAGTCGCCCGCCATAAGGGTACTCTCCATAGAGCCTGTGGGTATGACAAACATCTGGAACCAATATATCTGTATGATGGTGGCGACAACCGTAGCAAATATTATGGCGTGAACCCAGCCATATATCCACTCGTATACCTTGGTGTGGTTCTTAAGTTCGCTCCATAGCGCGAAGAGTAACACAACGGCAAAGGTGATGATAAAGGGGGTTGTCCACTTAAAAAGCACCATATGCACGATGACACCTACCACCACGGCAAAGACCAAAGCACACCATACGCCATATATGACTCGCCACCACGCATATCTCTTATATAGCTTGTCGTGCAGACGTGCAATATTGTGACCTACGTAGTAGTCATAAATAAGCGGCAGAGCCACAACAAGCGTCCACACTGCGCCATACCACACCGCAAACAGCGTGACAACAACAGAGACGATAACGCAGATGAGTATCGGGCTTGACAATATACGTCCGAGGGTTGCAAATATCTTCTTCATAGCAAATTTTATCTTATTACAACAAATCATCCATTGTGTGAACACCACTCTTATCACACAGATACTCGCCAGCGACAACAGCACCCATAGCCAGCGCACGACGATTCTCTATCGAGTGCTTAATCTGCAGGTAGTCATCGGGCGATGTATAGGTGACGGTGTGTATGCCAGGTATCATACCCTCACGGAAGGACTCTATCTCAAGCTCCGAGCTATTTGCTGGTGTCGTATTCACCCACTTTGTCTTGCGTTCCACGTGCTCGATAATACCTTCAGCAAGAGTAATAGCCGTGCCACTCGGGGCATCCTTCTTCCACATATGGTGGGTCTCCTCAATGCGTACGTCATACTCGGTGTGGGGGTTCATCAACTCGGCAAGTCGCCTATTTAGGCGAAACATCATATTGACACCAATAGAGAAGTTTGAAGCATAGAAGAGCGCACCACCCTTCTCGCGCGCCAAAGCCTCCATATCGCCAAGTGCCGCAAGCCAGCCCGTAGTGCCACACACTACCCTGCCACCTGCATCGAGCACCGTACGTACATTGTGTAACGCGGTATCGGGTGTAGTAAACTCAAATGCCACATCAACACCTACAAGGTTCTCGGCAGTAAGCTCCGAAGCATTATTCTCATCAATGATAAGAACGACGCTATGACCACGCTCCGCAAGGATACGTTCAATCTCACGACCCATCTTACCGTGTCCTATAATAGCACATTTCATACAACAATTCGTATATTTATGATTAATGCGGTAAAGATACAAAAAAAATGAGAAGTATGTACTTCTCATAATAAATTTTCGAGCTATGCACCCCGCACGAGCTAATATTTCACATCCGAGAGGAAGAGTCCACAGGCGGCAGCACCACTGCTACAACGGCTCAAGTCCCGCGAGCGTATGATATCCTCAAACTCGGCAACGCTATACCGCCCTCTGCCCACATCGACCAACGTACCAACGATGGCACGTACCATATTTCGCAGAAATCTGTCGGCACGGATAGTGAAACATAGCGTGCCGTCGTCCAGCACGCGCCACAGTGCGTGCGTCACGTGACAGATGTTTGTCTTATTATTAGAATTAAGCTTTGCGAATGATGTAAAGTCATCATACTCAAGGAGCTTTGCTGCCGCCAAGTTCATCTTCTCGACATCTAACGGCACTGCATAATACCACGCCGAGAAGCGGCGAAATGGCGACTTCTGCGACGTAAGGAAGTAGGTATATTCGCGCTCAATGGCATCGAAGCGGGCGTGAAGCGTAGGCTCCACCTCATAGATGCGCAAAATGGCGATATCGTCGGGCAGCACCTTATTGAGTTTATAGGCGAGTTGATGCGCATCTATGACCTCTTCTGTATCGAAGTGTGCGACATAGAACATAGCATTGACACCCGTGTCGGTGCGCCCTGCACCCACAATCTCGGTAGGCGTACGCCTCAACATCGAGAGTTTCTGCTCGATAGTACCCTGCACGGTCACGGCATCGGGCTGACGCTGCCATCCGCAGTAGGCAGCACCGTCGTATTGTAGCTCGATAAAGTATCGCATAACACTCTTAATTACTCGGCAAAGATACGAAAAAGAATTAACATTAAATCACGTGAGACGATGTTTGGTGTAATTGATTGTTGTAGAAGATGTGTCATCATAACACCCGCGATATGAAATATAGCTGAAAAATTAAATTTTTATTTAGTGGACTGCATATACAACTTTTAGGGGGCTGCATATACAACATATACAACATATACAACGCTCGGCAAAAATGCCACCGATGGGTAGTACTTGAGTGTACGTCCCACAGGTGGCATTTTTTGTTAGCGTAAGTAGATATCTGCCTTTTGGTCGAAAATTATTTTTGATTAGAAGGTTGTAGATGTGGTCTCGACATGAAATTGGGCTGAATAGGACATACTTGGCGTATTTCCTATTCAGCCCAATGATTGAGAGGGAAGCAGATGCTGCCCTATAGTCGGATATTAAATTTTTGATTAGAAGGCTGCAGATGTGGCCTCGATTAAGAGATTGCCCCGGATGGGACATACTGAGCGTATTTCCCATTCGGGGCAATGATTGAGAAGCCGCAGATGCTACCTTATAATCGAAAATTACATGTGAATAGCACACCCGAGTGCATCCTCCGCTGCCTCCATAACCGCCTCGTGCATAGAGGGATGTGCGTGGATGGTGCGGGCAATGCGGTGAGCATTAGCACCCAGAGCCATAGCAAGCGTAGGCTCGCCAATCATCTCTGTTACATTATGACCCACAAAGTGTGCGCCGAGCAACTTCTCCTCTGCATCAAAGATGAGCTTAACAAAGCCATCACGCTCGCCAGCGGCAGTAGCCTTACCCGAAGCGGTATACGGGAACTTACCCACCTTATACTCGATGCCCTTATCGCGCACCTGCTGCTCGGTCATACCCACCGATGCAACCTCGGGAGAGGTAAAGACGCACGACGGGATAATTGAGTAGTCGACCTTATCGGGATTTAGACCGCAGATATGCTCAACACAGTGGATAGCCTCGGTAGAAGCCACGTGCGCCAACGCTGGAGTTGCAATGATATCACCGATAGCATATACGCCGTCGACGCTCGTCTTGTAGTGCTCGTCAACAACGACCTTATCGCGCTCGATAGCTACACCAAGCTCCTCAAGACCCATATTCTCGATGTTCGACTTGATGCCGACAGCCGACAACACAACATCTGCCTCGAGAGTCTGCGCACCCTTCTTACCCTCAATGTCGATGACACACTTGCCATCCTCACGTACCGACACCTGCTTTACAGTTGTCGAGGTCATAACCGTAGCGCGCAGCTTGCGGAATGCACGCTCCATAGCCTTGGCTGTGTCCTCATCCTCCAAAGGCATAATCTGTGGCATATACTCAACGATGGTGACCTTAACACCCAATGTAGCATAGATGTAGGCAAACTCCGAGCCGATAGCACCAGAGCCTACAACAACCATTGTCTCGGGAAGCTCGGGTAATACGAGAGCCTCCTTTGACGAGATGATATGCTTGCCGTCGATGGGCATAAAGGGCATCACGCGAGGACGCGCACCTGTTGCCAAGATAACATTTTCAGCCTCATACTCAACGCCATCAACATCGACTACGTGTGCCGACTTAAGGCTACCGAAGCCCGCCAACACGTCGATATTGTTCTTCTTGAGAAGAAACTGAACGCCCTTGTTCATAGTTGTAGCAACCATACGCTCGCGCTCCACCATCTTTGTCCAGTCGGGCTTAACATCGCCCTCAATAGCTACACCAAAGGTTGCAGCAGCCTTACAGTCGGCATATACCTGTGCCGAGCGCACCAACGCCTTGGTGGGGATACAGCCCCAATTGAGGCATACACCACCAGCATCCGCCTTCTCGACGATAGCTACACGCTTGCCACACTGTGCGGCACGAATTGCAGCAACGTATCCACCAGGACCGCTACCGATAACTATGATATCATATCTCTCCATAATTGGGAATGTTATTACTTGTGGTTTATTACTTTACGACCTTCAAAATCTCGCCTTTGTCGGCAGCAACCATACGCTTCCAGTGCTCGGTGTAGCCAGGCTGCTCAATCTTTCCAGGGATATCCTTGCCATTACCGTTGTCGATGAAGCCGTTCTCGTCCTCACCCTTAACGTTACCATCTATATACTTGACCATCATATACTTGTCAAGGTCTACCCAGATGTTGAAGATAGCCTGTGCATTCTCCACCGAAAGCTCAGTAGCAACCTTTACCGCCTTCTTAGGATTCTTGGCGCTGCCGATTTTGGCATCCATAGCTGGAACTGCCTCAAGCATAGTATTCTCCCATCTGTCTACATACTCGCGCACGTGCTTACCAACGATGTTATAGCGCAAGTATGCGAACTGTGCCACGCGGTTAGTAATCCAGAACATAGAGGTATCAGAGTACTTCAACATTGAGCCATTACCCTCCTTCAAGCACTCGGGAACCTCGGTAGAGGTAACGTAGATGGGGGTCAACGGAGATGTAGCAGCATCATCTGTGCCAAACCACAAAATACCGACCTTCTCGGGACGAGCCTGACCCACAAGCCAGAAGCCTGTCTGCTGTGTTGCTGTAGCACGCTCGTTGCAGTACTCAACGCCGTCAACCTCGAAGAACATAGGACGCCAACGGTAGGGACAGCCCTCTCCACCAGCACCAATATCTGTGGTCATATCCATCTTTGTACCCTCATAGTGGTCACGCATACAGTCCATAAGGAGCTTGGGCGACACCTTTGAGTGGGGCTTAACCCACAAAGGCATACGGTTTGCGGGGTTATGACCCATAGCATAGTCCTCATACTTATCCATATCGTCAGCAACGGTGCGGAAGAATGCCCAAACACGAGCCTCACAGCCACGAAGTGCGCTAAAGTCTGCAGGAGCATAGGCCTCGGCGAAGCTGAAGTCCTTGTTCTCGCCATTAAACCAGCCGAACTTACGAGCAACATCTGCTACATCGGGAGCATACAAGCAGTTCTCGGGGTCATCCCACGGGAAGGTGGTGATACGAGCCTGGTTGGCGTGAGCTGATACATAGCCATCAGGGATACGGCGTGCCACCCAAACGATACCCTTATCCTCGGGGCCCTTACCGATAAGCTCCATTATCCAAGCCTCGTTCTGGTCGATGAGCGAGAATGACTCACCCGATGAGCAGTAGCCATAGGTATTGGCGAGGTCAGCGATAATGTTGATAGCCTCGCGTGCAGTCTTGGCACGCTGCAAGGTGATGTAGATAAGTGAGCCGTAGTCGATGCCGCCGTTGGGATCCTCCAACTCGGGGCGACCACCAAATGTTGTCTCGGTGATAAATAGCGAGTGCTCGTTAGAGTTACCCAGCGTACGATAGGTTACGGGAGCCTGCAAAATCTTACCCAACTTACGACCTGTATCCCACTCTGTAACATCCATATACTCGGTATACTTACCAGGAACATACTGGTAGAGTGAGCCATACAAACCGTGCGAGTCGGCTGCATAGGTAACCATATTAGAGCCATCGGTAGATGCGCCTCGGGTTACGATAAAGTTGGTACAAGCATCGGCTGTTGCGATTGAGCCGATGAGTGCGCCCACAAGGGCAAGTGTCTTCAAAATTTTGTTCATAGCGTTATTAGTTTTGTTGTAATTTTTGCTCTTTAGCCTAAAATCTTTCAAAGATAATCATTTTTTTGCAAACTACAACCCTCTCGACAAATAAATAATTTGGGCGCGCGTGCGCGACGACGCGTGGCTGGAACAACAATGCGCCCAACAGTGCGCCCAACAATTAGCGACAGTAACTGAAGTGCGCGACAGTAAAGCAGCACCTTATAGCACCTCAACATCGAGCGAATTGATAATAATAGAGTAAATTGTTGCTCGGTTGGGCGATAATTTGTACATTTGCATAACGAAATCTTAACTACACAATTTTGTAATGTCAGTCAAGGAGTCACTACACAGCATATTGTCTACACTGCCACAGGGCGTAAAACTTGTGGCGGTGTCGAAGTTTCACCCCGCAGAGCGTCTTATGGAGGCATACGAGGCGGGGCAGCGCATATTTGGAGAGAGCCGCCCACAAGAGATGACAGCCAAGGCGGCAGAGCTACCCAAAGATATCGAGTGGCATATGATAGGTCACTTGCAGACCAACAAGGTAAAGTATATTGCCCCCTACGTAGCTATGATATCGTCAGTGGACTCGGCACGCCTAATTGACGAGATTGAACGTCAGGCAGCACGCCACAATAGAGTCATAGACATCCTATTAGAGGTACACGTTGCCGACGAAGAGAGCAAGTCGGGCTGGGAGATCAACGAGCTGCGACAATACCTTACAACGGATGCCTTCAAGGCTCTTACGCATATTCGCGTACGTGGTCTTATGACCATCGCAACAAACACTGATGACCAGGCGGTTATACGCCGTGACTTCAGCCTAATACGAGATATCTTCGAACAGCTTAAACCGCAGTTTAATGAGTGCTTTGACACACTCTCAATAGGTATGTCGGACGACTACCCCATCGCACTTGAATATGGCTCTACAATGGTGCGTATAGGCACTGCCATATTCGGCGCAAGAGAGTATTAGCAAAAGGCGATATTACTAATATTTAATCATTCGTACTTGGCTTGGTGCGGCGCGTAGATGATATTGGACGCTCGTTTTTGCGTCACGTGGCATAACGCTATGCCATTTTGTCAGTCATTGTGACAAGTTTCGCCGATTTTGTCATACATTTTCAGATATTTCGTAGCACAATGCGTCACTTTTGGCGCATTTTTTTGTTTGGTACACCATTTGCCTACATCTAAATCGTCGAGCGCAGCAGTGGCTCGACCCCCAAAAGTGTAATTAGAGTAATTAACAAATAAAATTTTCGATTATGAGCAAGATTATTGGTATTGATTTAGGTACAACCAACTCATGTGTGGCTGTAATGGAGGGTAACGAGCCCGTGGTTATTCCCAACGCCGAGGGACACCGCACAACACCGTCAGTGGTAGCATTCACCGAGGGTGGCGAGCGTAAGGTGGGTGACCCCGCAAAGCGTCAGGCTATCACCAACCCCAAACGCACAGTGTTCTCAATTAAGCGTTTTATGGGTGAGCGTTACGACAAGGTAACGGCAGATATCGCACGCGCCCCCTACACTATTATTAAGGGTGAGAACAACACTCCCCGCGTTGAGATTGATGGTCGCCAGTACACTCCACAGGAGATCTCGGCAATCACTCTTCAGAAGATGAAGAAGACCGCAGAGGACTACCTCGGTCAGGAGGTTACAGAGGCTGTTATCACCGTTCCCGCCTACTTCTCTGACTCACAGCGTCAGGCAACAAAGGAGGCTGGTGAGATTGCAGGCTTGAAGGTACGTCGTATCATCAACGAGCCTACCGCAGCAGCTCTCGCATACGGCTTGGACAAGAAGCAGGACGATATGAAGATTGCTGTATATGACCTCGGTGGTGGTACCTTCGATATCTCTATCCTTGAGCTTGGTGACGGCGTATTCGAGGTTAAGTCAACAAATGGCGATACTCACCTCGGTGGTGATGACTTCGACCACGTACTCATCGACTATATGGCAGAGGCATTCAAGGCAGAGCACGGCATCGACCTTCGTCAGGATCCTATGGCATTGCAGCGTCTTAAGGAGGCTGCCGAGAAGGCAAAGATTGAGCTTTCGTCGGCTACCACTACAGACATCAACCTGCCCTACATTATGCCCGTAAATGGTATTCCCCAGCACCTTGTGATGTCACTCACACGTGCCAAGTTTGAGCAGTTGTGCGACCACCTCGTGCAGAAGACCATCGAGCCTTGCCGCACAGCATTGCGCGACGCAGGCTTGCAGGCAAGCCAGATTGATGAGGTTATCCTCGTAGGTGGCTCTACACGTATCCCCGCCATCCAGAAGATTGTTGAGGAGTTCTTCGGTAAGGCTCCCAACCGCTCTGTAAACCCCGACGAGGTAGTGGCAGTAGGTGCTGCTATTCAGGGTGGTGTCCTCACTGGCGAGGTTAAGGATGTGTTGTTGCTCGACGTAACTCCCCTCTCACTCGGTATCGAGACGTTGGGTGGCGTATTTACAAAGCTTATCGAGGCAAATACCACTATCCCCACACGCAAGAGCGAGGTATTCTCGACTGCTGCCGACAACCAGCCATCAGTAGAGATTAATGTATGTCAGGGCGAGCGTCCTATGGCACGTGACAACAAGTCTATCGGTCGCTTCCACCTCGATGGCATCCCCGCAGCACCCCGTGGCGTACCGCAGATTGAGGTAACCTTCGATATCGACGCTAACGGTATCTTGAATGTATCTGCAAAGGATAAGGGCACAGGCAAGGAGCAGAAGATTCGTATCGAGGCTTCAAGCGGTCTTACCGAGCAGGAGATTCAGCGTATGCGCGACGAGGCGAAGGCTAATGAGGCAAAGGATAAGGCAGAGAAGGAGCGCGTAGATAAGGTTAACGCCGCCGACTCTAACATCTTTGCTACCGAGAAGCAGCTTAAGGAGTATGGCGATAAGCTCCCCGCAGACAAGAAGGCAGCTATCGAGGATGCTCTTGGCAAGCTCAAGGAGGCACATAAGGCACAGGATCTTGCCGCTATCGACTCATCTATCGAGGCACTCAACGCTGCTTGGCAGGCTGCATCGCAGGATATTTACGCACAGCAGCAGGCGCAGCAGGCACAGGGTCAGCCTGGTGCAGGCGCACAGGGTGAAGAGCCCAAGCAGCAGCCCGAGGACGTAGAGTTCGAAGAGGTAAAATAGACCAAAAAATAGTTTTTTCAGAGGAGTCCGTGACCCGTAGGTTGCGGACTCTTTTTTTCGTGTTTCAGAAAATTTTGTTATCTTTGCACGATTATACGCGCAAGTAGCGCGGTGTGCGCGTGCCTTCGTGGCGCACTGCGCGACAGAGCGCGCGCGAGAACAACGCGAGAACAAGCAGAATAAATTAACTAAAAAACAGATAGTGTAAGTATGTTTTCGGAGATCATATCACTCGACTGCTACTACACCTTTTTGGGTGTTATGGCGGCAGTAGCTGCGGTGGTGTTCGTGGCTCTATACTTCGTCGAAGCGGGCTACGGCTACCTCTTTAACCCCAAGTTTGGCTTTCCCGTGCCCAATAAGGTAGGTTGGGTGATTATGGAGTGCCCTGTATTTTTCGCTATGCTTGCGCTGTGGTGGATGTCGGAGTTTAAGTTTGAAGCAGCTCCCTTAATCCTCTTCTTAATCTTCCAGACACACTATTTCCAGCGCTCTTTCATCTTCCCGATGCTTATACGTGGCAACTCGAAGATGCCTGTGGGCATTGTCCTTATGGGAGCAGTATTTAACACGCTCAATGCCGTGATGCAGGGTGGTTGGATATTCTACTACGCTCCAGAGATGGGATATTACGATGGTTGGATGTCGAAGCCGTATATATACATCGGCACGCTCATCTTCCTCTTTGGCTTTATTACCAACCTCCACTCCGACTACATCATACGCAACTTGCGCAAGCCTGGCGACACACGCCACTACATTCCAAAGGGCGGTATGTTCCGTTACGTGTCATCGGCAAACTACTTCGGTGAGTTTATGGAGTGGGTGGGCTTTGCCGTTGCATCGTGGTCGTGGGCAGGCGTTATCTTCGCTATGTGGACATTTGCCAACCTTGCACCGCGCTCGGCATCGCTATACAAGCGATACGAGAAGGAGTTTGGCGAAGAGTTCACATCGCTTAAGCGCAAACGCATACTACCGTTCATCTATTAACGAAACTACAAAACAAACCATATTATGGAACAGAAGAAGCTCGAAGAGTCCAAACTATTTACCCCATATAAACTTGGCGGTGTAACACTTCGTAACCGTGTGATACGCTCTGCTGCCTTTGAGTCTATGGGTAAGGATTTCTCACCCACACAGGCTCTCAAGGATTACCACGTGAGCGTGGCTCGTGGTGGTGTGGGTATGACAACGGTGGCATACGCCTCGATAAACCGTAGCGGCATCTCGTTCAACAAGCAGCTATGGCTGCGCGACGAGATTGTTCCTGCCCTGCGCGACCTCACTGATGCTGTACACCGTGAGGGTGCTGCTGTAGGCATACAGCTCGGACACTGTGGCAATATGACACACTGGTCGACGGCAGGTAGCTTCCCTGTGTCGGCATCAAATGGCTTCAACCTCTACTCGCCCACGTTCCATCGCCGTATGCGCAAGTCCGAGATTATGGAGTTTGCCAAGGACTTCGGCAAGGCTGTCGAGACGGCATATAACGCAGGCTTCGACTCTGTGGAGGTACACGCAGGTCACGGCTACCTCATATCGCAGTTCTTGTCGCCATACACCAACCACCGTCACGATGAGTATGGTGGCTCGCTTGAGAACCGTATGCGCTTTATGAATATGTGCCTGGAGGAGGTTATGGAGGCTGCGCGTCGCCACAATATGGGTGTTCTCGTAAAACACAATATGGAGGATGGCTTCAAGCGTGGCATTCAGATACCCGAGTCTATAGAGATTGCCAAGCAGATAGAGAGATTTGGCGTAGATGGCATCGTGCTCTCGTCGGGCTTTGTCTCAAAGGCTCCTATGGCAGTGATGCGCGGACGCATCCCCACAAAGACTATGGGCTACTATATGGGATGGAATGAGTGGCTACAGAAGATTGTAGTATCGCTATTCGGTCAGTGGCTTATCAAGCAGTATGACTTTGAGGAGTGTTACTTCCTGGAGAATGCCAAAAAGTTCCGCGCTGCCCTCAAAGGCCCATTGGTGTATGTTGGTGGCTTGGTATCGCGCGAGGGCATTGAGCGCGTGTTGGACGAGGGCTTCGAACTTGTGCAGATGGCGCGCGCGCTGGTCAATGACCCTGCGTTTGTGAACAAGCTCAAGGCAGGCGATATGTCGACACGTAGCGGCTGCGACCACCGCGACTACTGTATGGCACGTATGTACTCTGTAGATATGCAGTGTTGCCACAACTGCAAGGAGCATATCCCCGAGCGTCTATGGCGCGAGATAAACAAGATTAAGTAGAGCTACTCGCTCAAAATTGGGAAGAAACGATGTGTTTTTGCAATAAAAACCGTGGAGAGGTGGCACGTGGCTCGGCTTGGGCATTGGTCACAGGTGCTGCCCTCGGCATTGGTCGAGAGTATGCAGTGCGCCTTGCAGAGTTAGGGTACAACCTCTATATGGTTGACATACTTGAGGATGTAGAGCGCGAGGCAGAGATAATAGCCCACGCATACAGCGTAAAGTGCATAACGAAGGTTATGGATCTTGCGACACAAGATGCAGCACGCCGCCTACACGACGAAACGGTAGCCGAGGGGTATGAGTTTGATGTTGTGGTAAACAACGCTGGCATATTCTCATTTTTAGATGTTATGAAGACCCCCGTGGAGCGTCTTGAGCGTATAATAATGTTGCACGATATGACAATGGTCGTTGCGACACGTCTCTACGCCGAGGATATGATAAAGCGTGGCAAGGGTCGCATACTCAATATGTCGTCATACTCGATATGGATGCCATTCCCTGGACTCGCTATGTACAGCTCCTCAAAGGCTCTTACCAAGGGCTTTACCGAGGCATTTGCCCGCGAGCTACGCAAGACAGGTGTTACGGCGACGGCAATATGTCCCGCAGGCATCGCCACAGACCTATATGGCTTATCAAAAGGGCTGCAACGTTTTGGCGTGAAGAGCGGAATACTTATGTCGCCTAAAAGTTGCGCTCGTCGCGCCCTCAACGCTATGTTCAAGGGACGACGTGTGGTAGTGCCCGACTGGTGGTATCGCCTGCTGATACCCATCTGCAAATACCTACCCGACATGCTTGTACGCCCCTTGCGCAACTTCACAATGAAGTGGCAGAAGTAACACACACACTACAGATTAACAAACAGGACAATGGATAAGACGACAAAACAACAACCTACAGAGCAGCATAAGGCTCCCGCGCCACGCCGCCGCGGTGGACGTATGCTGTGTTGGAGTGTTATTGCAATAGTTGCGATAATCGCCATAGTGCTGATGTCGGCAGGTGCCATTGTCGAGTTGTATGTCGAGAGCCACGACACAGAGCTTACGGGACGTCGCATAGAGATTGGCGACGTGGGCATAAACCTACTGCGAGGCAGCGTTACGTTAGAGGAGGTGACGCTATATGAGGAGGATGGCGTAAGCCCCTTTGTGGCACTCGGAGGGTTGGAGGCGCACGTGGCACTAACAGAGCTTCTCAAGCACCACGTACACATCACACAGGGCAACATTGAGCGACTATATGCGCAGATAGCACGTCAGGAGGAGGGATTTAATTTTGACACCCTATTAGCGCACTTCACATCAACGGAGGAGAGCTCCACAGCAGAGCCCTCCGCAACACCGTGGCAGATAACGGTAGACAACCTCTCATTGAACAATGGAGGCATTGACTACCTCGACATTGCTGGCGAGCAACATTGGCGCGTAGGCGACCTCAACATTGCCGCGCCACGTATCTCGATGGGCGACTACGACAATAAAGTAGAGCTATCCTCAACAATTAACGAACAGGCAAGGCTCAATGGCGACGTAACACTAAACCTTGCTACAAAGGAGTTTACGGTAGATGGTGTATTGGAGGAGTTTGACATCGCTGACACCTACCCTATCGTCAAGAGCTCGGTAAATCTCGGCTCGCTGACGGGCTATGTAGGAGCAAAGGTACACGCCGAGGGAAATATCGCAGATTTGGGTGCTATGCGCCTATCAGGTAACATCACAGCACACAACATCGCGGCAAGTGACAGGAGTGGCAGCGACCTTCTTGGCATAGGCAGCCTAAACGCAGCGATCAGGGAGGTAGACTTGCAAAAGGGCGGCTATCTCTTTGACGAGATAAGCATTGAGGGCTACTCCGCAAACTTTATACTGCATAAGGACGGCACAAGTAACTTTGACCAAATACTTTACAACGACACAGAGGTATCTCTCGAGACCACAACTGCGAGCCTCGGCAACAATATGTACGATGTACGTGAGAGGGTTACGGTGACAACGGAGAGTGAGGAGGCTCCGCTACGTAATATAACGCTCATCATCGACAAGTTGTCGCTCAATGGTGGCGCGCTACACTTTGCTGACTATGGTATGAACACGCCGTTTGAGTACAACCTGCGCGACATAGTTATAGAGAGCCGCGCCTTCGACCTCAACGGCAGCAACAACATAACACTGCGCGCCAATATGCCAAAGCAGGGATATGCAATGGCACAGTGGTCAGGCTCACTCAACGACTTCTACAATCAGAGTCTGCGTGCTATGCTCACAAATATTGATATGAGCGACTTCTCGCCCTATGTCGAACACTACACAGCCTTCCCCGTGACAGGAGGTAACCTCACGTTCAACAGCCAGAACACTATTACCAATGGCGAGTTGCGCGGCATAAATAGTGTAGATACGTATAACTTCGCAGTGGGTAACAAGGATCGTAGCCGCAAGACCGAGTTCAACATTCCGCTAAAGGCGGGAATATTTATCCTTACCGACAACAAGCAGCATATAAACCTCGATCTACCTGTGTCGGGGCATATCGACGCGCCAGAGTTCTCGTATCGCAAAATAATAATGCGTACACTCTCTAACGTCCTTGTAAAGATGGTATCGACACCATTTGACTGGATGACACCCGAGAAGCAGGAGATATTCCGACATATAGGCTTCAATCTGCTTGAGCCAGGCTTCAACTCGGAGCACTATGCACGCATAGACAAGATTGCCGAGGCACTAAAGGATAACAAGAGTATCAAGGTGCGACTTAAGCAGTGTGTAGATATTGAGAGTGCCATAGACCGTCTATCGGAGCTCAACCTCAAGATAGCATACTACAACTCTACACAAGCAGACGACGATAAACGCCTCGATATGCTTGATTTTGTGCGCATTAGCGAGATGCACATATCGCGTAGCGACCTGACAAAATTTGCCGATGCGCAGCTCATCGAGCGTGGCATAAGCCCCGAGGGTATGTCGCTAAAAGAGAAGCGCAGGACAATATATAAGGATATAGTGACGGCACAACTCACCGAGCTTATAGTCTTGCGTAACCGTATGCTCACCGACTATGTCAGGTTCCAGCATACGGATATTCCAGAAGGCGCGCTCACTGTCGAAGAGTTCAAAATGGAGGATATGGCGGAGTACTCTGGCGGTGACCGCTATGGCGTAACGCTAATTATCGACGAGCAAGAGGTGGAGATTGCAAGCGAAGATGCAGAGGGCACAACCACGGAGGAGTTGCCAGAAGAGGAGCCGTCAGAAGAGGATGCAGCAAAGGATATGCAGTCAGCAAATATTAGCGACGAACAGCCAGAAGAGGGGGCTGAAATAGAGAGTTCAACAGCAGAGACTAAAACAATAGAAAACAACTTACAATAATTTATTAACTATTTAAAAATCAACAACAAAAAATGAAAAAGATTTTTTCAATCATCGTCCTTGCAACAATCATTGTAAGCGTTGCAGCTTGTGGCGGTAACGCAAATGGTCGTCCCAAGGGTGACCTCGACACATTGTCGTATGCCGTAGGTGTTAAGTATGGTATGAGCATCGGTGTTCAGCTAAAGGATCTCAACCTCAACAAGGAGCAGATTAAGGCTGGTATCAATGACTTCTTGGCTTCAGGCGACATTAACGACGATAAGTTCCGCGAGAACGGTCAGCGTCTTATGCAGTTTATGTACATCAACGTAAATAGCTATATGCGTGCAAAGCAGGAGCGTGACGCTGTCATCACCGACCAGCCCGACACATTGCCCGCACTACCCGAGTTGTGGACAGAGGAGTTCACCTGCGACGATATGTCATACATCATCGGTCAGGATATGGGTGCCTCAATCAAGATGTCAGAGCCACAGGTTGACCAGGCTTGGATGATGTACGGTTTCGACGATGCTGCATCTGTAACATCTGCCGAGACTATCGACACCGAGCTTGAGGCAACAATGGCACAGCTTGAGGCTGCATATATGGCCGGTATTCAGGCAGAGCGCGAGCGTAAGATGGCAGAGCGCGAGAAGCTCGGCGAGGAGAATGCCGCAGCTTGCCGAGAGTGGCTCGCAGAGATTGAGAAGCAGGAGGGCGTACAGAAGACCGAGTCTGGTATTCTCTACCGCATTGACCGCGAGGGTACTGGTGCACAGGCTACACAGGACGAGGATGTAGTGCTTGTAAACTATGAGGGTAAGACTCGTAGTGGCGAGATCTTCGACTCAAGCTATGAGCGTGGCGAGGCTATCTCATTCCCCCTCAACCGCGTAATCAAGGGTTGGACAGAGGGTATGAAGCTCGTTAAGGTGGGTGGTCAGATCACATTGTGGATCCCCGCAGAGCTCGCATACGGTGCTAACGGTTCAGGCGAGAAGATTGGTCCTAACGAGGCACTCGAGTTCAAGGTAGAGCTTCTTGAGCTTAACCCCGAGGAGTAATCTCCAATACATACTAAACAAGTTGTGGCGACCTTTTCGGGGTCGCCACAATCTTTATACGCCAGCAAGTGAGAGCTTGTGCAAAGGCTACTTATTGTTATTATTACTCTTTGGAAGTAGCTCTGTGAGTGAACCAAGCGCACCCACAAGGTTGCTCGCCTCAAAGGGCAAAAAGACGGTCTTTGCCTGTCCGCCAGCACCTATCTCTCGCAGTGTCTCAACATACTTCATAACAATCATATATGTCGCAGGGTCGATCTTTGACTCTGCCACAGCCTCTGCCACCTTGCGTATAGCCTCTGCCTCGGCTGTTGCCTGCAACACCTTGGCATCAGCCTCACCCTGTGCCTTAAGTATCTGCGTCTGCTTCTCTGCCTCCGCCTGATTAATCTGCGACTCCTTCTCACCCTCCGACTCCAAGATCATCGCCTCCTTCTGACCACGTGCCTCAAGAACCTTGGCACGACGCTCACGCTCTGCCTGCATCTGCTGCTCCATAGCACGGCGCACAGACTCGGGAGGTGTGATATCCTGCAACTCTACACGGTTAACCTTGACACCCCACTTGTTAGTAGCATCGTCAAGCACCACGCGCAGCTTCGAGTTGATGGTGTCGCGCGATGTCAGGGTCTCGTCAAGCTCCAGCTCGCCGATGACATTACGCAGTGTCGTCTGCGTGAGCTTCTCGATGGCGTTGGGGAGGTTGTCAATCTCATATACCGACTTCACAGGGTCTACAATCTGGAAGTAGAGCAGGGCATTGATTGTCGTTGTGACGTTATCCTTGGTGATAACGCTCTGCTTGGGAAAGTCGTATACCTGCTCTCGTAGATCTATGCGCGACGTGCGACGCATAACGGCTAACTTTGTGCCGTCGCCATAGCTAACCTCGTCGCGCTGATATACCGCGCGCTCGCGGTCAATGATGGGCAGCACGAAGTTGATACCCGACTGCAAGGTGCGGTCATAGCGTCCCAGACGCTCTACAACACGTGTCTCCGACTGCTGGATAATCTTAAATCCACGCAATACATAAATCACCGCGATAAGGGCGATGATACCGAAAATCAATAAGGGTGTAATCTCCATATTTACAGCTTTTTAACGATTAATACTACACTATCTACGGCTACGACCTCAACACTCTCGCCACACGCCACATCGCTGCCATCCAAAGAGCGTGCGCGCCAGTCGACACCATCGACCATAACGCGACCACCGTCAACACCCTCGATGGCGTTGCACACAGTGCCACGACGACCAACCATAGCATCGGCATTGGTCTTTACCTTCTCCTCCTTAACAAGTGTGCGCTTAAGCAACGGACGCACCAACACAAGGGCAATGGCAGAAGTTATAGAGAAGCTTAACAACTGCATCTCCGTTGAGGCATCACACGCCGCCGCGATAGCACCGCCCACACATCCTACTGCAAGGCAGACAACAGCAAAGCCGGTTGTGAAAATCTCAACGATAACAAGCACAAGTGCCACAATAATCCAAATATGCCAAATCTCCATACTTAAATAGGTTAAATTCACTCTCAAAGTTACATTTTTTATTTGAGAATAACAAATTTTTATGCTCCATATAACATTGCCGCATAAATATTTCCGCGACAAGCAAAAAAAATTGCTTGACAGCATAAAAAAGGGTCGCTCGCACGTGCGTACATACGAAAATAATTCTTATATTTGTGAGTTAACTAAATAAACCGACTAAAACCTAAAACTACTCAACTATGATACGTCATATCGTTATGTGGAAATTTCGCCGCGATTTGGACGAGACGCCACAGCAGATAGCACAAGAGATGAAGAGCCGTCTGGAGGCTCTCAATGGCAAGATTGATGGGCTGTTGCGCGCCGAGGTAGGCGTAAACCTCAAGGAGACTGCATCGTCATTCGATGCTGTGCTCACTGCCGACTTCACCTCCTTCGAGGCTATGGAGGCATACAAAATAGACCCGCTACACGTAGTCATAAGCGACTACTGCAAGAGTCGTCGTTTAGAGAGAGTCGACGTGGACTACTCAATCTAACAGAGCAGCAATATTAACTAAAATCAAAAATATACGAGTATGCAGAAGAGAATTATTGAGTGCGTGCCCAACTTCTCGGAGGGACGCAATCTTGAGACTATCAAGCAGATTACAGACGTTATCGACGCTGCAAAGGGCGTAAAGCTCTTGGACGTTGACCCAGGTGAGGCTACAAACCGCACTGTGGTAACCTTCGTAGGTGAGCCCGAGGCAGTATGTGATGCCGCTGTTGCAGCTATCAAGCGCGCAACAGAGCTTATAGATATGCGTCAGCACAAGGGCGCACACCCCCATATGGGTGCGTGCGACGTATGCCCCTTGATTCCCGTATCAGGCATCACCCTTGAGGAGTGCGCAGTATTGGCACGAGCACTTGCACAGCGCATCGCCGAGGAGCTTGGCGTACCCACCTACTGCTATGAGGCTGCCGCCCTCAAGCCCGAGCGTCGCAACTTGGCAGTTTGCCGCGCTGGTGAGTATGAGGCATTGCCCGAGAAGATGACTAACGAGGAGCGTAAGCCCGACTTCGGTGCTCGTCCGTACGATGAGGGCGTAGCAAAGACGGGTGCTACTGCCGTAGGTGCGCGCGACTTCCTGGTTGCCGTAAACTACAACCTCAACACCACCTCTACACGTCGTGCCAACGCCATCGCCTTTGATGTGCGCGAGAAGGGTCGTCCTATGCGTGAGGGCAACCCCATCACAGGTAAGATTCTAAAGGACGAGAACGGCAATACCATTATGAAGCCAGGTACATTGAAGGCTTGCAAGGCTATCGGCTGGTTTATCGAGGAGTATGGCATTGCACAGGTATCTATGAATATGACCAACCTCGCGATAACACCTCTGCACGCTGCATTTGACGAGGTATGTCGCGCTGCCGATGCTCGTGGTGTGCGCGTTACAGGTGCCGAGATTGTGGGTCTTGTTCCAAAGAGCGCGTTGGTGGATGCTGGTCGCCACTTCTTGCGCAAGCAGAACCGCTCGACAGGTCTTCCCGAGAGAGAGTTGGTGCGCATAGCTATCGAGAGTATGGGACTCTCTAACCTCAAGGAGTTCAAGCCCGAGGAGAAGGTCGTTGAGTACATCCTTGAGGCTGACGAGCAGAAGGGCAAGAAGAAGCTCGTAGACCTCACCTGCACAGGCTTTGCAGAGGAGACTGCAAGCGAGTCACCCGCACCTGGTGGCGGTTCTATTTCAGCATATATGGGCGCACTTGCTGCCGCTCTCGGCACAATGGTTGCCAACCTCTCATCACACAAGGCGGGCTGGGATGACCGCTGGGAGTACTTCTCTAACTGGGCAGACAACGGTATGGCTGTAATGAACGAGCTGCTCTACTTGGTTGACGAGGATACCGAGGCGTTTAACAAGATTATGGCGGTGTTCGGAATGCCCAAGTCTACCGACGAGGAGAAGGCTGCACGTGCCGAGGCTATGGAGTCTGCAACACTCTACGCAACACAGGTGCCCTTGCGCACAATGAAGGCCGCATATAAGGCATTCGACGTGGTACGCGCAATGGCAGAGGAGGGTAACCCCAACTCTGTATCTGACGCAGGTGTAGGTGCTTTGGCAGCACGCTCGGCTGTGATGGGCGCGTGCCTCAATGTGAAGATCAACGCTGCTGGCTTGAAGGATCGCGCAGCTGCTGACGCTCTTGTGGGCGAGGCAGAGCAGATTCAGGCAAAGGCTATCGAGGCAGAGAGGGAGATTCTCGCAATCGTAGAGAGCAAGATTCAGTAATCGCAAAAACACCGTTTATAGCTATGACAGATTTTCAGAGAGATATATTGGCAGGTATCCCCGATCCGCTACCTGCACCCAAGGCTTACGACCCCGCAGCAAACCACGCTCCGAAGCGTAAGGATATACTCACCGACGAAGAGAAGAAGCTCGCGTTGGCAAATGCTTTGCGCTACTTCCCCGAGAAGCACCACGCAGAGCTTGCTCCCGAGTTCCTCGACGAGTTGAAGAGATATGGACGTATCTATATGTATCGTCTGCGCCCCGACTATGAGATGTATGCTCGCTCTATCGACGAGTATCCCGCACGCTCGCGTCAGGCAGCCGCTATTATGCTGATGATACAGAACAACCTCGACAAGGCTGTGGCACAACATCCACACGAGCTTATCACATACGGCGGTAACGGTGCGGTATTCCAGAACTGGGCACAGTATCGCTTGGCAATGAAGTATCTTGCCGAGATGACCGACGAGCAGACACTCGTGATGTATTCGGGACACCCCCTCGGACTGTTCCCGTCACATAAGGATGCACCGCGCGTTATCGTGACTAACGGTATGGTCATCCCCAACCACTCATCACAGGATGACTGGGAGCGTTTCAACGCTATGGGCGTATCGCAGTATGGTCAGATGACTGCTGGCTCATATATGTACATCGGCCCGCAGGGTATCGTTCACGGCACCACCATTACCGTAATGAATGCTGCACGCAAGCGTATGAAGCCCGAACAAAAAGATCTGCGCGGTATGTTGTTCGTAACAGCAGGTCTTGGCGGTATGTCGGGCGCACAGCCCAAGGCTGGTAATATCTCTGGCGTTGTGAGCATCACTGCCGAGGTTAATATTGCCGCAGCCGAGAAGCGTCACCAGCAGGGCTGGGTAGACGAACTATACTCATCACTCGACGAGCTTATCCCGCGCGTCAAGGAGGCTGTAGCCAACAAGGAGGTTATCTCATTTGCATACGTGGGCAACGTCGTAGACCTCTGGGAGCGTTTGGCAGAGGAGGATATCAACGTAGACCTCGGCTCTGACCAGACATCCCTGCACAACCCGTGGGCTGGCGGCTACTACCCCGTGGGCTACTCATACGAGGAGTCTAACCGTATGATGGCAGAGGAGCCCGAGCGTTTCCGCGAGTGCGTGCGCGAGTCATTGCGTCGCCACGTAGCTGCCGTCAACAAGCTCACAGCACGCGGTATGTACTTCTTCGACTATGGTAACGCCTTCCTGCTTGAGTCATCACGCGCAGGTGCCGACATTATGGGCGATAATGGCAAGTTCCGCTATCCGTCATACGTTCAGGATATTATGGGCCCGATGTTCTTCGACTATGGCTTCGGCCCATTCCGCTGGGTATGTACCTCGGGCAAGGAGCAAGACCTCGTAACCTCTGACCGTATCGCAGCCGAGGTGCTTGAGTCAATGCTCAAGGAGGCCCCCGCAGAGATTCAGGGTCAGCTTGCAGACAACCTACACTGGATACGTGAGGCTATGGAGAATAGGCTCGTCGTAGGCTCACAGGCACGTATTCTCTACGCTGACTCGGAGGGACGTACACGTATCGCCTTGGCATTCAACGAGGCTATCAAGCGCGGCGAAATCTCTGCACCTATCGTGCTTGGTCGTGACCACCACGACGTATCGGGTACCGACTCACCCTACCGTGAGACATCTAACATCTATGACGGCTCGCAGTTCTGTGCCGATATGGCTGTACACAACGTCATCGGCGACTCATTCCGTGGCGCAACGTGGGTATCTATCCACAATGGCGGCGGCGTAGGCTGGGGCGAGGTTATGAATGGTGGCTTCGGTATGGTCATCGACGGCTCGGAGGACTCTGCACGCCACATCGAGGAGATGTTGTTGTGGGACGTTAACAACGGTATTGCACGTCGTAGCTGGGCTCGTAACGAGGGTGCTATGTTCGCTATCAAGCGTCAGATGGAGCGCACACCGCTCCTCAAGGTGACACTGCCCAACCTCGCAGATATGTCACTCATTGAGAAGGTGTACAACGAGAATAAGTAACAACCACTAAAACTAAAAACAAGATACTATTATGATTCATTATATCAGTGCAGAGAGACTCACTATCGCTCGCGTTGCCGAGATTCTTCAGAAGGGTTATAAGTTGGCGCTAAGCGACGATGCCAAGGCTCGCATCAACCACTGTCGTGAATACCTCGACAAGAAGATGGAGAACCGCGATAAGCCCATCTATGGTGTTACCACAGGCTTCGGCTCACTGTGCAACATCTCTGTTGAGAAGGAGCAGTTGTCGCAGTTGCAGAAGAACCTTATGATGTCGCACGCTTGCGGCACAGGTCAGCGCGTGCCCTCGGAGATTGCCCGCCTTATGATACTCCTAAAGGTGCAGTCACTCTCTTATGGTCATTCAGGCGTGCAGCTCATCACCGTAGAGCGTCTTATCGAGATGTTCAACAACAACATCATCCCCGTAGTATATGAGCAGGGCTCATTGGGTGCATCGGGCGACTTGTCACCATTGGCACATATGTGCTTACCCCTGTTGGGCTTGGGTCACGTAGAGATTGACGGCGAGGTTGTCGAGGGTAAGGTAATGATGGAGAAGATGGGCTGGGAGCCTATCACACTATGCTCTAAAGAGGGTCTTGCACTATTGAACGGCACACAGTTTATGTCGGCTTATGGCGTCTACTCACTTATCAACGCACAGCGTTTGAGCCGCTGGGCAGACTACATCGGCGCAATGTCTCTCGATGCTTTCGATGGCAGAATGGATCCCTTTGAGCACAACGTTCACGCGATACGTCCTCACAACGGACAGATTGAGACCGCCAAGAACTTCCGCGAGCTGTTGGCAGGTAGCGAGATTGGTCAGCAGCCCAAGCAGCACGTGCAGGATCCCTACTCATTCCGCTGCATACCACAGGTACACGGTGCGTCGAAGGATACTATTGCATACGTAGCAAGCGTGCTCGAGACCGAGATTAACTCCGCTACGGATAACCCCACAATCTTCCCAGATACCGACGAGGTTATCTCGGCGGGTAACTTCCACGGTCAGCCTATAGCCGTAGCTATGGACTTCCTCGCCATTGGTGTTGCCGAGCTTGGTAACATCTCGGAGCGTCGTACATATAAGCTCATATCTGGCGCACGCAACCTTCCCCACTTCCTCGTGGCACATCCAGGTTTGAACAGTGGCTTTATGATTCCGCAGTACACAGCGGCCTCTATCGTGAGCCAGTCAAAGGGGTTGTGCTGGCCTGCTTCGTGCGACTCAATACCTTCGTCACAGGGTCAGGAGGATCACGTGAGTATGGGCTCGAATGCAGCTACCAAGCTATGGAGAGTTGTTCAGAACACCGAGCGTGTACTCGCCATCGAGCTTATGAACTCTGCACAGGCACTCCAGTTCCGCCATCCTATGCGCTCATCAGACAAGGTGGAGGCACTCTTCGAGGCTTACCGCAAGGTTGTTCCCTTTGTTGATGACGATATGGTGATGTATCCACATATCGCAACATCTGTTAAGTTCCTGAACGACTATGAGCCTGCTTGTTAAGAATATTGGTACGCTTGTCGGCATCGACGAGAGCGGCAGACTGCGTGTCGAGGGTAAGGCTATGGACAGCATAGAGACCCTTGATAATGCGTGGCTACTCACCGACGGTGACCGCATTAAGGCGTACGGCACAATGGATACGCTACCCGACATCGAGAACTGTGAGGTTCTCGATGCCGAGGGTGGCTGGCTGTTCCCATCGTTCTGCGACTCGCATACACATATCGTATATGCTGGCAGCCGCGAGCAGGAGTTCCTCGACAAGATCAACGGTCTTTCGTACGAGGAGATTGCAAAGCGCGGTGGTGGCATCCTCAACTCGGCAGATCGTCTGCACGACACATCGGAGGAGGAGCTTTATCGTCAGGCTATGGAGCGTGTAAACGAGATTATAGCGATGGGTACAGGTCTTGTGGAGATAAAGTCGGGCTATGGTCTTACGCTGGAGGATGAGCTGAAGATATTGCGTGTAATTCGCCGCATACGCGAGACATCGCCTATAGCTGTGCGTGCCACATTCCTTGGTGCTCACGCCGTAGGTCGTGCATATAAGGGTCGTCAGGCGGAGTACGTCGACCACGTATGCCGTGATATGATACCCGCGGTGGCAGCCGAGAATTTGGCAGATTTCGTTGATGTGTTCTGTGACCGCGGCTTCTTTAGTGTGGAGGAGACTGCAAAGATTATGCAGACGGGTGCAAAGTATGGTCTACGCGCGAAGATTCACGCCAACGAGCTTGCTGTATCGGGTGGCGTAGAGGTAGGTGTAGAGCACGGCGCACTCTCTGTTGACCACCTTGAGTCGATGGGCGATGAGCAGGTAGAGGCACTGCGTGGCACAACCACGATGCCCACGATGCTTCCAGGCTGTGCCTTCTTCCTCGGCATAGGCTACCCTCCCGCACGTAAGATGATTGACGCGGGACTCGCCGTAGCCCTTGCTTCGGACTTTAACCCAGGTACTGCCCCATCGGGCAATATGCGCTTTGTACTCTCTCTCGGCTCTATAAAGATGAAGATGACACCTGCCGAGGCACTCAACGCAGCAACGCTAAACTCGGCGTGCGCTATGGGCGAGAGCCGCGACTACGGCTCGATAACACGTGGCAAGGTTGCCAACTTCTACATCACCAAGCCACTTCCATCGCTGGCATATATGCCCTACGCTCACCAGACCCCAATTATTAGAAAGATAGTACTCAAAGGAGAGCTTATAAACTAAAAATTGTTGGTTATGAAGGCTATTATTAAATCTGGTATTACGCTTATGGCGGCTATTGCTACTATTGGCTGCTGCTGCAACAAGGAGCAGGAGTGCAACAAGGAGTGTTGCGGCGAGGAGCTATCAAAGGAGCAGGTCGTAACAGAGAACATCCTAACACGCCGCTCGGTACGCGACTACAAGCCCGAGGCTGTTGACCGCGAACAGATGGCAAAGGTCATCGAGTGCGGCATCTACGCTCCAAGTGCTATGAACAAGCAGACGTGGGCAGTGCGCGTTGTTGATGCGCCCGACTTTATCGAGGGTGTCACAGCCATTGCCGTAGAGCAGATGCCACAGCTCAAGGAGCAGCCCAACTTCCGCAACTTCTTCCGAAACGCTCCCACCGTTGCATTTATAGCGTGCCCCGAGGAGAGCTACAGCGGCGAGTATGACTGCGGTCTGTTGTCCGAGAATATGATGCTCTCGGCGTGGTCAATGGGCATTGGCTCGTGCTGTCTTGGCAGCGTCGTTCCCGTAATGAACTCGGAGGCTGCAAAGCCCTATATGGAGCGTCTTCAGTTGCCCGAAGGCTACAAGCTACTTGTGGCAATCGCCTTTGGCTATCCCGCAGGTGATGCTCCCGTAGCTCCCGAGCGCGATGCTACAAAGGCATACTACGTGGAGTAGAGTGCTTACGCGTTGTATAGATATAGGGCTATTCCGTGAGGGATAGCCCTATGTTGCATATATAGACATCGCTACGCCCAGCGTCTAAAGACATAGCGCACCATAAAGAAGTTGGCGGGAAAGGCGATGGTATAGACAAGTGGCGTGATGATGACATCGGGTACCGCAAGCCAGCGACATAGCGTAAAGCCTACGAGCTGTATAAGGTAGTATAGGCAGGCACTCACAACAAAGCCCACGGCACTCTTAATTGTAGGGCGTGTATGAAAAGTGATGTAGTTGGATAGTAAAAAATTAGTTGCCGCCCACGACACATAGCCTGCACTATAGGCGAGCATAGCATTAACAGCGAAGTGCGTGAGAAAGAGGTATATGAAGTTGTGGACGAGGAACGACACGCCCCCGACAGCAACAAACTTCAAAAACTCACGTCGTGACTTACCCCTCATAGGCGGGGCTACTATTTATCATCGAGGTCGATATCCTTGCCCTGATCCTCCTTAAGCCATAGGTAGACCTTCGACTCGGAGCCATCCATAAGGCGTTTGATATTCTTGCGGTGTGTCCACACGAGGAGTATCGCAACGACCCACGAGAAGATTATGAAGGGGATGCTCACTAAAGGAGCTGCAGGGTTATAGGTCATTGTAGAAAAAATCATAACAAGCAACGGATAGCAGCAACCAGCGATAATACTTGCCAAAGAGACATAGTGCCATACAGCAAAGACAAGACACCACACACCAAAGCACATTAGCACCAACGGCGGGTAGATACCCGTGCCTGCACCAAGGAGCGTCGCTACGCCCTTACCACCCTTGAAGCCAGCAAAGATGGGGAAGATGTGACCCAACACAACAGCAACTGTTGCAATGATACGGATGTTGATAAGCCACGCATCGTTGACAGCATCGTCGTAGCGCAGCAACGACGTAAGCATAACGGCACCAAAGCCCTTGAAATAGTCGATGATAAACACGGGTATAGCTGCACGCTTTCCCAACACGCGCAACATATTTGTCGTACCAGCATTCTTCGAGCCGTGCTCACGAATATCTATGCCATAATATTTCTTTCCAATCCATACTGCGCTCGGAATAGAACCAAGCAGATATGCAATGATAACAAGCGTTATCGCGCAATAGTAAGTTAATACTCCCCAATCTTGCATATTTTCATATTATTTATTGACTATCAGTCGATTAGACACCTATAGCCACGTTACAGAATATACAAAGTTAGTAATAAAACTAAATAAAACAAATTTTTTGCGTAAGTTATATATGCATTTTATGCACTGTGTATAAAAAAATGGTCTTGACTTTTGCAGTTTAAAAAATTATTCGTATCTTTGAGTGATATAGACGACTTAAAACTACATAATTGAATATTTATGAAATCTTTTTCAGAAATTATCACCTCTACCAAGGAGTCGATTTGCGACATTAAGTGGTGGGGCTCTATTCTGCAGATTGTCTTTGGATGCTTGCTTGTGGCCATCGCCTTTGTAGTATTCATCAACCCTTACGACATGGTGCCTGGCGGTATCTACGGTTTAGCCCTCGTATTGCACAACCTCTTCCCCTCAATTCAGGTGGGTACATTTGGTTATATGTTCGACGTGCCGTTGATTCTCACTGCACTGCTTATCTTCGGTGGTAAGTTTGGCGGCAGAACAATATTCGCATCATTCGTCACGCCTGGTTTGATGAACATCCTCGACTACTTGGTATATCCCAACCAGGCGGCTATCGAAGCTCTCGACCCAACGCTGCTAATGGGTGGTGTCGTCGACCTATCTAACCACCTTATGCTCGCTGCAATCATCGGTGGCTGCTTCAGTGGTGTGGGTGTAGGTATCGTTATTCGCAATAACGCTGCTACAGGTGGTACAGATATTACAGGTATGCTCCTGCACAAGTTTGCGAAGATGAAGTTCGCGAATGGCGTGCTTCTTTCGGATGCAATCATCGTTTTATGCGGTCTTATCGTCATCGGCTTTGGTATAGGTCTTCCCGAGGGTAAGGAGCCTGCAGGCTTGCTCCTGTCGCTCTACTCGGGTGTATGTATCTTTGTCAATGCTAAAGTTTTGGGCTTCACAATCGACGGTGCATCACGCGACAAGCTACTCTTTATCATCTGTGACGAGCACTCTGAAGATATGCGCAACTACATCCTTCACGAGCTTAACCGTGGCGGCACATACCTAAAGGCTACTGGTATGTACACCCACAACGACAAGGAGATGATATTCCTGGTAATCAACCGCAAGGAGGTGCGCAACGTACAGCACAAGATTAAGGAGTTTGACAACCGTGCATTTGTGGTTGTTACGGATGCTTACGACACCTTTGGTGAGGGCTTTAAGCCATTCCCCGAGGAGGATGGTATGCCCGTAGAGTAGCCACAAAATCGACTCATAGTTTAAAAGCGTATTCATAACATTAATAGTATGAACAACATACCTATAAATAGTTTGCGACCTCTGACTGGCAGTGGTCGCAAACTATATATCGAGACATACGGCTGCCAGATGAATGTAGGCGATTCGGAGATTGTGGTATCTATTATGCAGGATGAGGGCTACCGCTATACCGAGAGCCTTGAGGAGGCAGACATAGTACTTATCAACACCTGCTCGATACGCGATAACGCCGAGCAGCGTATATGGGGACGACTCAGCGAGATGCGTCGTATGCGCAAGCAGAAGCCGTCGCTCATCATAGGCATCATTGGCTGTATGGCAGAGCGTCTTAAGGAGGAGCTTACAAAGGGAAATACAGGCGTTGACATCGTCGCAGGCCCCGACTCATACCGCGACCTTCCACGCCTTGTGCGCAGTGTCGACGATGGTGGCAAGGGTGTCAACGTGGAGCTTTCAAAGGAGGAGACATACGCCGAGATTGCCCCTGTGCGCCTTGACCGCAACGGTGTGAGTGCCTTCATCGCCATTATGCGTGGTTGCAACAACTACTGTTCATACTGCGTTGTGCCCTACACACGTGGTATTGAACGTAGCCGCGATGCCGAGACTATCATTGCAGAGGCACGCACGCTCTTTGAAAATGGATACCGCGAAGTGACGCTCCTCGGTCAGAACGTAAACTCCTACCGCACGGGCGATGTAGACTTCCCAGAGCTACTGCGCCGCGTGGCGGAGATTTCGCCACTACTGCGCGTGCGCTTCGCCACATCACACCCCAAGGATATAAGCGACAAGCTACTTGAGATAATGGCGGCAACGCCAAATATCTGCAAGGCTATACACCTCCCTGCACAGTCAGGCTCAACGGAGATGCTCAAGCGTATGAACCGTAAGTATACGCGTGAGTGGTATTTGGAGCGCGTGGAGGCTATACGTCGCTATATGCCCGACTGCGCAATCACCACCGACCTTATCGCAGGCTTTGCGCACGAGAGCGAGGAGGAGCATCAAGCAACACTGTCGCTGATGCGCGAAGTGGGTTACGACTTTGCCTATATGTTCAAATACTCGGAGCGTCCAGGCACATTCGCACAGCGCAACCTCGGCGACGACATACCCGAGGATGTCAAGACTCGCCGCCTGACAGAGATAATCGACTTGCAGAACATACTGTCGGAGCAGAGCAACAAGCGCGACGTGGGCAAGGAGTTTGAGATATTGGTGGAGTGTACATCAAAGCGTAGCGAGGAGCAGCTCTCGGGACGTACATCACAGAATAAGATGGTGGTATTTGATCGTGGCGACCACAAAGTGGGCGACTATGTAAAGGTACGTATCACAGGGTGCTCGTCAGCAACGCTCTTCGGCGAGGAGATAAAGTAACGGCATAAGAGCAACGATAATAGGGATGGCGCTATTTTGCCATCCCTATTTTATTTATAGTATATAAGGTACTGATTAAGACGTGGACAGACATTACTCCTTATGTCGCCATATCTGATAGCTATTTACAAAGTTCTGCCATACGATATATGCCGTAGGAGCAACCGAGGCTACGGGGTTCAGGAAGTTGAGTGCCATCCACACAGCGAGCACCGTATTTTTCTGTCCGAGCGACTGACCTCCCGCCACAACATCGCCTGCGGCACGTCCCAGCATACGACCAACCGAAAACTGCACAAGGCACAACACAAGGGCTACCAATGCAAGCTCCACCTCAACGAAGGGGTCAGCCTCGGTATCGAGAATAAAGCAGGTAGTGCGTCCTATAACTAAAGTAAGCGACACAAGCCATAGGTAGAACGACAACTGCGAGTGCTCCGAGAGCCAATTGGCACCACTGCGCCACATATATCGGCACATCTGTCCAAGCAGGAAGGGGGCAATGAGCGTGGGTGCTACGCGCGAGATAATCTCCACGAAGGTACACGTTCCATTACCGTATAGGTGGAGGATAGTGGGCGCAACGATGGCTGTTACCATATTGCATATCAGGCTATATGTCGCCATTGTCGTAACATTTGCACCGAGCATACCTCCAATAACGACAGCCGCCATAGCTATCGGCGCGAGAACACATATCATAGCTCCCTGACCTACCAGCTCACCCAATAGAGGTGTCACAATATGGTAGACTGCAACCGAGCCAACAAACTGAAAGAGCAACATCCACAGATGTATCAGGCGCGGGCGCATAGCGCGCACATCCACGCGCGTGAATGTCAAGAAGAGCATTGCACCAATAAGCGTCGGTGTAAGCATATTGCCACTCGCACTCTCAAGTGCTGCAAGTGGACGACATAACAACGCTCCGACGACCATAGCCAAGGGCATAGTCACAGTACGTAACGTATGGCGGTCAAGACTCATAACGCACTATTTATCAACATATTTAAGCATCACACTCATAAGCTCGTCGCGCTCTTCCGCCGAGAGTATTGTCTCAAACGGAAAGCCGAGGACAACACAACGATAATCGCCCGAATAGGCAGCTGCAGCAGTCTGGTTATTTGAGGCGTAGCGCATAACGGTTGCTGCACCCTTGCCAGCAGGTCGCAACACCTCGGGCGACTCTACGCAGTATATATCCTCGCGCAACGCGGTATTGAAATTTACATCTACGCGACCACGTGGCGCAAAGTATGAGGGAGTGGTATACACCTCGCCCGAGCGCGTAGACATATTTCCGCCAAATGTCACGTGCAGCACCTCCTCGGCAAAGAGCCTATCAGCATCATTAGCGAGGGGCGAGTGCCATAGGTCGGTGAGCATATATGAGCCAGAGAGTATCAGCGCACCGCCAGCTCGCGTATAGCTACGTATGGCTCGTTGCAACTCCTCGGTAAAGACCTCGTGGCGATGCTCTACAGCACCACGACCAACAACCGTCGTGCGCTGCTTGCCCATAATGACATCCACCACATCGTAGCTGTCAAGCGACACTGCACCACTCTCAACAGCCCTGCGCGATGCCGAGACAAAGCTATACCCCGCCTTGACGATTGATGCGCCGTGCATCACGGGGTAGTCGAAGGTGTTACCAGCGATAGACTCCGCCTCATAGTCGTTATAAGATTGCCCGAGGGCGTAGTTATCATTCTCGGAGCGAGATAGCGTCCTATCGAAGTTTACCTGCTCACCGATAAACGAGATGTCGCTATGGTAGCCTACTCCGCTATCGTAGCGATTGAAGAAGCCTGCAATGGAGTCGCCCTGCACACTATATGGCGCAGCCACACGGTCAAAGCCATTTACCACCATCACGCATCCACGAGCATTGCTCACACGGCACGCCGCGAGGGTCTCCGAATCGAAGCTCTCGCCACCACTGTTTACCGCTGTTATGCGGTAGCTGTATATCTTATCGCTCTCCTGCGCAAGCTCCACCGATGTACCCTCAACCCTACGACCACTGTCAAAGCCGCCGCCATCGACGCTGGTATATACCACATAGTAGTCGGGCGTTGCCGTAGACTCAAGCTCATCTACGGTAGGCTGCCAACTCAAGTGCGCGGCATTACCCTGCATCTCGACACTAAAGCTATTCACGGGCAAGGGCTGCACAACATAGTCTACACCATATTGGCTCGATAGATAGCGCAACATACCCTTATATATAGCACGACACACCGAGAAACGGAATGCAGGGTCGAGACCGTAGCGCATATCGGCAAAGTTCTGGTGCGACAACAGCTCAAGCAGCATCGTGGGACACCAGCCCACACGCGCCTCATAGTAAGACCTATCCCACATACCGCGACGCGTCCAGGTTGGCTCATACTGCGCGCGTATGTCGCCAACAATCTGTGTCATAACAATATCTGTAAGGTCGCGCGAGCGCAGACGTGACACACCCTCCTCAAACTCTCCGTCATTATCCTTGGTACAGTAGATGCCAAGCGTACCTATAATGTCCTCGTTGAGCCTTACGCCCGCATCGGAGTGGAAGGCAAAGGCGAGGTCAAGGGGTATGCGCTTGCCCGCTGTGGTGTCGAGTTCCTCCTCCTTGCTCTTCTTGCGCGAGTCGCGCTCCTCGCTCTCCTCGCTCTCCTCGTCGTTTAGAGCCTCCGAGCCACGCATAAGGGCATTTACCCAGTGTGGTCGCGACATATAGTCGTCGCGGTAGTCATCCTTGCCGCGCTTCTGTCCGTAGACATCTTCGCCAAAGCCCGACCACTGCAACCAATAGCGCGCGCCCTCCGTGAAGCGCGGATAGCCGCTTGTCGTCGACTCGTATGTTATGCCTGACCTACGCAATGAGGGGTCTACGCTACGCTCGATATTTCCCATACCGCCACCAATCTTTACTCCATCGGCTGTGACAACGCCAGACGCTGACGAGCTATTATCGAGCGTAACAAGCACGCGACTCTCCCCCGCCTCGAAGTAGAAGTCGCCGAGACACACCCACATAGCACCGCCCATACGTTGATTTACACGAAACTCCCTATCACCACCCGAGGCGTGTACCGTATAATGAGCGTCGGGTACAGAGTTATCGAGCGTCGTGTATGATACATAGACGCTATATACGCCAGACACAGCCACCTCTGCCGACCACGTAGCACGGCTCAAGTTGCTGGTGCCACGCTTGGCGGTCACCTGGCGCGATGTGCCATCCTTAAATGGATTATGACCACTCTTATATGTCGACTTAAGGTGCGCAAAGCCAACACCTGCACGACTCCAGCTACCCACCTCACGGTAGGTCGTCTTATCAACGCCCTTGTCGTTGTCGATGATAATCTCCTCGCGGCGCATACTACGCTCACGCGGCAAGAGCACAGTAGCACCTGCACGCTCAAGCATAGGCAATAGAAATGGTATTACGTAGCTCTGCGTGTACATATCCTCAACACTCTCCCATAGGCGAGAACGTTGCCAACGCCATAGTGCCATATTGTTATCGAAGTATCTGCCGTGGCTCTGCCAGAGCGCAATATGTCGTCCCACAAGACCCTTTGTAGGTTGTGACAACGAGCTTATGCGGCTCACAAGCGGCTTGTCGACGGTAGCTCGAAAGCTCGCGCCACGCTTACGCGATGCGTAGTACTGCGGCACAAGTCTGTCGATAAGCTCGCCCTTGCTATATATCAGCAGAGTATATTTACGATAGTTCTCTGGCAACTGACGGCGCACAGCATCATAGAATGCCTCAACACTCTCGCTACGCATCGGGTAGTATGCCAACTCGTCCGATGCACGTATCTCGATGACACGCTCCGAGCCTCGCTCACGTATGCGTATGCTCTCGACCTTGACATAGCCGCCAGCAACCTCCTGAAGTGTCATACGACGCAACACCTTGCCAATAGAGTCTTGCACAGAGCGCGGTAGAGAATTGGCAGCAGAGACGGGTGACACAGTGGCTGATAATGCCAACACAAATAACAGAGATGATATTAATAGTTTCGTAATTCGCATAACATATAAAAATAGGGTGTAAAGATACAAAAATAAAGAGAAAGTAGAAAGCCTATATTTTTACTTTTCGCAATAATTTCATATCTTTGTACGATTAAGGGGCAAATTGGCTGTTGGCATACAGTATTGCAAAGAGCCAACTACGCAACATAGAGGTTACACCAACCCCAAAGTTAAATAGAATAAAACCTAAAACAGATGTATAAAATGAGAAGACTGACACTGATTTTTGCGATGCTCATCGCTGCGACCACAACATACGCACAGAGCTTCGACACACACTTTGAGGATGCCACGTTGCGCCTCGACCTGACATTCGCAGGCTCTGCCACAGAGCAAATCGTGGCACTCAAGAGCCTGTCATCGACAGAGCACTGGTGGGGACGACGCATCAACCTCGACACAGTGCCACTACGCGGCAATGGCGACATCACGCTATATGATGCAGCAACAGGTATAAAGATATACACGACATCTTTCTCGTCGCTGTTTCAGGAGTGGATTACAACACCCGAGGCAGCTACGTCATACCGCAGCTTTGAGTTTACGCTGCTTACACCTATGCCACGCAGCGAGGCTATTGCCGAGGTTGTGTTGCGCAACAACCGTGGTGAGGTGGCAGCACGTCTCAAGCACACAATACGCCCTGACGATGTGCTTATACGCGACCTCTCGAAGCAAGAGGCACTACCCCACACCTATCTACACCGTGGCGGCGACTCGCGTGACTGCATAGATGTTGTGATACTCGCCGAGGGCTACACAGCCGACGAGATGGAGCTATTTATGAAGGATGCACAGATTGCCACAGACGAAATATTGTCTTATGAGCCCTTCAACAGCCACCGCGACAAGTTTAACTTCATCGCCATTGAGAGCGCATCTAAAGATAGCAACGTGAGTGTTCCACAGGATATGGCGTGGAGAGAGACTGCCGTGATGTCTAACTTTATGACATTCTATATGGAGCGTTACCTAACGTCGGATGCTGTGTATAATATGTATGACCTCGCAACAAACATCCCCTGCGAGCACTTTATCATTCTTGCTAACACCGACACGTATGGTGGCGGCGGCATATACAACTCATATACGCTTACTACGGCTCATCACCCCGCATTCCGCCCCGTTGTTGTCCACGAGTTCGGACACTCGTTTGGCGGCTTGGGCGACGAGTATTTCTATGAGAACAGCGACTCAAACGACGAGATGCACTCGATAGCACACGAGCCCTGGGAGCCAAACATCACAACACTCGTAGACTTTGAGTCGAAGTGGGCAGATATGGTTGACAAGGGCGTAGAGATACCTACAACTGTCACAGAGAGCCGTTCAGAGAACTATGTTGTGGGCGTTTACGAGGGTGCTGGCTACCGCACAAAGGGCATCTATCGCCCAACTGACGTATGCCGTATGCGCAACAACACAGCTACGCGCTTCTGCCCCATATGTGAGCGTGCGCTTGAGCGCGTGATACTCCATCAGGCAGAGTAAGCGCAGTGGGCAAACTAGAGTAGTTGAGCGGCGCAAAAAACCGTAAAACTACCCACTATTTACCAGAGATATGCTGTTTAAGAGGTGTAAAAGCAACTTTTCACTACTTAAACAGCATTTTTTTTGACGAAATGTTTGGAATTTTAGGAAATATATGCTACATTTGTTATTCAGATAACAGATGCACGGTGTAACATCTGATAGACAACATAGAGACTAACAACTAAAACTAACTAAATAACCTTATTGAAAGACTATGACAAAGATCCTAAAAATTCGCGATCTTACGTTGCGCGACGGACAGCAGTCGTCATTTGCAACACGTATGACTCAACAGCAGGTTGACCGCTGTCTCCCCTACTACAAGGATGCAGGCTTCTATGCTATGGAGGTATGGGGCGGTGCAGTGCCCGACTCTGTGATGCGCTACCTCAACGAGAACCCCTGGACTCGTTTGGAGACTATCAAGAAGGCGGTGGGCGACGTATCAAAGCTCACAGCTCTATCACGTGGTCGTAACCTCTTTGGTTATGCCCCCTACACCGACGAAATCATCGACGGTTTCTCACGTAACGCTATCGAGAGCGGTCTTGGCATTATGCGTATCTTCGATGCCTTGAACGATGTCGACAACGTGAAGTCAACAATCAAGTACATCAAGCAGTATGGCGGTATCGCTGACTGCGCAGTTTGCTATACAGTAGACCCCAAGTACAACGACGGCGAGGAGCACGAGAAGGTATTTACCGACGAGTACTTCCTTGACAAGGCTCGCCAGATGGCTGCCCTCGGTGCTGATATGATCACCATCAAGGATATGTCTGGTTTGATTCCTCCCGCACGTGTAGCAGGTCTTATCAAACTTCTTAAGAAGGAGCTTGGCGTGGTTGTCGACTTCCACACACACTGTACCCCAGGCTACGGTCTCGGTTCGGTATATGCAGCTATCGTAGCTGGTGTTGACATCGTCGATACCAACTGCTGGTGGTTTGGTGGTGGTACAGGTGCACCCGCCGTAGAGCTTGTATACCTCTTCTGCAAGAAGCTCGGCATAGAGCTTGGTGCAAATATGGAGGCTGTTGCCAAGATTAATGGCGAGTTGAAAGGTATCCGCAAGGAGCTTGAGTTATCGGTATTTGGTGCCGAGAAGCCCCTGCCCAAGCCCTTCAACCCCCTCACTGATGAGACTCCCGCCGAGGTTGATGCACTTCTCGACCGCTGCGTGAAGGCTGCACAGGAGGAGAACTGGGATGAGTTGCTTACAGCATCACAGGCTATCGAGGCATACTTCGGCTTCCCCGCACCCAACAAGCTCGTTCAGGATGCAGAGATTCCTGGTGGTATGTACTCTAATATGGTGGCACAGCTCAAGCAGCTCGGCGCAGAGGACATCCTGCCTCGCGCAATGGAGCTTATTCCTCCCGTACGTCTTGCAGCAGGTTTGCCACCCCTCGTAACTCCTACATCACAGATTGTGGGCGCACAGGCTGTAAACTGCGCTATGGACGAGAAGGCGGGTCGCGCTATGTATACCAACAAGTCAGCACAGTTTGTAGGCTTGGTTAAGGGTGACTATGGTCGCACACCTGTTAAGATTTCAGAGGACTTCCGTGAGAAGATTTGTGGCTTCCGCGAGGAGCGTCCCTACGACACATCGAAGTACCAGAAGCAGCCCAACCCCGTATTGGAGGAGGCTGGTGGCGTATTGCTTGCCGAGAACGAGAAGGAGGAGCTCTTGCTCGAGTTGTTCCCATTGGTAGCAAAGAGCTACCTCACAGGTATTAAGAAGGCTGCCTACGCAGAGAAGGTTGCTGCCGATCCCTCATTGAAGAAGGAGGAGGCTACAGTATTGCAGCCCATCACTGGCGATACCATCCTTGCACCGCTACCTGGACGTGTTATCGAGCTTAAGGTTAAGGTGGGTGACACCGTAGCCGTAGGTCAGGAGGTTGCTATCCTTGAGGCTATGAAGATGGAGAACTCTATCACTTCGGACTTCGCTGGTAAGGTTAAGCAGATAATCGTCAAGGAGGGTGACACCGTACAGGCTGACGGCATCATCATAGAGATTGAGAGCGCAAAGGCTGCTGCATCGGCTGCAAAGCGTATGCCTGTGACAGGTAAGACTGTAAACGCTCCGCTGCCTGGTCGTGTTATCGAGCTCAAGGTTAAGGTTGGCGACAAGGTTGCAATAGGTCAGGAGGTTATGATTCTTGAGGCTATGAAGATGGAGAACTCTATCACCACCGACCACGCAGGCTTCGTTAAGCAGATTCTTGTTGCCGAGGGTGACACCGTACAGGCTGATGCTATCCTTATCGAGATTGCCGACTCTATGGAGGCTACCGAGGAGGCTGCACAGGAGAAGAGGGTGACTGCCGCTGATGGCAAGACTGTGAATGCTCCGCTGCCTGGTCGCGTTATCGAGATTAAGGTGAAGGCTGGTGACACCGTGACCGTAGGTCAGGAGGTTATGATTCTTGAGGCTATGAAGATGGAGAACTCTATCTCTTCAGACTATGCAGGAAAGGTGCTTGGTCTGTTGGTTGAGGAGGGTGCTACCGTTCAGGCTGACCAGCCATTGTTGGTAATCGAGTAATCATATAACATATATGAATGAAGGGGGCTGTCCAACAAGTATGTTGCGACAGCCTCCTATATTTGAAGCTGTATAATAAGAGGAATTTCAAGGTTTGCGAAACCCTAAAAAGCGGAGTTTACTTAAGCGTAAATAAGCATTTTGAGGGCGAGCATAACGCAGAAATCACCTTATTAGACTCCTCTTTTGTGCGTAGAGCGAGCAACGCCAACTATGGAAATTACATAGCGCGACGAGTGCTAATATACGGCATCCTCGTAGCGTTGCTCGACAACACGCCAGTCAAGCACCCTCCACAGCTCCTCAACAGCCTGCTTGCGGTGGTTACGGTAGTCGATGTAGTAGGCGTGCTCCCACACATCTACACACATAAGCGGTGTAAGACCATCCGTGAGAGGTGTGCCAGCATTGGGCTTCGACACGATATATAAGCGACCATCGCCATCCGTGGCTAACCATACCCAGCCCGAGCCAAAGAGCGACGTGGCAGCCGTGTTGATGCGCTTGCGTAGCTCGTCGACGCTACCAAATGTCTGGTCGATAGCGCGACGCAGATGCCCCTCGGGAGTATGACGGGGGTTGTGTGCGAGCTGCTCGAAGTAGAATACGTGGTTCCAAGCCTGCGAGGCGTTGTTGAAGATAGCACCATCGCTCTCACGAACAATATCTTCGAGCGACATTGTTGCATAGCGCGTGCCCTCGACAAGCTCTTCGAGTTTTGCCACGTAGCCCGCATAGTGCATATCGTGATGGAAATGGAGTGTCTCTGCCGAGATATACGGCTCAAGAGCATCGTAGGCATAAGGTAGCTCCACGATGGCGAAGAGTGTTGTTGCAACAGTGGTCATAGTCATATATTATTGGTTTAAAATGTTTACTCGACGATGTGCAATAACAGAGCCAAACAGTGCAACATTTAGCAATTATAGAGCGGTAAAAGAGATGCGAGCAACAGACATATTGTCTTGCTCGCATCAAACTATTACTTGCAACAGGTGCGCAGGGCGCAGTTATTAGAACGGCAAATCGTCGGGATCATCCTGCGGTAAGGTGGGTGCTGCAACAGGCTGTGGCGCGGGTTGCTGGTACTGCGGTGCGGCAGACTGCTGATACTGCGGTGCAGCGGGCTGTTGGTACTGCGGGGCGGCGGGCTGCTGGTACTGCGGTGCAGCAGGCTGTGTGCCATCCTGGCGACGACCAAGAAGTTTCATCTCGTCGGCAACAATGTCCACGCCATAGTGCTTAACGCCATCTTTCTCCCACTCACGACCGCGCAGACGACCCTCGATATAGAGCTGTGTACCCTTACGAACATACTTATCTGCGACATCAGCCAAACCGCGCCACAAGGTGATTGTATGCCACTCTGTGTGCTCCGTAGTCTCGTTTGTCTGACGATTAAACATTCGCTCTGTGGTAGCAAGACGAATACGTGCCACCTTAACGCCCGTCTCCAACGAGCGCACCTCGGGATCGAAACCCACGTTTCCTACTAAAATTACCTTATTCACCATATCTTTCTCTATCTAAATTTCTAAAAACCATTAACGTACTGCTCCCACTCTGTTGTCATCGTCGATATGCTCTATCTCCGATACAAGATGACCTATAAAGTTACGGTCAGGGCCATCGACAAGCGTCATCTCTATAGGCTGGTAGTACATAGCACGTCGCAGACGCTCTGGCAGACGCTTTGAGCGGCGCAATTTCACGGCATCCTTCTCGGTCATAAGTATAATGGCGCGAGGGTTGCGCTGCAACTTCTTGTAGACCATCTTAAGATCATCAATAGAGTAGCGGTGATGGTCTGCAAAGATACATTTGCTCACAACATTAAATCGCTCGTTTGCGGCGCGCACAAAGGGTCGCGGATTGCCTATGCCACTCATAAGTATCGCCTGCTGACCAAATATCGGCTCTTCGCGGTCTTCGTACTCAAAGAGCGGTACTACGGGGAGCTGCGATATTGTCGAGAAGTAAATCTTCTGGTAGGCTATCGAGCGTAACTTATTGCACCACAAGCGTCTATCGAGTGGCGACATATCCTCGGGACACTTTGTCACAATGAAGAAGTGTGCAGCCGAGAGACGTGAGCGCAGGTCGCGCAGGCTGCCTAAAGGCAACATCTTATCACTCTCAACGGGGCGCGTAGCATCCATAATAAGGATGTTAATCTTGGCGCGCACCCTGCGATGCTGAAAGCCGTCGTCCATAAGTATAAGGTTTACCTCGGGATGCTCCTTGCGGATACGCTGTATGGCGGCTACCCTATCTTCGGCAACGATGACCACAGTCTGCGGAAACTTGAGCTTCACCTGCAACGCCTCGTCGCCTACGTTAAGGTAGGAGTCCGAGGCTGAAACCTCGCGGTAGCCCTTGGTGCGACGACCATAGCCGCGCGAGAGCAACGCAATGTTGTATGATGCCGACAACGACGACAACAAGAACTCTGCCGCGGGGGTCTTACCTGTGCCACCCACGGTGATATTACCTATGCAGACAATGGGTATGTCGAAGGTGTAGCTCTTGAACACGCCCCAATCATAGAGACGATGTCGCATAGCTATCACCATCGTATATATCCACGATGCTATGGTTCTCAACGCTTTCATCTGCCGTCACACATTACAACACATAATGTCACAATTCGGTCAAAGATAATATATTTTTTCATAATAACCAAATTTATTGGTGCATAGGGGCAGATATGGGTACAAAAACAGCACCCATAGCCCAATGCTACGGGTGCTGTACTCGCTAAATTATCTCTTTTCCACTGCTACTTTCCGAGCCTTACGCCAAGCTTGATAAGGAAGAGATTACTCATAAATGATTTATACTCGTCTGCTATTAAATCTCTTGTCCATAAACCCTCATAGCCAAGAATTATGCTGAAACGTGAGATATCAACGCCTGCACCGTAACTCATATATGCTCCACCGTAATCTGCTTCATACTCATAGTTCCATCCCAAATTGACATCGAAGAAGGGTGTGACTTTACTGCTCTTTGTGGGGATAAACACTTTGAGATTTGCAGACCAGTGGAAAAATGCATTATACCAAAATCTAGCTAATCCCTCTGGTAGACCATTGTTACGTGTAATATCTCTGTTACGTTTATGTGAATATCCATAGATAGGTATTGATGAGCCAATATTTCCGCCAATATAGATATACTTATTGATACGACTGCCCAAACTTACATCTAATTTAGGACCAAACATATCTTTGCTAAGATTAGGACGGTTGAAATCTGCCACCATACCAGCATAGATATATGCGTTGAATTTTGGCTTTGTATAGTCTGGTATATTATATCCGTTGCTAACGCTGTTTTGCACCGACGATATAGCAGAATCTATGGTCTGCGCGTTGCTCTGTTGTGCATAGGCTGTCTGACAAGCTACTATTGCCATAGAGAGTAGTAGCGAAAAAAGATAAAATTTTCTCATAATTGTTAAATTTTTGAGGGTAAACTTGTTTGTTATGAGATACACATCTCGCGTCACATTTACAAAATTAAGCAAAAACACGTAATTATGCAACTTTTTAGAGATAAAAGATGTATTGGAGATAGGGATAATAGTAAAATTAGCGGCTCTGATTATTCTTTTTTATCCATTTTTTTTGTACTTTTGCCGAGTATGAAAGCATCACTCCGCATAACTACCCTACTGCTGATGCTTGGCACGGCAGCGTGTGGCGGCTTCTCGTCCGACAACGAGACAAACGAAGAGAATACACCCATCGTCGAGCAGGAGCCCGAAAAGCTCTACGACATTGAGATTGAGGGATATACAATAGCAACCGACACGGTGCGTATGGGCGAGACCGTAGGCGGCATACTCGGCAGACGTGGCATATCACCCGTAAAGGTTGACCGCCTCGACAAGGTGGCGGCAGAGGTATTCCCCTTGCGACAGATACGCGCCGACAACGCCTACACGACATTTACGCGCACCGTACAGGACTCCACAGGTAGCCACGAAGTGCTCGACTATGTAATATACCACCGCAACGCCATCGACTACGTGACATTTGCCTTCGTAGGCGACTCGGTGTCGGTAAAGTTGGGCGCGCGCCCCGTAGAGATTGTACGTCAGCGTCGTCAGGCAACAATAACATCGTCGCTGTGGGGTGCTATTATGGAGCAGGATATGCCCTATGCACTTGCGGCAGAGTTTGAGGATATATATCAGTGGACTGTCGACTTCTTTGGCATACAGGCAGGCGACTCATTCACGGTGCTCTACGACGAGAAGTATGTGGACTCTACGTCTGTAGGTATCGGCAGGATATGGGGCGCAGAGTTCTCGCACGGCGGTAAGGTATACTACGCGATACCCTTTGCACAGGACAGCGCAAAGCTACGCTACTGGGAGGCAAACGGCGAGTCGCTACGTAAGCAGATGCTTAAGGCTCCGCTCAAGTACACGCGCATAAGCTCGAAGTTCTCGAACTCGCGCCTACACCCCGTACACAAGGTATATCGTCCGCACCACGGCGTAGATTATGCCGCACCGTCAGGCACTCCCGTACACTCGGTGGCGGATGGCGTAGTGACATTCCGCGGCTGGGGCGGTGGTGGCGGTAACACCATAAAAATCAAGCACGCGGGCAACATTATGACAGGCTATCTCCACCTTCGCGGCTTCGCCAAGGGCATAGCCGTAGGTACTCGCGTATCGCAGGGACAGCTAATCGGATATGTTGGCTCGACAGGTACGTCGACAGGGCCGCACCTCGACTATCGCGTATGGAAGAATGGCAAGGCGATAGACCCGCTGAAGATACCACAGGAGCCAGCAGAGCCTATAACCGAGGCAAATATGGCGGAGTTTGAGGCTATACGTGACCGCGTGATTGCCGAGCTTGAGGGCAGGGCATCTGCAGATATGCTCATAACAGAGGATGATATATTCCGCCGCAAGGCTTCCAACGCCATTGCAGACACAACAAACGTAGTGGCTAAAACGGAGCTTAAGTAATGGGTTGCATTGACGAGCGCATAACGCGATTTATAGGCAAGCACCACGTATTGACGGTAGCGACAGCGAGCAACAACACGCCATACGTGGCAAGTTGCTTCTATGCATACGACAGCCAGCGCAACATCTTCATATTCACATCCGACAACACGACGCGTCACGGTGGCGAGATGGCTGCAAACAGCCGCGTGGCACTCAACATAACACTTGAGACGCGCATCGTGGGACGTGTACAAGGGTTGCAAGTAACGGGCAGTGCAGAGCCTGGCGACGAAGAGGCGAAGAGTCGCTACCTGAAACGCTTCCCATACGCTGTGGCGACACCTCTCACACTATGGATGGTGCGTCCAGAGATGATGAAGCTGACGGACAACACACTTGGATTTGGCAAAAAACTGATATGGCAAAGCGAGGAGTAATTATCGTTGCGGGGGGCAGTGGCAGCAGAATGAAGGCGGCACTACCAAAGCAGTTTCTGCTGTTGGGCGGCGAGCCTGTCTTGGCACGCACCATAAACACCTTCCGCGAGGCTATGCCCACGGCAGATATAGTCGTGGTGCTACCCGAGGAGCATATACCGCTATGGCGCAACCTTGCGGCACGCTTCGACGTGGCAGTACACCGCTGCGTGGCAGGGGGCAAGGAGCGTTTTCACTCGGTGAAGCAGGGTATAGAGGCGTTGGCGGAGGATGTGGAGTATGTGGCGATACACGATGGCGTGCGCTCATTGGTGAGCAAGCGACTGATAATACGCACGCTGCTCGATTCGGAACAACACGGAGCGACAATTCCCGCGATAACCGTATCAGACTCCTATCGCCGTGTAGAGAGCGACGGCAGCTCGACAATAGTGCCTCGCTCGGAGCTGCGCATAGTGCAGACACCACAGGTATTTCGCAGCGACATACTGCGCAAGGCGTACACACAGCCCTACGACACCTCATTTACCGACGATGCCTCGGTAGTAGAGAGCGCAGGATACAGCATATCGCTTGTCGAGGGTGAACGCACAAACATAAAGCTCACCACGCCCGAGGATATGCAGTATGCCGAGTGGCTGCTACACAGCGACGACGACAAAGCTATGTAGAGGTAGCGAGAAGGCGCACGACCTACATAGGCTATACAATAAGCAGCGAGGCTCTTCTGATTGGAAGAGCCTCGCATCGTTTATCACAGCGTATAAGCTACTTGGTGAAACGAACAGCTATATATGCGCCGTCGAGGTTGTTTAGCACCTCCTTAATCATCAGCACAGTCTGGTCTGTGGCATACTTGGGCGACACCTTGACAAAGGCATCGACAGCATCACGGGCATTGAGCAACACCGTGAAGAGACCCCCCGCGAGCTTAATATAACCACCGCAACTAACCTTCGTATCATTGACGGTGATGCTAATTGTCACAGCTCCCGTAGCCTCGTCGTAGGCATATCTACCCGAGCCTGAAGAGTCCTCCGTGGTGACAACAGCCGTACCATTACGACGCATCTGCAACTTGAAAGCACCAGAGGTAATGCCCTCGGCACGTAGTGCCTGCTCGATATATGGCTCTGCCTGTGTTAGCGCAAAGGCAGCAAGCTGATTTACACCAAGGTATTCAGCACCAACAGACTGATAACGCCACGTAGCAGCTATGTCGCGCGCCGAGGGCGCCGACTCTGCAATAAGCTGCAACGGTGTCTTAGGCTGCGTAGGCTGACTCTGCTGCGAGGCCGAGCCAAAGAGCGCGCCAAAGGCTTTAGAGAGGTCGAGCTGCGCCATAGCCTCGTGCGGCATAGCGACAGTTGCCACAACCATAAGAAGTGTGATAATTAGTCGTCTCATAGCTATATGTGATACTATTTTCTGTCAAACTCGAAGCCTACCATCATACCGTTGAAGCTGTTAACAATCTTGGTGATGCCATTGAGGGCAGATACCTTTGAGCCGAGTTTCGACAAGAAGGTCATAAGCTTCGAGCAGTCGAAGACCAAGTCCAAAGAGTCGCCATCGAGATAGGCATAACCCTTCATTGTGCCGAGGTTAAGCAGCTTGGTAGAGTACTTAAGTTCGATGGCGTGTGTTGCAGCATCATAGGTATATGTACCCGACAATGAGTGCTTGCCCATCTGCGCAGTAAAGCTCTTATCGGCGTTGAACACATACATACAAGAGCCACTTTTAATGCCAATAGCCTTATATACCTTCTCTAACTTGGTCTCAACAGATGATGTAGCCGAAGAGGCAAGTGCATCTGTAAGAGCATTATCGCTGACGAGCTTAATAGCTGGCTCCGAGTAGCTCCACGTACCAGGCAACATAACCTCGGTAGCCTTACCACCTGTAGCCTCATCAATCAAAGCACCAGCAACCCCCTTAAGCGACTCCAGCAAATTCTGTGCAGAGACCGTGCCGCACATAACAAAGAGTGCCGCGAATAGAACTAATACCTTTTTCATATTTTCCATCTATTTATTTAACAACTGTAAATCAAACGATTACGAAACGATTTTATTGTCTCGTTACTCGATAGCATCCAACTCGCGCTCAATCTCCTCAACCTCGGCGAGCCAAGCACGCTCCTGTGCATCTGACGGCATATGCAGGTCACCACGTGGCGACAAGCCCACAGCACCAACCTTCGGGCCATCAGGCATAGCAGAACGCTTGAACTGCTGCGTGAAGAAGCGGTGGAAGAAGACCTTGAGCCACTTGACAATAGTCCTCTTATCGTAGACACCCTCAAAGGCGATAGATGCCAGCATAGCAATCTTTCCAGGTGAGTAGCGACGACGCAGCGTGCAGTACAAGAAGAAGTCGTGAAGCTCGTAGGGGCCAACGACATTCTCTGTAATTTGCGATATATTGCCATCAGCCGTTGCTGGCAAGAGCTCGGGGCTAACAGGTGTAGCCACAACATCGAGCAACGCCTCGCGCAACACACCCTCGGCACGGTTCATAGCATACCAATCGACCATATAGCGCACCAGGGTCTTGGGCACTGACGAGTTGATGCCGTACATAGACATCTGGTCGCCGTTGTATGTAGCCCAGCCTAAAGCAAGCTCACTCATATCGCCTGTGCCGATAACCATACCGCCACACATATTAGCGACATCCATAAGTATCTGTGTGCGCTCGCGCGCCTGCGAGTTCTCATAGGCGACATTGCGCTCCGCAGCGTCAAGACCGATATCCTTGAAGTGCTGCTCACAGGCCTCACGTATAGGTATCTCGCGCAGCGTACAACCAAGCTCCTTAACCATCTTAAGGGCATTCTGGTAGGTGCGATCAGTAGTGCCAAAGCCTGGCATTGTGACACCTATGATACCCTTGCGGTCAAGACCCAACATATCGAAGGTGTCGCACACAGCCAAGAGTGCCAATGTAGAGTCAAGACCTCCCGATATGCCGATAACTGCGGTGTTACAACGTGTATGCTCAAGACGCTGCGCCAAAGCAGCCGACTGTATTGCAAAGACCTCACGACAGTGGACTGCACGTGCCGCCTCATCCTCGGGAACGAAGTACAGAGGCTCGATATGGCGGCGAACATCGCCGTGATAGCATATCTCGTCAACGTCAATCTCAACGACACGCATCTCGGGAGCCTCGGGATAGTAGAAGGTGTTACGCGCAGTACGGCGCGTAGAGATATACTCAACGTCGATATCGCAGATAACCATACGGTCATCACGCTTGAAACGCTCACTGACACCCAGTACACGACCAAGCTCGGCAACAACAGCGTTACCAGCGAAGACAAGGTCGCTCGACGACTCACCGTGACCCGACGACGCGTAGATATAGGCAGCCATAGTACGCGACGACTGCTCGGCGATAAGCGAGATGAGGTAGTCGTGCTTACACACCGACTCGGGCGATGCCGAGAGGTTAAACAGCAACTTCGCACCCTGCACTGCCTGCATAGATGACGGTGGTACGGGTACCCACATATCCTCACATATCTCAACACCGAACTCTACGCCGTGTATGTCGAACATAAGGTCGCTACCAAAGGGGCACTCCTGACCTGCAAAGCGGATGTGACGATCCTTGATAGAGTAGCCAGATACCCACCAACGAAGCTCCGAGAACTCGCCATAGTTGGGTATGTATGACTTTGGAACGATACCCCACAGGCGACCCTGACCAAAGACGGCAGCACAGTTATACAGGCGGTCAGCATAGACAACGGGCAGACCCACAATACCGATAGTAGGGATGTCGACACACTCCTCCATAAGCCACTGCAACGCCTTCTCGGCATCGCTCAACAGCTTCTTCTGAAGTATCATATCGCCGCAGGTGTAACCCACCAACGACAACTCGGGCATAACAACAACCTCGACACCCTCACGGAAGGCATCCTCCATAATCTTGAGAGCTCCCTCGGCGTTGCGATGGGCGTCGGCAATGTGCACGCGTGGCACAGCTGCCGCAACTCTCATATATCCGTAAATATTATTCATAGCAAAGTATGGTTTAAGGTGTAGGCTACAACGCTACTCACATCGTAGCCCATATAACGGCTGCTACTCTGCCCAGATACGAGCAAGGTTGATGATGACGTTCATCGCCTTGTTCATAGTCGTAAGCGACGCATACTCATATCTGCCGTGGAAGTTCATACCACCAGTAAAGAGGTTGGGGCAAGGAAGACCCATAAACGACAAGCGTGAGCCATCGGTACCACCACGAATAGGCTTAACGGTAGGCTTAACACCCGCCTCCAACATAGCCTTCTTCGCCTTCTCGATTACGCGAGGATGTGGCTCGACCATCTTGCGCATATTGTAGTACTGGTCTTTGAGAGTAAGCACCAAAACGTGCTCACCATACTTTCTCTGCAAGAAGTTTACGACATCCCACATAAGCTGCTTCTTATGCTCAAACTTATCAGAGTCATGGTCACGGATGATATAGTTAATCTCTGCCTCCTCGACGCTACCAGAGATACCCACACAGTGGAAGAAGCCCTCGTAGCCCTCGGTGAACTGCGGACGGTCACCCGCAGGCAACATACCGTTAAGCTCGGTGGCGATGTCGATAGCGTTAATCATCTTATTCTTGGCTGCACCAGGGTGAACGTTACGACCCTTAATCTGAATCTTTGCACCTGCGGCATTGAAGTTCTCATACTCCAACTCGCCCTCCATACCGCCATCCATAGTGTAGGCGAAGTCTGCGGCAAACTTCTCAACAGAGAAGTAGTCTACGCCGCGACCAATCTCCTCATCGGGAGTAAAGCCAACGCGAATCTTGCCGTGTGCCACCTCGGGGTGCTTCTTGAGCCACTCCATAGCGGTAACAATCTCGGCAACACCAGCCTTATCGTCAGCACCAAGCAGCGTAGTGCCGTCGGTGTGGATAAGGGTATGACCCTTGAAGAACTTAAGCTCGGGAAACTCCTCGACCTTGAGCCATACGTCGTGACCAAGCATAATGTCACGTCCGTCGTACTCCTCGATGATATGGGGCTTAACATTTGCGCCACTCATATCGGGAGATGTATCTACGTGCGAGATAAAGCCAATGGTAGGAACATTCTCCTTACCAGGTGTGGCGGGAAGTGTAGCCATAACGTAGCCATACTCGTCCATAGTGACATCCTCCAAACCGATGGTCTCAAGCTCCTCCTTGAGGTAGCGGAGCAATACGAGCTGCTTCTCTGTCGAGGGATAGCTCTCGCTACGCTCGTCAGACTGTGTATCAAAAGATACGTACTTTAAAAATCTATTTTTCAGTTCCATATAGCGTTAGTCTAATTATCTGTTATTACTCTCCAATCTTCGCCTTGCGTGAATGCCAGATGAAGTATGCTATGATTGCAATGTACATCACAATACCGAGGTACTCTGCGCCAGATGTGCCTGCCCAGCCCTCAAGAGTCCAGTTGATACCCACAAAGGCGAGGATAGCACTTACCACACCCATCAATGCGCCACCAGCAATGAAGCCCGATGCGATGAGCGTACCACGATTGTTGTTTGCCTTTGCCTGCTCTGAATCCTTATGGCGGTTAACAGCCCAAGAGACCAAACCACCCACAACCAGCGGCGCATTTAGCTCCATAGGGATAAACATACCGAGTGCAAAGGGCAGTGCGGGAACCTTCAAGAAGGTAAGCAATAGTGCTATGAGAGCACCCACGCCATAGAGCAACCACGGCGTGGCACCACCTGTCATCAACGGCTTGATAACAGCCGCCATAGCATTAGCCTGCGGTGCTACAAGGGCATTTTCACCAACAAAGCCGTAGGTCTTATTCATAATAATCATAACACCTGCAACAGTAGCTGCCGATACAAATGTGCCGACAAACTTCCATGTCTCCTGCTTGCGGGGTGTTGTACCAAGCCAATAGCCAATCTTAAGGTCGGTGATAAAGCCACCAGCCATAGAGAGAGCTGTACATACCACGCCACCGATGACAAGTGCGGCAATCATACCACTCTGACCCTCAAGACCCACAGATACGAGTACCAATGATGAGAGGATAAGTGTCATAAGCGTCATACCCGACACGGGGTTAGAGCCTACAATAGCGATTGCGTTGGCAGCAACGGTAGTAAAGAGGAAGGCGATGACAAAGACGATAAGAAGTGCCACGATGGTCTGGAACCAGTTGTTAAGAACGCCAAACTGGAAGAAGAAGAGTGTAGCAACAAGCGTAGCGACGATAATAGTCATAATGGTCTTCATACGGATATCCTGCTGCGTGCGAGGCTCTTCAACAGATGCCGACTTACCACCAAGCTCACTCTTTGCCAGCGACAACGCGCTCTTGATGATGCCCGCCTGACGGATAATGCCGATAAGACCAGCCATAGCGATACCACCGATACCAATAGGACGACCAATCTCACGGAAGATGCCCTCGGGGGTATTAAGCTCTGCGGGGTTGATACCCATACCTACGAGCGTGTCGTTGATGCTGGCAGCATCAAACAGCGACAACAGCGGATTGACAAGCGGAATGACAACAAACCACACCAAAGCCGAACCACCAGCGATGATAAGCGCGTACTTCAAGCCGATGATATAGCCAAGACCGAGCACAGCAGCCGACGTATTAAGACCCAGCGTCAACTTTGCCTTGGCAGCGAGAGCCTGACCCCAGCCCCACATCTGCGTAGATATTGAAGAGACCCACGCGCCGAATGTAGAGACGATAAAGTCGTAAAGACCACCGATAAGACCTGCGGTAACAAGAATCTTTGCCTGCGAGCCGCCCTTCTCACCAGATACGAGCACCTCGGTAGTAGCTGTCGCCTCGGGGAAGGGGTACTTACCGTGCATCTGCTTAACGAAATATTTGCGGAATGGGATAAGGAGCACAATACCGAGGATACCTCCCAACAATGATGACAGGAAGACCTGATAGAACTTGGCATCAAGACCAAGGATGTAGAGCGCGGGCAGTGTGAAGATAGCACCTGCCACGATAACTCCCGACGATGCACCGATAGACTGAATGATGACATTCTGTCCGAGCATATTCTTCTTGCCGCGCATCTGACCCAAGCCAACAGCGATAATGGCAATAGGGATTGCAGCCTCAAAGACCTGACCCACCTTAAGACCGAGGTAGGCTGCAGCAGCCGAGAATATTACAGCCATAATAATACCCACAGTCACAGAGTATGGCGTAACCTCCACTGGTGACTGCTCTGCGCCCATAATAGGCTGATACTCCTCGCCCGCACGAAGCTCACGATAGGCGTTCTCGGGGAGCGATGTTTTAGGTTGTTGGTTTTGCATAGTTTATCTGTTTTTAAGTTTGTACTTCACGCCTGCGCTCGTTACGCGCATATAATCATACAAAGATAGACTTTTTTATTCAAAAAAGCAACGCATTACACATATTTTTATACCTTTGCTGCCCTAAAATATGGGGTAAACCTGTGAATAATACCAACATTATGGTATGTTTAACAGGAAAATTAGCCATTAAATGCTATTGTCAGGGTACAACGAACAGAATACCTTTGCACCGTGAAAAATAGCAAACTAAACCAGGAAGATAACCAGATATGAAAAGACTTATCATTGCCTCATTTGCGATGCTTATGCCACTGCTTGCGGCAGCATCTACACCCATTACAAATGAGACTACCGTAGAGGTAGCAGGTCAAAACCCACAGAAGCGAGCAACAGATGCAAATGTGACAGGACACGTCATCGCCGCAGAGACTGGAGAGCACCTGCCCTATGCAACAGTGGCTATTAAGGGCACAACGATAGGTTGTGCAGCCGACGGTACAGGACACTTCCACTTGAGCAACCTCCCCGAAGGCGACCACACGCTGGTTGTGTCGGCTGTGGGCTACCGCACAGTGGAGATGCCCATACACGCAAAGCCCAAGCATACATTAGAGCTAAACTTCACACTCATCGAGTCTACGCTCATTGTCGACGAGGTAGTGGTGTCGGCAACACGCAACGAGACAAACCGTCGCAAGACCTCAACAGTGGTCAACGTAGCCTCAACAAAGCTCTTTGAGGGCACCGCCTCGGCAAACCTCTCGGAGGCAATGAGCTTTCAGTCGGGACTTCGCATAGAGAACACTTGCGGAAACTGTGGCGCACCACAGCTCCGCATAAATGGTTTGGAGGGTCAGTACTCACAGATTTTGCTCGATAGCCGAGCAATATTCTCATCGCTTGCCGCCGTATATGGTCTTGACCTATTGCCCGTTGCAATGGTTGAGCGCGTAGAGGTGATACGTGGTGGCGGCTCGGCACTCTTCGGCTCGTCAGCAATTGGCGGCGTGGTAAATATCATCACCAAAGACCCTGTGCGCAACACCCTATCATTGGCAAATACGTCCAATATTATGAAGGACGGCACGCCCGACATCAACACCTCGATAGGTGGTGCCTTTGTGTCGGACGACTACAAGATGGGAGCATACGTCTTCGGACAGGTCAAGTCGCGCGGTGCGTATGACCGCAACGAGGATGGTTTCTCGGATCTCACAAAGCTCCAGTCAGAGACAATGGGCTTCCGCGCATACTACAAGACATCGGCATACTCGCGCCTTACAGCCGAGTACCACCACATCCACGAGTTCCGACGCGGCGGCGACAACCTCGACATAGCCCCACATATGGCGATGATATGCGAGCAACTCGACCACAACATCGACGGCGGCGGTCTTAAGTTTGACATCTTTCCCTCGATACGTCACCGCGCCAGCGCATACGTATCGGCACAGGGCATCAACCGCTCAAGCTACTTCGGTGCAGATATGAACCCCGATGCATACGGTACTACACGCGACTTCACAATCGTAGGCGGCGTGCAGTACACCTTCAACTACAAGGCGGGACTCCCCGCGGAGCTTACAGTGGGTGCAGAGTACAACTACAACAACCTCAACGACTACTACATAGCCACAGAGCGTCGCCTTTTGCAGCAGACACAGACCTACGGCGTCTTTGCACAGAACGAGTGGAAGAGCGATAAGTTCAACGCCCTCATAGGCTTCCGCCTTGATAAGCACAATATGATATCAAAGCCCATATTCTCACCACGTGCGACGCTGCGTTACAGCCCCATTGAGGATTTGAGCTTGCGTGCAAGCTACTCGAGTGGCTACCGCGCACCACAGGCATACAACGAGGACCTACATATAGACGCACTCAACCATACCGTATCTATTATACGTCTAGCCGATGACCTTCGTCCCGAGTACTCACACTCTATGAGCCTCTCGGCAGACTACTATCACAACTTTGGTCGCTTGCAGACAAACTTTATGTTGGAGGGATTTTACACCATTCTCGACGATGTATTCACACTTGAGAAGGTCGGCTTTGACGATCAGGGCAACACCATCAAGGAGCGTCGCAATGCATCAGGAGCAACAGTTGGTGGCGTGACATTGGAGGCGAAGTTAGGCATCGACAAGGTATTTGATATTCAGCTTGGCTACACCTACCAGCAGAGCCGCTACAAGGAGCCCGAGCAGTGGTCAGAGGATGTTGCTGCACAGCGCACAATGTTCCGCTCGCCCGACCACTACGGCTACCTAACATCAAACTTCTTCATCACAAAGCAGTTGCAGGCATCGCTCTTTGGCACCTTCACAGGCCCTATGCTCGTGCAGCACAACGCCTACTCGATTGGTGATGTGGAGTATGGCGACTCGGAGCACACAACAGAGCCATTCTGGGATATGGGTATTAAGTTTGGCTACACATTCCACCTCACGCGCATCATCAATTTAGAGATAAACGCAGGTGTGAAGAATATCTTTGATATGTACCAGAAGGATATTGACGTGGGTGCAGGACGCGACTCGGCATATATCTATGGCCCCTCGCTACCACGCACATACTTCGTAGGCGTAAAGCTCTATCTATAAGCTGTCTACAAGCACACAATACCACAAAACAAGGGTGTTAGACGACGTGTCCGACACCCTTTTAAGTTACCCTTGCGGGCACTATTTTGGCATACGCTATAAGCCGAGTTCTGTACTCCGCCGAGGCAGAGCCTCTATCATTTATCTACGACAGCAATCACTTGCAGCCTCCAGCAACCTACCCCCCGACATTGGACGAGCAACCCTTAATTGTCGGTATACATGGTCTTGCAACCCACGAGGCGTACAGCCGAGGAGTATTGCTACCCTCGCGGTGGGCTCTTACCCCGCCTTCTCACCCTTACCCTTGCGGGCGGTCATTCTCTTCTACACTACTATACTCTCACGAGTATCAAGCCGTTAACTTGCGTGGTGCTCTATGTTGCTCGGACTTTCCTCCCCCACCTTGCGGTGGCAGCGATAGAGCGCGTATGCGGCGCAAAGGTATAAAAAAATCGGCAATAACTGCTTAATTTTCCAATTTGTTTCGTATCTTTGTCGATTGTATGCGCATATATGCGCGCACGGCGCACACAAGCGAACAATAATTACAAAAAATATAGACAGTTATGCAGATTGCAGACAAGTATTCTCCCGAACAGATTGAACAGAAGTGGTATGACTTCTGGATTGAGAAAAATCTATTCCACTCGGAGCCCGATGAGCGCGAGCCATACACAATCGTAATTCCGCCACCCAACGTGACAGGTATGTTGCACATGGGTCATATGCTTAACAACACATTGCAGGATGTGCTGGTGCGTCGCGCACGTATGCAGGGCAAGAATGCCTGCTGGGTTCCTGGCACCGACCACGCCTCGATTGCTACCGAGGCAAAGGTTGTGGCAAAGCTGAAGGCAGAGGGCATCGACAAGGCTACGCTGACACGTGAGGAGTTTCTCAAGCACGCGTGGGAGTGGAAGGAGACACACGGTGGCATCATCCTCAAGCAGTTGCGCAAGCTCGGTGCTTCGTGCGACTGGGAGCGCACGTGCTTCACAATGGATGAGGCGCGCTCGGCAGGTGTCATCAAGGTATTTGTAGACCTCTTCCGCAAGGGTCGCATCTACCGCGGCGTACGTATGGTAAACTGGGATCCCTCGGCAAAGACAGCCCTCTCGGATGAGGAGGTTATCTACAAGGAGTCACAGGGTAAGCTCTACTACTTGCGCTATAAGGTAGAGGGTATGGATAGGTATATCGTGGTGGCAACGACACGCCCCGAGACCATTCTCGGCGATACTGCTCTCTGCGTAAACCCCAACGACGAGCGTTACAAGTGGTTGCCCGAGGATGCACGCGTTATCGTGCCCCTCGTAGGTCGCTCTATACCCGTAATACGCGATGAGTACGTAGACCTCGAGTTCGGTACAGGTGCTCTGAAGGTTACCCCCGCACACGACGTAAACGACTATATGCTCGGCGAGAAGTACGGCTTGGAGACAATCGACATCTTCAACGACGATGGCACAATCAACGACAAGGTGGGTATGTACGTGGGTGTTGACCGCTTCGAGTGCCGCAAGGTTATTGAGGGCGACCTCACAGCAGCCAACCTTATGGAGAAGGTTGAGCCATACACCAACAACGTAGGTTACTCGGAGCGCACAGGCGTAGCCATTGAGCCGAAGCTCTCTATGCAGTGGTTCCTCTCTATGGAGGAGCTTGCGAAGCCTGCGACATCTGCCGTTCTCGACGATATCATCAAGTTTGTACCCGCCAAGTACAAGAACACATACCGCCACTGGATGGAGAACATCAAGGACTGGTGTATCTCACGCCAGCTGTGGTGGGGTCAGCGCATACCCGCATACTACCTCCCCAAGGGTGGCTATGTTGTAGCGGAGACCGCAGAGGAGGCATTGGCACTCGCACGCGAGAAGGATGCATCGCTCACAATGGCTGACCTGCGTCAGGACGAGGATGTGCTCGACACCTGGTTCTCGTCGTGGTTGTGGCCTATCTCGGTATTTGACGGCATACGCTATCCCAACAACCCCGAGATTGAGTACTACTACCCCACCAACGACCTTATCACAGGCCCAGACATCATCTTCTTCTGGGTAGCACGTATGATTATGGCGGGCTACGAGTACCGCAACGAGATGCCCTTTGGCAATGTCTACTTCACAGGTATCGTGCGCGACAAGCTCGGACGCAAGATGTCGAAGCAGCTGGGCAACTCACCCGACCCGCTCGACCTTATCGCAAAATATGGTGCTGACGGTATGCGTGTGGCTATGCTTATGTCGACATCGGCAGGTAACGATGTTATGTTCGACGAGGCATTGTGCGAGCAGGGACGCAACTTCGGCAACAAGATATGGAATGCCTACCGCCTTATCAATATGTGGGAGGTGGACAACACCCTTGAGCAGTCGGAGGCGTGCAAGGAGGCTGTGGCGTGGTTTGACGAGGTTATGCTGGAGCGCATCGAGCGCATCAACCACAATATGGAGCAGTATCGTATTTCGGAGGCATTCACAGAGCTTTACCGTCTCTTCTGGGACGACTTCAGCGGCTGGTATCTCGAGATGATAAAGCCCGCATATCAGGCACCCGCAGATGCCGCTACAATAGCACGCACAAAGCACTACTTCGATATGTTGCTGCGTATGTTGCACCCCTTTATGCCCTTCATCACAGAGGAGATATGGCAGGACTTGAAGCCCGAGGAGGGTGTATGCTCGATTGTTATAGCACAGCAGCCTAAGGTTGAGCGCAAGGCTGACGAGAAGATTTTGGCACGCTTCGCCCTTGCACAGGAGGTTATCTCAAATATACGTAACATCCGCAAGCAGAAGAACATAGCACAGAAGGAGGCTATCTCGCTCAACTACATCAAGGATGAGAACTACCCCGCAGAGTACGAGGCAGTAATCGCCAAGATGGGTAACCTTAAGGAGGTTAGCACAACCGACGAGAAGGATCCCACAGCGGCAGCATTCATCGTTAAGACCACGCAGTACTTCGTGCCTATGGAGGGTAAGATAGACAAGGAGGCAGAGCTGAAGAAGCTCAACGCCGACTTGGAGTACTACGAGGGCTTCCTTGCATCGGTTATGAAGAAGCTCTCTAACGAGCGTTTCGTAAGCTCTGCACCCGAAAAGGTTGTAGCCAACGAGCGTGCAAAGCAGGCAGATGCCGAGGCGAAGATTGCAGCAATCAAGGAGCAGATTAACGCACTGAAGTAACAACGCTTGTGCGGTGCGCGATGGCTCCTATGGCGCGCGTCACCTACAAAAACACCACACGATGGCAGATATCACGATATATACCGATGGCTCGGCTCTGGGTAACCCAGGGCCTGGTGGCTACGGTGTTGTTCTACTATCGGGGCCATATCGCAAGGAGCTGTCGGCAGGCTTCCGCCTTACCACCAACAACCGTATGGAGCTGATGGCGGTGTGCGTAGCACTTGAGGCACTCAAGTATGATGGCTGCAACGTCACGATATACTCCGACTCAAAGTATGTCGTGGAGGCTGTCAACCAACGTTGGGTCTTCGGCTGGGAGCAGAAGCGTTTTAAGGATAAGAAAAATCCCGATTTGTGGATGCGTTTCTTGCGCATATATCGCCGCCACAGAGTGCGCTTTATATGGGTGAAGGGGCACGCGACGACTGTTGAGAATAACCGTTGCGATGAGCTTGCTGTGGCTGCGGCAAATGGTGTAAACCTCTTTGAAGATACAGGATATGACGGAGTTTAAGAAGCAGTCGTGGAAGCCTGGGACACTTATCTACCCGCTACCTGCGGTGTTGGTGAGCTGTGGCGAGACTTCTGACGAGTATAACATATTTACTGTGGCTTGGACGGGCACGGTGTGTACCGAGCCGCCGATGTGCTACATATCGGTACGCAAGCAGCGTCACTCCTACGACATCATACGTCGCACAGGTGAGTTTGCCATAAACCTCACAACGGAGGAGCTGGCACGCGCCACAGACTGGTGTGGTGTACGCTCGGGCAAGAGCGAGAATAAGTGGGAGGCGATGCACCTCACACCCTTGACAACAAGCCACATCAAGGCACCCATCATCGCCGAAAGCCCACTGTCGATATGCTGCAAGGTGCGACAGGTCATCGAGTTAGGCACACACGATATGTTCCTTGCCGATGTTGTGGGCATAGAGGCTGACGAGAGGTATATCGACCCCGAGACAGGCAAGTTCTCGTTAGATAAGGCGCGCCCGATAGTCTACTCACACGGCGAGTACTTCACACTCGGCAAGCTGATAGGTCACTTCGGGTGGTCGGTAAAGAAGAAAACAACAAAGAGACGAAGAAAGTAGCTATGACAGAACAGCAACACGAAGTATTAAACAAATATGAGGAGGCTCTGCGCAAGACTCTCACAGATAGACTCTCCGAGAATAAGTGGCTTGAGGGTCGTCTGCTTGAGGTAGAGGAGCTTAACGAGAAGTGGCGCACGTCGGCACCATCATATATGGCCGATGCCGTGCCCGAGATTGCGAAGTATCCCCTTGTGGCGATAGCGTGGGCTATGTACGAGGGTATGGCGGCGGCTGTACTATGGGATAAGGAGTGGAAGAGATACGAGGCAGTAGAGGATCTGCACAAGATGCTTTGTGAGCCTCGCGGCTTCGACTGTATGGACGAGTATATCACCGAGATACTGCTCTGCCACCCGTTGGGTAGCGACGAGGCTAACAAGGTCGAGGATATGGTGCGCTCAACAGCCGAGATTGCGCAGTCGATGATACGCAAGGAGCAGATTGAGGCACAGAGCGTTATGGCATTCCACATCTTCGCGCGCACCTGCAAGGTGATGTTCGAGGCGGGTGTTGCAGTGCAGCTTAAGCGTATGGGCTACAACTATGTAAAGGTCAATGTAAACATTTCATGATACACTGCTCACAAATTGTGGTAGAACATTTGTTTTTTGAATAATTATTTTATACATTTGTAGTGGTGTCATATATATTTAAGTGTATAATACCCAAAGTTAATAGTATTATGAGGAAATTATTATTGTTTTTAATTGTTGTTCTTGGCGTTGGTTGCCTATTTTCTTGCGTTCAACAAAATCAGCAATCGCCTAGTACAGAGAAAAATCAATCTGTTGAACCCTATAAAGTTCAAGAATTGATAGATACAATGCTATCAAAGTATCCCAATACATATGTAAATGATGTACAAAAAGAAAGAGCCATCAAATTTTTACGTCAAGAATTAAACGAAAAACTTACAAAAGACTATTCTTTCTTATCTGAAATTCCAATGGAATTTCGAACGATGCTAAAAACAGAGCACGACAAATATATTATAAAATTTGAGTGCGGAGAGTACACCACTAATGATAGGAGATTAATTTCTGAAACAAGTCAAACCTCTATCCACTATGCTATATTTGCCATAGTAAACGCCGAATTAGCATCTACGTTAGAAGATGGTGCTATGTATATATTGACAGGAGAATATAAAGGATTTGTAGATGGGAAGTTGCGATTACCTAGTGGTAATTTGTTTGATTATGATAGTGATTGCTACAAATTTTCTAGTGATAAATATGCGTCAATATGTTTAGGTGGCTTTTTATTTGATAAAATAAAATTTACAAAAACTCAGATCCAACACAAAACACGATAGTGCAGACAACTTTGACACGCTGCGAGAATCGTCAATTGTTTTTATTGCAAATCTTGCAAATAAACAAAAATAATAGGCGAGAGTTTCACAACGACCTCTTACCTCGAAACTCATTGCGAGTTTCTTACTAACCCAAAGGTCAATGCCGAGGTGGTGAGCTAAACGCCGAGGTTAGGCACAACGTAAAAAGCAGGGTTATCCTATGGTGGATAACCCTGCTTTACGTATAGGCGTAACGAGCGCAGCCTCGCGCACCTCTTATCTATCAAAGGCTGTCGCCTTGAGTGCTATGCCCTCGCCATCAGGCGTCACCAGCACCACGCCCGACTCCTCGCGCGTGATATGACCAATGACATCCACCAAGCCGAGGCGCATAACAGCCTCCTGCTTGTCGAGGGGCACAGTAAAGAGCAGCTCGTGATCCTCGCCACCGTTGAGTGCCGCGATAACGGGGTCTATGTGCATCTCCTCTGCAAGCTCCGAGGTCTGACGGGCAATAGGTATGCGCTCAAGGTAGATGCGCGCACCGCACTTCGACGAGCGGCATATCTGACGCAGGTCGCTGGCAAGACCATCCGACATATCAATCATAGCAGTAGGTCGAATACCCTCCTCGCGCAGTGCCTCAAGGACATTTACGCGCGCGCGTGGCTTGAGGTAACGCTCCAGGAGGTACTCATAGCCAGCAAACTGTGGCTCGGGGTTGGCTACTCCTTTCAGCACGCGCTTCTCGCGCTCCAAGAGGTGCAGACCCATATATGCAGCACCGAGGTTCGAGCTTATACATATTAAATCGTGCTCGCGCGCGCCCGAGCGATAGACTACATCCTCCCTCTTGGCACGTCCCACAACACTCAAGCTCACAACCAAACCATTCATAGAGGCGGTAGTATCGCCACCCACGAGGTCGACACCAAGCTCCTTGCACGCCTGCTCCATACCCTCGTACAGCTCATCGAGAGCCTCAACAGATATCTTTGCCGAGACACCGAGAGCCACCACAAGCTGCTGCGGCGTACCATTCATCGCAAGGATGTCGTTCACAGCGCGCACTACACACTTGTAGCCGAGGTGCTTAAGCGGGAAGTAGCTCAAGTCGAAGTCTACACCCTCGGTAAGCATATCTGTTGTGAGGAGCAACACCTCGTCACCGAGGTCGATGACGGCAGCGTCGTCGCCAGCAGCCATAAGCGTAGTGTCGCAACGTTTGCCCAAGCGTGATGCAAGGCGGTCAATAAGTCCGAATTCACCCAATGCGGCAATCTCGGTTGTCTTCTTTACGGTCATAATAGTTTATTAAAATTTTTGCAAATTTACTTTTTTGATTGCTATTTTACAAAAAATTTCATAACTTTGTGGCATATTTTTTTAACCGAACTTATTAAAAGAGACTATGCTTAATATAATACTATTTGGTGCTCCTGGCTGTGGCAAAGGTACACAGGCGAAGCGTCTGGCAGAGCACTACGATCTGTATCACATCTCAACAGGTGAGGTGATACGTTCAGAGATTGCTCGTGGCACAGAGCTTGGTAAAAGTATGGAGGGCTACATCTCACGCGGCGAGCTCGCCCCCGACTCAATCGTCGTTGAGATGGTACGCGACTATATGCGTACACACGCCGACAAGGGTTGCATCTTCGATGGCTTCCCTCGTACCACAGCACAGGCAGAGATCTTCGACGCTATGCTCGATGAGATGGGGGCAAAGGTAGATATTATGGTATATATGGATGTTCCCGAAGAGGAGCTTATTAAGCGCATCTTGTTGCGCGGCAAGGACTCGGGACGTGCAGATGACGCATCAGAAGATGTAATCCGCAACCGCATCGACATATATCGCGCACAGACCGCAATCGTCGCCGACCACTACACAGCACAGCAGAAGTACTCAGAGATAGATGGTCTCGGAACCTTCGACGAGGTATTTGACCGCTTATGCGAAGTTATAGATGCCAAGAGATAGCAAACCGAAGATAACAGACGAAGCGGACAAGATGTAACATCTATGTCCGCTTTTACTTACCATATTAACGAAGTATGAAACAGTTTATTTTGACCATCATAGCCGCTGTGACGATGCTCGGTGTCGCCTCTGCCGCAACATACCGCACAGAGGATATCCCCAACGTGCAGCTGCAAGACCGCACACGCTTCGTCTCAAACCCCGATGGACTGCTCAATGAGAGTGCCGTACGCGAGATAGACGCTTTATGCCTGTCGCTACGTGAGCGCGGCTTGGCAGAGGTCGTCGTCGTGGCTGTGGAGTCGATAGAGCCTGATGATGTATTTAGCTTTGCCCACACACTCTTTGAGGGGTGGGGCGTGGGCGACGATAAGCTCGACAACGGTCTTGGCATACTCCTCGTTGACGACCAGCACGAGATACGCTTTGTCACGGGCTATGGTCTCGAAAGCGTGCTTACAGATGCGCTGTGCATACGCCTGCAACAGAGATATATGCTTCCACACTTCCGCGAGGGCGACTACTCGACAGGTATGGTTGAGGGCGTGAAGGCGGTAGACGCGCTACTTACAAATGGCGACCTGCCCATAGCCGAGGATGATGTGGCATCGGATGGCGAGATTACGGCAATAATAATCTTTGTGACACTGATGATTATGCTGCCACTAATATTAATCGTCGTTGTAGATCGCCAAAGCAGAAAGTGTCCCACCTGCGGCAAGGTAGCTCTGCGCATTGTCGACAGCAACATCATCAACCGCTCGGCACTATCGACAACAATACGTCAGACCCTTGTCTGCGACAAGTGTGGCGCGGAGCATAAGCGCACAAAGAAGCACGACAACCTCACAGGCGGCAAGGGTGGCGGCCCCATCATCTTTGGTGGCGGAGGCGGCTTCGGCGGTGGCGGCTTCGGTGGCGGTGGCTTCGGTGGCGGCTTCGGCGGTGGTAGCTTCGGCGGTGGCGGCGGCGGCTCACGCTGGTAATAGAGCGAATTTTTAGATAGACGACAAAGAGAGCAAGTGAGCAAGTGAGCAAGAGAGCAAGAGAGTAACAAACAGAATAAAATATACACAAACAATTTAACAACCAACAGATTATGAAGAAGAGCACATTGATTATTTTGGCAGTAGTTGCCGTAGTTGCTGTATGGGCTATCGGCGCATATAACGGCTTGGTATCGAGCGACGAGAAGGTATCGGAGGCTTGGGCAAATGTCGAGACAGCATATCAGCGTCGTGCCGACCTCATTCCCAACCTTGTGAACACCGTTAAGGGCTACGCCTCACACGAGCAGGCGACACTTCAGGCTGTGACAGATGCACGCACCAAGGCTACATCTATCACCATCGACCCCTCGACAGCTACACCCGAGCAGATGCAGCAGTGGATGGCAGCACAGGAGGAGGTAGGCTCGGCACTTGGTCGCCTTATCGCCATCTCGGAGGCATATCCCGACTTGAAGGCAAACCAGAACTTCTTGGAGCTTCAGGCACAGTTGGAGGGCACCGAGAACCGCATCTCAACAGAGCGCAAAAAGTACAACGAGATTGTTAAGGAGTACAACGTGAAGACACGCAAGTTCCCCACAAACCTCCTTGCAGGCGTGTTTGGCTTCGACCAGAAGACAATGTTCGAGGCACAGGAGGGCGCAGAGGTTGCTCCCACCGTGCAGTTCTAAACATTGCAACACAACACAACAAAATACCCGACAGAGTGTTCTGTCGGGTATTTTACTATGTATGGCAGAGTGCTAACCTCACTATTTTTGCATCATTACCCTATTTTTAAAATTCTACTCACCCTTCGCTGGGGTGTTCTCCACGTAGTCGGCAGGGATAGTAAAGTCAATAGGCAGAATAAAGCTCACAGCAACAGGCTCGCCATCATCCATACCTGGTGTCCAGCGCGGCGACTTCTCGAAGACGCGGATAACCTCGTCGTGGAGCACTGCGCCACACTTATCGAAGAAGTTGAGGCGATTCATATTTATATAGCCCTCCTTATCAACAATAAATTTCACTGTAACGCGCCCCTGCATACGCTTCTCGATAGCCTCCTTGGGATAGCGTATATTCTGCATAACCCACGTGCGGAAGGTTGTTAGGTCGCCACCCATAAATGTAGGGGCTACGTCGGTTGACACATACTCTACATCCGCTTTATCGTCGCTCTTGAGCTTAATTAAAATAACACCATTTGACGTGTCGCCAAGCTCGGCATACTGCACCAACAAATCGGTATCGGTCTTGACTACAGTCATCGACTCGATATCGGTGGGGGCAATTTTAGCGACCTCCTCCGCAGAGACTACCCTATTATTTACTACATATAAAGGCTTCTGCTCCTCGGCAAAGAGCTTAACAGAGATAAGGGTCATCACGACAAGAATTATAAGACGTTTCATAGTTCAAAGTTTTTAAGAGTTAATAATTGCAGCTGCTCTTTTTCTATTGCAAAGGTAGGGAGATTATACCGCCACGCCAAATATTTTGTGTTAAACAATGTTAACGCAAATGTTAAATAATGTTAAATGTGTCGGCAGGCGCATCGAACCACCTATTTTTTTTATAACTTTGTGATATGAAACGTGGTCGCTTTATAATCGTGCTACTCGCAGTAATAGGCTCGCTGGTGCTACTCGCATTGGTGGAGGCACTGTGGGCTGTGAGTACATACCGCGATATGCGACAAAAGTACACCCAACAACTCGAAAGTATCATCGAGGAGGTGAGGTGGCAGTATGTGACACCGAGTGGCAGCCAAACATTTAGCATCGGTAGCATTGAGCGTCTATACACCATAGCGCAAGATGAGCTGCGCACGGCGGGTCTACATACCGACCATAAGGTAGAGGTGCTATCCACCACCGACACCACGCCGATAGTGTTGATGGCGAAGGGTGGCGAGAATTTAGGCAGCGAGCAACTCTGCGTAGAGCATACGCTAACACCCATCATCCTGCGCCTGACGGTGAACGACCCGCACACAGCCATTATGCGCAATATGCGCCTCACGCTGCTGCTACAGCTGCTATCCATAGCGGTCATCACAATAGCCTTTATACTGCTACTACGCACGCTCTTTCGTGCCAAGAGCATCGAAGAGATACGCCGCGACCTCACGCACAACATCACACACGAGCTTAAGACACCTATTGCCGCTGCATACGCTGCAACAGATGCACTGATTACAATGCCCGAAATTGCCGAAGATGCCGCACAACGCAACGACTACCTAAAGATGGCGCAAGCAGAGCTACAACGCCTCGGAGCAATGGTCGAGGAGATACTGCGCTCGTCGACAGAGGAGTACAGCACAGCCGCCCTGCGCTATGAGTCGTGCGACATTAAGGCGATTGTAGCGGAGGTGCGCACAACACTCGATATGAAGTACTCGTCGCGCGGCACACAGTGGGTGATAGATATAGAGCAAAACGCACACATCACAGCCGACAGATTTCACCTTATGGGCATTATAAGCGCGCTTGCCGACAATGCCATAAAGTATTGCGACAAAGCTCCACGCGTCAAAATAGAGGCTACGACACACGGCAGCTACACCTATATAGCAATAGAGGATAATGGCAAGGGGATACCTCGTCGTGAGCAGAAGCACATCTTCGAGAAGTTCTACCGCATATCTACGGGCAATCGCCACGACACCAAAGGCTACGGACTGGGGCTATACTACGTGAAGTGTATGGTGAAGCGTCACGGAGGCAGCATAACGCTTCGCTCAGAGATGGGGCAAGGCACCTGTTTTACGATTAAACTACCACGATATGAGCAGTAGACGAATACTTATTGTCGAGGACGAGGCAGTTTTAAGACGCATCGTTGCCGACGCTATGACAATTGCGGGCTACGAGGTGCGCACAGCCGAGAATGGCGAAGAGGGGCTACATATATTCAGCGAGTTCAGCCCCCACTTGGTAATTGCCGATATTATGATGCCACGTATGGACGGCTTGGAGATGGTGGATAAGATGCAGGCGATGTGTCGCAGCACGATGTTCATATTTTTATCGGCACGCAGCGGTGCAGACGACGTGGTGGAGGGTTTTCGGGCTGGCGGCAACGACTATCTACGCAAACCATTCGCTATGAGCGAGTTGCTGGTGCGCGTGGAGGCGTTACTGAAGCGTGAGGAGCACAACGACGGCAACACACTATTTAACATCGGAGCCTATCTCTATGACACCCAGCAGTGGACATTAGAGCATAATGGCACGGTGCAGCGACTCTCGGCGCGCGAGGCTGCGGTGCTCACAATGCTCATAAAGAATAGTGAGCAGGTGGTCACAACACGCGCCATACTCCTCGATATATGGGGTGACGACAGCTACTACAACCAACGCTCACTAAATGTCTTTGTGTCGAAACTACGCAGCAGGCTCGCAGACGACCCAAACGTAGAGATTACTGCCATACGCGGCATAGGATATAAAATAAGATGCAGGTAGACCACTCCACCTGCATCTTTTCGCTCTATTAGCACATCTGCTACTACTTAAGCTCCTTAAGGTATGCCGATACATTGTCGAAGATACGCTTCTCGACATCGTCAGCCTCGGCACGCACAAACTTCTCGCCTGTGACAGCCTCATAGAGCTCAATGTAACGCTCGGTGATGCTCGACACAACCTCCTCGGTCATCTCGGGAACCTGCTGTCCCTCGTGACCCTGGAAGCCGTTTGCCATAAGCCACTCGCGCACAAACTCCTTCGAGAGCTGCTTCTGCTTCTCGCCACGGGCAAGACGCTCCTCGTAGCCCTCCTTATAGAAGTAACGCGATGAGTCGGGGGTGTGTATCTCGTCCATAAGGTAGATTACACCATTCTTCTTACCAAACTCATACTTCGTGTCTACCAAGATAAGACCCATCTTGGCTGCAATCTCTGTACCACGCTGGAAGATAGCACGTGTGTATGCCTCCAACTGCTCATACTCCTCGCGCGACACGAGTCCCTGAGCGATAATCTCCTCCTTTGAGATATCCTCGTCGTGACCCTCATCTGCCTTGGTCGTCGGCGTGATGATAGGCTCGGGGAACTTCTGGTTCTCGACCATACCATCGGGCATAGCAACACCACAGATAGTGCGCTTGCCTGCCTGATACTCTCTCCACGCGTGTCCCGAGAGATAGCCGCGGATAACCATCTCGACCTTATAAGGCTCGCAACGGTGACCTACGGTGACCATAGGATCGGGCACTGCAATCTTCCAGTTAGGAAGGATGTCAGCAGTGGCATCGAGGAACTTGGCTGCAATCTGGTTAAGCACCTGACCCTTGAAGGGAATACCCTTGGGCAGCACCACATCAAATGCAGAGATACGGTCCGAAACGACCATTACGAGGTAGTCGTCATTGATGTTATAGACATCGCGCACCTTGCCTACATAGTGACCCTTCTGACCCTCAAACTCGAAGTTGTTCTTAACAATAGCGTTCATATATTTTCTCGTTTTAGTTTTATGCTAAATTTGTCGTTGCACCCTGAGCATCGCACTCCGTTAATATGACTTTGCGAAGAGTACACGATAGGGCGAAGGCTTGCCAGAGAATACGCACTTGCCCTCCTCGGGCTCTACATTCATCGGTATACAACGGATAGTTGCCTTGGTAGCATCCTTGATAGCCTGCTCGGTCTCGGGAGTACCGTCCCAGTGGGCGAGGATGAAGCCACCCTTCTCGTTGAGCACACTCTTAAACTCCTCCCAGCTATCAACCTTCGTAATCATTGAGTTACGGAAGTCGAGAGCCTTCTTAAAGATGTTCTGCTGTATCTCGTCGAGAAGTGCCACGATACGCTCTGCAAGACCCTCCTGCGAAACGACCTCCTTGGTAAGCGTATCACGTCGAGCAAGCTCGATAGTGCCATTCTCAAGGTCACGTGGGCCGAGTGCCAAACGTACAGGCACACCCTTAAGCTCATACTCGGCAAACTTAAAGCCCGAGCGCACATTATCACGACCATCAATCTTTACAGAGACACCCTTGGCACGAAGCTCCTTGGCAATCTCCTCAAAACGCTCAACAGCCTGCACGCGCTGCTCCTCGCCACGGTAAATAGGCACCATAACGACCTGAATAGGTGCAAGCCTTGGAGGCAACACAAGACCGTTGTTGTCAGAGTGAGCCATAATCAAAGCACCCATAAGACGTGTTGACACGCCCCACGATGTTGCCCACACATACTCCTGCTTGCCCTCCTTATTGGTGTACTGAACATCGAAAGCCTTGGCGAAGTTCTGACCGAGGAAGTGCGAAGTACCGCTCTGCAAAGCCTTACCATCCTGCATCAATGCCTCGATGGTGAGGGTGTCGACAGCACCTGCAAAACGCTCATTAGGCGACTTGTGACCAACCATAACGGGGACACCCATCCACTCCTCGGCAAAGCTCTTATAGACGTTAATCATACGCTCTGCCTCCTCGATAGCCTCCTGCTCGGTGGCGTGGGCTGTGTGACCCTCCTGCCACAAGAACTCTGCGGTACGCAGGAACAGACGTGTACGCATCTCCCAGCGCACGACATTTGCCCACTGGTTACAGAGGATAGGAAGGTCGCGGTATGAGGTAATCCAGTTCTTGTAGGTATTCCAGATGATGGTCTCCGATGTAGGACGCACGATAAGCTCCTCCTCGAGGCGTGCTGCGGGGTCTACCACAACGCCATTGCCGTCGGGGTCGTTCTTAAGGCGGTAGTGCGTAACAACTGCACACTCCTTGGCAAAGCCCTCAACGTGGCTCGCCTCACGCGAGAAGAATGACTTGGGAATGAAGAGTGGGAAGTAGGCGTTCTCGTGTCCCGTCTCCTTAAACATACGGTCAAGCACGTCGCGCATCTTCTCCCAGATAGCATAGCCGTAGGGCTTGATGACCATACAGCCGCGCACTGCCGAGTTCTCGGCAAGACCAGCCTTTATTACAAGTTCGTTATACCACTGCGAATAGTTCTCATCGCTCTTGGTAAGATCTTTCAGTTCAACTGCCATTGTATAATTTTTTTAGCTAATTTTCGAGAGTGTGATTATATAGTCATACAATCGAGCGCAAAGATAATAAAAAAAAGTGAAAGGCGAACACTCACCTCTCACTTTTAGAGCAAAGTAGCATAGATGCTCAATTGCCACTACTTCAGATAGAAGGCATACACCGTGACAATGTAGTTTGCTACACCCTCGGCATTGGGCTGGTCGAAGGTCGAAACAAAAGGCTGAAGGTCGATATCAATGCTCATTGTAGCACCCTTTGCAGCACCTACATTAAGTGACCAGTAGTGGGTATTTATAGGGTTACCTGGTGCCCAGTTAGCACGGTCATACATATACGTACCCGACTGGTAGTAGTTGTTGGCATTTGAATAGAAAATGGGTGCGTACGCAGCCTGCATAACATCGTTTACGGTCATAAAGTATTTGTTGAATACAAATTCCGCAGCATTCTCTGGTACATAGCCCTCAATATCTGGGAAATCGCCCATATCGTGACCGTGACCTGTGATTGCTACACGCAGCAGCACCTCGCCTGTGCCTGCGGGCAGTGTAAGCGTTCTCTGACCAAGACGCTCCTCGCTTTCAATATCGTGACCAGCCACGCCATACGCCCAACTACGATAGCCCGTATTGGGGTTTATCGACGAGTCGTAGACGCACTCTGCACCAAGCACCTCCTGCTCCTCATCGCCAACATAGCCGTTGAAACTAACGCTAAAGGCGTGTGCGCGCCTCTCGGTTGCATCGAAACCAGAATAGTAATACTTGAACTCCGTACTACCCTTCAGCATCTCACGATACTCCGTAACGTCAATGTAGAAGGACTTGCTCCACGACTGGTCAAACTCATCGCCAAATGGGGTCATAGCGCGCGCTATCTCATACCACACACCATCCGCCTTATTACGCACGTAGAGCATAACGGTATTATCATAGTCGGCAGGGCCCTCACCCTCGGAGCACATAGTGTAGCATAGCACAACACGACGGTAGTCACCCTCCTCTGGGAAGTCGAGTGTGAATGTAGGGTCGTCAGCACCCCAGCCCGCAAACTCCAGACGATGCTTCGCGCTACTTACGGTATATGTAGGCGCGCTACTCTCGGGGTTACGGTCATAGAAGGGCTTACGCTTAAGTTGCGTAGCAACCTTGTCGGCATCTACCTGCGGGAGCTGCTCATCGTCATCTGCGCAGGCGACAGCAGCAACAGCAAGCAGTGCGATAAATATCTGTTTCAAGCTCATAGAATGGCGCATTTATGGTAGCTATTAGATGTCATTGTTCAACTGCGGGATATCGGTAGTCGTCTCGCGCTCACCCAAAAGGTGCTCGGCAAAGTAGTCTGCCATACGCCAGAAGAAGTACTCGTTCATATCGCCAAAGCCGTGGTGCTGACCTGGCAATAACAACATATCGAAACGCTTATTTGCGCGAATCAACGCATCGACAACACGCAGCGTGTTACCAGGGTGTACATTCTCGTCAACGTCGCCGTGTACCAACAGCAGATGACCCTTAAGGCGTGATGCTATCTCGGGATTAGACGTAATCTTATACTCGAAGCTTATCTCGCCGCCCTCCTTCTCGCGCTCCATAATGCCGTGGTGCTTCTCGCTCCACCAGCGGTTGTAGATGTTGTTGTCGTGGTTGCCTGCACACGATACAGCGACATCGAAGAAGTCGGGATACATAAGTATAGCCGCCGTAGACATAAAGCCACCGCCCGAGTGACCGTGGATACCTACGCGCGAGATGTCGATAAAGTCATACTGCGCTGCGAGCTGCTGTGCTGCAACAACCTTATCCTTAAGACCATAGTCACGCATATTGCCATAACCGTAGTTGTGATACCACTTCGAGCGATCGGGGTGTCCACCGCGGTTACCCACAGTGATAACGATGAAGCCAATCTGCGCAAGGCGGTCTATACGGTTCATAGAGGCATTCCACGACTGCTCAACAGCCTCGGTCTGCGGCCCTGGGTAGACATACTCAATTATAGGATACTTCTTCGCGGGGTCGAAGTCAAAGGGCTTGTACATAACGCCGTGCAGGTCAGTGATACCGTCGGCAGCCTTAACAACGAAGGGCTCGGGGTAGGTGTAGCCCGTAGCAAAGAGCGGCTCAAGGTCTACGCTTTGGAGTGTCAGCACCTTGCGACCCTCGGTAGTGTACAGCTCCGATACAGGAGCAGCGTTTACGCGCGAATAGGTTGTCGTGAAGTAACGGCAATCATCCGACAGCGAGAACATACCATTGAAATCCTTGGGGTCGAGCTGCTTGAGACCTGTGCCATCGTAGTTTACGCGGAAGAGGTGGAGGTAGTATGGGTTCTCATCCTTGTTGTAGCCCGTAGCAGTGAAGTAGATGACACGGCGCGTGTCATCAACACCCAAGATATCGGATACGTGCCACTCGCCCTTGGTAATCTGACCGAGTAGCTCGCCATCTGTTGAGTAGCGATAGAGGTGCGCCCAGCCTGTGCGCTCCGACCACTGCAACAGCTCCTTACCACCATTCACAAGCACAGGGTAGCGGTACTCAATAGAGGTCTCCATCTCCTCGTGTACAACCTCCCGACACTCGCCCGTAGCAACGTCTACGCGGCAGAGGTCAACACGCTGAATATCACGGCTCTGGCGCAACACATAGAACGACTCGTTATCGCCCTGCCATATCGAGCGGCGCGGTCTATCGTAGCCGTGGCTATGCTTATAGTCGCGCGGACAGATAAAGAGCATCTGCTCGGTGTACTTCTCCATATCTATCTCGCGGCGCGAGAAGTCCTCGGTGTTAAATATCTCGAGCTTGAAGGCGGGGCTCGACTCACCTGGCATCTGATACTTGTAGGTGAATAGCTCGGGACGCTCCTTCAGCACGTCGATAACCCAGAAGTCCTTAAGCATCCCAGTATGGCTACGCACCGTAGCGAAGTGCTTTGAGTCGGGTGACCACTGCAAGAATACGCGGTAACGCTCGAGGGGCTTAATCTGTTCGATGCAGTCCTCAAACCAGTGGTAGGCATTAGCCTCGACAGCATCAGTGGTGATAGGATGCTCGACAATGGTTGTATCCTCGGGATTTTTGATGAACTTCTCCACATCCTCCGTAGACATATACCAGAGGTTGTAGTCCTTCTGGTAGACAGCAATCTTGCCATCGGGCGAAACATTAGCCCACTCGGGGTAGCGACCCTCACGCTCGTCGAGCTGCGTAAGCTCACGTGAGGCGATATCCCACTTGAAGTGGAACACCAACGGCTTACCCTCATCATCCTTCGGCTCATAGAGGTTGGGCGAAACCATAGCTTTAGCAGGGCTAACATCGAACAAGACATATTTGTCATCCTTAAGCTCGATGCGGTCAATAGGCAGGTGCTGCGCATCGAAAGCATAACCCGTAGCCATCGTAACCTTCTCTGCCAATTCGGCCATATTCCACATCTCGGTCTGCTTGCCCGCAGCAGGGTCAACGATATTGTAAGTGATGGCATCACGTGTCTGCCACTTATACCACATCTTGCTCTCTGACTTAAACCAATTAGGGCGCACAAAGGTCTGTGGCACAAGTCGTCGCACCTTAACGGGCGAATACTGCTCGGCAAGAGCATAGTTAGGCTTTACCGTCTCCGGCTGCTCGGCACGGAGAGCTGTAGCAGAGAGAATCATCGCTGCTGCCACAAGGATAGTAGATAGTCGTTTAATCATATTATTAAAGTTTTTTCGGTTCATCATCCACCAAGATAGACGCAAAGATAACTAAAAAAGTGTAAACTAAAAATGTTATTCTGCGCTTTTATTCATCAGACTTGATTGTTAGATGTTTAATATGACAATTTTTTCATATATAAACACTCTCTGCAACGTCGTAGAATGCCACAAAGAGTCGCACTTTTTGGGTAGCCCTAACGCCTCACCTTGCGGCTAAACAACAGCCTAAAATCTATTTTTTTTGGCAATTTGTATAGTTTTAAGTTTTTTTTCATATATTTGCGTACAATATATACTGTGGGTATATAGTTTGTAGATTTTTTTATGCATCAAGCGGGTGTGTATCATATTGACAATGATGTTATTATGCCACATAGCGCAGTGCATTTGGGGTTTATTAACTACTAATACTTATTTGCAAAATGGTGAAATCAAATTACATCATCGAGCTAACCAACATTACGAAGTCTTTTCCCGACAAGGTTGTCCTCGACGATGTCAGTTTGTCAGTAAAGAAGGGCGAGTTTCTCACTATACTCGGTCCTTCGGGTTGTGGCAAGACCACCCTACTGCGTCTCTTGGCGGGCTTCAACACCGCCACAAGTGGTGAGATTCGTATTGATGGAGAGATTATGACAGATGTGCCGCCACATCTTCGTCCAGTAAACACAGTGTTTCAACGCTATGCGCTCTTTCCTAATTACAACGTTTATGACAATATTGCCTTCGGTCTGAAGCTTCAGAAGGTCGACAAGAAGGAGATTGAACAGCGTGTCAAGCGCGCCCTCAAGATGGTGGGTATGACCGACTATGAGCACCGCGACGTGCAGTCGCTGTCGGGAGGTCAGCAGCAGCGTGTGGCGATAGCGCGCGCTATTGTCAACCGTCCGCAGGTGTTGCTCCTCGACGAGCCATTGGCAGCCCTCGACCTGAAGATGCGCAAGGATATGCAGATGGAGCTTAAGGAGATGCACCGCTCTTTAGGTATTACCTTTGTATATGTTACTCACGACCAGGAGGAGGCACTTACGCTCTCTGACACCATCGTAGTAATGAACGAGGGAAAGATTCAGCAAATAGGCACACCTACAGACATTTACAATGAGCCGTGCAACTCGTTTGTAGCCGACTTTATTGGCGAGAGCAACATCCTAAATGCCACAATGGTACGTGACCGCTTGGTACGTTTTATGGACAAGGAGTTTGAGTGCATTGACGAGGGCTTCGGCGAGAACACCCCCGTAGATGTTGTCATCCGCCCCGAGGATGTATACATCATTCGCAATGCCGAGGCAGCTATGTTCCACGGCGTTGTGCGCTCGTGTATATTCAAGGGTGTCCACTACGAGATGTTTGTCGACACACCCGACGGCTATGAAATTCAGATACAGGACTATAACTGCTTTGAGCCTGGCGAGGAGGTGGGTATGATGATAAAGCCCGCCGACATCCACGTTATGCAGAAGGAGCGCACAGAGAACCACGTAAAGGGTACTATGGTTGATGCTACGCACGTGGAGATACTTGGCGAGGTGTTCGAGTGCCAAGAGCAGGCGAACATTGAGCAGGGCGCAGAGGTTGACGTAGCCTTTAACTTTACCGCCGTAGAGCTTACTGACGACTCGGAGGATGGTACCTCGTGGGGTATCATACGCTTCATCCTCTATAAGGGTGACCGCTACCACCTCACCGTGCGCACCGACGATGGCGAGAACATCTATGTCGACACGCACGACGTATGGGAGGACTTGGACGAGGTAGGTATCAAGATTGCACCGTCGGAGCTTCGTATAACCCCCGTTAAGAGTAAGTAACAGCTTTTTTTCGTTGTCTGGCACTATGCCACTAACCCTTTAAAGGAGAATGCAAAGCAGATTTGTAAAATTCTTTTCTCGCAGGCGCAACTGGAGCATACCCTACGTATTGTTTCTCGTAGTGTTTGTTGTAGTGCCCCTCGTGCTGATTATGTTCTACGCCTTTCAGTCAAAGGACGGAGGCTTCTCGTTGGAGAACTTCCAGCGATTTATAAACCAGCCCGAGGCGGCAAATACCTTTATATATTCTATTGGTATTGCGCTCATTACAACCATTATATGTATTCTTTTAGGCTACCCCGCAGCCTATGTCCTCGCGCGACTGAATAGCTCCACAGCACGCGTTGTTGTGATGCTTTTCATCTTGCCGATGTGGGTCAACGTGCTTGTAAGAACACTCGCCACAGTTGCCCTGTTCGACTTCCTGAAGCTACCACTTGGCGAGGGCGCACTCATCTTCGGTATGGTGTATAACTTCCTGCCGTTTATGATCTACCCCATCTATAACGTTTTGCAGAAGATGGATCGCTCGCTTATCGAGGCCGCCGAGGATCTCGGAGCCACACCACGACAGGTATTTACGCGCGTGGTATTCCCGCTATCTATGCCAGGTATTGTGAGTGGTGTGATGATGGTCTTTATGCCCACCATCTCTACTTTTGCCATTGCCGAGTTGCTCACAATGAACAACATAAAGCTCTTTGGTACCACTATTCAGGAGAATATTAACAATGGTATGTGGCACTATGGCGCGGCGTTGTCGCTCATAATGCTTGTGATAATTGGTATAACCTCGCTCTTCACCGACTCGGAGGCTGAAGAGGCGGCTAATGATGGAGGATTGCTATGATAAAGCGTTTACTCTCGTCGACATATCTTGTCGTATTGCTGTTGATGTTGTATGCACCCATCATCATCATCGCCATATACTCGTTCACCGAGTCGCGCGTGCTGGGTAACTGGACAGGTTTCTCCACGGAGCTATATTCATCGCTCTTTTCTGGCGGCGTGAATAACTCGCTCATAGATGCTATTAAAAATACCTTTATCATCGCTATTGTTGCTGCCGTAGCCTCAACGCTGCTCGGCACAATAGCCGCCATAGGTATTCACGATATGAAGTATCGCAAGCGTCGTGTGGTGAACTTTATGAACAACCTGCCTATCCTCAACCCAGATATCATTACAGGTATCTCACTCTTCCTGCTCTTCGTGTCGTTGGGCGTTACACAGGGCTACACAACAGTAATCCTTGCCCACATCGCCTTCTGTACGCCATACGTGGTATTGAGTGTTATGCCACGTCTTGTGCAGATGAACCCCAATATCTATGAGGCGGCACTCGACCTTGGAGCGACACCCTTTCAGGCTATGCGCCACGTCATCATACCCGAGATACGTCCTGGTATGATTTCGGGCTTGTTGCTCTCGTTCACACTCTCTATCGACGACTTTGCCGTGACCATCTTCACCAATGGTACAGATGGCTTGCAGACGCTGTCGACATATATCTATGCCGATGCGCGCAAGGGCGGTCTTACGCCAGAGCTACGCGCACTATCTACAATCATCCTTGTAGTGGTGTTGGTGCTACTTATCGTTGTTAACTTCCGCGCACGCCGTCAGGCAAAGCAGGCGGAGGAGCAGCGCATAACCCTTAAAAATTAGGCGACGATGATTAAGAGAATTTTTAAGACTATACCTCTCGCAGCTACTCTTCTTGGTGTGGCTATGGCGTCTACATCGTGTGATGATGGACGAGAGAATATATTAAAGGTGTATAACTGGGGCGACTATATCGACGAAGACCTATTAGTGGAGTTCGAAGAGTGGTATATGGAGCAGACAGGCGAAGAGGTGGAGATAATCTACCAGACCTTCGACATTAACGAGGTTATGCTCGCAAAGATTGAAAACGGACACGCCGATTTCGACGTGGTGTGCCCCTCGGAGTATATCGTGGAGCGTATGATGCGCGACGAGATGATACTGCCGATACTCACACCCGACTTCCTGGCGGAGCTCGACAGCAAGGGCATAAACTACTTCGACTGCATATCGCCATATATCAAGGAGCAGTTCTCGCTACTTGAGGCACCCGAGGGTCAAGACCCCAACGACTATGCCGTAGGTTATATGTGGGGTACTACGGGTATACTATACAACAAGGAGTATATCACAGACGAGGAGGCTCTGTCGTGGGAGTTGATGTTCGATAAGCGACTCAACGACAAGATACTCGTCAAGGATGCCTTCCGCGATGTATACTCGCCGATGCTCATCTATGCCAAGACCCTTGAGGCACGCGCCAACGGCACACTTGGCGAGGATGAGATGCTCGATATTGAGTATATCCGCGAGCTTATGTTCGACTCGTCGGATGAGTCTATTGCCATTGTCGAGAGCTACCTCAAGCGTATGAAGGATCTCGTGGCAGGCTGGGAGGCCGACTTCGGCAAGGAGATGATGACGCAGGAGAAGGCGTGGATAAACCTTATGTGGAGTGGCGATGCTGTGTGGGCTATCGAGGAGGCTGCCGAGGTAGATGTGGAGCTCGCATACGCCGTGCCACACGAAGGTAGCGTGGTGTGGTTTGACGGCTGGGTGATACCCAAGTATGCCAAGAATGTGCGCGCCGCGCGCTACTTCATCGACTATATGTGTATGCCCGAGAATGCCATCCGCAATATGGATATGACGGGCTACGTGAGCGTTATTGCCACCGAGGAGGTACTCGAGGCTATGCGTGACGACGAGTTAGAGACGGTATGCGACTTAAGCTACCTCTTTAGACACAGCGACGGCACACCCATCGAGGGTGCCGACAGTGTCCATATCGACGATGTTATGTACCCCGACATCTCTATTATTGAGCGTTGTGCCGTTATGCACGACTCGGGTGAGCGCACCGATAAGATGCTTGAGATGTGGTCGCGCGTGAAGGGCGACAACCTCTCTGTGGGTATGCTCGTGGGCATCATCCTCTTCTTCACAACACTCTTCCTGTGGGGTATATGGCGCAAGATAGATACGTATCGCAAGCGTCAGCGACATATCAAGCGTCGTCGCGGTCACAACGAGCGCAAAGCAAAGAGCTAATATACACTCATAACGCCCGATCTACTCTCTCATAGTCGTAATGTATCAAGGTAAAACTTAAATCGGTGAGTAGGTCGGACGGTGAGTGTTGCAACACCCTCTCGGCAGCGCAGAGCGCGATACGCCGAGTGGATATTTTACTAATCATTCATTAAATTACTAACACCTTAAAACACTTATTTTAGAGATGACAAGAGAGATTCTTCTTACCCTTGCCACATTCGTACTCACCTGTGCGACACAGGCGCAAGAGATCACCTCTGCCGCAGAGAGCAACACAGCCACCACAACACAGCTGTCTAATGACAATGATGACAAGTATAAGTGGGAATTTTGGTGGGGCGGCGGCTTCGACCTCGCCTCAAACTATATGTGGCGAGGCTTCGACCAGTCGTATCGTGGCGGCAATCGCACAATGCTCGACCCATCGTTGCAGCCAAGCGTGGCGTTTGGTTACGGCAAGTTCTACGTCGAGTTCTGGGGCAACGCCTCACTTATTAGCGACTATAAGGAGTTTGACATCTTCCTCGGCTTCGAGCACGAGAATCTGCTTATCACACTATACGATGTATTCTGTGGCGTAGGCAGCGACTTCAACAAGCCATTCTTCGATAAGCGTATGACTAACCATAGCCTCACTGCTACTATCGACTACACACTCTTTGACCGCCTGCGCCTACACTGGGCAACAACCTTCCTGCACCCCGACGACTATATCGAGACGGGTAAGCGTACTGGCAAGCGTGCCTTCTCGTCATATTTCGAGATAGCATACACACAGCCTGTCAAAGATCTCTTCGACATTGAGATTTCGGCGGGTGCATCGCCTTGGACAGCCCCCTTCTGGTGCTTTGAGAACGATATGGAGAGCGTAGCCAAGGGCTTCAACGTAACCAACTTAAGCGTAATGCTTAACCGCGAATTTGAGATTGGCAACGTGGCACTCCCCGTGCAGCTCGGTTATATTTATAACCCCACTACGCGCTACCACTACGCAATGCTTATCGCGGGCTTCTCGTTCTAATAAGCAGGTAGTACGCAGCGAGATAGCTCGACCAAACGAGCATAAACAAGTTAGGCTGTGTGAAGCAATCACACAGCCTAATTTCGTATTTGGGCGCGGAGAACTACCCTATCGTATGCATACGCACCGATGCCTTGATAAGTGCTATCGCCCTGATACGGCTCACCTCAACCTCCTTGTCGGCGTGGTGCTGATTTTGGCTCACAAGCCTTACATAACCCTCGTGCTCCGACTTCTGGACATACTTAACTGTGATATACTCCTCGCCATCAATATCTATCGACAACAGGTACATATCTCCCCAGAAGATATCCTCAACATTGTTCAGCTGCTTGTATAACACAATATCGCCACTCTTCAGCAGCGGATACATCGAGTCGCCCACGACATATATCGCGCCGTCGCACTTCGGCAGGTTGGGTATGTGTATAAAGTTCACAGGCTTGACTGTCGATTGCTCTGCAAAGATAGGCACCAGACCCGCTGTTCCCTCAATCGAGTAGAGTGGCACCGACTGTAGCGGTAGCGACTTGTCTGTTCGGTGCATAAATGCCGTCAAGTCGGGCTCTGCATTAAACATATTACCCCTACCCGTCTCAATCCAATCAGGGTTAAGATTAAAATCTTGAACAAGGATATTCTTATTGCGCATCGACAACCCTGCCTTACCTGTCTCAATCATCGAAAGCGCAGCCTTACCTATGCCAAGTCGTTGAGCAAGTTGGTCTTGCGTCATATTTAGCTGCTTGCGCATAAGCCTTAATCGTGAGCCAATCGTTTCCATATAAAAATATTTTATAGTAAATTTTTGTACTTTTCTATTGACAGAGTAAATATTTGAACATATATTTGCACTACAAAGTTAAGCAATTTATATTAATTACCAAAATTTTTATCAACAATTTTACACCAAATGAACTATGTACGAAATTTCACCTCAACTTTACCTTGAGATTGCCAACGCGCTATTGAGCGAAATAGGCACAGCCAACTTCTTCAGTGGCTCGATAAATTTGACCCACCACGACATCTTTTGCAAGCTCATCTGCACCGTAATTGTCCGAAGAGAACGCACAATCGAGCCAGAGGATAGCCATCCCGCAGTGGAGCAACTATGCGACGTATGGTGGGAGTTTCACACCACCGAGGGTGGCGAGGAGATATGTAACGACTTCTCGTTCAGCACACTCCAACAATACATTTATACCTAACAATCAACAACCTAAAACGTAAAAACCTAAAAACGTAAAACGTAAAAGCCTAAAACCTAAAATTAAATCCTAAAAAACTAAAACTATGCAAGTAGAGAAGACAACAACTACAGGGTCGTTCATCGACTTCTCGATGGAGGTCTACCCCTTTTTGGAGATGACCGCATTTCATCGCACCTACTACACCATCTTGGAGAGCTTCGCACGTGGGCACATACGCAAGCTAATAGTATCTATGCCACCGCAGCACGGCAAGAGCGTGGGAGCGACAACACTACTACCAGCATATATGCTCGGACTAAATCCCGATTTGCGCATAGCCATAGCATCATACTCGGGGACACTCGCCTCGAAGTTCAACCGCCGCGTACAGCGCATAATAGAGTCGCGCGAGTATGCCGCGATATTTCCCGAGACGACAATCAAGCGGGGCACGAAGCCTGCCAACTACATACGCACCTCGGACGAGGTTGAGATAATTGACCACCACGGCGAGCTACTATCCGTAGGTCGTGAGGGGTCGCTCACAGGCAACCGCGTAGACTGCTTCATCCTCGACGACCTCTATAAAGATGCTATGGAGGCACAGTCGCCCATTGTGCGCGACAACTGCTGGGACTGGTACACCTCGGTAGTACGTACACGTATGCACAACACATCGCGCGAACTGATAGTATTCACGCGCTGGCACGAGGAGGATCTTATAGGTAGGCTGATGCGTACAGAGAGGTGCCGTATGCTAACCTCAATGAGAGATATAGAGAGCGTGGAGACAAACCAGTGGCTATACCTCAACTTCGAGGCACTTAAGGCTTCGGAGCCAACAGAGCTCGACCCTCGTGAACGCGGCGAGGCACTGTGGGAAGAGCAGCAGAGTGTCGAGCTACTCCAGAGCAAGCAACGTCTCGACCCGCAACGCTTCGAGGCGATGTATCAGGGACACCCCACGTCGCGTGAGGGCTTGCTCTATGGCGATAACTTCCGCGAGTATGACACCCTGCCACGCGACATTGTGGCGCGCGCAAGCTACACCGATACGGCAGACACAGGCAGCGACTATCTATGCTCCTATGCCTATGTCATTGACACCGACGGGGTGATATATATAACAGATGTCGTCTACTCGCGCGAGCCTATGGAGCACACCGAGCGACTTGTTGCGGCAATGTTTATGAAGAATGACACGCGCCGCGCCTACATAGAGAGCAACAACGGCGGCAGGGGCTTCGCTCGCGCGCTGCAACGCCTCGCACCTCGCGTACACATAGAGTGGTTTCACCAGAGCGACAACAAGGAGGCGCGCATACTCTCCAACTCGGCAACGGTGCTACACAACGTGCGTATGCCCCGCGGCTGGCACCTGCGCTGGGCAGAGCTATACACACACCTGACGACCTACCGTCGACTATTTCGTGCAAACAGCCACGACGACGCAGCAGATGCTCTCACGGGCATCGTCGAGCGCGAAATATCTGTTGCCTCAAGTGGTAGATGGCAACGAGCACGCTTTATATAACATTTTACTTTAGTGGAGTTATTCGCCCCACGCGCGGTGACTGACACTTACGCCCGCCATCTCGACAACACGCATAACGAGCGTCATCGTAAGCTCGTCTATAGACGAGGGGTTGAAGTAGAATGAGGGTGATGCGGGCATAATGACAGCACCAGCCTCGGTAAGTGTAGTCATATTGCGTAGATGAACAAGCGAGTAGGGGCTTTCGCGCACAACCATAACAAGCGGTCTTCGCTCCTTGAGCATAACATCGGCAGCACGCTCGATGAGTGTCTGCGACACACCCGCCGCCACACGTCCCACCGTACCCATAGAGGCAGGCACGACAATCATAGCATCCCAACGTGCCGAGCCACTCGCCACAGACGACCACATATTGTCGTTGGCATAGCGTTCCACGCGCTCACACTGCGGCAGCTCAACACCCTCGGCGCGCAACACATCTTCAGCCGATGAGCTTAATATAAGGGCGATGCGCTCCACCTCGCTTGAGGCGGCAAGCACCTCAAGTGTCTGGCGCGCATATATAGCACCGCTGGCTCCTGTTATGGCAACTATGATATTCATTATAGTTCAAGTATCTTGCACTCCAAGCCGCGCTCGCGCACGTGGCGCAGTAGCTGCGGCAGGACGTAGCTGGTATTACGGAACGACTTTGCGCTGTCGTGCAGCGAGATGATATCGCCAGCCCTTAAATCACGAATTGTACCTTGCAGGCATCGCTTGGGCGAGAGGCTGCGGTTATAGTCGCGCGAAAGCACGCTCCACATAACAACCCTGAAACGCTTTGCCACCTCGCGCAGTTGTGCGCGTGTTATCTGCGCGTAGGGCGGTCTAAACAGCTCGGAATGTACCATATCGGCAGCAAGGTCGACATCCTCGACATATCTATCCAACGACATAGTCCACCCCTTCTGGTGCGAATAGGTGTGGTTACCCACCTTATGTCCGCGCTCAAGTATCATCTGGTAGAGGTCGGGGTATAACTCGACATTCTTGCCCAGCACAAAGAAGGTAGCCTTGGCGTTATATCTATCCAACATATTGAGTATCCACTCCGTAACACCAGGCGTAGGGCCATCGTCAAAGGTGAGATATACACCTTCGTCATCCTCCACGCGCCATATCATCTCGGGGTAGAGCCTCTTAACTATTTTGGGCGGGTCTATACGCATACTCTCTAAACTGCTCCTGTGAGCCGCAATCTACTCTTTTAACGCACAAAAGTAACTTTTTTTTCGCAATTTGAGAAATATAGCTACCTTTGTATGGCAATCATCCTGAAAAATTGCCCACATTTTGTAACATAATGCAAAAACAACATACTATGACACACCTTATAAACAAACTTCTCGCCATTGTAGCGATACTCTTCGTGGGTGCGTGCACCACCATAAATACTGTGCCGACAAAGACCACCACAGGCGAACCCTATGACGTATTTGTGATATGTGACAACGCTGCGTGGCAGGGCGACTTGTCGATGGTCGTATGCGATATGCTTGAGGAGGATGCCATAGGGCTGACACGTCCGCAGGGCTACTTCAACATCGTGCGCCAGGCAAATAGCCAAAACACATCGGACATAGACCTTAAATACAGCAACATCCTGCGTCTGAACATCGACGCTATAAACGCCACACCGTCGACAAGTGTTGCACGCAACGTCTATGCCCGTCCACAGACAGTGGTTACTATAAAGGCACCCGACAGTGCCACAGCAGCACTCTACATCGAGCACTCGGCAGCAGCCATACGCGACCTCTTCGAGAGCGGCGAGCGCGATGCCAGCAACAGCTACTACCGTGGTCACCACTCACCAGAGCTTATCAACGACTTTAAGGCACACACAGGCTTCGAGATGCTTATACCCGCAAACTACTACAAGGCGACAACCGCCGACAAGGAGCTTTTGTGGTATATACGCGACTATGAGAAGAAGGCGCAGTATATCTTTGCCTACTCGTATGACTACACCTCGGAGGATGAGCTTACGGCAGAGTGGCTCGTGCGCACGTTAGACAACCGCCTGTCGACAATACCTGGGCAGCTCAAAGGCTCATATATGGGCATAAATGAGGAGGGCCCCGCCTTTATCAACACCGTCACCATAGGCGACACCGAGTGGATAGAGCTTCGCGGCTGGTGGGAGGTAAATGGCGACTTTATGGGAGGCCCCTACGTGAGCTACACCACACTTAACCGCGAGACATCGCGCCTCACAACAATCGTCTTCGCACTATACTCACCCGAGGAGGGTCAGCGCAACCCGCTACGCGAGATTGAACACCTTATATATACCACGAAGCCCGCGCTACAATAAACTACATAGCATCTAACGACAAAGAGGCTGTCACAACTACTTGTTGGACAGCCTCTCGTTGTATCTGATATGCAATGACCGCAGCTACTCTGACTGCTCGTCTACACTACACTCAACAAAGCCATATTTACTGCACATATACTCGGCGCGCTCAACAATCATCTCGGGAGTAATAGCGCGCAGACACTTATAGTCGCCACTCTTGCACGGCTTATTGCCATAGACCGAGCAGGGACGACACGGCATACTCTCCTGCAACACACCCTCGTAATCCATACCATAGCCCATAAAGCCAAACTCGGGATGTGTGGCACCCCACACCGACACGGTGGGTGTGGCAACGAGTGCCGCAAGGTGCATAACGAGCGAGTCCATAGTAATCACGCAGTCGAGATTGGAGATAAGGTCACGCTCCTCCTTGAGCTTTACACGATCCCACAGGGCTGTGACATTTGGATATTGGCTCTCCATACGCTCGGCAAACTCCGCCTCGCTGCCACCGCCACTATGTATAAAGACTCTATCGAAACGCTCCGAGAGCAAGCTTACCACCTGTTCCGATAAATCTGCGGGGTAGGTCTTGCCACGATGTGCCGAGAATGGTGCAAAGCCCACCCAGCGACCACTCTTCTTGCCCACAGGCGACTCGTGTACAACACGCTTTGCGGGAGAGGGGTCATCAAAGGTGTAGCCAAAGCGGCGCAACACGTCGCAGTAGCGCACAACGCTATGTGTTAGAGGCACAGCCTCGTGGTTGCTATATCCCACTCTGAACCACTTCTCAACGCGACCCTTATATATCTTACGGAAGGGTATACCACCGCGCAGGAAGCACATCCAGCGCAAAATCGACGAGCGTATCATACCGTGAACATCGGCAACGGCATCTACGCCGTGCGCCTTAATCTCGCCTGCAAGTCGCCACAAGCCCCAGAAGCCTCGGTGGTGCTTATCGGTGTCGACGAAGATAAACTCCACGTCGAGACCATCAAACAGCGGGCGCAGGAAGCTGCGCGTAAGTATTGTCACACCCACCTTTGGGTATGCCTCGCGGAAGGCGCGCACTGCGTGTGGCAACATAGCGACATCGCCAAGTGCCGATAGTCGTATAAGGAGTATACGCTTAAAGTTGGGTTGCTTACTGCTTGTTTCCATAGAGTACAGGATTGAGCGACGGGTCGTTATACATCTTCATCTGCTTGTAGGTCTTCATATACTTGCGTCCCGCCTCAATATCTTCAATAAGCTCCTCAATAGCCGTAGAGAGGTCTACGCGCTGCTGAAGGAGTGTGTCGAGCTTCTTCTGACAAGCGTCACGATGCTGCTGGTCGACATCTACGCGCTCCACCTCGCAGTTCATATGGTATATCTTGAGAGCGAGGATAGAGAGGCGGTCAATAGCCCACGCAGGGGTCTCTGTGTTAAGGCGAGCATCAGCCACAGGCACGACATCCTTATACTTGTCGAGCATATATGAGTCGATATACTCCACCATATCGGTACGCACCTGATTAGACTTGTCTATACGACGCTTAATCTCAAGGGCCTTAACTGGGTCAATCTGCGGATCACGGATAATATCTTCAAGGTGCCACTGCACAGCATCCACCCAATTTTTCTCATACAGAAGAGCATCGAGCGAGCCTGCAGCATAGGGGTTTGCCATAGGTTGGTCGACATTATCCCACTTATGGTAATCTTCAATTGAGCGTACGAAGATTTTGTTTGCATTTTCCGTAAACATAGTAGCCATTTTTTGTTGTTTATTCCATATAAAATCTTACCTTTGCAATAGGTAAAGCCGAATTTAATTACAAATATAATGAATTTTCCCTTAAAAGCAACATTTAGGCTACTAATTATCGCCTTTTGCGTTATTGCATCTACGCACGATGCAGTGGCACAGGAGCGTATGACACGCGACGAGTATATTGCACGCTGGCGACATCTCGCCATTGATAATATGGAGGTGTATGGCATTCCTGCAAGTATCACTATGGCGCAAGCACTGCTCGAATCGGCAGCTGGCAACAGCGAGCTCTCAAAACGCTCGAACAACCACTTCGGCATAAAGTGTAAGTCGACGTGGACGGGTAACCGCGTATATCACGACGATGACGAGAAGGGAGAGTGTTTCCGCGCCTACCCCACCGTCGACGAGTCGTATGCCGACCACGCCGAGTTTTTGAACGTCAACAAACGCTACGACGCGCTCTTCGCGCTCGACGCTGATGACTATAAGGGTTGGGCACACGGTCTTAAGGCTGCTGGCTATGCCACAGCACCCGACTATGCCGAGCGACTAATAAAGATTATCGAGGAGGAGCGTCTATACCTTCTCGACCAGAAGGATGGCTTGGCACTATACGACCAATATAGAGCCGAGAAGGTGGGTATCACAGCACCCGCAGCCACGCCACCCGCCGATGAGACTCCTGCAAACAGCGCGACATTGGGCGTAGCGACCAGCACAGAGGCGGGCTTCGACCCCGACAACTTCCGCGTGACAATAAACTCATATCACGGCTACAACGTCTACCTCACAAATGGCGCACACCACATCGTAGCCAAAGAGGGTGACACCTACGAGAGCATAGGTAAACTATTCGACATATCGTCATCGACACTGCGCCGCTTCAACGACGTGGGAGGCACGGCACAGCCTATGGCGGGCGACATCGTCTACATCGAGCGCAAAGCGGCACGCTGGAAGGGCAATGCTCTGCACCACACGGCACACCGCAACGAGACGTTATACCAGCTGGCACAACACTATGGCATACGCCTCGACCAGCTATCGAAACTTAACCGTATGCGCGCATCCGACCCACTGAACGACGGACAGATGATAAGACTACGTTAGAGAGTAAAAACTAAATTATATGAGTACCTTACGAGAGAAAATCTTGGAGTCGATAGTACGCAAATCGACCCTCAAACAACAGATCTTCGACAACACTTTTTCTACATTCAACGAGCTTAAGGAGACGCTCTTCGAGATGGCATCGGAGATTGATGATGAGCTTGATGGCAAGCTCGACAGACGTGTACGCATCGAGTATCGTGACCGCGGCAAGTTCGAGGCACAGTTGCAGGTGGCAAGCGACATACTACTCTTCCAGATGCATACCGACGTATTCGAGTTCGACTCAAACCACATCATCTGGCAGAACAACTATGTGCGCGATGACAAGCAAAACTCCTACTCGGGCGTTATCAACATCTATAACTTCTTGTCGGATTCGCTCAAGTACAACCGTAACGCCGATGAGGGCTACCTCATTGGTCGCATCTTCATCAACCGCGAGAAGTGCTTCTGGGTGGAGGGCAAGCGTCAGACATTGGTGCGTCCGATGGCCTTTGGCACACGCAAGATTGACCGCGACGCGTTGGTGACGATAATTGAGACGGCGATAAACTACGCGCTTAACTTCGACCTGCTGATGCCACCCTACGAGGAGAATATACGCGTGACGGTGGATCAGTTCAACTCAAAGCTCGACAACTCGAAGTTCACGACGGGTAAACGCTTGAGCTACGACTTCTCGATAGACGACATTTAATCATTGACAACAAAGCATCTAAACCTAAAACTAAATAGTATGAAAAGAGTTCTTATCACAATAGCCTGCATTGCCGTAGCCGTATCTGCGTCGGCGCAGGTGAGCTACCTACAGATGGTCGAGGAGCGTTCAAGCAATGCCCCCGACTATGTTAACCCAGCAAGCCTTACGCCCGTAGCTGGCACAAACAAGTATATGGAGCTTGATGGCAAGCGCGTGGTTATGTATGACTATGCCAAGCCGTCAGAGGGCACAGAGGTATTCCGCAACGACAAGGTGCTATTGTCGTACGTGAAGTCACCCGATGGCACAATGGCACTATATGAGGAGTGGGACGGCAAGTCACCACGCGAAGAGATTTATCGCCACTCCTTCACATCGGACTACTACGTAGCCTGCCCCGATGGGACAAAGATTCGCATTGACGACGTGCGCGACATAGCCTTTGCTCCCAACTCGAAGTATCTCGCTATGTCGTACCAGAACGACCTGTTCATCTACGACCTCACAACAAACGAGATATACAACATCACCGATGACGGTAAGTGGAACCACATCATCAACGGCACAACAGACTGGGTGTATGAGGAGGAGTATGGCTTCACGCGTGCTTATGCCTTCTCGCCCGATGGCAAGGAGATAGCATACCTCAAGTTTGACGAGAGTCGCGTCAAGGAGTTCGAGATGATGCGCTACGACACCAACCTCTACAATGTGGCATACCGCTTCAAGTACCCCAAGGCTGGCGAAGAGAACTCGCGCGTGACGATGCACGTATACAACGTGGCATCACGCCAGACACGCGACATCGACCTCGGCGAAAATGTCGACCAGTACATTCCGCGCATTGACTACACACCTGCTGGCAAGCTCTTCTTCTACCGCGTAAACCGCCTTCAGAACCATTTTGAGGTGGTTATGGTTGAGGATGACGGCACACAGCGCATAATTTACGACGAGAGCGATGACCGCTACGTGGAGCGTCCAAGCGATGCCACAGTGACATTCATCGACGACGAGCGTTTCATCGTGCGCGAGGAGACAACAACAGGCTGGTATCACCTATATCTACACTCGACAACAGAGGGTCGCATAGGTGCTATCACCTCTGGCGAGTGGGAGGTGACAGAGCTTATAGGCGTGTCGCCCAACAAGAAGACCATATATTATATGTCTACGGAGCAATCTCCCGAGGAGCGTCACCTCTACTCTATTGACCTCAAGAGCAAGAAGAAGGTATGTCTGCTCTCGAAGCGTGGCTACTGGAGAGTATATCCCTCGGGCGATATGAGCTACTTTGCCGCAGAGCACTCGGCAACAGACTGCTACCCTACAGCTGCGGTATATGACACCAAGGGTCGCGCCGTGCGCTCACTAATGCTTGAGCCAGAGACAGACCGTGTGCCCGACTACCAGCGCAACTACTACACATTCACCACAGAGCGTGGCGACGAGCTTAAATACTTCCTCATCTACCCCGAGAAGTTCGACCAGAACAAGAGGTACCCCGTGCTTATCACACAGTACTCTGGCCCTGGCTCACAGCAGATTGCTAACCGCTGGACTACCGACTGGGAGGAGACTATGGCACGCAACGGCTATATCGTAGCTTGCTGCGATGCACGTGGCACAGGCTACCGTGGCGAGGCGTTCAAGAAGGTGACATACGCCAACCTCGGCTACAACGAGGTGGAGGATCAGCTCTCATTTGCGCGCCACCTCGCAAAGCAACAATTTGTCGACGGCAAGCGCATAGGCATCTACGGCTGGTCGTATGGCGGCTTTATGGCGTTGGGCTGCGCACTCAAGGGTGATGGTCTCTTTAAGATGGCTATCGCTGTGGCTCCCGTGACATCGTGGCGATACTACGACTCTATCTACACAGAGATATACAACGGTCTACCACAGGACAACCCTGCTGGCTATGACGACAACTCGCCTATCAACTTTGCAGATAGGTTGAGTATCGACACACGCCTGCTCATCATCCACGGCACGGCTGATGACAACGTACACTTCCAGAACAGTATTGAGATGTGTCGCGCCCTCAACCACGCTGGCAAGCAGTATGATATGATGGTATACCCCGACCAGAACCACTCTATGCGTCCCGACGATATGGCTAACATCCGCCAGAAGATGGTAGACTACTGCATAGAGAACCTCTAACGGCGTTTTATCGAGATATATTGGTATTAAAGGACTGCAATTAGCAGTCCTTTTTTGTTGATAGGGCTTTCCCTAATCTCCCTAAATTCCCTAAATTCCCTAAACTCCCTAATCTCCCTAATCTCCCTAAACTCCCTACTCCCCTCTAACCTCGTCACCCCAAACAAAAAGGGCTGCTCGTAACCGAACAGCCCATCCTCTCAAGAGTGAGAGATACTATTTAACTGCATTAACAATTGCCTCAAATGCCTTTGGCTCGTTGAGTGCAAGGTCAGCCAAAACCTTACGGTTGAGGGCGATACCCTTTGCATTCATCTTACCGATAAACTCTGAATAAGTCATACCGTACATACGAACTGCAGCGTTGATACGAACAATCCACAATGAACGATAATTTCTCTTCTTCTCACGACGGTGTGCATAAGCATACTGCAAACCCTTCTCGACAGTGTTTTTCGCAACTGTCCATACGTTTCCCCTTGAA
>JAFXHE010000005.1 GCA_017536555.1 Alistipes sp.
CACAGGCACATACTCTATCTCTGGCGATATTCTCACAGGTAGCTATGCCGATGGCACAAACTGGAAGTGTGGCTATAAGGGCGAGGTTGCCGAGGATAAGAGTACGCTTACACTCTATAGCCAGGAGGATGTGTCGCTGGTTAGTGTGTACGCCTCAACTACCATCCCCGAGGATGTAAAGGCAGAGGCTTCAGAGACACGTTCAGGCGATGTTGAGCGTTTCTTGTAATCGTGCAAAAGTGGGGTAGCTGCCGAGTGTGGCTACCCGCAATATAGAGAGAGCCGTTGACAGTGTGTCGACGGCTCTCTTTGTGTTGTGTCGCGTTGTGTTGTGTCGTGTTGTGTCGTGTTGTGTCGTGTTGTGTCGTGCCTTTGTAGTTGGCGGGGCGACAGAGTGGCTCTGTGTAACGTGTCTACTTTGTGCCGTAGCCCATACCCTTGAGTATAAGCTCTGTTGCTCCGAGGTTCTTTGCCGTGTACTCGCGTGCTGCGCTGCCCGTTGCTTGTAGGTGCTCGTCGTTGTCGCGTAGCGGCTCAAACCACGCCTTAAGCTCTGCGCTTGACGAGACGCTGCACGCCGCGCCGAGTGCTATCATATCGCGTGCCTCCTTGAACTTGTGGTAGTTGGGGCCAAAGGCTATGGGCAGCCCAAATGTCGCCGCTTCGAGGGTGTTGTGTATGCCCACGCCAAAGCCGCCACCTATGTACGACCACGTGGCATAGCCATATACCGATGAGAGTATGCCCACGGTGTCGAGTATAAGCACCTGTGCGCTACGTAGGTCTGTGCTGTCGTCAATATGCGTGTAGCGCACAGCACCCCCCTTAATCGCACTTATGAGGTGCTCTATGCGCGCTGCGTCCATCTCGTGTGGAGCTATGACAAAGCGTATCGTGGGGTTGTCGTTGGCAAGCTCTATGAGCAGCTCCTCGTCGGGTGCCCACGTCGAGCCTGCAACGAAGAGTCGGTCATTGCCCTTGAAACGCTCGATAAGCTCTATGCGTTTCGCGCTCTTGGCGATGGCTGCCACGCGGTCAAAGCGTGTGTCGCCCGCCACAACAACATTGGTGTAGCCTATCGAGGCGAGAAGCTCGCGCGACTCGTCGTTCTGTACAAACAACTTATCGAATGTGCCGAGTGCCTTGCGCCAAGCTCCACCCCACGGGCGGAAGAATACCGAGTCGGGGCGAAATATCGCCGAGACGACGTATGTGGCGATGTTGCGACGACGTAGCTCGCCGAGGTAATTTAGCCAGAACTCATACTTGATGAATATCGCCGCCTCGGGCTGCACGATGTCGAGGAAGCGGCGTGCGTAGCTCGCACGGTCTATGGGCAGGTAGAAGATGTAGTCTGCGCCAGCATAGTTCTTGCGTATCTCGTAGCCCGAGGGCGAGAAGAATGTGAGAAGTATCTTTATGTCGTTGTGTTGCTGCTTTAGTGCCTCGATTATGGGGCGACCCTGCTCGAACTCGCCGAGAGAGGCTGCGTGTACCCATACTATGCGCTCGTTGGGCTGTATGGCTGCTTCAAGACGGCGGAAGATGTCGCGACGACCATCGCGCCACTGTCGTGCTTTGGTGTTGCGCAGAGCTGCTACCGACACCGCCTGCTCGTAGAGGTACATACCTACATTATATATACACATCGCAATTCTGTTTTTGTGGCTTTATGCTCACAAAATTAAGCAAAATTATGCGGACTGCAAAGCGTAGTGGTGCTAAAACGGCGTTTTAGGCGAAAATAGTTGGGGCGAGAGAGGGAGATTAGAGAGTTTAGGGAGTTTAGGGAGTTTAGGGAGGTTAGGGAAGTTAGGGAAGTTAGTGGTGATGTGGTTTTCCTTAAACTCCTTAAACTCCCTAAACTCCCTACCTCGCCTTAAACTCTACCTCGCCCTATAAGATATTCTCGATATACTCCACAGTGTGACCACCGTGGTCGTCGATAACCACAGATATAAGGTCGAACTGTATGAGCAGTGGCGAGCGATGCACCATACGATATAGTGATGTTGCTCGCCGCAGGTTGCGTATCTTCTGACTGTCGATGCTATCTGCGGCAGAGTGCCAGCTACTCGCGTGGCGCGTCTTGACCTCTACTATGTGGAGCGTGTCCCAACGCTGGGCTATGATGTCTATCTCGTAGTAGCCCGCGCGCCAGTTGCGTTCAACGATGTAGAAGCCATTGCTACGCAGCCACTCCACGGCGATATCCTCGCCGCGTGAGCCTATGCCTGTTGCAACACCCGCCATCGTGTGTTAGCGCGTGCGCTTGATGAGGAACTCGATGTTGTCACCAGGCTGCACCTCGAAGATCTCCATACCCTTCTTGAAGATGCGCATTGGGCGGCTGCCGATAAGCTCAATGCCGTTGTCGTTGATGCGTAGCATACAGCCCTCGCGCAAGCCTACAACATAGCGGCTGCGGTTAGCCTCGATGTACTCAAGGATGCGCTGCTCGCGTGTCTCGCCAGCGTGACCCTCGGGGTTAGCGTCGAGGTAGTGGGGGTTAATCTGGAATGGTACAAGACCTATTGCGCGGAATGACGCGGGCTGCACGATGGGCATATCGTTTGTGGTGCAGATGGTGGGGCAGGTGACGTTGCTACCAGCCGACCAGCCGATATAGGGTGTGCCACCCTTCACGCGGCGGAAGATGGTGTCGAGCAGATCCTCCTCCTGCATCTTCTTCAAGAGTGCGAAGGTGTTGCCACCGCCGATGACGATAGCCTGTGCGTGGCGCAAGAAGTTGCGCTTGTTGAGGGCGCGGTGTATAGAGTTTACCTTAACTCCTATCTCGTTGAAACGCTGCTGCACCTTGCGCTCATACTCATCGTAAGAGAATGTTACGGCCGCATAGGGGATAAATACAACCTCGCTTACACCCTCAAGTGTCTTGGCAATCTCGGCAATGGGGTATTTCAAATACTCCTCACCTGCGTTGGTGGAATTGGAAATCAGTAAAAGGTTCATAATTCTTTGAGTATTAAGTGTTTAATATATAGTGTTAATAATTTGCGCATAAAATTTTTATGAGATAATGTCAAAGATAATAAAAAAAGTGTTACTTTTGTACCGTCCCGTGAAAATTTTTTACTTTTCGTGGGTATTACAGTAGCATACAATTTACTACTATAATGTTTAACTAAAACTTATTTATTATGTCAGAAATTCAGTCAAAAGTTGTCGAGATCATCGTTGACAAGTTGGGCGTTAAGGAGTCAGAGGTAGTGCCCGAAGCAAGCTTTACTGCACACCTTGGTGCCGACTCACTTGATCAGGTAGAGCTCATTATGGAGTTCGAGAAGGCTTTCGATCTTCAGATTCCCGATGCTGATGCAGAGAAGATCACCACTGTTGGTGACGCTATCAACTACATCGAGGCTCACAAGTAATAGATAATTCAATAATCTTTGGAGGCGGAGAATAAAAGGTACTTTTGAAATGGAGTTGCGCAGAGTTGTTGTTACTGGTATCGGTACTATTAACCCATTGGGTCACAATGTTGAGGAGTATTTCCAAAATCTTGAGAATGGCGTATGTGGTGCTGCTCCTATCACCAACTTTGATGCATCGCAGTTCAAAGTGCGCTTCGCTTGCGAGGTAAAGAATTACGATTGGTCACAATATTTTGACCGCAAGGAGGTTCGTAAATACGACCGCTTTGCCCAGTTTGCTATGGTCGCAGCCTCGGAGGCTGTGGGCGATGCTGCATTTGGTGACGATGTCAACCGTCGTCGCTGTGGCGTTGTGTGGAGCTCGGGCGTAGGTGGTATTGAGACCTACTTTAATGAATGTATGGACTATGCCAAGGGAGGAGAGCTCCCTCGGTTTAGTCCATTCTTTGTTCCACGTATGATTGCCGACCTCGCGGCAGGACATATCGCCATGAAGTATGGCTTTATGGGCCCCAACTATAGCGTTACGTCGGCGTGTGCGTCATCCAACCACGCTATAATCGATGCCTTCACGCTCATTCGTCTGGGCAAGGCTGATGTCATCGTCACTGGTGGCTCGGAGGCCCCCATCATCCAGGCGGGTGTGGGCGGCTTCAGCTCGATGCAGGCACTCTCAACACGTAACGACGACCCCGAGCACGCATCACGACCGTTTGACCGTGACCGTGACGGCTTTGTTATGGGCGAGGGCGCAGCGGCTTTGGTCTTGGAGGAGTATGAGCACGCCGTGAAGCGTGGTGCAAAGATATATTGTGAGGTTGTCGGTGGCGGTATGTCTGCCGATGCTCACCATATGACAGCACCCCACCCCGAGGGTGAGGGCGCGATATTGTCGATGGAGGAGGCGTTGAGGGATGCCGAGATGCAGCCCTCGGATATCGACTATATCAATGTTCACGGCACATCTACACCCCTTGGCGATGTCGCAGAGATGAAGGCTCTTGGAGCTGTCTTTGGCGACGCACTTTCTGCCATAAGCATCTCGTCAACAAAGTCTATGACAGGACACCTGCTCGGAGCAGCAGCAGCCGTTGAGGCTTTGGCGTGTGTGATGGCTATCACACGCGGTGTCATCCCGCCAACAATAAATGTCGAAAACCTCGACCCCGCTATCGACCCCACGTTGGATCTGACGCTCGGTACGGCGCGTCGTCGTGAGGTGCGTGCGGCATTGAGCAACACCTTTGGCTTTGGCGGTCACAACTCTACTGTTATCCTGCGTCGTGTAGACGAGTAGCACACTTCGATTTAGGTCATGTTTGATTTTCTGTTGCGTCCCATACGCCGTCGCTATGGTAGCGATAAGGCTTTCTATGCCGCTGTCGACGATATGTTCGGCTTCATTCCCAATAACATCGAGCTATATAAGCTCGCTCTCATTCACAAGTCTGCCTCTGTGGAGTTGGAGGACGGCAGCCACGTGAACAACGAGCGTCTTGAGTTTTTGGGCGATGCCGTCATCGAGAGCATCACGTCGGACTACCTCTTCATTGAGTTTCCCGACCGTGACGAGGGCTTTATGACGCAGCTGCGCTCGAAGATTGTGTCGCGCCAGTCGCTCAACGCCATTGCCTCGAAGATAGGTCTCGACAAGCACGTCATCTCGCACGCTGCGGGCAACCTCGTGCAGAAGCATATCTATGGCGATGCCTTTGAGGCTATGATGGGTGCTATATACCTCGACCAGGGCTACGACTTTGCTAACCGCCTGCTTATCAACCGTATATATGGTCGCTACTTGTCGCTTGACGAGGTGTTGCAGTCGGAGACCGACTTCAAGAGCCGCCTTATAGAGTGGTGCCAGAAGAACCACTACACTATTGAGTTCCGCACGGGTCACGACTCCTCGGCGCAGTCGGCACACCCCACGTTTGTCTCTACGGTATATGTAGACGGTATGCCTGTTGGTCACGGCACGGGTGACTCGAAGAAGGTGGCAGAGCAGAATGCCGCATTCTCGGTGTCGCAGTCGACAGTGGCTATCAACGATGAGACAAGTGCGCGCCTGCTGGATAAGTTCGACAAGTTGCAGCAGCAGCGACACTCATAACCCGCGCGACGCCGCGCAAAGCCACATATACTCTTTATAGTGGCGCGATAATTTCCGAAATTCAAATAATTTACGTAACTTCGTGAGTCCAAAACTTACGAAGCTAAAGTCGTTATGCGTAATATTACCGATAAACTTCTGTCGCGCGGTGTCGAGGTGTTGACCGATGCCGAGCTTCTCGCTGTTGTTGTTGCCGAGAGTACGTCTGATGAGCGCGCCGTAGCTACGGCACAGGAGCTGTTGCGCCTCAATGGTGGGTCGCTTGTCGCGCTGCTCGATGGTGATGTCGCGCGCCTGCGTATGTCGGCGGGCATAGGCTTGAGGCGCGCTATGCTCCTCAAGGTGTCGCAGGAGCTGGGACGTAGGGTCGCAGTGGCGCGTGCTGCCGCCGTGGAGCAGTATATATCCTCGGATACGGATGTCGTGCGCCTTATGGAGCCTATGCTCGGCTGCCTTAAGCACGAGGAGTGCTGGGCGTTGTATCTCGCCTCGTCGGGCAAGGTGCTGGAGCGTGTGCGCATATCGCAGGGTGGCGTGCAGGCTACCGTCGTCGACTGCAAGCTGATACTTAAGCGCGCCTTGGAGCTGCTTGCCGTAGAGGTTGTGTTGGTGCATAACCACCCCTCGGGCAAGGCATCCCCCAGCCCGCAGGATAGGGAGCTTACGCAGCGCGTAGATGAGGGTTGCCGTCTCTTTGAGATACGCCTGTTAGACCACGTTATCATCGCCCACGGCGACCATTACTCATTCCGCGCGCATAATCTTTTGAAATAGGCTCTCGTTTCGGCAAAAATTACTATCTTTGCGCGGTGATATGCCTATGGCATATAACAGATGCTGGTAATAACAAAAAATGATATACTTTTATGACACAGGAAGAATTGTTTAAGAAACTTATCGCTCACTGCAAGGAGTATGGCTTTATATTCCCGTCGAGCGAGATATATGACGGTCTTGGTGCTGTTTACGACTACGGTCAGAATGGCGTGGAGCTGAAGAACAACATCAAGCGTTACTGGTGGGACTCAATGATTAAGCTCAACGACAACATCGTGGGCATCGACGCCGCAATATTTATGCACCCCAAGACCTGGGAGGCATCGGGTCACGTGGGCGCATTCAACGACCCGCTGATTGACAACAAGGACTCGAAGAAGCGTTATCGTGCCGATGTGCTTATCGAGGATTGGATGGCAAAGCAGGAGGAGAAGATAGAGAAGGAGGTAGAGAAGGCGCGCAAGCGTTTCAAGGAGAGCTTCAACGAGGAGCAGTACCTCGCAACATCGCCCCGCGTACTGGAGATTAAGGAGAAGATTCAGACAGTACACACGCGCTTTGCAAATGCACTCAATGACAATAACCTTGAGGAGCTTAAGCAGATTATCCTCGACTGCGAGATAGTATGCCCCATCTCGGGCACACGCAACTGGACAGATGTGCGCCAGTTCAACCTTATGTTCTCTACGCAGATGGGCTCGACAGCCGATGGCGCAAGCACCATCTACCTGCGTCCCGAGACTGCACAGGGTATCTTCGTGAACTTCCTCAACGTGCAGAAGACAGGTCGTATGAAGCTCCCCTTCGGTATTGCGCAGATTGGTAAGGCGTTCCGCAACGAGATTGTGGCGCGTCAGTTTATCTTCCGTATGCGCGAGTTCGAGCAGATGGAGATGCAGTTCTTCGTGCAGCCTGGTACCGAGATGGAGTGGTGGACAAAGTGGAAGAATACGCGTATGGCGTGGCACCGTGCCCTCGGCTTTGGCGACCAGAACTACCGCTTCCACGACCACGACAAGTTGGCACACTATGCAAATGCTGCAACCGACGTAGAGTTCAACTTCCCCTTCGGCTTCAAGGAGGTGGAGGGCATACACTCGCGTACAGACTTCGACCTAAGCCGCCATCAGGAGTACTCGGGTAAGAAGATGCAGTACTTCGATTCAGAGCGTGGCGAGAGCTATGTGCCCTATGTCGTGGAGACCTCTATCGGCGTTGACCGTATGTTCCTGCAGATTATGTCGGCAGCCTACACCGAGGAGAAGTTGGAGGGTGGCGACGAGCGCGTAGTATTGCGCATACCCGCTGCGTTGGCACCTACGAAGATTGCTGTGTTGCCCCTCGTTAAGAAGGATGGTCTTCCCGAGGTGGCACGTCGCATCATCGACGACCTCAAGTTCGACTACACCGTAGCCTACGACGAGAAGGACTCTATCGGTAAGCGTTACCGCCGTCAGGATGCTGTGGGTACCCCCTTCTGCGTCACTGTCGACCACCAGACATTGGAGGATGGCACTGTTACGGTGCGTCACCGCGACACTATGCAGCAGGAGCGCATCAAGATTGAGGCACTCAAGGCAATGGTTGAGGGCGAGGTGTCGTTTGCCAAGCTCTTCAAGAAGATGCAGGATATCGAGGCATAGGCTATGGGCGAGAAGAGAGGAAGATACACCCTGCGCCGTCTGCTTATCATCGCCGCCATCATCGCTGCGTGCTATGCTGTGGGCTTCGGCATAGGCTACCTCATAGGACAAGTGTTGTAGCTATGGCGCGACTGTTAGCCATAGACTACGGCACAAAGCGCACGGGCATCGCTGTAAGCGACCCGCTGGGCATCATCGCGCAGCCGTTAGAGACCGTCGACACCAAGTCTTTGGAGCGTTTCGTCTTGGAGTACTGCCAGAGGGAGGATGTTCAGACAATCGTTGTGGGGCATCCGCGCCAGATGAGTGGCGAGGCATCGGAGACTATGCGCTACATTGAGCCGTTAGTGGGTCGTCTGCGTAGGGCGCACCCCGACAAGCAGGTGGTGCTCTTCGATGAGCGTTTCACCTCGGTCTTGGCACAGCGCACGATACTCCAGAGTGGCATAGGTAAGATGGCGCGCCGCGATAAGAGCCTTGTGGATAAGGTGTCGGCAGCCATAATCCTGCAAGATTATATGGCATCGGTTGGAATGTAAAAATGTTTAGACGAATATAGTTATGATATACCCAATTGTTATTTACGGCTCGCAGATATTGCGTAATAAGTCGGTGAATATCTCCGAGGACTATCCCGACTTCAAGAAGCTTGTTGAAGATATGTGGCTCACGCTTGCCGAGGCAGAGGGCGTAGGTCTTGCTGCACCACAGATAGGCAAGAACATACGCCTCTTCATCGTCGACTGCACACCGTGGGGCGAGGAGAACCCCGAACTCGCCGACTTCAAGCGCGTCTTTGTCAATGCCGAGATATATGAACGCTCGGAGGAGACTGGACTCTTTGAGGAGGGCTGTCTGTCGTTGCCTGGTCTGCACGAGAATGTGCGTCGCCCCCTGACAATACGTATGCGCTACCTCGACGAGAACTTCGTGGAGCACGACGAGGAGTTCACAGGTAAGCCTGCGCGTGTCATCCAGCACGAGTACGACCATATCGAGGGTAAGGTCTTTACCGATAACCTCGCACCCTTGCGTCGTAACCTTATCAAGGGCAAGTTGCAGAAGATGGCGCGTGGCTCATATATGGCATCGTACAAGACAAAGCGATAGGGTAGAGCGAGAAATCTGCGGCTGACGGCTGCAACTATTAGTAGCAAATGGCACAGGAGGGCAACGTGTGAAGAGTTGCCTGAATGTGCCATTTTGTCACTTGCGATAAGTGCCAAATTGTCGCTATGTCAAGGAGCTTTTTTGTCACTCTGTCACATCGCGTAAACATCTGGTATACAGCGTGTTAAAAGTTGTAATAACAGCTCACGCCAAAGTTGTATAAGCCGCGTGTATGGTGGTCGACGAGCAGCACTGTCGGGCGGTAATCTACGGCGAGTGTTACGGGCTGTTTGAACTTGATGCCGAATGCCACGTCTGCCGCTATACCTATGTTGAAGTCGTCGCGGTACATACCCGCTGTGCCGCCACCACCTGCCGCGATAAACCAATCGCCTGTGCGCGGTGTCCACCGCCATTTGCGCAATATCTGGTTGTAGGTAGCTGTGATAAAGAAGCCGCTATCGAAGCCCAGCATACCCGCAGATGCGGTGATGTAGCCGTGTGTTGCGAGGTTGCGCACGTAGCTTACCTCTACGCCATCGCCTACGCGTATACCAATACCATTCTTTCGCTCTTGTGCGTGTAGCGAGACACATATAAGCAGTGCCGCTGCTAACAGTAGATACTTTCTCATAACCTAAATATGTTTATTAACCATTGTGTGGGACGTTGAGCCCTCTTCGTGCCGTGTGTCGCTTGTCGGCATAAGAGTTCAGTGCGCCCCCTCTTGCGTAGATGTAAATAGCAAAAACCGAGCCTAACTCATCTGTTTAGACTCGGTTTTTTGCACCAATTTAGGCTCGTCTGCCCTCTACTTTATATCGCTGTCGAGAGCCTGTGAGATGTTTATTATGAAGTCGCCCATACGCTCCATCTCCGACACTGTGTCGAGGTAGTATACCGCGCTCAAGTAGTTGGCATTGCTGCTCTCGATGCGGCGTATCTCCTCCTCGCGTATGGTGTTACGCAGCTCGTTTATCTCTATCTCGCAGTCTGTTGCCAGGCGCAGACCGAGTGCATCGAAGTTCTCGCTACGCAGGTTGTTAATCATAATCTCGTAGGCGTGGTCTATGGCGTTTATCATAGTGTCAATCTTCGATGTCTGCTCCTGTGAGAAGCTCTGCTTGTGGCTGTTGCGACGTGTGAGTATGCGGCTCACAGCCTCGCCCGAGTCACCCAAGCTCTCCAGCTCGCCTATAATCTTGTACATACGCTTCTCCTCGGTGCGTGTCTCCTCGCTTATGCTCTCCTCGGGCAGCGCGTTGAGGAAGGTTGCAATCTCGTACTCTATGCGGTCTGATATCTCCTCATACTTTACGAGCTTCTGGCGCATAGCCTCAAACTCCTTGTCATCCTTGGCGTGTACTATGCCACGAATATAATCTAAACCCTTGCGCGAAATCTCGGCGAAGTGTATCACCTCGTTGCGTGCCTGACCTATGGCAAGCTCGGCTGTAGAGAGGGGGCCTGCGTCGATGAACTTCAGCTTCACAGTGTCATCCTCCGCCTGTCTCTTATCCTTGATTATGCGTGTCACGATGCGTGCGATAAGCGGTGTGAACCATACGAGGATGAGGGTGTTGAAGGTGTTAAAGAGCGTGTGGAGCATCGAGACACCGTAGAGCGTCGCTGTCGCGTCGTTGGTGGTCATAGTCAGCGTGTGGTCGATGTAGAGGGGGTTAGGCAGGCCCATCCACGTAATTACCTCGCCCACGAGCTGCAAGAAGGGGTTGAAGAGTGCCAATGCCCAGCACACACCAAAGACGTTGAAGAGTGTGTGTGCAAGTGCGGCACGTCGTGCGTTGGCGTTACCAACGGCTGCCGCGATGTTGGCGGTGATGGTAGTACCGATGTTCTCACCAAGCACCATTGCAGCACCCATCTCGAAGGGTATCCAGCCCATATTCACCATAATAAGCGTGAGTGCCATTGTTGCTGACGATGACTGCAACACGAGGGTAAGCACCGTACCAAAGAGCAGGAAGATAAGCACCGAGCCGAAGCCATAGCTTGTCCAGTCCTGAATGAAGGCTAACACCTCGGGTGTCTCGCGCAGGTCGGGCACCGACTCCTTCATAAGCGACAGACCCAAGAAGAGTAGCGAGAAGCCCACGATAAGCTCGCTAATGTTACGACGCTTGTCGCGCTTCGAGAGGCTCAAGATGAAGCCTACTGCCATCAGAGGCACTGCAAAGAGTGAGATATCTGCCTTAAAGCCTAAAAGTGCCACGAGCCACGCTGTAACCGTAGTACCGATGTTAGCACCCATAATCACGCAGATAGCCTGTGTCAGCGTGAGTAGCCCCGCATTTACGAAGCCTACGGTCATCACCGTTGTTGCCGATGACGACTGTATCACGCTCGTAATACCGATACCTGTGAGTACGCCCTTGAAGGGGTTAGATGTCATTGTCGTTAGAAAGTTGCGCAGACGGCTACCTGCCGCCTTCTGCAAACCGCCACTCATAAGGTTCATTCCGTAGAGGAACATACCGAGTGCGCCAAGTAAGGTCAATGCCTGCATCATAGTTTTATAGTGTTAATGTACTTTTTTATTGTCAAATTTACCTTTCTGGTGACAAAAGTATATCATCACTCTGAATGATGCAATAGTGCAACCAAAATGTAACATCATTTTAACGCTGTTGCAATGAAGAGGGGGGACTACAGGGGGGTGATGCTACACTAAATAACATATAACAGTAACATTTAATATGTTACTGTTATATGTTATAGTGTCTATATATTACTTGCGGAGGTATGCTTTCAGACGACGCACGCCCTCGACACCAAGTATGGTCAATCCGCCATACTGTGCCGTCTTGGCAAGCCCAAACAGCACCACCCATAGCACACTCTTTAGGCTGGTGCTTATGGGCAGGAGCATCTGCGCGAAGGAGAGCACATAGAGCGGTATGCAGCATAGCATCACAACTACGCCTGTACGAAACGATAGTTGTGATAGCCACGCCTTGACGCGCTCTATAAATCTCTTCAGATAGCTTCGCATAGTTGATAGGTAAATGGTTGATATGCCTACGCCATAAGCCGTCATAAGCCGCCATAAGCCGCCATAGGCTAACACATACGACAGGTTAGTACATATAGTCGTATTGTGTATAGCTCTTGTCGTACTTAAGGTCGGCGAGGGATGCCGACTTAACGCCGATGTTAAACGACCAGCTCTTGTGGTTGCCGAAGGGTACCCACATAAACGACATCTGCCAGCAGTGCAGGTCGCGCGTGATGGAGATTGAGGTCATAGACATCTTGCGCGCCGCAAAGTCATAACCCGACGTGGCGGTAATCATCAGCTTGGGCGTGAGCCTTACGCTGGCGTTGAGACCCAGCGTCTGCATAATATTCTTACGGTAGCCCGTCGTGCCGTTATTGACAAACTGCACAGAGTAGTTTATGTTGTAGCTGAAGCCAAACGTCCACGGTATCGAGAAGTCGTAGTACGTGCCCGCCATAAATTGTCGTCGCATAGCGGGGTTGAGCGTGCCGTAGGGATCGCTCCACGAGTTGAAGTACTCGGGAGGCAGCGACGTGATGTCGTTACCTGCCGTCTGCGACTTATCCTCGCGCGAGTTGAAGGTGTAGCCAAACGACCAGCCGATGTTTGAGATACGTCCTGGCAGGCCGCGCTTCCACATCAGCTTGTTGTAACGCACACCCTGCGGTGATACCTCATACGGGTCGAGCGTCATAGATATCTGCAACGCAATGTTGTTGTAGAGGGTCGTGCGCAACGATATGGGGAATACCGCGAGGCGCATAGAGTCGGCGAGGAAGTTATACGAGCTACTTATCGAGAGCTGGTCAATGAGCTTTATCTTCTTGACCGTATCCTTTGTGCGTATCTTTGCCTCGAGCGACTGCGACAGACCAAACGTGAGGTTTAGCTGTTGACCACTGCTCGGCACACCATAGGCGTTGTTCGTGAAGGGCGAGTAGACCTTATGGCGACCCGTACTATCTGTCTGCACCGTCTCGTAGAAGCCATACTTCTGACGGCTGAAGTCGGGGGCATAGCTGAAGCCGATGTTGGGCGTGAGCGTGTGGCGCACCGCCTGTAGCTTGCGCTCCTTCTTCTTGGCAACGTACGTACCATAGATGGTGGTGTTGGCGGCAACAGTACCTCGGTAGTCATACAAACGCCAGAAGCCATACTCTGGTGCCATCTCCTCCGCCTTCTTGGTCTCTTCGTTATACTGCTGGCTCACCTTCTTAAAGTACCAACGCTCGTTATAGTTGAACGACGGGCTGATGTTGATATACTTGAAGAGCGTGAGCTGCGTAGAGATAGGTATGGTATGCTGAATACCATTCTTCATTTTTTGAAGTGTCTCCTTGGTGAATATCTCCGACTCGGTGGTGCTCACCGTGTTGGTCATCTTCATCGAGTAGCTCATCTTGATCTTCTCGTACCAGCGCGTCTTGCCCACAGCCTCCTTGCGCTTGAGGGGGTTGAAGCTCGCCACGTTAAAGGTGATGGTGGGCAGCGTTACCGAGATGGTCTTATCGCGTGAGTTCTGCGAAACCGACAGGTTGAGTGCCAACGAGAAAGGTGTACCCTCCCAGTTCTTCGAATACGAGATTGAGGAGTTGGTCTGCGTCGCGAGGATGTCGCTGACGTTGGTCGCCGAGTAGCGGCTATAACCACTTGACGTAAGGTTCACCGATGCCGAGAATGTAGAGCCAGGGTTTGCCTTGGGGTCTTGTGAGTGTGACCACTGTATGCGGTAGTTGTTCTGGTTTACGTAGTCGGGCTCGCCCTTCTCGCCTGTGCGTATCGACGAGTATGAGAGGTCGAAGTTACCACGGAACTTATATCGCTTGACATACTGTGAGCGCGCCGACACCTCCCACGAGCCGAGCGTGTAGAAGCCACCGCGCAGTGCCAAGTCCATGTGGTCGCCAATCTTGAAGTAGTAGCCGAGGTCGCGTATAAAGAAGCCCTTGGCATCCTCGCCGTATGTTGGCATCAGGATACCCGACTTGGGGCCCGTAGAGATGGGGAAGAACGCCTCGGGAACGCCTGGGAAGTAGATTGGCACATCCTCCATAACAAGATACGAATATCCTGCAATAATCTTCTTGCCTGGTATGATTTTTGCTTGTGTCATAGCAAGGTAGAAGTGCGGATGGTCGGTGTGGTCACACGTGGTGTACATACCGTGACCGATGTGTATCGTCTCGTCGGGGTGCATCTTCACACTCTTACCTACTAACCAGCCGTCGCCCTCCTGTGTGGCGATGCCCTTAATCTTTGCCTTGCGTGAGTCGAGGTTGTAGGTGATGGTGTCCATCGAGTATGGCGTGCCACCATCCGAGAACTCGGGGTGTGTCTTTGTCGCTTCACCCGTCTCGGTGGTGTCGGCAAAGCCGTGAGCGAAGATATCCTTCGTCTGCATATCGACACGCATAAAGTCAGCCTTGAGGTTCATACCCTGATATGTCACATCTCCCTGACGATAGCTATATATCATCTTGTTGCGGGCATCAAAGACCACAGAGTCTACCGCCTTACCCTCAACAATATCGTCAAACATCGACTTCTTGCGCTGACGGTGTGCCGCGTTGTCGCTACTTTGTGGCGTAGCAGCCGATGTGGTGCGGCTATCCTCCCTCTCTACCGACGTTGTGTCGCTTATTGTCGTCGTTGAGGCAGGGGTGGTGTCTGTTGTTGATAGTGGGGTAGCGGCTGTAGGTATGGCGACAGGTGCCGAGGTTGCACCGCTGCGACGTACAGAGCGAGTGCTCCTTTTGTCGGCAGTTGTGTCCTGAGTGCCGCTGCGTAGTGTTGTTGTGTCGCTCTGCCAAATGGCAAAAACAGTGCGCGCGCCCACCTCGGAGAGCCCGAAGCACATAGCGAGCAACGCTGCCACAATCAGAGCAGAGATAAGATATTTTACACTAAACAGTCTCAAAATTCAATAATTTTTTGTACCTTTGCCGACAAGTCGGCAACAACGCCAAAATTGGGGCTGTTACCGCCTGTGTATCACACTCGCCGTTGTGCGCGAGTGCGTTTACAACCCGCAAATATAGTAATTATTTTGCATTTTTTAAACATTTAAACGATTATTATGAGAAAACTCATACCGTTGTTACTCGTAGCGATGATGCTACACGTCTCAAGTAACGCACAAACCACCGAAAATGTTGCGTTAATGGATAAACGTGTTGTCGTCCTCGATGCGGGTCACGGCGGCCCTCGTCCAGGCAAGTGTGTGGGTAAGGTGCGTGAGGCAGATATCAACCTCGCTGTGGCAAAGGCTGTTAAGGCATCGCTGAATAGCCGTATGCCCGACTTGGAGGTCTACCTTACGCGTGACGATGACACAGCACTGCACGCTGACCGCAATGTCGACAATAAGCTGCGTGCCGAGTTTGCCAATAAGCGTGGCTCCGATTTGCTGTTGTCGATACACGCCAACGCTGCCGACTCGCCCAAGGTGTGTGGCTCGGAGGTGTGGGTGTTGTCGCTCGACGAGGATACGTTGCGCCAAAATCGTAAGAATGCAGGCTCGTTTGTCGACACAGGCGAGATGATGCTTGTGGAGAATATCTCGAAGAGCTCTATGGGCTATATCATCGCGCTCACGAACCAGATGACAAATGACCCCTTCAATAACACCTTTGCGCGCCTTGCTGACGCGGAGTTCAAGTCGCTCAAACGCCATAGCCGCGGTGTCAAGTATAACGACTGGACGGTGCTCTATTGGCTTGAGGGCCCTGGTGCGCTTGTCGAGTTGGGCTTTATGACAAATGCCGACGAGTTAGCATATATGACCTCGGATAAGGGTGTTAAGGAGCTTGGCGAGGCGTTGGCAAGCTCGATAATCAAGTTTGTGGAGAGCCTCGATAAGATGCAGAGCTATACCTACTCAACGGATGTCGAGACCTCTGCGGAGAGCTCAATCGAGCAGAAACCCGCCGAGAGTAAGCCTGCCGATAGCGCAAAAGAGAGCGCAAAGGAGAGTGTGAAAGAGCCTGCAAAAGAGAGTGTGAAAGAGCCTGCAAAAGAGAGTGTGAAAGAGGGTACAAAGGAGGCTGCAAAGGAGGGTTATGCCATACAGCTACTGTCGAGCCGCACGGAGCTTTCGACGGATGACACACAGTTTAAGGTCTACCGAGGTCGTGTAGTGATGTTGCAGGGCAGTGGCTCTTACAAGTATAAATACTGCCTCGCGGGCTATGCTACGGCTGCGGAGGCGCGTGCCGACTTGCAGGAGGTGCGCAAGCACTTTGCCGATGCCTATGTTGTGCGTTACAGCAACGGCTCAATAGCCAAGTAGCGGGAATAACGAAAACGAATAAAACAGAGAGATATGAAGATTAGAAGAGAGTTAAAAGTGGGCGTATTTGCCGTGATTGTTATCTTGGTGTCGTGGTGGGGCATCAAGTGGCTTCAGGGACACAATTTGCTAAAGACGAGTGCTACGTACTATGCTCGCTATGATGATGTTACAGGCTTGATGGAGTCGTCACGTGTTTGGATGCGTGGTGTCGATGTCGGTAGTGTTACCGATATCGAGCTGTTGGGCGACGAGGTGCTTGTGGAGATTGTCATCCAGAGCCAGTATGCCGATATGATTAAGAGCGATGCTGTGGCGCAGATTGGCTCGGCGGGCTTGATGGGTGGTCAGCAGATATCTATCATTCAGGGTGTTGCCGAGGATGTGTTGCCACACGGTGCGACGATGCAGAGCCGCGTGGATGGCGGTCTGTTTGGTATGCTTGCCGACAAGGGCTCGTCGATATTCGATGGTCTTAACCAGACGCTCGATGGTGTTAATGGCATCATTGGTGACAACAGCGCGAACATAGCACAGCTCGTGGCTAACCTCGAGTCGATGACAGCCGCCATAGATAAGGTGCTTGCTGCGGGCGAGCTCAACGCCATTGTGGGCGACCTGCACACCTTCAGCTCGGCACTTGCCGAGAATACGGGACGTATCGAGTCTATGCTTGCCAACCTTGAGGGCTTCACGGGCGATGTTGCCGATGCCGACATTGTGGCAAAGCTCGACGCGACGGTCAACTCGCTCAATGCCGTTATCGCGGGCATAGATAGTGGCGAGGGCTCTGTGGGCAAGCTGCTCAACGACAACTCGTTGTATGAGTCGCTGAACACCGCCAGCGAGAATCTCGCGCTGCTGCTCGAGGATCTCAAGGCTAACCCTATGCGCTATGTGCATATCTCGGTCTTTGGTAAGTCGGAGGAGCAGATTGCCGCCAAGCAGGCAAAGCAGGAGGCAAAGGCTGCCAAGCGAGCTGCCAAAGAGGAGGTCAAACAGGCAAGGCGTGCTGCCAAAAACGAGTAGTAATTTTTGCGATTCGTGGTCCGTGGTATGCCGCCACGGACTGCGAATTGTCGTTAAGATAAGCGATATTCAGATATGATTTATCCGTCGTCATTTGAGCAGAAGGTGGGCTTTGACCGCATACGCGAGCAGATTGTCGAGTGTTGCTCGATGCAGTCTGCGCGTGAGCGTATTGCCGCCGCCGACTTTGCGCAGTCACGCCGCGAGGTGGAGGAGCGTCTGTGCCTTGCCGATGAGATGCGCCTGCTGCTTACTATGGAGTCGGCATCAGAGATTGGCGAGCAGGATGATATACGACATATCGTCGAGAAGATAGCCGTTGAGGGGGCGTATATCACTGTCGAGGAGTGTGCTACGTTGTGCCGCTCACTGCGCTCGGCAGCCGCTATCGTGCAGTTTATCTTGTCGCGCAATGCTACGACATACCCGCTGCTTAAGGCTATGGCGGAGCGTGTCGAGGTTTTTCCTATGCTTGTGTCGGCCATTGAGCGCGTTGTCGATGATAAGGGCGAGGTGCGCTCCTCGGCATCACCCGAGTTGAGCCAGCTGCGCCGTGCCATACGCGAGCACGAGGGGCAGGTGGCAAAGCGTCTTCAGCAGGTATTGCAGCGCGCAAAGTCGCAGGGTATTGTCGACAGTGATGCGATGATATCTATACGTGACGGACACGCCGTGATACCTGTGGCGGCAGCAAACAAGCGCAAGCTCTCGGGCTTCATACACGACGAGTCGGCTACGGGACGCACCTTCTATATCGAGCCTGTCGAGGTTGTGGAGCTAAACAACGAGCTGCGAGAGTTGGAGTATGAGGAGCGACGTGAGATTGTGCGCATACTCACCCTGCTCACAGCAGAGCTGCGCCTCAACATCGACGGCATATCACTTACCGAGGAGTTCCTGACAAAGATTGATGTGCTACGTGCCAAGGCGCGCTGGGCGATAGCCAATGGTGCTGTCAAGCCCATCATCTCGGAGGAGGGACGCCTGCTGCTGCGCAAGGCGCGACATCCGCTCCTGCAGCAGACGCTCAAGCAGCAGGGCCGCGAGATAGTGCCCCTCGATATGGAGCTTGATACGGAGCGTCGCATATTGGTAATATCTGGACCCAATGCTGGTGGTAAGTCGGTATGTTTGAAGACTACGGGCATACTGCAATATATGGTGCAGTGCGGCTTCCTTGTGCCGTGCCTGGAGAACTCGGAGTTTCCGCTGTTTCGCTCGCTTATGATAGACATTGGCGACCAGCAGTCTATAGAGAACGACCTGTCGACATACTCGTCGCACCTCGTCAATATGAAGGCGATGCTGTGCGAGGCATCGGAGCATACGCTGATACTCATAGATGAGTTTGGCTCGGGCACGGAGCCTACCATAGGCGGTGCTATCTCGGAGTCGATACTTGAACGCTTTGTCGAGCGCAGGGCGTATGGCGTCATCACCACGCACTATGCCAACATCAAGTACTTCGCATCGCGTCACGAGGGTGTCTCTAACGGTGCTATGGCGTTTGATGTGAAAAATATACGTCCGCTCTTCAGCCTCGAGATGGGTAAGCCTGGCAGCTCGTTTGCTATCGAGATTGCCCGCAAGACGGGACTTGCGGAGGATATCGTCAAGAGTGCTATGGAGAAGGCGGGCGAGGATCATATAAACCTTGAGCGACAGCTGCGCGAGATAGCACGCGACAAGCGTTATTGGGCGGAGAAGCGTGACCGCATACGTCTCACAGACCGCCACGTAGAGCAGCTTGAGCAGACATACGCCGACCGCTTGCAGGGTATACGTGACGAGCGTCGTGAGATTTTAGAGAGGGCACGCCGCGAGGCACAGGAGCTTATTGCCGAGGCTAACCGCACCATCGAGAATACCATACGTACCATCCGCGAGTCGCAGGCAGAGCGCGAGCTTACGCGCCTTGCGCGCCGCGAGTTGGAGAGCTTTGGCGAGGGCGTAAAGGGTGATGGCGGCAAGGCTGCCGACGAGCGTATAGAGCGCGAGATGGAGCGTTTAGCACGTCGTCGTGAGAGGCGTGAGAAGCGTGCCGCAGAGCGCGAGAGTGGCGTTGAGCAGCCCACAAAGCAGGAGGTTGTCGTGCGCAAGGTCGAGGTGGGCTCGAAGGTGAAGATTGAGGGTCAGGATGTGCCAGGTGTGGTGCAGATGCTCAAGGGCAAGAGGGCACAGGTGGCATTCGGACAGATGATGATAATGGTCGATGTGGAGAAGCTGCGCGTGGTGTCGTCAGCCGAGTTTAAGCAGGCTACGCGTCCCACAACGGCGCGCACCGTAGTCTCGGTGGATATACGCGAGCGCAAGCTCAACTTCAAAGACCATATCGACGTGCGCGGTATGCGCTCCTCGGAGGCGTTGGAGGCTGTCGAGGATCTCATAGATGATGCACTTATGGTGGGCGTGTCGGGTGTGACCATCCTCCACGGCAAGGGCACAGGAGCTCTCAAGGAGGAGATACGTCGCTACCTACGCTCGGTGAGCGACGTGGCTACTATCGCCGATGACCACGCCGACCGTGGTGGCGCGGGTATTACCGTAGTGACATTCAGACGTGACTAAAGGGTGTTGCGCGCGACCAAATTATGTATTAAGTAGGGCTAAAAGCAGAATAATATAACAGCGTATGAACTATCTATTGTCAGACATAGCACGTATCGTAGGTGGCGAGCATCGTGGATGCGATGTACGTGTGAGTGTTATGGCTACCGACTCGCGTAGTGTTGTTGCCTCCGACGAGGTTGTCTTTGCCGCAATCAATGGCGACAACCACGACGGTCATAACTACATTGAGCGTATGCTATCGCGCGGTGTGGTGGCATTTATCGTCGAGCGCGATATGGAGCCACCTACCAAGTCTTGCGGCTTGGTTGTCGTTGACTCAACTATAGTGGCGTTGCAGCGTCTTGCTACATACCACCGCGAGCAGTTTCGTGGCAGGGTAGTGGCAATCACAGGCTCTAATGGCAAGACCATTGTCAAGGAGTGGGCGGCGCGCTCAATGCCTGATGATGTGCGCTCGTTTGCCTCGCCCAAGAGCTATAACTCGCAGCTCGGTGTGGCACTGTCGCTGTTGATGCTCTCGGGAGAGGAGCAGGTGGCATTCATCGAGGCGGGTATATCGAAGCCTGGCGAGATGGAGCGTTTAGAGCGAATGATAAAGCCCGACGTGGTGGTCTTTACCTCGATAGGTGATGCCCACTCGGCAAACTTTGAGTCGCAGACGGAGAAGATTGACGAAAAGTTACTCTTGGCGCGCGATGCCAAGACCATAATATACAGCAGCGAGTATCGCGACCTCGCACAGCGCGTGCGCGATGTCTATGCTGATCGCAAGCTCGTAGATAGCAGCCGCGAGGTTGTCGACGATATGCTTGAGCTTAATGATGCCCTCACTGTTGATGCCTGCCACGTGCAGGCGTTGATGCGCGAGTTGGGCTATGGTGTCGACGATGCCGTCTTTACTGCGCACGTGGAGATGCGCCTCGAACTTAAGGAGGGTATAGACGACTCAATGATTATCGACGACACGTATAACTCTGATATAAACTCTGTTATCGTGGCTCTCGATGCACTGCACGTGCAGTCGATGGGTCGCCGCAGGGTCGCCGTAATCTCTGATATACGCCAGAGTGGTATTGCTGGCGAGGAGCTATATGGACGTGTCGCCGAGGCGGTACGTAAGGCGGGTGTCGACCACTTTATAGGCGTGGGCGAGCATATTACAGCCTTTGCGCGCCTCTTCCCCGCGGGGTCGTCGTTCTACCGCACCACAGAGTCGCTCATCGAGAACTTCGAGCGTGAGCAGTGGGCGCGCTCGGTGATACTCGTCAAGGGCAGCCGCGACAGCCGCTTTGAGCGTTTGAGCCGCCTGCTTGACCGTAAGACACATACCACAACCCTTGAGGTAGACCTCGCCGCGATGAAGAAGAACCTCAACTACTTCCGTCGCCACCTGCCCGCGCAGCACCCCATAGTAGCTATGGTCAAGGCGTGGAGCTATGGCACGGGTGATGTCGATGTTGCGCGTATGTTGCAGCACGAGGGCGTGAGCTACCTCGCTGTGGCATTTGCCGACGAGGGTGTGGTGTTGCGCTCAAAGGGTATAACGATGCCTATTGTCGTGCTCAACGCCGACCAAGATAGCTTCGATGTGATGATTGCCCACGACCTTGAGCCAGAGATTTATAGCTTCCACTCGCTCGACGAGTTCCGTCGCGCCGTGCACCGTGCTGGTCGCCACAACTACCCGATACACATCAAGCTCGATACGGGTATGCACCGCTTGGGCTTTATGGAGGACGACATAGACATCTTGGGACGTGTGCTCCACGGCGACGAGGTGCTGCGCGTAGCCACCATCTTCTCGCACTTGAGCTGTGCCGATATGCCGTCGGAGGATGCCTTCACACGTAAGCAGATAGAGCTCTTCGACTATATGAGCCAGCAGCTTATCGAGTGGTTTGACTATACGCCGCTGCGCCACCTCGCAAACTCGGCAGCTATCGTGCGCTTTAAGGAGGCCGCCTTCGATATGTGTCGTGTGGGGTTGGGTCTCTATGGCTATGGCTATGAGCACAACGACGAACTGATACCCGTTGCAACGCTCTCTACGCGCATTGTGCAGATAAAACAGCTCTCTTCAGGCGAGTCTGTGGGCTATGGTCGTGCGGAGCGTCTTACGAGGGATGCCGTCATTGCCACAATACCTGTGGGCTATGCCGATGGACTATCTCGCCACTTGGGATGTGGTCGCTGGAGTGTGGCTGTGGGGGGTCGTCGTGCTCCGATTATTGGTCGCGTGTGTATGGATAGCACGATGATAGATATAACAGACATCGAGGGTGTCTCGGTGGGCGACAAGGTTACAATATTCTCGCCAGAGGCGGGTCTTACGCTCGAGGATATGGCAAGCGTACTTGGCACAATATCGTATGAGATAATGACAGGTGTGTCGGCACGTGTAAAACGCATTTATACAGAGCGATGACAAAGGGAATACTATATATGATACCGTGCCCCATTGCCGATAGTGACTCGGTGTGGGAGGTGCTGCCCGAGGCTAACCGCAGGGTGATGGATGCGCTGGACTACTTCATCGTCGAGAATGTGCGCTCGGCACGCCGCTTTCTATCCAAGGCGGGCATTGCGCGCCCCATTGGCGAGCTTGAGTTCGTAGAGCTTAATGAGCATACCACCTCGCCCAGCGATGTGGAGAAGATGCTCAAGCCGCTGCTTGAGGGACGCTCGGCGGGTGTCATCTCCGAGGCGGGTGTGCCAGGTGTCGCCGACCCAGGTGCCGACATTGTGGCGTTGGCACATCGTTATGGTGTGCGTGTTGTGCCACTTGTGGGGCCCTCGTCGATACTTATGGTGATGATGGCATCGGGGCAGAACGGACAGTCGTTTTCGTTTGTGGGCTACCTCCCCGTCAAGGAGCTAGACCGCTCGCGCGCTGTGCGCAACCTTGAGCGTCGTGCGCAGCAGGAGCATCAGGCGCAGATATTCATTGAGGCACCGTACCGCAATCGTAAGCTCTTTGAGATGCTTGTGGCTACGCTCTCGCCAAAGATGCGCCTCACGGTGGCAGCCGATATAACCGCGCCCGACGAGCTTATCAAGACCCTCACAGTTGAGCAGTGGCGCAAGGCGGGTGTGCCAAATATCGAGAAGCGTCCGACGATATTTGTCTTGGGCATATAATTTGTTGAATATATAGTGTAAATGATAAAAATATATACGATATGAATAAGCAAACATCTGAAAAAGAGCAGGATATAAAGGATATTAACGACGCAGCAGCTGCCGAGTCGGCTGCTTCGGAGAGTGCCACACAGGACAATATGGCAGAGAATGAGACACCCGCAGAGGACAATATGTCAGCCGAGGTGACACTCGAAGAGCAGATTGCCGCTTGGCACGACAAGTATTTGCGCTTGCAGGCGGAGTTCGATAACTTCCGTAAGCGTACCCTCAAGGAGAAGATGGAGCTTGTGGAGCGTGGCTGCGAGAGCGCGTGGAAGTCGATATTGCCTATCTTGGACGATATGGAGCGTGCTGTGGCAGCGTCGCATAAGACAGATGATATAGAGGCGTTGCGTCAGGGCGAGGAGCTTGTGATGAAGAAGTTTGAGAGCGTGTTGCAGGCTGCGGGCATCACACCTATCGAGTGTGTCGACAAGCCCTTCAACGAGGAGGAGCAGGAGGCTGTGGCGCGTTTTGCTGCTGGTGACGATAAGCGCGGTCTTGTTATTGACTGTGTGCAGCGCGGCTATAAGTTGGGTGACCACGTGTTGCGCTATGCCAAGGTCGTTGTGGGCGAGTAACCTGCATTTTATGGCGTAAGAAAAAGAGAAGAGATATATGGCAGAAAAGAGAGATTATTATGAGGTGCTTGGTGTCGAGCGTAATGCCGATGCCGAGACCATAAAGAAGGCATACCGTAAGGCTGCCATCAAGTATCACCCCGACAAGAACCCTGGTGATAAGGAGGCAGAGGAGAAGTTTAAGGAGGCTGCCGAGGCTTATGACGTGCTCTCTAACGAGGATAAGCGCGCACGCTACGACCGCTTTGGACACGCAGGTATGGGCGGTGCTGCTGGCGGTGGCGCAGGCTTTGGTGGCTTTGGTGGCGGCTTCTCTATGGAGGATATCTTCGAGCAGTTTGGCGACATCTTTGGCGGTGCTTTTGGCGGTGGTCGCAGCCACTCACACACGCAGCGCGTAAGACGTGGTAGCGACATACGTGTCACTGTCAAGTTGACGTTGCAGGAGATTGCCGAGGGTGTTACCAAGAAGCTCAAGATAAATAAGACCGTAGCGTGTGATAGGTGTGGTGGCACAGGTGCCAAGGACTCATCGTCGTATGAGAGCTGCTCGACGTGTCACGGCTCGGGCTATGTCGTAACTGTTCAAAACTCCTTCTTCGGACGTATGCAGACACAGAGCGTGTGTCCTACGTGTCAGGGTACAGGACGTGTTATCAAGGAGCACTGCGACAAGTGCCACGGTGAGGGCGTTGAGAAGGGCTCGGAGGTTATAGAGGTTAAGATACCTGCTGGTGTTGCCGACGGTATGATGCTCACTGTGCGCGGTAAGGGTAATGCTGCGCGCCACGGTGGTCAGAATGGCGACCTGCTCGTCGTCATCGAGGAGGAGTATAACCCGCAGCTCGTGCGCGATGGCAACGACCTTGTGCATAATATGAATATCACTGTTACCACAGCTATCCTCGGTGGCGAGGTTGAGGTGCCCACCATCGACGGTAAGGCGCGTATCAAGATTGCCCCAGGCACGCACGCTGGCAAGGTGTTGCGTCTGCGTGGCAAGGGTCTGCCCAATGTCAATGGCTACGGACGTGGCGATATAATGGTTGTTGTCGACATCACCATCCCCGATGAGCTTACCTCCGAGGAGCGCTACTTGGTGGAGAAGCTCGCCGAGAAGCCCCATTTTAAGCGTGCCGAGGAGGTGGAGAACCAGAATATCTTTGAACGAATGAAGAACTTTTTTCGTTAAGCTGCTAACGAGGTTGTTTAGCCTGCCGTAGCATCTATCGAAAACGGGAGTGTAGAGATAAAGGAGTATTGAGACAAATAAAGAAAACCTATGTCAATTTTTCGTCCGCCCCAGACCAAGCCGCGACAGTTCAACTACATACCGCGCCACTACGACCCCGTCAAGGAGGAGCGTGACAGACGTCGTCGTGAGCTGCACGGCACATCTTCTGAAACAGACAATGAGCCGTATGCTCCAGGACGCTATATCCGCACACAGCGTGAGGCACGCGATGCGGCACGTGAGGAGCACGCCGATGAGGGTATAAGGAAAGTGCGTAACTTGGTGATTATCACCGCAGGTGTTGTCATCGCTGCGGCACTTATCTTCCCGCGCTTTATGGCATTTGTCGAGCGCGCCAACGAGGAGAAGATTGCGTCGGGAGAGCTGGACGAGGTTGTCGTAATGCCTGGTGACAGCATCAACTGGCAGGGTGTGACACTGCACGAGCGTCACGGAGATATCGACTTCCGCGAGTTCGAGAGCCTCACGCCCGAGATTATCAACGAGATTGAGGAGTTTCAGAGCAGCATAGGCGAGATTACGATATACGACGACGATGTGAAGATTGTCGATGGCAAGCGTATAGAGGAGTAGCGCGTGCTGTGATGTCGTCAATAATTTTATACTAACCAAGATGGATCGCATAAAACTTCTACCCGAGATTGTAGCAAATCAGATAGCCGCTGGTGAGGTGGTTAATGCTCCGTCTAATGTGGTTAAGGAGATGATGGAGAACTCGCTCGACGCAGGTGCTACCAGTGTTCGTGTGAACTTCCGTGCAGGAGGCAAGGAGCTTATACAGATTATCGACAACGGTATAGGTATGTCACCCATTGATGCACGTATGGCATTTGACCGCCACGCGACAAGCAAGATTAGCTCCATCGAGGATGTGTATGCGCTGCATACGTTTGGCTTCCGTGGCGAGGCTCTTGCCTCTATCGCTGCTGTTGCCGAGGTTGAGCTGCGCACGCGTCAGGAGGATGACGAGTTGGGCACGCTCACAACAATATCGGGTGGTGAGTTCCGCTCGCAGACACCCGTTGCCTGTCCGCGGGGAGCGCAGTTCGTTGTGCGCAACCTCTTCTATAATGTGCCGTCGCGCCGAAAGTTTATCGACGGCGATAACGCCCGCCTTGCAACACAGATCAAGCACGAGTTTCAGCGCGTGGCGTTGTGTAACCCACAGGTGGAGTTCCAGCTTATGCAGAACGATGCTCCGCTGTACACGCTTCAGCCCACTAACCGCCGAGGACGTATCGTCGACATTGTGGGCAAGCACATCAAACAAAACCTGCTCGATGTCGAGGTAGACACCTCTGTTGTGCGTATCGAGGGCTATGTGGGTCGTCCTGCGGCAGCCAAGCGTCGCAACAACGAGCAGTTTCTGTTTGTCAATGGTCGCTACTTCCAGTCGACGACTATGCAGCGCGCCATACTGCGTGCCTACGAGAAGCTTATCCCAGAGGGGTGTATGCCCTCATACTTCTTGTATATATATGTCGAGGCCGAGCGTGTCGACGTTAATGTACACCCGCAGAAGACTACAGTAAAGTTTGCTGATCACGACCTTATACTGCAAATCTTGCAGGCGGCAGTGCGTGAGACTCTCGCAAAGACGGGTGCTGTGCCCTTGATGGACTTCTCCGATGAGGGGCAAGTCGACATCCCCGTTATGCTGCGCGAGCAGACTGTCTACCGTGAGCCGAGTGCTATGAGCAACGCCTCGTATAACCCCTTTGCCACAGAGTATATAGACCCTACGGCACCTATGCCCGATGTTCCGTTTACGGGCTTTGATGTGCCGTATGACGGCTCTATGCCGCGTGGGGCGAGTGTCATAAGACAGAGTGACGAGGAGTATGAGATGTTCCAGTCGGGGGGTGATGCTGGTAGTATGGTTGAGTTTATCGACGAGGATGTGGAGGATACACAGCGCGAGTTTGACTATATCGACTCGGCAGCGGGTGCGGCGAGTGATGTGCGCCACTTCACAGAGGCTATTGCCCTGCCCACGGGCTATGCTATGGCTATGTATGGCTCGCAGGCTGTTGTGGTGAGCCTCAAGCGTGCGCGTGAGCGTATCCTCTATGACGATATTCTAAAGTCGCTTATGGCGGGCTCGGCACCTACGCAACGTATGTTCTTTGCCGAGCTGCTTACGCTTGCCGAGGAGGAGTACGCACTTATGGAGCAGCACGCAACAGAGTTTGCCGCCTTGGGCTTCGAGGTGGAGTATAAGGGAGAGTGTCATATCGAGGTTGTGGGTCGTCCCGCGATGATTGATGTGGCTGTGCCTCTCGATGAGCTGATATATGAGCTGCTGCACGGCATCGAAGAGGGTAGTATGCCCGTTGAGGAGGAGCGTCGCCGCTTGGCTATGCTTATGGCGCGACGCGGCAGCGCGGGCTATGGTCGTGGCATCCGCTCACACGAGGCATTGGAGCTGTTGCAACGCTTGGAGAGTAGCTCCAACCCCAGCTTCACGCCCTCTGGCACAGCTATTATGGCGGAGCTTACCACAGAGGAGCTGCGCACGAAGTTGTGCCGATAGATAGGATGATATAATAGAGATAACTTGTAAATTTAGAGATACTATGACATCGTATGCACCCCAATCGGCTATGCCGCCGGTGGTTAAGAACATACTTTTGGCAAATGGCGTGCTGTTTGTTGCCACGCTGCTACTCGATAAGGCTGATATCTTCGAGCTCTTTGCCCTCTTCCCTGTGGGCAGCCCCTTCTTCAAGATATGGCAGCCTGTAAGCTATATGTTCCTGCACGGAGGCTTCTCGCACCTCTTCTTCAATATGTTTGCGCTGTGGATGTTTGGTCGCGACCTGGAGCTTGAGATGGGCTCAAAGCGATTTCTTCTCTACTACTTCGTATGTGGTGTCGGTGCGGCTATTATTCAGCAGCTTATGGCACGTATCGACCTTGCAGGCATCCCCGAGCAGTCGATAGCCTATATGCAGTATCTGTGTACCCCTACTGTGGGTGCGTCGGGTGCCGTCTTTGGTCTGTTGCTCGCCTTTGGTATGTTCCATCCTAATGCTACCATAATGCTCCTCTTCCCGCCTATACCTATGAAGGCAAAGTGGTTTGTTATCGTCTATGGTCTTGTCGAGCTCTTCTTCGGTATGACAGGACGTATGGACAGCGTAGCACACTTCGCACATATCGGAGGTATGTTCTGGGGCTGGCTGCTTATTATGTGGTGGCGTTATCGTGACCGCAGACGCTATTATTAACCCATACACCAATACTTGCTATGTCTCGAAACCAAGAATCATATCGCAGCAACCGCTATGGAATGGAGCGTCGTGACGACAAACGCTCATTTGTCGCTGTGCTCTGCTACATAATATTTTTTGCTGTCACCGTGTCGCTGTCGATAGCCCTCTTTGTGGCATATCTCGCGCCACTCATCTCGCCTTCGGCATTTGGCTCGCTCACCATCGTCGGCATCTTCGCACCGATACTATATGTGATGGTCTTTGTGTGTATGCTCGTGTGGATAATACTGCAACGCTGGAACATCGTCTTGGCACTCTTCGTGGTGCTTATCCCAGGCTTGTTCTCGCTGTCGAGCTTCTATAACTCTAATATGCACCGTGCAACAGAGCTTCCGCGCGACAGCCGCGCCTTTACTGTTATGAGCTATAATGTTAGGGGCTTCCGTGGCGATAATAACGAGCATACGGTGAGTGCTATTGTCGATACGTTGCTTCGCAGAGAGCGTCTGTCCGATGTGGTGTGCTTTCAGGAGTGCGCCCTCGATGCCAAGAACTTTGCGCGTATGGACTCGCTATTTAGAGGTTATAACATTGCCGATGCTACGGAGTATGGCAAGGTCGTGGTGCGCACGTATAGCCGCTATCCCATCATCAGCCGAGGCGAGATTTCGGGCGAGGGTCGTGGCACGTCGCAGTGGTGCGATGTCGTCATTCGTAGCAGCAACTCGCGTCAGGAGGATACCGTGCGAGTCTTTAACAACCACCTCTACACAATGAATATCTCGAAGGCTGATAGCGACGATATCGGCGAGGGTCGCATCTTGCGCGATGGTGACCGTATGATGAGCATCGTCAAGCGCATTGCCGACAACTCGGCGATACGTGTCGAGCACGTAGACAGCCTGCGACAGGTTATCGACGCTACACCACACGCTATGGTGGTGTGTGGCGACTTTAACGATACGCCTATGTCGTATGTCGTGCGCCGCTTGTCGCGTCGTCTGAACGATGCCTTTGAGGGTGCTGGTCGTGGCTATGGTAGCACCTTTAGACCTATGCACAGCACGCTGCGTATCGACTATATCCTCCACTCGGATAATGTCGAGGTGCAGTACTTCAATGTCGATAAGGATATGTATATGTCTGACCATCTGCCTATTGAGGCGCGCCTCAAGGTGCTAAAAGAGGAGTAACAGCTATGATTCTCGATTCCATTGCCAATGCCCAGCGATACTATGCCCTTGTGCCAGAGCTTAAGAGCGTAGTTGACTTCCTGCGCTCAACAGATGTTGGTGCGCTGACAGTTGGTCGTCACGATATAGATGGCGATAGGCTCTATGTAAATGTTGCCGAGGAGCCGTTGCGTGCGGTAGAGCAGGCACCCCTCGAGGTGCATAACAGGTATATTGATGTGCAGGTGTTGCTTACGGGTGAGGAGTCTTTTGGCTGGAGACATCGCCCCGACTGCATAGCACCGCGCGCAGAGTTTGACGAGGAGCGAGATATACTCTTTTATAGTGACACTCCCGCCACGCTCTACACGTTGCACGCAGGGCAATTCACCATACTCTTTCCCGAAGATGCCCACGCGCCACTTATTGGCAGTGGACGTGTTAGAAAGCTGATATTCAAGCTGATGCTACAATAAGTATAGCTCCACGACGGAGCAAAGAGATAATTTTTATGCGCGATGTTTTGAATTATGGATAATTATTCTTACCTTTGCGCGCTATGTTTAACTAATTTAACTTTTTACAACAATGCCAAAAATGAAAACAAATGCCGCTGCAAAGAAGCGTTTTTCTTTCACCGGCACAGGTAAGATTAAGCGTAAGCACGCTTATCACAGTCACATCCTGACCAAAAAGACTAAGAAGCAGAAGCGTAACCTTTGCTACTCAGGTATCGTATCTGCAGCCGATGAGGCAAAGATCAAGCAGTTGCTCGTGAAGTAATCTTCGGGAGTTGCAGCTAAAAAAGTAGTAGTAAAAGAATTTTATTTTTTAACAACGGAGCGCAATAGCCCCAAAGAGTGTGAGAGAATCACGCCGCTATCAGCTCTATCAAAAACTTTTAATTTATGCCACGTTCAGTCAACGCTGTTGCGTCACGCGCAAGAAGAAAGAAGGTTTTGAAACTTGCCAAGGGTAACTTTGGTTCAAGGGGAAACGTATGGACAGTTGCGAAAAA
>JAFXHE010000006.1 GCA_017536555.1 Alistipes sp.
CACAGGCACATACTCTATCTCTGGCGATATTCTCACAGGTAGCTATGCCGATGGCACAAACTGGAAGTGTGGCTATAAGGGCGAGGTTGCCGAGGATAAGAGTACGCTTACACTCTATAGCCAGGAGGATGTGTCGCTGGTGAGTGTGTACGCCTCAACTACCATCCCCGAGGATGTAAAGGCAGAGGCTTCAGAGACACGTTCAGGTGACGTTGAGCGTTTCTTGTAGTATGATACAGGGGCGTTGATGCCCGCTTGCTTGATAGGCTGACCGAGATTGAGTGCGGTCAGCCTATATTTTATATATTTGGCGAAATTACACTTATTTAGTCATCTCTTTCGTGGCTTAATGCGCTATGTATATCCTCTTTTGGAGGTGTCGCTGCGATTTGATTATCTCTGCTTCGGAGTCTTTGAATAGTTGCTATATACCCATTTGCTGTGCGATTATGCATTATTAAAACCTCTAAAACAATGGGTGTGTGCCTATAATTATGCATATTAGACGAAATTATGCAATTATGTTTACCAAAAGTTTTCAGTTTCGGGAAAAATGTGTAATTTTACAATCTGGAATGTTTAAAAAACCTAAAAGCGAAAACTTTAATTTTTTTAATGAACTATGAATAAGGTTAAATTTTTAATGTTTGCATTGGCTGCGACTATTGCGGTGTCTTGTGTCAATGACCCTACATCGGAGCAGCATTCAAAGACTGATGCAGTCATAGCCAACAAATTTGTGAACACCTCGCAGTCTGCACTTCCAGGCTCACTTCTTATCTACGTTGATGAGGAGTCGGCAGATGTGCTTGGTGCAAGCGAGCGTGGTACACGTTCAGGTGTGTCATCTATTGATGATGTGGTAGCTACAATTGGCGCAACAGCGTTGGACTATGCACTCAACATGCCTGTTGTTACGGATGTAGATCGTGAGTATGGTTTTCACCGCTGGTTTGAGGTGCGCTTCCCCGAGGATGCTAACATCGACGAGGTGGCAATGCAGTTTGCACAGCTCAAGGAGGTTCAGCGCGTAGAGTTTAACACCCTCTTGGTGCAGCCCAAGCCCCAGGCACACGTTGTAGATATGGATGCGTTGGCAGCTGCTACACGTGCCGATGCGCCCTACTTCAACGACCCTATGCTTGAGCTTCAGTGGCACTATAAGAACACTGGTAACAAGAAGATTCACCCAGAGGCGTTGGAGGGTGCCGACATCAATGTAGAGCCCGCTTGGGACTATGTTAAGGGTAACCGCGACATCATCGTTGCCATTGTCGACGAAGGTGTCGACTACCGCCATCCCGACCTTAAGGACAATATGTGGACTAACGATAAGGAGCTTAACGGCGCAGAGGGCGTTGACGACGACGGTAATGGCTATGTTGATGATATCTATGGCTATAACTTCGTTCCTGGCACTAACGGTAAGCTCACTTGGGACGAGAAGTCTGTTACTGGCGACCCCAATGACGATGACGTAGGTCACGGTACACACGTTGCAGGTACTGTTGCTGCTGTCAACAACAACGGCATTGGTGTTGCAGGTGTTGCAGGTGGCTCGGGCAATGGTGACGGCGTGCGCTTGATGTCTTGCCAGATCTTCTCGGCAGGTCGTAACGCACCGTTGAGCACCAATGCAGATGCTATCCGCTATGCCGCTAACCACGGTGCTTGTATCTTGCAGTGCTCTTGGGGATATCCCAAAGAGTATAACCCCCAGAATGATGACGAGTACGAGCAGCAGCGTGGCTTGCAGCAGGATGCTATCCGCTTGTTTATCAACACCAAGAACTGCGCGGCTCTTGACGGTGGTATCGTAATCTTTGCTGCTGGTAACGATGCTATGGCTTGCTCATCATATCCCGCTGCTTACAACGAGTTTATCTCTGTAACAGCTTATGCACCTAATGGTCTTCCTACAACCTATACCAACTATGGCCCTGGTTGTAACGTGGCAGCTCCTGGTGGTGACTACTATGCTAACTTGAGCACTATGCAGTGGGAGGAGTCAGGCTTGGTACTCTCGACACTTCCCAATAACACCTACGGCTATATGCCTGGTACATCTATGGCTTGTCCCCACGTATCGGGTATTGCTGCACTTGTTCTCTCACACGCTTTGGAGCTTGGTAAGACCTTGAGCCTTTCACAGCTTAAGACCATCCTTCTTACCTCTGTTAACGACATTGACTCGCGCCTTACGGGTACTTATGAGACCATCCTCGGTAAGATGAACCTCAATAGCTACAAGGGTAAGATGGGTACAGGTACTATTGATGCTTATCGCGCTATTATGGCTCTTCGTGGCACTACTTGCTACGCCGCAGAGGTGGGCAAGGAGGTTGAGATTGACATCAACAAGCTCGTGGGCGACGGTAACCTCTCGATGAAGGTTCTCAAGAGTGTAGAGATTCCTGCTGATGTTGCTACACGTCTGGGCATCACCGACTCGGCAGTATTTGGCAATAAGCTCTACCTTACTTGTACAAAGGCTGGTGGCGGTGTTATCACAATGCACGCCGTAGCTGGTGGCGACAGCGTTGGTGGTGGCTCAACTATGGGCGGTATGGATATCGCTATCGAGCTTGCTATCATCGCACGTCCTAACAATGACCGTGAGGGCTGGTTGTAAAAGTATTAACCATAAAAACGAAGAAATAGTATGAAGAGTATTAAGATATTGGCACTTGCTCTGTTGATGTTTGTAGCTTTGCCTTCGTGTGATAAGAATAAGGAGGGTGGCAAGGATAGTGTCAGCGAGCTTCAGAAGAACATCGTTGGCGAGTGGCAGCTCACCGACTGGAATGGCGCAGCACAGCCCTTCGATGTATATGTAGACTTTAACGAGGATGGCTCATTTGAGATGTATCAGCGCGTATATGAGCTTAACTATGTCCTCTACACAGGCACATACTCTATCTCTGGCGATATTCTCACA
>JAFXHE010000001.1 GCA_017536555.1 Alistipes sp.
GTAGCCGCATATCTCCTGTGTATGGTTAGTTAGCTGCCACTCTATCTTTTCTACATTCTCTCGATACTCATATATGACATCATCAGAGAATGGAATATTGTGGCGAATATATGCTTCGTTGTTTGTTATGTATATCTCGGTGGGTATTACGATTGTTGGCACGCCCGCAGCATAGAACTCATTCATCTCCTCCTCGCTCCAATTATTTTTGTAGCGAGCCATGTTTTCATACCGCTGTGCTACGCTGTAAAAGAGTGTGGTGTGTTCTCCATATAGCAATTTATACCTCACATCAAGTTGTGAATTGGGACTATTACGATACGACACTTTATAGGCGACAATGACTCTTGCCGTATCAAGCACTTCATAATCAGCATCTATATCGCATGAGCCAATCATAAGCCTATCTGTTCGGCTATATGCAAATATCTGTTTTGGTATTTCTTGAGCTATGGCTGCCACCACCACGCATAGGGCAACAATGGTTGTTAAAAAGCTTTTCATAATCTATCAGTATTGTTTTAGTATCTGGTCAAATCTATTCCTATCACGCTCGGAGCGTTCTGTATATTTATCACCTCGGACAGTGAAACTTTTAGCGTGTGGTAGCCGTTCTGCAAAGGTTGTGCGCAGTGAGTCTAACTCTCGAAATGATGCCCCAGCTACCGACCTTATAGCTATTGCTTTTTGGACAAGATAGACACTTTGCGATAGCTTTGGATCATTAAGTATGTCGTATGGTAACTCGTTATAATAGTAAGTTTCGAACAACTTTATACTATCTTCTTTCTTTTTGTATCTACGACTGCCATAGCGTTCGTTGTTGAGTCTTTCTTGCAAGTCATTATATTTACCCCTAACGGCTTGAACGCGAGCATACTCCTCTCTAAACTTTCTCTTATCCTCAACAATGGTCATGTTGCTATCGGTATAGTTAAGCACAATAGAGTCACCATGGCCTATGGTTAGACCGTGCATAGTCTTCTGCTTATCTGTTACTAACAACATTGTCACATCAGTGTCATCATCCATTGAGAAATTCAAATCGCCACGCCCAAGCTCTATGCGACAACTATCCTTGAACACGAATTCACAGCCTCCATCGTACTCATAGCCTTGAACATAGGCCATACCCATATCATCGCCACAGATGATGCGGATATGGGTCTGTTGTGCATTGGTGGTTATACAGGACAAAATGGTTAGTATCACCAATAAAAATTTTACTCTCTTCATAATTATCTAAAACTAAATTTAACTTTGAAAACGACTGATGCAGGGCGTAGTGCATAGGAGTAGGTGTAACCAATGTTATTGCTATTTGAGACATTTACAAACATATTGTTGTTTAGAATGTTGCGTGCCTCAACAGAATACTCCATACGCTTATGATTAACCCTTATACTTGCATCGACAAATACCGTATTGCGGTTTTTGCCCTCAATAGCAGTGTTTAGGAAGTGTTCTGCACCAATTCTACATACAACCTTTTGCGCAATGATAAAGTCTATATCACCCCTTTGCCTGAATAAATTGATGGCTGAGGGTTTGTCGCTACCAATAGTTGAGATACTGCGATTGTATAAGGCATTATAGTCTATTCTGACGGCCTTTGTGATTCGAGTATTAAAGCCCAACTCTGCGGTTATTAGCTGATATATTGAAGACATTAAGATGCTCTCTCGAAGTACTTCAGACCACGATTGCATATACCCACCTTGTAGGTTTATGGTTGTAGCAATAGCGTTGAGACGCTTACTAAGGTTGCCTTTAAGATTATAACCATTGTTTCGGTTAGGCATCTCAATTGCCTCAATCTCGCTCAGTAAGCCGTTGAAGTTAGTGTTATACATTAGGTTGGAACGACTATCGAAGTAATTAGCCTCGACACCTGCAAAGATGGCATCTAAGGCATTACCATACGATAGTTGCACGCCATACATCTGACTTCTGTTGCTACTAATCTCTCCAGCCTTGCGCTGAATAACTCGATAATCAGTCATAATATAACCTGAGTATGAGTCATACAACGAGCCATAATGCTCATTATATGAAGCATGGGCAGAGAGTTTAAGATTGTGGGTAATAGCAGAGGTAAGACTCAATGACGGCTGATAGAGAATTTTTGTCTTATTAGTAGTTGCCATATTGTTAATTCTATCCTCTGAGTAGAGCCACATTAAATCGAGTGGAATGTCGGCTTGTAACATAAACTTACTACCCAAAGAGTATTGAACCGATGGCGTTAATACAAAGTCGAAGCGAGAGTATAGGATGTCATTTTTGAGTTCGTTCGTAGTGGGGGCAATATCTCCGTTATCGCTGAGGGCATTTAGCGATGACTCCATACGCTCAACATTACCATTTAGCTGTGCTGACAGCATAAAGTTCCAACGCTTTATCTTATAACTTGTTGTAAGATAGTTATTCGTTACAAGTCGCTTACCATATATAGCCTGAATAGCATTCGGATAGTCTGCATTGCCACAAACAATATCATCATACAGCATTGGTCGCACCTCGAGTTGTGCAGGCTGCGTATCATAGTTTATGTCAGAATTAAAATTTAGCACCCACCTATCCCATCTTCTTACATTAGTGAAGTTGTTGTTAATCGATATTTTGGGCAACATAAAATATTGAGATACAATGTCACCATCGTTATCTACTATGCCATAGTCTCTATTCCATGTGCCACCAAACGAAATTTTCTCTTGGAGATAGCGTTTATCGGTGTTAGAGAGCAGATTTAGTGTTATATCACACCTATCCACAATATGACTTACTGATGTGCCCTCAGTGATTACTAAAGACTCACTGTCGGGAAGATAATATGTAGTTTGTGACGCTCCATCGGCTTGTTGCAGGTCGTGAATATACCCAGCGTTAATGCTAAGTTCCAAATCTTCTTTGAGTTTGGTGATAGCATTAAGTGACACTGCGTGGATATTGTTATCAAGGTAACGACTCTGTGTAATATTAGGTACTGTCGGATAGTGTACGCCAAGCATTGACGATACACCACCGAAGCCACCGAAGTGCGATGTAAACTCTCGAGATACATCATCTCCAGTATTATTCGTTTTGTAGATGCTTATAGTTTGAAATTTCTTGCCAAAGTACATCGCACTAAGCTCCCCGTTCCACATCCAAGGCTTATAACCACCACCAAGTTGAGCTGTACCATTCCATGTGCCTTTGGCATCCTCCTTAAGGCGTAGGTTAAGGGCAGCTGCTTGTGGCATGGTCATACCTCTGAGTGCCCTTACAGACTCATGGTTTTCGTATAGCTCTACTCGCGCAATATCCCTTGCTTGAATGTTATTTGTTGCGATTCCATATCTGCCACCAAGCATATCCATACCCTCGATGTAGAGCTTGCTAATAGCAACACCATTATACTTTATATCTCCCGCTTCTCCTACGGTAAGTCCTGGCATCTTACGCAATACATCACCAATAGAGTGATCCGTAACATTTATAAAGGTGGCTACATTATAGGTAAGGGTATCAGATTGCCGTGATACCGACTCTGCATTTACCACGACCTCTCTAATCTCTAACGCCGAATATTCAATATTAAAATCTACTCGTTGCGACTTTGCGGTAATGCTTTTTGACTGCCCTTGGATGTTAAAGCCCGTAACGACAATTTGCAGTGTCTGGGCATCACCATTGTATGATACCGTGTAATCACCATTAGCATCATTTATTGCATAACCGTATAATATAGTGCGCTTGTCGTTTTGCAACATCACATTGACATCCGAGACACCCTCTCCAGAGTCTTGATCGCAAATATGTCCCGAAATGGTAATCTGAGCATAAGCATATGTAGCACATACGCCTAATAGCAGTAGAATTAATAGCAGTCGTCGCATAATATCACCGATTTTGTTATTGCAAAGTTATAGACTGACGATAAGAGCGGCAACAAATTTATGTTAAATAGTGTTAAGGCTTTTGTTAAATATTGTTAACAAATAGAGTATAAAACATATAAAGCTTTTGAATAGATTTTTCGGGTGTCCCCCGGATTTTGCAGGTGATCCGGAATTTGCAGGTGATCCGGTGATCCGTAATTCAGTGCATTGAGTATATACGATTGCGAAGCAATGCAAGACAAAGTCTTGCCATAAGTCCTCCTTATCAAAGGGAGGTTTGGAGGGATTGTATATATAGTTGAGGACTCGAACGGCGAAGCCGTAGAGCCGATACCTAATAAAAAAAGCACAGACCGAAGGTCGAGCAATAAATCACTATCTTATCGGCTCAACCTCCGACCTATTTAGTGAGCAGTGCTCACTACGCCACAGATAGTTTATAGTTGCAAGCGCACCACTATTTGTGGCGTGGTGTAGTGGTGTAAGTTGTGGGCTTGCACACAATGCCACACACCACTATACCACGATGGCTACGCAGTAGACTGCGCTTGCAAGCAAAAACAAAAAAACGGACAACCGAAGTTGTCCGTTAAGGTAGGAGATTGCATCGAAATCTCTAACCCATTCCTGAAAGACTTTGAAGTCGTTATCCTCTTTGTTGAGTGGATTGGAAATCCCCTCCCTTTGACAAAGGGAGGGGACATAGGGGAGGGAATGTAAAAATGATTGAGGACTCGAACGGCGAAGCCGTAGAGCCGATACCTAATAAAAAAAAAAGCGCAGACTGAAGGTCGAGCAATAAATCACTATCTTATCGGCTCAACCTCCGACCTATTCAGTGAGTAGTGCTCACTACGCCACAGATAGTTTATAGTTGCAAGCGCACCACTATTTGTGGCGTGGTGTAGTGGTGTAGGTTGTGGGCTTGCACACAATGCCACACACCACTATACCACGATGGCTACGCAGTAGACTGCGCTTGCAAGCAAAAACAAAAAAACGGACAACCGAAGTTGTCCGTTAAGGTAGCGGGGGGAGGATTTGAAACCCAACCCTTCAGACCGAATCATCGATAGGTTGATTATTGATTTTCAGTTATATACAATTTTTATACTTCGGCAGTTATTACTGTTTTTGTCCCAAATTTATCCCGGAAGAAGATCAGTATTTAGGTACTGCATAGCATCTTCCAGCGAACTCAATTAACCGACATCTGCATTGGCGACATCTCCTTCCACTTGGACAGAACCCCCCTTACTATTCTCTATCATTCGTTGTTGGGACTCTATCGTTCGCTGTTGAGAGTTAATAGTATCCACCAACTGCTGGATAGAGTTAAAGACTTCCCTGCTCATAGTAACAGTATCAGATGCGATATCATCTGCGCTTGCTTCTACAATCATAGAGGTATCGTATATACCTGCCATTAAGAGAGCCTCTATCTTTTCAGTGGACAAATGTGATTTACCTTGGATTACCTGCGAAATGAAGGGTTGCCCTACTCCGAGAATTTTTGCCAACCCCTTTTGCGTCAATTTATTTTTTTTAATAAAGGTCTGTAAATCAATCTTATACATAATACAACAAAAGTTTAGATGCAAAAATCACTAAATTATGCGCATATATTAGCAATAATTTACTATATTTGCATCGGTACTCACAAAGTACGCACAAGTTCGGAACAAATATAAGCAAAAATTATTACAAATGTGCGAGATAATGAAAGAGATTAAATTTACAGACTTTTGGAAAGAGCTTGATGTGATGCAACGCAACCAGCTTCGCATATTGATTTGCCAAAAGGCAGAGTGTTCTCCTGCGACGGTGGACAAATATGGGATTGGTTATAGAAATCCAAACCCATACAAGAAAGTAAAAATCTGTAATCTGGTGCGAAAACATTTCAACACCATCGTAACCTTTTAATTATGTATTGGGACAAAGATAGCAGAGGCTTACTCTCAATAATGGAACTAACGCCAGACGAATTTGAAACGATCCGCCGAGCGTTATTAGCCTTTCGTTCAGGGATGGCGACGAAAGAACTAAATGAGTCTGAACCAAGCAGACAATATATTCGTGCGTCAAAGATTTTACGCACACTCTCTGATAAACAATAATTTCGGGGGGGGGATTTTCCCTTTATGATTATGATTACACAAGATGTAAAAGACCGCATACTTGACCAAGACATTGTAACAATCATCCAAAATGAAGGTGTGCATCTGGTTAAGAAAGGCGCAAACTATGAGTGCTGTTGTCCGTTTCACGGTGAGAAGACACCATCATTTATTGTGTCTATCAAGCGTAATCGATACCACTGCTTTGGCTGTGGTGTTGATGGAAACGCAATAGACTTTATAATGGAAACAAAACATATGAAGTTCTACGAGGCAGTAGAGTACCTCGCAGACAAATATGATATTCCATATGAGAAGGTGGAACCGTCACCAGAAGAGAGAGAGCGAAGGTTCCTACACTCACAGCTCATAGAGATTAACCGTGTAGCGGTTGATTATTTTCGTCAATGTTATGAGCATAGTCCAGGCGCACAAACATATGCAAAGAGTAGATGGAAAGACAACACAATAAGTCTATTTCAAATTGGTTATGCTCCTGCTAAATCTGGACTTCTTGAGTACTGCTTGGCAAAAGGTTATTCGAAGGATATTTTGCTCAGGGCTGGTCTTATAAAAAAGAGTGAGAATGATGGCTCTATCTATGATACATTTAGAGATAGACTTGTATTCCCAATTGTCAATCGCACAGGCAATGTGGTAGGGTTCACTGGAAGATATATTGGCAAGAAACAAGATGTTGCAAAGTACCTTAACACCAGCGAAACAGAGCTATACTCAAAAAAGAACACTTTGTTCGGCTTGCACCTTGCATTACGAGAAATAAAGGTAAATTCGACTGTCGTTCTTGTCGAGGGAAATCCTGATGTTGTAAGATTACACGAAATCGGAGTGGGAAACGCTGTGGCTCCGATGGGAACAGCCCTTACCAAAGAGCAGATTGACATTCTGCGACAATACGCAAAGAGTATCATTATCATCGGTGATACTGATAACGCAGGAGTCGAAGCAGTTGTGAAAAATGGTCGAACCTTACTTGAGGCAGGGTTTAATGTACGACTGATGGTGCTGCCAGATGGAAAAGATCCTGACGAGTATTTCCGCACGCACGCAAAGGATTATGAGGATTGTCTAAATCGTCATACCTACGATTATATCCCTTGGATATGTGAGCGTTTGATGGCTGATAAAAAATCACAGACTGAAATCGCCACAACCATCACGGAGCTCTCCGAATTGATGGCGTTATGCCAGGACACGCGAGCTGTCGAGATGTACATAGAACAATTCTCGAAAACATATAAGAATGCTCGTATTTGGCAAGAGGAGTATTACAAAGCTCGCAATAAGCGCGAACGCAGATTGACGAAAGAGGCAAGCGAAAATATGGAAGAGATGCTTGCTGAATATGGTTTTTATATCAAAGACAACTGCTATTTCGGAGCCGGCTCCCGAGCTACAGATAAACGATGGTCAAACTTTATACTTATACCGATAGTTCATATTCGCGACGAGCGTAACGCTCGACGCATATTCTTAATGCGCAACATTAAAAAGCAGGAGGCGGTCATCAAGTTTGCCCAAAGTGAATTGGTATCGTTCGCTGACTTCAAAACACGCATCGAAACAAAGGGTAACTATGTATGGGAGGTATCGCAAGCAGAGCTTACGCTGCTGAAAAAACACTTGTACGACGACACACCTTCAGCCGACGAAATAAAGCAGCTCGGTTGGCAAAAGAGATATGGCTTTTATGCCTGGGGCAATGGAGGTCTTGATGATGGACATTTCGAGAAAGCAGACGACTACGGATTGATAACAATGCGAGGTCAGAAGTTCTATTTACCTGGTTGCTCTCGAGATACTCGAGATGACACACAGGGCTATCAGCACCAGCGCAAATTTGTATATGCAGTAACCAACGATATATCTTTAATGGAGTATTCCCAAATGCTGATACGATCTTTTGGGGATAATGCAAAGGTGGCTCTATGCTTCCTCTTTGCGACACTATTCAAAGATATTGTAGTGAGTGTTACAACTTCGTTCCCAATCTTAAACTTATTCGGTCCGAAAGGAACAGGTAAGTCAGAGCTTGGGCACTCACTAACATCATTCTTTATTCCCAATAACATTGCACCAAACATCAACAACACAACAAAGGCTGCTCTTGCGGAGGCTGTCGCCGAAGTGTCTAATGCTGTTGTTCACCTCGACGAGTATAAGAACTCTCTCGATATTGAGAAGCGTGAGTTCTTAAAGGGCTTATGGGATGGTGCAGGTCGCTCTCGAATGAATATGGACAACGATAAGAAAAGAGAGATTACCGCTGTCGATTGCGGAGTGGTTATGTCGGGTCAGGAGATGCCGACGGCTGATATTGCACTGTTCAATCGACTTGTATTCTTAACCTTCTCAAAGTCCGAATTTTCAGACGAGGAAAAGCGTAATTATGAGGCTCTAAAGATTGTAGAAAAGCGAGGGCTGACACACCTAACCGGAGAGGTACTGAAGCTACGACAAAAGTTTCAGGGCAATTTCCGTTCTGCGTGGGATAGTGTCATTACTGACTTGTCGAACAATGTTCGCAAACACGCAGTCGAAGACCGAACACTCAAAAATTGGGCGACCATACTTGCTGCGTTCCGCGCGATTGAATCACAACTGTCAGTTCCGTTCAATTACGGTGATATGCTCGCCATCGCAACGAAGCTCTGCGTAGAGCAGAATAGCAAGACCAAGCAGAACAATGAACTTTCGGGCTTCTGGGAGATTGTCGATATTCTTGTTGCATCGAGCAAAATATGGATTGAAGCCGATTTCCGAATCAAAATGGGTACAGGTACTGGCAAGCCGATATCGATACAAGAATCGAGAACGGGTCTGGAACTCGACTCTTCAAAGAGGTATTTATATATCAACTTTGCAAGAATATCGCAGTTATATGCCAAAGAAGGAAAAGATGCAAATGGTAAGACCATTCCCCGAGAAACGCTAAAATACTACTTGGAACACTCGCCAGAATTTTGTGGTACCGCCAAATCGGTTCGATTTACTTTGATCGAAACACCTCAGGGATATATATCCGCCAGCGAGGAAACAAAGAAGTCGAAAGTAACAACTGCGATGATCTTCGACTACGATATGATTTGCGAGAACTATAATATCAACCTCGATGTAACAACTGGAAAGATTGACGAAGAGGATGATGGAGAAAAACTATAAATAATATAGCAATGAAAAAAACAATTGAAGTTCGATACAATGATGGTATTCATTTCATAGATGCTGAAATCTATAAGAGAGGAGATTATACCTTCGGTCTATATTGGGATTCAAAAAAATATGAATTCACTATAGTAGAAACCTCGACGGGGTTTATGGTCGGTTCTTTATCATATCGCGACACAAGATGCCCACGACAAGATATGATAAATAAAGTAATTGAATTAGTGGACACTGGAGAAATGGGGAGAGGAATTGCCAAGGCTAAAGAACGCTTAAGGCAGAAGGTCAGAACTCTAAAACAGGAGATAACAAGTATAGAGCAAAAAATATATGATTTAGAGCGCACATTGAACACACACCTATAATGTGAGAGATTTGAAAGTTTTGCATAAATCTTCAAAAAATTTCAAGCGATGAAACCAATATATGTAATTACGAGGGCGCACAACAACCTCCCTCATAATAGGAAGCAAGCAGAGTTAGAGAATTATCTTCGAGGGCTAATACACATTTCTCTTACCCAAGAGGAACGCAGACAGTTAGAGAGAGATATCGATGGCGTAGTGCGCTTCTTAAACTTGAAGTACCCTCGAGTTGCGGAGTATTTTATTTCCAAAGATGAAGGTTGGATATCGATAAACGCAAAAGGAGGCGACAAAAGCATCTATATAGTCATCGAGCAAATAGGAAAGAGCTATTCCGAATATAAGAACGATATAGTTCATTAGGTGAGCTAAAAAGTAAGCTTAAGAAAGACTTAAGAGGATGAAAGAAAAGATGCTTTATTTAGCGTTTGTGATGCGAAATTTTGGGAGAAGCTTGCTTGATGCAAGCAAATCCCTTTCTGAAGAATCAAGGCTGTTAAAACGCTTAAAAATAGCAAAACCTAAAAAGTGCGACTACATTAACTACATTCACTACATTACTAATAGAGAGAGAGTTAAACAAAAAATACAATGTAGTTTTTGCCTTCAAAAAAACTACACAAAACTACAAAGGAGAAGAAGGAGTGTCCTAAAAACTACAACCAAAAATGTGTAGTTTTGTAACTAACTGATATACAGCAGTGTAGTTTTGTAGTTTGTGTAGTCGCAAAAAACAGTGTGATATGATGGATATTATGGATATACCAGAAGACGAATTTAATCGGTACTACAGGTTGCTGATTCCTCGATTGCTTCGCTATAAACCTCGAGAGTGGGTGCCTATTGCTATACTTGCAAAAGACCCAACTCGTTTTATGGAGGTCGTAGTTTGTATGAACAACCATCGCTTCTTCGACGACAATCAAGGTTTTAGTCTTATCGAGGTTAGTAATGACGAGAAGTGTATCCGCATATCTCCTTCAAACCTGGAACTCTACCATATCGACGACTATAGATGGAAATGGAAAAAATATATAAAGTAGTAATGCCTTATGATAGTGAAATTCAAAGTGGACTCACAGATGTATGCTGACTATATGACATACCTCTTTCCTCCTGATGATGATGGTGTGCTGAAGATTACATCAGAACACCTTTTGGGAAAATTGTTTATTGCACATTGTCGAGAAGCTCCCAGACCTATATTTGGTCTTGATGGCGAACTTATCGTAACTCTTCGCCTTCCTCAGTGTGAAGCAACCCAGAACCTACGAAGCAAATTTCTCTTTTATAATGCTGGAGATATGATCCAACTCAACAAAGCTTTGCAGGCAGTGTTTGACTTGGATTTTATGGGCTACTATCGCAAAGGGCAGGCTGCGGAATTTGCCAAGAAAGATATCGTAGAGGCATTCGTTGTGTCAAGAAAGCTCGTGTCTGCTGATTATGTCGAAGCGTTGAATAAGCGAGCTTATCGCAGACAGCAAAGAGCAGCTGCCTCACTCGTCAAAAAACTGCTACGAAAATCATACTACATTGATGAGTCTATTGACGACTCTGGATTGAAAAAATAATTTATCGCCAAATCGTAATTTTATCTCCGATTTAACAATGATACAGATAGTTGAAAAAATCTACATTAAGATTGCGGATGTTCCTTCTCCCGAGTGGTCAGAACTTCCCATTGTTCCAGCAACCGCCAAAATTGAAACTGAAATTTCAAAAGAAGAAGCAGGATGGCTACGGACAACCGAATTGAAAGCTACACTCTCTCGTAAACACCCTTGGTTATTTCGTAACTTGATTGTTAATGTGCTTCTGGATGATGGTAAAACCTTGTCAATTGGTAGCTCGGATATCCCCGTTCACTTCACTTTGGAGCGTTCTAATGCTCGTGAGGTTTCATTTAAGCATAAAACACGGGCTGATATGTAGTCTTGTATAGTCCTTTTTGTGTGTTGCTTATGCCCTTACCTTTGTGAAAAAAGATTTATGGTCATAGCTAAACACTCAAAGAACAACCTTCAACTTGCTCTTGACATTTGTCGAGGGCAATGGCTTGTTGCTAATGCCGAGGCTCTTTTGCCGATAGCATTAGACTTCTTATCTCACATACCTCCACAAGTCGAAGCTGACGATTTTACTCCGACGGCATTTGCTTCAGATACTTTTGGGCGTTCTGCCCTTACTGATGGTGCTTCTCCTGGTCAAAAGTGCGTAGTGGTTATCCCTATGCACGGCACCATCACAAAGTATGACACTTGTACCAGCACAGGCACTACCACAATTTCTGCCGAATTATTGAGGTTGGCAGCAGACAAGAATGTTGTCGGCGTAGTCCTCGATATCGATAGTGGAGGTGGTGCTTGTAATGCAATTCCTCCTATGGTAGCAGCTATTTCCAAAGTCAAAGCAATGGGCAAACCCATTGTCGCACATTGCGACTTTTGTGCTTCTGCTGCTTATTGGATTGCCTCACAGTGCGATGCTATATTTGCTGACAATAATATGTCTGAATTTGGCTCTATTGGTGTGATGGTTCAGATTCTCGACTCTCGGGTAAATCGAGATGGAGAAAAGGTAATCACAATCTACGCTAATGAGAGTACCGATAAAAACCTCTCATACCGCAAAGCCCTCGATGGTGATTTTTCTCTGATTAAAGAAGAGATGTCGCCTATTGTTCAAGACTTCCATACCGCTGTTAAGGCTGGTCGCGAAAATCTTAAGTTCGATGCTCCAGGAGTTCTGTCAGGTGCTGTTTTTCGTGCAGCCAAAGCAATCGACCTCGGACTGGCTAATGCTATGTTAGATCTCGATGGCACCGTTGAGAATGTATTCGCTCGTGCTACATATAAGTAACATTTAATCCATTTTTCGTATGTCTAAAATTAAAAAATTTCTCAACGAGAACAAGATGGGCAAACTGATTGCTCGCTTGTTAGGCAAAGAGGAACTTGCTGTTGATGACAACGGTAAGCCCGTGCTCTCGCAGGACGAGAAGACGAAGATCCTCAATCTCTATGGCGATGCCTTCCTCAAAAAGTTTGAGGAGATGTCGTTTGCTTCTGCTGATGCAGAATCTACCCACGATCTGTTTGATGCCGCAGTCGCTCACGCGCAGGAAGTTGTGCGCCAGGAGAAGGATGCTGTTATTGCACAGTTGCGTCAGACGATTACTCAGCTCACTGACGAGCCTGAGAATGCGCCTGCTGCCACAGCTGTATCAAGCACGGCATCAACTCGCCCTCTATTCCGCGCGAATATGACTTTGGGTCATAACAAAGCAGCTGCAGATTATCTCTCGAATGGCGTTCTCGCAGAGAGCACCACAATCGATGTTGCTGATCTGAAGCAGGAACTTGGTGCGTATTCATCGCAGGGCAACAACCTTGATATGTTGAACGAGGTTTATCAGTCGTTCACTACCAGCAAGGAACTCGAGTGGAAGCGTGCAGTAACCGAGTATAAGGCTGTATCGGCAAAATCGCTCTCGAATGTTGTGCAGCAGTTCAAAAAAGAGTGGAACGCAAAGGGTGGTGGTAAATTCACTCTGCTCACCGTAAAGAACTATCGCCACAAGGTTGATTTCCCGATTGACCCTGTTGATGTAGGAGAGAGCTGGTTGTTCCACCTTTACGACGAGGGCAAGACTCCTGACCAGATGCCGATCACTCGCTACATCGTGTCGCATATCCTTATGCCGCAGATTGGAGAGGATTTGGAGTTGGTTATGACGGGTAAAGCAAAGTATGTAGAGGGTTCGGATGAAACCTCTGCTACGATGAACGGTATCGAAACCCAGCTTGTCGAGGCTCTTGGAACTGGCACTACGGGTATTCAGTTCTTCAAGGGTGCTACCAATCTCCTCGAGGCAGATGATGACACAGTCCTCTCTGTTATCGATGACTTCGTTGCCAGCGTTGCTCCTCTCTATCGCAACAAGCAGATGCCCGTGTACTTGTCGGCAGACTTGTATCTGAAGTACAAGCGAGCCTACAAGAAAAAGTGGGGCGTAGGTAGTGGTACCGAGAATACCCAGTTCGGCTCTGACCGCGTGGACTTCTCGAACTTCTACCTCAAAGTTCTCGACTGCCTCACTGGCTCGCCTATCTTCTTCAGTACTCCTCGAGGAAACTTCGTTGGTCTGAAGCATAAGAACCCTCCGCAGTTCATCACTGACATCCAGCGTCACGACAGAGAGGTTCGCTTCTATCTTGAGTTCTGGTATGGCGTAGGTTTCTTGATTGGCGAGGCTGTGTTCGCATATGTTCCTGCCGGCTACGATCCTTCTACCGTTACCGTATCAGCTCGTCAGGGCGCAGCAGGTAAGTGGGTCACTTCGTCAGCAGCAGCTGCTAACAACGAGGTCGAGGGAGCATAAAGTTTAACCGATTAACATTGTGATATTATGGCTTATCAGAAAGTAAGTATTCCGAAGAATGGTGATGGCGCAGGTTGCGCCACCGCCAAAGCTTCCGAGATTATCATCATTGATGTTGATGATATCAAGGAAGAGCCTACTCGTACCGTCGGCAATCCTGCTATGGATGGCGACTACACGCTAAACGAGGGCGCAACTGCTATTGCAATCTATGCCACACCTTCGTCTATCGATTTGCCCGAGGAGTACTCGGGTGATGCCGATGCTCGAGGTGTTAAGCAGGGCGTGGCTTTCGAGCATCCTGGCAATAGTGTCGAGATTAAAGGCTTCACCGAGGCTTATATGAATAGAGGTGTTGTAATCCTGGTGAAGGAGTGTGATGGCTCTGCAGCTGGTCGAACCCAGGCGTTCGGATCGAAGTGCAATCCTCTGTTTATGACCGTAGAGAGCACCAACAACAAGGATGCTACAAAGCGTAAGTTTACCTTCAAGCAGGAGCTTAACGACAAGTTCTTGCCCGGTGATTATTCTGGCACTGCTGTAACTGTAGCAGCAAAGGCTGGTGCAAATACGGAGGGTGCATAATGGGTAAGGCAAAGACTAAGACTGAATCGGTAGGGGCGGTTGCTCCTACCGCAGTTCAGCCAGAGGAAACCTCTGAGGTAACTACTTCTGCCACCGAGAGTGTAGCAGAAGAGTTGGCAGCAGCACAACCTGCATCCACTTCGACTAACCCATCATATGCGTTGGTAGTATGTGCTTATGCAGGTACTGAAGAGTTGGTGCGAAGAGTATGGGAGCAGATGTCGGATGAGCCCTTCCTTATCTTCTCTGTCGCTGATGGTGATGATGATGTGCGTATGATTGCTACGCAGATTATTGCTGACGATAGAGTCAATGATGATTTCATTCTTGTTATGCCAAATACTATTCCGTGTTCGCGTATCAAGGGGGCAGAACTCACATTGCCTGTTGTCTATGTTGATAAGGCTGGCAAAGAGCATTATTCGCATCGCTTGCCGATGTTATTCAGCAAAAGCAAGCTTGTTGAGTTGTACAACTCGCCTGAATATTCGGCAGACGAAGAGAGCGATGAAGCTTTTATGCGAGATTACGCAAAGCGTTATTATACTCGCCCTGTGCAGGTGTCGCATAACTTTGGCAACTATGTTACCATTGTGCAGCGAGGAGATCCTTGCACTGCAGTTGTTGCCGAAGGTATTAGGCGCAGAAAATTTATTTGCGCAAATGCTGTCGGTTTCAAGGCAATCGAACAGTTTATCGAAACTCTCTTGTCTAAATGATAGATGTGATTCATCGCTGGTTAATGTCGGGAGCCGAGGTTCAGGAAGGACTTCGGCTTCTCGATATTTATGCGCCTAATGCACATCTACATCGCTTGGTGTCTTTACGCCCTGACAAGTTTAAGCATTTGCTAATTCAGAAACTTTCTGCTCTGGCAGCACAATCTGCCTCTCCTGTTCTGCCGCACTCCAATCGTTCCTCTTTCCGTGAGCAATGGTCGTTTCTTGACGAGGAGGATTGTCCTAACGAGCTCAAGATACTTGTGGCAGATAAAATTACAGCGTATCGTAATTACACCTCTGCCCATCGCGAACTTTTTAGCTGTACCTCTCGACAAGATTGTTTTGCAACAGCAAAAAAAGTAGTAGAAAATTTCCTTGAAAATCGGAAAATTCTCTCCGAGTTAGCATATTACAAAGAGCATCACGCTTTACTCGGGAAGCACCCTATTTTTGGAGAAGTTAAGCGAATTGCCAAACTTCGCCAATTACCAATCCCTGAACTATTCCGGATAAAAACAAATCTCGAGAAAGTAATATGGCGAATACAAAGTGAAATTCGGAAAGGCAATAAGCCTCACTTGGACTCTTCTCGGGAGCAACGATTACAAGCGAAGCGACGAGAACTCGCCGAAATAGAACGAATAATATCTGAATATGGGACTCTTCAACATCTGTGAAATGGTTAATGGTACTGCGACATCTCCTCCATCGGAGCGCAGTACTCGGTCCACTTCAACTATTGAAGCGTTTGAAAATTTACACATAGAGAAAGTAAACAGCTTAAAACAACTGCTTGGTCGAGCACCTGGGCGTGGTGAGATATTTTTCCTTTGGACGCTTAATTCCTTCAATGCATTCACCTTTATTACCTATGTAATCAAATATTTCGGCACTATCAGGCAGCTCACCTTCTCAACCTATTCGATAAATGAACGAATACTCACATCGTTAGTTCGATGGTATGACAAAGGTGCTATTGAAAATATCTATATCTGTATTTCTGACTCAATACGCAGTCGAGTACCGAAGGTGAACGACCAGCTTCAGGCTTTTGCTTCCACTCGTAACATTGAAATAGGCTATGCTTGGAACCACTCAAAGGTTACGCTGATAAGAACAGATGAACACTTTTTTGTCATAGCTGGATCTGGAAATTTTAGTGAAAACGCATTAAACGAACAATATATCTTTTTGAACGATGAACGAATCTACAAATTCTTCGATGACTGTATCCGGAATAGGTCTGACAGCAGAGAATAGAGAAGAACTCCTTGCATTAGGAGCTCTTGGATGGTCGGAACACGAGCTTGCGGTATATTTCGGATGGGATGAAGGTGTATTCCACCAGGAGTATTCCAATCCTAATAGTGAAATATCTAAACTGCTTCTGCGTGGCAAACTGCAAAAACGAGCAGAAATCGAAATTCGTTTAATGAACGATGCAATTGGTGGTAATTTGACAGCTGCCAAGCAGTTCACTGAAGTAATGCGCGACAAAAGTTTCCAACTTTCAAAGCTCGATTTGTTTGGTGGTCCAGCTGACGAAGGTGCGATGGAGCGTATTCAGCAGTACATTGATGGAGGTTGTAAGCATACCCTATCACCTGGTGAGCAGATATATATTGATTTGCTTGTTATGATATACTCGCTGGACGGACAGCACGGTAAAAGAAATACTATTCGTTTTCTTACTCGACCTCCGTTTGGTTTTACATACTCGAGAGCCAGCGATTTGTATGCAGAGGCAATAGAAATGTTCTTTGCCAATCGACAAGTGTCTAAAGATGCAATGAGGGCAAAAACCGCCGATCAATTCGACACTCTACACGCAGCTGCCGTCGCATCTGCAAAAAGCACTCGCGACTATGAGGTTGCTGCAAACATCTTGGCGCAGAAGGCTAAAGTCTTACGACTCGACCAACCTGACCCCGAGGTGTTACCTCCATCGCAGTACCAAAAACAATTCAGAGTGCTATCCTTAACCCCCGAGTCGATAGGCTTACCCCCTGCGAACCGCGACATTCTTGCTGCCCAAATAGATTCGCTCGGGCTCGATAGCAGTGTGCGCCGCCGATTGCGTATGGAGGCAGGAATTGACGATGTTGAAATTATAGAACTACTCGAAGATGTCGTACAGGAAGAAGGTTAAAGCAGAGGTATCTGATATCGTTGATGTTCAGTACCAGAATAAATTTGCCCAAATTGCATCTTTGGTTGGACCTTGTCGATTGTTTGGTATTCTTGGACGAGGTTCTGCAAAAACTACGGATATCCAGGTTGAAAGGCTTATCGATATTATGTATGATATGCCTGGTGCTCCTTGTGCTTGGGTGGCTGACACATTTAGCAACCTTACTGCCAATGTGTTGCCGGCGGTACTCGAAGGTCTGGAAAGAAAAGGCTTTCGAGAAGGAATACATTATGTCATAGAAAAAGAGCCTCCAACATTCACCGACAAAGAAAAGGAAGCTTTACCCGATTGGCTTCGCCCTCACTTTTGGAAACCTTTTAACAAATTGGTTTCCTACAAGCGAACTATCATATTCTTTACCGGTATGAATGTGCGCTTCGGCTCTCTGGACAGACCTTCGTCGTTGGCTGGTTCGTCTGTGGTACACCTTTTCGGTGACGAGGCAAAATATTTCAAAGAAGAAAAAATTGCCAATCAACTCAAGGCTGTACGAGGATATCGCACTCAATATGGGCACTCTGTCTATTATCGTGGCGTTACTTTCACATCCGATATCGCAGATCCTTCGCATATCGGAGAATATGATTGGATGCGTAAAGAAGTACGCAATATGAATATTGACAAGATCCTCCTCATTATGAAGGTGGGACTTGTATATAATGAGGCTCTGCAGGAATTTATTGTAGCAAAGCAAGAGTACCAAAAAAATCCTACTGCAGCCAATGCCACCACATATAAAAACAAACTCAAGACAGCAAACCTTTGGAAAGCTCGCTGGGTTGAGTTGCGAAGGATGGACGATGCTCGAACTTTCTTCTTACGAGCCTCGAGTTATGTTAATGTCGATATCCTTACAGAAGGCTGGTTTGCCGATGCAATAGCCGCAGACTTTAACGATCTGCGAACGGCTATTCTTTCGTGCAAGCCCTCCTTGAAAAGTGGTGATAGATTTTATGCAGCTCTGGGTGAACAGCACTTCTACAAAGATGGTATCAATGAAGATGCTTATGACCAATTAGGTCTGCTCGACAAAGAGGATTGCCGAGTTCTAAAATATCTCAATCTCTACAAGCCCCTACATCTCGGTATTGACTTCGGTAATATGTGTTCACTTTCTGTCGCACAAGAAGATCGCGTGCAAGGTCGAGAGTGCCTTCGTGTCTTGAAGTTCTTGCACACCCTTGCTCCCGAGTACCTTGTCGAACTTGGAGAGAAATTCAGAAATTATTTCGCTCCTATGCAAAACAAAACGGTACACCTATTCTATGATCGTGCTGGTAATAGTTATAAGATGGTGCAAAAAGATCAGGCTACCGAGTTTAAGAGAGCTATCGAGCGTGATAAGGATGGTAAGCGTACTGGTTGGACTGTTATCCTCGAGTCTATCGGTCAAGGTAATATCGGACAGCCTGAAGAGTATGATTTTATGCTGAAGCTCTTATCTGGAAGTAATCCCCGACTTCCTATCATACTTATTGACTACTATGCAGCCAAACATCTTCGTCAATCTCTCGAAGGGGCGAGGACGAAGATTAAATCTGGCGTTGTTTTCAAGGATAAAAGAAGTGAGCAGCTCCCGATTGACCAGCTGCCATCACAATCAACGAACCCTTCAGATTCGTTTAAGTACCTTCTTATGACAAAACAACGCAGAAAGATTGCCAAAGGCAAAGTGCCAATTGCAGGTACCTTTGCAGATCCTTCAATTGTCTAAAAAGGTATTTTGTTAAACAAAATGAGAGATACTCCGCTGGCGCAGGGTATCTCTTTTTTTTCGATATTTACCCGTTTCGTATTCTCATTGCTTTGGTTGGAATTGTACATCAGTACACGAACCATTCTATATCCACCCTCGGTTCTTGCCCTATTCAGATACAAAGGAACAACGCCGCTTTTCACCTGTTCAATGAACCTCGACAATTTTTTCAAGTCTTATCGATGAAGAAATTTACCTACGGTACTCTGAAGAAATTTCATCAAAAAAATTTCGAGAACCCTTGCAAGCAGGTTTATAGGTGCTACGCATTTATGCTGATTATGTAAAGTCGGTGTTGAATTCCTGTATCAGAAAGGTTCACGAAACGAGGCTGGACGATAGTTCAATGGTTCTTTGACATACTGACAAACAATTCATCGAAGCCCGATGAATAGACTCCGAAACGAATATCGAATTGATAAAAAGGTTACTCACTCGGCAGTCCGATAGAGCCGAGAAAAACAAACTCAAAAAAATTAAAACCTATGTACACAAACGAAGAGATTAACTCAATCGTGGGAACTATCCACGAGCAACTAACAGCCACCACGACACTCGCAGTCCGTTGGTCGTGGGGTATCAGCAAACAAAAAGCAACGATTTACGAGGGTATGCCTACACTCGCATTAAAGGTAAGCGGAGCATTGCATAAGGGGTGGGTTTATATCGCCTACGATGGCGCAGCAGACCTCTACAACATTTACACGCTATCCGATAAGGGCGAGGTAAGGCACAAAGTCGAGGGGGTATATTTCCCCGATATGGGCGCAGTCATTGACGGCATTATAGAGCGTGACCCCTCTGCAACTGATGAAGAATATCTCGAGGTTGCAATGGCAGACAGCAATCGCAAACTTTCGGCATAGAGCCACACCCCAAGTCGGTGGGGGTAGTCATCGACAAACACAATAACAATTTTAATTTCTAAACAACTATGAAAAAGAACGAGAAAACCGCTACAACCGTAGCACAGGCAACCACCAACGAGAACACCGCACCCAAGACCGCAACCGCAAAAGCGGAGCAGACCGCACCCCAGGCAGAACAGCCGACAACCCAAGCGGAGCAGACCGCACCGACAGCCACACCCCCTGCAACCCCCGAAAAGGAGCAGGTTTTGGACAAGGCGAAAAAGGTTATTGAACTCTCCAAGCGTATCGAGGAGTTAGAGGAGCAACTGCGCAAAGAGCCTCAAACCATTGAGGAGCGCATTGCGTATTACGAGCGCAAGCAGGCTCTTACGGAGCGATACAAGAAACTGCAACAGCAGGTGCGCAACCTCGACAACCTCCGCAAGCGTGTAGAGGAAGAAAACATCGATGCGGACGATTTCGAGGACACACGAGATTATTACCGCTTGCAGTTGCTCACTCCTGGATATAGGGACGAGGTGGCAATCTCAATCGGCAACCAGGCACTTATCGATAGCGTTCTCGACCTGCTCAAAAGTCGAATGCTCGACAAGGCAACCGCATTGCAGGAGGAAATCGCAGCATAACACCAAGCAGGGGCGGAACTCCGCCCCTCTTCCAAATGTTTAATATCAAAAAATCAAATACTATGGCAACCACGAACACACGCCCCACCAGCAAACTACAAGAGAAAAGAGCAATGCTTATCGAGTTATCGCAGAAAGCAAAGGCATTGCGCAAGGAAAAGATTGACAGCGCACAAACCACCGAAGAAGCCCTCTTTTGGTCCTCTCGCAGTGTAAATTATATGCTCCTCAATCACATATACAAGAGCGAGAGAGTGCGCTTTGAAACCTTCAAAGAGTGGAAAGCGCAGGGCGCAACAATCAAGAAAGGTGCAAAGGCTACGGTAATATGGGGACAACCTCGTCAGGGTGTGGCTACCCTCGAACAGCGTTTACAGAAAGACCCCCACACTTTGCCCGTTGATGATATCGCAGTCGAGGAGTACGAGTTTTTCCCTCTTTGCTACCTCTTTTCAGAGGATGATGTATATTTTACCAACGCAGAGCAGAGCGACACCAACGAGGAACAGCAGACCCCTGCGCCCATTGCGCCTATCATTGACGAGGATACTTTTGACGAAATATAGCACAGCATATGGGAGGGTTAGCACTTATTTTCTTAATCATTATGTTGGGTGCTGCATCGGCTAACGCAAGCAACGACTAACATACGGAGCGCATCGGGCATCGGGAGCAAGCCGCCGAAAATCGGCGGCGGCTCAAAGCGGTATCTCCATTAACGCGACAGTCTATGACTGCCGCGTTTTTTGTTTTGCCTTTGAGTGTAATATAAGGCAAGCCCAAAACCATTTCGATAATTGTAGTTTACTTTGACTACCTACATTCCGTTAGACTCGTCGAGCCTCTACATTGCGATACATCAAAGGGTTAAGTGTGGTGTTGCGATGCAACATCTATGTTTATGGTGGGATTTTGCGCTGGGCGCAATAGTAGAGAGGAGTCGCAAGGCGACAGCTGTGCCTATGGTGGCATTTTGCCATATATCACCTTTTGCGTGAAGTGCGACCGCAAATGCTCGAGAGGGCGGGTCGGGGTCATCTTTGACTGCGTATCTGCGTTTTTCCCAAAACGCAGATACAAAAGGCACAAATTCATATAGTTATCAAATTTGTGGGGTAAAAATAATGTAAAAAATCAGCTTTTTTCTTGAAAAAATCGGCTTTTTTGGCTGTTGTAGCCAAAAAAGGTCAGCGGTATCTTTGACCGTCGTGCGCGTGTCCTTTGCATCGGCGTTCTTCGATGTAATTTTGTACTATGGATTTATACGATGCCATAAAGGAGATGCGCCGCCTATCGGCAGAGAACCGACCCTTCGGGTTCTCCTTTATGTCGTGCAATCTAACGAGTCGCCAGAGTGAGGGTGTTGTTACGGTTCGTAGAGCCAAGTTGCTCAAACGAGAAAGCGAGAAACACCATAAGAACGCAGAAATAGTAGAAGCCTACCTTGACCTTGACACAATGGAGAGCAAGCGTTTTTATCAACCTCTGCTGATGTCGTTTAATGGAGAAATAGTAGTTTTACAATGAGCACAACGAAACAAATATCCGACAACTCTTATGCGCTCCATCTTGACGATGGGCGCGTGTTTACACTCTCAAATAAAAGAGGTGATGATATGAACTCCGTATTGTGGAGTGTAGGGCGTTCCTACAATTGGGAGGCTGTCCCTCAATTTGTAGGTGATTATCGCATTGTTCCCTATGGACCAAACAACCTACTTCCCAGTGAGCTGCGCTCAACGGTTGATGACAACAACCTTGCACCTGGCATCATTGAGCGTCAGTTAGGTTTACTCTTTGGTCAGGGGGTGTTCTTGTACCAGCTTGCATTTGACAACGGAGAGATAAAGCATTTGTGGCAGCAGGATGCAGAGATAGAGTCTTGGTTGGCTGATTGGGACTATTTGTCTTACATCAAAGGCATTACGACAGATTACCTATATCTCAAAGGCTTTTTCAATGCTATATATCTTACCAGAGGCCATCGCATAGGAGCTACTGCAAAGATTGCTCGCTTGGAGCATATCCCAGCGAAAAACGCTCGTCTGGAGTGGACTGATAGCCGAAGAATTGAGGATGTTAAGCATATTTTGGTTGGCAACTTCGAGCAGAATTGCTTTGATACGGGAGTCCGAGCTTTCCCCGTTTATGATCGTCGTAACCCTGCACGGCACTCCGCTTCGGCAGCATACAACCGAACATATTCGTTCTCTCGAGATTTCTACTCTGTACCTCCCTATTGGGGTGCGCTTCGATGGATTGTGAGAGGTTCCGAGATACCAACCATCTTCAAGTATGTAACCGATAATGGTTTGAACTTGGCGTATCATATCCACTCGCCTAATGAGTATTGGGATAACAAACGAGATGTTCTCAAACTCCTCCACCCGGATTGGGATGAGGCACAAGTTGAGAAAGAGATATCAAAACTTTCTGTGCAGCTGCTCGACAGCTTAACAGAGGTGCTGTCAGGTAAGGAAAATGCTGGTAAGTTCTTCCATACAGTTGATATTACCGACGAAACAGGTAATACCCACGCTTGGAAGATTGAGGCGATAGACCAAAAGATAAAGGACTTTGTTGATAGTCAGCTGAAGATAGCTGAAGCATCTTCGTCTGCTATTACCTCGGGTATGGGATTGCACCCATCTTTGTCAAATGTAATGGTCAATGGCAAGTTGGCAAGTGGTTCGGAAATGCTTTATGCTTTCCGTTTGCATCTGTTGTCTAATGTTGCTATCGCAGAACAGGCTATATTGGAGCAGATTAACCAGGCTATCGCCTTCAACTTTCCAAAAAAGAATTTGCGTTTGGGCTTCTATCATCAGTCGCTCAAAGCAGAGGAAGCTCTATCATCTTCAGACCGCATAAAAAATCAGTAGTATGTTTTTCAATAAAGACAATAATGGTGCGCTCGAGCTGCACAACTTAACGGGTATTTACTTCGCCAGCAACGATTTTAAGGCTATCGAGGGTGAATTGCTCGATGCAGAGCGTGAGGTAGTCAGTATCGTAGGAACAGATATTCTCTCGAAAGCTGAAGATGCTTATGCCAATGGCACTGACGAGGAGTTCGTGAGGGCAGTACAGCTACCTATGGCGTGCCTGGCAATGCAACGATATTTCCAACAGACAAGTGTGTCGCACGAAGACGCTGGTCGTAAGATTAAGGCTGGTGATGACGAGAAAGTACCCTTTGAGTGGATGCTTGACCGTGATGACCGAGCTTTGCGCGAAAAGTATTATCGTGCGCTCGATGCCCTCTTTGCTTATCTCGAGAAATCGGAAATGGAAGAGTGGCAGAACTCTTTTGTGTACCAGAACAAAAAACGCTCAATTGTCAAAGATATTCACACCTTTGAGTCTGTCTATCCTATTGAGCAGTCGCATTACACCTTCTTTATGCTCTTACCTCTCATAGTAGAGGTGCAGACCACAAAACTCAAAAGGGCTTTGGGCGATGCTTGGACACGCATCAATGGTGAGTCTGTCGCCGATGGAGATGCAACCTTGCTCTTCTGCGCTCGTCGAGCAGCTATTCTCAACGCTATTGTTCTTGCGGTGGAGCGATGGTCAATCGAGGTGTTTCCTCAATCTGTTGCCCGTCGATTTATGCCTACTTATCAGGGTAATAGAGCTAATAAATCAGCATCCATCGAGGAAATGGAGTGGTATCTTGGTAAGCTGAAAGGGCAAGCTAATGAAGCAATGCAGGATCTTCTTTCCGAAGCAGCAGGCGAAAACCTGTATGCCGAGTACCCCTTGATGCCCGAGAATGACCGTAGTAAGAAATACTTTGATGCAGGAATGTAGTATGACAACAATTGAGATATCGCAAACGGGAGCTAAATGCTCTATCCCCTCTTCTTGGGATGAATTATCGCCAGACCAGGTGTGCCACATCTTGCAGCTGTACGACAAGTCTGTTCGTTTAGGATGGTCTTTGCTCGATTTCAATGTTAGAGTGCTGTACTACCTTATGGGGATAAAATACAATTGGCGTAGTGTTAGATGGGAAAAACTCGCAGACAAGGCTGTTGTTGCAGAGCGTAATGCCAATGTCTATATGTTATGCGAAAAGTGTCTTGGCTGGCTACTCAAAGAGTATGATGACCCAGATGCTGAAGGTAACGAGAAGAAAAGGGTATTGCTTGCATATAACTCGGTTGTTAATGCACTACCATCGATTAAACCTGGTCTATTCCGTCGTCGATTATATGGACCAGCTGATGCCTTGCAGAACTTGTCGTTTGGAGAGTTCCGACACGCATCGACTGCACTGAACACATTTTTCAAGACTCATAACATCGATGATCTTGACGAGTGTATTGCACATCTGTATCGAGTCCGGGCAAGACGACCTAATCGAGCAGGTCGTTATGTTGCCGCCATCGACAACGAGAATATAACGGTTGCTCGTCGTCGGGTTGCTCGTTTGCACTCCTGGCAGAAAACTTTGATTATGTTGTGGCTCTCGTCGTGCATCAACTTCTTGCAGACGGGTACCGTGTCTATTGATGGGGAGGATATAGATATGTCAAAGCTCTTCTCGGGAGGTAAAAGCGACAGTTCTGTCCTCTCTTGTACCTGGCAAGACCTCGCCATTGAGATAGCAAAGGAGCAGACCATCGGCAATATCGAGCGTGTCAATGAAGAGCCTCTGTACTCAATTATCAGCATAATGTGGCACAACCATAAAGAGAATAAGCGTAATGAGAAGATTGGAAAAGCTTAATAATTTGACCAACTACCTGACTGCCCTCCGAGCACCAGGTTTGGATATTGAGCCGCTTCGAGTTATTGATGAGGCTCAAACTACTACCCGTCTGGCACGGCGTAGTGGAAAACAGATTGTAATTGCTCGACCCGAGTTCAAGCAGGAGGGTTCCGCAGACTCATATACAACTGAATATAGCACTGCCATCTTCGTTGTAGAGAAAGCGTTGGGTGCTGCATCTACCGATGAGCGTGAAGATGCTCAATTCAGCGATTTGGTTGGTGTCGCCTGTGGACTTCTAACCAAGATTGAGCAAGATGTGTCCTCGTGTGTCCCTCTACTCTTGGGTCTTGACCTTATCAATGTAGAACTATTCCCCGTTTCCTCTATTTTTGGAGGGTGGAATGGGTACTCCATAGTATTAGCCTTCAAGTAATAGGTACTTCATTTGTTTAGGAATTTTTACCAACATTACCGCCGTGAGGCAGCGATTAGGTGGCGAGTCGATGAAAATCGGCTCGTTTTTTTTGTTTAGGAAGTTATCTTCCCGATGAAAGGGCGTAATATGGTGGCTAAAACAAAAAGAATCACATAAAATTAAATGCTTTTTCTTTGGTTAAAGTTTATTTATCAAATAAACACATCGTTGATTATTAGCCATATAACATACCTTTTAAGTTTTGAACTTAAAAAGGTATCAAATAAAATAAAGTAAAAAGAAAGGGCGTAATCACATTACCGTCACATATGATTAGACAACCCATTAAGCAACCTATTAGACAACCGCCCAGCTTGCAACCTTACTTGCAACCTTACTCGCTATATGGCTACTTATGTTGCAAGTTCTCCATTCTTATATACTACGAAGCGTGACAGATTGAAAGAAAATCACTATCTTTGGGAAAGTTTTTTTCCTAAACATATGAAAACCATTGCTTATCTAAATGTTAGGTACACCGACTACAATCCCGAGTTAGTGTATCTTATTGAGATACTTACGGTATCTGACGACCAGCATAACCTCTACCGTACTTATGTCAATCCCGAAGATGAAATTTTTGACTATGGTCTAATCTACGAATTTGGCGGCACCGCTGAAATATTGGAGTCTGCTCCGATTTTCCCCGATGTGTATTCGCAGATATGCTCCTTGCTGCAAGGTAAAACGGTACTATTCCATATGCCGAGTAGTAAACTTGCTTTACAAGCTGCTTGCAATCGATACGGGCTACCTCTGCCTGATGCCGACTACATCAACAGCGAAAGGATTGTTCGTCGAGTCTGGACGGAACACTCTCGTAGCGGTTATGGACTTGGCAGTATGAGAGCAGCTCTCGATATCCCTTCAGACCTATCGAGCGCAGAGGCGACCTACGAGATTATCCAGCGAGCCATTGCACATACGGGCTCCTCACTCGAGGAATTGATTGAGTTGGCAAACAAACCTCGAATACGACTGCGAGATAATAGCCGCATCGAGAGTGCAGAGGGCAATCCTGATGGCCCTCTATATGGCGAAACAATCGTGTTTACGGGTAGCCTCGATAGACCACGCAAGGAACTGAAAGATGTTGTTGTGGCTCTTGGTTGTAACTTTGCTGACTCTTTAACGAAAGACACCACTATCCTCGTCGTTGGCAACTATAACAATCCAGCGGTTCTTACTACCGGCAAGAGTGGTAAACTTACCAAAGCAGAGAAGTTGAATAAAGAGGGCAAGGCTCATATTGAGATTATGTCATCGGATAGCTTCTATATGATGATGTCAGAGCTTACGGACGCTTTTGACGAGGCATAAACACGCATAGAATAACAATTTTAAGGAGGGGCGAAACAAAAAATCTTCGCTCCTCTATTGTTTTTTAACAAATAATGCTTACCTTTGTAGTGCTAAACCATATTTGAGGTGCCGAGGTTGCACCAATTAGGTGCTTTTTTTGTGCCTATATATATTCGTACACGGCGATTACCCCCGTGCCACAACCGTAATAGTTGTGGCAACTCACCTCAAAAGTGGTTTAGCAGCGGGAAAGGGTCGCCGTTTTTTTGTACCCTAATTTAATGCTAAACCACATTATGTCAAACAAATCAGAAGAGCGTAAAATCTTACGCACCGATTGGAAAGAACTACCAATCGACAAAGAACTCTCCCAGATTCTTTTACAAATTGCAAATGCCCGAGCTGCATTGCTGAACTATCTCGAGGCAATCCCAGACCGTGCCACTTACGACTCGTACAAGGGGTGCGTCAGTACAGCTGAAGAGCATCTTATCAATGCTATGATGGAGGTCGGCGGCGACCTATTGGCACAGCAATTCGTTGGTAAACTCATTGAACCGAAATAGCCCTATGAGAAGATTTTTGAAGTATTGGGCAATACGATTGCTCGGTCGTGAGTGGATGGCAATTTCGTTAAAGTCAAAACTTTTTGGGATTTGGGTCATTTTGTCTGTTATCTTAATGGCTGGCTCAATGAATGAGAATGCGACACCAGAGTTAATATTCCTCACGACCACGAATTGTTTCGGTTCTTTGGGTATAGTTATCCGCAATCAAAACTCAAGTAAGAAGACAAATTCCTAAACAGATAGAACTATGAAGCAGAAATTGATATATGAGATACTCGTCGAGAATGAGGAGCAGAAGACACGAATGATAGCCGAAATCGAGTCGGTTCTTGGTATGCAACCCACTCGAATTGAGGATATCGACGAATAATTGAATAATTTTTGTTAAATTTGTACTCACAAAGTCAAGTTTACTATGGAGATTTGGAGTTTTATAGGTTACGGAATAATGATTTTGATTGCTCTCGTAGTGATTGTGCTTGTTGGTTATGGCATACTATGCTTCCTCGGGGCAACCATCGGCGGTATTTTGACACTATTTGACAAAATAAAAGCCGACTCCAACGACCAATAATCGCCACAACCTCTGTCCTTTTGTAGCCGCCTTCGGGCGGCTATTTTTGTTGCAAAAAGGCAACAATGTCAATCAAAGAAAGGTTTGTGAAATCTATTCTCGAGGACGAGGGTCGCCGCTTGATGGAGAACCAGGCAGCTGCTCTTGGTCGGAAATTGCAGTTCCGAACAGGGCGACTCTTCAACACTCGAAAGACAAGTGTATCGGGAGGTGCTGAAATGGACGGGCAACTCTCGTTCTCGCACACCGTATATCAGCGTTTCCTCGATATGAAACGACTTCAATACAAGTCGAAAGAGGTGCGTCGTAATCGACAAATCCACAACCGTTTCGTATTCGGACACTACTCGTCAATCGCATATCGATTGATGTATGACCTCACAGATGAAGTTGTTGCCACTTTCCGTGAAGAATTAAAATCCGAAAAGTAATATGGCAAAGATTATCCGTGACGAAGATTTGCGCTTAAACATCATCATCAATGGCGATAATGGGCGCAAGCAGATGGGCGAGCTGGAGCGTGCAATCCACGACACCAACTCGAAACTCGAAACATTGTATGCCAAGCGCAAGAAGCTCGAACAACAGGGCAAGCAGGACACCCAGGCATATCGTAACCTATCAGCACAGATTGGCAAGAACACTAAAGCCATCGAGGGCTATCGAGAGAAGCTGGAGGCACTACGCCGCCAGCAGTCCGTCAATACGATGACGCTCTCCGAGCTAACCTCTCACATCAATCGTGTCCGGGCACAGCTTGCAAAGACCGACCCGAAGACTCCTCTATGGAAACAACTCAACGCAGAACTGAAGACCTCGAGCGCACGACTTGCAGAACTCCGAGCGCAATCGAAGGCGACAGGTGGTGCGATCTGCACGATGGCAGAACGAGCCAACCGTTATATCGGTCTTATTACTGCTGGTTTTGCCACCTTGACCGCTGTGTTCTCGGGAGTGAACCGAGCAAAAGAGTCGTTCAAAGAGTGGGACGAGGCTATTGCCGATGCAATGAAGACCACCCAGCTCTCCCGAGAAGAGATGCTACTTCTGAATGCAGATCTGAAGAAAATAGATACACGCACCTCCCAGAATAGACTTTTGGGGCTTACTCGTATTGCAGGAAAGCTCGGTATCGATGGACGAGATAGCATCTTGCAGTTCGTGGGTGCTGCCGATAAAATTGACCTGGCATTGGGCGAAGATCTTGGGGGCGATGCCGAGGATGCAATCAGAGAGATTGGTAAGCTCGTCGATATATTCAACCTCGAGGGTCAGTACGGTTTGGAGCAGTCTATGTTAAAGACTGGCTCGGCTATTAACTCCCTCGGTATGGCATCCACTGCTAACGAGGGCTATATCGTAAACTTTACAAAGCGTATCGCTGGTATTGCTCCTAATGCCAATATCGCTATCGACAAGGTGCTCGGTTTGGCAGCTACACTCGACAAGTATGGTCAAATGAGCGAAACCGCTGCTACCGCAGTAGGTCAGACTATTACAGGTATGTATAAGCGCACCGAGGACTTTGCTCGTGTTGCTCATATGAGTTTTGGCGCGTTTAAGGAGTTGTTGGAGAAAGATGCGAACGAGGCGTTCATACGAGTTTTGGAGGGTATGAATAAGGGTGGTGAGGGTATGACCACCGTCGTCAAAGCTCTCGATTCGTTAAACCTTCAGGGACAGCGTGCCTCTACGGTTCTTGGCTCTTTGGCGAAGCACTCGGACGAGCTGCGTAACCAGCAGCTGCTCGCAAACCAGGCATTTGATGAAGGCACATCTATTATTGACGAGTTCAACACCAAAAACAATACCGTAACAGCACAATCGGAGAAGCGCAAGAAGGCTCTCGTCGATGAGGCTGTGGCTCTTGGTGAAACTCTCGTACCTGCGATAAATGTGTCGCTCTCGACAGGTACCTGGATGATTCGAGTGCTGAATACGCTCGTAACAGTTGGCATCAAACATCGAGCAATCATCATTGGACTTGCTGCCACCTACGCCGCATATGTTGCACAGCAGAAGGCACAGGTGGCGTGGTCGAAATTGCAGGTGTTTTGGTCCGCTGCAAATCGTGCTGCGCTGGCAAATGAGGTTGTGGCTCTCAATGGAGCAAAGAAATCAACAATGTTGTTGTGTGCAGCCAAGAATTTGCTTGTCGGCAATCTCAAAGCCGCAGGAGCAGCCTTCAAGAGTTTCTTTGCGGCTATGGGTCCCATCGGCTGGGCGACGCTCGCGATAGGAGCAATAGTTACAGCATATAATGCCTGGAAACAATCTGCAGACGAAACCAACGAATCTATGGAGGCAATGGAGCGCATAAATAAGCGTGTTGCCGAAGAAACAGGTGACGAAAGAGCCAAGATTGCTTCTTTAACCAATGTTATCCACGACAATAAACGCGGCATTCTTGCCCGCAAAGCGGCTATTGAAGAACTGCAGAAAATCATTCCAGAATATAATGGCTCTTTAACTGATGAGGGCGAGTTAATTAACGATAACACCACAGCTATCAATAATTATATAACTGCCTTGGAACGCAAGATTAGACTTCAAGCTGCTGAAGCTGAACTTGCCGAACTATACACAAAAAAGCGAAAACTTGAACAAGAGCAAGAGTCTGCCCGAAAAGATAGAAATAATGCAACACCTGATGGTCCTTGGAATCAAAGTCTGTTTGAACAATGGACGGGTATTGATTTAGTCAAGAGTGATTACAAAAAAGCAGATGAGCGTTTCTCAAAAGCAACTGATGAAATAGCGGAAGTCAATCGCGCGATCTCCGTTCTCGAGAAAGAGGTCGCTGATGGATATGAAACCACTTTGACCGTTAATGTAACCACGACAGGTGGAGATAGTGATTCGGGAGATGACGATGATAATAATGATGATGATGATGATGGGGGTAATGGTAGCAGTTGGTCGCTTGGCTCTGATGCTGACTTTTTGAAAAAGCGTCTTGCGCTGAAAAACCAATTTTTGAGTGGAGAAATAGCTACAGAGGAGGCGTATAATGCACAGCTTCTTGACTTGGAAATTGCAACTTTACAGAAGCGTTTGGCAGCCGATGCAGACTCGGCTGAAGATCGTCTGGCTATACAAGAGCAACTTACTGACAAATTGTTAGAGAAGCAACAGGCAGCAACCAAAGAGCAAGAGCGACAAACCAAAGAGCAAGAGCGACAAACCAAAGAGCAACAACAGCAGAGAGAACAGGCATTGCGAGAGCAAGAAGAGCTGGCGATGGAGATTGCTCGAATGAGTGATGACCGTGTTGCTATCGAGAACGCCAACTATGAAAAGTTAAAGCGCAAGTATGAAGGCAATGCGGAAGCTTTAGAGGCGTTGGAACGCGCCCATCAAGCTCGATTGAATAAAATCAAACTTGATGAGTTTGATGATGACACAGAGAAGCGTCAAGCTCAATACCAGGTCGAGCGTAGAATGATGGAGAGCCGCCATCGTCAGGAGTTAGAGTCTTTCAAGGGTTCGCAGCGAGGACTTCGGGAGTTGCGTAAAAAGCAATGGAAGGAGCTAAATGACCTTGACGAACAATATCTGACTGAGATGATTGCCCAACTCTCAAATTTGGTCAATAATGGCAAGATTGGCGATATTGAGATAGGCATAGCCCTTTCGGATGCTGACAAGGCAAAGCTCCTTCAGCAAATTGCCGAGCTTCAAGAAGAACTGGACAAACTCCGAGGAGCATCGCAGAATACGCAAGAAACATCATCGGGAGGCGGTGAATTCTGGGGACTCTCTCAAGACGAGTGGGAAGAAATGTTCGAGGGCAACCTTGAAGGTTGGGAGAATTGGACGGCTAACATCACAGAAATTGTAGGTGCTGCAGCTGACCAGATGATGCAGTTGTGGGGTGCTGTCGATAAATATATGACTGCAACCGAGAACCATCAACTCAAGCTTTTCGAGAAGAACAACGACAAAAAGAAGAAGGCTCTCGAGAAACGCCTTAATGCAGGTCTGATCACCGAAGCACAATACAATTCGGAGGTCGAGGCAATGGATGCGGAATACGATGCTTTTCAGGAAGAGTTGCAGCTAAAGCAAGCAAAACGCCAAAAAGCAATGAACATCACACAAGCGATCATCAACACCGCCCTCGGTGTTACGATGACTCTTGCACAATGGGGTGTTCCGTGGGGTCTTATCCCAGCAGGAATTATGGCGGCTATGGGTGCTGCCGAAATTGCCTTAATTGCAGCAACGCCCATCACAACCGGTGCTGAAGAGGGAGGACCCATCGGAGGTGGAGATCCTATCTCGGTGCGTCGAGCGCAGGATGGCAAACCGTTCCGTGCGCGGCTCAACCCAGGTAAGCGAGGGTTTGTCAGTACACCAACGGTCATTGTTGCAGAGAACGGAACCGAGTATGTTATGCCAAATGAGGCTTTGCAGAACCCAACAGTATATCCTCTGCTGTCAGCGATGGAAACAGCTCGTCGAAATGGAACTCTGGACACTCTCGACTTCTCTGCGATATACTCCCCTTATAGCGTCGTAGGTCGTGCAATCGGAGGATATATTGGTCAAAGCGGCAATGCTTCATCGATTAGCCCATCAGGAGGAACACCAGCAGATATTACATTTCTTTATAAGATGCTCGAGAGGGTACTAACTCGATTGGATGAACCTCTTAACGCACAGGTTGTGATGCTTGGCAAGAACGGGTTTGTAGAAAAGTGGGAGCAATACCAAAAACAAAAAAATCGTGGAAAAATAGGATAATATGATTGAGATTATAACAACTTCGGGAGTGTCGCTTGATATCGACCCATCGTATGAATTTGAGATAGAAATGGAGAATCCTATGCTTGATGATACGCATATCCCCATTGCGTACTCGACAAGCATAGCGTTCCTCCCCACTGCGAAGAACAAATCTGTCTTCGGCTACCTTGCGGCAATGTATCGAGAGCCTGATGTAAAGCAGCTTTCTGTGTCGATACACGCTGGAGGCATCCCTCTGTTCTGGGGACGACTGGAGTATGAGAGTATGGAGGATGGCAAACTAAACTACACCTTTGCAGGTCGAGATTTAGAGGATGAGTGGAGTGGGTATATTCATAAACTCACGCATTTATCGAGAATGGAAATAAATAGAGGCAACTCATACCTTATACAATTTGATGGTTATCTCAAATCTATCCGTGATGGCGATACAGCGTTCATCAAAGATTTTGAAATCCCTATGATTGTAGGTGAAGAGAACATCACTGATGTTGAGTATACAAAAAATGATATTGGAGCGGAACAAGTGGGGTATCTTGTAAAATACCACAACTACTATTGGGCTCCAATGATGAGTGTTGTAACCCCAGCAGTAAAAGTTGCAAGCATCCTGGCAGAAGCGTTCAAAAATGTCAGTATTAGTGATAATATCTCAACTTTATACGAAGCCCTTGCAATTCTCGGCTTACATAGGAGCAAGCAGTTATGCGCTCTTTATGGTTTACAGCAGACTGATAACTACAATCTTTTGTTGGATGTAGCAGATATGCTACCTGACTGTACTGTATTGGATTTAGTGACCAATATTGCCAGGCTTTTTTGCGCATCAATATTTAGAGATGGGCAATCATTTGTGTTGAAAACGAATAGGGAGGTGTTGGCAGATAGCACTGTCACCGACTGGACTGATAAAGTGTCAGATGAATATTCCCTTTCGCGAGAGGAGGAGGCTTCCTATTCGTTTGGGTTCTCAAATGATGATAGCGAGAATACATATACAACGGAGAGCGAGTCGTCAGGGACTACTGGAGGGTCTATCGTGGATGTCGGGACTATGTTGGATGTCATTCAAACAATCAAGAATAGTAGCGATTATGTCGCTGTGCGTAATCTTGCAACAGGCGATATGTATTCTGGCAAGAAGATGACAGTTACCACTGCAACAAATTCACAATATACTCTGCCGTATATGGATATGTTGCTACACAAACTGCACAAAGTTTCATCTGACGATGACAAGGAGAACTCGTTTGATAATAGTGTAGATTTCAAATGTGTAAGATGTATTCCCGTTACCTCTGTACACGATTTGGGTCCCACTATCACATTGCACCAGATGTGTCCTATCATTAAGTTCCCAGCTGCTGAAGATGAAAGGTCTTCTGATGTTTGGATTGGAGCCTTGATAAATAATCAGTTGGTAAACAAGGGCGTCTATTTTGAACGCCCAACCAGCACAATCCACTCCAATACTGGCGAGTGGGCAAATAGTAATTTGTCGCTCGACCCTGCTGTATTATACAGAAGATATCACCGACCTTTTGCAGAATGGTTGTCAGAGAATAGACGAGTAATCACAACAGATGTATTTTTATCATTGCAAGAGATAGCTGATTTGCGACTTTATCGTAAGATTATGCTATATGGGCAAGTTTTCTTTATAAAGAAAATTACTCACACATTTATTGCTAATATTGAGAACATCACGACCCGAGTTGAACTCATTGAGGCTCCAATGACCATTTCTGAAGATGACAAAAATATTATTTATGTAGAGTATTGGGGCGACTATGAGGTTATGTATTTTAAGGCTGTATCTAAATACAAAGTAACCTCTGAAATAGTTGTTACGGTGGAAGTGTATGACCAAAGTTCAGACACATTACAATCTGCCGTTACATTAACTATCCCTCTTAATAGTACACAGAGTGAAACCAAGACGGGAGTTCCATTTGCAATAACGAATATCTCACCTCGAGAAGACTCGTCACAGATATATGCTCAGGGAGGATTAAAGAGGGTGTAATACTGTCCTTTTAACACTTAGAATAGAAGCATAATTTTGTAGTAAAAATTATATATGGGTGCGATCAAACAAACCAAATCGATATTCTCTTATAATATGGCAGACATCCTTGCTGATGCAGGCGAAGATGTTAGTTGCCCTATTGTTATTAAATCAGATGAATCTCCGACAACTATTTTTCGACTCATTGCTGTAGATGGAAGAATCCGTTTATGTATATCTGACATCGTCGAGAGTTACAGAAAAGAATACGAACCACACATAGGTAATATATCCCTTGTGTCGTGCCCACTTGACAGAATATCCATTCAAATCCGAAATGAGTCGGATGAATATACTGCATACAGCTATTCAATTCGCACAATTTTTGGCGGATATGATAGGCTTCGAGTGCAAGATGAGTACGACTTTATCGGGCACAACTTTTTGACCTGGCGACCACAAATCTGCTACACATCTCCAGGGGTGAAAGAGCAGCTTTCGTTTGTTATCCACAACGAGGGTCCAGACGAAAGTGTAACTTACCCCACCTCAAGCAGCCGAAAAATCTTTGTCAAAATTTACTTCCGTACAAAAGGGAGTGTTTATCAAGGACTCGAGGTGGCTTCTACGGATATGACTTTATATAGGGTTGATTGTTCTTATGACAGAATAGCAACACTGGCTAAACAGCTTCAGTATGATGACGATATTGTTGCGTATGACATTTATGGTGGAATAGATGTAAACACCCTCGATAGTTTCATTATAAAACCTCAAAGGTTTGTTGTACGACCTCGTAGCAGTTCTCATACGCATTTCTTCTTTCAGAATACACTTGGGGGCTTTGATACGATTACTGCGACGGGTGAGGTGGTAAGCTCCGCAAAAGGAGATATTCAAACCTCAATGGTGCGTAGAAAGGAAACAGAGGTACATAATGCCTATGTAAAGTCGTGGGAGGTAAACACTGGATATATCGTAACGGCGCAGGAAGAAAACTTGTGGCACGAGTTCCTGCGTTCAACAAACAGATACATCCTTCTTGATAATGGCACATATCGAAAGATTATTGTCGAGGAGTATAAGGCAGAAAGAGCCACGATGGAGGCAGATAGTTTCACTTTCAAATTCCACTATGCAGAAGCTGCGGAGGGAAGCGGATTTAATAAGGCTGAATCGTTACCTGAATTTTATATAGGATAATATGGCTACAAGAAAACAAAATAGCAGAGGCGACTTCACCGTGTCGCACAAATTCTATAAAGATGGCGCACAGGTCGATGTGCCGGCACACCTCGAGGTGCAATATTACACTGACGAGATGTGTGGCAAGTTCATCGTGGAGCGAAATGGCGACAAACGAAAATACTGCTCGATTTCGGATGATGGGAAGATATTATCATCGCACCTGGCACTATCTGAAAAATATATCGGCAACGGGCAACTACGATATATTCTCATAGAGTATGTTATTGATAGTGCTTTCCCAAAGGGAGAGCGAGCTTGCCCTGTTCCTGGGGCTCTCGATGTGCTATTATGGACGGGTGCAACCGATGATGACACGAGTGTTCTGGAAACATCAACACTTCAATCGGTGGTTAATAACATACAAGGCATCCAAGCTCAAATAAAATTACTCACGCCCCAGCGAGTGGAGAGTGAAGAGGTAATGGAAAAGATGATTGCCGACAACACATTTGACCCAGGACAACTTTATTATATTGAGGAGGAGTAAGATATGCTTTTTGTGGGCAAAGAAAAAGTTGGGCGACTGTATTATGGAAAAATCGCCATAAGAACGCTATATCTCGGGGCAAAGAAAATTTGGGAGGCTGTAAGCTCTTGTTTTGGTTCAGGATGGTGGCGCAGTGATAAAGCTTGGAAGGGTTCTGATTCTTGGAAATACTAAATAATCAATACTATGGCTGAAAAAATCGAAAAGGATATTCTTGACATCTCAACACCCTGGGAGGGCTATTCGGGAGAATTTGTCGAGAAGTTTATCAAAAAGCTTTTTGGAGAAAGATTAGGATATTTGGATAAAACATCTGACGAAACGGGCAAGGCAACGGTGCGTGGTTTCGCCAGTGTTGATTCTTATAACGAGTGGGCTGCAGATCCAGACAACAAACAAAGTTTGATATTGACGCAGATCGAGTTCTATGAGCAGACAGGTAGTGCAGACTACACTCTCGCAGCACGAATAACGCAACAACCAGCTTCAACGGTTGTGAAGGGTGCCAGCAACATTGTCAAGTTCACATACAACTCATACTATGGTTCAGATAGCGCAGATTTGGATAGTGAGCCAGGTTATGCTCGAGTTATTATCAACTCAACAGTTGTCGATGCCTTATCGATGAGCCTCCCAGCTGGCGGACAAGAGTTCTCCATCGACCTCGGTCCATACCTGACGCAAGAAACGAACTCTGTGCAATTGACTATCGGCAATGCACACGGCAAATCGCGCCAATGGACTTTCACCCTCGACACTCGAGAAATCATATTGGCAATTGATGACAGCTACGATGAGAGTTCTGTGCGTGATGCTGGATGGCTCCTCCGTGTCGCTTGTCGTGGTACTTCGGCTGAAGTACACTTGATAATTGATGATGATCCTCTGACCGAGCAGCTGGCAACAATCAACAACTCAACATATGATTTTATTATTGATGCCGCTGATGCTTTGGCATACGGTTCTCACACCATTAAGCTCTATGCAACAAATGCAGAGTATGGAATCACCACAGATGTTATCACAACCTCGTTTATCAAGCGAGGTTTATCATCGCCTTCGGTTTGTATCGGAAAAGATACAGCCCGAAAAGCAAAGCTTTATGGCACGGCATCAATTCCCTACTACTTCTATTTCCCAACGGGCAATCCTGGTGATATCGTAACCGTAAACTTTGTCGTACTCGACAAGTCTGGTACTGCGCTATCGAGTGTTACATCACAGCAAGTGCAGCTGCTCGATGATCTTACCTCAGGAATGCAGGAGTGGAGATTAACACTTGGCGATAATGCCTATCTTGGCACCATCGTACCAACCATTCAGGTAGGTACTGCAAGTACATCGTTTGAGTTGGAGGTTATATCTGCAGGAGTAACATTGGAAGCTGCTTCAGAATGTAAGGTGCATCTTTCGGCAGCAGGTAGAACTAATGCTGATAGCGATGCGGAGGATTGGCACTCGGAATACGGAGGTGTCCGAACTTGTACGGTTGTGCGCTCTGACAACTTCGACCTTATTGGTGATAACGGTTTCCATAACGACGGTTTCCACATTAAAGCTGGCAAGAGTATAACACTATCGGGATTATCGCCTTTTGCGGCAGATTTTGGCGTTAATGCTGAAGCTTCGGCTGCTCGTACAGGAAAGACTATCGAATTTGAGTTTGAAACGGGAAACTGCACCAATATCGATGCCCAGATTATTCGTTGTTTGAATGACGGTGTCGGTTTTGTAGTCTATGCAAACCGAGTAGAACTTCATTGTGCTGCTGGAGAGATACACACTTTGTACTGCGATGAACAGCGTGTTCGCGTTGGTTTCTGTATTGATGGACAAACAACAACTTGCGTGAACGACACAGGAAACTCGGAGCAAGGTTCAACAACAACATATGCGAATATCGCATATATGTATGTTAATGGTGTCATCGTGCGTATGATGAACTATGACACCTCCGAGTGGAGGCAAACAACACCTCAAGAGGTCGTAATCGGCTCGCCCGATTGCGATGTTATACTCTATACCGTTAGAGTATATGACAAGAGCCTGAACTATCGTCAAATGATTGACAACTACGCCTATGATACCCCTGATTTGGAGGCAAAGATTGCAATAGCAAAAAGAAACGATGTTCTTGATAGTGCTGGTGCTGTAAGTTTGGCAAAGGTTCTTACAGCTCTCCCGAACACACCATACATCATTTGGGAGATGAAGCAGTTGCCCACTTCAAAGAACGACCCACGCACCTGCGATAGGACTGTATTTGTCAATCCTCAATGGAATGAGGAGTTGGGCTATGCTCGAGCAAGTTTTACAGCTGGAGCGCACGAGATAAATGGCGATGGCACATCGTCAAACAACTACCCCCTGCCTTATAAGAATTGGGCAGAAACATTCGAGTTTAATAGTGATAATGCTTGGGTTGTCAATCTTCCTGAAGGTGATGTAGTGATAACAAAGTTTTCTATCACTCCTGGTGTGGAAGCCGCTGAAACCGACTTTGTCCACAAGGTAAACTTTGCGTCTTGTGAAGGCATTTTCAATATGCTTGCAATGAATGTGTACCAGGATATATTGGTGGCAGTCGCTACTGCTGCCAGCGGTTACCCAAGCATCTTGACAGCTCGCCAAGCAGAACAAGATGCAGCAGGTCTGGATATCACATTTAGACAGTCTTTAAGTGGCTTCCCCGAGATAGGTTTTCGCAGAACTTTTGATAACGCTGGAAATCCCACCGTTTCGTTCTTGTCGCTCTACAACTTCATAAACAACAAGTATAGCCCATCAATGTTTGGGTACTCGAAAAAATCGGATAAGAATCAGATTTGGGAGGTAGATGACAATATCAACTTCTTTATGAGTCATCTTGACGAGGCTAAATGGAACGATGGCTTTGATAGCCTTACAACCACTTTGTACTATGCTCGAGTACCGAAAAAGTCGCTCGTGACAGGGGAGAAACTTGGTATTGCAGGATCTTCAGACCAGGTGTCGCAAGCCAATGTAGAAACAGCTGCTCTTCGTCGCTTTCACAATTGGATTCAGTCTTGCAATCCTACCGTCGCCGAGCGATATCGACTGCGCTATGGCAATTATCGAAAGTTGTCGATAGCAGAAGATGGCTACGAGCAGTACACCTATGGAGAGGAGGTATTTACAACCGATACCCCAGCATATCGATATGCCAAGTTTGCCACCGAGTACTCGAAGTATCTTAACAAGTGGAGTGCTATATTCTACTTTATTTTCCTTACATACCACCTCGGCACTGACTCGATGGATAAGAATATGTCTATCGCGTGTGATGATGTAACGGTAGATAATGCAAATTGGCTCGTATTCATACGAGATACGGACACCATCAACCTATTTAACAACTCTGGTCTGCTTCGATGGATGTTCTTCCACGAATGGGGAGATTCCTTTGATGCTACAACGGGGCAGACAGGAACAGTTCTCGGGGAAACATACGATGCCACCACAGGAACATATACTGCCACCACTTCTGCTGGCACACCAATCTTCAACGGGCGATTGTCGGGTTTATGGGATTGTGTTGCCAAAGTCTGGGAAGCTGATATCAAGGCGATGTATGTAGCAATGCGTAGCGGAGGACTTAACGCTTCAGCTCTTTTTGCTAAATACAAAGAGTATTGGTCGCATTGGTGCGAGGCTCTTTACAATGTGGATGGTATGGGGTATGCAAATACGGGCAACTTCTCGATGGCGTATGGAGATAAGCTCGAGCTTACTCGATACTTCTACAAGTACCGACAGCGTTATTGGGACTCGAAGTGTGCCACAGGCGAAAGTTCTTCAAATGTATTGATGCTTCGTTTGTGGAAGAGAGGCGCAGGTGTCGCACTACGCCACTATTGTCCTATCTACGCATCACTCAACTGGGGCTCGGGAGGTGTTAAATCTCAACGAAACATTGAGGCTGGAAGTCCTGCATATTTCGAGAACGGTATCACTGCAAGCGGCGCAAACGAGGTTACTTTCTCTATCTATGATGCAGATTTGCTGACCGAGATATCAACCTATACCGTTGGTGCTGATGGCACAACAATAGAGAAAGGCTTGGAAGGTCTTGGGCAGATTGACATCCAAACTAATCTTCCCAAATGTCGGCGCTTAAAGAGGCTCATCCTGGCACATACTGCCGATACACCGAATACGCAGCTCTCCAATTCAGGCTTCGATTTATCTGCGTGTACGATGCTCAAGGAGGTCGTTGTTACCTATAACACCTCTCTAACTCGAGCTGTAACCATTGCCAGCGAGATGATCGAGCGAATAGACTTCCGAGGCACGCCAATAGTCGGCATTACACTACCTTCAACAGATAGTCTGACCGAAATGCGACTACCTGCAACTATCCAACGCCTTCGTCTATCAGGATTGGCGAAACTCTCAACATTTACCATTGAGGGTGCTGACTCGATGACCCAGGTACATATTAGCGGCTGTCCAGGAGTGAATAGTCAGATTATCATTGAAGCGTGCCTAAATAGAGAGAATCGTATCCTCGCAGCAGTAGAGATAGATGGTGTTGCTTGGACAAACTTCTCGGTTGATCATCTGCTCTATCTTGCCCAGATAGGGGCTAAACTCTCGGGACGAATAGATTTGGCAACTTCGTCAAGCTCTACCATCAACTATGAGCAAAAGGCTATCCTGATGCAAGCCTTTGGAAATATTGACAACGAAAGCAATGGATTGTATGTAACCTACACAACCAGAAATATCAGTGAACTGAATATTACTGGTTCAAGTTACATTTATATTGCAGGACAATATGAGTACAAGGCTGTGCCATCTCCAGCCTCTGCAAACTACTTTACGCCTATTAAATGGAGTATTAACGATGAAACATACGCCACCATCGACGAGAACACTGGCGTAATAACGCTCAAGAATAATGCAACAGTTGGAGAGCCTACGGCAGTCATCACAGCGAAGACCACACGACTGAATGATGGGGTAGAAGTATCGACAACAAAAACGATTGGCTTCTATAAGCGAGAAGTGAGAGTAGCGGACTTTGCTTACGCAGATGGTACATTTGACGATGTGCTTGACCGTAAAAAGACGGTAATAGGTATTGTTTACCAAATTGATGAGGACGAAAATGGCTTGATTCGCATTGTGGGCAAGGCTCGACCTGCAAGAACAACTTGGGGTATCAATACACAAACAAATCCGACAGGTGATATACCATCGCTCAAGAACTATACGAACTACGATGGTACAAATAGTTATGTGCCAAGTGGAGCAAATTGGGAGTCGTTGTATCTCACACCTGATGGAGATGCATTCAAAAAATTTACAGGAGGGTCTTTTTCGGATTGGGACGGGCGAGGCAATACACAAAAGATAATAGCATATCGTAATGAGATGCTACTTGCAGCGGATTTGGATATTCCTAACACACTGGAAGAACTCGATGAGCGATATAATGAGTTTGCCGCAGATAGCTCAAGTGAAGATTACATCCTTCGATTGTACTATTATAGGGCTGCTTCTGTCTGCAACTTCTATGAGCCAGCAGTAATGGAGGGAGAGGAACTTATAGATGAATATAAGCAGGGTAATTGGTATTTGCCAGCAGAGGGAGAGTTGTCGCGCCTATATTGGTACCATCGTAAGGGCTATACGATTCCAGAAACACCCCCCGAGTATGAACACTCTATTCCAATTTTTGCAAAACCACGCAATCTGCTTGATGCTAACGGCGACACTTTGTTTCCTCAATTTATTGCCGATTGGCATTGGAGTTCAACCGAGTACAATTATCAAACATCCTGGGGCATCTACTTCTACAGTGGTTTCGCCTACGGCAGCCACCGTGGCAACAATTCCTTGGTGGTGCCCGTTGTAGCAATCGAAAAGTCAAAGGTTTAACTCTTTAACTCTTTAACTCTTTAACACTTTAACTCTTAATACTCCCGAAGGGAGTCGAAAAAATTTTTGGAAAAATGGATATTCAAAATTTTCAAACTTTTGAGGTGCGCCCTCCGTTAGTTCAGATGTCAGAGAGCAGACTTCGTCGCAAATATAAAATTTCGTGGGGCGAAGAAAAGTTTGTGAATGACGACGGGGTCGAGGTTTATAAAATATTCTCTGTCGAAATCGGACGAGAGTTTTCCTATGGCTCAATAATTTCAGCAATCATATCGCAGAGGTACTCTAATGACGATGTTACGGCTATCAGCCTTAATTATCTGAACAAGGAGTGCGCTTCAGAAACAAAACGCATAGAGTATTCAGCAGAATACCAAGCTCTGCAAGACTGGCGTTCAATGGCTAAAGAGGTGGCTGCTAAAGCAGTCGCCTATGCCAAAGAACGACAATGGATTGAGTGAGTTTAGAAATTTTTGCTACCTTTGTGGCAAATTCCTAAACAATGGCAGTTGCACAAAAGTTAGATGTGTACCGCGATATGTACTCGTTGCTGATGACAATCGAGGACTTGCGCGTACACTTTCCAAAGATGTATAAATACGACTTCGGCAACGAACTCTTTATGACTGGAGTCGCTTGCTGTGAGTTGATACAATCAGCAAATATGACACGAGGTTTGGAGCGATTCAAACTTCTTCAACAGTTCATTGTTAAATTCGGTACGCTGAAATTGCTTCTACGGATATGTAAAGACAGGCGTATAATCAGTATTGACGATAATGCCAATGTTATCTTACTACTGGAGAACATAGGTCGTCAAGCAACTGGTTGGAAAAATGCTACGCTGGCAACACTGCCAGATAGCGTTAAGAAGACCTTAAATCCAGAGCCATAATCGTTACGATGGTTATGGGAGAGAAACTCGACTTTTCGATTGGGTCGCCCACCGACGAGCAGTCGGTTAAGACCAAGACAGTGGCGACAGCCTCCTGGAACATCAACTTCAACAATGGTAACGCCAACAACAACAACCGTAACAACAATAACTTGGTGGTGCCCGTTGTAGCAATTGGGGAGAGAGTCTATGACATTCCATTTGTGGAGGTGCTGAAAGCGTATGCTGATTGCATCAAACACAAGAAGTCAAAAGGTCAGTGTATCGAATTTTCGATGAACGCAGAGGAAGAACTCGTGCAACTTCATCGAGAACTCTGCGATGGCACCTACCAGCCAGCGCAGAGTTATTGTTTTATAGTCGATAGACCAGTTAAGCGAGAAATAATAGCCTCTGCTTTTAGAGATCGCATTGTGCATCATTTCTTGAAAATGCGACTAAATCCCCTATATGAAGCCTGGTACCACGAATGCGGCAATGTGTCAAAAAACTGCCGAAAAGGCGAAGGACCAGACTCTGCAGCCAATGAATTAGAGCGTATGATATACGAGGAAAGCAATGCCTATACGAGGGATTGCTGGGTACTCTCGTTCGATATTCATAGCTATTTTATGAGTATCGACAAATCTATCCTATGGGAGATGATGGAGCAATTTATTCGCGACAAATATGAGGGAGAAGATATTGACCTCGTATTGTGGCTTGCTCGTATTACTGCGTTCCATTGTCCACAGAAGAATTGTCGTCGTATGTCCCCATTATCAGCGTGGGAGGGTCTGCCTCCAAGCAAAAGCTTACGCTACAATGATCCGAACATAGGTATCGCTCCGGGCAACCTTTCATCACAAGATGAAGCCAACTTTTATCTTACCCCCCTCGACTATTTTATCGTAAAGATTAAAAAGTTTGAGAAGTATGTGCGGTTTATGGATGATGGGAAGATTGTCAGCAACAATCTGGAATCTTTGAGGGGGTTGCAGGGGGAGATTGACGAGTTCTTGAAAGAACAGCTCCGAGTGCAGCTGCATCCAAAGAAGTGTCATATCACTCATTATTCAAAGGGGATTAAGTTTGTTGGCAGGATATTGAAACCTGGAAGAAAATACATATCCAATCGCATTTTGGGACATTTCTACGACACAATACATCACTACAATCAGATAGCAGAAAATGGAGATGCCGAAAAGTTTGTGGACAAGTTTGCAGCATCCATCAATAGCTATTGGGGAATGATGGTCCACACAAACAGTTATAGTCGTCGAATGAAAACAGCAAAGATGATATCCCCGATATGGTTCAAGTATATTTACATTACAGCGTGCTGTACAAAGGTTGTCATACGCAACCGCTACAAGCCCAAGAACCGAGCAAAGCGAATAGTAAAGAGTAAATCTTATGCAGAATTTTTAACGCCTGAAATGTTCCAATAAGTGTCCTTTTGTAGCCGTCAATCGACGGCTACTTTTGCACTATGGAACAGGTATTAAAAGAATTTGCACCCTACATTTCGCCAATCATCACAGCGATAGGCGTAATATTGATTGCGTGGTGGAAGCACGACCAGCCACGCCAAGAGGCTCGTATCAAGTTGGAACTTCAAAAGAAAGAAGCAGAGTTGCAAGAGAAGAGCAAACGACGCAATCAATATGTATCTCAAATCTACGGACTTTTATGGCAACTGCTACACGACCTCAAGGCAGATCGTGTGTATATAGTGCAGCCCCACCCTTTGACACATAGAGAGTATTTATCTATCTCACTGGAGGTCGATAGGACAGGTGCATCAGGGATGAAATCTCGCATCCAAAACCTCCCGATGGAAGATGTTGCAAAGTTCTCTTCTGAATTATCGTCAAGAGATTTCTTATACTATAAAGATGTTGCGAACAATGTTCGTGACAAAAGAGCAAGGGCATTACTACTCAATGCTGGTTCGATGTCCGCTATCATACGGAAACTTGCGACAGAGGATGATGGTTGGGTGGGCAACATTTTTTGCGAGTTCAATCATATAACAGAAACATCACCTGACTATGCAAGGGGACGACTCGAGGCAGTTGCAGAACAAATCCAATACATATTACCTCCTATTCAATAAATTATGAGCAGATTACGAATACTTCTCGACAATGGGCACGGAAATAACACCCCTGGTAAGCGTAGCCCAGAGTGGGCTGATGGCTCTCAACTCCTCGAATATGAGTGCAACAGAGATACGGTGCGCAGAGTGGCTCTTAAACTTGACCGAGAGGGCATTCCGTACCACATTATCACTCCCGAGGAGTTTGATGTACCACTTGCTACGAGAGCCAACAGAGTGAACGCATTGTGTCATAAGTACGGTAGAAATAATTTGTTGCTCCTCTCCGTACACTCCAACGCAAGCAAAAATCACAATGCCTCGGGTATAGAGGTTTACACGAGTAAGGGTGTAACGGAGTCTGATGAGTATGCGGAGATTTTCTATGAGCAATCTTTGGAGCAATGCCCAGATGCTCGAAAGCGTTGCGATATGAGCGATGGCGACCACGACAAGGAAGAGGCTTTTTATATGCTCCGCAAAACATTGTGCCCTGCTGTACTCATAGAGAGTTACTTCTTCGATTATGAGCCAGATTGTCGTATCCTGATGAGCGAGGAGGGCAGAGAGCAAATTGCAGAATGGTACTTCGAGTCCATAAAGAAATGTATAGAATTGTATAACCAAAAACATCAAAACAAATGAAAACACTAATTTTACGACTGCTCAAATCGGTGCAGTTTTGGCTCATTGTAGCCCTTGTAATCTCAATCGGTATCATCGCCCTACTCTCGCATCAAAACAGCGAGAAACGAGAGGAAATTGACCGTTTGGAGAGTAATCAAACATCGCTGTTGGCTGATGTCGAGTATTACACCGCAGAGAACGGGCAGCTGGTAGCATCTATCAACGCCCTATCTCTGCGTAAAGCGGAGTTGGAAAATCTTATGCCGCAGTATGAACGAGAAATCAAAAATCTACGGTTGAAGGTGTCCGACCTCGAAAGTATGGCTCATATTAGCACGGAAACAAAAATTGAAGTAACCGCACCCATAATCGAGGAACCCATAAAGATAGACAGTATTACTACACCATCAAAACCTATAATTTTTGAGCGAGCATTCCATTTTACTGATGAGTGGGTTACACTTGACGGAGTAGTAAAAGAGGACACCGTAGATGTCGATATTAAGGTTGTCGATAGTTTGACCATAGTAGCATATCGTAAGCCAAAGAAATGCCTATTTAAGCGTAAAGGCAAGATTGTCCGTTACGATGTGGTGAGTGCAAATCCTCACACCAGAGTTAATGATATCCAATATATTGAGTTAATGGAATAATAAAGCCCCGACGGAAATCCCGTCGGGGCGCACTCTTTGAAGAAAAAGCTGTCAAACAATAACTACAAAGAGAGTAATGATAGTTGGGCTACAATTGCTCTAATACCCTCTCGCATCCTTTCCATTTGGCGAGGACGAGGAACGCTTACCCCAGTAGAATAATGACCCAGCTGACGCTCATTTATCCCTGAAGCCTTTGATAGAGCAGAACGAGATACCAAAGACTCTGCACAATGAATTAGAGCCCTGCCCGACAACTCAAATTCCAACTCATATTCTCCTTGAAAATCAGCAGGGATAGTATCTCCTTCCTCACGCATCCAGTCGAGGTGTAAGCGTAAAGACTCTGCCATATTAGCTTTTACCTCTTCAAGTGTTTTACCCGTAACAACACAGGCGATATCCTCATTGGCTGGTGCTGCGCCATAGTTGTCATCCCAATCAACATTGATTTTAACCTTTGCCATATCTTTTTACTTTTTTTATGCAGGGTGGTGTTATTTCCACCCTGCTTGTTTCCAAATGCTATTTAACAAAAACTGGTCTAAAACATCGCTTAATTTACCTCTTACGGTAACCTTCCCCGATTTATTCGGATTCTTGAATTGGCGATGATCTCCAACCGTGTTGTGTAGATACCACCCATCGGCTTCTAACAACTTGATGATTTCTCTTACTTTGTATCGTTTCATTTCTACTATTTGTTATTGTTTGACACTGCAAAGATAGTAAAAATACTACGATTTACAAATAAAATCATACTTTTTTTACTACTATTGCAAAATTCTTTCCAATCCTCAATGTTTTGGAAAGAATTGGAGGAGCTCTCAATCTTCCCATGTACCTATAATATGCCGTTGTAGTTTAACAATAGAGGGTTGGCATCTCGTATATCCTGCGGAGTATAAACATCGGTCATCAGCAACGACGAGTGCCGAGCCTGTTCCTTAACAGACAGAGCATCATAGCCAGCTCGTAGCATCGAGGTAATACCCGTATCTTTGAGCGAATAAAATTTGTACTCCCTCGGGAACTTCAAAGCAGGTCGTACTTTTCGACTCCAAAAATCTCGATAAGTTTTTTCGTTCACCCAATCTGGACCTGGTTTGAACCCGTGCGAGAAAATGTAGTAATCGTTTGGATAGTTGAAATAACCGAGTTCCAGCATCAGTTGAATGATCTTCGCAGGCATTGTAACCGTAGCCGACTTTTTATTTTTCGATACGATATCTGAAACAAAGATTGTCTGTTTCGCCACACATATATCGCTCAAACGGAGTTTCGCCATCTCACGAGGACGAATAAGCATATAATGCAAGAAATAACATACAAGCAGATAGTTCTTATTGTTCTCAACCAACCAATCGTGCAGACGCTGCATATCTGCAGGAGCGATAACCTTACGCTCTTTAATAAGAAGAGCTTTACCTATACTCTCGAGTCCATCTGTTGGTTTCTCCTTCAAGTACAGGTGCTGCACCAGGAAAGAACTGAAGGTGCGGAGCCACGCCAGATAATTGTTACGAGTTCTCGGGGAACTTTGCCTATCTATATATATGTAGTCCAGAAATCGAACACAAAACTCTCTATCGAATTGATATATGTAACGGATAGGCACCTTCTGATTGCTATTCCAATCCTCGAGTATTCGAGCGAAACAGATACAATCGTGATGGGTGGACATACGATGTACACCATCATTCAGGAGTTTAGTTACATAGTTGCGATAATGCTGAAGAGCATCAGCAAAGAGTTTGTATGTGCGTTCCGCTTCAGCCTCCACCCACGGATTCCAACCTCCCTCGAGCTTCATCGATAGACGATGGCAGAGCTGTGCAGCATAGCGTTTCTTTTCCTTGTCAGTCCCTACGGAGTTTATCTTGATACGCTTTCGGCGCATTATACCCAGAGCTGGGTCGTATGCGTTGAAAGAGATATACCAACACGCTCCAGTATGTAATCTCGGATAGGTAAACGAGAGAATTGCATTTAGCGTAGAGTTACGCGCGTTTTTTACAGGCAACATTTTTTTTACATTTTCGCCGAAGCAAAAATGTATATTCCTGAAAATATAGGGTTGTCCCCTTTTTGTCCCGTCGTTTTTACGGGAAAGACCGCAATCAACTGATTTTCAGTATGATTACGGTCTTTTAGTAGCGGGGGGAGGACTCGAACCTCCGACCTCCGGGTTATGAGCCCGACGAGCTGCCAACTGCTCTACCCCGCGATGTATCGTCAAATGGTCTGTGACCGATTTATCACTGTTAGCAGGTGCAAAGATAAGTCAAATATTCTGTTTACGCAAATATTTTTTGCTACAACATTTAACTTTTATTACTATAAACAACACAATACGCTACTATTCAGATAATTAACACAATAAATATTTTTCAAGCCTACTCTATTCAAAAATCACAACACATATCTCACGTGTTCTTACAATCTCAACCCTACGCCTCAAAAACCGAGCCTAATGCAGCGCAATACACCGAGTAACGTGTAAATATTACTCCACAAAAAGACGATATTTATAATGTCGTATCGGAATATTTATGCACGCATTTAAGAAAAATACGCGCGCACAATATTAATATCTTGTATGATTGGACAATTTTACATATCTTTGCAATATAGGAGTTTGAATAACTATTTTTTTAAATAGAACAGACAACCCTAAAAACCATATTACCATTTATCACGGCATACATCACCAAGTGTGGTGATTGAGCCTGATAAGAACTTCAAAAATAGAGAGCGAGACGATGAAAAAGAACATTATCAAGAGCCTTATCTTGTTTCTCTCGGTATGTACAGTGATAGCCTGCAACCACGAACAGACGACAGACAACGGGCGCGACTACATCTACTTCTCCGAGAGAAGCTACGACCTCGAAGTCCTCGACAGTGAGGAGTGGTTCAACATCGAGGTAACCGCGACACGCAAGAGTGACCACGACCGCCTCATAGGTGTTGAGATTGTCGACAGCCGCAGCAATGCTATCGAGGGCTACCACTACACTTTGGAGTCCAGCACACTCAAGATTAAGGCAGGCGAGCTCAACTGCTCGGCACGCATCAAGGGTATACCCGAGAATATCGAGTTAAGCGACTCGCTGGGTATTGCTCTACGCCTTGTCATCGACGAGCAGAATGAGTGGAATGCCTATGGCGTAGATGCCAACGTCCATCTGCACAAGTGCTGCCCCATAAACCTCGACGCCTTCACGGGCTACTGCAAGCTCACCTCGACGTGGATTATGCAGTATATGAATGGCGATGCACGCCTTGTGCTTACCGAGCGCGATGCTAATGACCCAAATATCATCGTTGTTAAGGATATGTTCTACGACGGCTACGATATACGACTACGCTTTGACACCGAGGCACGCTACAACCCTGCTGTGGAGATTGAGGAGCAGGTGCTCAGCTCTACAGGCGAGGCATTTGGCACTATATACGGCAATGGTAAGCTTATGGTGATGCAGGCGCAGGAGTATCCTTCGTACTATAGTCCCTGCGAGAGTTTTATGCTACAGTATGTTACTATGTATGTCGAGGAGGTGGGCACCGTCGGCACCTTTGTCAACATCTTTGAGTGGATATCTGATGATGAGGCGGAGCGCATTATGCGTGAGGGCTTCTAACAATGAATAACGAATAAAAATCGAATCACAATATGAAAAATTCTGCTTTACGTCTATCAATCAGCTCAATAGCAATTATGCTCATTGCTGCCCTCGCCCTCACATCGTGCAGTGACAACGAGAGGGGCAAAAATGGAGCATTCCCCGAGCCACAGACCATAGAGTGTCAGGCTGGCGAGCTTCCCTCGTTCAGCTTTACCGTCGATGAGTCGTGGCAGCTCACCTCAAACGCTATATGGTGTACCTTCCGCACGCCCTCTGGCAAGCTACAAGATATGTCGGGTGGCGCGGGCAAGCATACTATAACGCTCGATATCTCGGAGGATGGCATCAAGCGTGAGCCTACCACAGCTACTATAACTATGAAGATGGCGGGTAAGGAGGCTGTTGTTGCCACGGTGATACGTGCTGGCGAGAGCCTTGTGCTGACGGTGTACGATGCCGCGGGCAAGCGTTCAGAGGTCATTGAGCTTGGCTACGAGGAGTATATAAAATTCAGCGTCGAGGCAAACTTCCGTTTTGCCGCAACCGACTTCCCCGCGTGGGTGGAGTTTGAGGGCGGTGCTGCTACGGGAGGTAGCGGCGAGAGAGTAGAGTGTGCAGCACGCATCGTCAGCAATGGTGACCGCGAGCGTTATGCTATTAGCAGGGAGGATGGACACGTTATTACCTTTGCCGATGAGATGGGCAAGACCACCTTCGACATCCCCGTAATCTTCAACGGCATGGGCGACGACGACATAACAATCGTATCCCCCACAGGCACTACCTTCGGCTGGGAGGTGTCGCTCGACGGCAAGAGCTACCGTCAGGCAGATAGCGAGGAGGAGTATGGCGGCAAGCTGCAGTATAAGATTGCGGCACGCAACGACGACTACGAGGTTATCTGCTTCGAGATGAAGGTTGAGCGCGGCATACCCTCATACATCCCCGACGCAGAGTGGATAGAGTATGACTATGCCACATCGACAATAAGCATTGATGCTGCCACCGAGACCCGCTACGGTATGGTTATGGCGTTCCCGATGGGTATCTACAACGATATTAAGTCCGATATTATGGCCGCCATCTTTGAACTCGACTACTCCTCTGGTATCGGCATCGAGACCATTAAGTATGACTACCTCAAGTACACTCTTATCGACTTTGTACAGAGGGATTTTTCTGCGATTGGCGAGGAGGATGGTATGTATGTATACCACTCTCTTACCGCATACGAGATACCCTGCGTGGAGTATCACGACACAGCCATTATGGAGCAGTACGGTGTGAGCGAGGGCTATGAGTGTCCCTTTGTCAACTCCGTAGAGGGTAAGAAGCCTGGTGTTATCATCGACCCACGTATTGAGAATTGGAACTCATCGACACAGGAGACAGGCCGAGCTACCGCCGAACTTTGGTATAAGGGTGAGCCGCTGAAGATTAGCGAGAACGAGTACTACATAGGTGAGAATAAGGATGAAAATATGGCGGTACACCTCTGGGGGCCCGCTACGGACTATACCGAGAATGTATACATCGTCTTTAAGCTCGATGGCGTTGCCAAGAAGTTGCTCGTGGTGACACCTCCCCTAAAGTAATATCACACCTAAACAGAGACAACACAAGACTATGACACAATATATCAGAGTGATAATCGGCTTGGTGCTATCGCTGTCGATGCTTGTTATGGTTGGCTGCGAGAGTAACAATGGCGATGACGTAGCAAAATATGGCTACGTGCAGTTCAAGCTTATCAAGAGTGGCTCCGAGGCACAATCAGCCACACGCCTAACCGACGAGTTGGAGTATCTGTCGGAGGCTCACAAGATTAAGGTCGTTATGCAGCACGATGGCTCAACCATCACGCAGACCTTGCAGCTAAACGCCTATAATGACCATACCGCTGCGTGGGGTATGCGTAGCGACAAGCTGCGTCTGCTCACGGGTCGCTACGACATCATTGGCTACTATCTATACGACAACCTCGACCAGGAGCTACTTGTGGGTGATGCCTCTGGCGACTTTACTGTGGAGCACGGTGGCTTGGTTGTAAAGCCTGTCGAGGTAAATGTCGTTAAGCGCGGCTGGGTGCAGTTCAACCTCCAGAAGGAGTTTACACGCGCCGAGGGCGACTATCAGTTTGGAGATATACGCAGCGTGGACATCTCCGTAAAAAACAAGTTTACGCAGCAGATAACAACCTTCAAGCGACTCCCTGTGAGCCACGTTGAGGAGTTTCGCAACGAATCGGCAGACGAGAGCCTCTATCCCGAGCAGAACGCAATGATGTCGTATGCCGTGTGCGATACGCTGCTTAATTTGGTTGCTGGCAACTACATCATCACCGACTACACCACCTACTCTGACGTGCGCGCCACGGCACGCCTTGAGACAGCCTCGGTGAGCGCACACGACGTCAACTTCACTATCGAGGATAACAAGGCAACAGAGGATGTCAACCTACCCGTGCTACTATCAACCACAGCCGAGCATATCAAGGACTACATAGCACTTAAAGAGATATGGATGGCTATGGATGGGGAAAATTGGTCTTTCCACGGCGAGGAGTATGTGGCAGGTGCCAACTGGAACTTCAACAAAGATATAGATATGTGGGGCGAGCAGCCTGGAGTTACACTCGATGGTGATGGCCGTGTCGCAATGCTCAATATATCTGGTTTTGGAGCACGTGGTGTTGTGCCCGACGCAATAGGTCAGCTCACCAAACTCAAGACACTATACCTGGGCAACCACAACGAGATGCTCGGTGGCTTCAGTAACACCACACGTACCAATAACGACCACGAGCGCATTGACGCTATGGACTACTACCACAAATGCGTCAAGCGCGACGCACGCGAGGATCTCTCCGCAGAGCTTAAGGAGGTCATCAACCGTGACCCCGAGCAGCGACCAATACTCTCTTCGCCACACATCGAGCCTATGGATATGTCGTTTGGTGAGCTTACGAGCCATATCAGCGGCATTTCGCGCGCCGTGATGCGTCTGACGGAGCTTGAGCAACTCTTCATTGCCAACTGCCCCATCACCGCCGAAGACTTCTTTGTCGACGTTAAGCCCGACTCGGAGTTTTATGCCGAGCGCGATAAGTGGTCGTGGAGCAAGTTTAATATGCTCACCGACATCGAGATATATAACTGCCCCAACCTCACACGCCTGCCGTTAGAGATGTTGGCAGAGCTTCCAGCTATGCAGTCGCTCAACGTATCTGTGAACAAGAGCATATCGGGTGAGCAGCTCAAAGCCGACTGGGAGGCTCTTATAGATAGCCCAGCAGGTAGCACGTTGCAGATACTCTATCTCGGCTACAACAACCTTGAGGAGACACCGTCGTACGACTATATGAAGCGTATGGTAAAGCTCGGTCTGCTGGACTGCACCAATAATAGGCTACGCGCCGTACACCCCTTTGGCAAGGAGGTAACACCCGCAAAAATCTACTTCGACTTCAACCAGATTGAGCGTATATATGCCGCCGAGGATGGGTACTTCTGTGGCGTGAGCCAGTTGGAGGAGTTCTCGGCACGCGACAATAAGCTAACTGTGCTTCCCGACATCTTTACGGCACGCTCGATATATGTTATGGGCAGCATCAACTTCTCGAACAACCGCATATCGACTATCGAGAATGGCGACTCTTGGCGCGGCATAAACGCCTCGACACTCAACCTCTCGAACAATCGCTTCAATACACTACCGCCTGTCATTATAGGCTCGGGCAGTGCTATTGAGGTGCTTATGCTCAGTGGCAATGGCATACGCCATATTGAGGAGGGCGCACTCAAGGGTAAAAACAGTGCCGTGCTGTCAACTATCGACTTGAGTTTCAATCGCCTTTCGGAGATACCCTACGATGACTTTAGTGCCAATAATATACCCTATCTATACGGTATAGACCTGTCGAGCAACGCCTTTGCGGCATTCCCATTTGCGCCACTTACCATAGAGAGCCTTACCGTAATGAGCATACGTCAGCAGCGCGACGACGAGGGTAACCGCACACTGCGCGAGTGGCCCACAGGCTTGCATAAGTGCCCACGTATGTCGGCATTCTACATCGGCTCGAATGATCTGCGCGAGGTGAATGATGTCATATCGCCCTACATCTTGCTCTTCGAGATTAAGGACAACCCCAACATCTCTATCGACTTAAGTGGCGTGTGCTCCTATATCAAGGCGGGCTACTATGAACTTATATACGACTCTACGCAGGATATACGCGGCTGCGATGCCCTTAACCTCGACTAACAACCTATGATTATGAGACACAACAAAATATACGTTATTTTAGCAGCCTTACTCTGCGTATACGTGGTAGGCTGTAAGGAGGATGCACCCTCATTTGTCGGCTTCGAGAGCGACACCTCGACCATTGAGGCGGGTGCTACGGGCGGCGAGTATGATGTGGCTATACGCTCCTCAAAGGAGTGGACAGCTGTCGTTGCCGACCCGTGGGTGATGGTATCGCCAGCAAATGGTCGCGGCGAGGTCAAGTGTATCATCAAGGTCGACTCGTCGCTCGTCAACGATACTCGCACTACCGACATACGTTTCTCGGCAGGTGGCGAGCTGTTGCAGCAGATTGCTATCAACCAGTCGGGATTTGCCAAAAGCATAACTCCCGAGAAGCCAGAGTGTAGGATTGATGCCTGGGCAAAGCGCGAAGATAGATGGTTTGAGACAGAGGTTACAACAAATATCGAGTTTAGCGTAACCCCCGAGTACGACGGCGATGAGCAGTGGCTCACGGTTAAGGAGCACGTAGTAGACCTTGATCGTGGTGCTCGCCCACGTAGCACACGCCTACACATCGAGTGGAAGATGAATCCCGAACCTGCGGAGCGTGTGGCACGCTTGCTTCTTCAGGCACGCAACAGCGATGACACGCTCGACGAGCCTGTCATCATCACAGTACGTCAGCACGCAGCACCCGTCATTGAGGATAACCGCTCTGGCGACTCGTTGGCGGTGCTCACCATCTTTGATCGTTTGGAGTGCTGGAGTGACAATGGCATATCTACCGACAAGAGTATGGATGAGTGGGAGTGCTTACGTTTGTGGAGGGCTAACGACGTGTCGCTACCAGCAGCCGAGGCGGTAGGTCGTGTGCGCGACCTCGACTTGAGCTTCTTCCGCACCGAGGAGGGCATACCACAGGAGATACGCTACCTAAAGTATCTTGAGACGCTGTCGCTCTTTGGCAACACCAACACTATGCTCAAGTCTATACCTATGGGCGAGGAGGTATGCGAGCTACGCTATCTCAAGGCTCTGCGCGTTGCAGCGTATGGCATATCGGAGCTTCCCAAGAACTTTATAAAGCTCGGAGCAAATCTCGAGACACTCGACCTCAACTCCAACAACCTCAACAACATTCCCGAGGTGCTTACACGCGAAAACTTCCCGAAGCTACGCTCATTAAATCTGTCGAGCAACCGACGCAAGTCACTCAGCGACCTACGCACGCGCAGCTCTGTGGCTGGCGACGAAGGTATAGGTCTCTATGAGGATATGGCAGCAAGCGACGCTATACGCCAACTGCTGCTATGGGAGGAGCTTGAGGAGCTTGCGCTGTCGTATAACTACATCGAGGGCACTCTTCCCGACTTCCGCGTAGGCGAGGAGGGCGTACGCGGCTACACGTATGACGATGTGCGCGACCACGGTGACACGCTGACGTGGGCAGTTGAGCAAAATCTACCACGCATACTCCCCAATATGCGCAGCCTGCGACTTAACCTAAACTTTATGACAGGCAACATCCCCGACTGGCTACTCTACCACCCGCGACTTATGGAGTGGGGTGCCGAGGTGCTTGTGTTCCAGCAGCAGGAGCCTGGCATTGATAGCTACGGGCGTGTTGTGCGCTTTGATAACGCACCCACATCGTTTGAATACTACTTCCAGCGATATCCGCTCTATCGTGGCAGATATGAGTTTAACGACGAAATAGAGAGGTAACAGAGTATGAAAAAGTATATATCTATTCTTGTGGCGGCGACCACTGTCGTTGCCTGCGTGAAGGATGTAGAGCCACAGATATCTACACCCGACACCCCAAAAACAAGTGTTGTTATACCCGAGGGGGCAAACCTCGGCGAGGCTATCATCAAGTTTTCAGCCGAGATGGAGCCTATCCTCTCCGAGACGATGACTCGCTCGGGAGGTGTTGCCACACGCTCGGGCATACCCTCCACTGATGAGGTACTCGATATTCTCGGGGCATACTCCTTTGAGCGTGTCTTCCCTGTTGACGAGCGTCACGAAGCACGCACACGCGAGGCGGGACTTCATCTATGGTATATCGTGCGCTTTGACGAGGGCGAAGACCTCAACCACGCCTTCGAGCGACTTTCACAGCTCGGCGAGGTCGATAAGTTGCAGTGCAACCGCCCTATTGAGCGCGCATACAACCCATCGGCACCTGTTCACTTTATCACGTGCGACGAGGCTCACAGCCGTGCTGCAACGCGCACAACAGATATGCCATTTAACGACCCCGAGATGTATCGTCAGTGGTGCTATATCAACAATGGCGACTACGCTTTTGCGCAACCCTACGCGCCTGTCGTAGCGGGGTGCGATGCAGGCTGTAGCGAGGCTTGGGAGCTCACCACAGGTGACGAGGAGATTATCGTGGCAGTCCTCGACGAGGCTGTTATGTGGAGCCACCCAGACCTTGCTGACAACATCTGGGTAAACGAGGCAGAGCAGCTGCACGCAGGCGTTGATGCCGATGGCAACGGTTATAAGGATGACCGCTACGGCTACAACTTTGCTCGTAACACGCCTATAACATCGTGGACATCTACGGGAAGCACAGGTCACGGCACACACGTTGCAGGCACCATTGCCGCTGTAAACGACAATGGCATAGGTGTCGCAGGTATAGCTGGCGGCGGCAAGGGTAAAGGCGGTGTCAAGATTATGACGTGCCAGCTCTTCGACGGCAAGTACTCGTGCTCGCTGGCTCTGGAGGCACGTGCTATGAAGTATGCCGCCGACAACGGAGCGGTTATATTACAGTGCTCTTGGGGCTATAACTCCGCCAAGTCAAACCTTATTATGGGCTATACGCCAGGGCCTGCTACCGAGGAGGAGTGGGCTGCGCTATATCCCCTTGAGAAGGAGGCTCTCGACTACTTTATACACAATGCAGGCTCCCCTAATGGGGTTATAGATGGCGGTTTAGCAATCTTTGCATCTGGCAATGAGTATGCCGCACAGTCATCGTTCCCTGCTGCCTACTCGAAGTGTATCTCTGTGGCGGCACTTGCTGCTGACTACACACCTGCCTCATATTCAAACTACGGCTCGGAGGTGCTTCTATCTGCTCCAGGCGGTGATACAGAGTACTACGGCACAGTGGGCGAGGATGACAATCAATATGACGAAAATGGCGTACTCTGCGAGCAGGGCAGCATCTTCTCGACACTTGTCATAGATGGCGTTGCAGGCTATGGATACTATGAGGGTACATCTATGGCGTGCCCTCACGTTTCGGGCGTTGCGGCACTCGGTCTTGCTTATGCCAAGCAACAACACCGCCACTTCACCAGCGAGGAGTTCCGCGACTTGCTGGTAAGCACAGCACGCGACATCGACCACTACTTCACAGGCGAGAAGCTCTTCTATATGAACCACACGGCGGCAGGTGCTGCCCCCGTGAAGATGAATCTTGAGGAGTATCGTGGCAAGATGGGACGACTCATAGATGCGGGTGCGCTGCTCAAGACAATAGATAGTAGCGGCAGAGATATGCGCCTACCCAACCTCTACATAGCACCTAACAATAGCACAACACTGCGCCTTTCGGACTACCTACAAAAGAGCGTAAAGAGCATATCAATAAAGGATGAGAGCATAGCCACGGCAACCGTTGTGGGCGACATACTCACCGTAACAGGCGTTGCTGTAGGCTGGACACCGCTCACCATAGAGTGCTCTGATGGCACATCGCACACCATAACAGTAACGGTGCGCGAAGGGGCAGCAGATAATGGTTGGTTCTAAACGTAGTGCAGCGATATGAGGATGTGGCGAGTGATATGTATGGTGTGTATGGTGCTGCTGTTGTCGGAGTCCCTGACAGCACAGGGTCGCACACTGCTTTCTCGCGCAGCTCTTGACTCGTTGGTAAACCCAGCACTGTCGACTACAGCACAAGGTAAGCTCGAAGCCAAGAATGGTGTAATATCGCTTGGCACAATCAAGGATAACACCCGCCCCACAGCCCGCTTCACGCTACGCAATACGAGTAGCAGCACAATAGAGATAACATCGCTCTACTCGACGTGTGGCTGCGTGACGTGTGCGGCATCTACACAGAGTGTTGCTGCGGGCGAGTGTATGAGCGTAGAGGCAATCTTCAACCCCGCAGGGCGCAACGGCGACTTCAAGATTGATGTACTCGTCTACACATCGCTCGACACGAAGCGACCTACCGTGCGCCTTACAATCGAAGGTGTGGTAGAGCCAGCCACAAGCTATCCGCGCCTAAAGGTACAGATGGGCGAGTTGTCGCTGAGTCGTCGTGAAGTGGTACTCGACAGCCGCACGCGCACAGAGCGTATTGCCTGCATAAACCACTCCGACAGGGAGCTACGCATAAGCGCAAAGCCCACGACGCAGCTCACGCTACGCTGCGAGCCCGAGGTGATAGCGGCAGGTGGCGAGGGCGACATTGTGATAAGCCTCCGCGGAGCAATGCCCACATCAGAGCTTCGCACAATGCTTATCATAGAGGGTGTGACGGCAACACCCGCCGAGCGTATGATAAAGGTGACAATAAAAGAGTAAAAGATAATCAGAGAAGATATGGAACTTATAAAGAGAATTACTACACTCATCCTTGCAGCGACAGCACTTCTGGCTGTGAGTTGCGAAAGCCCCACTGAAGAGGAGACACCACAGAGTATGGATGTGACATACTCGACACTCGACGGCGCGTGGCAGCTTACAGCGTGGCAGGGTAAGCCACTTGCGGAGGGGCTATACTGCTACGTGGCATTTAATGGTGAGACGAGGCGTTTCGAGATGCACGATAACCTCGGCTCAATGTATGATAATCTGACAACAGGCAGCTTCTCTCTTGAGCAGGATGACACAAAACGCTACATCATCAGCGGCACATACGACAATGGCGTAGGCGACTGGAATAGCGCATACGTGGTTACAATGCCCAAGGGTGGCGACAGTATGGTATGGAGCTCAACAACAAGTGATGACCTATCAACATATAGTCGCATAGATGCTATTCCTGAACTGTAAACACATAAAACACAAATTATATGAAGAGTATTTATAGATTATTGACCCTGCTTCTGGTCTCTACTGTGGCACTTGGAGCTTGGAGTTGCAACAAAGGCGGCGATGACGTTCAGAACGTACCCGCACCTACCATAAGTATTGAGGAGGCTATCCTCTGCCCCGATGATATGGTAGCGCAAATAACCATCATCCCCTCGTCAGATACCGAGGCGTGGTACTGGAAGATAGAGCGTGCAGGCGAGAGCACCGCCTACAACAAGGTTGAGGGTGCTGCTGGCGTAATCATCGAGGGTGAGGTTGAGTATGGCGTGGAGTATACAGTGTCGGCATACGCCGAGAATGGAGGTGGCACAAGCGATGTTGCTACCAAGAGGTTCTGCTTCCTGCCCGAGGAGGCTGCCGACATCATTATCGGTGAGGTTCTACTCGACGCAGAGACTATGCGTGCATATACCACTATGTACCCATCAAAGATGAGCGAGAAGTGGTACTGGCGCGCTTATGACGCGACGACGACTGCCCCCGCTTGGAACGATGTAGTTGGCAATAGCGAACAAAAGATTGAGTTTGACTATGTATACGGCAAGAGCTACATCCTGGAGGCATACGCCGAGCACGTTGGCGGTAAGAGCGATCTGCGCCAAGTAGAGGTGTACTTTGAGCCAAATAGTGCAACCATAGAGCTCTCGGAGGCTATCTTCAATGAGGAGGCAATGACCGTTAGCTTCAATGTCACCCCCTCACAGGAGACCGCTATTTGGGGCTGGGCAGTAAATGGTGCCGAGCCTACAACTGTCGAGGGCAATGCCCCCAACAGCTTTACCTTCGACGTGGAGTATGACACCGAGTATAGCGTAAGCGTGTTTGCAGAGAATGTTGTTGGCAAGGGCGAGAGCAAGAGCGTAAAGGTTAAGTATGATGCCCCTATCGTTGAGCCACTGGTGAGCATCGCCATAGACAACCTCACAGCCTACACACTTGATGCCATAGTCACCAAGGCAGACCACTGTGTGCGCTACGTAGCAGGTGCTATGCACAGCGACGCCTTCGACCGTGACACATTTATCGAGCAGGCTCTATCGTCACTCTCTCCCGATGAGAGCTACCCGCTTATGGTCTTCAACACCGCTACCGAGAGCCGCACATTCTCGGAGCAAGACCTCGTGCGTAACACCAAGGTTGACAGTAATGACAATGCTGGTATTATACTTATGTCGGGCGACAAATACACTATAGCCGTATATGGCGAGGACGAGAAGGGTCGCTCGGATGTATATACCTGCGAGGTCACTATCCCCGAGGCAGAGATAGATGGCGATGTAACGGTGAATATCAATATTGACGAGTCTGGCGAGACCTCGGCAGCAATGACAGTCACTGCCGACACCGAGTGCAAGATGCTCATTGGTTATATGCCCTACTCATCAAACTCTGACGGTCTTATATATGACTTCGGCACGATGTCTAACGACGAGATATGCGAGTATATCGCACAAAACAGCTTTGACATACCCGCTATCTATAAGGAGCCTATATCACGTCGTATGAACAACCTCGCCCTCGACAGCAAGTTTATGGCATACGCCATCGCTATCAAGGATGGCAAGGTGGGTAAGATTGCCTTTAAGGAGTTTGAGACAAAGACCTCGTCACTACGAGGCACCGCAAAGATTACCGCTGCAACCATTGAGGAGCAGAAATCTTATGAGACACTCAACGTCACACTTACGGCTGATGATAACGCACGCAAGGTTCGTCTCTATGCTGCCCCCTCTAACGACCATTTGTCGTATGCCGACAACCTGGAGTATGTTATGGGTAGCGACACCTACCAGAACTACCGCGAGGAGTACGCTTATGACACCGCCGCAGGCTCTATCAGCATCAATATCGACATCCACCACCCTGGCGATAAGTACTATCTCTATGCCGTGGCTGTTGATGAGGCTGGCGAGGCTGGCGAGATGGTCTGCGTAGCACAGCTTGCAGGCTTTGACACCGAGTACTACCAGACTATCGAGGAGACAACCGACTCAAATATTACCCTCGGAGGTACAGGCGAGGTTAAACTTACCGCAGAGGTCACCCTCGAGACTGCCGATCAGATTGATGCTAACATCAGTGTTAAGTTCCTCTCAACAAATATTGAGAAGGTGTGGCTCTATCGTATAAATGAGGGTAAGACAGAGAGTATACGTGACCGCATCCTTACAGCCTATGCCAACTACCCCTCAATCGTTGGAGCCAAGCAGGAGGTAAAGGATGGCGACACAAAGGCATACCAGTATATGATACCCTACTCGGAGACATACGGTGGTACTATCGTTGTTGCCGTAGTCCTCGACACTGACGGCAAGTTCAACATCAGCTACTGCTACGTTGCTGGTAAGGGCGTTCAAGAGCTGTAATCAATAGAGTATATAAACATCATAGGCTGCCTTCGAATGAAGACAGCCTATTTTTATGGTATAGGTAGATTCTGCTGTGGCTAATATCTTGTATTGTACTCTTCTCGTACACCGTAGATGGGTATTCCTTGAAGTGAATGAGGATTCCCTGAAGTAAATGAGGATTCCGAGAACAAGCGTAACAACAAAATCGTCCTTTATACACTACCCGATAAAAACGGGTATAAACGAGGAATTTTTAGGCTTGCGTAGTTCGAGAAACCGCAGTTTACAAAGCGTCAATAAGGATTTCGTGAATAAGCGTAACGACAAAATTACCGTTCATACACTACCCAATATAAACGGGTATAAACGAGGAATTTTTAGGCTTGCGTAGTTCGAGAAACCGCAGTTTACTTAAGCGTAAATGAGGATTTCGAGAACAAGCGTAACGACAAAATTACCGTTTATACACTACCCAATAAAAACGGGTATAAACGAGGAATTTTTAGGCTTGCGTAGTTCGAGAAACCGCAGTTTACTTAAGCGTAAATGAGGATTTCGAGAACAAGCGTAACGACAAAATTACCGTTTATACGTGTTTTTACACCTTGTGTATATGCTTTATACCCAAAGCCTGAACCTGCTGTATAAGTTCCTCATTATTATCAGACACGACAAGTAACTTATCGCCAGGGAGCAACTTTGAGAAGCCCTTGGGAACGAAGTAGCTATTGTCACGATACACCATCACAACGAGGGTGTTACCTGGTAGTCTGATATCTTTGAGCGTGTCGCCATTATGAAGCATCGAGGCGGTAACGCCAATCTCCGAGAACTCGCTACGTATATGGTCAGGCACCGTGAGCTTGAAGGTCTTATCGGGCATCTCATACGATAGTGAGAGCCAGTTAGCCATCGCGCTTACGGTAGAGCCCTGTACAAGTAGCGAGATTATAGTAACGAGGAAGACCACATTGAAGATGTAGTCGGCACCCTCGATACCAGCAGCTATGGGGCTCAATGCAAATATGATGGGCACAGCACCACGTAGACCCACCCACGACACATATACGCGTGCTTTGGGTGTAAAATCTCTAAATGGTATCATACAGGCAAATGTCGATATGGGACGTGACACGAAGATCATAAAAAGACCTACGGCGAGACCCATATATAGCACATCGGGCTGGAGCAACTCTTCTACATCCACAAGCAGACCCAAAGCAAGGAACATTACGATTTGCAGCAGCCACGTGAAACTATCAAAGAAGGTACCGAGCATATTGCGATAGACAATACGGCGGTTACCTACGACAAGACCTGCGATATATACAGCAAGGTATCCGTTACCACTCGAGATAGTGGTAAACGAGAATGTAAAGAAGGCGCAAGCCAACAGTAGCACCGAATAGAGTGATGGGTTGCTACGTATGTTGATTCGATTGATAATCCACACCGTGACACGTCCAAAGGCGTAGCCAAGAACACCACCTACGGACATCTGTATAATGAAGGTTATCATCGCCTGCTGCCAATCCAACTCGGCACCACTTGCCGCAATACCAACCAACATAACGGTAAGTATATACGCCATAGGGTCGTTACTACCACTCTCCAACTCAAGCAGCGGACGCAGATTCTCACGCAGACCCTGTTTCTTGGCTCGAAGAATCGAGAAGACCGATGCCGAATCGGTAGATGACATCGTCGCTGCCAGCAACAGTGCGAGCACGACAGATATCTCCACACCGATATACGGTGCTATAAAGTAGATGAAACCACCCGTAATAAGTGCCGTTAGGATGACACCCAGAGTGGCCATCACCACTCCAGATGCCAGGACAGGCTGTATCTCCGAAAAATTCGTATCCATACCACCCGAGAAGAGTATGATGCAGAGCGCAACCATACCTATAAACTGGGCGAACTCATAAGAGTCAAATGTTACGAAGTCGTGATAACCAAAGAGCATACCCACACCCAAGAACAACAACAGGGCGGGGGCTCCGAGGCGATATGCCGCCTTACCAGCGAGCACTGCGACAAAGAGCAATAAGGCTCCTACAAGGAGGAAATTTTCGTTCAACATAGTAGTATAATTTTATTTCATATCTTCAACCCACAACATCTATCGACGTATCACACGCGGCTCGATGATAGGCTTGCTCTCAAAGCCCACATACTCACAAACCACGTATGCTACCATACCATTAGCCGACGTGCGGTACTCCGCCAAAGTGACAGCCGAAATATTGCTCGTGGGCATTGCATCTATAGCTGCATTGTCACCATCCTCAACGGCACGCAAAAGTGCGGGTAGTCGCTCGCGGTCATAGAAACGTTCACGGTAGCTCATATATCGCTTTGCCGCCACGTCATACGGCACTCGCTCCGAGCCTGCGAGACGCAATACAACGGCAACAACGCCGTATACTACAAGCACGAGACCCGATACAAGCAACATCATACTCAAAGCACCTGCGCTATCTTCTACGGCAAAGTAGTTGATAGCTAAAATCACAATGCCACAAATAGCGGCAACAAGAGGCTTAACAACAGAACGACGGCGCGCCTCCACAACGCCATCAGGCAAGGCATAAAGTACCTTGCAAAGAGTATCTTTCATAAAATAATATCTTCGTATTTAGTAAATGTTTAAGGGCATAAATTTTTCAAGACAAAATCTACCCGCTAAATACGAAGTCTCTCAAGACGATACAAGTAGTAGTGTCGAGCACGAGAGACAAATAGTATTTTATGATTATACAGTCCGTAACGATTTGCCACTGTCGAATCTATCGTGCGCACAGCAGATGCCTCCGTTGAGAATCGCTCGACAAGGCGCAATGTGCGCAATGTGCGCAATGTGCGTGCCACAACAGTTTGTACACTTCCACTATTGGTTATGGTACACGGCGCGAGCAGCGACAGTGCCTCATAGCGGTCTATTGTAGGCTGCTCGGGGGTGGCAGTTGATGTAGCAGCGTGTGAAACTGTGTCAATGGTGCATACACGCTCATTAGCCGTAGCAGCAATGCTCACACACATCGCCACAACAACTACAAATAAACGGTATGCCCTGCGTAATCCTATCACTGCGCCACAAAGGTATATGTTATCGTTCCGCGCTGGGGTGCGGGAGCCGAATTGTTAATATCAAAGAGTGTGCGGCTATTACGCGCCGCAGACAACGCCTGCTGGTTTAGCTCCGAGTTTGTTGACGAGGCTATACGCGCCGTAGTCACCGTGCCGTTGCGGTCAATCCAAACATCGACAACTACCACACCACCGCCCTTACTGCGGTAGGCGGGAACATAGAGGTTGCGATGGTTACGCACAGGAGATTGGAAGCTGTAGCTAACGGTCACAGCACCCGAGAACTTACCCTTATCGCCCGTGCCGTCACCCTTTGCATTGCCAGAGCCAGAGCCACCTTTACCGATACCCGCGATATCGCGCATACCGCTCTGATAGCTATCGTTGTTCGTCGCCATATCGGATGCTACCTTGCTCATAAGCTCCTGTGTCTCTGCATCGAAGTTTGTGTTGGCTGTTGAGCCAGCACTCTCCGACGCATCGTTAGACTGGAGGTTGCGCACCTGCTGCATAGCAGCAAGACGACGGTCAATATCCTCTTGTAGCTTATCGCGCTGACGACGCAATTGTTCTAATTCTTCAATGGTAGGCTCCTCCTCGACAAACTCTATGGTATACTCAACGGGGGGTATCTCCACGTTGACACGTGCCGTAAAGAGCAAATAGATACCTACGGCATACGCCACCAAAACCACTACAAGCCCAATACGATGGGCATAGAGCCATTCGCCAAACGACTCGGAGCGTGTATCACCGAGGTCGATAGCTGAACGACGCACAGAGTGTGGTTGTCTCTGTTTTGTTCTGTTTTGGATATTAATATTCGCCCTTTCTGTCATTATAACACCATAATTGGAGCAAAAATAGTAATTTTTTCAGTATTTTTATCTATCTTTGCGAAAGATAACTCAAAAATATTATCGAAATGGCTACAAAACAACATACCCTCTCCGCAGCAATATCTTTTGAGGGCAAGGGTCTGCATACAGGTTTGCAGGTAAAAATGACTGTCAATCCCGCCGAGGAGAATCACGGTATATCATTCCGTCGCGTAGATTTGGAGGATGCCCCCGAGATTCCAGCACTATGCGAATATGTTACCGACACTTCGCGTGGCACAACCATAGAGAAGGGTGCAGCCAAAGTTAGCACCATCGAACATATAATGTCGGCACTATGGACACTTGGCGTGGACAACGCAATAATAGATATCAACGCCCCCGAGACCCCTATTATGGATGGCTCGGCTATGGAGTATGCTGCACGCATCACGGAGACAGGCACCGTAGAGCAGAATGCCGAGCGCAAATACTATGAGGTGACAGAGAAGCAGGTTTACACACTTCCCGAGAAGGGCGTAGCTATCATCATCTACCCCGACGATGAGTTCTCTGTATCGGTACACGTTGACTATAACTCAAAGGTTGTGGGCAATCAGTACGCTGTATACACCCCTGCTGATAACTATGCCGAGAAGATTGCTCCGTGTCGCACATTTGTCTTCTTGCACGAGCTTGAGCCACTTATCAATATGAACCTTATAAAGGGCGGTGACCTCGACAACGCTATCGTAGTTGTTGAGAACCCCGTATCTGATGAGCAGCTCAGCCACCTTAAGGAGATATTTGGCAAGGATGATATCCGCGTAACAGGCGGCTACCTCAACAACCAGCAACTACGCGCCAACAATGAGTTAGCACGCCACAAGTTGCTCGACATCCTCGGTGACTTCGCCCTGCTTGGTATGCACATCAAGGGTCGCGTATGGGCAACACGTCCTGGACACTTTGCCAACACCGAGTTTATGAAGAGTCTCTCTCGCACAATACGTCGTGATGGCGACCGTCCCTCGTTTAAGTATAGCTCAAAGTGCGAGCCTGTCTTCGATATCAATGCCATCAAGGCACGTCTTCCGCACCGCCCCCCATTCTTGCTCGTTGACCGCGTGTTCCATATCGAGGAGAATGCCATTGGCGGCATCAAGAATGTCTCTATGAATGAGCCTTTCTTCGTGGGTCACTTCCCCGACGAGCCTGTTATGCCTGGCGTACTCATCATTGAGGCTTTGGCACAGTGTTGCGGCATCCTTGTATTGAGCAAGGTGGAGGATCCCGAGTTGTACTCGACATACTTCCTTAAGGCTGATAACGTACGCTGGAAGCGCAAGGTCGTTCCTGGTGATACGCTACAGCTTGAGTGTCACATCGTAGATATGCGTCGTGGCATCTGCACCGCCGAGTGCAAGGCATTTGTTGCAGGTCATCTCGCTTGCGAGGCTGTGCTCACTGCACAGATTGCAAAGAACCGTTAATAAAAATAGAAAAACCAATATTAACTAAATATGATAAGTAATCTGGCATACGTTCACCCCGACGCAAAAATCGGCAAGAACGTCACAATAGAACCATTTGCATATATCGAGGGCGATGTTGTCATCGGTGATGACTGCTGGATTGGTCCCCACGCTATTATATACAACGGTGCACGACTTGGCAAGGGCAATAAGGTACATCCTGGCGCGTGTATTGCGTGCTTGCCTCAAGACCTTAAGTTTGCAGGCGAGCAGACAACAGCCGTTATCGGCGACTATAACGACATCCGCGAGTGCGTGACCATATCGCGCGGTACAGTCTCACGTGGCACAACAGTCGTTGGCGACCACAATCTGCTTATGGCGTATGTACACGTTGCTCACGACGACGTTGTGGGCAGCCACTGCGTCATTGCTAACCGCGTATCGTTGGCTGGCGAGGTCGAGGTAGGCGACTGGGTTGTCATCGGCGGTCACACAGCTGTACACCAGTGGATACACATCGGCGACCACGCTATGATTCAGGGTGGTGCGCTTCTTACGCAGGATGTTCCTCCCTACATCATCGTAACCAATGGCGAGGCACACTATGCTGGCATCAACAAGGTAGGCTTATCACGTCGCGGTTTTACCCCCGAGCAGATTGAGTCTATACATAACACCTGTCGCATACTCTTCCAGAGCGAGCTCAACTACCTCGCTGGCTGCGACAAGGCAGAGGCAGAGATTGAAGAGAGCGCAGAGCGCAACAAGCTTATTGAGTTTATTCGTGGCTCAAAGCGTGGTGTCATAAAGCAGTATATTTCAAAGCGATAGAGTCGCAATCATCACAAATAGAGTGAGGGGATGGCTATTCAGTTTTAGCCATCCCCTCACTCTATAAGTTTACTTGTGTGCAGCAATTACAGCATACGTATTGACGGAAACAACATATATAGCTGTGTCATAAGCGTATTCATATCGAAGCCCTCACGCAGGATAAGCAGAATGGTGTTATCACCAGCAATCGTTCCAAGCACCTCACTTATGCCCTTATTGTCGATAGGCACAGAGATAGCACTCGCATAGCCTGGGCGAGTTGTGATGACACACATATTACCAGAGAACGCGATATCGGTGATATTATCCGTTACATTCGTAGAGATATTGTGGTCATTACGCGCATTGTTGGGTAGCGTGTACACATACCCCTTCTCCTTGTGTGGCACCTTGGCAACGTGCATAAACTTCAGATCGCGCGACAATGTCGACTGTGTAACAGACACGCCGTTCTCCTCAAGGCGAGCAATAAGCTCCTCTTGCGATGATATAAACTCTGATCTTATAATCTTGCGAATTAAAGACATTCGCTTTGTTTTCTGATTCATCGTATCTGCCATAGTTTCATTTCTTATTAAACGTGACTATTCGACTATTATTGTTCATGAACATACAAAATTAGTAATTTTGTGGCAAATATTCAACTCTTTTGCAAAGTATAATTTTCATAGTAGCATTTTTTTGAAGAAAATGGTTGATAATATAAAAGATTTTACTATTTTTGCACCCAACAGCGGGGTTAATGATAGAGATATAAGGCTATAAATAACCAGATAATTAATTTTTACTAACTTAATATAAAACTTTACTGAAGTACTATGAGAAGACTTTTTGCGATTATGACACTTATCGTGTCGATGTTTGCAATCGCTTGTGAGAATGACACACCAAAAGATGGCAAATCAGATGTGACATTTAAGTTCTCGGCAATTGACGCCACATCAAACTCGGTGACATACACCGTGACCCCCTCGGATCTCGACGTCAACTATTTCTCTTTTGTTGTTGAGTCTGCAACTATTAACGGCTTGAGTGACGCCGACATCATCAACCTTGCAATAGATGGTCTAAATGTAAACAAGGGCGAGAAGACACTCACCACGAACAACCTTAAGGCTGATACTGCATACAGCATCATCGCGTATGCTATCAATGGCACAGCGGTTTCGCAGAATCCCTTCTTCACACAGAAGACAAACAGCGGTGACCCATCGAAATTTAATGTGGAGATAAAGTTATCTAATATCTCATCTTCTACTGTGACTGCAACTGCCACACCTAACGACAATAACGTAAGCTACTTCTTCCGCGTACTTACCAAGATGGAGCTCGACTCTTTCGGCATCTATAACAATGACCTCGAGATATTTAACTACATCATCGAGAACCCCAATAGCAACAGCTTCATCTTCAAGGGTGCAAAGACCCTCGAATATGACCATCTTGCGCCCAAAACTACATACCTTGCAGTAGCATTCAATGTAGATACATATCAGGATGTTGTAGATGGCATTATTGACATAGAGCTCTTCCGCAAGGAGTTTACAACCGACGATGCGGCAGCTGTTGATCCCTCAACACTCTTTACCTACAAAAACCTAACTGTTGACTACACTAACTTCTCGCTCGACGTAACACCCGTTCAGGGCGATGACAAGCTATGGACATACTACGTATTCGAGAAAAAATACTTCGACGAGTACCGCGAAAAGGGTCTTCAGCAGGTTGTAATGCGTGCATACTTCGGCTTGTACAACCTATGCAGTGAGTACAACACTCTCAATGGTGCAAACTTAACATTTAATGAGTTTATCAATGACTATATGGGTCAGCTTGGCACCACAACTATCATCAACTATGAGCCTCTTAAGCCCGCAAAGGACTATGTAGTGGCAATGTTCTATATGGACACCGAGGTATACGACCCCACTGTCGTTTACGACTACAACTTTGTTGCGGTAGAGTTTACAACATCTACTCCTGACGACAGTCAGAAGGTACAAATGGATGTCGTAGGCCCACAGATTGAGAAGGTAGGTTTTGGATATACCATCAGCTTCAATGTTGCTGTTAGCAACAATGCAGAGTCGCTCAAGTATGGTGCTGCATCGTGGACAGACCTTGTAGCACAGTACTACGACCCCAATGACCCCGCAAGCATCCGCGCATTTGTGAACTTCAAGACCGCAACTGACGATATTTTGTCACTTGCAAAGACCGATGAGGGTGCAACTATTCTGTATGATACCGATCAGCCTTTCGATGGCGTATTCTTCTTCGAGGCTGTAAACAGCCAGGGTGCCTTGACACAGCATATGGTTCGTGTTACACCCGATATGTTTTAAGTAATAATCCAGCGTATATACAATGAAGAGACTACTTAATATTGCTGCAATGTTGGCTATCTTCGCAGGCTTCACCGCCTGTGAGGAGAAGCCCACACCCACTCCTCCCTCAAAAGAGGATAAGGATACCGTTGTTGAGCTTAAGGCGGACAAAGAGAGCATCATCGCCAATGGTGTAGATGAGGTTGTGTTCACTGTGCTTGTAGACAGCGTAGACCGCACCTCGGAGTGCAAGATTATCGAGCTTAACACCAACGAGTACCTCGCAGGCAACACTTTTACAGCAACAGAAGAGGGCACATACACCTTTAAGGCCGTATGGGACAGCAGCCACACATCAGAGGTTGTCACAATTACAGCAACAGCCGCAAACGAGGAGCCCGTTGCCCCAAAATTGGTCTTCCTTTCAGCAGATAAGAGATCTATCGTTGCCGATGGTGTTGACAGCGTTACATTCAGCGTTTTAGCCGATGATGTAGATGTTACAAGTGAGGCTACAATCGTCTACGTGATAGATGGTAGCCCTATTGAGGGAAACACCTACACTACCACCATCGCGGGCACGGCAACATTTATGGCTGTATATAAGGATGTGGAGTCCAACGAGGTTAGCATCGTTGCAACAGAGCCTTCAAATCCCGATGATGGCAAGAGCCTAAAGCTCACAGCATCAACATCACGTATTAAGGCTGATGGCACAGAGAGCGTTACATTCACAGTCCTCTATGGCGAGGATGATGTCACTGCAAGTAGCACCATCACTAACACTGCGGATAACACTACCGTTGTTGATGCTACATTCTCAACTACCGAGGCTGGCGACTACACATTCCGCGCAGAGTATGATGGCAAAACATCGGAGAGCGTCACCGTTACCGCTTACGATGCGACTACACAGGGTGGATATGCCCCTGGCGACGTATATGACGAGAATGGCGTTAAGGGCATCGTATATGCTATCAAGAAGGATAACCACGGAGTTACATACTGCTACATAATGTCGCTTGACGAGGAGGACTTGCAGTGGTCAACAGAGTATGCGTGGTGTAACTGTCTATCAAGTCGTGGCGACTGGAACACAGAGGATATGCTTCGCTTCGGCACAAACCCCGATAAGTATCCCGCAGCACAGTGGTGTCAGGCTCACGGCGAGGGATGGTTTATGCCCTCGGCAGACGAGATGGAGTGGATGTGGGAGGCTATCACAGATGGTCAGCGCGACTTCAAAGCACCGAGCGTTGCCAAGTACAACCAGCTGCTTGTGGAGAATGGTGGCGAGCCCTTCTGCGAGACATTCTACTGGACATCTAACGAGACTACCGAAGAGTTGGTTACAGTTATTGCCTTTATGAACGACAGCGTGGTATGTCTTGAGCCTTACAAGGATCGCGTATATACCGTGCGTGCAGCCTACCGTTTTAAGGTGGAGTAAGCAGTTGAGCGAATAGCTACATTAGGGAGGTTAAGGGTATAGCGCATTTGTCGTGAAGTGAAGCCCCTAACCTCCCTACATTTTTTAATCTCGCGAGATGCGATATTGCACAATAGCCGCAAAATTGTTAACTTTGTGCTATGAAAAAAAACGAATTTTCCTTTATAGGCGATATCGCCACACTCTTTAGCACGATACCCCACCACGGCTTTGAGCCTATTGGCGATGACTGCACGCTAATAGAACTTGGCGACGATGCCCTCGTGATGACTACAGATATGCTTGTCGAGGATGTACACTTCCTGCGTGCAGCAAGTAGTGCAGAGGAGGTAGGCGAAAAGAGCCTCCTTGTAAACCTCAGCGATGTGGCTGCGATGGGTGCTACGCCAATTGCTACGATGCTCTCCATAGCTCTGCCTGCCAACGCACAAGAGGAGTGGGCAGAGGGCTTTATGCGTGGCTACCACGAGGCGAGCCATAAGGCGGGTGTAGCCCTCGTAGGTGGCGACACTACGTCATCACGCGACAGAATTACGATAAATGTTGTGGCGATAGGTCGCGCACCGAAGAGTAATATCAAGCGCAGGCGCGACGCGCGCGTGGGAGATGCTATATGCGTAACGGGCAAGCTCGGGAGATCATCAAAGGGGCTTGTGGATATAATGTTTGGTGACCTCAACACCATAGCAGCACGCCACCATCGTGTAGCTCAAGCACGCATAACCGAGGGCGTATGGCTCGGCACACGCAGCGAAGTGCACGCGATGATGGATGTGTCGGATGGCATTGCTTCAGATATTAAGCATATAATGGAGATGTCGAAGGTGGGTGCAGAGATTGACACCCAGCGCGTGCCTACCGACTATGATTTGCGCTATGCCCTATCTGGTGGCGAGGACTACGAGTTGCTACTAACCGTAGATGGTGCTCACGCCGAGAGGCTATGCCGCGAGTTTGAGGCGGCGCACGGCACGCCACTTACGATAATAGGTCGCATCACCGAGCCTACGTCGGACGATGTATGTTGGATGGAGGGTGAGAAACAAGTAGAGATGGATATTAAGGGCTTTACGCACTTTTAGACAAGTGCCCAGCGAGCGCACTAACACATCCACAAAGAATAAGAGAGTTGTGAGTCTACCGAGGTTACTTGGTAGACTTTTTTATCATATCTCGAAGCAAGGCAACAGCCTCACTAAAGGCGTGTAGACGGAAAATATAGGCTCCAGCAAGGTAGACGACAACACCTATAACTATCTTTGCAAGAAGTGTTACATAGATAGGCAAGAGGCTCAAATATGGTGCCCATACAAATATTATATAGAACATTAACAGCGACAAGAGTAGCTGTGGAAGCAACGCACGCAACAACCTGCCGACACCCAAGAGTACATAGCGACGTGCAGCAAGAAGATTTATCGCGCAGTCAACAACAGCCATTATCACCATACCCCACGCCACAGCCTTGACACTATGAGGTATTGTAACAGCGAGAACTGCCGTCATTATAACGCGGCGCACCACCTCTAAACGTACAATGATACGTCCATCGCTACGGACTTTAAGGATGTTATACGCCACAACAGAGAGCGGATAGAAGAGACCTGTAAGTGCCAATATCTCAAAGTAGGGCACTGTGGGCATCCACCTGTCGCCAAGTAATATCATAAACATCTCGGGGGCGATGGCAACAAAGCCAAGCATCACGGGGAAGAGCACAAATGATGTCAGCACCATAATACGTCGATAGCCCTCCGCCAACTTCTCGCCATCAGTATCGAGCTTCGCCAGCGCAGGAAAACTGACTCCCTGCACAGCCTGCACCGTAGATGTCACAGGCAGATCCTTGAGCTTCTGTGCTTGCGAGTAATAGCCCAATATACTTGCAGAGTGCATCTTGCCAATAAAGAGCTGCGCCACATTGTTATATATCGAGGCTATAAGGTCGGTAGCCAAGAGTCGCAGACTATATGGCGCCATAGCACGCAGTGCTGCAAGGTTAAAGCGAGCTGAACAACGCCAGCGTCGTATCCACCAAAACGCCACAGCCTTACCACCCATAGCCAACAGACGCTGCGCCACAAGGCTCCAGATGCCGCAGCCAGCAAGAGCCATAACAACAGCCACAACACCACTCACAACCGAGGATGCAAAGACAATCTTGGAGAGTAACTCGAAGCGGAACTCGCGCGTGAACATCACCGTCTGCACTACACATAGCGAGTTTATAGGTAGCAGCAGAAAGAGTATAGGTGCTATCTCGGCAATTATTGCGTAGCCGTAGAAACGCGCTAAAGGCTGGGCAAGCAGCACCAACAGGATATAGAGCACCACCGCGACAACAACATTAAATGTCAGCACCGAGCGATACTCCTCATCAGTAGGGGCACTCTTGCGTATTAGCGTCTGCGAGAAACCGCTATCTACGATAGTCAGAGCAACAGAGGTGAAGAAGGTCAAAATAGCCATAACACCAAAGTCCTCGGGCATAAGGCAGCGCGCTACGATAATGCTGACAACCATCTGCACTACCATAGTTAGGAACTTCTCCGAGAAGCTCCACGCCACACCTTTAACAACCTTATGTTCTAACTTTTCACCCTCTGCCATAGATATTTACAAAGTTATCACCCCAACAGGTACTCCACAGCAAGGCGGTATGACTCCATACCAAAGCCCATTACTGTGCCTCGCGCCACGGGGGCAATCATAGAGACGTGACGGAACTCTTCGCGTGCAAGAATTGACGAAATATGCACCTCGACAACAGGTGTCGAGATAGCCGCCACAGCATCGCGTAGCACAACAGATGTGTGGGTATAGCCACCAGCATTTAGCACCACGCCGTCATACGCACCATCGGCACGCTGCAACTTATCTACCAGCTCACCCTCAATGTTTGATTGGTAGTAGTCGATGATATGCTCCGAATAACGTGCACGAAGAGCTCCGAGGTACTCCTCGAAGCTCTTTGTACCGTATATCTCGGGTTGGCGAACACCCAATAGGTTAAGGTTCGCCCCGTTGATAATCAAAATTTTCATCGCTAAAGATTTAAATTAGCGCAATATTATTAGGCATCGAGCCCATTTTATCGTTAGAAGGTATTAGATGCGGTAGCTTATCGCAGATTGCAAATCCGCAGTTTACTCGACGTAAATGAGGAATTTGCAGGCAAGTAAGATGCCACAGATGATACCTTATCACGATAAAATATTAGTACTCCTTTGCTGTGGTCTCACCCTTGAGAACACGCAGAGCATTCTCTGCCAACGACTCAAGCTCGTTCTCACCAGGATAGATCTTGATGGGCGCAAGGAACTTACAATAGTCAATGATAACCTCGTTAACACAGTCGTTCCAAGCGATACCACCAGTAAGAAGGATGGCATCAACCTTACCCTTAAGAACAACAGCCATCTCACCAATCCACTTGGCAACAGAGTACGACATAGTCTTGAGCATAAAGCGAGCCTCCTCGTCACCCGAAGCAGCACGCACCTCATTGAGCTCCTGAACATTGTTGCAGTTAACGTGATCAACAAGACCACCCTTACCTGCCAGCAACTTCTTGATCTCCGACTTCTCATACTTGCCAGAGAAGCACAAGTCTACCAAGTCGCCTGCGGGCAGTGTACCTGCACGCTCGGGAGCGATTGGGCCATCACCGTCAAGGGCATTGTTAGTGTCGATAACACGACCCATATTGTGTGCCGATACAGAGATACCACCACCCATATGCACTACAACAAGATTTAGCTCCTCATAGGGGCGACCAACCTCGGCAGCATAGCGACGTGCAATAGCTTTCTGGTTGAGTGCGTGGAAGATAGAACGACGTGGCAACTCCTTGATACCGCTGACACGCGCCATATCCTGCAACTCGTCAACAACAACGGGATCGGCAATATAAGCCTCGACACCTGCTGCATCAGCAATGCGGCGAGCAATCAAAGCACCAAGGTTGCTGGCGTGCTGACGCTTGGGCGCAGATAGGTCGGCAATCATAGCCTCGCCAACACGGTATACGCCACCCTCAATGGGGCGCATAAGACCGCCACGACCAATGACAGCATCCAACGTCTTGAGGTCGATACCATCAGCCTTGAGAGCATCGAGGATAATCTCAAGACGCCAATCGAGCTGATCGGCAACAGTTTCAAAGCGAGCAATCTCCTCTGCCGAGTGGCTCAACTTCAAGGTCTTAACCTGCTCCAAGTCGTGGAACAGAGCAACCTTTGTTGAGGTAGAGCCTGGATTGATTGTTAATATGCTATAAGCCATCTGTTTCAGTTTTTAATGGTTTGCAATTAAGTGATTACTTCGCAGCCAAGCAAGCCAAAGCGATTGAGTAGAGCTTGGTCTTGGTAGTATCACCACGTGAAGTCAACACGCAGGGAGCCATAGGGCCTGCAACCATTGCAGCCAACTCGGCACCACCAAACTTCGAGCAAGCCTTGAAGAATACATTACCTGACTCAAGGTTGGGGAACAACAGACAGTCGGCATCACCAGCAACGGGACCCTGCAACTTCTTAATCTTTACTGACTCCTCGTCGATAGCAACATCCAAAGCCAAAGGACCCTGGAACAAGCCCTTGCCAAGCTCACCAGCAGCACCAAGCTCACCAAGCTCCTTCGCCTCAACAGAGCTTACCACCTTGGGCAAAAGCTGCTCGCTGGGTGCGATGAACGCCATCTTGGGGCACTCGATACCGAGGTTATTTGCAGTCTCAAGCAGGTACTTTGCAATCTGCTTCTTCTGGTCGAGAGTAGGACAAGGAAGAACAGCTACGTCGCTGACAACAAGGAGCTTGTGATAAGCGGGAATCTCCAATACTGTAACGTGGCTCAAGGTAGTGCCTGCGGGCAACAAACCCCACTCCTTGTTCAAGATACCACGCATATACTTATCAGTGGGAACAACACCCTTCATAAGTACGTCGTACTCGCCATTGTGAACAGCCTTAACCGCAATCTCAACAGCCTTTACATCCTCCTTCTCCTCGATGATGTTATACTGGCTCATATCTACGCCCTCTGCCTCGCAAGACTTCTTGATCTCCTCGGGATCACCAACAAGAGTAACCTCTGCAAGACCAGCCTTGATAGCCATATCGGTAGCACCGATAGAGTGGGTATCCTGACCATAAGCCACAATCATCTTCTTCTTACCACGTGCAACCGCCGCAGCAACGATCTCATCCAAATGCTTAATCATAATAGTTTTAGGTTTTATTTTATTAGTTTAATTTGAATTCTTATTTAATTAGTAAGCGTTTAATTAGTATGCGACAATACAACCTCAAGATTTTCATCTCTGCGTATCTGCGAGGATAACCAACTACCAGGCACTTGTCGTATGCAGCAATTAGCTCCCCCCACATAACATAAAATCGCTAAATTATTTTGCTGTTACAAGTCTGTAAGTATCCTTTGCAATAACAAGCTCCTCGTCGGTGCAGATAACAGCAGCCTTCACGCGTGAGCCCTCCTTGGTAACCTCATAGTCGGTACCGCGCTTGCCACGGTTACGTACCTCGTCGAACTCGATACCCATAAACTCCATATTGCGCAATACATACTCGCGCAACTCGGGAGAGTTCTCGCCAACACCACCAGTGAATACTACGATGTCAACACCACCCATCTCGGCAGCATACTCGCCCACAAACTTCTTGATGCGGTTGAAGTACATATCACGAGCGACGATAGCACGCTCGTTGCCCTCGTCGTAAGCAGCGTCGATATCACGCATATCACTTGAGATGCCTGTAAGACCCTGAACACCCGACTTCTTGTTGAGCATAGTGTCGAGCTCCTTGTATGACATACCCTCCTTCTCTGCGATGTATGTAGCTGCGCTCACGTCCATAGAGCCTGCACGTGTACCCATTACAAGACCATCCAGCGGAGTGAAGCCCATAGATGTATCGAAAGACTTACCATTGAGAACAGCGGTAACAGATGCACCATTACCAATGTGGCAAGTAACAATCTTTGACTTCTCAAAATCAAGACCAAACATCTCGGCAGCTACGCGAGCAACAAACTTATGGCTTGTGCCGTGGAAACCATACTTACGCACACGATACTTGTCGTAGTACTCGTAAGGAATAGCGTAGAGGTAGTTGATAGCTGGGATAGTGTGGTGGAACGATGTATCGAACACAGCCACCTGCTTAATACCAGGCAACACCTTCTCCATTGAGAGGATACCCTCAAGGTTTGCGGGGTTGTGCAAGGGGGCAATAGAGTATAGTGACTCAATCTTTGCCTTTACCTCATCATCAACAAGGCAGCTATCCTCGAAGAACTCGCCACCGTGAGCTACACGGTGACCAGCAGCCTTAAGCTCGTCAAGCGACTTGATTACACCGTGCTCGGGGTGTGTCAACGCATCGAGTACAAGACGAATACCTGTTGTATGATCTGGGATAGGACAGTGAAGCTCAAACTTATCCTTACCCTGTGGCTTATGAGTGAGGTCACCCTCTGCCAAACCGATACGCTCTACAAGACCCTTTGCAAGGAGCGTGTTTGTTGACTCAACAACATCAAGCACCTGATACTTGATTGATGAGCTACCGCAATTAAGTACTAAAATTACCATTTTATGAAAATATTTATTGTTAATGTTTTACTCGAGACTTTAAAAACGTAACAAAGTTAATAAAATAAATGGGAGTTTCCAACCATTTTTACACCTTTTTTTTTGGTCATTATTATACATCACACTTTGACCCATACTTTTTATCGTCAATATCAGTATCTAATTATCCAAATGCGCGATATTACAATTAGTCCAAAATTTGCCATTTAGCCCCATTAAAAATTGTGCCAGGCAACAAAAATAATCAAGCGGTATTTTTTCTTTGAAAAAGATTTGTTATCTTTGCGGGAAATACGTGCCCGCGGATGCGCACGGCACGAGCATAACTTAAAACTATTGAAAGCGATGGCTACTGAAAAAACTAATCTTACGGCTCCCGCGGAGCCTGTCGGCACAACCGCCGAAGATACGCAGACGACTACCATGACAACCAACGTAAGCACAGACGACACCTACAGCAATCTTCCCAACGAGGAGAGTGCGCAGCCTATGAGCGAGGCTTTTGCCGACGAGGAGGCTGCCCTCGCTGCCGATGAGGCAGGTCTCGATATTGGCGAGGAGACAGCCGAAGAGGTAGAGGCAGCACCCGTTGCTGGCGATGACCTCACAGGATTGAGCGAGGAGGAGTTAGTAGCTCTCTTTGCCTCAAAGATTGAGTCGGAGCCAGTGCAGACACTACGTCCCGTGGTCGAGGCCATCAAAATAGCATTCTACAAGCAGCACCGCGCAAAGGTGGATGCCGAGCGCAAGGCATTCGTTGAGGCTGGTAACGACGAGGAGACATTTACCCCCACTCCCGACGAGTATGAGCAGCGTTTTAAGGAGCTGTTTGCAATATACCGCGAGCACCGCGACAAGCATATAGCTATGCTCGAGGCTGACAAGGCAGAGAACCTCAAAATAAAGTTGCAGATTATTGAGGAGCTTAAGGAGCTTATCAACTCTGACGAGACTATGAACACCACGTTTACCCGCTTCCGCGAGTTGCAGCAGAAGTGGAAGGAGACAGGTCTGGTGCCACAGCAGAATGTCAAAGACCTCTGGGAGACATACAACCTCCACGTCGAGAACTTCTACAACTTCATCAAGATTAACAAGGAGCTTCGTGACCTCGACCTCAAGAAGAACTACGAGATAAAACTCGCATTGGCAGAGCAGGCAGAGGCACTTGCCCTCGAGACACAGGTTGTGGAGTCTTTCCGCAAGTTGCAGAAGTTGCACGACGAGTGGCGTGAAACAGGCCCTGTTGCCACCGAGTATAAGGAGGTGCTATGGGAGCGTTTCAAGGAGGCCTCAAGCCGCATAAACAAGCGTCACCAGGAGCACTTCGAGCAGCTCAAGGCAGAGCAGAACAAGAATCTTGCACTCAAGAGTGAGTTGTGCGAAAAGACCGAGGCTCTCTCGGCACAGCCCATCCTCACTCGCAAGGAGTGGAACAAGGCGAGTGACGAGCTGCTTGAGATACAGAAGGTATGGAAGACCATTGGCTTTGCACCAAAGAGAGATAATAACCGCATATACGAGCGTTTCCGTGCTGCGTGCGACAAGTTCTTTGAGCTTAAGCGCGAGTTCTACGCAGGTATGAAGAGCGAGATGGAGCATAACCTCGCCCTCAAGAGTGAGTTGTGCGAGCAGGCAGAGGCACTTGCCGTATCGGAGGATTGGAAGCACGCCACAGACGAGCTTATAGCACTTCAGGCAAAGTGGAAGCAGACAGGTCCCGTGGCACGTCGTCACTCTGACGTTATCTGGAAGCGTTTCCGCGCGGCTTGCGATAAGTTCTTCGAGCGCAAGGCTGCACACTTCTCATCTATCGACAGCGAGCACGAGCAGAACCTCAAGCTCAAGCAGGCACTCATTGAGGAGATGCGTGCTGCGGACATCAAGAGTGGTGGCTTTGAGGCTGTCAAGGAGTTCCAGCGTCGCTGGAGCCAGATAGGCTTCGTGCCCATCAAGCAGAAGGATGCTCTACAGAAGGAGTATAAGAGCATCGTTGACGAGATGTTCCAGACGCTTCGTTCATCGGAGCGTGACCGCTCAATGAAGCGTTTTAAGGAGCGCGTAAGCAATATGAAGGGTGGCTCGCAGCTACGCTCTGAACGAGAGCGTCTCTACAACAAGGTACGCCAGATGGAGCAGGATATCGCACTTTTGGAGAACAACATCGGCTTCTTCTCTAAATCCAAGAACGCCGAGAGCCTCATCGCAGATGTACGTGAGAACATCGAGCGCACAAAGCGCGATATGGCAGAGCTTATCGAGAAGATATGTCTTATCGACGAGGAGGAGAAGAAGAACGCTGCAAAGTAGTAACCACACCAAGACTCGGTACGCAGATTTAGCAAATTAAGTAAACACAGATACACTCATGAAACTATCTAAACCAAAGTACATATTTGTCACAGGTGGTGTAGCATCATCACTTGGCAAAGGTATTATCTCGGCATCTATCGCCCGTCTGTTGCAGGCGCGAGGCTACTCGGTAACGATCCAGAAGCTCGACCCCTACATCAACGTCGACCCGGGTACACTCAATCCCTATGAGCACGGAGAGTGCTATGTTACAGAGGATGGTACAGAGACCGATCTTGATTTGGGACACTACGAGCGTTTTACCTCGATACAGACCACCAAGAACAACAACGTCACCACAGGTAAGATCTACCAGTGTGTGATTGAGAAGGAGCGTAGCGGCGAGTTCTTGGGCAAGACCGTACAGGTTATCCCCCATATCACCGACGAGATTAAGCGTCGCGTGCAGCTCCTCGGTGCCACAAAGAAGTATGATGTGATCATCACAGAGATTGGTGGTACGGTGGGCGACATTGAGTCGTTGCCATTTATTGAGTCTGTACGCCAGTTGCGCTACCAGCTCGGCTACCAGAACACGGTACTTGTACACCTCACACTAATACCTTATATGGCAGCATCAGGCGAGCTTAAGACAAAGCCTACACAGCACTCTGTCAAGGAGTTGCTGTCGTACGGATTGCAGCCCGATGTCCTCGTACTCCGTTCAGAGCACGTCTTGAGCCAGGATATACGCCGCAAGGTGGCACTCTTCTGTAACGTTGCACCCGAGGCTGTGGTTGAGTCTATCGACGTTCCCACAATCTATGAAGTGCCCCTGCGTATGCACAACCAGCACCTCGACGAAGTACTCCTCGAGAAGCTCGGTCTTAAGGCTGACCAGGAGCCCGACCTTGCAGAGTGGGAGGCATTTGTTGAGAAAATCAAGAACCCGAAGAGCGTTGTCAACATCGCGCTCGTAGGTAAGTACACCGAGCTCCCCGATGCCTACAAGTCTATCAGCGAGTCGTTTATCCACGCTGGTGCCGTCAACGAGGTTAAGGTCAAGCTACACTACGTAAACTCGGAGACCCTCACAAACGACAATATCAACGATAAGCTCAAGGATATGTCGGCGGTTATGGTTGCCCCAGGCTTCGGCAATCGTGGCATCGAAGGTAAGCTTGTTGCTGTTAGGTACGCCCGCGAAAACAATGTGCCCTTCTTTGGTATCTGCCTCGGTATGCAGTGCGCCGTTATCGAGTTTGCACGCAACGTCATCGGCTGGAGCGACGCTAACTCTATGGAGATGGCGCAGACTCCGCACGCCGTCATCGACCTTATGGCAGAGCAGAAGAACATTACAGCTATGGGTGGCACAATGCGTCTTGGTGGCTATCCCTGTGCTTTGGCTAAAAACTCACGCGTGGCAAAGGCTTATGGCACACTCAACATCGTTGAGCGTCACCGCCACCGCTACGAGTTCAATAGCCACTTTATCAACGACTTCGAGGCCGCAGGTATGCAGGCTGTAGGTCGCAACCCCGAGACAGGTCTTGTAGAGGTTGTAGAGATTCCGTCGCACCGCTGGTTTGTCGGCACGCAGTACCATCCAGAGTACCACTCTACCGCTGCAACGCCACACCCGCTGTTTGTGGCATTTGTGAAGGAGGCTATAAAATATCGTGACGAGAAGGCACAATAAACAGCACTATGCACCGTTCAGTAGAGCGACTGCATCACAACAGAAATTAACCATCGGGGCGTCGTTTCAATTGCATTGAGGCGACGTCACCGATGAATAGTAACCAACAAACATCTTTTTGAGGGGGCCGCAGCCCCAGATAACTAAACGAGGAAATGGATAAAAAAACGATTATCGGACTGATACTTATGGTTGCCGTATTTGTCGGCTTTACTTGGTATCAGGGCAGCGAGGCAGAGAAGTATAACGAGTGGAAGAGGGAGCAGGCTGCCGTTGAGCAGGCATTAGCCGATAAGCAGGCAGAGGAGCGCAGAGCACAGCAGGCTATCGAAGATGCTATGAGCGAGGAGGAGCGTATGCAACGCGACTCTATTGAGGCGGCACGCAAGCTCAACGCAGAGTTGTATGCATACGGCTCACAGTTGCTCGCAGCGAAGAATACCGCAGATGAAAACTTCAGCGTGGAGAACGACGTAATGAGGGTTGACTTCTCGACACGAGGCGGTAAGATTGTAAATGTCACACTTAAGAACTACACCAAGTATGCCGAGGGCGAGCGCACCGAGCTTGTCGAGTTGATGCAGCCTGCAAGTGTAGTATTCAATATGGATCTTTTGTCCGAGAGTGGCACTGCTATTAACAGCGAGGAGTTCTCGTATGACTACACCATAGATACAGCCGACCAGAGCACAAAGGTAGCTATGACGCTTAACCTGTCGGCAGATGCATACATCAAGTACATATACACCATCTACAACACCAGCAACCCCAGCCGTGACTACCTCATCGACTTCGATGTTGACGTGCAGGGCGTGGAGAGGCATCTTGCACAGGCTGGCGTGATGGACTTCAGCTGGAAGATGCGTACAAATATGAACGAGCGTGGCTTCCAGAATGAGAATATGGCAACTACCATTGCCTACTATGAGGATGGCGATATGGATGACCTTGGTGCCGATGGCAAGAATGAGAACGTAGAGGGTGTTGAGTGGATAGCACTCAAGCAGCAGTACTTCTCATCTGTGCTTATCTCTGGGGAGTTGCTAAATGCTGATTTATCGTTTGTGACATCTGCACGTGAGGGTGCTGACTACGTTAAGGAGTTTAACACCAAGCTACACATACCCATCAACGCTAACCAGCAGACCTACAACTTTGCCTTCTACTATGGCCCTAACGACTTCAAGATATTAAATAACGTTGAGTTTGAGGGCGAGAAGAGCAATATTGAGGAGCTTATCCCTATGGGCGGTATGCTTGTGGGCTGGATCAACCGCATATTTACCATTCCCATCTTCAACTGGTTGAGTGACAATGGCTTTAACTTTGGTATCATCATCCTCATTCTCACAATCTTGGTTAAGCTTATCATCTTGCCACTGACGTATAAGAGCTATATGTCTACTGCCAAGATGCGTGCTATTCGTCCCGAGTTAGACGAGCTAAATGCCAAGTATCCACGTCAGGAGGATGCAATGAAGAAGCAGCAGGCAATGATGGAGCTATATCAGAAGGCTGGCATCAGCCCTATGGGTGGCTGTCTGCCACTACTTATCCAGATGCCTATCTTGTGGGCAATGTTCCGCTTCTTCCCTGCAAGTATCGAGCTTCGTGGCGAGAGCTTCTTGTGGGCAGATGACCTGTCATCATACGACAGCGTACTCAAGTTGCCATTCAACATACCCTTCTACGGCGACCACGTGAGCCTCTTTGCGTTACTAATGGCAGTAGCTCTCTTCGGGTACTCGTTCATCACCTACAAGCAGCAAGCAGCAACCACAGCAGGTCAGCCTGGTGCAGGTATGATGAAGTTTATGATGGTGTACTTTATGCCTGTGATGATGTTGTTCTTCTTTAACAACTACTCATCGGGTTTGTGCTACTACTACTTCTTGTCGCAGATATTCACTATGATTATTATGTTTGTGATACGTCACACCGTTGACGACGAGAAGGTACGCGCCAAGCTACTTGCGGCAAAGGCTCGTCCCAAGAAGAAGTCGAAGTTCCAGGAGCGTTACGAGGAGGCTCTCAAACAGCAGCAGGAGCAGCTCAACCGTGAGCAGCGTCGTATGCGTAGATAGAGTCACGCGACTATGCATAAATGAGGGTATCACATTGTTTGTGATACCCTCATTTATAATATTAGGTATTGCACAACCGATATTTTTACTATCTTTGTCAAAATTAATGTGAATTTTGTCTATGAGAGAGTCTACCATACTACTAATCGCCGTTATCGCAATGTTCTTTGTGGGGTGCGACAACCACTTTAGTAACGATATGCCGTCAACAGACCAAGATACTTCGCTATATGAGGATATTGAGGCTACCACAGAGGACAACACGCGGACGTATATTGATGACTATGCTATCTATTGGAGCGAGAATGACCTATTGAGTGTCTTCTACCGCAATACACTAAATAGTCAATATATCTTCACGGGTGAAAGTGGCGAAAAGTACGGCACATTTACCTATGTCGCAACACCCAATGGCGTAGGCGAGAGCCTAAACAACCTATATGCCCTCTATCCATATCGTGAGGATGCATCAATATCGTCAACGGGCGTTATCACAACTACCCTACCTGACGTACAGAGATATAGCGTAGACTCATTTGCTGCGGGGTGCAACACAGCTATTGGCGTAAGTTATGGCGACCATAATAGCGTGTCGTTCAAGAATGTATGTGGCTACCTCAAAATACAACTTTGGGGCGAAGGCAACGTCAAGAGCATTATGCTCAAGGGCAATAATGGCGAATCAATAGCTGGTAAGGCAACCATCGCAATAGCGAGTGATGGTTTACCCGAGGCTACTCTCACAGATGACCTGTCGCAAACAATCACACTAAACTGCGAAGAGGGCATAGCACTATCTAACAACAACCAGACACCAACGACATTCTGGTTTGTGCTCCCCGAGACAACATTCACAAAGGGTATATCTATCACCGTGACCGACAACAGTGGCGCGATATACAGTAAGCACAGCGATAAGCCCCTATCTATCTCTCGCAATACCATACAACCTATGGCGGCACTTGAGGCGATATTTACCTTGCCACAGCCCGACAACCAGATATGGTACACCACAACAGATGGGCAGCAAATTACATCGCTCGGAGAATTCGATGCGCAAATACAAAAGCAGGAGTGGGTCAACAACAGGTGGGTTATCACATTTGACAAGACCGTCACGGAGGTAGGCTACGAAGCATTTGACCGTAAATCTACGCTTATGAGCATATCGCTACCTAACAGCGTAACGTCCATTGGCACTTATGCCTTTTATTACTGTAGCAACCTTGAGTCGATAACTATGTCTAATCGTTTGGAGAGCATAGGCGAGTTGGCTTTTAGCGACTGCATCAAGCTGAAGGATATAACATTGCCATCGAGCATCAAGAGCCTTGCGGCAGGCGCATTTTATAATTGTGATTCTCTAACAAGTATCACCTTCCCCGAAGGCACACAATCTATCGGTGGTTTTGCCTTCGACCTTTGCGACAAACTTGTCTCGATATACACATTAGCCACAACGCCTCCTACCCTGGGTAACGGCGCTTTCGAGAAGGACAAAGTAGTTATCTACGTCCCCGCTATTGCGGATGCAGCATATAGATTGCACCCTGTTTGGGGACAATACTTTATCAATGGCGAGGTATACTCATCTTCCGACTACTCGATGGATGGCGAAGTAGAGATATTGCAGCAAGCCAAGAGTGGCAATGGCATAGACATCGTGTTTATGGGAGATGGCTATTCTGACCGTCTAATAGAGATGGGTAACTATGAGGCAGATATGCGAACTGCTATGGATATGCTCTTCAGCGAGGAGCCTTATAGCACATTCCGTGACCTCTTTAACGTATATATGGTCAAGTGCGTATCAAAGCGAGAGGGTGTTTCGGAGGACAACACACGTGGCAACACAGCCTTTAACTGTTACTTCAAAGGCGTAGAGATAAAGCACGACGAGTGGGTGCCTTATGATTATGCGCGTAAGGCCATCAGCGACAGACGCATCGACAATGCTATGCTAATAGTAATTCTCAACAGCTCGATTTATGGCGGTACCTGCTATATGCACGTGCCAAGCTACGACTATGAAGTCAATAGCTACGGAAATGGTACCAGCGTATCATTCTTCTCAACTGGCGGCAATCAGGAGACCCTCAAGCAGCTACTTTTGCACGAGGCGGCAGGTCACGGCTTTGCAAAGCTTGCCGACGAGTACTTCTACGAATCAAACGGACATATCTCTAGTAAAGAATATTACATAGCTTTAGAACTCGATGATTATGGCTGGTATAAGAATGTAGATTACGCCTTAGAGGGCAGCAAGAATGCCTCTAACATCAAGTGGAGACACTTCCTCGAAGATCTGCGCTACGCCTATGATGGGTTAGGAGTCTTTGAAGGCGCATATACCTTCCTCACTGGAGCATATCGCCCCACAGACATAAGCATAATGCGCCACAATGTAGGCGGCTTTAATGCCCCATCACGTGAGGCTATCTACCAACGCATACACCACCTCGCTTATGGCACGAGCTGGACATACAACTACGAGACATTTGTGGAGTACGACGCCAAAAACCGCAAGAGTGCTCAACAAGCCTCTATGAGCAGTCTGATATACAGCGAGTATCCACATACAGCACCGCCAGTTATAACACATCGCAATTGGCGCGATATTGTGGCAGAGTATGCCGAGTAGCGGATACCCCAAAAACAAAACGGGAGGCGAAGATTATCTCTTTACCTCCCGTTAGTCTTATCTACGGTTACCCGACTTTTTATCTTGTCGCCTTACGCCACGCGGCTTTGTCACTTGTGATTTGGGGCTGCGTCTAATGCCCTGTGCTGTCGGCTTTGCACCTCGACTATCATCAGGGAGCGTACCTCCAAAGAAGTATGCCTTCTGTCGGCGTTTATCATCCTGCGAGCGCGCCACAAACACCTTCTCGCCCGTGTACGGGTTCTCGCCCGTATAGAACATCGTCGACGAGAGCGTCATCGGCGTAGGTGTCAAGTCCTGCACCTGCTCAAGTGTGAAGTGCAGCTTGCCAAGAACGCGCTGTGCCAACGACCTCATATCCTGCTCGGTACACCCAGGATGCGACGATATAAAGTATGGTATTAGCTGATAGCGCAGACCCTCGCGCCTGCATATACTTGTAAATCGCTCATTGAGCTGCTCAAACATCATGAACGACGGCTTACGCATAAGCTTAAGCACGTGCTCCTCGGTATGCTCTGGCGCAACCTTCAAGCGTCCCGACGTATGATACTTGACAACGGTATCAAAGTAGTCGCTATCATCAAACAGGTCATAGCGTATGCCGCTGCCGATAAATGCACGCTTCACACCCTTAATCTCGCGTATCTTACGGTACAGCTCCAACAAGGGTCGGTGGTCGTTATTCATATTGGGACATAGCTTCGGATGCAAGCAGGAGGGACGACGGCACTTGCGGCACAGCTCCTCGTTCTTGCCTCGCATACGGTACATATTGGCTGACGGAGCACCCACATCTGATAGATTTCCCTTAAAGTCGGGCATAGCCACAACGCGCTTGACCTCGTTTAAGATTGAATGCTCCGAGCGCGAATTGATAAACTTGCCCTGATGTGCCGATATAGTACAGAATGAGCAACCGCCAAAGCAACCACGATGTATATTTATCGAGTGCTTAATCATCTCCCACGCGGGGATGTCACCCTTGCCATTATAGCGTGGATGAGGAGCACGCTCATACTCCAAATCGAATGAGTGGTCAAGTTCATCGGTGGTGAGTGTTGCGTGGGGCGGTGTTATCACAACATAGTCGTCGCCAGACCTCTCGACGATAGTGGTGTTGCACTCCATCATATTGCTCAAGGTCTCGATATGCACGAAATTCTTGCCAAAGGTCTGCTTCGAGGCACAACACTCCTCATAAGAGCCAAGGTGCAGCGTTGTAGCAGCATCAAGACGCTCGACATAGCCTCTATCAGCAATAAACCCCACCTGTCGCAGACCGCGTAGCAGCTTGGCGTTATAGCCATTACGCATAGCACGCGCCACCTCGCGTATAGGCTTATCACCCATACCATACACCAACAAATCGGCACCACTGGTCTTAAGTATCGAGCGATGTAGCGAGTCACTCCAATAGTCGTAGTGCGTAAGACGACGCAGTGATGCCTCAATACCACCAATAACCACAGGTGTATGCGGGAAGAGTCGCTTAAGAATCTGCGTGTATGTGTCTATCGTGCGATCTGGGCGAAAGCCAGCCTTGCCACCTGGCGTGTAGGCGTCGTTGCTGCGCAAACGCAGGTTTGCCGTATAGTGGTTCACCATAGAGTCCATAGCTCCCGCCGTAACAGCAAAGAAGAGACGCGGCTGCCCGAGCTTCTTAAAGTCACGCAGGTCATCGCGCCAATTAGGCTGTGGCACAATGGCTACACGATAGCCCTCGGCCTCGAGAAGTCGTCCAATGACAGCAGCACCAAAGGCAGGATGGTCGATATAGGCATCACCCGAGAAGATGATGACATCGAGCTGCTCCCAGCCTCGTGCTCTTACCTCCTTTATGGTTGTTGGCAAAAACATAGTTCAACGAAATAACCACACAATAGTTAATTATCCAATATCTTCTAAAGACTCACAGCCGAGTCAACATATTGGCGATGCCACGATATTACACCTCATCGAGGTCTAAACCCACAGCATCGGTATATGTATCCCACTTCTGTAACACCGCCTTGAAATCATCGGGCATCTCCGACTCAAACTGCACATACTTGCCCGTTGTTGGATGGTCGAAGCCAAGTGCGCGGGCGTGAAGCGACTGTCGCGGAATGAGCTTAAAGCAGTTCTCTACAAACTGCTTATACTTCATAAAGGTTGTACCCTTCAGGATGCGGTTGCCGCCATAACGCTCATCGTTAAAGAGCGGATGTCCCTGCCACGACATATGGACACGTATCTGGTGGGTACGTCCTGTTTCGAGCCTACACTCTACAAGTGTCACATAGCCATAGCGACGCAATACCTTATAGTGAGTCACAGCGTGCTTACCATCAGAGCCATCACTGAAGACATACATCTGTAGTCTATCCTTTGGACTACGCCCAATATTTCCGATGATAGTGCCCTCATCCTCGGCAAGATTACCCCACACCAATGCCACATAGCGACGATAGATGGTATGGTCAAAAAATTGCTTGGCAAGTGACGCGTGCGCCCTCTCATTCTTCGCCACTACGAGTAGTCCCGAAGTATCCTTATCAATACGATGCACAAGACCAGCACGAGCATTACCCTCCGAGAACATAGGCAGATCCTTCAAATGCCACGACAGAGCGTGTACCAACGTGCCAGAGTGGTTGCCAACACCTGGATGCACAACCATACCCGCCTCCTTATTTACCACGATGATATCGTCATCCTCATATACAATGTTGAGCGGTATATTCTCGGGTACTATCTCCTCCTTACGGCGTGGATAAGGCATCACGATAGATATCTGGTCGAGAGGCTTTACCTTATAGCTCGACTTCTGCGGCTTGCCATTAACCAAGATATTCTGACCATCTGCTGCCGCCTGTATACGGTTACGCGACGTATGCTCCAGACGTGCTGTCAGGAACTTGTCGAGACGCATCAGCGACTGACCCTTATCTACGGTTATGGCAAAGTGCTCATATAGCTCGTCACCCTCGTCGCTGCTCTCTGCAGATATTGCATCCAGCTCGTCGGGCAACTCATCATATCTATCATCGAAATTTTGTGTCTGCATAAAAACCTAAATTACTCCGTAGCACCCTCCTGTGAAGCATCTGCAACTGGGGCATCTACCTCGGTCTTGACCGCCTCCTGTTCGGCTTTAGCAGCCTCCTCTGCCTCAAACTGTGCGCGTAGTGCAGCCTCCTCCTTACGACGCTGCGCATCATAGCTCTTTGCCGCCTTATCAGAGATCTTTGCCAACGAATCTATGAGCTTTTCATCGCACGTGAGATATAGCGTGATACCTGCACCACGACGTGCACCAGAGTTCTGGTGCAACGACTGTTTATATACCTTTGCCTCGCGGCGTGACTTAAAGTCTGTAATACTCTCATCGTATACCACCTTCTCCACGTTAAGACCACGATCCCACGCAGTGCTCTTTGCCTGCGACAGGCGCATACCAACGAGGCGGGGCACACTTGTAAGCTGCTCGTCACGACGATATGTCACGTGTAGTGTCACGCCCGTACCAAAGGGCTCTTGTGCCGATGTCGAGGCGGTGATATCGCGGTTGCCGATGCTCTGCTTTACAACATAGTCCGTAGAGGTCATATCTGGCTGATATACCAACTTGTCGATGGTAAGTCCCGCACGCTCAAGCTGGTTGAGTGCCTGACGTAATGGCTGCTTGGCAACAAATGGCACATCTACAATACGACGATTATAGGCATTTATGGTCACATAGATCTTACGACCAGGCTTTACGGTTACGGTGCGTATACTTGAGGTGCGAGGCAGCTGGTCGACAACGACACCACCCGCAACATCAGAGTCAAATACCGAGTCGCGTATGACAATATTAAGGTCGAGATCCTCTGCCATACGCTCCACGTCGCTGACGTGCTGACCAACAAAGTTTGGTATATCTATGCTCTTGCCGTGGCGCGTACCCACCATAAGTCCTATGTACAGGAGTATTATGAGTAGTATCATAAGTAGTCCGATGTAGACTACATTGCGCCATACAGGGTGCGATGCAAGGAAACCCTTGGCACTCTTAACACCACGCTTTGCGGCGGCACTACCCCTCTCCACAACAGCACTCTTTGTTGCGCGTCGCACGCTACTGTTCTCTTTGTCTTCTCTCTGGTGCATTCTCTCTTTACTCTCATTTTTAGGCGTTGCCACAGGCTGCATAGCAGGCTCGGTGACAACCTCAATATTACTATCTTGCTTACTCTCTCTATCTCTCTCTGCAGCTATTGGTACAACCACAGGCTCACGCTCCTCAACACGCATAGGCTCTACCTTAACGGGAGCCACCTGCGGCTTGGTGTCTTCGGGCTTGGCGTTTGCGGACTTTGTGCGCAACACGTGGTTATAGTGCGTATCGCGCTCAACGGGCGTAAAGCCAGCACTCTGCACCATAGCACACAACTCATCTACACTCATCGCGGGCTTCTGGTCGGCTCCCGCCATTGAGTATATCTTTGTCGAGTCGTCAATGGTGCCGTCGATGTCATCTGCTCCAAATGCCAAAGCCATCTCCGTTGTCGGCTTGCCGTATGCCACCCAATATGCCTTGATATGGGGGATGTTATCGAGATATAGACGGCTCATAGCTATCATCCTCAAATCATCCTCAACCGAGCACTCTCCAATAGAGGACATACGGTTGTGGCGGCTGCGATACTTGAGCGGTATAAAGGCATCAAAGCCTGGTGCTGCATCTTGCAACTTACGCAGACGCTCAAGGTGGTCTACTCGCTGCTCAAGGCTCTCCACGTGTCCATAGAGCATTGTACAGTTAGTGGGTATTCCCATATTGTGGGCTGCACGATGCACCGCCAACCACTCCTCCGACGAACACTTCTCGGGACATAGCTTCTCGCGCAACGTCTCATCAAAGATCTCTGCGCCACCGCCTGGTATCGCATCCATACCCGCCTCTTTTAGACGACGCAACCCCTCAACAATGCTAATACCCGCACGACGCGTCATATAGAGTATCTCCACAGCCGTATATGCCTTCACCGCAACCTCTGGCAACACACCCTTCACACGACGAATCATAGCGCAGTAGGTATTCAAGTCGTGCTTGGGGTGTACACCACCAACAATATGCACCTCGGTAATATCGGAACCCTGCATCTCTCGCGCACGCGCCTCGATGTCGTCCAGCGACATATTCCACGCATCGGCATCACCCTCACGACGACGAAACGAGCAGAACTCGCAGTTGAACAGGCAGATGTTTGTAGGCTCAAGATGAATGTTGCGATTGTAGTATACCTCGTCACCACTCATCTGTCGCTTACGCTCCGTAGCAAGCTCACCCAAGAGCCACAGCGGTGCTTCACGCCACAATATAAGGGCATTCTCCGCCGTAAGACGCTCTCCCGAGCGTACCGAGCTAACAATGTTATCTAATGTCTGCATACTATTTCGGTGCTTTGTTATACACTATTACTGCTATTATGGCGTATATTATGTTGGGCAGCCATACACCAAGCCACGGTGTCATCGAGCCACTTATGGCAATCTGCTCAAATACTCGTCCTAACATAATATAACTGAAACACAGCGTGATACCCAAACCAATGTGCATACCCATACCACCGCGCACCTTGCGCGATGATAGAGCAACACCTATCAGCGTGAGGATAAACGTCGAGAAGGGATATGAGTAGCGCGTATGTCGCTCTACCTCGATGATGAATACGTTGTCGGAGCCTTTACGACGCTGCTGCGACAAGAAGTCGTTTATCTCCTCAATTGTCATCGTCTTTACCAAAGACTTAACCTCGCTCAACTCGCGGGCATCAAGGTTGATGAGTGTGTCGAGATTACGATACTGCTTGTATCCCAACGAGCCATCCTCCGAGCGTGTGTATATCACATATCGCGGTGCTGTCCAACGCCCCGACTCCTCGTCAAACGATGCGCTGGCAGCGTTCAGCGTCTCAACCATCTCCGAATTTTCAAACCTCTCGAGGGCAAAGAATGGCACTCGCTCCAGATGAGGCGAGTAGCCTCGCACATAGGCAAATGTTCCTGGTTCAATCTGGCGGTATACGTGATCCTCGTACATTATCACCTGGTTCTTCTTGAGATACTGGCTCTGAAACTCCATACTCTTGCGCTGTGTTATGGGTATCACCCATAGGCTCAACACAACAGATAGTAGCGCGATGATTGATGCTCCAACAAAGTAGGGCCACATAAGTCGTCTAAAGCTAACGCCACCAGATAATATCGCCACAATCTCGGTCTGCATAGCCATCTTCGACGTGAAGAATATCACGGCGATAAAGGTAAATAGCGACGAGAACTGATTTATGAAGTAGGGCACAAAGTTGAGGTAGTAGTCGAAGATTACATCTCGCCACGGTGCCTTAAGCTCGGTAAAATCATCGACCTTCTCCACATAGTCAAATACCACAACGACTATGATGATCATCAACAGACCAAAGATGTACGTCGACAGGAACTTTCCAAGAATATACCTGTCAAGTGTACGATAACCGCGTATGGATGGTATAAGTCTCACTGTTTGTTTTTCTAAATTTGTTATTTGTTACGCACTATGTGTATCTCTCGTTTCGGGGCAGCAAGCTATACATCGAAGCTGCACCCTTATCACGAAACTATTAAGAGCCCCCTCCGCTGAGAGCGGTTTTTTTCCACCCTGTTGAGAGTAGTTTCATCCCCTCCTTGTTGAGAGTGGTTTTTTGTCAGAAGGGTTGCAGATGTGGTGGTGAGTCGCAGTTGGCACGGATGGGACATACTTTGGGTATTTCCCATTCGGGGCAACAAGCTCAACGCCGCAGATGCGCCCTTATCACAAAAAACAAAGAACTTTGAGAGCATTTTTTGTCAGAAGGGTGCAGATACAACGCTCGGCGAATTTCGAGGCGATGGGCTGTACCTCACGTACTGCCCATTGACGAGATAATTCGTTAGCGGCAGTAGATGCGCCCTTATCACAAAAAATCACAGGCGGCGAGATAGCTTAATAACCATCTCCTCCTTCCAAGGCTTAAAGTCTCCTGCTAAAATATGTCTTCGAGCTTCGCCCACAAGCCATAGATAAAATGCTATGTTGTGGAGCGAGGCTATCTGTGCCGCAAGCATCTCCTTGCATACCACAAGGTGGTGGAGATATGCTTTGGTATACTGCAAATCGGCGAATGTCACACCATTGGGGTCAATGGGCGAGAAATCATCCTCCCACTTCTTGTTGCGTATGTTAATAATGCCCTCCGAGGTAAAGAGCTGTCCGTTGCGTCCATTGCGCGTAGGCATCACGCAATCGAACATATCGACACCTCGGTCGATGCCCTCAAGGATGTTTACAGGCGTACCGACGCCCATCAAGTAGCGCGGCTTATCCTCGGGGAGCACAGCATTTGTCACCTCTATCATCGAGTACATCACCTCGGTAGGTTCACCAACGGCAAGTCCACCTATGGCATAGCCATCGGCATTATACTGCAAGACATTGCGCGCAGCACGCTCACGAAGGTCGGCATAGCCGCAACCCTGCACAATGGGGAATAGTGCTTGATAGTGTCCCCACTTGGGCGATGTCTGGTGATAGCGGTTGAAACATCTATCGAGCCAACGCTCGGTGAGGGCTAATGACTTTGCGGCATAGTCGTGTGGGGCATCACCTGGAGGACACTCATCGAATGCCATCATAATATCGGCACCTATGGTACGCTCGGTGTCGATGACACTCTCGGGTGTGAAGAGGTGGCGTGAGCCATCTATGTGTGACTGAAAGTGACAACCCTCCTCCTTGAGTTTACGACAAGCTGCCAGCGAGAATACCTGAAAGCCACCACTATCTGTGAGCATCGGTTTATCCCACGACGAGAAGCGATGTACGCCACCCGCCTTCTCCAAAATCTCCATACCTGGACGCAGGTAGAGGTGGTAGGTGTTGGCGAGAATTATCTGCGCGTGCGCCTCATTAATCACATCGCGGTGGAAGATACCCTTCATTGCCGCAGCCGTACCGACAGGCATAAATATTGGGGTCTCAACCGCACCGTGGTCGGTATATAGTACACCTGCACGAGCGCGACTATCAGAGGCTGTATGTAGTAACTTAAATTCCATAGTACATATATAACGCACAAAGATACACAAAATATGTGGAAAATGAAATCATTTTATCAATCTTTACCCCTACCCAAACCCTTTCCCGCCAAAACATCACAATTTTTATATTTTATTTATTGAAGTATATATTCTTTATTTAGCTATATAATGACAACTTTTAACGATGAAATCAAGCGGTTTTCAGGGTATTATTTGGCAGATTATATAATTTTTGAAAAATTATCTCACACTTGTTGTCGATTATCATTTAATTTAGTATCTTTGCGCGATATATATCTTTTATAAGGTTATGCACTTGTTAAACAATATACTCTCTCACTACTCCTGGCAGGGTTTGACCCTTATTGGCGTGCTGCTGATACTATTTTTCGTACAGATGTACTACTATGGCATAGCGTATGGCCGCATACGCCGTTTCCGCCTTATGCGCACGCACAAGCGTCGCTGCGAGAACCCAGCTGTATCGGTCATTGTCGTAGTGCGTGGCGAGAATGAGCTATTTCTCACAGTCGACCTACCGTCGCTCTTATCACAGCATTACAATCTCTATGAGGTAGTGGTCGTATATGTCGGTGGCGACATTGACTACTACGACGAGTTGCAGCGCGTGCGTAAGAATCACTCGTGGATGCGTCTTACGAAGATGGGAGGCAACGAGCGACTATATATCACAACGAAGCAGGCAATGAACGTGGGTATCAAGTCGGCACAGTACGACAACCTACTATTCACAACCACGGGAGCATCACCGCGTAGCGAGGAGTGGGTGGCAACGATGGCTCGCGGCTTTGAGCGCGGCAGCATCGTCATAGCCCCCGTAGTTCCGCTATTCGAGGAGCACTCGCTGAAGACCTACCTTATGCGAATGTGCGAGTTTCACCGCCAGCGCAACGCCTTTGCACAGGCTGTCACAGGATACGCCTACTGGGCACCGCGCAGCAACTTTGGCTTTGTGCGCAAACTCTATGATAGCACACGTGGCTTCAACCACCTCAATTTGGACATTGGCGAGAACGACCTATACTTGCAGTCTATAACAACACCGAGACGCACTGCCGTCGTTATGTCGAAGCAATCCATAATGACCGAGGAGCGTTCATCAGATTGGCACGAGTGGCTCGACATAATGCGTTACTACAACCATACAGAGAGCCTATACCCCAATCGTCCGCGCACATTCCACCGTTGGGAGACAGGCAGTCGCGTGTTGTTCTTCCTCGCAGCACTTGCGGCACTCATATTACTTCCACACGAGCTACGTATCGGTGTGGCACTATTAGTGCTAATACGCTATATCGTTGTCCTGGTGTCGACACGTCGCACGGCGCGTAAACTTGGCGAGGTGAATATAGCGTGGAGATATTGGATATACGACCTTATAGGCCCTATGATTGATTATATGATAAGCCTCGGCAAGAGCCATAAAAGCCCCTCTGCATGGAGATAGATGACTATATTGTAGCAACGGATGCGGAGCTTGTAGAGCTTGCCGCAGGTGGCGACCAGCAGGCCTTTGAGTATCTGTTTACGCGCTATCGAGAGTCCATTGAGCGACTCTTCGAGCAGCGTTTGAACGACAAAGATACCGCGAGCGACCTACTGCAAGAGACCTTTATCAAGGTGTATCTGCACTTGGATAATTACTCCAAGTCTTTCACCTTCGGGCAGTGGGTATACACCATAGCGCGTAATACGCTTATTGACCACTTGCGACGACGCTCCGATGACATATCCATCGACGAGCGATTTACTGCCCCAGCCGCCTCGACACCGACACCCGAGGAGAGCGTGATAATAAGTCAGACGCAGACCCATTTTGAGGCATCGCTCAATGAGCTTTCGGAGGAGTATCGCCGAATAATAAAGATGCGTTTCTTGGATGAATACTCCTACGAAGAGATTGCCGAGAAGCTGGGTCGCCCGATGAACACTGTAAAGACGCAGATACGCCGCGCGAAGTCGGCCATTTGCAAGATGATTATAGAGAAGGAATAGGTGAGGCACAACGCACCACCAAACAGAATAGAACCAAGCAAAATAAGAGGTGAATATAGAGCTCATATTGAGATATTTCCCAGAGATTACAGCCCAGCAGCGCGAACAATTTGCGCAGCTCGGGGAGTTATATACGGAGTGGAATAGCCGTATAAACGTAATCTCGCGCAAAGATATGGAACATCTCTACACACGCCACATACTACACTCGCTGGCTATCGCCAAGGTGTGTAGGTTCAATGACGGAGCAAAAATTGTGGATATCGGCTGTGGCGGAGGCTTTCCGTCGGTGCCATTGGCAATAATGTTCCCCAAAGCGGAGTTTGTAGGTGTAGACTCCATCGCCAAGAAGATACGCGTGGTGCAGGGCATAATTGAGGGCGCGGGCATAGAGAACTTGCGCGCAGTGAATAGCCGTGCCGAGCAGCTCGGAGAGAAGTTCGACTACGTTGTATCACGCGCCGTAACGGAGATGCCTCGCTTCATACAGTGGGCACTGCCGCTGCTGCGCAAAGGGCAGGCAGGCGAGCTTCCCAATGGCATACTCTACCTCAAAGGAGGCGACCTTGCCGAGGAGCTTGCTATGACACGTCGCCACTGGACACTGTATGACATTGCACCAATGTTCGAGGATGAGTTCTTCGAGACCAAGCGCGTAGTATACGGCAAATTTTAGAGACTTATGGGAGAGCGAAAAACGATATACCGACAACTGACAAACGAGGAGCGACACGAGCTTCAACTGCGCGGCTGTAGTGCCGAAGAGTGGGATAGCGTCTATGTAGCGGAGGACTTTGCTACATCACAGCTACGTAGCGTACACTTTGAGGGGCGCGTGACCATTGGTAGTCGTTGTCGTATTGTTGATAGCACCATACGCAACTACACTATTGGCAACGACTGCACGATAGAGGCTGTATCACGTATGGAGTGTCGCCACACATCGACATTTGGAGAGGGTATCGAGGTAGCTGTCATCAACGAAAATGGAGGACGCAAGGTCACGATATACCGTGATTTAACGGCACAGACAGCATATCTGATGGCTATGATGCGCCACCGACGGGAGGCTGTAGCAGAGCTGCAACGCCTTGTTGCAGAGCACATCGCAAACAGTAGTTCGGAGATAGGTACAGTGGGTAATAATGTGACAATACGCTGTGTCAAGTTCCTGCGCGAAGTGAGCATCGAGGATGATGTTACCATTGAGGGCGCATCGCAACTGCGCAATGGCACGATATGTCGTGGTGCAGAGGTGGGTGTTGATGTACGAGCGTGCGACTTCATATTTGCCGAGGAGGCTCGCGTGGAGGATGGAGCAAGCATCGAGCGATGCTTCATCGGCGAGCGTAGCATTGTCGCCAATAACTTCACCGCCGTAGATACGCTACTCTTTGCCAACTGTCACTGCGAGAATGGCGAGGCAGTATCGGTGTTTGCAGGCCCGTGTACCGTGTCGCACCATAAGTCATCGTTGCTCATTGCGGGCATCTTCTCATTCTTCAATGCAGGTAGTGGCACCAACCAATCCAACCACCTCTTTAAGAGTGGTGCAGTGCATCAGGCTGTGCACGAGCGAGGTACCAAATTTGGCAGCAACGGCTATATTATGGCACCCTCTATCGAGGGCCCCTATACCGTTGTTATGGGCAGGCACACACGTCACCACGACACACAAGATATGCCCTACTCCTACCTTATTGAGTCGGAGGGCAAAACGATGTTGCTGCCAGCAATAGCCCTCACGAGCTATGGTGCTGTGCGCGACATCGAGAAGTGGAAGGTGCGCGACAGACGCAGACTCAAACGCGACAATATACGCTACGAGGAGTTTAACCCCTTTATCACGGGCAGGATGCTGCGCGGTGTAGATACTTTGACACGCCTTCAGGAGGATGACCCCGAGGCTAAAACCTACTCATACAACCGTACTACCATCAAAGCATCAATGCTCCAGCGCGGCATAAAGCTCTATAACAGTGCTATCGCCGCATCACTCGGAATAATGCTTGGCGCAGGAGACCACCGTATGGGCAAGTGCGACAACACAGAGTGGATAGACCTCGCAGGCGAGTATGTACCTTTGGGCATTGTCAACGAACTGCTTACACGCCTTGAGACGGGCGATATAACACTCGAAGAGATACAAGAGACCTTCGACGATGTTATGCATAACTACAATAATATGGCGGCAGCATACGCATACGACATCTTGGCACGTCTAACAGGACACCAGCCCTCGGATGAGGAGGTTGACGAGACCATAGCTGCTGCTGGCAATATCGTGGCACGTATGCGCGAGGCTACCGATGCCGATCGCCGCCGCGACTCATCCGAAGAGATGTGGGTGGGCTACGGCTATGACTTCCGCGGTGATGAAGAGCGCGAGGCAGACTTCCGCAACACGCGCTGATAGCCGAAAAACATATTGAGAGACGAAACAAATAACACAATTACAAACACATAAACCAACTAAAACTATGGAGAAAGTACAAGTTTTGATTATCGGTAGCGGTCCTGCCGGTTTCACAGCAGCAATCTACACTTCACGTGCAAACCTCTCACCCGTACTCTATGAGGGTATTGAGCCTGGAGGTCAGCTCACAACAACCACCGAGATTGAGAACTTCCCTGGCTACCCCGAGGGTATCACTGGCTCGGCTATGATGGAGGATCTTAAGAAGCAGGCGTTGCGCTTTGGCGCAGATGTACGTCGTGGCATCATCACAGATCTCGACCTCTCACAGCGTCCCTTCAAGGTTAAGGTAGACCACGAGCACGACATTGAGGCAGATACCATCATCGTATGTACTGGTGCTTCAGCAAAGTACCTCGGCTTGGAATCAGAGGCAAAGTTCCGTGGTATGGGTGTCAGCGCGTGCGCTACTTGCGACGGCTTCTTCTACCGCAAGCAGGATGTAGCTGTTGTGGGTGGTGGTGACACCGCTTGCGAGGAGGCTACATACTTGGCATCTATCTGCCGCAAGGTATATCTTGTTGTACGTAAGAATTATCTTCGTGCATCGAAGGCTATGCAGGAGCGCGTATTCAACACACCCAACATCGAGGTTCTCTTTGAGCACAACACTGCCGAGGTTTTGGGTGATGAGAATGGTGTAACTGGCGCACGTCTCTACCACAGCGAGACAAAGGAGGAGCGCACCATCGACATCACAGGCTTCTTCCTTGCTATCGGTCACAACCCCAACACAGAGTTCTTGAAGGGTCAGTTGGAGCTCGACGAGCAGAAGTATATCAAGGTTGTTCCAGGCACATCAAAGACCTCTGTAGAGGGCGTGTTTGCCGCTGGTGATGTGAAGGATCCTCACTATCGTCAGGCTATCACCGCTGCAGGTTCAGGCTGTATCGCTGCTTTGGACTGCGAGCGTTTTATTCTTGCAAATAAGTAGTGGATGGCATTCAGCGTAACCATACTTGGTAATGCGTCTGCTAAACCCACAATCGCGTCACACCCCTCGGCACAGGTAGTAAACCTCAACGAACAATACTACCTTGTCGATGCGGGCGAGGGCGTACAACAGCAGCTCATAAGGCGCGGCATTAACCCGCTGCGCCTTCGGGCTGTGTTTATATCACATCTGCACGGCGACCACTGCTTCGGCATCTTTCCGCTAATATCGACGCTCGGACTATATGGCAAGCGCACGCCGCTAACCATCTATGCTCCAGCACCTTTTGGCGAGATACTCAACAACCATCTGCGATACTTCGACACAGAACTACCCTACGAGATAAAATGGGTAGAGGTGCGCACAACGGAGCATACGCTGCTCGTGCAAAACAACACCCTTGAGGTGTGGAGCATACCACTACGACACCGCGTGCCTACGGCGGGCTTTCTCTTCCGCGAGAAGCAGCCACCGCTAAATGTCGACAAGTGGCAAATCACGCGCCACAACCTCACAATAAGCGAGATTACGGCAGCCAAGCGTGGCGAGGACATCATACGTGACACGGGAGAGCGTATAGCCAACAGTGATATCACGTATATACCATATCGCGCACGCTCATACGCCTACCTCTCCGACACGAACTACTCGGCAAAGGCGGCCGAACTGGTTAAGGGCGTTGACCTGCTATACCACGAGACGACATACGCAAGTGCCGAGAGCCGTACAGCAAAGAGTCGCGGACACTCGTCGACAACAGACGCCGCAAAGGTAGCACTGCGCGCAGAGGCAAAACGCCTCATCATAGGGCACTTCTCATCACGATATAAGGATCTAAATATGCTCCTTAATGAGTGCCGAGAACTATTCTCGGAGAGCTATATTGCCGAGGAGGGAGCGACCTTCACCATTGAGGAGGAGCGCGTAAAGGCTGCTACAAAGTAAAGATATAACTCACACCAAACAAGGTAAACCGACGCCACAGATAGGATGACAAAGGCAGAGATACAATTTGTACGCTCGCTCGCAGATAAGCGCGCGCGTGACACGCACGGAATGTTTATAGCCGAGGGCAGCAAGCTCGTGGAGGAGATACAACACTCGTCGTGGCGTATCGAAAGCGTGTATACTACGCGCAAAGAGCTGACGGGTGGTAACGTCACTCATATCGAGCGCAAAGAGATGGAGCGTATTTCACAGCTAAAGACAGCCAACGACACCCTCGCTGTGGTACATATACCACATTATAGCCTCTCTATGGAGGAGCTCGACAACGGTCTTACACTGGCACTTGACGGTGTGCAGAACCCAGGAAATATGGGCACAATAATACGCCTCGCCGACTGGTTTGGCATAAAAAATATAGTATGCTCTGCGGAGTGTGCCGACTGCTATAGCCCCAAGGTTATTCAAGCAACAATGGGAGCAATACTGCGCGTAAAGGTACACTATGTAGACAACCTCGCGCAGCTATTACAGAGCGCAGCACGACGCAAGGTTGCGATATACGGGACACTGCTCGATGGTGACAACATCTACGCAGCAGAGCTACAAGAGTGTGGAATAATCGTTATGGGCAATGAGGGTCGCGGTGTTTCGGAGGAGTGTCGCCAGACAATTACGCATAGTCTCTTTATACCTCCCTACCCCACCAACGCAGCAACATCGGAGTCACTCAACGTGGCTATGGCAACGGGCATCGTCCTTTCAGAATTCCGCCGTCCAAGATAGAATGTTAAGATAGTTTAAGATAGTTTAAGATAGTTTATCATATATAATTTTGCATATTACTCAACTTTTCTTATATTTGTAGGTTGAAACAATTTTAGAACACGAACACACAAGATGAGCGACAGACTAAAGATTGGCATAACCCAGGGCGACACCAACGGTATCGGCTGGGAGCTTATCATCAAGATATTTGCAGATAGCCGCATAACAGAGCTATTCACGCCCGTTATCTACGGTTCAAGCGCAGCAGCAACATTCTACCAGCGTTCACTTAAGGAGCAGCTGGAGCAGCCACTAAAGTTTAACATCGTAGATAGCGCAGAACACGCCATAAGTGGCAAGGTAAACCTCGTAGAGTGCGGTAGCAAGGAGTTGAGCATAACCCCAGGCAACCCCTCGAAGAGTGGTGGCGAGGCAGCGGCAGCGGCACTGCGAATGGCTATAGATGACCTCAAGGCTGAAAATATTGATGCAATGGTTACCGCTCCTATCGACAAGGAGATGATCCAAAGCGCAGACTTCTGCTATACGGGACACACCGAGTTTTTAGCAAAGGAGCTTGACGGCACTCCGCTGATGATGATGACATCAGATATTATGCGCGTTGGCTTGGCTACAATACACGTACCTGTGTCACAAGTTACCGAGGCTCTTACAAAGGAGCTCATTGCAGAGCGCGTACATCAGATAAACGACTCACTGAAGCAGGATTACGGCATTGTACGTCCGCGCATCGCAGTCCTTGCGCTCAACCCCCACGCTGGCGATGGAGGTCTTTTGGGCAAGGAGGAGCAGGAGATTATCAAGCCCGCTATCGTGGAGTGCTACGAGGAGGGTATCCTCACCTTTGGTCCATTTGCAGCAGATGGCTTCTTTGCTGCTGGTCAGTTTAAAAACTACGATGCGGTACTTGCTATGTACCACGATCAGGGTCTTGCACCATTCAAGACACTATCGCCCGAGGGTGTAAACTTCACAGCATCGCTAACAGGCGTGCGCACCTCTCCCGACCACGGCGTAGCATACGACATCGCAGGCAAGGGCATTGCCGACGAGCAATCTATGCGCAATGCAATATATGAGGCTATAGATATCGTGCGCCGCAGAGCGGAGTGGTCGGAGTGGAACAGCAACCCTCTGGAGCACTTTGAGCGCGAGAAGGGCCGCGACATCTCGGTTAAGGATCTGCCCGACGCAGAGCATAACGACTAAATAACAAGCACTTTCAGTATGAGCGAGCGAGTAAGAGTAATAATAAGTATTGTCATCAGTAGCGTACTCTTGGCTATGGTCGTTATATACCTTATCAGGGCGTGGATGCCCACCGAGGTAATCGACTGGGTGATGTTTGTTGCAGCATCGCTAATTGGCATATACGCCATACATCGCATAGCCAATCTCGCCAAAGCACTGGAGAGTTGCGACAAGAGGGATGAATAAAACAAGGAGTGCAGCTGAGTAGTAATCCGTCTCGTTATTGTGGAGCTACGAAGGCACTCAAAATAATAACACTAAAAACACAAAATTATCATGGTTAAAGTAACCTTTCCCGATGGCTCAGTAAGAGAGTTCGCCAAAGGGACAACTGCCTTTCAGGTGGCAGAGAGCATCAGCCCTCGTTTAGCTGCTGACTCACTCGCAGCCGAGGTAAACGGCGCAACTGTAGATATGACGCGCCCTATCGACAGCGACTGTTCGATTAAATTCTTTAAATGGGATGACGCCGAGGGCAAGCACGCCTTCTGGCACACATCATCACACCTATTGGCGGAGGCTCTTGAGGCACTCTACCCAGGTATCAAGTTTGGTATCGGCCCCGCTATAGAGAACGGATTTTATTATGATGTAGACTCTCCCGTACCCATCACCGAGGCAGACCTCGCAGTCATCGAGCAGAAGATGATTGAGCTATCGCGCAATAAGGAGGTTTTGGTACGCTCTGAAGTGTCGAAGGCTGATGCCCTCAAGACCTTCACCGAGAAGGGAGATCAGTATAAGGTTGAGCTTATCACCGACCTTGAGGACGGCACAATCTCATTCTATACAAATGGTGCATTTACCGACTTGTGTCGTGGCCCGCATATCCCCAACACAGGATATATCAAGGCAATTAAGCTAACCTCTGTTGCTGGTGCTTATTGGCGCGGTAACGAGAAAAATAAGATGCTTACCCGTATCTACGGTGTATCATTCCCCAAGAAGTCGATGCTTGATGAGCACCTCGCATTATTGGAGGAGGCAAAGAAGCGTGACCACCGTAAGTTGGGCAAGGAGCTTGAGTTGTTTATGTTCTCGCAGCGCGTAGGTCAGGGTCTACCTATGTGGTTGCCCAAGGGTGCCGAGTTGCGTGACCGTCTTGAGCGTTTCTTGCGCCAGATTCAGAAGAACTATGGCTACCAGCAGGTTATCACTCCCCATATCGGTAACAAGGACTTGTATGTTACCTCTGGTCACTATGCAAAGTATGGCAAGGACTCATTCCAGCCTATCCACACACCATTTGAGGGCGAGGAGTACCTACTAAAGCCTATGAACTGTCCTCACCACTGCGAGATCTATCGCTCGAAGCCTCGTTCATACAAGGATCTTCCTGTTCGTCTTGCAGAGTTTGGTACAGTATATCGCTACGAGCAGTCTGGTGAGTTGCACGGTTTGACACGTGTACGTTCATTCACACAGGACGATGCTCACCTGTTTGTACGTCCCGACCAGCTGTTGGAGGAGTTCGAGAAGGTTATCGACATCGTGTTGTACATCTTCCGCACCTTGAAGTTCGATAACTACACAGCACAGATCTCTTTGCGCGATCCCAACAACACCGAGAAGTATATCGGCTCTGACGAGAATTGGGCAAAGGCCGAGGGCGCAATTATGCAGGCTTGTAAGGAGAAGGGACTCAACACCACTGTTGAGCTCGGCGAGGCTGCATTCTATGGCCCCAAGCTCGACTTTATGGTTAAGGATGCGTTGGGTCGTAGCTGGCAGCTTGGCACAATTCAGGTTGACTACAACCTTCCCGAGCGTTTCGACCTTACCTACAAGGGCTCTGACGACAAGTTGCACCGTCCTATTATGATCCACCGTGCACCATTTGGCTCAATGGAGCGTTTCGTGGCGGTACTATTGGAGCACACAGGCGGTAAGTTCCCATTGTGGCTCACTCCCGACCAGGTTGTTGTATTGCCCATCTCGGAGAAGTATAACGACTATGCAGAGGAGGTTGCACGAGAGCTTAATATTCAGGATGTACGTACACAGGTTGACGACCGCAACGAGAAGATTGGTCGTAAGATTCGTGACAACGAGCTTAAGCGTATCCCCTACCTGCTTATCGTAGGTGAAAAGGAGGCTATGGAGCGTAAGGTATCTGTGCGCGCACAGGGCGAGGGCGACAAGGGTCAGATGACTATTGACGAGTTCGCAAAGTTTATGCAAGACTTGGTAGCAAAGGAGATTGAGGAGCACAAATAGTTAACCTCTCGCAATACCGAGTCTACGATATGTAAGCACATTAAGTGAAACAGACAACATATTATTAACTAACAATTAACCAATTTGGCAGGACAATTTCCATTCCGCCCGCGTCCACAGGCGCAGGGGAATAACCAGAACCAGAACAACAATCAACAACAGCGTGATCCTCGTGGTCGCCGCCCCGTGCAGGAGAATCCTCATCGCATCAACGACGAGATTACAGCACCACAGGTGCGTGTAGTAGGCGAAAACGTAGAGCCTAACCTCGTGTTGAGCATCAAGGAGGCTATTCGCCTCGCCGATGAGATGGAGCTCGACCTTATCGAGATTTCGCCCAAGGCTGATCCTCCAGTATGCCGCATTGCTGACTACCAGAAGTTCCTCTATCAGCAGAAGAAGAAGGCGAAGGAGATCAAGGCAAAGCAGGTGAAGGTTGTTATCAAGGAGATTCGTTTTGGTCCACAGACCGACGACCACGACTACAACTTCAAGCTCAAGCACGCCGAGAACTTCCTTAAGGAGGGTGCCAAGGTTAAGGCTTATGTCTTCTTCCGTGGACGTTCTATCGTCTTCAAGGAGCAGGGCGAGATTTTGTTGTTGCGCTTCGCTAACGACCTTGAGGAGTATGCTCGCGTAGAGCTTATGCCCAAGCTCGATGGCAAGAAGATGAACATGATTCTCGCACCCAAGTCGAAGAAGTAGAGCTTTACGCTTGACTGTTGCGTGCCACGCTACACGTGGCTTATATTACTACCCGAGACGGGAGGTACACGGTTGCCTCCTGCTCGGGAATTTTGTTTATAGTAGCTTAAAAAGTATGGTCGATAATTTTTAAGTTTAGCCAAAAAATACATATCTTTGTGAAATGATGACAATTCAGAGCATACTACGTATAGATAACGACGCAGCGTTCAAGCAGTGCGCGCTGGAGCTGTTTCGCTATCAGGCAGAGCAATGTGAGCCATATCGTGACTACATTAAGCTATTAGGCATAGACCCCGCCAGCGTGATGCATATCGAGGAGATACCGTTTATGCCTATTGAGCTCTTCAAGAGCCACGAGGTATATTGTGGCACAACGCCGCCCGAGATGGTCTTTACGTCGAGCAATACTGGTAACACCGTTGCCTCGCGCCACTTTATGGCATCGCTCGACGCATATCGCCAGACGTTCACAGCCGCCTTCACACACTTTATGGGTGACCCTGCCGAGTGGAGCATATATGGGCTATTGCCCAGCTACTTGGAGCGCGAAGGCTCATCGCTGGTATATATGGTTGACTCACTTATTAAGTGTGCTGGCTCGGGTGGTTTCTACCTAAACAACTATGAGCAGCTAATATCAGATATGAAACGCAACCCAAAGCGCAAGTTGCTTCTCGGCGTTAGCTACGCACTGTGGGATCTTGCCGAAGGGTACGCTCCAAAGCTTGAGAACACCGTAGTAATGGAGACTGGCGGTATGAAGGGCAGACGACGTGAGCTATCGAAGTACGAACTACACAAGATATTGTGCGAGGGCTTTGGAGTGGAGCATATCGCCTCGGAGTATGGTATGGCGGAGCTTACCTCACAGGCATACTCTATGAAAGAGGGCATATTTAGAGCACCCGCCTGGATGCGTGTCCTGGTGCGTGATGTAAATGACCCATTTGACCACTCGCCACACGCTATGCGCGGTGGTATCGACATCATCGACCTCGCTAATCTCTCATCGTGTGCATTTATACAGACACAGGATATGGGGCGTGTTAGCGCGGATGGCAGTTTTATGATAGAGGGGCGCATTGCTGGTAGCGACATACGCGGCTGCAACCTGCTTATACAGAACGACTAACAGATGAAGTATAATAGCGACATACTCCGCGAGTTACACCGCGAACTTATAGACATCCTACGTGAGACGGCGCGTGTGTGCGACACTCTCGGCATTGACTACTTCATACAGGGTGGCACAGCCATAGGTGCGCACTTCTTCGAGGATATAGTGCCGTGGGATGATGACATAGATCTCGGTATGACACGCGATAACTATGAGCGATTTATACGCGAAGCTCCGAAACATCTCGCCGAGGGCTACACGCTACAGGAGTACGCCACCGAGCCAGATACACCATTCTACTTCTGCAAGATACGCAAGTGTGGAACGCGCTTTGTGGAGCGCGAGTGGGTGGGGCTCAATATTGATGATGGCATATACATCGACATCTTTCCCTACGACCTTATTCCAGATAACCCACACGCAGAGCAGAGACAGCGACAAAGAGTCAAATTCTGGGTAAACTGCTTCACGGCGAAGAGTGTATGGCTTTGGCGATGGTTTGGACGCGCCAACAACGGAGTGATACTCCCAAAGAGCATCCTATCGTGCGCCGCGATACGTTTGCTAACACTCCTTATGTCGAAGGAAGAGATATATAAGCGTCTACATCAAGAGCTTACACGCTATAACAACACATCAGCTACGCGCTACAACATTGTGCGTATGCCCAAAGATATGATATCGCGCCACGCCATTGAGCACCCCGAGATGCGACAATTTAACAATATGGTGTTACCTGCGCCAAGCGACTTGGAGAGCTATCTGCGTAACCATTATGGCGATATACAAAAGTGGCTACCCGAAGACAAACAACTAAACCACGCACCAGAGATACTACACTTTGGACGGCGCATAGAGTCCGACGAGTCGATGCGAATCTCGGTGGTTATACCTTTATATAATAAGGAGAGGGAGATTGCCCGTGCGCTACGCTCCGTAGTCGAGCAGAGCCTTGCGCCTCGTGAGATTATAGTCGTTGATGATGGGTCGACAGATGGCTCGGCACATATCGTCGAAGAGTTTATCGCCGAGCATCCCGAGCATAACATCGTCCTTCACAGACAATACAACAGCGGTGTCAGTGCAGCGCGTAACCGAGGTATAGAGTACGCCACAGGCGATTATGTAGCGTTGCTGGATGCAGATGATATGTGGCAGACGGGATATATCGCCGAGGTATGCCGCCTTATGACCTACTATCCCGACAGCGACTGCTACTCTACGGGTTTTGACATCTTAAATAATGGTCGCCGCCATAGAGCTACGACACCACACAAAGAGGGATATATCAACCCCGCCGAGGAGGCAAATGCAGGGTGTTACAGCGTCATACCCTCTGCAGCGACACTTTGCCGCAGCACCATACTCAACATTGGTGGCTTCCCCGAGGGTATGCGCATAGGCGAGGATCAGTGGTTGTGGATACGTATGATACAGCGGGGGGCAAAGTTCTGCTTCTCGCCGATGTCGTTAGTAATATACTCTCGCACAGCAAGTAATCGCTCGGCATCAATATATCGCTCGGAGATATGCGAGCACACCATAGCAGAGCTATATGACGACTCGCAGAGTGATACTCTCAACGAGTACATTGCTCGCACAGGCATAGGCAAAGCTATTACACAGAGCGTGCGCGGTGGCACAGCAGATGCACGCGCAGCTATTGCGGCATTTGGCTACACTCGTCGTCACCGTCGTCAATTACGTCGCCTAAAGGTTATAAATACTCTACCAGCGTGGCTACGACCAACAATAGATGGCGCGTATAGCACCATAGCGTGGCTTATATCACGACGCGGCTTATAGTTAGCTCAACACACAAAGTGCCACCATTAGAGATATTCCAATGGTGGCACTACGTTTAGTATGGTACACGATACACTACTATACTGGAGTGATGTCTTTATCCACGTGCGGCGACTTCATATCAAGAATCTGGCGAATGGCACGCTGGATGACTACCAGACATAAAAACGCAACAATATCAATCACTGCGAGTACCGCAGCAAATATAAAACTTCCAGTAACAGCGCACCAAAGCGCATAAGGCACACACACAATCAATACCAAGAGGCATATAGCCTTCAAAAATCGAAGTTGTCCAAGCATAGACTCTATTTGTTTGTTTAGTAGTTAGCTATAAATGGTCTAAATATCTCATTTACCATAATATGGGCTCCTTGCCTTGTTGCTGCAAGTAGCTGTTGGCTGCCGAGAAATGGCGACAACCAAAGAAACCGCGATATGCCGACAAGGGCGATGGATGCACAGCACGCAAAATAAGGTTTGTGTTAGGGTCGGCAATAGCACCCTTACGCTGCGCATAGTTGCCCCAGAGCATATATACCACACCCTGCTTACGCTCGGCAACGGCACGTACCACAGCATCTGTGAACCTCTCCCAGCCGTGTCCTGCGTGTGATGCTGCATTGTGGGCGCGTACCGTGAGTACAGCATTTAACAACAACACCCCCTGCTCTGCCCATCTATCAAGCTCACCCGATGCAGGTATCTCGGCACCCGTATCGTCGTGTACCTCTCGCAAGATGTTTTGCAGCGACGGCGGGAAGGGTACGCCCTCACCCACCGAGAAACACAAACCATTAGCTTGACCAGGGCCGTGATAGGGGTCTTGACCGATGATAACGACCTTGAGTTTGTCGAAGGGGCACTTATCAAAGGCTCGAAAGATGTTACGTCCAGCTGGATATACCTCACCTGCGGCATACTCGGCACGTACAAAGTGTACCAACTCCTCGAAATAGGGCTTCGAGAACTCATCACGGAGGATATCTTTCCAATCTTCAGCTATGCGCACATCAATCATAGAGAGCAACGGCTTAACACAAAGTTATAGTTATATGTTGCGAAGTTACCATTTTTTTTCTATTTTTGCGCATATTCACGTACAATTATTTTTGACAATGCGTAAATTTATCTCTGCAATCCTCCTCGTATTGCTCGGCGCAGCCTCATCGTTTGCCGCAGAGCCTATCAAGAATATCATATATCTTATCGGCGATGGAATGGGACTTACGTCGGCAAGTATGATGCAGATTGAGGGTAGCTATGCACCCACAATATTTGACCGTGCTGACAACGTTGCACTCATCACAACATACTCTAACGACAACCGTGTAACAGACTCGGCAGCAGCAGGCACAGCCCTTGCCACGGGACATAAGACCAACAACACCTACCTCGGTGTATCGCCTGATGGCACTCCGTTAGAGTCACTCACGACTTTGGCACAGAGACAAGATATGGCGACAGGCGTGGTTGTAACAACCTACCTACAACACGCCACACCAGGTGCATTTTATGCCCACACTACAAGTCGTCACGACTATAACCTTATCACCGAGCAGCTCGCTGAGAGCAATTTCGATGTAGCTATTGGCGGTGGTATGGAGCTATTCAGAGATGTCTACGGTAGCGAGGAGGCTGCCATAGAGCACCTTATGGAGCAGGGCTTTGGCGTGGCTCGCACTATGGAGCAACTCGCATCGGAGGATGGCGCACAGCGTGTAATAGCACTACTCGCCGACAAAGAGATAGGAGCATACAGCGGCACTTATCTGGCTGATGCAACACGCGAGGCACTACGCCTTGTCGATCTTCGCGACAACGACAACGGCTTTGTAATTATGGTCGAGGGCTCTCTCATTGATGGTATGGGTCACGGCAACGACGCACAAGGTATGCAGGCGGAGATGGCTGGTTTTATGGCAGCCATAGAGGTCGCTGTGGAGTATGCCGAGCGTAACGAGGGTACACTGGTAGTTGTCACGGCAGACCACGAGACGGGAGGTATGTCGGTGGTCAGCAACAACTCCGACTTCAATCTCTCGGAACAAGGCGTGGAGTATCGCTTCTCAACAGATGGGCACTCGGGCGTGATGGTGCCCGTATATCTCTATGGCGATGGCGCAGAGAGAATAAACGGAGTACTTGATAATGCAACACTTGGCGCAATGCTTAAGTCATTCATTAGCAAGTAGCAACACGATAATTGATAGCAAGTTAGTATTGATTTAAATAAATGAATGTTTATGAGAAAAGTTTTAAGCAAGTTGCTCTATATGGCGGTAGCCACTATGGCAACTATAACCTTTAGCGCGTGCAAAGAGACACCCGACACACCCGACACGCCTGATACTCCAGACACTCCAAAGGAGGCTGTGATAACACTTGATAACACGGCCATAAAGAGTTCAAGCAATGGTGGCGAATATGTCGTAACATATAGCATCGAAAACCCTATTGAGGGTGCGACAATAGAGCTTAAGTGCAGTGCCGACTGGGTGCATTTCACACAGCCTGCAACCAATGAGATAGGCATTGTTATTGATGCGAACACCTCGCCAGAGCCCCGCACAACAACTGTTAGCGTAGACTATGCAACAAATACCAATGTCGCAGAGTTCAGCATTGAGCAGGAGGGCTATGTTGCTCCCGCGCCCTTCACCATAGAGATTGAGGAGATACTTGCTACATCGTGCATAACAAACATCAAGGCAAGCGACCCAAATATGTGGTACGTGATGTATATGGTCGATGATGTGCAATATTTTTATGACTATGCAATATCGACAGCCGAGGAGCTATTCGAGGATGATAAGGCTACGTTTATGAAAAATGCAGAGTTCGACGGTATGAATCTCGGCGACTATATGGAGACGTATCAGTCGATATTCAAAGGTGATAAGCGTGTGCAGTGGAGCAATATGCGTCCTGGTTTAAAGTCTGTACTCTATGTATACGGCATTGAGTTTAATGAAGACCGCACAGACTACACTATGCTCACCGACGTATACTATGAGATTATAGAGCCCAAAACCGCCGATATCGTTGACGGCAGTTTTAATGTTGATGTCTCGGTGGAGGGCCCTGATGCCCGCTTTGATGTATCTCCAGAGGGTTGGGATGGATACTATTGCGTAGAGGTGTACAACAATGGCGAAGAGCTATACCTTGAGATGGGGGCTACGCCAGATGAGGTCTACACATCGAAGTTGGGTAAAAACTGGATGGATCTTTGTGGTATGTACCAGATGTATTATGGCTACACTATACAGGACATTCTTGATGAGTTCTGCCACATTGGCAACAAGAGTGTCGAGATGGAACTTATGTCAGAGGTGCAGTACTGTGTCGTGGTATATGGCGTGAAGGAGGTGGACGGCTTGTTGCAGCTCGTCACACAACCCGTTGTTAAACACTTTGCCACAGAGCGTGTAACCACCGTAGATATGAGTATTGACATTGCAGTAGATAATATCGGCTCGCGCGTAGCAGATATCTCTGTAAATCCGTCATTAGATGATGAGCAATACCTATTCTTGCTGGTACCTTCCGACAATATTATGTCAACGGAGAATATCGACATCATTAACGAGATTTTGGTTAACTTCTACAACTACGCATACCGTTTCACAGGCTCAATAAATAGCCACGTATCTACTCTAAATCCAGATACATTATACTCTGTATACTGTTTTGGTTTCCACGGAGGTATCATCACAACAGACCTATATCACTATAGTTTCACTACAGAGAAGGCTGCACCTGGAGAGATTAACCTCTTGGATGTGGAGATAAAGGGGCCATACGCGGCAGATGAACTCGGCAAAGCAATGCCCGAGAAGTATGGAAATTACACATCATATACCAGCACATACGTCGTGTCTATCGCTCCCAAGACTGACATACCAACCAATGATGTCTTCTATTTAGCGTGGGATTACGACACGTTTAGCTACTACAACAAGTACTATCCCGACATTGTTATTGGTGACACATTGACATACTACTGCGACATAGTGGGTATTAGCCGTCCTTGTGCATACGAGATAGACAATGTTGTAACAGCTCTCGCTATGGATAGCAAAGGAAACTTATGCGACCTATGGGTATCGGATATATTCAACTACACTGTTGATGATGTGCGACCCATAGAGGAGCTTGTAACCCTTCTGTCATCCGTCGACACAGCTACGCGTGTACTCTCTGCAGATGCCCCCGCAGAGCTTACAAGTTTGGTATATGGCAAATAGAGGGTGTTCAGAACAGATACTACATACAAAGGCTGACGTGTGTCAGCCTTTGTTGTTATGGTGGTATTACACAATAGTTGGTATAGCACTTGGCAGCACCAACAATAAATAAATGTGCAAAAATATTTGTAAAATCACTTTTATATCGTATATTTGTCTACTCTAAAGAGAATAAACAAATAATTGATAGTCTATGAGAAGATTTTTACACCTACTATTTGGAGCAGTTGTTATCGCTGCTATGGTATCTGCGTGTACCGATGACAAACCTATTGACCCACCAGCACCCGAGCCACCCGTAGAGAGTGACCCAGTGCTCACACTTGAGAGTAGTAGTATTACTGCATCGACAGCTGGCGGTCAGTTTAGTGTGAACTACACGCTTGAGAACGCACTTGAGGGCATTTCGCTTTTAGCAAAGTGTGAAGTTGCGTGGATTAGCGATATCACCGTAACAGATAAAAGCATCGACTTTGCAGTGGCACCAAACACAGAGAGTGAAGAGCGTAGTGCAAAGATTACTCTTAAGTATCCTGGCATAGAGCAGCAAGAGATAACTGTTACACAGGAGAATTTTGCCGATGAGCTTTTCACAATAACCATCAGTGATATAACATCATCTACCTGTGTATCAAAGGTGACACCAGCCGACCCGACAATGGAGTATGTTGTATTTATGTCGTCTGTAAGCTACCTCCAGCAGATGGGTATTCTCACCGAGGAGGCTCTTGTAAGCGACGACAGAAGCTACTTTATAGGACTTGCAGAGGAGTATGGTGTAAACCTTGGAGCATTTATGCGCGCCAATGCTCTCTGCCAGAAGGGAGAGTCTAATATAAAGTGGACAGGTATGAGCCCTGGTGATGACTTTGTGGTGTACGTATACGGCATCAAGTTCAATGATGATGAGAGCGACTATGTGCAGAATACTCCTATGTATCACGCGATGGTGACACCTGCAGCCGCCACACTTCAGGATATAAAATTTATCTTCAATTATGAGATTAGTGGCCCACAGGTTACACACACTATAACACCTGAAAACTGGGACGGCGCATTCTTCTACGAGTACTTCCCCGAGGGCTCTCCGTATCACTATCCCGAAGGAACAGAGGTTACAGACAGCTATATTGAGTCTGTTGCATCGGACTGGCTAATGCTCGTGAATGCATATATGGGTTCAGGATATGGCGCACAGGAGTTTGTGGATATGGCTTGTTACTATGGTACCCACTCATTCACAAACACCCTGCAAGCAAACACCAAGTATATGGCACAGGCATACGCAATTGACGTTGTAGATGGTATTCCACAGGTGGTTTCACTACCCGTGCTGACCTACTTTAGAACAGAAGAGGTTACAATGTCAGATATGACCTTTGACATTTCACTCGAGAATGTTTATGCCCGAGTGGCAGATGTTGTTGTTACCCCGTCGAACAACGATGACCCCTACACAATAGCTATTGTTCCCACAGCTGACATTGAGGGCACTACAAATAGCGAGATTATGCAGTGGCTAATTAGCACATTCCAATTGGGACAGTATAAGGGTGTCGTGACATCACACCTCAACACACTACAGCCTGACACCGACTACTCAATGCTTGTGTTTGGTTACTATGGTGGCACACTAACCACTGACCTTACACGTATTGACTTCAGCACAGAGCCTGCTGGAGTGGGTGAAAACCGCGTACTCGACATCCTGCACGATGGCCCATATAGCCCACGTGCTCTTGCAGACTACGACCCTGAAAACTACGGACATTTGACAATGTACGAGGATTATGGATACGTACTCTTCTGGTCGGAGATTGTCGTGGAGACACCTACACCCGACATCTTCCACTACCACTACACCTTGGACAAGATTATGTATGGCAATGACTACCTTATCGAGGATTTGACATCATTCCAAAGCTCTGAACCTTGGGTAATGCTCACCGCACGTGAGGATGTGACATTTGTGTTGTGCGGCTTGGCTCTCGACTATCGCGGCAACTACAGCGAGTTGTTTATGACAGAGCCCTTCTCATATAACCTCGACCAGTGCCGTCCAATAGACGAGTTGATAGAGTATATGAACGCTGGCACGACTCGTGGCAAGTTGATGCTTATGAGTAACGACGGACGTAGCATAGAGATTAGCCGTGAGCTTATGCCCGAGGCACGCACGTCGCAGCAGACAGCACCCGTGAGCGTGACAACACCAAACACCAACACCATCGACAAGAGTGCCTTTGCAAAGCCTTACAAGGGTTTTATGCCTATAGTAAAGTAGTCTTGTAGATTGACAAAACAGAATAAGAGATGAAGATTTTAAGATTTACACACCTGTTTATGGCCGCCATAGCTCTCATTATGGCGAGCTGCGATAGTGATACGCCCGACACTCCGCAGAATGATATACAGAATCCTGTTATAACTTTCGAGAAGAGCGATGTCGAACTGTCACACGAGGCAGGTAGCTACACCCTTAACTACACTATCTCCAACCCCTTGGCTGGTGCAAGCATCATCGCCAACTGCGAGGAGTCGTGGTTGACAATCACCACAATCAGCGATTCTTCGGTATCGTTCAACGTCGAGGCAAACAACACCTTTGACGAGCGTGTCGCAACAATCGTTGTGAAGTACCCGAAGTTGGATAGCCCCGTGAACGTCACCGTACGTCAGGCAGCCCCCGAGAACACTATATTCTCGTTTGATATACAGAATCTCACCACAACGAGCTGTACGGGTATCATCACGACACAGGATGACTCGATGTACTACATAGCCATTTTATCTGATGTGGAGTACCTAACAAACAACAATCTGCTTACCGAGGATGCACTGTTCAAAGATGACTATGACTACTTCGCATACGAGGCTTCGCAGGCAGGTATGCCTCTCAGCGACTTTGTCAAGAGCTATGTAGCCAAGCAGGGACGTTGTGAGATGCCGTGGAAGAATATGACTCCCGCATCAACATACGTGTTGTATGCCTACGGTATAGAGTTTGAGGGCAACAGTTACAAGCAGGCAACACCCATACAACATATGATTATCGAGACTCCGCTGCCCAAGCTCTATGATGCGACATTCGATATCGACATTACGGTAAATGGCAGAAACGTATCATTCGATATGACTCCTCACAACTGGGATGGTTACTACTGTATCGACTTCTACTCGTCGTCAAGCTCATCATATCTTCCACAAGGCGAGGCTGTTGACGAGGAGTATACACGTCGCATTGCCCAGAACTGGATAGGCACGCTTATCGACGGTATGGATATGGGATTGGATATGGAGAGTGTCGTTGCAACATACTGCTTTACAGGCCCTACGCTCTATGAGTACACGCTACGTGGCAATGTCGACTATATTGCTGTGGTATATGCCGTAGAGTACTACGACGACCTGCCACAGTTAGTGTCGCAGCCCACAGTAGCATACTTCACCACTGGCAACTAACAGCGCAGTATAGAAGATAGATATTTGGAGCATTGTCCTATGTGTGGATGATGCTCCTCTTATTTCTACCCATTTATGGCTACGACATTAGTGTTGATACACTTTTTACTTTCATTTTCAGCAATTATTAGTATATTTGCACTAATAATATTAACACGAGAGGTTATATGTCAACAACAACCAAACTACTTACACTACTACTAACAGCTGCAACCATCATCTTGTCAATAGGTTGCGAGGATAATGAGCAGCCTGTAAACAATGGGGCAGTATCTATCAGTCTTGAGCGCAATAACATCGTCGTTGGTGGCGAGGGTAGCGACCTGATGATACCCTACACTGTGACAAACCCACAGGCAGGTGTATCAGTTGTTGCCGAGTGCGAGGAGAGCTGGGTAACAAACATTGTAGTATACGACAAGATTATCTCTTGTACTATTCTGCCCAGCGACGTGCGCGAGTTGCGTACAGCACGCATAAAGCTCACATATCCCAACAGCAATGCTGGCGCGTCTATATTCATCGAGCAGGAGGAGATGATTCTGGACCGCATAGCCATAACCACGGGTAACCTTACGCACAACTGCTGCGACCTTATCTTCACACCTGTAGATAGCGGGCTACGCTACGTGTCAAACATCATTGCTATCGAGTACTTCACATCATCGGGCATCTCTGACGAGCAGACATTCATCGACGAGGAGCTTAAATATATGACAACCGTTGCACAGAGTATGAACATAACCCTTGAAGAGTACCTCACAAAAGCGGGGCTGCTCTCCACGGGGTCTATAACAAAATACTGCTCAAACCTTGTGCCAGGTAGCAAGTATGTGGTATATGCCTATGGTCTGGATATTGACGGCAACGAGTACACTATGACCGTGCCTATTCACCATATTGTGCTCTCGATGCCAATGCCCGAGTTGCACGATATATCATTTGCAGTAAATGCCACAGATACAGGCGAGCAGATGCGATTTAACATCACCCCCGACAGCTGGGATGGATACTATACGGTACAAGTAGTAAGCCCTGGCTCAATATACTACGTAGAGCCTGGTGAGCAGATACCATCAACTGTCGTTAAGGCCCTTAACACCACCTTCTTCACACAGGCTCGTACCGCTATGGCGCAGGGCATAGATGCAGAGAGCTATATGGAGAAACACTGCTACCGTGGCAAATCTCACGTAAATGTTGCAGTGGAGAGTGGATTACGCTATATGATGGTAATATTTGCCGTGAAGAGCGATGATGGTCTTGTACCCGTAATGTACTCAATGCCTCAAATACAATATTTCTCTAAATAATACATCAGAGTAATCTAACTATGGAATTATCAAGAGTACATCTAATTATAGCTACGTCGCTCATACTTTTCGTAGCAGGTTGCACCAACAACCACAACGAAGATAGCATCCCCCGCATTGAACTTGAAAATTCTATAGTAGATGTATCGGATGATAGCGGTGTATACAACGTTGGATGCACCGTAACAACACCTCTCGCGGGTGTCGACATACTCGCACAGAGCGATACACCGTGGATAACAGATGTCGAGAGCATAGACAACACCACGTTACGCTTCCGCGTACTTGGCAACCCACTACCAGAGCCACGCGAGGGTGCTATAACGCTGAAATATCCAAGTATGGAGAGTGTCACCCTAACCGTGCGACAGCGAGCCTGCGTTGAGCCAAAGATGACGCTCACAATAACCGAGGAGGAGTACTCGTCAATAGGTGTAAGCATCACACCACACGACAAGCAGATGCGCTACATTGTAATGATGGCAGAGAAAGAGTACTTTAGCGAGCTTAACATCACCGACACACAGAGCCTCATTGCCAACGACCTCGCATACTTCCAGAGCTATATGACAGAGAGCGACACCGACTTTGAGAGCTATGCCCTCAATGCCAATATAACGCTACAAGGTGACAACAGCAAGCGTTGGGAGTCTCTGTCACCCGCCACGGAGTATGTCATATACACCTATGGCGTGGAGCTTAACGAGAGTGGCTACACACAGCTTACCCCCGTCTACTACACGCTCATAGAGAATCGTATGCCCGAGCGCACGACTATCGACTTTGACATTGAGATAACTGCCGATGGCCCCGAGGTGAACTTCGATATAATGCCCCAAGGCTGGGATGGCTACTATATGGTGCAGCTCGTAGCCGACGATGAGGCTGGATATATCGCACAGGGCACCACTCTTGATGAGACATTTGAGGAGGCTGTGGCAGAGTCCTTCTTCTACCTCTCTGACAACCTGTACTACTTCTATCAGCATAGTGCAGAGGAGATTATGCAGATGTTGGGCTATCGCGGTCACGCCACATTCCACAAGACACTCAACGCCAACCATAAGTTTATGGCTATCGTCTACGCTATAGCTGCCGAGGAGGATAATATACCTATGGTTGTCTCTAAACCCATTGTGCGCTACTTTGCCACAGGCGATGTTATGATGTCTGATATAACATTTGATGTACAGATAGAGAATATCAAACCTCGCTCGGCAGATATCACAATCACCCCATCAAACAACGATGAGACATACTCTGCAGTGATTATGTATGCCCACAATCTACCCGACGGCACACCCGCCGAACAGCTCGAGTACGTGCTTGAACGTTACAGCATATATGAGATACAAGGCGTATACAAAGAGAGTGTTGACGGCTTGCAGCCCGATAGCGAGTTTATACTTGCTATCTTCGGAGTGTACGCTGGCACGCCCACAACAGACCTTATAGTACATAGCTTCAAGACACCCAAGGAGGGCGATGGCAGCAACCGCATAACCGCTGTCGACTACACCGCCTACGACCTGCTGGAGGTAGTAGCCCTTGAGAGCTACTATAGCTCAATGGTTGGTTACGGCGAATATTTCCTCTCTGTTGAGATTACCACCGAGCAACCTACCGAGCGCGTATACTTCGATATCTTCAGTGCATCAAGCTTTGAGGAGAATGGCGAAAAGTGGGTGCGTGAAAGCCTGTTAGATTATAGCTACCACTCGCTCTTCGACTGGGCATTATGCATCTATGATAATAGATATGTCATCTGCGGTCTTGCCGAGGATAGCAACGGTAACGTTGGCGAGATGTTCATCTCGGAGTATATCAGTTTCGCCGAGGGGGAGACGGGCGATGCCGCCGAATTTGTCGAGCGTTACAAGGAGTATACAGAGTAGCAGACGCTGCTTCACGCAAAATATGCTACGCCTAAACACCCACTCGGAAATATAACCCGACAAAAGTGTTAGAGATGAGGCTGTCCAACAAGTACGTTGCGACAGCCTCGTATCTTTTTTGCATGATTCTTTTCAATCCCCACTGGTTTTTCGGACTGACCCTATCTTTGCATACGTGCTACGATACAGTCTATCACAGCAGTCGGCAACGACTCATCGCTTGATATGTGAAACCAGCAAAACAAAAAACGACCCTCAAATTGAGAGTCGCTTTAGTTGGGCTACCTGGATTCGAACCAAGAATGACAGGACCAGAATCTGTAGTGTTACCATTACACCATAGCCCAATATTTGTTTTTGACGATGCAAAAGTAGAACATTATTTTGTAATTGCAAAGAAAATTGCAAAAAAAATTCATATCTTTGTTAAGATATTTTGACCATATACGCTATTGAAACAATATAAATAACTGATTATGAATAGTATAAAGTTAAGATTGATTGTTATGAACTTTTTACAGTTTGCTGTATGGGGTTCATATCTTACATCTATGGGAACACTGCTTGCCACAATAGGTATGCAGGACAAGATTGGTATCTTCTATGCCGTGCAGGGTATCGTATCGTTGTTTATGCCCGCTGTGATAGGTATTATCGCCGACAGATGGGTACAGGCACAACGTCTCTTGGGTATCTGCCACGCTGTTGCCGCCCTCTTTATGGCTGCTACGGCGTATATGGTTATGACAACGGCCGCAGCACCCAACACCTCGGCAATCTTGGGTCTCTACTCGCTGAGTGTAGCCTTCTATATGCCCACGCTTGCGCTATCTAACTCTGTGGCTTACAGCGTCCTTGAGAGCAATAAGCTCGACCCTGTAACAGCCTTTCCTCCCATCCGCGTATGGGGCACTATCGGTTTTATTTGTGCGATGCTATTATGTGACTTCGCAGGCTTCCAGCAGAGTGCTATGCAGTTCTGGCAGAGTGCCACAATAGGCATAGCTCTCGGCGTATATGCCTTTACGCTGCCCTCGTGTGCTGTTAATAAGAGTGGCGAGAAGAAGAGCCTCGTGGAGTCGCTCGGTCTTCGCGCCTTCACACTCTTTAAAGATCGTAAGATGGCAATGTTCTTCATCTTCTCGATGTTGCTGGGTGTGTCACTGCAGATTACCAACGGCTTTGCCAACCCCTTCATCACCTCGTTTGGTGCTATCGAGGAGTACTCTTCAACATTTGCTGCCAACCACGCTAACGCGCTAATCTCAATATCGCAGATTTCGGAGACATTGTGCATACTGCTCATACCCTTCTTCCTCAAGCGTTTTGGTATTAAGACGGTGATGCTTATCGCAATGTTTGCGTGGGTGCTGCGCTTCGGTCTATTTGGCGTAGGTAACCCTGGTAGTGGTGTATGGATGTTCATCCTATCGATGATTGTCTATGGTGTAGCTTTCGACTTCTTCAATATATCGGGTTCACTCTTTGTAAATAAGGAGACCGATGCCTCGATACGTTCAAGCGCACAGGGACTCTTTATGATTATGACAAATGGTATCGGTGCTACCATAGGCACGCTCGGGGCACAGCAGGTGGTAAACCACTTTGTCTACTCGCAGTCTACACCCCTGGCCCAGATTGAGGGCTGGTCGACAACGTGGCTTGTCTTTGCAGGCTACGCCTTGGTTGTGGCACTCGCCTTCTGGGTATTGTTCAGATATAAGCACGAGCCCGACAAGTTGGGCAATATCAACCACTAACAGAGACTTTTACACAATATAATAACAGGGGCTGCTCTCACCAGAGCAGCCTCACGTATCGACGTATATGGCACAACAACCCCTTGCCGAGCGTCTGCGTCCGCAGAGCCTCGACGAATATATAGGACAGTCGCACCTCGTAGGCGAGAATGGTGTATTTCGTAAGTTCATAGCTTCGGGCAGCGTTCCCTCATTCATACTATGGGGCCCTCCAGGTGTGGGTAAGACCACTCTGGCAAAGATTGTTGCCAATGCCCTCGACCGTCCATTCTATACGCTGTCAGCAGTAACATCGGGTGTCAAGGATGTGCGCGAAGTTATCGAGAAGGCGAAGAACCAGCACCTCTTTAGTGCCCGCTCCGCATTTCTATTTATCGACGAGATTCACCGCTTCAACAAGTCGCAGCAAGACTCGCTGTTAGGTGCTGTTGAGCAGGGCATAGTCACGCTTATAGGTGCTACCACAGAGAACCCATCATTTGAGGTTATCTCGCCGCTGTTAAGTCGTTGTCAGGTATATGTGCTTAAGCCTATGGACGATGGCGAGCTTAATACCTTACTACACCGCGCCATAGCGCAGGATGAGGAGCTACGTTTGCGCCACGTCGACATACGCCAGACAGAGGCACTATTCCGTTTCTCGGGAGGCGATGCACGTAAGCTACTCAACATCCTCGACATCGTGGCGGGTGCTACCACGGGTGATATCATCATCGACGACGACCACATAACCGAGTGCTTGCAACAGAACATAGCCCTCTACGACAAGCAAGGGGAGCAGCACTACGATGTCATCTCGGCATTTATAAAGTCGGTACGTGGCAGCGACCCTAACGCCGCCATCTACTACCTTGCACGTATGCTTGCAGGTGGCGAGGAGCCACGATTTATAGCACGCCGACTTGTCATTCTGGCGAGCGAGGATATAGGCTTGGCAAATCCCAATGCGCTGCTGCTTGCTAATGCCTGCTTCGACACCGTACATAAGATAGGTATGCCCGAGGCACGTATAACCCTTGCGGAGACGACGATATACCTCGCAACAAGCCCAAAGAGCAACACCGCATATATGGCGATAAACCGTGCGCTGCAACACGTCGAGCACGACACAACAAATCAGCCCGTGCCCTTGCATCTGCGTAATGCTCCAACCAAGCTTATGGATAAGCTGGGCTATGGCGCAGACTACAAGTATGCCCACGACTACGACGGAGGCTTTGTCAAGCAGGAGTTTATGCCCGAGGCACTTGCAGGAACACGCTTCTACATACCCAATGAGCAGAATGCACAGGAGGCAAAGATTGCCGAGCGCATACGCACGCTATGGGGAGATAAATATGGCAAGTAGACTGACAAAATGTCATACCGCACGTGGACAAGTGTCACAAAGCGTTCAAAATTGTGTCAACACTACATTTGGCACAGTGATTGCCCTACGACTAACGAAACAGGAAATATTATCAAAAACATAAAACCTAAATTAAACTATGGCAATTAGACCACTTTCAGACCGTGTATTGGTGAAGCCCAATCCGGCAGAGGAGAAGACCGCTGGAGGTCTCTTTATTCCAGACACAGCAAAGGAGAAGCCCCTGATGGGTAAGATTGTTGCAGCAGGCCCTGGCACCTCGGAGATTAAGATGGAGGTGAAGGTTGGTGATGTGGTTATGTACGGCAAGTATGCAGGCACAGAGCTTAACTACGAGGGTGAGGACTACCTTGTGATGAAGCAGTCTGATATTATCGCAGTAATCGAGTAAATAACGCTTAATATTTGATAGAGATGGCAAAGGAGATTAGATATAACGTAGAGGCACGTGAGCTTCTCAAGGAGGGTGTTGACGCACTATGCAACGCCGTAAAGGTTACACTTGGCCCCAAGGGTCGTAACGTGATTATTGACAAGAAGTTTGGCGCACCACAGGTAACAAAGGATGGTGTGACAGTTGCCAAGGAGGTAGAGTTGGAGGACACCTTCGCTAATATGGGCGCACAGATGGTGCGCGAGGTGGCATCAAAGACAAATGATGATGCTGGTGACGGTACTACTACTGCCACTGTTCTCGCACAGTCACTCATCTCGGTAGGTATCAAGAACGTAACAGCAGGTGCTAACCCTATGGATCTTAAGCGCGGTATTGATGCAGCAGTGGAGAAGGTTGTAGAGTCGCTCAAGGCACAGAGTCAGGTTGTAGGCTCTGACTTCGACAAGATTGAGCAGGTGGCAACAATCTCTGCAAACAACGACCGCAAGATTGGTAAGCTCATTGCCGAGGCTATGGCAAAGGTTAACAACGAGGGTGTTATCACCGTTGAGGAGGCAAAGGGCACAGAGACACACGTCGACGTGGTTGAGGGTATGCAGTTTGACCGTGGTTACATCTCGGCATACTTCATCACCGACACCGAGAAGATGGAGGCACAGCTCGACAAGCCCTACATCCTTATCACCGACAAGAAGGTCTCTACAATGAAGGAGATTATGGGCATCTTGGAGCCTGTGGCACAGAGTGGTCGCTCGCTGCTTATCATCGCCGAGGATGTCGATGGCGAGGCTCTCTCTGCACTCGTTGTAAACAAGTTGCGTGGTACGCTGAAGATTGCTGCTTGTAAGGCTCCAGGCTTCGGTGACCGCCGCAAGGAGATGTTGGAGGATATCGCAACGCTCACAGGTGCTACTGTAATCTCTACCGACAAGGGTATGAAGATTGAGGATGCTGGTCTTGAGGCGTTGGGTACTGCCGATAAGGTTACACTCAACAAGGAGAACACAACCATCGTTGATGGCGCAGGCTCAAAGGAGGCTATCGCTGCACGCGTACAGCAGATTCGCGCATCTATCGAGAACGCTACATCGGACTATGACCGCGAGAAGCTTCAGGAGCGTTTAGCAAAGCTCGCTGGTGGTGTTGCCGTACTCTACGTGGGTGCTGCTACCGAGGTTGAGATGAAGGAGAAGAAGGATCGCGTGGACGACGCTCTTGCGGCTACACGTGCTGCTGTTGAGGAGGGTATCGTACCAGGTGGTGGCGTAGCCTACATCCGTGCCGTAGAGTGCCTCGAGGGTATGAAGGGCGAGAACGACGACCAGACAACAGGTATCCAGATTGTCAAGCGCGCTATTGAGGAGCCGTTGCGTCAGATTGTCTCTAACGCTGGCGGTGAGGGCTCTGTTGTCGTTAACAAGGTTAAGGAGGGCAGCGGTGCCTTTGGCTACAATGCACGTGACGACCGCTACGAGGATATGCTCGCAGCAGGTATCATCGACCCGACAAAGGTGTCACGCGTAGCCTTGGAGAACGCAGCCTCTATCGCTTCGATGTTCCTCACCACAGAGTGCGTCTTGGCAGAGAAGAAGGAGGAGGGTCCTCTTCAGCCATTGGCAGGTGCTGGCGCAGGTATGGGCGGCATGATGTAGTAGACCAATGTAGATAGGCGGATATCGCTTCCGCCACACAATAGTAAAGCTGGCTGAAGTATCGTTCAGCCAGCTTTTGTTATATACATATACAAAGAGAATGACCATAATGGCTGGTGCTGGATGTTTATGGCTGGTTATGGCGGCCATAACAACACAAAAAGGGCTGTCCACTGAAGGACAGCCCATTCTCTACCAAGTAGGTCGCAGGATTACTCCTCCTTCTTAACGATACGACGCTCCTTGATACGTGCCTTCTTACCTGTAAGGTCACGCAAATAGTAGATGCGTGCACGACGCACAACACCATACTTGTTTACCTCGATCTTGTCGATGTGGGGTGAGTAGAGAGGGAAAATACGCTCTACACCAACACCGTTAGAGACCTTACGGATAGTAAACATCTTGGTCTTACCAGTACCCTTAATCTGGATAACTACACCACGGAAGCTCTGCAAACGCTCCTTGTTACCCTCTACGATACGGTAGGTTACTGTGATGGTGTCACCTGCACCAAACTGGGGCACATCGGCATCAGTCTTGGTCCACATCTGCTCGTTCACGAGTCTGATCAATGCATCTTTGTTCATTGTTGCAACAAAAGTTAAATGTTTAGCGTTCAACATTATCGCTGTGCCTGCTCTACCATAGTGCCACCTTCGACACTAATCCTTTGGTGGTCGTTGGCTGCTACTCGCTCTCTGCTTACCTGCCACACAGGGCATCACCGCCCCGCAACATTGGGCTCACCGCCCTGCCACATTGGACTCACCGCCCTGCAACATTAGGCTCACCGCCCTGCAACATTGGGCTCACCGCCCTGCAACACAGACAAGCAATCGTAACCGCCACTGCCACCCTCTTTTTAAGCCTGCACCCATTATAAGAGGTTGATACGGTGTGCAAAGGTAAACAAAAAATTCTCCTGAACAAAAAAAAGTGTGAAAAATTGGGTAATTATGCCGAAAAACAGCCATTTATGGCACGCTATAAATTAAAGAGGTTGACAAAATAGCTATTCTGTCAACCCCATTTTCTATATACGGCAAAAGCCTATATTATATAATTAAGGTAGAGCAACGACATTCGCAAAGCCCATAAATGCCATAGCAAGGAGACCTGCTGTGATAAGCGCGATAGGCACACCGCGCAGAGCCTCGGGAACATCCTCAACATCGAGACGCTCACGTATACCCGCAAAGAGTACCAACGCCAGCGCGAAGCCAAGAGCCGTAGCCACAGAGTACACTACACCTGTGATAAGCGTAAACTCCTTCTGCACCATAAGGATAGCAACACCCAATACTGCGCAGTTGGTGGTGATAAGCGGAAGGAAGATACCCAACGCCTGGTAGAGCGCGGGAGAGACCTTCTTAAGCACAATCTCAACCATCTGCACAAGGGCCGCAATAACGAGGATAAAGACAATAGTCTGCATATACTCGATACCAAAGGGCATAAGAACAAACTCCTGAAGACACCACGTAACGATAGATGACAATGCCATAACAAAGGTTACTGCCATACCCATACCCAATGATGTCTCGACCTTTGACGACACACCGAGGAATGGGCAGATACCCAAAAACTGTGCAAGCACCACGTTATTTACGAAGATGGCACCTATGACAATGGCGAAGAGGGTGATAGGCACAACCGTAACCTCACCTGTTGAAAACGCCTCAAGAATCTCCTGTGAAATATTTGTTATTGTCTGCATAGCCTTTTATCGTTTTGCAATCTTGTTAAACAATACCATTACATAGCCAAGCACCAAGAAGCCACCAGGTGCAAGGATGAAGATAAGGGGCATCACATCGCCCATAAAGTTGAAGCCGAAGATTGAGCCGCTACCAAGCACCTCGCGCACAGCACCAATAACTGTTAGCGACATAGTAAAGCCCAAGCCTATACCCACACCATCGAGGGCAGAGTCCAACACACCATTCTTCGAAGCAAATGCCTCGGCACGACCCAAGATGATACAGTTAACCACAATAAGCGGGATAAAGACACCCAACGACGCATATAGCGCAGGCACATACGCCTTCATTAGCATCTCAATAATGGTCACAAATGAGGCGATGACAACGATGAATGCGGGGATACGCACCTTCGCAGGGATAAGGTTCTTGATGAGCGAGATAACGATATTCGACATAATAAGTACCGCCATTGTGGCAACACCCATACCCATACCATTTATCGCCGAAGATGTGACACCAATAGTGGGACACATACCCAGCACAAGGACAAACGTGGGATTCTCCTTGAAGAAGCCCTTGGTTATAATCTGAAGCTTACTCATTGCTTATCTCTCCTTTCTGAGCCTCTGGCTCTGATTCGTTGTTATCGGCAACACCCTCTACGCCCTCAACGACAGTTGCACCAGTTGCAGTGTCGCTGGCAGCAGCGTCGCTATACTCTGCGGGGGTTGTTGCGCCCGTAGGTGCAGCCTCAATAGCCTCCTCGGAGGTATCGAGCCTACCCGTAGCCCAGAGATAGCCTGCATAGGCAGTCTCGATAGCATTGGTATATGCACGCGACGATATTGTCGAGCCTGTGAGCGAGTCAAACGAGCCTGACGCATCATCCTTCTTAACCTTAAACACCATCTTTGCAGGGTTAGGCTCCGCCTTGATGCTGCGCTCAAGAGCATTGTCTGCCTTGGTCATATTTGCACCCAAACCAGGTGTCTCCTTCTGCGACAACACCTTGACACCGTGAATAAGCGTCTCACCCTCCTGCTCCACGAAGCCTACCATAAGGTAGATACGGTCAGCATAGCCACTCTTCGTTATGCTCGGAGCCTCGACAGCATAGCCCACGAGCGTATTATCGCTCTTGTTTACCACCTTGGTAACATTTATGTCGAAGTCACCAATCTTCTTTGTCGAAAGCTCAAACTCTGCCTCACCCTCGAATGTAGGCAACACCTCAAGTTTCGCCATATCCTTATTGGCAGCCTCGGTACTTGCGATTACACCCTTGGTAAGGTTGTTTACAAGACCCACCAACAGAGCCGAGATTGCTGTGATGCTAAACAGCACCACGAACATATTTTTTAATGAACTCTTCATACTCCCAACTATTATTTAGTGCCGAAACGACGAGGACGACAATACTTGTTAATAAGAGGCGTTGCAGCGTTCATGATAAATATCGCAAACGACATACCCTCGGGATAAGCACCCCACAGACGAATAATCATAGTTATAAGACCGATGCCCACACCATATATTACCATACCGAGAGGTATCATCGGCGATGTAGAGTAGTCGGTAGCCATAAATATAGCACCGAGAAGTGCGCCACCAGCCAAGATATGGAACAACGGCAACTCATAGAGTAGCGAGCCTCCCTCCTTAATACCCATACACATAGCAAAGATAGCCATAGTAGCGAGGATAGAGACAGGGATATGCCACGTAATGACCTTACGCCACAACAGATATAGACCACCCAGGATAAGTGCCAACGAGCCAATCTCACCCATAGAGCCGTTCATATGTCCACCCATCATCTGCCAGAAGTCAACATCGCTTACGCTATACACACCAGCCTTAATGTCGGCAAGCATAGTAGAGCCCGACAACGCATCGGGCACACCCGAAGTCCAGTCGGTCATCTCAACGGGATAGGCTATAAGCAAGAAGATACGACCTGTGAGCGCAGGATTAAAGGGGTTACAACCGATACCACCGAAGGTCATCTTGCCAATACCGATAGCGACAAACGCACCGATGAGCACAATCCACCACGGAATACCTACAGGGAGGTTAAAGGCAAGTAACATACCTGTAACCACAGCCGAGAGGTCACAAATGGTATTTCCACCCTTCAAGAATAGACGCTGTATAAGATACTCAAAGACCACGCAGCCAGCCACAGCAATGGCTGTAGTCATAAGCACCGACCAGCCCAGCACGTATGTAGATACTGCAAGTGCTGGAAGAAGTGCCAACACCACGTCGCCCATAATACGGCGGGTAGATTCGCCACCGTGGATATGGGGTGAGGGTGCAGCAAAAAATCTGTTTGCCATAACTTATATCTTTTATTTTTCGTTCAACGGGATACTACTTCTTTAATGCACGCGCGCGTATGTTGCCCATAACTGTCTGCTTGCCGATACGTATATAGTCCAACAGCGGCAAGTTTGACGGGCAGGTATACGAGCAGCAACCACACTCAATGCAGTCGACGATGTTATGCTCCTCGGCACGATCCCACATCTTCTTGCGTGCAAGCTTCGACAACAAGTATGGCTCCAAGCCCATAGGGCACGCTGCAACACACTTGGCACACTTAATACAAGCCTGCTCCTTGTGGCGCGCTACGTCACGACCCGATATAACGGTAATACCCGAGCAACCCTTCATAATGGGTGCTGCGAGGTTGACAACAGCTCGACCCATCATAGGGCCACCATTTATAACCTTGACATCACCCTCGGGAAGACCTCCAGCATAGTCGACAACGGTCTGGAAAGTTGTGCCAAAGCGCAACTTGAGGTTATGCGTATGCTCAAGGTGCTTACCTGTGATGGTTACAACGCGCTCGATAAGAGGCTTATTTTTCTGCACCGCCTCGTACACAGCAACGGCTGTAGAGGCATTACATACCACAGCACCTACCGATATGGGGAGTGCAGGCGGCGGAGGAACTTGACGACCTGTGACAGCCGCTATAAGCTGCTTCTCACCACCCTGCGGATAGCGTGTCTTGAGTGCCATAACCTCAATACCACGATAGTTATTCTTCTTGATAAGGTCGCGCAAATGTGCCACAGCATCGGGCTTATTATTTTCGACACCTATCACAGCCTTATCAACCTGCAAGGCTCGCATCAATATCTCGACACCTGTGAGCAACTCCTCGCCACGCTCAAGCATTGTGCGGTAGTCCGACGTGAGGTAGGGCTCACACTCAACACCATTGATGATGAGTATCTCTGCCTTCTGACCATCGGGCACCGAGAGCTTTACGTGTGTGGGGAATGTTGCGCCACCCATACCAACGACACCTGCGTCCTTAATCTTGGCAATTATCTCCTGTGGGGTAAGAGTACACTCTCGCTTAAGCTCTGTGCTGCGGTCAATAGTATCAACCCACTCATCGCCCTCGCGCTTGATGACGATCATCTGTCGCTGCATACCCTGACCACAAGGCAGCATATCGATAGCTGTAACCGTACCAGAGATGGGCGAGTGGATATTTGATGACACAAAGCCTGTTGCCTGCGCTATGAGCTGACCTGTCAGCACCTTATCGCCCTTTGCCACGATGGGTGTAGCAGGCGCGCCAATATGCTGTGCTACGGGCACTGCCACCTGATCGGGCAATGCAAGAGACTCTATCGCCTTATCTTTACTCCACTTCTTATTATCCGACGGATGGATACCTCCTATGGGAAATGTCTTCATATCTCTATCTTGATTTGACAATCGTTACTTTGTGCTCTCTGTCTTAACCTCACCCTTGGGTTCTGCGGCAGGACTCTTTGCAGCAGGAGCTTTAGGCTCCTTGGGCAGTGGCTCCATATTGACAATGTGGATAGCTCCCGTAGGACACTCATTTACGCACTTACGACACAACTTACACTTCTCGGGGTCGATGTATGCAAGGTTGTTTTCAACGCTGATAGCACCAAACGGACACACCTTCTCGCACTTACCACAACCGATACACCCCGCCTTGCACGCCTTCATAACAGCAGCTCCACGGCTCTTTGAGCGGCAAGCGACATATATTGCGCGATTCTTGGGCCACTTTTTACGCAACTCGATAAGACCCTTGGGACAAGCCTTGACACAAGCTCCACACGCTGTACACTTGTCCATATCGACCTCTATAAGACCTGTCTCGGGGTTAACGCTCAATGCACCAAACTGACAGCTGCTGACACAGTCGCCATAGCCCAAGCAGCCGAAGGCACACCCTGTCTCACCGACATATAAGGTATTTACCACAGCGCAGCTCTTGGCACCGTCATAGTGGTTAATCTTGGGTCGCTTGGCACACGTTCCTCCACACAACATTGTTGCCACCTGCGGGCTCTTAACAGGGGCAGACTTGCCCAGATACGATGCCATAGCGTGCATAGCATCAGCACCACCCACAGGACAGTAGAGGGTTGTGATGTCATCATTCTTAACCATTGCCTCGGCCATAGCTCGGCAACCAGCGAAGCCACAACCACCGCAGTTTGCTCCAGGCAACATCTTCTCAACCTCGTCGATACGGGGATCCTCCTCGACCTTGAACTTCTGCGCAACAAAGTAGAGGATTACAGCCAGAAGACCTCCTAACACACACAGCGTTAGGACTGTCAATAAAAGCTCGTTCATTACTCTTTTATAATTGTAAATTTAATTTTTCGCTCAAACACGCGACGCATAAGATAGAGCACCACATAGTATGCCGCCACCAAAACAAGGGTCACACACGCCGCCACGCCATCACTTGCGCCAAGCAGCTTTGCTCCAAAGAGTGCTACAAGCAAGACAACGAGTGGTAGCACATAGCCCCAAACAACGGATGAGGCACCCATCGAGGAGCGCAACAGTGCCACAATAACACTCTCGCCCACAACAAAATTTGCGGCGTTAGGCGTAACAACCTCGATTATACGCTGCGAGCCTCCACTACCACACACAGACTTGGCGTGACAGCCAGCGCACGCCGACTGCTGCTCGACCACGACGTATACTCTATCGTGCTCAACACGCTCCACAGTGCCTCTGTGTTGTATTGTATGGCTCATAATTGACAACGTTTAGACTTCGGACAAGACCACCTACCCCACTGCTTAATCGCCGTAGTGGTTAACAAGCGGCATCAGCCACTCGTGACCAAAGGCACAGGGTGATAGACGCAACACGGGCGGGAACTGATAACGCTTCTTCTCGTTCTGCATAACCATATTGTGAATCTTCTCCACCACCTCTGAATCAAAGCCTGCATTGATAATCTCCTCGCGGTGCTGCTTCTTCTCGATCATACGGAAGAGGATGGCATCTATAACCTCATAGTGCGGCAAAAAGTCGCTATCTTTCTGGTTAGGTCGCAACTCCGACGAGGGCTCCTTGTCGATGATGCTATCAGGTATGACATCGCCAAATGTTGCGTTGATATATCGCGCAAGGTCATATATCTCGCCCTTATATAGGTCTCCCGTAGGGCTGAACGTGCCAGCAGTATCGCCATAAAGCGTACACCAGCCGAGGGCATTCTCACTCTTATTCGAGCAGTTTAGCAACATATATCCTGTCTTGTTCTGCAATGCCATAAGCATCGTAGTACGAATACGTGTCTGTATATTCTCCTCGGTAGCATCAAACTCCGTACCTCCAATGATAGGTTGCAGAGTGCCAACAATCGAGTTATAAGCATCAACAATAGGCAATACGCTATACTCCACGCCGAGATTTACCGCCAACTGCTTGGCATCCTCGACACTCTGATTAGGTGTAAAGGGCGATGGCATAACAAGTACACGCACATTCTCCTTGCCTAAAGCTCCAGCGGCAATGCAAGCAACAACAGCCGAGTCGATACCACCCGACAGACCTATACACGCCTTATGATAGCCGTTTTTATGGAAGTAGTCGCGCAAGCCCAAGCACGCCGCCTGATAGATAAGACGGGTGCGGTCGTTATAGGGTGTGAATGGCACGTCGAAGGGTTTATTCTCTGCATTAGTATCAAATACCTTGAAGTCCTCCTCGAAGCTCTTGAGCAACATCACAAGATGACCATCACGGTTGAGAATACCCGATGTACCATCGTAGACAATATCGCCTGCGCCACCAACCTGATTGATAAGCACAAGATTCTTACCCTCGGCAAATGCAAGGCGACTCATCTTATCGAAACGGCGAGTCATAATACCCTTGCCATAGCGACGAGCATTGATTGAGATGATAGCATCGACCTCCTCGTCAATATCATCCATACGACTTAAGTCATCACCCACAACCACCTTAAGGCTCTTGCCCGCGATATGTATGTTCTGGCTGCCTATTGACGAGCCTACGATATAACCCATCTCACGACGTGCTGTAACATAACGTTTGCCGATATACTCGATTTGACCCTTTGGGTCGATATAAGCAGCTGCACTGATAGGGCCCTCTGCCGTAAGATAGGGCGTACCTACAATGGCTGCGATACCGCGACACTTCGAGGCGATACTCTCTACAGCCTCCTCGCAGAGCGACAGGAAAGTAGTCTTGGTGAGTAGTCCATACGCTGGCGTACCGCTAATGGCAAACTCGGCAAAGACAACCAAATCGACACCCTCGCTCTTTGCGCGGTTGATGGTTGCAATAATCTTGTCGGTGTTAGATTTGATGTCACCGACGGTGAAGTTGAGCTGGGCTAATGCTATCTTCATATCCTAAAAAGTACTTTTTTCTTGCGCAATTTATGGTTGCTATACCTGTGGTATAGTAAACACGTGGCAAAGATACAAAATAAAATATGAATTGTGAAATGCAAAGTGTGAAATTGAGGCTTTTTTTGCTAAAATGCCTCGCTCATACCCAGAATATAGGTTTGTGTGTCGCGTCCGAATGCTACATCGAAGCGTACGACGGTAGAGCTTGTAAGCTCATAGCGCAGACCAACGCCATAGGTAGGAAGAATCTTGTCTACGCTGAATTTATCACTATGCGAAAATACTGTACCCGCACCGCCCCACACGACAGCACCGATACCGTTCCAAATGTGTTGACGCAGCTCCAACTGCGCAGTAATCAGGCTATTACCGTTAAATCTACCCTCATAGTAACCACGCATACGGTAGTCACCACCAAGCTCTGCTCGCAACATCCACGGAGTATCTTGCGAATGGTGCTCGCCATAGATATCAAGGGCAAGACCTGCACCGCGCCAAAGACGAGCGTAGTAGTTCGCTGCAACACTAAACTCATACAATGTGCTGTGCATACTACTCAAAAAGTTTGGTCGCACAATAGCCTCTAAAGAGAGACGAAATCCCTTATATTGCGAGCCTCGCTCTGCGCTACGGCTCACATTATTGAAGCCAAAGAGCAGACCTACACCCGCGCCAGAGTAGCGCAACGACTCATCCGCAAGTATCGCATCAGCACTAACATCAAGATTTAAGCTATTTTGGTAGAGGTAGTCCGCAACAGCACCTACACGCATATTGTGCGGCAATAGGTACTCATACCTAAACCACGCACCATACTCCCTATCGGTGTATTCGGCGGCATTGCCAAGCAGTGCCGTCGCATAGTCCAAGCCATAGAGATATGTCGGTTGTGATTTAAACTCCGCGCCATAGCGTAAGATATGCTTATCTAAGCGGTTATAGCCATCAAGTTCCACTCGGTAGTAGCCCGTAAGCGATGCCGAGGCATAGAGCGTCAAGTGCGACGGGGAGTGTCGCTGGATGTCACTGGGCAAGTAGTAGTCCATATTTCCCGCAATGGTCAGTCGCCAGCCCGTAGTTGTCGAGTAGGCGGGCGCACCAACTAACGAAAATTTGACATTGCGCTCGTTGCCGATACCGAGATGCTGATAGTCATATAAACGACGACCAAACGTCTCACGAGAGCCGCCGCCCACGTAAGATGTCTGGTCGAGAGGTGTATAGTTATATGAAAGCGTGTCACCACGCACGACGGCATACTCACGCACCTGTGCCGAGACCCCAAAGACAACCAGCAACAGGAGCAGCGTTAATACCGACCTACGCCACATAGACACGCCTATACTGTTTAGCGATATTTATCTGCTGTAGCGAGGAAACGTTTCTGCTCTGCCTCGTCCATCTCGCCCTTGTGCATATAGACAAGTTCGCCCTCCTTCGATACGAGGAGTATCACAAAGTGGTCGTTACAGTCGCCAAGACGCCACGCACTACTTACCCAATGGTCGGGGTCACAGAGTATAGTAGCACCATTCTTCGCAGTACGTGCTGCCGCCATCTCGCGCACGAGCTTGGGAGCAGGCACACTGAAATCCTTGAGATTTACGATGCCGAAGCCCTCAATGTTGGGGCCCTGCAAGCGGCGATTCTCCTCAATGTAGGTGATAAATTCGTGGTTCTGTTTCGCCTTGTCGGGATCCACGTAAAAGATCAAAAGATTCTTCTCGCCCCACCACGGCAAGCGTGCCTTCTTGGCATTGAGATCTTGAACCTCCATATTTCTCACCTTGCGTGGTAGGTTCTGCGCCTCCGCTGATGTCGAGAACATCAAAACTGCCGATACGAGCAGCATAATTGTCTTGAGTTTCATTATTTGGATATTTTTTGTTTTAATTATCATACGATTAACGTTGCAAAGATAGGAAAAATTATTACGACTTAACCAAATTTCATTCCTCACTTTTCTGCCAAACAACCAAAAATCTGACATTCGGAGTGAACAATTAAACGAACTGCCAAATTTAATCAATAAACAGTTACTGCGAACCGAGAAAAAAGAGTATCTTTGTGGAAAAATAGAGCTATGAAACAACACATTTTGTTTGTATGCCTCGGAAATATTTGCCGTTCACCAGCAGCCGAGGCGATGTTACGTCTACTTGTTGAGCGCAACAACCTACAACATAGGGTTGAAATTGACTCTGCAGGCACCTATGGGGGTCACGCGGGCGATCGCTCTGATCCACGTATGCGCAGTGCCGCTGCCGCACGCGGTATCGAGATGACACACCGTGCAAGACAGGTACGCGAGGAGGATTTCAGCCGTTTTGACCGCATCATAGCTATGGACGATAACAACTATGAGGCACTATTCCGCCTTGCCCCAGACCGTGCGGCACAACAGAAGATTTTCCGCTTCAGAGAGTACTTGCGACACAACCCCGACTGGTCATATATACCCGACCCATACTACGAAGGACACGAGGGATTTGAGCTTGTTCTCGACCTACTTGAGGATGGATGCCAGACCATTGTTGAGGAGCTTATGGCAGAGTAGCAACACATCGTCGAAAAAGACGAAATAATTAAAGCGTAACACATTACAAAAGAGATTGGGCGTAGCATCCTCGGATGCTGCGCCCAATGCTATAAAATAATCGGTTTTTACACCATATTTACCCCCTAACGCACGATTAGAAGAGGTATCCTGTGTTGATGTAGAACGCACCCTTACCATCCTGCTTACGCAGCTTGCCAACTGGCATACCATACTCCAAGCAGACGATAAAGTTCTGGTTCATAATAAAGCGGAAGCCTGCACCCACCGAGATATGCGGGCGGTCACTATCCGCACCCATTGCCATATACTCATCATACTCACGCTTTGCCTTCTCATACTCCACCTGCGATGAGAAGTCTGCTGCAGTACGCTTAAACGACATATCGTAGTTTTTGGTAACCATAGTACCGTCGCTAAAGAGGTTCAGTCCGAATGAGATATTCTGCTTCCACAGCGTAAACGATACAAAACGCCACCTAATCTCGGCATTATACGATGCCATATCGAGACCCTGCACACGGTTACGCATAATACCACGTATTGTACGGTAGCCACCCATACCATCGCGGTCATAGGTCTGACCCATAGTTGTTATATAGGGCAGAACATAGTATGGCGCGCTACTGCCAAATGTACCCTCATAGTTAAGGCGATAGGCAAATGTTAGGATATCCTTCTTAACGATGGGCACATAGTGGCGGAAGGTCACAGAGTAGCGGTAGTAGGGGTTGGTCGTACCCAACCACTTGGGAGCAAGCGTCACGTGTGCCTCTGCCCAAATACCGCGTGAGGGTGCGCCCTCCTTATCACGTGAATCATAGAGCAAACCGAGGCGCACAGCACTATTCAAGCCACCGTCAGCCTCCTTATCGGGGATAATACCCCACGTGCGATACTGCTCGTAGATGGTAGGCTCGGTGTCGGGGAACATCTTATGCTCATCCTTATTCTTGTTTATCTTTGCGCGGTTAATAGCACCCTGCTTGAAGTAGCTCAAGTGGTAACCAGCCTCCCAGAAGAACTTGTTTTTAAGGATATTACCCGTAAAGTCGGTCTTGAAGAGGATAGCAAGACGATCAGTGCGGTACTTCGGCGTATAGATGTAGTTATCCATATTGCTCTTATCCTTACCCAAAGCCACCATCTCGTGGTCATAGTATGACATATAGCCATTGAAGCCATAGAAGTCGAGGGCCTTGTCGTTTGTGGCGGTAAATGTTGCCGAGAGACGCACACCTGGAATCAAGAACTTATTGTCATACGACACAACATACAGCTGCGAGCCCTTGGTAAAGAAGGATGCCTCGAAGTACCACTGCTGGCGCGTGTTAGGATATGTTGAGCCATCACCAAAGTCATAAATATTGAGCAGTGCTCCCAACTGAAAGCCCTTATCAGCGTCAAAGGCCACCGCAGGCAGAGGTCCAAAGTTATATCCAGTCTTTACAATCTCCCTCTTCTTTTCAGGCGCAGGGCTACCAGCAGCACCCTCATCAGCAGTCTGTGCATAGAGCGACGACGACAATGTAAGGGTAAGTAGTAGCGCAATTACAGATTTCAATCTCATAGTTTGGGTTGTTTAATATTTTTTACGTGGAAAAATCTCTTGTCTAATCTGCTCGTAGGTGTGGCGCAACTCGGGATACATCAATAATCGGATGTCCGATACCAACACTCGTATAAGACGATATGTCTCGTGGGCGATGATAGGTGCTGGCAGCAGAGCTACAACAACAAGCAATGCCCACTGCCACGGCAAGCAGACAAAGGCTACAATAGCATAGATAATCATCAGCACAGGCCACATAACGAGGTTCACGAGGTAACGCACCGAGTTACGGAAGGCGTAGTCCTTGAGCTTGGTAAAGAGCAGGTGGCACACACAATTAATTGGTAGCGTGAGTAGCGACACAGGTAACACATAGGGCAGTGCTACCAACAAGAATAGCCCCTTCAGGATACGTGACAGTACGGGGTACTTGACCGATACAGACGACAAGCTGATACGCTTCGAGTGGCGCATCTCGTGAGCCGCATTGCCGAGTTTAATAAGTCTATTAAAACGCTCCGTATCCCTCTCTTGTAACTCCGACAGATACTTGACAGTATGTGCATTTGCCGCAAAATGGGCATCGAGACCACGCAGCTTAACACCAGACTGCGTATCGTTTATATGCTTTACGCGCTGCTTAACTACCGTAGCACATATCTCATACGTTGCGTTATAGTTCTCGTCGTCGGGAATGTAGAATATCGTCTGCTTCATACGTCCAGAGAGTAGATCACGCATAGCATTTATCTGCTCGCCAGAGTTATGTTCACTGTGCTCTGCCACAAATTTGCCGACGTTGATTGGCTCGCCCACCTCAACACGCACAGTTGAGCGAAAACGAAAGAAGTTGCCATATCGCAGACCCACAGGCACGATATATAGCGGCATATCTGGCATTAGCTCCTGCGCCGAGAGTGCGATACGGAAGATACCCTTGGAGAGTGGCAACGACGAGTATTTTGTCTGGTGCGTACCCTCGGGAAAGATACAGAAAGGGACTCTGTCGCGTAGTACGCAGGCAGCCCTCTCAATGGTCTCATTATTCTTTTTCACCTCTTCATAGCCGTCACGCATACGCATAATGGGCATAATCTTGAGGAAGGTGAGAATACGCGCAAATGTAGGATTTTTGAAGATATCGGCACGCGCCACAAAGACCTTCGCCTTGGCATCCATTGCCAATATCACCAAAGCATCCATAAGGGCATTGGTATGGTTTGGCGCATAGATAACAGCTCCATCTGTGGGCACACGCTCCCTGCCTACATAGCGAATCGTGCGATACGACAACTTCAACGCGAAGTCTACATAATGCCTCAAAAAGCTATATAGCGGATCGTAGTCCTGTATCTTCTTATCGCGCGACATAGCTCCTACTCGATAGCCTTTCGGCGAAAATATGATGCAATTATAAGACCAGCGATGATATGCCATACACCCCACAAGGCTGTGATAATGACCATACCACCATTATTGCTCCAAGTCTCAAGCGGGAAGATTGCAGTATTGAAGAGCAACACCAAGCCAAGACCCGAGTTCTGAATACCCACCTCAATAGTTAGTGAGCGTCGATCTGCCATAGGCACCCTCATAAGTTTACCACCAAAGTAACCCGTAGAGAGCGCACATAGGTTGTGTACAATAACAATAACAAAGGCACAAGCGATACAAGTAAAGATGCTCCACTCTCGCTCAAACGACGACACGACCTGCCAGAATGAGGCTGCCACCATACAGATAAAGAGGAGTATTGATAGCACCTGTGCTGGCTTGGTGATATGCTTTGTTGCATTGGGGAAGTAGCGCGCAAAGAGGATACCCAATACAATGGGCACACCCAGCAAGAGGAGTATCTGCTCAAGCATAGGCATAAATGGAATCACCAACATCGGGATATCGCTCTTAATGGCGATGATGCTGCTATAAAGCGTGCCCCACACATAGAAGTTAATAGGCGTGATAATGGGTGCAAAGGCCGTTGTGATAGCAGTCATCGACACCGACAGCTCGATATTACCCTTTGCAAGCGACGAGATAAAGTTTGAGATATTACCACCTGGGCACGACGCAACGAGAATCATACCGAGGGCAACCATAGGTGTAATAAATGGGCTCAAGGCAATAGCGACACAGAAGGTCACAGCAGGCAAGCCTATCCACTGCAATACAATACCCGTAACCACAGATTTTGGATACTTAAACACCTCTTTGAATGTCTCGAGCTTGATGCCGAGAGCCACTCCAAACATCACAAATGCCAAAATGATGTTTACCACCATCATTCCACCACTGCCAAAGTTAATAGACAGGCTATTTAGTGCCTCTAACTGTTCCTTCATAAATACACAAAACAGTGCCTCCCACTTGGGGATAGCAGTTTAAAATTAGTAGCCGATTATACAAAGCAATAAACGAATATCACCAGAGTTGACAGTACGCCAATTGCAGTGATTGCACAGCAACCACACTATATATCGTGCTACAAATTTATATTTAATATTTCGTTTTTGCCACTATTTTGGACATTTAGACGGATAATTACATATTTATACTTACTGATTTTTCACTAAATTCAGGTCTTACAACCAAGATTACTTTAATTTTTACCTAATATAACCAACTATAAATATCCACAAATAGAGAGCGAATTACCTTAAATGCTATGCATATTAGACAACGCTTATAAAAATTTATGTGCATATTTGCATATATGCAGTATTTTTCATAAATTTGCATAACCATACAAAGTATTGCGTGTAGCGATGTAATGCAGTGATACATTTAGAGTTATTTTCAAATATCTCTCTTTGTTTCTTGTGCATCTGCGCCATACATTTAGTTACGGACAAAACTAAAAAACATATTTTATGCATTCATTTTTTGCGCGCGCAAGCATCACGCTTGCGCTGTTGGCTACTTGTGTACTTGCTGGATGCTCCAATGAAGAGGTTGAGATTCTTCGTGGCGTACAGCTATCTACCAATGGCGTAGCCGTGTGTGCCGAGGGCGGCACAAAAGAGATAACCGTGACAGCCTATCCCGAGGATGAGGCGTGGCAGGTAGTCGTAGATAACGAGGAGGAGTGGTTTGATATTTCAACACATCCAAACACCATTACCGTTACCGTGAAACGTAACGACAACACCGAGCCTCGCAGAGCATCATTTAGCGTAGTGAGTCCAGAGGGTCACTTCGAGCCCTATGCGCTAACAATCACACAGGAGGCTGCAGGCGTTGCTACACTTACCACCAATGCTCCCGAACTATTTGAGGTTGACTCCGAGGCCTCAAGCTACACATTTGTCGTTGAGTCCAACACCGCGTGGGAGACATCATCAACTGCCGAGTGGGCAAGCGTCACGAGTGACAATGACGCTATGCGAATGACAATAGCCGTTGAGCAAAATGCGACTGACGATGTGCGCGAGGCAGAGATCATCGTAACGACAACTGCCACATATCAGCCGCTTGAGTGCCGAATGACACTACGTCAAGCACCACGCAGCAACAACGCCTACTATAAGTTGGTGGGTAGCTGGGAGATTACTGCCCCCAAGTGGTTCTACTCGCCTAACGGCTCACTCAACAGCCTCGACTATGCGCCAAACCCCTCGGACTACTACCTAATCTTCAACATCGAGGAGGGCGTCTATGGCGAGAGCCTTATTATGAGTGACTTCCTATACCCTGGCACACAGCTCGAAGTACGCTACGACAGCACCACAGGAGGCTTCACAATACCTTTCGGCTGGACTGTGCTGTCGTATGACGTATTCTTGTATGTAACACTCGTAAGCTCGACATCATTCTCGTATGCAGCAGTAGAGGTCGACGTAGAACCTAACAGCGACGTTACAGTCTTGACACCCGATATGCCACAGGTTGATGGATACAACTACGTAGGCTTCGGACTATGGACATACGACGAAAATGGCAATAAGGAGGCTCTCGGCTCAAACTATATGCCCACAATGTTCCCTATGGGCGATATTGAGTTTAGAAAACGCGACGAGTAATTCACACAGATAGTAACTTACACGATATGAGACTATTTAACATACGATATATTGCTATAATTGCGACAGCGGTAATGGTTGCGCTGTCGTGTAGCGACACAACAGAACAGATTGACACGCCTCCAACATCCGAGGGTCGTATAACACTCGACATCTCATCGCCAAGCCAACTCTTCAGCGAGGAGACAACAACTGGCGAGAGCTCGGTGCATTTCAAGACTATGGGTGGTGACATAACGATAGATGTAGTCACAAATGCCAAGGCGTGGAGCTTCAATTGCAATGATGCAGAGTGGCTGTCACTCTCTTCTGATGAATACTTCCTATATATAGAGGCTGCGCCCAACCTCACAGATGAGCGACGCAACGCAGTGGTAACCATCACAGCAGGCGAGAATGAAAAGGCTGTCCAGAGAGTGTTACACATCACGCAGAACCATAGCGGCAATGCCGAGATAGCGTTAGCCGTGAGCAAGCACAACTTCAAGGCACATACCGACCTGACACACCTCGTTAAGGTGACTACCAACGTCGAGGAGTGGAGTTTCGACACAACGTGTAGCTGGCTCTTTGTGGAGCGCACAGACGAGGGTCTAATGCTTCGTGCCGATAGCAATGCTACGCACTTGCAGCGTAGCGCGACGATAGAGGTTACGGCAGGTGTGGGCGATGACAAGGATATTGCCACACTCAACGTATCACAGGATGGCACCGCCTATATCGAGTTGAGCAGCCACAATGTAGCAACCGATGATGATGGTGGCACTCGCAGCGTAGCCGTTGTGGGTAATCCCGAGTTAGAGTGGCACGTGGAGAACGCCTCGGCAGAGTGGTTTACGGCAACCAAGGATGCAAACAACGTGGTCATCAGCGTAAACTCTAATGTAGGTGGCAACCAGCGCGTAGGAAGTGTCGATGTGGTCATTGGCGACGAAGATAACTCGGCACGCGCCACAATCAACATACGTCAGATAGGGCCCGACACCGAGGAGCTAATATATGAGATAGAGATAACCGTGCCCAACACCCTTATTACCGCAGCTCCCGTAATCACAGTAGGTGGCGGCGGTCATATAGTGGTGGACTGGGGCGACGGCACAGACAAGGAGGAGTTTTCGAATGTACGTGGCAAGCACACCTACACCAAAACAGGTCTATACACCATAACCATCACAGGCGAGGCTAAATCACTTAAGTTTGGTCGTGATAATGAGTTTAGCGAGGAGCTGCGCAACGTTATATCGTGGGGTAAGCTCGGTTATACATCAGCTGCAGATATGTGTCTTGGCTGTTCACGATTAGAGTATATCCCCAACGACGTGGCTGGCTCGTTTGCAGCTATCAAGAGCTTCAATGGTGCATTTTCTTGCTGTGCATCGCTCAAGGAGATACCTGCAGGTCTATTCCGCTATGCTACTGAAGCCAAGCGTTTTGAGGACTGCTTCTCGCACTCGGCATCTATTAGCGAGATTCCTGCCACCCTTTTTGAGAATTGCAGCTTGGCTGAAGACTTCTCATACGCCTTCTATGCCACAGGTACGGGCGTGGTGACAACGAGCAATACCCTATCTAACTTCGATACTGTTCGTGAGCAGGTGAAGGCGGGCATTCTCAAGAGTATCCCCGAAGAGCTCTTTGCAAACTGCGCTAATGCCAAGCAGTATGACTATGTGTTTGGAGCCACAGCGATAGAGACAATACCCGAGACACTGTTTAAGTCGGCTGCCAATGCCACAACATTTATGGGCGCGTTCTCTGCCTGCGTAAACCTAAAGAGCATACCCACAGGGCTTTTAGCAAATGCTACGTCGGCACTCGACATTAAGTATATGTTTGCTGGCTGTGAGTCACTCACAGAGATTCAGTCGGGTATATTCACAAATAACTCTACGGTGACCAACCTTGAGTACATCTTCTATAAGACAGGTGTAACGAGCCTACAAAGTGGTATATTTGAGGGTCTCACCTCTGTCAAGACCATAGGCGCGGTATTTCAGGATTGCAAACAGCTCACCACCGTCGAGGAGGGTCTGTTTGATGGTCTAACGTCTGCCAAGTCATTCCGTTACTGCTTCGCTGACTGCACAGCACTTCGCAGCATCCCCGAGGGTCTACTTCGTGGTATGAGCTCGGCATACGAGTTTACATATATGTTCCACAACACGGCTCTCGAGTCTGTTCCCGCAGGGCTCTTTGCCGAGGCAAGAGACTACTCATCAGCAGACTTTACATATATGTTCTCGGAGTGCGCAAACCTTAAGACGGTGCCAGCAGGTCTCTTTGACCGCTTCACAAAGGTCACATCGCCAGGATATAAGAACCTCTTTGACAGTTCAGGTATCGAGACTATCCCCGCAGGACTCTTTGCCAACAGCACCTCCGTATCATCGGGCTTTGAGAGCGTATTTGAGAATTGCCCAAAGCTCCAGACCATCGAGGGCTCCATCTTCCCCACTACAACAAGCGTAAGCTCTATCGCCTATGCCTTTTGTAACTGCCCTATGTTGGAGAGTATACCCGAGGATCTATTTGCGCCATTTGGTGATGCCAAGCTGAAGTTTACCGCTACATTTGCTGCTTGCAGCTCGCTTAAGACTATCCCCGAGAAGCTCTTTGCAAACAACCCAAAGGTCAAGCAGTTCTCAGAGACCTTTGCCGACTGTACGTCACTTGAGAGCATTCCCGAAAAACTCTTGGCAGCCTGCACCGAGATAACAACGGTTAAGGGTATGTTCCACGGCTGTACATCACTCGCGACCATTCCCGCCGACCTCTTTAGTACGTGTGTGGCGATAACAAGCTTTGAGACAACATTTGCCGAGTGCTCATCGCTGAAGAGCATCCCCGAGGAGCTGTTCCGCGCAATTGGCACAAAGACATCGAGCATAACATTCTCGGAGTGCTTTGCAGAGTGCACATCACTTGAAAACATACCAGCGTCACTGTTTGATACTGTGCGCCGCATAAACTACATTGATAGTTGCTTTACAGGATGTGTGTCGCTCACAGGCGAGTCGCCATATACGCTTATCACAGCCGAGGATGGCACCGAGAGAAAGGTACACCTCTACGAGCGCGAGCGTGGCGACGATTTCCCCAATGCACCCGTATCAAAATCGGCACACGCAGAGTGTTTTGCAGGCTGCACAGGGCTTACAGACTATGAAGATATGCCAGATACGTGGCGATAAAACTTAAATAATGCTATGAAGAGAGTACTTATATATATGTACACAGCACTGCTCGTTGCAGTGGTGGGATGTACGCCTGAACAACCAGAGATTATCTACCCCGAGCCCGACTATGCCAATGTGGAGCTGTCGTCAGCAAGTGCCGTCGTTGAGCGTGAGGGTGGCGTAAAGGAGATTTTTGTTAACACCAACCGCGAGTCGTGGCGTGTTGAGTGTGCTTCGGAGTGGGTAGACTACAGCATCGAGGATAACTCACTCAAGCTATATGTCGATGCCAACGACGCTGATGCCAGCCGTATGGCCATCATCCACGTTGTGGCAGGTAGCGAGCCAGACACCGCCATAGCGCGCTTCAAGCTAATGCAGCTTGGCAGTTCTGCACGCGACCTCTCGGCAGTAGCAACAGCAAATAGCTATATAAGCACGACACAGACCACCGTTAAATTCCGTGCCGACGTTAAAGGTAATGGCGCGGGCGATGGCAACTCACGCTATATGGCTACGTATGGTGTAAAAATCGAGGGTGCAGCCTATGCCGACGTGGTATGGGAGGCGACATTTGATGGCGATAAGACACGTAGCTGCGACATCATTGCAGGCAGCCCGCTATACTCTGCCAGCGATGCAAGCATCTATCTCACTACGGGTGCTACCGAGGGTAATGCCCTGGTGGGTATATTCAACAGCCGCGGCGAGATACTCTGGAGCTGGCATATTTGGGTTACCGACGACGAGATAGGAGAGTCAAATGCCAATAACTTGACGTGGATGGATCGCAACCTCGGCGCACTGACTACTGATATGGACGATATCGCAAACCGCGGTATGCTCTACCAGTGGGGACGCAAGGAGCCATTCCTACCATCGCCTGCCGCCTATGTCGAGATGCCCACACACAGCTATGACGACGATTATAACATCACCGAGAGCGAGGAAGAGTACTACGCGATACAGGCAGAGATAGAGGCTAATCGCGTGGTTGTGAATGTAAACAACACGCAGCGTGGCGACGGTGTTGGCGAGTGGCAGTATGTGGGCTACCCTGCTCCCGTTGCTCTCAATGCCCCAGGAAATATCGACTACGCCACAAAGCATCCTATGACCATACTCGCCTGCCGCACCGATATAGCCATCGGCGAGTATCTCTTCGACTGGTATATGCAGCAAGACCTTATGAATACGTCGGGAGTGCTTATGCAGTCGGAGTCGCAGCTATGGGGCGATGCCGAGCCTAACAGCGAGTATAAGACAATGTTTGACCCCTGTCCTCCTGGCTACTGCATTCCTCCACGTGGTGCCTTTGGCGAGATACCCGCGGAGTATGCCTGCACGTATGTCAGCGACGAGTGGACAAAGGAGCCTTATGGCTGGCGATGGACGGGTGGCACAGGCGACTTCTTCCCCTCTACAGGAAATTTCGATGTCGCGGGACTCATTGGCGAGACCTCGGAGAAGATGCTCTACTGGACCGCCGAGAGTTTTGGTAACGGCAGCGCAGGCTTCGGCAAGGCTGCAACGCTCTTTGTCGCCTTCAACGACATATACTACGGCATATACCCGCTTCTTGATGCCACTATTGCGGGCTCGTGGTACTCATACGGTGCACGCGCCTATGCAGCATCTGTGCGCTGCGTGAAAGAGCAGAAGTAACGACCGAAAACAAAAAAACTAATAATTCTAACACAATGGAGAAAACAATTTACTCAACCCCCGCTATCACGGTAGAGGATGTGATGGTGGAACACGGCTATAGCTACAGCTATGGCGATTATGGCGAGCCAGGTCAGGACTCTGGCTATAATGATTATGATGAAGATCTCTAAAAATTGAATGGCTATGAAGAAGATTTTTATGTTTTTGTCTTTCGTTGCTGTAGCAGCAATGGGAGTTACAGCTTGCCATAATGAGTTTGAGGAGACCAACGTCAACAATCCCGAGGTAATACCCAGTGAGGTGCTTATTAGCTTTGTTGCCGATGCTACGACAACACGTACAGCAGTAGATACCTCAAGCGATGAGGCTCCCGTGTTTAGCTGGAGCGATGATGAGACCTTTACCGTTCTGGAGCAGACAGATGCTCTTGCAGTATCGTCTAATGTAACATACGAGAAGGTTGAGGGCAAGGCAAATATCACAGCTGCATTTGCCACCAACGAGGGTAAGGCGGAGTACAAATATGTCACCGTATACCCCGAAAGTGGCTTTAAGTCAGCCGAGAGCATTGACGTAGCTACCCTTCAGCTGCCCGCCACACAGACTATGGCAGAGGCATCTTATGACCCCAATGCCGACCTTATGGTGTCGAAGCCTGTAGTAGTAGATGCACAGCCCACCGCAGCACAGCAGGTGGAGTTTACACGTGTAGCTGCCGTTGTCAAGATGACACTCAAGAACTTAAAGCTTGAGGCGGGCGACGAGGTAGAGAGAGTTATCTTCACTGCCGAGGGCGAGAAGAGGCTTGCAGGTAGTGTTAACGTCAACCTTAACGCTCCCCACGAGTTCACAGTGAAAGAGGGCGTAAACAGCGTGAGTGTAGCTACCACCAAGAAGGACGATGTATATTTCACCGTGCTGCCTACAACACTTGAGGCTGGCGATGCTTACACTATCACTGTTGTCACCAATAGGAGGCTCTATGTCAAGCAGGGCAAGATCGCCGAGGGCAAGACCCTTACGCTTGAGGCAGGTATGGTTAACCGCTTTGGTGTTAATATGCAGGATGTTGCTGCAAGTGAGAAGTGGGTGCTTGTACGCGACGCCTCAACCCTTGAGGCTGGCGATATTGTGACTATTGCGGCAAAGAACTATAACTATGTTATGGGTTGTAACCGTGTAGCCAACTACCCATTCGCTTCATACAATACCGACATCATTAAAGCTGGAGATTATCTCTATCACCCAATCATCACAAATCCTGCAGATGATTATGAGTATATGGTTCAGCCTCTGATACTTGCAAAGCAGGATGCAAATAAGGCTGCATTTGATTTCTACGATGGAATAGATTATGAGAGCGTTGCCAAGAAGACAGGATACCTTACAAGTGCCGAGACAAATAACTATCTCCAACTCCAAGATTATCCGTCAATGAACTCTGCATTTGAAATCACAATTACAGATGGTGTAGCTACTATAGAAGCCAAAGATAGCGAGCACACAAACAAACTTTTGAAATTCTTTAACTATAATCCAAACTATACTACATCATCCTATCGTCGTTTTGTATGTATAGATGCTGCAAAAATAGACGCAACAAAACACGATGACGTCTGCATATATAAGTTGGCAGGAGCCAAGGGTACTGTACCCGTTGCAGGTGCTGTTGTCACTGTTCCCGATAAGGATGAGTCAGTTGTGATAGGCATAGAGGGTGTTGCAGAGTTGACCGCATTTGAGGAGGTTAAATTCAACTATGTTGGCGACTGGGCAATTGAGGCTACAAGCGATGCTGCTTGGCTCACTCTCGACTACGCAGATGGCGTTCTTCGCTACCTTGCAGGTGCAAACGAGGGTACTGCACGCAAAGCAAATGTCACTATCACTGCTACGCACGATGGCGAGGAGACAAAGAGTTGGACATTCCAAGTTGTACAGAAGGGTGCTCCTATTAAGGTTACTATTGCCGAGTTTATCGAGAAGGAGGTAGACGCATATATAGAGTATGAGGTTACAGGTAAACTTACCAAAAAGGCTTCTGGTTTATCGGGTGGCAATACCATCACCGATATTAATGGCGAAACTGCAACCTTCAAATACGTAGAGATGGCTGAAGGTGGTAACTTCTACGAAAATAAAGATATAGAGCTCGGTGATATCGTTACTATCGTAGCAGTAGTATCAGATGAGGCTACTGGTGGCTCAAGCGCAGCTCACGCCATCTGCAAGGGTTACTACAATCTCGAGGCAGAGGTAGAGAACGGACTTGTTGCTTACACGGGTGGCAGCGTGGATATTACGCTCAATAAGTTGGGAACAATAGCCCCAGTTGGCAATATCTCTTGCACAACAGATGAAGACTTTGCCGACGTTGCCTACACAACCAACGCTAACAAGGCTACCATCACGCTTTCTGCCAATAGTGGCGCACCCCGTCAGGCGATTGTGTCATTTACAGACGGCTACGCCACAACCTCGGTTGCTGTTGTTCAGAGTGCCGACACTACAAAGGGCAACACTTGGGAGCTTGTTACCGATGCATCAACACTTGCTGAATGTGACCAAGTTATTATTGCCGCCAAGGATTACGATGTGGCAATGAGTACAACTATCGAAAGTGAGCGTCGTAATGCTGTTGCTGTTACCAAGCTTGGTAACTACTACATCATCCCAACTCCCGATGCCCAAACTTTGGTTTTGGCAAACGGCTCGGTAGATGACACCTTCGCCTTCTACGATGGCGTAAACAAGGGCTTCCTTGTATCGAGCAGCACATCGTATAAGCTCAACAACCAGAGCTACATCGATGCTAACACCTCATTCACCATTACTATAGCCGATGGCGTAGCAACCATTGGAAATAAGGAGGGTACGTATAATGAGAACAAGCTGTACTACCGCGAGGGCTCTTCATATAACTACTTCTATAGTGGCGAAACAGAGAAGCAGGCTATCTGCCTCTATCGCTTGGTAGGCGTTAAGGGCAGCATCCCAGTAACCCCTGCCGATGTGACAGTTCCTGCAGATACAAAGAATGTGGTAATTCCCGAGGAGGGTGCTGCCGTAGCAACACCTATCAACGATGTAGTATTCAACTATGTTGGCGACTGGACAATCTCTGCTACTGCAAATGCCGATTGGATTAGCTTTGACTTTGACAAGGCAAGCAACAAGCTCACCTACACAGCTTTGGCAAATGATGGTGAGGTACGCGAGGCTACTGCAACCATCACAGCTACTATGGAGGGTCAGGAGACACTCTCTTGGACATTCAACCTTCTCCAGAAGGGCGCACCAGAGGAGATTACTTGCGATGCGCTAAACGACAAGACACAGAATGTGGATATAACATATAAGCTTACTGGTAGAATTGTAGAGATATCTACTTCATCGTCTGGAACATTTATGCTCGATGACGGCACTGGTCGACAGGCAAAAATCACCTACCTATACACAGATGGTGGCGTCAAGGTTGAGGGTAATGAGGATATCGGACTTGCAGTTGGCGATGTTGTAACAGTCACTACAACAGTTTATTCAAAGGGCTATGGTGGTAATAGCAAATATCACTCTACCTACAAGGGTCACTATCGCTTAACTGCAACAGCCGATAAGAACCTTATTGGTTACGAGGGTGGCACAGCGACCTTTAATATTGCTACCTCGGGCAATATGTTACCCGAGGGTGAGGTTGTCAAGGGTGCACCCGCAGAGGCTTACGACTTTGTAACCTTTGATTACACCGACAATGCAGCGACTGCAACCGCAACATTTGCAGCAAATAGCGGTGCAGCACGCAATGCAGAGTTTAAGTTTACATACGGTTTGGCATCTGTAACCGTTGCTGTCGGTCAGTATAACCACCCCGATGTAAAGAAGGGCTGGTTCCTCGTTACCGATGTTAATGAGCTTGCTGTGGGCGATAAGGTGATTATTGCAGCCAAGAGCCCCGATGGTACTTTGGACTATGGATTTGCAGATCCTACAAGTTCAACTACCAGTACGCAAAAAGGAATAGCTATTGAACTATTGGGTAATTCGATAAAAGATGTAGCTGGTCTTGATCAATTTACCCTCGGAAATGGTTCGGATGATTGTGTTGGCACATGGTCATTTAAAGATAGTAAGTATGGTAGATATTTAGGATATAGTAGTAGCTATCTTAAACTTAGTACGTCAATTGATGCAAACAGTTCGTGGGCTGTAACTATTGCCTCTGATGGCAAGGCAACATTGGTATCTCAAACCTCTTACAGCAAGAATACAATGATGTTTAACTATACTGCATCAAATCAGACTTTTGCGTTATATACTGCTACTACAACTGGCAAGGGTGCAATTTACATCTATAAGTACTTCGAGTAGTTATGAATCTTGTTAAAACATATCTTTCAAAGGTTATGGTGGCGTGTGCCACCATAGCCTTTATGCTATCGTGTGACCCAGCAGAGGAGCAGGTGGTGGAGCATCCCGATATTAGGCTAAATATCACTGTGGATGATATCACGGCAACAACAGCAAAGATAAAGGTTACGCACGACGGCGAGAGCAGCGATACGTGGTATGGCTTTGTCACCGACGACACCACAACAGATGCAGCAACGCTTATCGCCGCACAGGTTGCCGAGGGCATAACAGCCAACGAGCTACACCGCAGCAAGCAGTATATAACAATACTTGAGGCTCTGCAGCCCGAGACATCATACCGCTATATAGCTATTGGCGTAAGTGCCAAGGGCGTTACGTATGGCGAGGTGTGCGCGGTGGAGTTCAAGACACTCTCAACAGGTGGCACAACACCCGATGACTACAACGGAATGAGTGCGAATGATGCGTGGACGGTGATGTACATTGGCGAGGATGAGGTAAATGGCGTGGCATACGAGCACGTGGTAAAGGTGCGCAGCACGGACAACAACCCATACGCCATAACAATAGTCTATGCCGAGCAGTATGACCCCTACCAGCTACGCGACCTTGCAGAGGCGATGCTCGAGGATATGATGGCATATCTAAAGGAGTTCAACGCCACAAACGGCACATCGTACAAGTTTAGCGATATGCTGTACACAGGCTCTGCCGCCGACCCATTCGACCTCAACCCTGGAGTATACCGAGCATTGGCCATAGGCTACACGCCCGAAGGCGAGGTGAGTGGCTTGTATGCCGTAAGTGACGAGTTTGAAATAAAAGAGGCTATGGCATCGGCGGCATACAGCGCGTGGCTCGGCGAGTGGAACATCGAGGGACAAAATCACGCTGTTACACCCGTAGTATTAAGCAAGAAGATTGCAAACAAGTCATTCACGATGACGGGCTGGGAGGGCTTCGACGACCTTGCGATAGAGGTGGAGTACAACGCCGAGCTGGATGCGATATTCTTCTACTCGCAGCTTGTTGCCGAGGACTACGACCTCGGTGCGGAGTATGGCAAAGCAGATATATACCTCTTTGCAGGCGACGAGGATGGCTACTACTACGACAATAAAGATGGCGACTACTACATAGCCATTGGCGGCATACTCGATGATGGCGTGCGCGCAATAGTACGCTACGGTGTTAATGTGCCAGGCTATCCCAAGTTTGTACAGATGTTCTTTATGGCAGACATCGACGGCAATTTCTACGCTCTCACTGCCGAGGATGACATACCGTCGTTCATTGCAGGTATGAACGCCACACAGAACTAATGGGCGTTAGGTAAAAGAGAAGAAGGGGATGACTAAAACTGAATTAGTCATCCCCATTTTATTTGGATTGCAGTGTTTATAGTGTCTGGGCGTCTGACATATACTCATAATTGCGTGTTGCATTTACTGGACATACAGCCGTATTTACAACATCCTGCTCGTCGCTCACAATGACTAATACCTCAAGATTTGCTGTCACCCAACTACTATCTATGGTCACAGAGTAACTCTTCTCGGCAACCTGACCAACTGAAAGATAGCCGAGGCTATCGCCCAACATATAATCCTGATTGTAACTGCTTGCTATATAGCGCAGTGCGTGGTTAGCAACCCTATGCAAATCAGATGTAGCACCATTTTGATTAGGAGAGGATATATTGTTTTCGAGCACCCATACAGCAATATTATACTTCTGCTCCTTTGCCGCCATCACATCTACATCAATAGAGAGTTTTCCAGATTTTGCAGATGTTGTAATGGCGATACCAGCATCTGCGCCAAACTTATTGCGGTTGGCGTTGAAGATATTGCTCATCGTGGTATTCACAAAGATAAGATCTGATGAGCCACGAGCTATTGTGCCATCTGCAAAGTTCAGATACATAGACGGATAACCTGTCGGGCTATAGAATTTATTCACAACGGTTGCAGCATAGGAGTATGCAGGATCAACACCAGAGGGCGCAAACGCGCCACCGTGTATCGCCACCTCGTTGTAATATTCCGCAAACTTTGAGTTAGCCAAAGCATTGAGGCGGTCAATAACCTGTGGACAGTAGCCACAATTAACGCCTGTATGGTCAACTATGAGCAGCCTGTGGTTGAAAGGCGACTCAATGATAGGCTCGTCGCCACTTTCAGGCTCCTTGCCTGCAACGAAGTCGTATGCACGGATATAGTCAGCATACTTACTCCAGTTGGGGTGCGCCTTATATGCTGCAACTGCGCTCTCGGGAACATAAATTGTGCAACCGATATAGGTATACATACCCGATGAGTCGCTCACCAGCGCATAATTACCCAAAGATGGAGGGGTGGTAGCACGAATATATAGCTTCTGCATATTGCCACAATTGGTAAAGGCTCCATCACCAATGCTCTTGATACCGCTACCAATATGTACCTCCTCAAGATTTTGAGATTTAAAGAATGCCGAACCACCGATAGTAGTCACGCTATGCGGCAGGTAGATAATCTGCAAGTCACTATTATAGAATTCAACACTATTTACCGCTGTCACACTCGCATCACAGGTGATACAATATAGCGAGTAACACATTTCGCCAATACATACACCAGACTCGTGCGACGTAATATTAGCATCGAATGGCTGTGATTTATATGTGACAAAATCGCCACCATAGGTGTTATACCACACTTGATTGTTTGCTGGATAGAAAACCTCAGCCGGCTCGGGAACAAACTCAAATGCAGACATCGGGAGTATCGTGCGGCGCGATATAACGACCTTTTTAGAGGTGCTCTTGGTCATCTTCTCGCCACGCGTATTCTCAATCTCAATGGTTATACCCCGACTAAATGTTTGAGGCATAAGACCAATATAAAACATTGTAGCACTGCTTTTTGAGAGCGACACGCCATCGGCACAGTTGAGCGTAATTGACTTAATAGGGCTCTTATCCGCAACAAACGATGCTGTAGCATCATCGACATCAATCTGTATATTGCCAGCGAGTTGCTCGCCATTGTTGCCCGTGAGCTTTATGGAGCGTATACTCTGGTTATCTCCCTTAAGAGCTATCCTCAACCAGCCATATACATTCTTAAGACCAATATTCTCGGTCACACTCTGCGAGACCATTATGTTTCCTCCTGCGCCATAGCTATCCTCTACATAGTGCTGCTCGGCTGTGGTAGTTAACTTAACGGTATTAGCCGCCATATTATAGACATAGTTGGCGTTATCGGGATATAACACCACGATACTACCCTCCCTACTTGGTCTTGTTACATTGCCAACGGGGGTAATCACTCCCGAGCGATCACCCGTATTACCTTGAAACTGCCACTGCTGATACGCCTCTGACTTATAGAATACCGTCAACAAATCGTTCTTATTCCACACCGTCTTGCAGGCATCATCGAGATAAATACGCGTATCATCGCCCTCAAGGCTCACATTAAGCTCAAGGTTTTGTTCCACGCGCTCCTCAACGCTAACAGACTCGACATCAATCTCATATTGCGAACAGCCTACAAGGGCTACCAATGCAAGCAAAAAAAGATATACACATCTTCTCATTTTACCAATGTGTTTAGCAGATTAAAACTTCTCATTCAGATTATCAAACATATATCTCACACCAAAAAACAACTTGCTGCATCACAAAGGTACTCTTTTTTTTGGCATAGACAAACGATTGCCCATAAAAATTCGCACTAACATATTTTTATCTATGCTGCACTCTTGTTTATTGTGCGGCAATTTTATAACTTTGTAATAACTATAACAAACATCTCAAACATCACGAAGATATGAAAGGCGTTAAGTTGGAGCTATGCGCAATGATGGCAACCGCAATGGTGCTACTCATTGGATGTGTCGACAAGCAGGAAAATCTCTTTACGGCGAGCGTAAACTACACAATTGAGGATGGCGTGATTATTCTTGACGAGCCAGCGCGCACTCCAGATCAGCAGTCAATGATAGAGTTTCGATGCGCACCCCTTGATACTGTGCGCGTGGGCTTTGTGGGTCTTGGAATGCGTGGCCCTGGTGCAGTGGAGCGATTTACATATATCGAGGGCGTAGCTATCAATGGTCTATGTGACAAGTATGCCGAGCGCGCCGAGCGATGCCAGGAGTACCTCATCCGTGCCGAGATGCCGTTAGCCACGATATACTCGGGCGACGAGGGGTATAAGGCTCTATGCGAGAGCGACGACATAGACCTTGTATACATCGCCACACCGTGGCAGCTACACGTCGACGTGGCAGAGTACGCTATGAACCACGGTAAGCACGTGGCTATCGAGGTGCCGAGTGCCAACACCATCGAGGAGTGCTGGAGGCTTGTCGATGCCGCAGAGCGCAACCGCGTTCACTGCACAATTCTCGAGAACTACTGCTACGACCACTTTGAGCTGACTACACTCAATATGGCACAGAAGGGTCTCTTCGGCGACATTATACACGCCGAGGGCGCATACATACACAACCTTGAGCCATTCTGGAAACACTATGCCGACAATTGGCGTTTGGAGTACAACCAGGCACACAATGGCGACATATACGCCACACACGGTATTGGCCCCAACTGCCAAGCACTCAACATTCACCGTGGCGACAGGCTCGACTACCTCGTGTCAATGTCTACAAAGTCTATAAATGGCTCGAAACTCACACAAGAGATGATGAATACCGAGGAGTGCAGGCATGGTGACCAGATAAACACGCTTATACGTACGGTAAATGGATGTACGATTGATATGCAGCACAACGTGATGACACCACGCCCGTACAGCCGTATGTATCAGCTTGTAGGAACAGAGGGGTTTGCAAATAAATACCCCATTCAGGGCTACACGTTCAAGCTTGACCACATACGCAACGTTGCAACAGACGAGAACGAAGTGCCCGATATTGAGGCCCTCGACCACCACACATTTGCACCCGCGGAGGTTGTCCAAGAGATGACAGCACGATATAAGCACCCCGTACAGCTTCAGCTTGTCAACGGAGTACCCTTGCAGGAGTATTCACTCACGGTGGGTGGTCACGGCGGTATGGACTATATTATGGACTACCGTCTTGTCTACTGTCTACGCAATGGGCTACCACTCGATATGGATGTCTACGACGCAGCCGAGTGGAGCAGTATGGGAGAGCTTACACGCATATCTATCGAGAATGGCAGCAAGCCTGTAAAAATCCCCGATTTCACGCGTGGCGACTGGAATAAGGTTGATGGACTAACATTCTACTTTGCAGAGTAATAAGTGGCTATTATGAACGACAGACTATACGATATTGCCAATCAATTCTGTTTCGATGCACCCGTCGTTGACATTGCTACGCTCGGACAGGGCTTTATCAACGACACATACATTGTAACAACCTCAAAATCACGCTATATCCTCCAGCGCAAAAATCACAACATCTTCCCCGATGTGCGCGCTATGATGGATAATATCCAGCGCGTGACAACACACCTCAAAGCCAAGGTACGTGCCGAAGGAGGCGACCCCGAGCGTGAGGTGCTGACGGTTATTCCCACAAAGACGGGGGAGCTGTGCTACAATGAGGGTGATAACTTCTGGGCTGCATCGCTATATATCGAAGGCTCCATCACGCACGATACCGCCGACACACCGCAACTTGCCTTTATGGGGGGTCGCGGCATAGGCAAGTTTCAGGCTATGCTTGCCGACTTCACAGAGCCTTTAGCAGAGGTTATCAAGGGCTTTCACAACATTCGCTGGCGTTTTGAGCAGTGGGATAACGCTCTACGCGAAGATAGGGCTGGACGCAAGGCATCTGTTGCCACAGAGATTGAGTGGATAGAGAGCCGTCGTGAGCAGATGCTCGCATTTTGGGAGATGGTGGAACGCGGCATACTGCCTATGCGTGTCACACACAATGACACGAAGTTAAGCAATATACTCTTTGATGAAAACGAGGATGTATTGTGCGTTATCGACCTTGATACGGTAATGAGCAGCACCTCGCTCAATGACTTTGGCGACGCTATACGCTCATACACAAACACAGGAGCCGAGGACGATACCGACTTAAGCCGTGTGTCTATGAACATCGACACCTTCCGCCACTACACGAGTGGCTACCTTGCGGAGCGTGGTGCAACAATGACAGAGAGTGAGCGCGAATGGTTGGCATTCTCGGCACTTTATATCACCTTCGAGCAGGTATTACGCTTCTTGATGGACTATATTGATGGCGACACCTACTATAAAGTAGCCTACCCTACTCACAACCTTGTCCGCGCACGTGCCCAGCACAGACTCTTGGAGAGTATGGAGCAGCAATACGCCACAATGCAGGCAATAGTAAGGGAGCTTTTAGAGCGCGTATAGGCTTATACCGTCAACCAACAATGTGAGATTAGTACTCCTTCCACCAGCCCTTTTTATGGTGGAAGACTATCTTGTCGTCGTTGCGGCGACCCCTCTTTATAAAAGGTATCTGATAGCTTACACCAAACTCTATTAGCTCGCAGATGTGCAAATGCGTCTTTGCAAGAGCCTGGAGGTATATATTATCGTAGATGCGATACTTCACACCAAAGCGTATATAGTGAAATGCCTCGTTAACACCCACATCATCAGATTTATAAAATAGCGGACGAGGGCCACGTCCATAGATAGGATGGTCGTTATCATAGAGGTTACGCACAGGGTTGAAGAGGTAGACGCCCCAGTCAACCATCGCCGTAAAATTACCAAACTTAAACTCATTGTTTATTGACAAACCGCCTCGCATACGACGCCACTTCTCGGTAGTTGTCACATACATACCACGATTAGTGTCGGGATTACCGATAGCATCGTTATAGAAGAGGTCTGCACCCAAGCCTATACCGTGCCAATTACAGGTGCTGTATATCGCACCTGCGTGGAGCGAGAAGATTGCAAAACGGTGTGGGTCTGTCTCATCTGCCGCGTGAATTCCCGATGATGCCGTAATATTCAAACTCCAATTATATGGCAGGTCGGGGAAGTTGATAGGTGCTGGCTCCTTGCCTGACTCTGGATTGATGGTAGCGATAAAGCCTATGCCACCGTAGAGCACATTTGCACCTTTGTTTGGCTCCTTCATACGACCATTACTCATATGGAAGAAACCCAACTCACTGTTTATTGCAAAGTTGCGCGTAATGGGAAAGTCAAAGTTAAGACCTGCCGTGAGATAGGCATTTATCGTCGTTGAGAAGGTTCTGTTGGGCAAAGCCCCGTCGCACGTGGTGTAGAAGTGCTCGCTGACGGCAGCAAGTCCAGAACCGATCTTCACCTTAAGATTAAAGTGCTCAACACGTACACCATTAATTAGGATATAGGGGTACATAGATATCGCCTTGCCCATAAGCTTATCACCCAGGTCGATATACGAGATGCCCAAGCCCACAGTGGGGTTATTGAGGTACTGCTGCCACGGACGTTGCTGCAACGAGGGAAACTCTACACCAAGGTGGATACCCGCAGGGCCATTGGGGTTAATCTCCTCCATATTGCTACTCTTCATAAGGTAGCCACCCATAAAAGGCTGCACCTTAATCGAAAATCTGTCGTTGCCTATCTTGTTATACTCTTCTGGTCTCTTTGCCATTGCGACATCTATAACAAGAAGTGTCATCAATAACCAAACAAAATAACGCTTCATCATCTAAGTCATTGGGGGGTTAACTGTGTAAAACCAACCGTGTCACGCTATGTTTATCGCTCTCTTAACATTGCTCCAAAAGACCAATAAAGTATAGCTGCGGGACACATATTGGTAATTTGCGGCTGCAAATGTATAAAAAATATACTACTATGCGAAATTTATACGACAATTATCGACCTATTGGTAGTGAAGCGAGTATGAATGGTAAGATAACCACACTGAATGGAAGACGGAAACTCAATCAAAATTGTGCCAATACAATGTGAAATAGAATATTTTTTGCCATTTTCACGCGTACAAACATATAATAATTATTGATTACTTGAGAGTGTGCGTAGTCCACAACGCACCAGACATTGCCACACCACCGAAGTGCAACGACTCCAAATAGGCAATCTTGTCGTAGGTAACACCCCCGAGTGCCACTACCCTATTGTCAATAATGCCCGTGTCGGCAGCTCGCTGCAACTCTTCGTGGCTAAAGGCGGAGCGATAACCCCTCTTTGAGATGCTATCAAAGATTGGACTTAAAAACAGATAGTCGCTCTCCTCCTTGTATCGCAGCACCTCCTCAAACGAGTGGCACGAACGAGTGCGCGAGCCACGATAGCCATCAGGCAGATGCCCGATATTTTTATTTTGATGGACTCCGCGCAGCATAAACTCCTCATACAGCACGTAGTAGTCGTGAACGACTATTTGGGCTCGCTCCACTGCTGTTAATTGCTCAAGCAACATTCTACAATAGTCAATACCAGCCTCGGGCTTTCGCAGGTGGACAATATCAATGCCATCGGCAAGGAGTTGCCTGATAGTGGCAACCTCCCCGTCGATAGCATCTGGTAGTGTTATTGCAATCTTAAGCATCTATTTAGCGGGTTAACTTCTCAATAATAAGGTCAGCTACCCTCTTACCCGACAGGAGCATACCTCCAAAGATTGGGCCCATACGTGGCGTACCGCTCACAGCAGAGGCAGCCATACCACAGACATATAGTCCTGGATATATCTCCTTGGTGCCATTTACAACCTCTTGCTCACCAGAGACTACATCCAACGAGCGTTCACCGATGACTGCTCCCGTATCCGTAGCGAGCTTTATGCCATTTTTACGCGCTACCGTACAGCACATCTCGCTATCGTGACCTGTGCCGTCAACGACACAGCGAGCCAAGATATTTAGCGGATCGACGTGCAGTCCCTCGCGTAGCACAGGTGTCCAATTTACAACAACACCACTCACTACATTACTCTTAAATATTACATCCTCCACAGAGTAGCAATTAAAGATTGTCGCCCCCTCGTGTACAGCTTTATACAACAATGCCGAGGTGCTCTCCACAGAGTCCATAACATAGAGGTTGTCTTCGTATTTTTCGTAGTTTATGCCAAACTCCTCGACGATATGCAGAGCCTCCTCTTGCACAACAATCTGATTAAACATCATAGCACCGCCCCACATACCGCCACCAGGCGATAGTTTCCTATCGAAAAGTGCCACCTTCAAGCCTGCTTTGGCAAGGAAATAGGCTGCTACAATACCCGATGGGCCGCCACCAACAATGGCTACATCGAGGTCTAAATTCTTCTCCAGCTTACTGCAATAGGTAGAGATAATACCCTTTGAAACTCTTCTTTCAATCATAGTTTTATTAATTTATTTAGGTTGTTGTTTATTATTCTTCACACAGTGTTTGACTAATCCTCATCGCGCAGAAATTAGGCCCACACATTGTGCAGTAACGACCTCCCACATTATTGGAGGTCTTGTAATACTCCAAAGCCCTCTCTGGGTCAAGGCTGAGGTTGAATTGGTCTCTCCAACGAAACTCATATCGAGCCTTACTCAATGCATTGTCACGCACCATAGCCCCAGGATGCTGTTTTGCTAAATCTGCAGCGTGCGCCGCCAACTTAAATGCAACAACACCCTCTCTAACATCGTTCTTATTAGGAAGTGCAAGGTGCTCCTTGGGCGTTACATAGCAGAGCATAGCAGTACCATACCAACCTATCTGCGCAGCTCCAATGGCAGATGTTATGTGGTCATAACCTGGGGCGATGTCTGTAACAAGTGGCCCTAATGTGTAAAATGGGGCGTTATGGCACTTCTCGATTTGTCGCTCCATATTCTCCTTAATCTTGTGCATAGGCACATGACCTGGGCCCTCAATGAATACCTGCACATTCTTTGCCCACGCACGCTCCACAAGCTCGCCCATCGTATCCAGCTCGGCGAATTGCGCTCTGTCGTTTGCATCATAAATGCTGCCTGGTCTTAAGCCATCACCAAGAGATAGGGCAACATCATATCGTGCTGCGATGTCGCAAATATCATCAAAGTGCTCATAGAGAAAACTCTCTCTCTGATGCGTTTGACACCACTTCGAGATAATACTTCCGCCACGGCTTACCACACCTGTAAGGCGGTCAGCAGCAAGCATAATATTCTTTAGGCGTATGCCGCAATGTATGGTAAAGTAGTCTACACCCTGCTCACACTGCTCTATAAGCACATCACGATATATCTCCCACGTAAGATCCTCGGCTCTTCCGTCAACCCTCTCCATAGCTTGATAAATTGGCACTGTACCAATAGGAACAGGGCTATTGCGCAAAATCCACTCTCGCGTTTCGTGGATGTTTGGGCCTGTCGACAAGTCCATAATTGTATCAGCACCCCACTTACAGCTCCATATCGTCTTCTCAACCTCCTCTTCTATACTCGATGTTGTTGCAGAATTGCCAATATTGGCATTAATCTTTGTTAGGAAACTTCTACCTATAATCATCGGCTCTGCCTCGGGATGGTTGATATTTGCAGGGATAACAGCTCTACCCTCGGCAACCTCTTTACGCACAAACTCGGGGGTTATATGGGTTACTATGCCGAGTTGTTGGCAGTTCATATTCTCACGTATTGCAACATACTCCATCTCGGGCGTGATAACTCCTCTTTTTGCATAATACATCTGACTAACATTAGTTGCATCCCTCTCTGCACGCTCCTTTATCCACGCCTCGCGCAACTTCGGCAAGCCCCTATTTAAATCAACATCAATGCTACCATCACCATACGGCCCAGAGGTATCATAGATATATACCGAAGGGTTTGGAGTCTCTACTCGCTCACCCGCTTTAATGGAGACGGTGGGCATCTGATTTACCTTACGCATACCTACCCTCACATTTGGATGTATAGCTCCATTGATATAGACCTTCTCCGAGCTTGGATAGGAGATTTTCAAATCAAATTTCATCGTTTTAGCTATTTATAGGTTATATGTGAATTTTGCTTGAAGATATACGCTATATCACGCATCTTGGCTATCGGGTCATCGGCATTTAACACCGAGCCACTCAATGCAATACCATTAACTCCGCATTGCAAAAGTGGCGTAATGTCATCCTTTGTTATGCCGCCAATAGCAACAAGAGGCGTGGTGATATTGGCATCTCGCATACGACGCATAATCTCACGATACCCCTCAAAGCCGAGCGTGGGCGCAAGTCGCTCCTTTGTCGTTGTGAAGCGTAGTGGACCACAGCCAAAATAGTCGGGGCGAGAGCTACTTACAAGCTGCAGTATATCCTCGAATGAGTTTACCGTAGCACCGATGATATACTCACTGCCAAGAATCTCGCGCGCTTCAGCAATAGGCATATCCTCCTTGCCAAGATGCACACCATCAGCCCCTATACGCTTGGCTAATAGCACATCGTCGTCGATAATAAAGGTTGCTCCATACTCACGACAGAGCGACTGCACACTGCGGGCAGACAACTCCAATACATCTGCATCCACTCCCTTCATACGTAGTTGCACCCAACGGCAACCACCCTCAAGGGCAAGACGTGCAGAGTCAATATATGAGTAGCGATTGTTATGATGCGTGATAAACTGCAAATGGTAGTTCTTACTCCTCATAGGGCTCCATCTTTTGCGGGTTAAACAGATGATTTACAGCACCAAATCCGCGACCTATAGATACGTCTGCTCCAGCCTTAATAGCCTCGAATATATATGATTTTGCAGCATCAACGGCCTCTGTCAAACCAAGACCACGCGCCACGTATGCCGCAATAGCAGAGGAGAGCGAGCACCCCGTACCATGTATATTCTTTGTTACGACAGTTGGCGTTGAGTGGTATGATATGTCTACACCCGCGCCTGTGTTTCTATAAAGGATGTCTCTCTTTGTCGCACCCTCCTCGTGACCACCCTTGAGGAGAATGGCTTGAGCACCGAGCGCGATAAGATAACTTGCGGCAGCGTGTTTCTGGTTAAGCGTAGATAGCGGCATCTCCGTAAGAGCCTCCATCTCTGGGATATTGGGGGTAATCAGCGTTGCCATAGGCAGCAGACGCTGCTTAACGACCTGTTGCGCCTCAATGGATAGTAGCCTATGCCCGCTACTCGACACCATCACGGGGTCGAGAATAATGGGAAGCGCATACCGCGTAAGTGCGTCGGCAACAACATTTGCCACCTCGACATTTGAGAGCATACCAATCTTTATTACCGCGGGGTGAATATCCTCAATTACGGCAACTATCTGGTCGTAGACCATTTGCGCGGGTATGGCAAGTTGGGAGTGTACGCCCTCGGTATTTTGCGCGGTGATGGCTGTGATGGCGGTAGCGCCATAGACACCCAGCGATGATAGTGTTTTAAGGTCTGCCTGAATACCTGCACCTCCCGACGAGTCCGAGCCTGCTATAGATAAGACTACAGGATAACGCAGTGTGCGCGAATGTGTTGCGTGGAGATATTTGTCCCCTTTGTCGTTGTTAACTTTTATACTCATAACATCGTTAATTAAAAGTTTTACAACGGGGCTCCCTAAAAAGAAAAACGCATACCTACACTACGGGGTATGCGTTATGATATTATCCACAATTCCTACGTCAGTATTAACTGCATCAGGTTCGAGGGTATAATCTCAGCCGATCAAGGCACCCCTTTGTTTCCACAAAGATAAGTATAATTTTCGTAAAACAACACATTTTAGCCCATTTTTTTTGAATATGGCTACACAATTGATGAATATAATATATCTCGAAACAGCACATCCCGCACCAATTAGTGTTCCTGCTAACACCCCCAATCAATCGCATTGATTGTGTATTTCACTCGATTTTATCGGATTGCAAAAGGTAAATAGGGCGGGATTGACCACTACGCAGACCGAGGTCTGTTTTGCTTAACGTATTTTCTTATGTAGTCTTCGTTATCGTAAGCTCAAGCACTATTAAGCGGCGGAATTGACGCAGCCGCTTCGCTTTACTGCGTCTTTCCCTTGGAATCCTCGGCAATGTGTAACAAGAAAGCCGTACTACGTACGGCATTTTTTGTTGTAAGAGCGACTATTTGTGAGCAAGCTCTCATAGTCGCTCTTACAACAAAAGCCACTCTTGCGAGTGGCTTTCTTGTTGCGCATTGCGCTCGTGATTCCGGCGGGAATGGAGACCTCCTCACTAACCTTCACATCCACAAATCATTTATCAAGCATCATAACCCATTGGTCACATATTAGTCTCAGCATTAATATGTTGCTGCGAAGGTAATCGTAAATCCTGATTTGCCAA
>JAFXHE010000007.1 GCA_017536555.1 Alistipes sp.
ACACTGTGCAAGCACAATAGACCGCTGCGCGCGTTTCAGCGAATACGCTTGCTTGCCCTACGACAATAGCGACACTCGAAGAAGTTACGGGTTGAGCCGATATTATAACGGTTTATTGCTCGCCCTGCGGTCTGCGCTGAATTTTTAGCGGTATCGGCTCTATGGCTTTGCCATTCGAGTCCCGCTCAAGGCTCTGGGGACACGGTGTGGTGTCCCCTTTTTTGTGGTTTGTGGCAGCGATAGTGGCTGTTGTTGCGGGTTGTTTGTGGCAAGCAGTCGATGTTATCGACATTGAAACTCACGCCGCAGTCTACACTGTGCAAGCACAATAGACCGCTGCGCGCGTTTCAGCGAATACGCTTGCTTGCCCCACGACAAGAGCGTCACTCGAAGTAAATTTCGGGTTGTGGCAAGCAGTCGATGTTATCGACATTGAAACTCACGCCGCAGTCTACACTGTGCAAGCACAATAGCTCATTAACTTCACCATCTCTACTAATCGCCCCCATATCCATACTGCTCCATCTACTGCCGACTATTTGCACGGTTGTTGTGTCGGCTGTAGAGTTGAAACATTAACCAATTTAATTTTTGAGATATGGGATATGATATTTACGACAGATGTGAGCGTCTTATTAAGCGTTGGTGGCTGATGCTCATTGTGGGTGTTGTGGCTGTGGCGGCTGGCTTTATCGTAATGATAAATCCTGCGGAGGGCTACCGCGCAATATCGCTGTGGATGGGTCTTTCGGTACTGGTATCTGGGGTGCTGGGGCTGATTGTGAGCCTATCATCGCACAACTATTTTGTACACAGGTTGTGGATAGTGATTGCATCGCTATTGGATGTGGTCATTGGTATAATGCTACTTACCAACCTACTCCTTTCAGAGACCATACTGCCTATCGTCTTTGGGGTGTGGCTGATGTATCGCGGTGTGGTGACACTTATGCAGGGGCTCGATATGAAGGGCTACTATGTGCGTGATGCAGGCTGGGTGATATTTGGCTCGGTGCTTATCATCGCCATTGCCTTTGCGGTGTTGTGGCTGCCTTCGACAGTGGGCGTAGGCTCTGTGGTGCTCTACGTGGCTGTTGCCTTCATTGTGTATGGTATGTCGCAGGTGTCGTTAGCATACCGTCTACACGACATACATCGTCGCGCTAAAGCGATGCAGTAGGCGAGTATGACGGAGGTGGGGTATGCTGTTGTGGGGTGGTAGAAATACTTATTTCGTCAATCGTAACTCCGCTTTTTTGGGTGCCACGTGGCACTATAATCAAAAAAAATACTACCTTTGTGTTGTTTTGTGGTCACCGCAATACGCATAATTGCGTGTGTATGACCTCATAGTTGACAATTTTAACTAAACATTCAGATACAATGGTAGATATTTTTGATCGTTTGTCGAAGAATGCCGGCGGTCCTATTGGTCAGTATATGTCGGCTGTACATGGCTATTTCGCATTCCCCAAGTTGGAGGGCGAGCTTGGTCCTCATATGACCTTCCGTGGTAAGCCTGTATTGAACTGGAGCTTGAACAACTATCTCGGTCTTGCCAACCACCCCGAGGTACGCGAGGCTGATGCCGAGGGCGGTAAGGATTTCGGTATGGCATATCCTATGGGTGCCCGTATGATGTCAGGTCAGACAAAGTATCACGAGCAGCTTGAGCGCGAGCTTGCCGAGTTTGTAGGCAAGGAGGATGCCTTCCTGCTCAACTACGGCTACCAGGGTATGATCTCTATCATCGACTGTTTGCTCACACCGCGCGACGTTGTCGTTTACGATAAGGAGTGTCACGCTTGTATCATTGATGGTCTGCGTATGCACCCAGGCAAGCGTTTTGTCTATGCCCACAATGACGAGGAGTCTCTTCGCTTGCAGCTTAAGCACGCTACGGAGCTTGCCGAGGAGCAGAAGGGTGGTGTACTCGTTATCACAGAGGGTGTATTCGGTATGAAGGGTGACCTCGGTTTCCTCGATGTCATCGTAAAGTGCAAGAAGGACTTCAGCTTCCGCCTGCTTGTTGACGACGCTCACGGCTTCGGTACAATGGGTAAGGGTGGTCGTGGTACAGGTGATCACTTCGGCGTGCAGGACGAGATTGATGTGTTGTTCAACACCTTTGCAAAGTCTATGGCAGGTATCGGCGCATTTGTCTCTGGCCCCCGCTGGTTGATCAACCTCTTCCGCTATAATATGCGTTCACAGCTCTACGCAAAGTCGCTGCCTATGCCTATGGTTATAGGTGCGTTGAAGCGTCTTGACCTCATCCGCAAGCACCCCGAGTATCAGGAGAAGTTGTGGGAGATAACACGTGCACTGCAGAAGGGTCTTACAGAGAACGGCTTTAACATTGGCGTTACACAGTCGCCCGTGACACCTATCTATATGAAGGGTGGTAACGAGGAGGGTACAAACCTTATCGTAGACCTTCGTGAGAACTATGGCTTGTTCTGCTCGATTGTTATCTACCCCGTAATTCCAAAGGGTGAGATTATCTTGCGCGTTATCCCTACCGCAGCACATACTATGGAGGATGTGGAGTACACTATCAACACATTCAAGGCTGTACGCGACAAGTTTGAGCGTGGCGAGTATATCAAGCCCATCCCACAGATGGCTGATCCCGACTTCAAGGTGCGATAATCGCCTACGTAGATAGTTATAACAGGTGGCGAGACCCCATATACTTATGGCGAGGTCTCGCTACTTTATTAAGTGGTTTACTTATGCGCCTTTGTGCGCCGATAGCATAGAGAAAAACCCTATGAAACAGTACCTATTCCTGGCTCTCGCCATAATCTTTGAGGTGGCGTGGGCGATACTGCTAAAATACACAGAGCACTTCACGAAGCTTGTGCCAACGGTAGCTACCCTTGTTGCCTACTTGGCGGCGTTGTACTTCTTGAGCCTTACCGTGCGCACGATGTCAGTGGGTGTAGCCTATGCCGTGTGGGCGGGCTCTGGTATGGTGCTTATCGCGCTGTTGGGAGCTGTCGTGCTGAAGCAGCAACTCGACATCCCAGCCATCATCGGGCTTGTGCTCATTGTGGCAGGTGTGCTTGTGCTTAACCTCGGCTCTAAAACTGTAACACACTAACTATGAATGAGAAACTGCGTGTAGGAACATCCATTGTAGTATGGTGCGCCATACTCTTGGGCTTGGTAACGGTAGCGGTTGTATACCTAATGGGTGGCGTGACAACGCCTCTTACCTTGCCACGTGGCGAGGAGATGGCGGCTGCAAATGTCGATACGATGCACCTCGCAAGAGTATCTCCTGCCGAGGTGGGGCTCGATGCCGCGCACCTTGAGTATGTAGACAACATCGTCGAGAGGAGCATTGATGAGGGTATCATACCTGGGGCTGTTGTGGGTGTTGTACGTGGCGACAGACTCGCCTTTGTGCGCAGCTATGGCTGTCGTGAGGTTGTAGGTAGCCGTGTGGCGATGACCGATAGTACGCGCTTTGACCTTGCGTCGCTAACTAAACCTGTGGCTACGGCAACAGCTATTATGCAGCTCGTTGAGCGGGGCGAGATACGACTTGCCGATAGGGTGGATAGGTATATCGCTGGCTTTAAGGGCTATGCAGATGTGAAGAGCCCGCGCGATACTGTGCACATACGCATCATCGACCTTATGACGCATACGTCGGGGCTGCCGCCATATCTCTCTACGGCGCGCCTACAGCGTGAGTATGAGGAGGTGGTGCTTCCCGCATCCGACTCGGTTATCGACTACGTAGCAAATGTTGAGCGACGTGCAAAGCCGCGCACAGAGTGTGAGTATAGCTGCCTTAACTACATTGCTTTAGGACGTATCGTGGAGAGTGTCATGGGCGAGAGCCTCGATGTATATGCGCGTGAACATATCTTTGAGCCTCTCGGGATGTCGTCTACACGCTTTATACCCGATGCAGAGTATGCTGCGGAGTGCGCGCCAACAACTGTCGATGGCGATGGTCGTATGTTGCGTGGCGTTGTTCACGACCCGTTGGCGAGGGAGTGTATGGGTGGTGTCTCGGGTAATGCTGGACTCTTCTCCACGCTCGATGACCTTGCTGTGTATGCTGCAATGCTGCTCAACGATGGCGAGTGGCGTGGTGTGCGGGTGCTGTCGCCGCGCTCTGTTGAGGCACTGCTCACTGCACCTCGCGGCTTCGAGGAGTGGGGACGTGCGCTCGGATGGTCTCGCTGCGAGGGATACTCGGGCGTAGGTGGCGACCTTCTGTCGCAGTCGGCAGTGGGGCATACGGGCGCAACAGGAACATCAATGGTCATTGACCGCGAGCTTGACATAGCTGTTATCGTCCTGACAAACTACCGCCATTGCCAAGAGAGGGTGGGTGTTGTTGACCTGCGCTCGAAGATAGCAAGCGTGGTGGCTGCGTCGATAAGAGAGTAGCGTGCGTATGGGCTTTTAGATGTATATATATTATATATAGGTATAACAACATAAAATTGGCTATTTTTGGTGCAAATCAAAAAAAATGATACTTGATGCGAAAAAAAATGTTGATAGTGTTTCGCGTTTCACAAAATAGTTATATATTTGCACTCGATTTTCCGTCAAAAAATCCTTTATGGGTTGAGACGTAAGTTCTTTGATAGGGTGCTACGAATTTTTTTTGAAAAAAGTTTGCAAAAAATTTGCAAGTTTAAAAAAAGTTCGTACCTTTGCAACTCGATAACGGTCATTTGCCGATGTAGCTCAGTTGGCCAGAGCAGCTGATTTGTAATCAGCTGGTCGGGGGTTCGAATCCCTCCATCGGCTCAAGAACCAAAGCCCTCGGGTAGAGGTTGACGAAATATCGGGAAGATACCAGAGTGGCCAAATGGGGCAGACTGTAAATCTGCTGGTTTTTACCTTCGGTGGTTCGAATCCATCTCTTCCCACGATGACGCCGGTTGGAGTTGCAAAAGCTCACTCGCAAATGTGAGTGGGAAGCAAGCTCTGAACGGTGTATTTTTGCGGAAGTAGCTCAGTTGATAGAGCAATAGCCTTCCAAGCTATGGGTCGCGAGTTTGAGCCTCGTCTTCCGCTCAAGAGGGATAAAGTGCGACACGCCCTTTGCCGATAATGGTGGGGTATGTGTTGTACGTTTGTCTGTAAAAATAAGATAGGTAACTTTAAAAACTTAAATACTTATATTACTATGGCAAAAGAAAAATTTGATCGTTCGAAACCGCACGTGAACATCGGTACTATCGGTCACGTTGACCACGGTAAGACTACTCTTACTGCTGCTATTACCACTGTTCTTGCTAAGGCTGGTCTTTCAGAGCTTCGTTCATTCGACTCTATCGACAACGCACCTGAGGAGAAGGAGCGTGGTATCACCATCAACACCTCACACGTTGAGTACCAGACTGCAGGTCGTCACTACGCTCACGTAGACTGCCCCGGTTACGCCGACTACGTAAAGAACATGGTTACTGGTGCTGCTCAGATGGACGGTGCTATCCTCGTAGTTGCTGCTACTGATGGTCCTATGCCCCAGACTAACGAGCACGTACTTTTGGCTAAGCAGGTGAATGTTCCCCGTATCGTTGTTTTCTTGAACAAGTGTGATATGGTTGACGATCCTGAGATGCTTGACCTCGTTGAGATGGAGGTTCGTGACCTTCTTTCTAAGTACGACTTCGACGGTGATAACGCACCCGTTATCCGTGGTTCAGCTCTTGGTGCTTTGAACGGCGAGCCCCAGTGGGAGCAGAAGGTTCTTGAGCTTATGGAGAATGTTGATAACTACATCCAGATTCCTCCCCGTGATAACGAGAAGCCTTTCTTGATGCCTGTTGAGGATGTATTCTCAATCACTGGTCGTGGTACCGTTGTAACTGGTCGTATCGAGACTGGTATCATCCACGTTGGTGATCCCGTTGAGATCGTAGGTTTGGACGAGAAGATCCGTACTTCTACTTGTACTGGTGTCGAGATGTTCCGCAAGCTCCTCGATGAGGGTGAGGCTGGTGATAACGTAGGTCTCTTGATGCGTGGTATCGACAAGAAGGAGGTTAAGCGTGGTATGGTTGTTGC
>JAFXHE010000008.1 GCA_017536555.1 Alistipes sp.
CGGCTCAACCCGTAACTACTTCGAGTGACGCTATTGTCGTGGGGCAAGCAAGCGTATTCGCTGAAACGCGCGCAGCGGTCTATTGTGCTTGCACAGTGTAGACTGCGGCGCGCGTTTCAATGTCGATAACATCGACTGCTTGCCACACACGGCAACAACAGCCACTATCGCTGCCACAAACCACAAAAAAGGGGACACCGCACCGTGTCCCCAGAGCCTTGAGCGGGACTCGAATGGCAAAGCCATAGAGCCGATACCACTAAAAAATCAGCGCAGACCGTAGGGCGAACAATAAACCGTTATAATATCGGCTCAACCCGTAACTTCTTCGAGTGACGCTCTTGTCGTGGGGCAAGCAAGCGTATTCGCTGAAACGCGCGCGGCGGTCTATTGTGCTTGCACAGTGTAGACTGCGCCGCGAGTTTCAATGTCGATAACATCGACTGCTTGCCACAAACAAACCGCAACAACAACCACTATCGCTGCCACAAACCACAAAAAAAAGGGACACCGCACCGTGTCCCCAGAGCCTTGAGCGGGACTCGAACCCGCGACCCCTTCATTACGAATGAAGTGCTCTACCGACTGAGCTATTAAGGCAACCTTGAATGGTCAAACTTTACTCGTTGACGGTGCAAATATCGTAAAAATTTATTAAATTTGTGCCAAATAACCAAAAAAAACGAGTATGATAACCTTTTTCATCTGTCTTGTAACACTCATCGCCGCATACTTCCTCTATGGTGGATTGCTGGAGCGCATCGTTAAGATTGACCCCAATGCCGATGTGCCATCAAAGACACACTACGATGGTGTCGACTATATGCCGTTGCCACGCTGGCGCATATTCCTTATACAGCTACTCAACATTGCGGGCACAGGCCCTATCTTCGGAGCTATCCTCGGTGCGTGCTACGGCCCTGTAGCCTTTCTGTGGATTACGCTGGGAGGTATCTTGATGGGTGCTATGCACGACTTTGTTGCGGGCGTTATATCTCTGCGCAACGGTGGCACAAGCCTCCCCGAGACCATAGGTAAATATTTAGGTGTCAATATGCACCGTCTGTCGCTTGTGGTAATACCTATCCTTATGGTGTTGGTTGGTGGCGTATTTATTGTCACACCCTCGAAGATTCTTACAAGTATGACCGACATACCCTACCTTGCGTGGGTGGCAGTAATCATCGTCTACTACGTCATAGCTACGATACTCCCCGTCGACAAGATCATAGGCAAGATATACCCCTTGTTCGGTGCTGCACTTATCTTTATGGCACTCGGTATGTTTGGTGTAATACTCTTTGGCGACTACGAGATACCCGAGCTCACATCGCTTGGTAATCAACACTATAACGCCGAGAATCTCCCTATTATACCTACGCTCTTTATCAGCATTGCGTGTGGAGCTATCTCGGGTTTCCACGCCACACAGTCACCGCTTATGGCACGCTGCCTGACTAACGAGAAGCAGGCACGCCCGATATTCTTCGGAGCTATGATCTCGGAGTCTGTCATCGCCCTTATCTGGGCAGGTGTAGCTATGGCATTCTTCGGTGGTGTCGAGGGTCTCAACAGCTTTATGGTTGAGAACAACAATGATGCGGGTCTTGCGGTGTCGCATATCAGCGTCACCACACTCGGCAAGATAGGCAGCATCCTCGCACTGCTTGGTGTTGTCGCCGCACCTATAACATCGGGAGATACTGCCTTCCGCTCGGCACGACTCATCGTTGCCGATATGCTACATATCGACCAGAGACCTATCACCAAGCGACTCTTGGTGTCGCTTCCACTCTTTGCAGTAGGCATAGGCATCGCCTTTATCGACTTCGATGTCATTTGGAGATACTTCGCCTGGTCTAATCAGGCACTCTCGGTGCTGACACTATGGATGATTACCGCGTGGCTGAGCCGTCGTGGCAGCAAGGCGGTACTTCTGTCACTTATACCAGCCCTCATAATGACCTATGTATGTGCGTCGTTTGTCTTTGTGTCAAACCAGTTCATTGGTCTTGGCTCAACGCCCATAGCATACCTCTATGGTGCCGCTGCAACGGCAGTTATCGCTGGTTTAATAATGTCGAAGATACGAAAAGATGTGCGCAATGGAGCTGAAATTTAACCCTACCGTTGACCAATCATTTGAGATAGAGGGCGGTGGCAAGTATGACTTTGTCCGCCGCAAACAGCTTATCGACAGGCTCGGTGCTGCGGGCAACTATGCCGAGGCGTGTGAGGCGCGCTACGCCGCCTTTGTTGACCTCGCCGAGGTATTGCCCGAGGATGAGCCAATTATGCTACGCTGGGAGCACGACAATAGCCGTGCTGCGCTCTCTATACTCTATGGCTCTGCTGTCGACCACTTCCGCATAGGCGACGTGGAGATGTGTATGGCACAGTTGGAGATGCTCACAGAGTTAGACCCTGAAGACCACTTCGAGGGTGTTAACCTGCTGGCACTATGCTATATAGCTATGGAGGAGTGGGAGGCATACGACGATATTGTCATCGACCTTAGCGAGAAGTCTGCCGAGGCTGTTATAGCCCGTCTGTGGGCAGCGTTCAGGCGTTCAGGCAGGGTGGATGAGGCACTATTGTCGCTGCTTAAGTCGCGCCACCGCAGCTACTACGAGGAGCTATATTTAGACGAGCACCCCGACGACGACCGCTTCCGCCGCGACATATCATCAGAACGCCCCTCCCGTCAGGCAGAGGCGCGCGAGTGGTGGCTTATGACAGAGCCGCTATGGGCAGAGTACCCCGAGTTTATACGTAGCCTCAAACAGCGTTGACAACGCTTGCTACATAGCACCGTTGTTGCGGTACTGCTTGGGCGACATACCTGTAGCACGCTTAAAATACTTGCCAAAGAAGGACTGGTTAGGGAAGTTCAGCGACACGGCAATCTGCTGTATTGTCATATCTGACGATTGCAGCATAGCGCGTGCATCAAGCACCACGTGGTTCTCTATCCACTCGCCAGCCGAGCGACCTGTATTCTCCTTGACAATTTTTGAGAGATATTTAGGCGTTATACAGAGCTTGTTGGCATAAAAACTTATCATACGCTCCTCGCGGTAGTGCGTATGCTCCAACTCGAGGAAACGCTCAACGATGTTATTCTTATAGGGCGACACACTATCCTTTGCAGGTGAACTACCATTCACACCACCATAGTAGAATACGCGTACAAGGTTCTCGATGACCTGCAAGCGGAATGGGTTGTCTACATTTGACGCTGCGCGATGGAGTATTGCGAGGAAGAAGCGTGCTGCGTTGCTCTGCTCCACCTCCATTTCGGTTATCGGGTTGTTATATAGCGTCAGGTATCTCTGCTGCCAGCCTGGGAGGTTTATCATATCTATAAAACGCTTCGAGAGAGTTATCACGTGCGCACAGAAGTTGTTGCTCGACTCCATAGGCTCGAATATCTGCCCAGGCATCAGCGTCACCATAGATGGGCTCTCAATCTCGTATGTCTGGAGGTTTACCTTGATGGTAGCATTGCCCGAAATGCAGAAGATAATCACAGCGTTGTTCACCTTTGTCGGGCGGTCAAACTCCAAGAGATTGTTATATGTCTTTATCGAGAGGTCGTCGCCAATGACCACCTCATCCTTCAAAAACGAAAAGTCGTATTTCCCGCTCAAGCCCAAAATGTTATCCATAGTTGTCGTTGTTTTACTTTTATTAACCACGTTTACGCGAGACAAAGTAACGAATTATATTAGTTAAAACAAAACACGTTTCGACCAAAAGAACAACATAGAGGGTCTAAATGGCTCATTTACGGGCAAAATATTACATATATGCAAAAATAATGCACTTATTGCGAATTTGTCAAAATACCCAATAACCCTTAAATGTTGATAACTTGTTACGTCAAAAGTTGGATGTGTATCGTAAAAATTTGTATCTTTGATAAAAATTTAAGTCTATGGCACTGTTTAAGGTTGAAGGCGGTTATCGTCTCAAGGGTGAGATAGTACCGCAGGGTGCTAAAAATGAGGCACTTCAGATTATATGCGCTACGTTGCTCACATCCGAGCGCGTGGTACTTCGCAATGTTCCCATTATCGCTGATGTTATGCAGCTGCTTGACCTGATGTCGGCTATGGGTGTTAAGGTTGAGCGTTTGGCAGAGGATAGCTTTGCGCTAACTGCCGATGACATCAACCTCGACTACTTGCGCACCGCCGACTACCATAAGCGTTGTCGTCGTCTGCGTGGCTCGGTGATGATGATTGGTCCACTTCTTGCGCGCTATGGCGTAGGCTTTATGCCCAAGCCTGGTGGCGATAAGATTGGTCGCCGCCGTCTCGACACCCACTTTCTCGGTTTCCAGAAGCTCGGTGCGAAGTTCAATTTCGACATCAGCGATGAGTTCTATACCGTTGAAGCAGACAAACTTAAGGGTACATATATGCTCCTTGATGAGGCATCTGTGACGGGCACCGCTAATATTGTTATGGCAGCCGTCCTCGCCGAGGGTCGCACCACGATATACAACGCCGCGTGCGAGCCATACTTGCAGCAGCTATGCAAGATGCTCAACCGTATGGGAGCCAAGATTTCGGGCATCGCCTCAAACCTCCTCACCATAGATGGTGTCGAGTCGTTGGGCGGCACCGAGCACACTATGCTCCCCGATATGATTGAGGTGGGCAGCTTTATTGGTATGGCAGCTATGACCCGCTCGGAGCTTACCATCAAGGATGTCTCTTACGACAACCTCGGTATCATCCCTGCGCAGTTTGCACGTATGGGCATCCGCTTCGAGCAGCGTGGCGACGATATCTACATCCCGCAGCAGGATAATTACAGCATTGAGAGCTTCATCGACGGCTCTATTATGACCATCGCCGATGCTCCGTGGCCAGGACTCACACCCGACCTGCTGTCAATCTTCCTTGTTGTTGCAACACAGGCAAAGGGCTCGGTGCTCATCCACCAAAAGATGTTTGAGAGCCGCCTCTTCTTCGTCGATAAGCTTATAGATATGGGCGCGCAGATCATCCTCTGCGACCCACACCGCGCAACCGTCATCGGCTTGGATCACCGCCTGCCGCTGCGTGCTGCCAATATGACATCGCCCGATATACGTGCAGGCGTAGCTCTGCTCATCGCTGCTATGAGTGCCGAGGGCACGAGCACCATCCAAAATATCGAGCAGATAGACCGAGGCTATCGCGCTATCGACCAGCGTCTTAACGCACTTGGCGCACACATTATGCGCCTTGAGGAGTAGATGCGCAAAAATTGACTAAACGAAAAAATTATATACGATGTTTTTAGAAAATAACAAGCATAAAGGCTGGATTGAGGTTGTCTGCGGCTCGATGTTCTCGGGCAAGACCGAGGAGCTTATACGCCGTATGAAGCGCGCGCAGTTCGCCAACCTCAAGGTAGAGATATTCAAGCCGAGTATCGACGTGCGCTACTCCGAGGAGGATGTTGTGTCACACGACTCCAACGCCATTCACTCAACGCCTGTTGAGTCGCCACAAAATATTCTGCTTATGGCATCTGATGTCGACGTTGTAGGCATCGACGAGGCGCAGTTCTTCGACGACAGCATCGTTGATGTATGCCGCCAGCTCGCAAATAGCGGTGTACGTGTCATCGTCGCAGGCTTGGATATGGACTATATGGGTGTTCCCTTTGGCCCTATGCCCGCGCTGATGGCCACTGCCGAGTATGTCACAAAGGTACACGCTATCTGTGTGCGCTGTGGCGACCTCGCACACCACTCACACCGCCTCACGTCCGACGACAAGCAGGTAGTGCTGGGTGCTCACGACACCTACCAGCCTATCTGCCGCCACTGCTTCAACGAGCTTATGCGCCAAAAACAGGAGTAGCTATGCAGCGTGCCATTGAACAAGCCGTCGCCATCCTCCGCGAGGGAGGTATCATCCTCTACCCCACCGACACGGTGTGGGGTCTTGGCTGCGACGCGACGAATGATGCTGCCGTGCAGCGTCTCTATGCCCTTAAGCGCAGCGAGGATAAGCACTCTATGTTGTGCTTGTGCCGCGATGCCGATATGGTCGTGCGCTATGTAAATAAGGCCCCAGGCATCGCCTTCGAGGTTATGGAGCTCTCGGATAAGCCCCTAACTGCCATTCTGCCTGGTGCTACGGGCGTTGCTCCGAGCCTTATCCCCGCTACGGGGACACTCGGCGTGCGCATCCCGCAACACGACTTCTGTCAGGCTCTGCTGCGCAAGTTCGGTAAGCCTATCGTCTCTACGTCGGCAAACCTCTCGGGCGAGCCCGCCGCCAAACGCCTTAAGGATGTCGTTCAACCCATCCTCGATGGTGTCGATTATGTTGTACACCCTCGCTTCGAGGGCAAACCCACGCTCAAGCCCAGCTCTATCATCGCTTTTGGCGAGTCGGGCGAGGTTGAGATAATACGTCAATAGCTATGGCAAAGCAGCTTATAACACCTATACAGAAGCGTTTCTCGGATGTCGACTCTTTTATGCACGTCAACAACATCTGGCAGCAGACATACTTCGACCTCGGCAAGACCGAGTTTTATAGCAAGGTCTTGGGCATCACGGGTGTCTTCGACAGCCTGCGCATCATCACCGCATCTACGCATACCGACTACCTCGGTCAGGTGCGCCTCACGGATGATATCGTCGTCACTACCGACGTGTCGCGCCTCGGCAATAAGAGTATGACGCTGCACCAGCGTATTTTGTGCGGCGACAAGTGCCTCACGGAGAGCTCATCTGTTATGGTCGCCTTCGACTTCGATGCGCAGACCACAGTGCCTATCCCCGCTGTGTGGCGCGAGAAACTCTCCGAATACCTCACCGAGTAGCATATCTACATATATATTTAACATAATAGCGTCGACAACGACGCTATTTTTTTGTCTTCTCAACGGCTACACCATCTGCCGACAGCACAGCCCGAGCTAATACCGACAACCACGCAATCATAGCCCGCACAAAAGAGCTGCCACCCTAGCACAGCCCGCGCAATAACTTACCACCACACGCATACACAAAAAAGAGGAGGATGCCGAATGGCATCCTCCAACTTTGGTTAGTTATTTGTTAACTAATATCCTATTAATTAAGCGTTAGCAGGGATAGTAACTACGATATCACCAACCTTGCGACCCCAAGGATAGTCAACAGTAACCTTAACTACTACATCAACAGTCTCGTAGATAGTCATTGAGTTAACACCAATGAATCTCAAAGTACCATTAGTAGTATCCAACTCGATGTTGTTCTTAAGGTTAAGATCCTCATAAGACTTACCACTTACGAAAGTAGTAAATTCAGAATCAAATTTTACACCATAAGGAGATACCATACCGAATACAGCACCAGCATTAACACCAGCATCGAAACCATTATCGTAACCATTACCAACTACCCAAGGATTAGCGATACCCAAAGTAGTGTTGTGGTCGATAAGCTCCCAACCCTTATCACCGTTATTAGTACGAGCATCTACGAGAGATACACTCTTGAAGAGGCTATACTTATAATCAGCAGACATATCATCTGTATTGAGTGTATGACGCTTGTTAGACCAGCCAGCGATAGGATCGTACTTAACTACGCGGTAGTTGTTATTGTACTCGTTGAATGCAGCAGGTACCTTAATGTAACCTCCACCATAACGCGCAACGCGCAATGTACCATTTACGAATACATAAGCAGCCTTACCATCATAAGCCAATACCTTCTCAGGACCATAAGTCTTACCATCAACTACCATATCAGCAGTGTTAAGTTCAATACCATTCATCTGGTCGGGGTTAGAAGCCTCGTCAGCTGCTGACCAAGCGTTGAACTCATTACCCTGGTAATTAGTCCACAAGAACTCATCCTCAACGCTACCAGTGATCTGGAATACAAAGTCAATCTTATCAACTGCAGGATCTACAGACTTCTCAACGCCACCCACAAGCCTAAATACATTAAATGCGTCGGGCAAAAGAACGTGCTTTGTAGAGAAGGCAGCAACAACATCTGATGAGAAGTTAGGAGCCCAAATACCCTTAACCTCAGTAGTGTACTTTGCACCTTCAACAGGCTTCTTATCGGTTACATAAGTTGTAGAGTGCTTAACATAGTACTCAGGCATCTTAACAAGAGCGTGAACGTTGTTAGTCAACTTAATCTCATCAACACCACCAAATACTGCAGTGTAGTAAGTGCTGTAATCGAACTCGTCAGCAATACCATCAACCTCGCTCCAATCAATAGCCAAGAAAAGCTCACGGATATCTGAAGAGTTAGTTGCAAGGTATGTTTTAACAGAAGGAAGAGTTGTACTATAAGAGGCAGTAGTAGGAGTTGAGTCATTCTTGCTCAAAGTATAATACTTCAAACCACCCTTGATAGTAGAGTCATCAACAAATACTGACTTAGTTGAAGAGGTACCAACAAACTGATCCTTTGTGAAGTGGTGCTTCAAAGCCTCCTCATTCTGCTCCCACAACAATGCGAAGCTGCTACCGAAGCTCTCCTCATAGGTCTCTATAGAAGACTTGAACTCAAACTCCGCCTCACTTTGAGCCACAGCTGCATCGTTAAGAGCAACCATATCAAGATCAAACTTGAAGATGATATCAAGAGTAGGAAGAACAGCCTTTGCAGTTACCTGATACTTCTTACCGAAATCCCAACCGTTCAAGTTGAATGTCCAAGTGTATGACTCACCAGCCTTTGTCCAAGTAGGAGCAGTGAATACCCATCCTGTAAGAATAGTAGAATCAAGTGTACCATCAGTCTTGTAAGCCTTAGCCTCTACAGTGTAAGTAGCACCAGCCAACTCAGTCTTGCCAGCATCAGTGTAGTAATCCTCGGGAAGAGGAAGAAGTGTAGCAACCTCGTTAATCTTAACAAGATCAGCAGCAGGAATAGAGATATCCTCTACCTGATACTGGAAGTTGCGAACATAGTCGCGGTAAGGCGTAGTAGCATCCTCAGCCTTCTTGAAGTCTGCATAGTTCCATACATACTGGATAGAACCAAGATCAACTACAGAGTAAGCCTTGATAATCTTAACCTCCTCACCATAAACTGCGCTGATAACGCCGTTCAAAGATGTCTTGAGTGAAGTGATAGCCTTCTGACCTACAGACTCCTTCTTAACCTCAGCAACACGGTAAATGTCGTTGTAAGAACGAACATCCTCAGTAAGATCGAAGTTAGACTCGTCATAAGTGATAGCAAGAGCATAAGCATCCTCGTATACGTGCTCGCACTCGTTTACGAAATCAGGAATGAACTGTACGATCTCCTCACCGTTAACGATTGAGTTAGAAACAAGACCGAATACGTCCGTAGCCAAAGTCTCAACAGTATAGTACTCACCATCATACTTAACGCGTGGCTCCCAACCCTCATAGAGGATAACAGCCTTAGCAGGATCCTCATCAGTTGCAGTAGCTACAGCATCGTCGTACTTAATCTCGTTACGCTTACCATAACCCTCCTGATCAACATTGTAGTATGCCTGATCTGAAGTGAACTTACCATTTTCAATAGCCTTTTTCTCCGGAGTGTAATAAAGTGCAAGATCAGCAGCTGTTACGTATACAGGAGAAGGTGTCAAAGCAGTAAATACAGAGATGATGTTACCCTTATGCTTCTCTGAATCAACACTCTCGTTGTTGAATACAAGAGCAACAGCCAAGTCATCAGCACCAGTAACAGTTACATCACGACCAAGACCGTAGTCATAGGTTACATAGCCCTTCTTGTAGAAGTCATCAAGAGCCTCGCTGTAAGGAACAAAACCCTTAACGATGATGCGACCTGTACCCTCCTCATCTTTAGTTACAGACATTACCTTAGGAGCAGCCTCACCAGTTACCTCATAACGAGTGTAATCCTCAAGAGCAAAGCTCAAGATAGACAGATCCTTCTTGCAGTACTCAACGATCTGTGAAGCAGCCTCAGCAGGAGTAATGCGGTATGCAATTGAGAATACAGCACCATTTGAAAGGAACTGATCATCAGCAAGATCCTTAACCTCACCTGGCTCCATAAGAGCATACATAGGAACCTGAACGTCGTCCTGTGGAACAGGAACGATAGACTGGATACGGTTAACAAGCTCGTCGATCTGTGCCTGAAGAGCAGCAACACGCTCGTCGATAATGTTCAAACACTGAACATAGAGCTCATACATTGTGGTGTTCAACTGATTGTACATAGTCATAAGACCCTTCTGGAGGTCAAGAATCTGCTCCTTAAGGCCCTTGATCTCAAGGTTAACCTCATCCAACTTCTTATCAGTGTAGTCCTTCAACTCACCAACCTCGATGTCAGTGTACTTGTTAGCACGTGCCTCTGACTCAGCGATCTCCTTGCGAAGAGTAAGTGTGAGCTGCTCGATAAGCTTTGCCATGCTCTCCTTGTACTCATTGAATGCACCAGTAAGAGTCTCAAGATCCTCAGCAAGCTTATTGCAACGTGCATCGTACTCAGCGTCAAGCTCGTTGTACTTGTCGTTCAAAAGCTTCAAGATATTAGCGTCAGCAGCCTCACGGTTAGCGATCTCCTCGTTGAGCTTGTTCTGGTACTGAGTCATAACAGCCCAGATAGCGTTTACCTGTGCCTGCAAAGCCTCAATCTGAACCTTGTTAGTAGCAATCTTTGAAGAGAGTGACTTGTTAACATCCTCAAGTTCAGCCTCCAAGTTATCAAGACCAGCGAAGCAGTCTGACAACTGTGAGTCAACGTTTGCCTTGTAAGTCTCGAACTCTGAAACCAAAGCAGCGAGCTCACCATCAAGCTCAGTTACGTCGTCAGCAAGAGCAGCAAGAGTAGCAGCCAATGCAGCGTCAGCCTTTGTCAACTGATCGAAAGTGTTAGCTACAGCCTGCTTGTAAGCCTCGAACAAAGCCTCGTTCTTAGCGATGTCAGCAGCGTTCTGCTGTGCAAGCTCCTTGTTAGCGTCGATCTGATCCTGCATCTCGGGAAGCAATGCCTCAATAGCAGCTACCTGCTCCTCAAGAGCTGAAATGTGTGACTCGATGTAAGCGATCTTACCCTCGATAGCAGCCTGATATGCAACGAACTCCTCGATGTGAGCAACCAATGCCTTCTCAACATTAGCTACGTTGTTACGTACAGTCTCAACATCCTTAATGATATCCTCTGCCTGTGCCTGCAAAGCTACGATGTCAAGAGCGTTCTCCTCGATAGCGCGCTTGTTAGTGTCGATCTGTGCCTGAAGCTTTGTCTCAAGAGCAGCAAGATCAGCCTTAAGCTCGTTGTAGTTAGCAGTTACGCGGTCAGAAAGTGTATTGAGGTTCTCCTCAAGCTCCTTCAACTGCTCTGCGAACAATACGTCCTGCTCCTCAAGTGCGTCAGCGCGAAGCTCCAAAGCGTCGATAGCGTCGTTAGCCTCAGCGATAGCGTCGTTAGCAGCGTCGATCTTTTTCTGCATATCCTCGCGGAGATCCTCGATGTCGCCCTCAAGCTTTGTCTGAAGGTCGTTGATCTTTGCAAGAAGAGATGTCTCAAGATCAGTGATCTTCTGGGTCAACTCAGCCTTAACTGCGTCGTCACCAGCCTTGATAGCATCAGCAAGCTCCTTCTTTGCAGCCTCCAATGCAGCCTCAAGAGTGTCGATCTCGCCCTCAAGACGGCTAACCTCCTGTGCCAACTCACCCTCAAGTGCCTGGATAGCATCGTTAGCAGCAGCAATCTTGCCATCCAACTCAGCGTCAACAGCCTTAAGAGCGTCAACATCCTCCTTGTGCTTTGTTGAAAGCTCATTCTTCATAGCTTCCAAAGCAGCCTCAAGATCTGCCTTAACCTGAGCAAGGTCAGCCTCCAGAGCGTTGATCTCTGCGTCAACCTTCTCGGTTATGTCGGTCTGGTTCTGATCGATTTTGTTGTGCAAATCACGGATCTGCTCATCATAATCGGTACAACCAACCGATACGAGCACCATTCCTACCAGGAACATGCTCAGTAACTTTGAAAAGTACTTCATAGTTTAATTAAAATAGGTAAATAATAATTTGTTATTGGTTTTATTTAAATCTCGAATGATTTCAATTACTCCAATGTGCAAGTAACAACGCGGTTCTTTGCATTCTCCTCGAAAGGCTGTACAGTGTCACCCTTGAAGTCAGCAACGATGCGGCTCTCAGGAATACCAGCCTTAACAAGTGCCTTCTTAACGTTGTTTACACGCTGCTCTGAAAGCTTCATATTACCCTTTGCGCTACCAGTCTCCTTATCTGCGTGACCGATGATGCACAAGTTGAAGTCCTCGTTAGCCTTCATCCACTCTGCGAGCTTGTTAACCTTCTCAAGCTCAGCCTTGCGGATGTAAGATGAACCGATAAGGAAGAATACGTTGTCAGAGTTCTCCTCGATCTTTGCAGCACGCTCTGCAGCAGCCTTCTTTGCAGCCAACTCTGCAGCCTCCTGCTCCTTGCGGATGCGCTCTGCCTCACGACGCTCATTCTCAAGACGCTCGTTCTCACGACGCTCTGCCTCACGACGCTCTGCCTCGGCACGCTCTGCAGCAATACGAGCAGCCTCCTCAGCCTCTACCTTCTCACGCCATACACGTGACTCTGAAGTCTTATCACCGAAACCTACAGATACACCTGCCAAGAGGTTGAACTGCCAGTCAAGGTTGTCAGCACGCTTTGAGTTGAAGTGGTCAGAAAGCATCTCTGCATTAGCCTCAAGGTTGAGGTTTACGCGCTTGCTTACACGGAAGTCGAGACCCAAGCCAAGACGACCAGTGAAGAATGCACGCTCATCCCACTTATACTCAAACTGCTCTGACCAAGAGGGAAGAGAGGCAGCAATCTCGTTAACCTCGCGGTTGTTGAAGCCATACATACCGCTGATACCAGCGAATACATATACACCGCAAACGCGCTTGTGGTTGTAACCGCCAATAAGGGTGCTCAAATCGAGCTTGTAGTCAGCGAAGAGCTGTGCGAAGTTGTACTTGTACACATCCTTCTCCTCGATGTAGATACCCTTGCCCTGCCAGCCACCAAGACCGAAGCGCACGCCCATTGCGGGGTGGAACTTGTAGTTGGTTGAAAGGAATGCAGCGGGAGAAACGAGATCAGTGAACTTTGAAGACTCGCCCAAAGTGTAAGCAGCACCACCCTGCAACTGAATATCCCAGTGAGGACGGAACTCAACAGTCTCGTCAGTTTTGCTCTGTGGTCTACCAGCGAATACGCTCACGCAGCAGCACATTGCAATAAGAGTAAGAGTAAAGTTTTTAATTTTCATACATCTATTTTTTTAGTTCATTAATAGTCTTTCTGTTTTGCAAATTTCAGCAAATTCACACCATTTTTTTTGCTCTGTTTCCATTTATGCACCCGCCGACCAGCTCAAATCCCCCTATGCGAGTACGCGCATAGCCCACGTGATACATATAATATATTGCCAACAACACCCCATTATCGGTGTACAATAATGGTTGTTTTTAGCTAACCTAAAACACTGAACCTTAACCAGATACAGCGCAGAGCGTGTTTTGATTCCTTTTTATTATCTGTTTTTCCGTCTACTTTTGTGTATATTTTTACGTGCAAATATAAGCATAAATCGTTTCTCCACCAAATTTTTTATAACATTTTTGTATGATGACACTAAAAAAACATACTGCATTACTGCACCGCTCTCTTTGCCAATTTCGCACATTTTAGAGCTCGCACGGGCAAGCTATATGGTGTTATCCCGCCTGATATTTTCATCAAGATAAACTAAATTACTCGGCTGCTCGCTTACCTATAATTAATATGCTAATATTGTCTATACAATTGGTCTATTTTTCGTGTTACACAGCGGCGACACTGCGCTATCTGCAAAATGCGTTCCGATTACTCAATTTTTGTGCGCTTAATAGGGGCAAAATCGTGTATAAGTGCGATGTAGGGAGAGGATAAAAAGGGAGAAAATTGCTGATTAACCCAGCAATTTTCTCATAGATGCTATATTACGCTCGTTGCCCGCAGCCTTACCCTCGGGGGTGTAAGCGTGGCTGATGGCATCGGCGAAGTGTTTTTCGACCTTGTTGCGCACAACCTTCATAGTGCTGTTAACAAGTCCATTTTGCTCGGTAAATGGCTCGTCGGCAATGGCAACGACGGCAGGCACCCATCTGTCGGGGAACTCATCGGCATAGATGCCGCCCGTGCGATACTTGGCAATCTCGCCAGCTACGAGCTTAACAGCCTCCTCGGCACGAGCATCCCCCGTAACACCCCTCTCATCGAGAGCTCGGTTGAGATTCTCCTTGGAGCCGACAACAAGAGCTATGGTATATGGGTTCTGGTTGTTGTATATCATTATCTGGTCAATGAGCGGCGACTTGTCAACAATAGCCTCCTCCATACCTTCGGGGCTATACTTCTCGCCATCGCTCGATATAAGCAGGCTCTTGAAGCGACCCAGCACATAGAGGAAGTTATCCTTGGACATATAGCCCATATCTCCTGTATGGAGCCAGCCATCGCGCACAGTGTCGGCAGTCGACTCTGGGTTCTTCCAGTATCCCGCCATAACATTCTCACCACGGATGACAATCTCGCCCTTCTCGCCTGCAGGGAGCTCACGACCCTCGTCGTCTAAAATCTTTATGTCGAGAGGCTTAACCAAGCGACCCGACGAGCCAAAGCGGTGGTCACCCTTGGTGGGTGCATTAGTCGAGATGACGGGTGTTGCCTCCGACAGACCATAACCCTGGAACATAGGGATACCTATGGCGTAGAAGAAGCGTTGCAGCTCGCTGTCGAGGAGTGCTCCGCCACCAACGAAGAATTGTAGCTCGCCGCCAAATGCCTCGCGCACCTTACTATATAGAATCTTGTCAAATAGCACTACCGCAGGCTTGAGCAGCGCGCGCCAGCCCCTACCCTTTGAGTAGCCATCTGCCTGATATGCATACGAGGTCTTGAGCGCAAGGTTAAACAGACGCTCTGTGGTCTTGCCCTTCTTGCGTATCGAGGTTTCGATGCTCTTGCGGAAGTTCTTGGCGAGAGCTGGCACAGACAACAAGAAGTGGGGACGCACCTCCTTTATGTTTATAGGTATATTCTTGAGGGTCTCCATCGGGGTACGACCAACCTCGGTAGTAGCCACCGATGCACCGCAGGCAATCATAATATAGAAGCCCACAACGTGCGCAAAACAGTGATCCAAAGGCAGGATGATAAGCGTACGCCACGTAGAGGGTATCGACATCACAGAGAGTGCTTGCTCAACATTGGCAGTATAGTTGCGATGCGTGAGTACCACACCCTTGGGGTCGGCAGTCGTTCCAGAGGTGTAGGTGATAGTTGCAATATCGTCATTTTGCAACGCCTTGCCGATAGCCATAAACGCGTCGCCATTACCCTTCAGATAGTCGGCACCCATATTAGCAATCTCATCAAGGCATTTCTCCTCTGCACGAAGCTCTGCGCGCTCCACGCCCCAAACTATGATATGTTTCAAATCGGGCAAATCGGCAGCAATACGGCGTATCTTCGGCAGCTGGTTTCTCGATACAAATATCGCTTTTACGTCGGCGTGTCGCAAACGGAACAGAAGGTCGTTAGACTCCTCCAATTTTATCGACAACGGCACACTGATAGCACCTGCATATAAGAGACCAAGCTCCGAGATTATCCAGTTGTTACAACCCTCGGCGAGTATCGACACACGGTCACCACGCTCTATGCCAAGCGCAGCAAGACCAGCACCGATATTTAGTGCAGCCGCGCGAGACTCGTTGTAAGTTGTGGGAATAAACTCTCCGTCGTGTTTTTCGAGCAGAAACTCCTTATGTCCGTATTTACCGACAGACTCTTCAAATAGATCGATTATTGTCCTCTTCATTATAAATGAGCGTTTACGTTAATCAATGCAAAGATACGAAAAATCTGCAAAAGTAGAAATCTCGACACACTCTTTTTTGTCGCTCCTGCACATAAACACGCACGTCACAGTCGACGAACATACCACTCACTCCCAATAATTAGCCGTCTGTACACATTATATTACCGACGGGTAAATTATTGAAAAGTTATTTTTAGATGTAATTTTTTTGTTCTACCTTTGTCGCTGTGATAATATATATTAAATATATGTATTATCTACGTCAACACCGATTATAGTAAAAAGTAAAACTAAATATTTAAGCGATGAAGACTCTGCGTTTTTTAATTGCTGCCTTGCTTACACTATGTATGGCAGCAGCTTGTACTGATGATGGTTGGAACACCCAGGGCCCCAGCAACCAGGGCTGTCAAGAGCAGCCAGATCCCGATCCTGACCCAGATCCTGATCCTGACCCAGATCCTGATCCAAACGAGCCTACAGAGTACCCATTTATCTCTACCGACCCCGCCTTTGTAACGGAGGATATGACCACCGATGTTAAGGTCATCATTAATGGCAAAGGCACTGCTATCGAGGGCTTTAAGGGTGATTTGTACGCACATACAGGCGTTATCACCGACAAGAGCACAGCCTCAAGCGACTGGAAGTATGTCAAGGCAGATTGGAACGTAAATATCGACGCGTGCAAGCTCGCATCAAAGGGCAATAACATCTGGGAGCTTACCATCAAAGGGGGTCCCCGCGCATACTACGGTGTACCCGCAGGTGATAAGATTCTAAAACTCGCCTTTGTATTCCGCTCGGCTGATGGCTCAACACAGCTCAAGGACAACGGCAACGACATCTTCATCGACCTTGTTGAGGAGGGTCTTTCAGTGTTGTTTGTGACACCTGCTGACGGTCTTATTATGCAGGTTGGCAACAAGTGCGAGGTACAGGTTAAGCAGCAGGCTGCCACATCTCTTACGCTCTATAAGAATGAGGAGGAGGTTGCTACAACCACCGATGACACTCTAAACTACACATTTGAGGCAACAGCTGCTGGCGACTACACCTTTAAGGCTGTGGCTACCGACGGCACAGAGACCATCGAGGAGAGCGTATCTGTGGCTGTGCTTGGCGCAACCGAGAATGCCCCCTGCCCCGTTGACGTTAACGGCGGTGTTGTCGTTGAGGGCAATGCAGCTACCTTCGTGCTATATGCACCAGGCAAGCAGCGCGTGATACTTCTCGGCGACTTCAACAACTACAAGCCTATGAATGAGTATGTTATGAAGCGTGATGGCAACCTTTTCTGGACTACCGTGGAGGGCTTGCAGTCGGGTGTTGAGTATGGCTATCAGTTCCTCGTTGACGACACAATCAAGATTGGCGATCCGTATGCGACCAAGATTCTTGACCCGTGGAACGATAAGTACATCTCCTCGACAACATATCCCAACCTAAAGCCATATCCCGCAGAGTACACCACAGACATCGTCTCTGTATTCGATATTGACGAGGTGGAGTATAGCTGGCAAGTGACTGACTTTGAGCGTCCCGACGAGAATATGTTGGCTATCTACGAGTTGCTCATCCGTGACTTCACTACCAACGGCACAATAGATGCTGTCACCGCAAAACTCGACTACTTCGAGACCCTCGGCATCAACGCTATCGAGCTTATGCCTATCCAGGAGTTCGACGGCAACGACTCGTGGGGCTATAACCCCTGCTTCTACTTTGCCACCGACAAGGCATACGGTACTGACGAGGCATACAAGCGATTTATCGACGAGTGCCACAAGCGCGGCATCGCCGTAATCGTTGATGTCGTGTTCAACCACGCTACAGGTCAGTTCCCCTACGCCAAGATGTGGTGGAACAGCAACAACAACTGCACAACCTCGGATAACCCCTTCTTCAACGTCTCTGCGCCCCACAACTTCAGCGTATTCCACGACTTCAACCACCTCTACGACCAGACACGCACCTACTTCAAGGAGGTTTTGAAGTACTGGCTTGAGGAGTACAATGTCGACGGTTTCCGCTTCGACCTTACCAAGGGCTTTGTGCAGAAGCCCAGCAACTATGACGCTTGGAACTACTCGGCAGAGCGTGTCGGCATCTTGAGCGACTACGCACGCGCTATACGCGATGTTGAGGAGGATGCATACGTCATCTTCGAGCACTTCTGCGACCAAAAGGAGGAGAACGAGCTTTATAGCACTGTTGGCGCATTGTGCTGGAACAACAACAACCTCGGTGGCTACCAGGAGAGTGTTATGGGCTACACAGGCAACAACAAGAGTAACTTTGCGAGCTACAAGAGTGGTCGCATCAACAATATCGAGACACACGACGAGGAGCGTATCGCCTACAAGGCTATCACCTATGGCCCCGCGTGGTTGAAGAACGACTGGTCGATTATCTCGAAGCGCATACAGGCCGTATACGCCTTCCACTTCCTCACGCCCTACCCCAAGATGATGTGGCAGTTTGGTGAGCTTGGCTACGACATCTCTATCGAGCAGAATGGTCGCACAGGTCGCAAGCCCGTTAAGTGGGAGTACTACGACGATGCTGACCGCAAGGCTATCTATGACGCTATCTCCAAGGTACTTAAGTTCCGTAACTCACGTCCCGACATCTATGCACAGGACGACGTTAAGGTGCGCACACAGAAGTTCGGCGACAGCGATATGGCTGGCAAGGTGCTCGTTATGGACAATGTTATTATGGTTGCAAACTTCTCAACTACGGCAAGTTCCACAAATGTTGTTGTACCCGTTAGTGGCGAGTGGCAAAACCTTATGACAGGTGAGCGCGTGCAGCTTGGCGACAGCTATGTAGCAGAGCTTGAGGCTCACGACTACGTTATACTTGTTCGATAAACCGTAATATAAGTATATTTGAGGGCGGTGCCTGCGGACTATGAAGTCTGCGGGCATCGCTGTTTTATGCAAAGCAAGTGCGCAGGACTCAAATATTGCCATCCAACCCCATCCAACCCATCCAACCCATCCAACCCATCCAACCCCTCTCCCTAAACTCCCTAAACTCCCTAAACTCTTTTTACTACCCCTCGTGCTTATTTCAATTTTTTTTTGTATCTTTGCTTTTATATACAACCAATAACCATTGACAAACACATTAACCTATATGAGACGACTTCTTACACTACTACTTGCAGCAGCAACACTTATGCTGCACACCACAACCACAGAGGCTGCAACACTTAACATCATCCCCGAGCCCGCATACGTCGACCTCGCAGCCGAGGGCACGTATCTCGTTACAGGTAAGACACATATCATCGTAAACGACGAGCTATGGAACGAGGCAGAGCTATTTGCTACGGAGATGATGCCACACTTCAACCTTAAGAAGCCTATGAAGTGCGTAAAGCGCGGTAAGGGCATCAAGGTACGCACAGATAGCTGCATACACGAGGAGGGCTACGAGATGACGGTATCCGAGGAGGGTATCCTCATCATTGGCGGTAGCGCAAAGGGCGTATTCTACGGCTTGCAGACACTGCGCCAGCTAATAGTCGTTGGCAACGGCGTTGTCCCCTGCTGCTTCATTGCCGATGAGCCTACGTTTGCCTATCGCGGCGTACACCTCGACGTTGCGCGCCACTTCTTCTCGGTAGAGGATGTGAAGCGTTATATCGACATCCTCGCGGCACATAAGGTCAACCGCCTACACTGGCATCTTACCGACGACCAGGGCTGGCGCATCGAGATAAAGCGTTATCCCGAGCTTACCACAAAAGGCTCTATGCGTAGCGAGACACTTATCGGTCACGGTCTGCGCCCCGAGTTCTGGGACGGCAAGCCCTATGGTGGCTACTACACACAGGATGATATACGCGATGTTGTGGAGTATGCCGCACAGCGACACATCGTCATCATCCCCGAGATAGAGATGCCTGGACACGCACAGGCTGCCCTCCACGCGCTACCGTGGTTAGGCTGTCATGAGCAGATTGTCGACGTATGGACAACGTGGGGCGTGACACCCGAGGTGATGTGCGCAGGTAAGGAGACAACATACGAGTTTTTGGAGAATGTCCTCGCCGAGGTCATCGAACTATTCCCCTCGGAGCTTATACACATTGGTGGCGATGAGTGCCCCAAAGAGCGTTGGAAGGAGTGCGAGCACTGCCAGGCAATGATGAAGGCGCAGGGTCTTGAGAACGAGGAGGAGCTGCAAGGCTACCTCGTGGCACGCATAGAGAAGTACCTTAACGCCCACGGACGCAAGATGATAGGCTGGGACGAGATACTCGACGGCGGTGTTACACCTACCGCTACCGTTATGTCGTGGCGCGGCATCGAGGGCGGCATCTACGCAGCCAAGCGTGGCAACAACGTCGTGATGACACCTATGAGCCTCTGCTACTTCAACTTCTACCAGACCGAGAGCCGTAAGGGTGAGGGTCTGCATATCGGTGGACATATCCCCTTTGAGAAGGTATATGCGTGGGATCCATACGCAGGTCTTGATGACGACGCACGCAAGTATATCATTGGTGTTCAGTGCAATATGTGGAGCGAGTATATTAAGGATATTGAGACCTTGGAGGTTATGCTGCTGCCACGTCTTGCTGCAATGTCGGAGGTACAGTGGTCGGTTGACCGCCGTAATGATACTACCATACGCGAGAAGATGAACACGCTACGTGGCTTCTACGACGCTATGGGCTGGCACTATGCACCCTACTACTTCGACGGCAGAAAGTAGCCAAGAGGCTGACGGTAGCCCAAGGCCGTGTTTTAATAATGATAGCTCCGTTGTGGCACTTGCTGCAACGGGCTATTTTTTTGCTTGAGCAAGGCTATGATGCGCCCAAAATAGCAGTTTATGACGGAGTGCAAGGGGGGGGGTAACACAATAAAAATCAATATTTTTCATAAAATTTATCGCAAGGGGCTTGTTATCACAAAAAAATGTTTACCTTTGCAGTCCCTAACGTGCGCGCATAAGGCTTATGCTTAAGGCACAGCTTTAAGCGGGCAACGCGTGGGAAGAGAACCTATTTATTAACTTTTAACGAGCGATTGTATCGCAAAACTATTTTTCCATTATGGAGCAGAACATTTTTGTAGCGAACGAGAATTTCGATTGGAATGCATTCGAGAATGACCTTGGTTTGTACAACCAGTCGAAGGAGGAGATTGCAGCAGCTTATGACAAGACTTTGTCGAATGTAGCTGTAGGTGAGGTTGTTGAGGGTACTGTTACCGAGATCAACAAGCGCGAGATCACCGTAAACATCGGCTACAAGTCAGAGGGTCTTATCGCAGCAACAGAGTTCCGTTACAACCCCGACTTGACCGTAGGCGAGAAGGTTGAGGTTTACGTTGAGTCGGTTGAGGATAAGGGTGGTCAGTTGGCACTCTCTCACAAGAAGGCTCGTCAGCTTAAGAGCTGGGATCGTGTTAACGAGGCACTCAACAACGACGAGATTATTAAGGGTTACGTTAAGTGCCGCACAAAGGGCGGTATGATCGTTGACGTATTTGGTATCGAGGCATTCTTGCCCGGTTCACAGATTGACGTTAAGCCCATCCGTGACTACGACGTATACGTAGACAAGACTATGGAGTTCAAGGTTGTAAAGATCAACCAGGAGTTCCGCAATGTAGTAGTTTCTCACAAGGCTCTTATCGAGGCAGAGCTCGAGGCTCAGAAGCAGATCATTATGTCAAAGCTTGAGAAGGGTCAAATCCTTGAGGGTACTGTTAAGAACATCACCTCATACGGTGTATTCATCGACCTTGGTGGCGTTGATGGTCTTATCCACATCACCGACCTTTCGTGGGGTCGCGTAAACAACCCCGAGGAGGTTGTTGCACTTGACCAGAAGCTTCAGGTTGTTATCCTTGACTTCGATGAGACAAAGAAGCGTATCGCTTTGGGTCTCAAGCAGCTCACAGCACATCCTTGGGAGGCTCTCGACACAGAGCTTAAGGTAGGCGACAAGGTTAAGGGTAAGGTAGTGGTTATGGCTGACTACGGCGCATTTGTGGAGATTGCTCCTGGCGTTGAGGGTCTTATCCACGTTTCAGAGATGTCTTGGAGCCAGCCTTTGCGTTCAGCACAGGAGTTTATGAAGGTAGGTGACGAGATTGAGGCTGTTATCCTTACTTTGGATCGCGAGGAGCGCAAGATGTCACTCGGCGTTAAGCAGCTTACACCCGATCCTTGGGCAGAGATTGAGAAGAAGTACCCCGCAGGTACAAAGTGCACAGCACGTGTACGCAACTTCTCTAACTTCGGCGTATTTGTAGAGATTGAGGATGGTATCGAGGGTCTCGTACACATCTCTGACCTCTCTTGGACAAAGAAGGTTAAGCACCCCAGCGAGTTCACACAGATTGGCGCAGAGTTGGAGGTTGTAGTTCTCGAGATCAACAAGGAGAACCGTCGTCTTTCACTCGGTCACAAGCAGCTCGAGGAGAATCCCTGGAACGGCTTTGAGAGCCAGTATGGCGTAGACAGCATCCACGAGGGTACTATCAGCGAGGTTACCGAGAAGGGTGCAATCGTATCACTTGGCGAGAACATCGAGGGCTTCTGCCCCGCACGTCACCTCGTTAAGGAGGATGGCACTACTTTGAAGGCTGGCGAGAAGGCAGAGTTCAAGGTTTTGGAGTTCTCAAAGGCTACAAAGCGCATCACACTCTCACACAGCCGCATCTTCGAGGAGGCAAAGCGTGCAGAGGTTGCTGCCGAGAAGGCAGAGCGTCGCGCAGCTGCTGATGCAACAAAGTCAACCGTTAAGAAGATTAACGCCGCAGTTGAGAAGACAACTCTTGGCGATATCGCAGGCTTGGCAGAGTTGAAGGCACAGCTCGAGAAGAAGTAATATATACTTCTACATAACAAGAGAACCGACGATGGATACCCACCGTCGGTTTTTTTGTCTATATACACCTGATGCAGACTACTTTATAACTACGCATCTGTTGGTCAGCGCAGCATCCTTGCCCGAGAATAGTTGCACCGTGTCACCCACCCACGACGTTGTTATACGGCTCTGGGCGATGCCCCTGTCTACCATATACGCCTTGACACTCTCTGCGCGCTCGCGCGACAGTTGCTCGTTGCGAGCAGCACTGCCCGTCTCCTTGTCGGCATAGCCTGTGATGGTAAGCGGCGCGTTACTGCCCTTTATGGCGGCTATGTAGGTGTCGAGCGTTGCCTGTGCATAGGGCGTGAGGCTCGCAGTGCCTATATTGAAGAATAGTATGCCATCTGTTGCTACCACCTCCTCCTTTATCGTGCGTGGAGCCTTGCGGCACTCGTCCAAATCTGCGCGTAGCGTGCCATTCTCGCTCTTAAGCTGCGTAAGGTGCTTCTGTGCATCCTCATAGAGGACGGCAGCGGCTAACAGGTCGGCATTAAGCTCCTCAACAAGGGCAATATATCCACTCACATCGGCTGGCGTAAAGGCACGATCCCAACCACGCTTATTAAAGCGATAGGCAAGACCGACACTCGCCGAGAATGCCATAGCCACGCTGCTGTCGCTGCCCTGGCGTATCTGCTCGGGGAGGTCGCGCGTTGGGAAAAACCAGCTGCGCAGGTCTAACTGGATATCAAACTGACGGCTCACACGAAACTTATTAAGCGTGCCCGCTGTAAATGCAAATTCGTCGTTACGTTGCCCCACAGAGCCTGATGTCCACGACATAAGCGTATAACCAAAGCCTACATACGGCACAGCACTATATACACGCCTCTCCTTATAGCCACCTATCCAGTTGGAGAGGTTTATCATAAAATCGCCGTGAGCAAAGAGATATGGCGTCTGGTAGATGTCGTTGCCATATACCGAGGGGGCATTAGAGTAGTTCTGGTACTGTCCTATGTCGAACTGTAGACGCGCTCCGACAATGGGGTTTAGCCACTTGGTAACAGCGATATTGGCATTCCAGCTATTACGCTTCCAGAAGTTGCCAGGCTCACGCGAGCCACCAAGAGAGTTGATGTCGAGAGCCGAGCTACCAAAGCCCGCAGAGATCTCCCAATTATCCCAGAAACGGTTGGTCACAAGACCGCTCCAACGTAGCGGTTTACCGCTATCACTCTGTGTATATACCTCCGTTATGGAGAGCGTCTCCTGCGCATAACTCTCCGTAGCGATGAGTGTGAGGAGCGATGTCAATAAAAATAGTAGACTCTTTTTCATTGTTGCAATAATTTGATTAACCACATATCTTTTGTCTATCTGCGCCCACTCCTTTAAGAGGGCTGCCGCTACCATATATGCAAATTATGTACAATTCAGCCCCTTACGCCACAAATTATTGCAAATAAAAGAGGTATCCACCCATAGGCAGATACCTCTCAACCGACCTAAAGTCGAGCTATTATCTTATGTGCTGCAACATCACAACATCGTCTGCGCCCTTTATAGGAGCACTGCTTTCGACGCTGTCACGCTGCGAGTAACGCTCTCCCTCTGTGCGCTCTACCGTCGACACAGCTGCTCTAAATGGTGCCTCCATAGGCTCTATGGCAAGAGGCTCACAGCTATATACAACGCTCTGCGTGTTAGCAATAATGTCACGATGCTCGTTGTACCAGTCGACAAATATCTGCGCATCGGGGTTAACGCCCTCGCGTGTACACTGGAACTTATATAGGAAACGCTCCGAGTAGAAGCCGAGCTCATCCTTGGCTATTGCACCGAGCCAATTCTCATAGTCGTAGGCGACAGGCTCACAGATGTACATAGGACGCACATCCCAATAGAGCATACGTCCAAGCAGGTTCTCGTCGGTATACCACGCAGGGTCATCATAGGGCCCTACCTCCCAATTATAGTAGTATACAACAGCGTCGGGGTCGGAAACAACAAACTCTACGGGGTATACCGCATACTCGTCCGCCATATCGAGGTTACCGATAGTCGGGTCAAGCTCATTGACGGCTCTGATATCGAAGTAGCCCATATCCTTAATTGACACTGTCACCTCTGACGGCTTCTCGGGCAGAGTCTTGAACTCCTGCGAGAAGAGCGATGTTGTCACAACGCCTCCATAGTAGCCAAAGGCGTATACCACATACTCTGTATCAGGCTCAAGACCGCGGTCTATGTCGTATTGATACTCACCGTAGATATACTCAAAATCATACTTCTTGAGAATGGCACTTAATCGTGCGCGCTCCGAGGCACCAAGCTCATTCCACTCCTCCAAAGTCACCCAACCTGCCACATACGACTCACTATCACTTGTGGGACGGAAGACAAACGTAACACCATAAGCCGTAATGTCGCTTACAACGATACGTATGCTCATATCACTCGACTCAACAATGCCCGTATGAACAACCTCCATATATGGAACAGTCGAACATAGCGCATAGTCGTTCACAGCAAATGCAAATACATAGTAGTCTGTATCCGCCAACAGCTCAAAGGTGAAGGTGTCGGTGTCATACGAACAATGGTTCTGAATGATTAGCGCAGGAGGCGCACCTTGCAGACGATCCGACTCGGTAACATCCACCCACCACTTCTCGATATACTGCTCTGGGGTAATGCCCAAAGCCGCAGCTTCACTATCTACAAGCGACTTGGCAAGCATATCGAAGTAGTAAGCACCACTATAATTATTAGGCGTGATGACCACATCTACAACAGGGCCTGTAATCTCTGTATCCACATCAAACGACAACTCGCCAAGCTCAACGCTCGGTGTAGAGAACTCAAAACGGTATACGTCAGACAATCGCTCACCCGTGTTGACATCGTAGTAGTAGGCATAGAAGAGGTACTCCGATGCTGGGCTGAGATTAGCTAATCGCAGGTCGTAGACAGCACCCTGACGAGCATCCTCGCGTGCCACATCCATAGCACTCAAGCCCGACCACGAACCTATCCACTCCTTATACGCCATATCCTCCTGAAAGAGTGCATCGTCATCGTGTAGACCATACTCCTCTACCTCCTCCATACTATAGATACCTATAAGATACTTTGTATCAAGGTTGGCAGGATATACATCTATGAATGCCTCAAAGTAGTTGCAGCTCAACATCTCCACTGTAAAGGTATAGCTCGCAGGTGCTGCCGCTAACTGCTTTACGACAAACGACACCTCGTCGGCATCCTCGTATGTCACCTTAACAGATGCCTCGCGTGGCTCCTCAACCTCATTTTGGCTAACTACAAACCTTATAGCACCCGCCACAGTAACGTCGATATCCTTGATCCACTCCGCAGCACACGTCGCCTCCACCATAACACCGTCAATAGGGTTGACAATGGTATAGTTCACGCTATACTCACCACCCTCTGCCTCTGCCGTGAGCTCGCTCTGCTTGAGTTTTATCACGGGCTTCTCCGTGGGCGTTGGATCATCCTTGGGCTCCTCGACACCACTCTTGTCGCACGACACAGCAAGCAGCATACCTATAAGAGGAAGTAATGCCCACATAAACTTTGTAAACAGTTTCATAATAGTCTATTTATTGATTAACACCTAATAATTCAGCGGCGTGGCTACGGCAACACAGATCACTACCGAGTCAATATCTTACGTAAAGATAAGAAATATTTTAGAAAACACAAAAATCAGCACCCATATTTTCACATTTTCACACTTTATCGGCTGTTAGCACCATAGCTACAACACCCGACAACCATATATAAAAAGATTCCAGACAAGAGACCGTTAAGCCCTCTTGTCTGGAATCTTACTTATGACGCTTACGCGTACTCTTATCTGTTATCGACGAGCAACAAGTGCATCAGCAGCGGTAACAACCTCATTGTCGCTTGCCTGCTTTGAAGAGAACTTAACCTTTGCAGGTGACTCTACAACAACAGCCTTGCGAGTGAACAATGGAGCCTCCTCAACCTTCTGCTCTGCGTCGTAAACTACGCTTGCAGGCACTGCAGTAGTACCCCACCACGCATTTCTCCACTCAATGAATGACTGAACGTCAGTGTTGCAATTGCTTCTATCGCAGTAGAAGTAGTTGTAATACATCTCTGTATAGCGACCCTCTGTATCACGACCTACAGCAGTAATAAGGTTATTCATACCGTACTCAACAAATACGTAAGTGTACTGTGGAGCAGGGCCGTCGCCGAGCATACCGCTCATAACATACTCGTATGTATACCAATCCTTGTTGGTTGCTGAAATGAGCCAGTTGCTGGTATAGCCAAGGAGATCCTCTGATGACTTGATAAGCTCCATAGGATAGATAGCATACTGCTGTGCAAATGAGAGGTTTCCAATAGTAGGATCTGCCTCGTTAAGAGCAGTGATATCGAAGTAACCCATCTCTCGAAGCGCAATAGTCTCTGTTGACGGAGCATCAGACAATGTCTTGAACTCGGTAGAGAACAACTTTGTAGTTGCAACACCACCACGGTAACCCATAGCAAATACTACATACTCTGTCTCGGGTGTAAGACCCATCTTCTCTGTGTATGACATATCGCCGTGGAGATAGTCGCTACCAAAATCATAAGTCTTGATGATGTTCTGGATACGCTCACGCTCCGAGCTTCCGAACTTGTTCCACTCATCCTTTGTAGCCCAACCAGAGACATAAGGATCATTGTTGGTAGTGCGGTAACGGATTGTTGCACCGTTAGGTGTAATATCTGTAACGATAATAGTAATCTCGTTTGTTGAAGGCTCTACCTTACCTGTTGTGAACACCTCATACTGGGGAACAGACGAGCAGAGAGCCCACTCGTTGAGTGCCATAGCAAAGAGATAGTAGTCAGTCTCTGCCAAAAGCTCAACATCATACTCATCGCTTGAATACGAACCTACACTTGCAAGGATGCTCTCGGGGCTGTAATCCTGATCCATCTCATTGCAAGCAGTTGTATTCCACCACAACTCGAAGAACTCTGCAACAGTAAGACCAAGCTCTGCAGACTGTGCATCAACAGCCTCCTTTGGCATTACATCGAAGTAGAATGCGTCGAGGTAGCTTGCAGGAGCAGTTGCCTCAATGTGTACTGCGGGGCCATCAACAGTGTATGATGTCTCAAATGCCATCTCCTGAAGAGGTACTGAAGGAGCAGTAAAAGGATAACGATAGATATCAGAGAGACGCTCACCAGTGTTTACGTCAATGTAGTACATATAGAGAAGGTACTCTGTTGCGGGGCGACAGTTAATTACCTCCTTCTCATAGGTATTACCATAAATCTTACGGATATCAATGATATCAACAGCAGTAAGACCGTGATACTGACCCAACCACGCAAAGTACTCCATATCATCGTTGAAGAGTGCATCATCATCATACAACTCATACTTGTCGATGTATGCCATATCGTATACATTCACAAGGTAAGCAGTATTCTGGTCTGCAGGATAGATATCGAAAGTACAAGTACGGTAGCCCATAGAGACCTCATCTACAGTAAATGTGAGGTTCTGGGGCTTTGCAGCCTCCTGCTTAACAGTAAATGTTGCAGGCTCTGCATTCTTGTACTCAACTGTAACAACAGCACTACGCTGCTGCTCAACGGTGTTCTCGGCTACATCAAACTTGATGACACCTGCAGTTGTTCTGTCAATGTTAGAGATCCACTCTGCGTCAGTCAGAACGTTAACAGTCTCGCCATCAACAGGGTTCTCGATAGTGTAGTTTACGGTGTAGGTATCAGCCTTTGCCTTTGCCTCAACAACTGAAGACTTCAGCTTGATAACAGAGGTGATCTCGCTGCCATTGTCAACGGGATCATCACCGCAAGATACAACAAAAAGCAAGCTCAACAGAGGAAGCAAGCTCCACAAAAACTTTGTAATTTTGCTCATAATTTGATAGTTTAAGGTTTTAATATTTAGTTACTTATCTCGTTTAGCGAATATTAATATTTCGTATTCGACGCTCAAATCTATAAACACACATTTCGTTAATCTGGGCAAATATACAAATAAAAATCTAATTTTTGCTATTTATATGACTTTTTTTTGCAAAATGTACCATTAATCAAAACGACATACCTGCCAGCAACACAGCACCATTGACATCGCCGCAAAAGAGAAGCCGAGGTGAGTACAAATAGAGTACCCTAACCTCGGCTCAAAAGATATATAGACGGCAGCTACCCGCTATCGTGGTCTAAATCAACCGCACTTTGAATAGCCGCAAGACATACAGGTAAGGCAGCCATTCTGGTATGCCATATTCTCCTGACCACACTGCGGACAGCGACCCTTACCACGCGTACCATCCTTGATATACTGCTTAAGTGCGCGCTCAACGCCATTCTTCCAGGTGTTGATAGTCTCGCTATCGAGGTGCAGACCGTCAACAAGCTGCACAACCTTGTCGATAGGCATACCGTAGCGCAATACGCCCGAAATAAGCTTCGCATAGTTCCAGAACTCCTCGTCGAACAGACGTGATATACCACCGATAGTGTTGATATAACCGTAGCGATCCTGATACTGGAAATCGTAACGCTTCGAGCCATCCTTCTCGCATACCTTCAAGATGTGACCACGCGTAATAGTCTTGGGGATATACATTGCATCCTCCTCAATCTTACCTGTAAAGATCTCATAAGGACGATCATCCTGCTTACCTACAAATGCAATCCAGTCCTCCGAGCCATTCTTGAAACGTACAATGTCGGCGGGGATAGACTCGGGACGACGAATAGAGTTAGAGCCGCTGCAGTCCTTCTTATTCTTACTGTTTACATCGAGCAAGACACCCGTACGGCAGCCGTCACGATATACGGTAATACCCTTACAGCCACACTCCCACGCTGTGCGGTAAACGTCAGCTACAAGCTCCTCCGAGACATCGTTGGGCAAGTTTACAGTAACCGAGATTGAGTGGTCAACCCACTTCTGGATAGCACCCTGCATCTTAACCTTTGCCACCCAATCAATATCGTTGGCTGTAGCCTTGTAGTAGGGCGATGCCTTGAGCCACTCGTCGAGCTCTGCCTCCGAGATTGTCTGCAAGCGCGTAGTGTCATAGCCATTAATCTCCAACCACTTGACGAAGTTGTGGTGGTATACGTAGTACTCAACGAACTTCTCGCCAGTCTCGTCAACAAATGTTGCCACCTGATCCTTATCCGAGGGGTTAATCTTACGGCGACGCTTATACACAGGGCGGAACACTGGCTCGATACCCGATGTTGTCTGCGACATAAGCGATGTAGTACCAGTGGGTGCAATAGTCAGCATAGCGATATTACGACGACCATACTCTCTCATAAGCTCCTCAAGCTCTGGAGCCTCCGCCAAGATACGCTTAATCATAGGGTTGTTCTGCTCCTTCTCGAAGTTGAAGACACCAAACGCACCACGATCCTTCGCCATCATAACAGATGCACGGTAGGCCTCAACAGCGAGTGTCTTATGCACCTTGACCGCAAAGTCGATAGCCTCGTCAGAGCCATAACGCAGACCAAGTGCCGCAAGCATATCACCCTCGGCAGTGATACCGAGACCTGTACGACGACCCTTGAGTGCCATATCCTTAATCTTGCGCCACAACTCAAGCTCTACACGGCGCACATCGTCGTCCTCGGGGTCTGACGCAATCTTGCCAATGATAAGCTCAACCTTCTCAAGCTCAAGGTCGATGATATCATCCATAAGGTGCATAGCCTTTGCTACGTGCTCCTTGAAGAGGTCGAAGTTAAATGACGCCTCACGCGTAAATGGCTTCTCAACATAGCTCAAGAGGTTCAACGCCAACAGACGGCAGCTGTCGTAGGGACAGAGAGGAATCTCGCCACAGGGGTTTGTTGACACCGTACGGAAGCCCTCGTCGGCATAGCAGTCGGGCACACTCTCGCGCAAGATAGTATCCCAGAACAATACACCAGGCTCGGCAGACTTCCAAGCATTGTGAATAATCTTCTCCCACAACTTCTTGGCATCTACATCCTGCTTGAACATAGGCTCCTTCGCACCAATGGGGAACTCCTGACGGTAGCTCTCACCATTGATGGCTGCGCGCATAAACTCGTCGTCAATCTTGATTGAGACGTTAGCACCTGTAACCTTACCTGTGTCCACCTTTGCATCAATAAAACGCTCTGCATCGGGGTGCTTGATAAGCAGCGACAACATAAGCGCACCGCGACGACCATCCTGTGCCACCTCGCGTGTAGAGTTTGAGTAACGCTCCATAAAGGGGACGATACCTGTTGAGGTGAGTGCCGAGTTAAGCACGGGGCTACCTGTAGGACGGATGTGCGAGAGGTCGTGACCAACACCTCCACGACGCTTCATAAGCTGCACCTGCTCCTCATCCATACGGAAGATACCACCGTATGAGTCTGCGGGGTTCTTGTGACCGATGACAAAGCAGTTAGAGAGTGATGCCACCTGAAGGTTGTTGCCGATACCTGTCATCGGGCCACCCTGCGGAATGACATAACGGAAGTGGTCAAGGAGCTCAAATATCTCGGCGTGTGTCAAGGAGTTGGGATAGTTGCTCTCGATGCGTGCAAGCTCGGCTGCAATACGGTTGTGCATATCCACAGGTGTTGACTCAAAGATGTTGCCATACGAGTCCTTCAGGGCGTACTTGCTCACCCAGACTGTGGCAGCAAGCTCATCACCCGCGAAATACTCACGTGTGGCAGCTACCGCATCCTCGTACTTCACCGTAGGAAGTTGATTAGTAGTAGGTTTATTCGTCATAGCTCTATATTATTTTATATTTCTTGCTTCAATTTACCGCATTACACCGCCCAAAAACCGACTCATACGAGCCTGCAACAAACAAGTAAACAACCTTGCGATAGGGCGACGCCTCCCCTCACCCATTCTAAAAGGGCGTGTTTTGGGATTACAAAATTCGTGAAAATTTATATTAAAAAGTGTGTTGCGCGGAGTTAATTTTCGACAGGTTATTCACAAAAAATGAAAATGTGCGCCAGAGCCACACCCAACGCATTTTCACCCCTATAATTTTTTCTTATCGAAAAATTTTAGGCTTCTACACCACACAAATAGCCCCGCACCAACTCCACCTGAAAGCACTCCGAGCGCAATGCCAAGAAGTATATCAAACGGATAGTGACAGGCGAGGTAAATACGTGAATAACAGATAAGTAGCGCAACGACAACAATCACTGCGGCATACCACCAACGTCGTATTGCCACAATCGACAACGTAGCCATAGCCGCGATTGTCGCGGCGTGTGCCGACACTGTGCCATACTTACCGTGGTCAAACGACGGGACGTGTACATCGCACAGCATATCGTTCCACATTGGACGCAGGCGCGCTGGAAACGATGCCCACAAATTCTTCAATAGCCCCGTATGCTTAAAGACTCCTGCAACCATATCGGCAAGAGCCATCGCCACTGCTACCGACACAACAAAGACGAGCAGTCCGCGCCAGCTATAGCGTCGCCATATAATATAAAGTATCAACACATAGAGTGGTATCCACATAAAGACTCCCGACACGGCTGTCATAAAGGCATCCACGGTAGCCCCACCATCGAAGTTCAGCATCTCAAACAATCTCCAATCCCAGCGAATATCCATATCTCTTAATCTGCATAGATGTTAGAATGCTGCATACATAGGCAGCGCACCATCGCCTCCCGACGAGAGCGTAAGTAGCATATCGCACTCTGCCATAAGCCACACAGCAACAACGATAAGAAGCACCTGACAGATATACCCCGAGCGTGTCACGCCCCTCATAACAGCATTATCTACGCGGCGCGGCAGGAGGTGCATAACATATCCCAATAGCATCAGAGCAAGGGCGACTTCTGACTGCTCAACCATAGCGGGTATATCTGCCCACGACCAGTTGTGAGCTATGCGCATAAGCATATCCTCAACCTGATGCATACTATCGGCAGTAAAGAGCAACCAGCCGAAGGCGACAATATGGAATGTGAGGAGCGTTGCTAAAACTCTCCACGCTGGCTTCATCTCGCTACCCACCTTCTTGGCATTGGGTATAAGCTTGAGCCAGAGCTTATGTAGCGCGAGAGCCACACCGTGCAGCAGACCCCACGCCATAAAGGTAAGACCCACACCGTGCCACAAGCCTCCGAGGAACATTGTTACTATAAGGTTGAGGTAGGTGCGCAACGTGCCGTGGCGATTTCCGCCAAGTGATATATATAGGTACTCCTTCAGCCACGTCGACAGCGATATGTGCCATCTACGCCAAAACTCGGTGATGGTAGCCGACTTATAGGGTGCATCGAAGTTATCGGGCAGGCGGAAGCCCAACAATAGCGCAACACCTATGGCGATGTCAGAGTATCCCGAGAAATCACAATATATCTGTAGCGTAAAGCCATAGATAGCCATAAGTGCCACAATACCACTATCGCCCAACTCGCCAGCAAAGGCGGGAGCCACAAACAGCACTCCGAGCGACTTGGCAATGACAGCATACTTGATAATACCGCCAGCGATAAGCGTCACAGCGCGCCCCAAGTCATCCTTCGATATACGCAAATCGCGCTGCTCAATCTGCGGGATAAAGTCTCGCGCACGCACTAACGGCCCGAGAAACATCTTCGGGAAGAAGGAGAGCAAGAAGAGGTAATCGCTGAAGTGGCGCAGCGGCTTAATTACGCCGCGCGATATATCCACCACGTATGCTATAGACTGAAACACAAAGAATGAGACACCCGCAGGTACCACCATACCCCATTCGAGCGTGCCCTCGCCATACAATCCATTTACGAAGCCCACAAAGGCATCGGTGGCCTTGAAATAGACAAGTATCGCAACATTTATAGCCACACTAATAGCCACAAGCCTTCGTGTGCGTGCTCCACCCTCGCGCCTACGCGCCACACGGCGACCTATAACAAAGTCACTCACCGCCACAAAGAGTAGCAGCAACACGTATAATCCAGAGAGTTTATAGTAGAAATAGAGGGAGAACAGCACGACATAGAGCGTGCGCAGACGTACCACACGTCTCACAGCCATATAGCCGACACCAAATAGAAGAAAGGCAAAGAGGAAGAAGCCACTTGTAAGGGTTATAGGCGAGGTGGCATCATACCACAACAGGGGCAACAGACGCTCCCACATCGCCGACAATGACTCCACAACAGCCTCGGCATCGCCACCCAACCACTCGGCTATCTTTCCGATATACTCTGCTACCACGACAACTCCTCCTCAACAACGGGTTTTTCGATGCTCATAGCACCGCTATTGTCGATGCTGGGCAGAACCTCACTAACACCGATAGAGCGCATCTGCTCGATGTAGCGACGCTCCTGCTCACGCAGACTATCTACCCTCTCACGCTCCAATAGCAGCTCATATACAGGCTGACGCAATGCCGCCGCAAGTGCGCGCGCCACACGCTTACCACCCGCATAGTTGATGTGCGTATAGTCGCCACCAGCCCAGCCGTGCGACACAAAAGCAGGCATACCGCCCAGCTCTGCCATAGCTGCCGACGTATTCCAGAACGCCACATTACAGCTATCTGCTGCAGCTCGCTGATACTTTGTCAGAGCATCCACCGAGCCGATAGGCACATACTTACCCGTCTCCTCGCTCTTTATCCAGCGGTCACTAACGCCCATAACCAAGACAACAGCATTGGGGAAGCAACGCTCGACATAGGCAATCATATCGCGTAGCTGATCGCGGTACTTCGAGAAGTTACGCTGCCCAGGGAGCATAATATTAAGTCCATACTGCAAGACCACCATATCGTAACCTAACATCTCATCAACCTGACGATTTATCGCGGCACTCGTACCAAAGATTGCGTGACCATTGTTGCTGCGCACAGAGAAGTTATCCACTACAACACCTCCATCAGCCTCAAGCGACGCACCATAGCAGACAACCCTACCCTCGACAACCTCCATAGCGAGCGAGTGTATGGGTGCCTCGATATGTATCTCGCGCAGACGCTCATCCGCAGCAATATCCAAACGATGATAGATGGTATCGTTTATGGTGAGCTGCACGCTACTACTATCGCGGCTAATAAGCAGAATACGAGCATTGCTGCACGAATCGAGCGTGGGGAACATATCCACCGACTCCCAGCGCACATTAGCACGCGCACCGCCCTCTGACAGATAACCCGACACAGAGAACTTATCGCGCAAACGCTCGGGTGCCGACTTCGGCTTCATAATGCTGTATGACGACCAATTCGTAGCACGACGCTTGACACTACGTCTTACAGTAGCAAAGGGGATATCACACGGAACAAAGCCCACGCCACGACCTCCAAACAGCTGCTGTAGCTCGCTACGCAGGTCACAAGTGAGTATATCGCCCTCAACAAAAGAGTCGCCCATAAAGGCTATACGCACACTCTCGCCCGCAGCAAGACGCTCCACAAGACGCTCAAAGCGACTATTAGGCAGGCTGTCGAAGTCCTCAATGGCGATGACACGCTGCGCTGTATCGGGACGCACCATAGCGGCGGTAAGATGTGGACGGGGCTCTGAAGCCATATCCTCAACGACCCAATCATAGCGCGTTGGCACAACAACGGGCAGGGTGTCGACAACAGCCTCCTCGGCGATAGTCATTGCTGCAAGCTCCTCCTCCAAGCGTGCCATATCAGCCTCATACTCAACGACCTCCTCTGTGGAATGGGTCTCTTTGAGTGGCGACAAAGCATCGACACGCTCCAAGCGCAGACCAAAGACCTCAACGGCAGGCAATAGACCGAGTGCCACCACACCAAGCGTGACACCAAGCGTGAGCAGCCATCCTCGAAACGTATAGTCCTTATCCTTATTCATTGTTAGTTACGGCGCGAGTTAATCAGCGAAATATAGTATATGATAGTGGCGATAGCACTCAACGCTGCCACAAGATAGGTGCGGGCAGCCCAGCGTAACGACACCGTAGCACCCTCTATCTCGTCGCCCTTAAGCGTACCGCTACGCTTGAGCCACTCTAAAGCACGCTCCGAGGCATTATACTCAACAGGGAGCGTTACAATAGAGAAGAGTGCCGACATAGCCACAAGACCGATACCTATCCAGCACACCGTAGCGTTGCTCGTAGCCGACATAATGGCAATGCCTATAAGGATAATCCACGTAGCTATGCTTGACGAGAAGTTTACGATAGGCACGAGCTGCGAGCGGAGCCTGATTGGAGCATAACCCGTAGCGTGCTGCACAGCGTGACCGCACTCGTGGCAAGCCACAGCAGCCGCAGCAACCGAGCGTGACGAGTATACACTGTCGCTAAGGTTTACGGTCATCGTCTGCGGATTGAAGTGGTCGGTGAGGTGACCCTTAACGTGGGTAACCTTGACGTTATATATGCCGTGGTCGTGCAACATCTTCTCGGCGAGCTCCGCGCCTGTCATACCCTGCGGCGACATCACCCTTGAGTACTTGTCAAAGACGCTCTGCAAGCGCGCCTGCACGATATAGCCAACAAGAGCTATAATACCCATAAGGATAATTGAGCCCGAGGTAGAGATATTTGACATCAGACCTGTTGAGGCATCAGATGCGCCAGAATCCACATAAATCTGCAAAAAATTAATCATAGTAAATTGTCTAAATCAATGTATATACGTATGCTGCATAGCATACCAAGAACATAACACCCTCGATGCGTGTGAGCTTATCTCGACCGATGATAAGGGCCGATATAAGGACAACCATCGCAGCTGCAAGTGTCATATAGATATCATTCATACCGACATCGCCCATTGTGAGGGGTGTCACCGTGCCACACACACCCAAGATAAGCAAGATGTTGGCGATATTCGAGCCAAGCACATTTCCTAAAGCCAACGACGGGCTACCACGTAGTATTGACACAAGGCTTGATGCCAACTCTGGAAGAGATGTTCCGCCAGCAACGAGCGTGATGGCGATAACAGCCTCCGACACGCCGAGCTGTCGTGCTATCTCTGTCGCGCTATTCACACACATCCTGCCGCCAAAGATAAGACCCGCAAGACCTGCCACAATCCACACCGTCACCTTCAGGTAAGACATCTTAACGGTGAGTGCCTCCGCCTCGGGCTCTTTTGTCATAGCCTTACGGTCAGCACGTATTGTAAGCGTTATCATCACAACGTAGCCCGCCAGCAATATAAGACCCTCAATGCGAGTAATATCCCCGTTGAGTGCCGTAACAACGAGCAGAGCTACAGTAGCTGCAATACAAGCGGGAATATCGCGGCGCACATTAGTACGAGTGAAGTCGATAGGCATAAATATAGCGCAGATACCCAATATCGCGAGGATGTTGAAGATATTTGAACCTACGATATTGCCTATCGCCATATCGCCACTGCCACCAAGTGCTGCGAAGAAGCTGACAACAAACTCTGGCAAAGATGTACCTACCGCCATCACCGTAAGACCAATAATAAACTCTGGTACTCGAAACTTCTTTGCCAATGCCACCGAGCCATCGGTAAGCATCATCGCTCCGATAATAATCAGAGCAAGACCGGCTACAAGAATTAGATACTCCATCGTTTTTTATCGCAATTATATAATAATTGTGCAAAGGTACAAAAACAATTCACATTGCCAACAGCACACCGATATTTATTTCAACATTATCGCACAAAACCATTTTTACAACAAAAAAGGGAACAGCTAACATTAGCCATTCCCACTCTTGTTATATGTTGGTCTATGTTACTCTGCGGGAGTAAGAGCCTTGATAACTGCTGCTGCATTCTCTACGTTGCCACCTGCAGTCACATTCTTCATAGCTGCAATAGCCTTGTCAAACTGACCAAGCTCGTTGTAGGCTACACCAAGCAGGTAGTTGATGTCGCTGCGACCCTCATCTGTGGTCTGTGCTGCGATAGCTGCCTCTGACATCTCAACCATCTTTGCAAACTCCTTCTTACCATAGTATGCCTGCATAGTAATCTTCTGTGCCATAGCTGCATCGTCAAGCTGCTCTGCCATTGCAATAATACCATCATAGTCGTTTGCCATCTGGAGCTTTGCAACCTCATTGTTGGTGTACATATTCATCTTTGCCTGTGCCTCAGCGATAGCCTCTGCATACTTGTCGGCATTGAGTGAGCTGATGTTAGCACAAATCTTCATACCATCCTGGTACATATCGCTGCGGAAGTAGCTCTCTGCAAGGTTGAGGGCCATACCTGTATTGCGGGGATCAGCCTCATAACCCTTTGAGAATACAGCGATTGCAGTTGCATAGTCCTCCGAGTTGAAGGCGTCAGCACCCTGCACCTCATAAACCTGACCGATAAGCGTGCGGTTCTTATTCATAGATGCTATGTCCTCATAGAGCTCTGCATAGTTAGCAGCATTTGTAAAGCTCTCAACAGCAGCCTCATAGTCCTTTGCGTTGATAGCACTGACACCCATCTTGTTGTAGCAAGTTACGATAAACTTCTTTGAACCAGCGATAGCCTTTAGCTCATTGGGATCCTCTGTCTCAAGATCATAGCTTGCCTCTACAACTGCCTGGAACTGCGCGATAGCTTCGGTAAAATTACCAGCCTTTGCATTAGCCAAGCCCTGCTGGAAGTTTGCCACTACATCGCTCTGCGCAAAGAGAGTTGTTGCACCCATCAAAGCAACAACGGTCATAATTAGTTTTTTCATAGTTTTAGTATAGTTTTTTAGTTTTAATTGTTTTGCTATTTTTACGCCTCATATAGCTGCATCGCAAGCGGTTTATCATAGAGTCACAGCCCTACTACTCAACAAACCAAACGCAAATTTACAACTTTTTTTGAACATACAACTGCTGTATCGCGTTTATTTTCGTAATTTGGCAAAAAACTCGCTCATAAGCTCTTCGCACTCTTCGCGCAACACTCCTCGCTCAACCTTTGTTCGCGGATGCATAATACGCTCCGAGTAGGTGGAATATCCGCGCTTCGGGTCGTCAGCACCCCACACCACACGTCCTATCTGGCTCCACGCCAACGCACCACCACACATTACACACGGCTCGACGGTGACATACAACGTACAGTCTGCGAGATACTTACCACCGAGTGTCGACATAGCCGCCGTAATAGCCTGCATCTCGGCGTGTGCTGTAGCATCCATAAGTGTCTCCACGAGGTTGTGCCCGCGACCTATTATACGGTCAGCTGCCACCACCACAGCACCTATCGGAACCTCCTGCTTGGATAACGCGATACGTGCCTCATTTAGTGCCATACGCATATATTTTTCATCTTTAGAGGGCTCCAACACAAATTTTTGTTCCATATATTAACTAACGTATCGTTAAATTTATTACCTTTGTGGGTTAGAATGTATGTTTATTTTCTCGCAAAGATATAAAAATTAGATTAAACTAAAAATATACAACAATGTACAGATCACATAACTGCGGAGAACTCCGCATTGAAAATGCAGGTCAGACAGTCACCCTCGCTGGCTGGGTACAGAAGGTGCGCAACCTTGGTGCGATGACCTTTATCGACCTGCGTGACCGCTATGGCATCACACAGATCACCGTTGAGGAGCATTCACCCGAGGCAGCACGTGCTGCCGCACAGGAGGTAGGTCGTGAGTACGTATTGCAGGTGACAGGTAACGTCATCGAGCGTCAGGCAAAGAATGCGAAGATGCCCACAGGAGACATCGAGATTACCGCATCAGAGATAAAGATACTCAACCGCGCTGTGACACCCCCCTTCACCATTGAGGAGGAGTCTGACGGTGGCGATGACTTGCGTATGAAGTATCGTTACCTCGACTTGCGCCGTCCACCTCTCCAGCGCGCAATGATTCTGCGCCACCGTATGGCACAGGCTGTGCGCCAGTTCCTTGACAAGGAGGGTTTTCTTGAGATTGAGACACCCTATCTTATCAAGTCTACACCCGAGGGCGCGCGCGACTTCATTGTACCGAGCCGTATGAACCCCAACCAGTTCTATGCACTGCCACAGTCTCCCCAGACCCTCAAGCAGTTGCTTATGGTTGCAGGCTACGACCGCTACTTCCAGATTGTACGTTGCTTCCGTGACGAGGATTTGCGCGCAGACCGCCAGCCCGAGTTCACACAGATAGACTGCGAGATGTCTTTCGTTGAGCAGGAGGATGTTTTGGAGATCTTCGAGCGTTGGGCACGCTATATGTTCAAGGAGGTTATGGATATCGAGTTTGCGGAGCCCTTCCAGCGTATGCCGTGGATTGAGGCTATGGAGAAGTATGGCTCTGATAAGCCCGACTTGCGCTTTGGTATGACCTTCAGCGACATCACCGACCTGGCTCACGGTCACAATTTTGCGGTATTCGACTCTGCCGACTACGTAGTAGGCTTCGCTGCCGAGGGCTGTGCATCGTACACCCGCAAGCAGATTGATGCGCTCACAGAGTTTGTCAAGCGTCCGCAGGTAGGCGCAAAGGGTCTTGTATGGATCAAGGTTGACGAGGAGGGCAAGTGCAAATCATCTATCGACAAGTTCTTCTCGGAGGAGGATCTCAAGAAGATTGCCGAGCGCACAGGTGCCAAGTGTGGCGATATGGTGCTTATCCTCTGTGGCGAAAAGTTTAAGGCTCTCACACAACTCTGCACGCTGCGTCTTGAGGTTGCCGAGCAGCTCGGTCTGCGCGATCCCAAGAAGTTTGCACCGTTGTGGGTTGTCGACTTCCCGATGTTTGAGTGGGACGAGGAGACACAGCGTTTCTACGCTATGCACCACCCCTTCACATCGCCCAAGCCCGAGGATGCCAAGTACTTCGACACGGGCGAGTTGGGCAAGATGCGTGCTAACGCCTACGACTTTGTATGTAACGGTACAGAGATTGGTGGTGGCTCAATACGTATCCACGATGCCGAGCTTCAGGCAAAGGTGTTTAATGCTCTGGGCTTCACGCCCGAGGCTGCCGAGGAGCAGTTTGGATTCTTGATGAACGCCTTTAAGTATGGCGCACCTCCCCACGGTGGTCTTGCCTTTGGCTTTGACCGCTTGTGCTCACTCTTTGGTGGCTCGGACTCTATACGCGACTACATCGCTTTCCCCAAGAACAATGCAGGACGCGATGTGATGCTCGACGGCCCATCACCCGTGGCACAGGCACAGCTCGACGAGTTGTACTTGTCATTAGTAAAGCCCGAATAACTATAACGGTGCGACTGCACCACACTTATAACAACCTCGGATGGGTCGTATGTAAATGCCTCCTGTCCGAGTTTTTTTTTGTACGTTGACCACAGATATAGCCACTAAAATTTTGATAATCGCAGCATATTTTGTAATTTTGTTGTAACGTTGTAGGTGTGCGCCTTTGCAAACAAGTATAGTTTGGACAGGGCATAGCGCAAAACCGCGTTGAATAATTAACCTTATAAAGAGATACTATTATGAAGAGATTATCCTATTTTGTTGTGCTGGCAATAATGTCGATAGCTGGCACATTTACCGCCTGTGCGCAGGAGTTTACAGTTGAGGCAGAGGGCATAGGCCCCGTTAAGATTGGTGCAAATGCCAAAAATCTACCCAAACAGGTGGCTGGACTATATGACGAGATTGCTCTGATGCAAGATTATGATGAGTTTGAGGACGAGTATATCTATTCATACACATACAAGCTCAATGGCGAAGATATGCTCGGTGCTATGGCAAACGAGGCTGGCGAGATTTATTTAGTATCTGCCTACTCTGAAAAGCTACGTACAAAATCAGGCGCATACCACACAATGAAGGCTCGTGATTTTATTCAGCTTCAGGGTGTTAAGGTCATCCTCAAGCCCGAGGCAGACTTCGACAGAGTGAGCTTCGAGATTGACGGCATACCTGTATCGCTGAGCCAGGCAGGCTTCACAGCATCGGGTCAGGCAAAGTGCGATGCAGCTCTCAAGAGCGGTAACGCGCCACAGTTTACACCCAACGATTTTGAGGCTGACGAGAGCATCTTCCTCGGCGGCTTCACTTGGATGTAGTGCGACATACTAATTGGAGAATATTTAGTCTATATCGGCATCGGAGGGCAAATTAATTAAAAAAAATTTGCTTTTCGGTGCCGAATTTCGTAACTTTGTTTGATTTTAGGCGACAACTGCCCGTGCGCGTATGTGTATGAGTGCGGACGCTAACGAGAAAAGCGAAACATAAGATATTACATATCAATCATTTAAAACTTTAAACTCTAAAACAATTATGGCTAATACCAAAGAAAAGTTGTTCACGGAGTTCCCACCAGTTTCAACCGAGCAGTGGGAGGCCGTAATCACAACTGACCTAAAGGGCGCCGACTATGAGCGCAAATTGGTATGGAAGACCGGTGAGGGTTTCAACGTAAAGCCCTACTACCGTGCGGAGAACCTCGCAGATGTTGAGTTCCTCGGAACGGCAGCCGGAGAATTCCCCTTCGTACGTGGCGTGCGTAACGACAACACGTGGCGCGTACACCAGACAATCTCGGTGGAGTGTGCAAAGGCTGCCAACGAGACTGCTCTGAAGCTCCTCAACTCGGGTGTTGACTCACTCGGTTTCTGCTTCTGCAAGTCTTGCGCTTGCGAGGTAGATGTAGACGCACTGCTCAAGGACATTGTTCCTACCGCAGTTGAGCTCACATTCTGTGGCTCTAACGTTAAGGGCTTGGCAGCACTTGCAGGCAAGGTTCTTGCAAAGTATGCGGGCGAGGATAAGGATGCTCTTCGCATCAACTTCTGCATCGACCCCATCATCAAGGATCTCTCTGTTGCTGGCGACTTCTGCTGCAAGACAGGCGACGAGTGCTTCGACACTATCGCCGAGCTTATCAAGGCTACCGAGGAGTACAAGCACATTCGCGTAGTAAACGTATCTGGCGCAACATTCAGCAACGCAGGTTCTACCATCGTTGAGGAGTTGGCATTCTCATTGTCGGCAGCTCACGAGTACGTTGTTAAGCTTATGGAGCGCGGCTTGAGCATCGACCAGGTTGCTCGCAAGATTCGTTTCAGCCTCGCTGTTACCTCTAACTACTTTATGGAGATGGCGAAGTTCCGCGCAGCACGTATGCTCTGGGCTAACATCGTTAAGGCTTACAACCCCGAGCGCAACTGCTCTTGCAAGATGTTTACACACGCTGTGACCTCTTCTTGGAACCAGACTGTATACGATCCTTACGTGAATATGTTGCGTGGTACTACCGAGGCTATGTCTGCCGCTATCGCAGGCGTACACTCACTCGAGGTACTCCCCTTCGACTATGCATTTGAGGCTCCCACAGAGTTCTCACAGCGTATCGCTCGCAACGCACAGCTCCTGCTTATGCACGAGTCACACTTCGATCAGGTTGTTGACCCCGCAGGTGGTTCATACTTCATCGAGAGCCTTACCAAGAACATCGCAACAGAGGCTTGGGCACTCTTCCGCGAGATTGAGGATAAGGGTGGCTACATCGAGGCATTCCGCGCAGGTGCTATCGTAGAGAAGGTTAAGGCATCGGCTGCTACAAAGGATAAGAACATTGCTACACGCCGTCTTATCTTGTTGGGCGCAAACCAGTATCCTAACTTCACAGAGGTTGCCGACAAGGCTATCAGCGAGGAGGCTGTAACACGCAAGGCTAATGAGGGTAATGTTCTTGTACCCTACCGTGGTGCAATGGCATTCGAGGCTATGCGTCTTAAGGTTGACCGCTCGGGCAAGGCACCCAAGGCATTTATGCTTACTTGCGGCACGCTCGGTATGGCACGCGCTCGCGCACAGTTCTCTTGCAACTTCTTTGCTTGCGCAGGTATCCGCGTTGAGGATAACACCTTCTTCAAGAGTGTTGAGGAGGGCGTAGAGGCTGCATTGGCATCAAAGGCAGAGATCGTCGTAGTATGTGCTTCTGACGATGACTACGCAACAGTAGCTCCCAAGGTTAAGGAGCTTTTGGGCGACAAGGCTATCCTCGTTGTTGCAGGTGCTCCTGCGTGCGCTCCCGAGTTGGAGGCACAGGGTATCACCAACTTCATCAATGTTAAGAGCAACGTGTTGGAGACCTTGAAGGATTATTTGAACAAGTTGGGTATCTAATCAATATCAATCAAACAATGAGAGCAAAATTTTCAGATTTAGAATATAAGGGTGCAGCTGCCACAGAGTGCTGCACTAAAAAGACCGCTCCTAAAGAGGATTGGTTGACAGCCGAGAGAATACCCGTTAAGGCGGACTACGCGGCTTGCGACCTCGAGGGCATGGAGCATCTGAACTATGCAGCAGGTATCGCTCCCTTCTTGCGCGGTCCCTACTCTACAATGTACGTTATGCGTCCCTGGACTATCCGTCAGTACGCAGGTTTCTCTACTGCCGAGGAGTCTAACGCATTCTACCGTCGTAACCTTGCAGCAGGTCAGAAGGGTCTGTCTGTAGCATTCGACCTTGCAACACACCGTGGCTATGATGCCGACCACCCCCGCGTAGTTGGTGACGTAGGTAAGGCTGGTGTATCTATCTGCTCGGTTGAGGATATGAAGGTGTTGTTCAACGGTATTCCGTTGGATCAGATGTCTGTGTCTATGACTATGAACGGTGCCGTACTTCCCGTATTGGCATTCTACATCGTTGCAGGTTTGGAGCAGGGCTGTACACTTGATCAGCTTGCTGGTACTATCCAGAACGATATCTTGAAGGAGTTTATGGTGCGTAACACATATATCTATCCGCCCGAGTTCTCTATGAAGATTATCGCTGACATCTTCGAGTACACATCGAAGAATATGCCCAAGTTCAACTCTATCTCTATCTCTGGTTACCATATGCAGGAGGCAGGTGCTACCGCAGATATCGAGTTGGCTTACACCCTTGCTGACGGTCTTGAGTATCTCCGCGCAGGTATCAACGCAGGTATGTCTATCGACGCATTTGCACCCCGTCTGTCATTCTTCTGGGCTATCGGTATGAACCACTTTATGGAGATTGCCAAGATGCGTGCAGCACGTCTGTTGTGGGCAAAGATTGTTAAGCGTTTCGAGCCCAAGAACCCCAAGTCTTTGGCACTTCGTACCCACTCACAGACCTCTGGTTGGTCACTTACCGAGCAGGATCCGTTTAACAACGTAGCACGTACAGCTATCGAGGCTATGGGTGCAGCTCTTGGTCACACACAGTCGTTGCATACCAACGCACTTGATGAGGCTATCGCTCTTCCCACAGACTTCTCTGCACGTATTGCTCGTAACACCCAGATCTACATTCAGGAGGAGACAAACGTATGCCGCTCTGTAGATCCTTGGGCAGGTTCATACTATGTTGAGACCCTCACTAACGAGATTGCACACAAGGCTTGGGAGCACATCGAGGAGATTGAGAAGCTCGGCGGTATGGCAAAGGCTATCGAGACAGGTATTCCCAAGTTGCGTATCGAGGAGGCTGCAGCACGTAAGCAGGCACGCATCGACTCTGGCAACGAGACTATCATCGGTGTAAACCGCTTCCGTCTTGAGAAGGAGGCTCCTATCGACATCCTTGCTGTGGACAACACAGCGGTACGTGAGAGCCAGGTTAAGCGTCTTCAGGAGCTTCGCGCAAACCGCGACAACGAGGCTGTTAAGAAGGCTCTTGCAGCTATCACCGAGTGCGTACGCACAGGTGAGGGCAACTTGCTTGCACTCGCTGTTGAGGCAGCAAAGGTACGTGCATCATTGGGCGAGATCTCTGACGCTTGCGAGGAGGTTGTAGGTCGCTACAAGGCAGTTATTCGTTTGAATTCAGGTGTATATTCAGCAGAGGTGAAATCAGATTCAGCATTCGAGAAGGCAAAGCAGATGTGTGCTGACTTTGCAAAGAAGGAGGGTCGTCAGCCCCGTATAATGATTGCGAAGCTTGGTCAGGACGGTCACGACCGTGGTGCCAAGGTTGTTGCAACAGGTTATGCAGATATCGGCTTCGATGTCGATATGGGTCCGTTGTTCCAGACTCCCGAGGAGGCTGCAAAGCAGGCTGTGGAGAACGATGTTCACGTAGTGGGCGTATCGTCACTTGCCGCAGGTCACCTCACACTCGTTCCGCAGATCATCGCCGAGCTTAAGAAGCTTGGTCGTGAGGATATCGTAGTTGTTGTGGGTGGTGTTATCCCCGCACAGGACTACGACCAGCTCTATAAGGATGGTGCTGCTGCAATCTTTGGCCCTGGTACTCCCGTGGCTACTGCAGCTATCAAGATTATGGAGATCCTCGCCGAGTAACCTATACTACTCGACAACAAGAGAGGGCTGTCCCACCAAAGGACAGCCCTTATTGTTTACAATGTTGTCCCGTCCTAAAATAGCGTTACACAAAAACGAGTAAAGCTATGGAAGAAAAGAGTAAATGCTTGTATATCAAGCGTACACAACACCTATATACGACAATGGGCCGAACATTGCTGTTCGGCCCATCTATCATCGTTGCAGGTGGCTCACACCACCCATACAATTATGCCCACTTAACAAGGGCGAAGTCCATACGGTGCTCGAGCTTGTCGTTGGTGGGGAATACACGCAATGCGACATCGAACATACCTGTATGCTCTGGCTCATAGTCAAGAGCGAGGGTTACAGTGTTTGCATCAGATGAAACAACACTCAAGCGACGTGTCTCAACAACATTTGCTGCCTGACCAGCCTCAATCTGTGTTGCCACAACCAACTCTGCACCGATATCCTCCTTCTGCAAGCCTGCGAGGTCGAGAGTAATCTCGAAACGGTACTTCTTACCAACATACATAGCCTCCGACTCAATCTCTGCACGCTTAACATCGAGAATAGTAACATAGTCCCAAGCGGCAGAGACCTTACGCTTCCAAGCAGCAATCTGACGTGCCATAATGTAGTTGTTGTCGAGCATAAGCTTCTTACGCTCAGCGAGCTTATTGTAGAAACGCTCCTCGTAGTCAATGAGCATACGGTTTGTAGTGAAGTTAGAGGCGATGTCTGCCACGCACTTCTTAACCGAGTTAACCCAACGGTGAGGTACGCCATCGTCAGAACGGTCATAGTACAAAGGTACAATCTGCTCCTCGATAGTGTTGTATATCATCTCGGCATCGAGCTCATCCTGGAAACGCTGGTCGGCGTATGTGCGCTCCATAGGCAACATCCAGCCTGCGCCCTCCTTGTAGCCCTCAACCCACCAGCCGTCGAGAACAGAGAACTGCATAACACCATTCATTACACACTTCTCGCCCGAAGTACCTGATGCCTCAAGAGGACGTGTAGGTGTATTGAGCCATACGTCAACACCCTGCACCATACGACGAGCAAGCTCCATATCGTAGTTCTGCAAGAATACAATCTTACCTACGAACTCGGGCATTGCCGATACCTCAACAATACGCTTGATAAGATCCTGTCCTGGCTTATCGTTGGGGTGTGCCTTACCCGCGAAGATGAACTGCACGGGACGCTCCTTATTGTTTACCAACGCCGACAGACGCTCAAGGTTTGTGAAGAGCAAGTATGCACGCTTATATGTTGCAAAACGACGCGCAAAACCGATAGTAAGCACATCGGGCTTGATGCTATCAACAACCTGCACCATCTGACGTGGTGACTGCAAGCGCACCTGTGTAGGATCGCTGAAACGCTTACGTATAGTCTTGATAAGACGCTCCTTAAGCACCATACGCTCCTCCCACAACTCGCGGTCATCAATCTTGTGTACACCCTGCCAAGCGGGGATGTCGTAGGTGTGACCACCAAAGCCCTCGCCGAAGTACTTCTGGTAGAGACGACGCAAGTTCGAAGCAACCCACGTGGGGAAGTGAACACCATTAGTCACATAACCGATATGAAGCTCATTCTTGAAGTAGCCTGGCCACATATTGCCGAGAATATCCTTTGACACCTCGCCGTGCAACCAAGATACGCCGTTGACCTCCTGCGAGAGGTTACAAGCGAGCACCGACATTGAGAACTTCTCGTTGGGGTCGCTCGGGTTTGTCTTACCCAAGTTGATGAACTGATCCCAAGTGATACCCAATACATCGGGATAGTGCGACATATACTGACGAAGCATCGACTCGGGGAACGCATCGTGACCTGCGGGAACAGGGGTATGTGTCGTAAAGAGCGATGATGAGCGGATAACCTCCAAAGCCTCCGAGAATGAGAGGTGCTTCTTTGCGATGAGGTTACGAATACGCTCAATGCCAATAAATGCGGCGTGACCCTCGTTGCAGTGGTAAACCTCCTGCTTGATACCCATCTTTACGAGGGCGCGGATACCGCCGACGCCAAGCAAAATCTCCTGCTTGAGACGGTTCTCCCAGTCACCACCATAGAGGTAGTATGTCACCTGACGATCCTCCTCGAGGTTTGCCTCATAGTCGGCATCGAGCAAGAAGAGGTCGGTACGACCTACCTGACACTTCCAAACACGTGCCGTAAGAGTACGTCCTGGCAGAGCCACCTGTGTAGTAATCCAGTTACCATCCTCGTCACGTACAGGCGATATGGGCAACTTAAAGAAGTTCTGTGCCTCGTATGTAGCCTCCTGCGCACCCTGTGCCGAGAGACGCTGTGTGAAGTAGCCATAGCGATACAACAGACCTACTGCAACCATAGGCACATTGCGATCTGATGCCTCCTTGAGGTAGTCACCCGCAAGGATACCAAGACCACCCGAATATATCTTCAATGATGAGTGCAAACCATACTCCATAGAGAAGTATGCAACCTTTGCGTGCTCGGGAGATGGCTTCTCCGACATATACTCGCAGAACTCCTTATATACAGCATCCATACGCTTCAAGAAGTCCTTATCCTTTGTAAGCTCGTCGAGACGTGCCGCAGAGAGCTTGTCGAGCAGAGCGATAGGATTGCGATCAACGCTTACCCACAACTCCTTGTCTGTTGACTCGAACAACTCCTGTGCAGCAGCTGTCCAGCACCACCACAAGTTACGTGACAACTCCTCCAGCGGCTTAAGACGCTGCGGGATACCCTTCTCAACCATCAAACGGTGCCAAGAGGGACGGTTTGAGGTAAGCTGCTGACGCACGAAGTTAATCTGCTCCGAGCGACCACCACCGTCGATAAGCACACGGTTAGTACGTGAAATAGAGTTATCCATAGCCTCCTCGTAAGCAACCTTATACTCGTTGAAGAGCTTTGACCAGAGTGCTGTTGATGATATCTCCTGTGCTGACTTGCGTGTAGAAGCTGCCCTCTCCTCGCTCATATCCAAATACTTGCGCAACACATCGGTAATCTGAAGAACAACCTCACGCTCATTGTAGTCGTCACGACGAACAATATCTACGCCCTCGTGCTCCGACTGCTTTGCAACCCACATACCAAAGCCTGCAAGTGTTGTTGTAACGGTAGGCACGCCATAAGCAACCGACTCTAAAGGAGTGTAGCCCCACGGCTCATAGTATGACGCAAATACGGTAAGGTCAACGCCAGCCAATACATCGTAGTAAGGCATATTGAAGATGCCATCATTGCCATTGAGGTATGTAGGCACGAACAACACCTTTACGCGGGATGCCGTCGTTGAGAGGATGCTGCCCTCGATGCTCTGTGACACCTGATCCCAAGCCTCTGACTCAAGGTAGTGAGTAAGGTAACGCTTCTGTGATGGGTCTATCGCATAGCTCTTATCCTCGAGGTGCTGTGCCAAGTCCTGACGCACGCCTGCGGTGGCTGCGGGCACTGCGATAACTGCAAGTACGTCGCGCTCCAAGTTACTTGATGCAAGCTGCTTGAGTGACTCAAGGAATACGTCGATACCCTTGTTACGATACTCATAGCGACCACTTGTAGCAACAATCAGAGGCTCGCCACGGAACTCATAGTCCCAAGTAGCCTGTGCCACGTCGATAAGCTTGCGACGTGCAGCAGCACGCTTCTCGGCGAGCTTCTCACCCTTCGGAACAAAGCCATTCTCAAAGCCGTTAGGTGTGATGCGTGTAACCTCACGACCAAGCAGATACTTACATTCGTTAGCCGTGATGTCGCTCACTGTAAGGAATGCATCAGCATAGGTTGCAGCCGACTTCTCCAATGAGTGCTTCGCCATAACATTGAACTGACGTGCAAGGTCATCGGCATTGAACTTGTGAAGGTCGTTGTAGAGGGGCAGACGGTTGCCAGCGATGCAACGTCCGATAACTGTAGCGTGTGTAGAGAATACCGTTGCTACATAGGGGGCATTGTCGCGCAAGTAGAGCGAACCTGCGGCTGCCATCCACTCGTGGAAGTGCGCTACGACCTTATCTGTTGATGCGCACATTGTCTCAACATACGATGCGATAACAACGCCTGCTGCGTGACCAAACAACACGGGCTCAACATAGTCCCACTGACCAGACAACGAGTCTACGTGGTAAGAGTCCCACAACTGCTTAAGTATAGCATCCTTCTGACCAAAAAATGATTTAAAGTCAATAAGTATTGCGATGGGATTACCCTCAATCATCCAACGACCAATACGAACACGAACACCACGATTGTAAAGCGACTCGCGCCACGCCGCCATAAGGGTTGTATCCTCCTTGAACTCGGGATTTGCTGCATCCTGCGAGAAGTCGGGACCAATGGTGATATACTTATCACCGAGCAGAGACTTCACCGTAGGTGCCTTCGAAGCGATAACGGTATGAATACCGCCCACTTTGTTGCATACCTCCCAGCTGACCTCAAACAAATAGCTGGGGGTTAGGTTTACATTACTCATAAATCTTCTATTATAAAAATACTTCGTTTTCCGAAACATAGAGTCGTCGACACCCATTGGATGCCACCGACACAAAAACACCTTTTTCAATTTGCAAAGGTAATACAATATATTTAATAAAGAAAATCTTATTAAATAATTTTAATAAATGGTATAAATGTTATGCCGAGCGGTCATTTTTAGGGAGTGAACGGTGAATGCAAAAACGAGTCATAAAGCAAGGCGCGAACAACCTGCTCTTCAGACATATTCAACAACGCCACTCGAAATGTTCGACGCTTGCTAACTACCAAAAATACGGATATTTACACCATATTGTTACTATTTTCATATATTGTGGCTCATATAGTTCAATTAATAGTATTTGGCGTTAAATGTGACAAAATCCCAAAAAAAATACTTATATTTGCAGACTAATCGAGCTTACCGCAACTGGTTAGCGCGGCTTACAAAACAACCCACAGATGCCCCATACCGCAAACAGAGCATCTATATAATACATTATAAATGAACGATATAAATATATATATAGTTCTTGCGGCAATCGCCTTTATGGTATGGATGTTAATACGTGACAGACTACGTCCTGGCATCTTGCTATTTAGCATTGTCGTCATCTTTATCTGCACTGGTATCTTGACCCCCAAAGAGGCTCTTGCGGGCTTCTCAAATAAAGGTATGATAACCGTGGCACTGCTCTTTTTGGTTAGCGAGGGTGTGCGCCGTTCCGACTGCCTCGGCGCGATAATGTCCTTCATATTTCCATCAAAGGAGCGTAGTTCGCTACGCAAGGGTTTGCTCTATATTATGGGTGTTGTAGCATCAGCATCAGCATTTCTCAATAACACCCCCATTGTGGTAATCTTCATACCACACATCAAGCAGTGGTGCAGGCGCGTAGGGCTACCCATAAAGAAATTCCTTATTCCGCTATCGTATGCCGCCATACTCGGTGGTATGTGTACGCTTATCGGCACGTCAACAAACCTTGTGATTCACGGACTTATGCTCGACGCTGGATACGAGGGGTTCTCAATGTTTGAGCTTGGCAAGGTGGGTGGAATAATAGCTATTGCTGGCATCGCATACATCGTGCTATTTGGCGACAAGCGTCTGCCAGGCGACACAACACCACAAAGCTCACAGCAACTCTCCAACGACAACTACCATATAGTAGAGGCGGTGATAGGCCCACGTTTCCCAGGTATCAACAAGTCGTGGGAGGAGTTTGACTTCAAGAACCACTACCAAGCCGACATAATTCAGATACGCCGCGCAGGTAGCATCATTGAGGATATGCACAAAATACGCTTCCGCGAAGGCGACACGCTGGTACTATCTGCCGACGAGCAGTTTATACCCACGTGGGGCGATTCGAGCGTCTTCTTGCTCTTATCCAACGACTTGGACTACACGCCAAAGTGTCCCGCGCCAAAGAAGTGGTTTACATTGGGGCTACTCTTAATGATGATTATAGGTGCTACACTCGGCGACACATCATACGTCAAGGAGCTCTTCCCAACAGCTACGCTTGATATGTTTTTCTGGGCGTGCGTGGTGACTGTGATAATGGCATTTTGCAATATCTTTCCTCCCAAGAAGTACACTAAATTTATCTCGTGGGATATACTCATAACCATCGCCTGCGCCCTTGCCATAAGTCAGGCGATGACAAAGTCGGGACTTGCGGACTGGGTTGCAAGCGGTATGATTGGCTTGGCAAAGGAGATGCCGCCTATCGTCATCCTCGCCATACTCTACGTTGTGACTAACATTATAACCGAGCTTATTACAAATAACGCTGCCGCAGCCTTCGCCTTTCCTATCGCTATGGCCGCTGCCGAGCAGCTTGGCGTAAACGAGATGCCATTCTTTGTGGCGATATGTATTGCAGCATCGTGCAGCTTCTCGTCACCCATTGGTTATCAGACAAATATGATTGTGCAGGGTATAGGTGGATACACGTTCAAGGACTTCTTACGTATAGGTCTACCCCTCAACATCATAGCCTTTATAATATCAATGATTTTCATCCCTATATTCTGGTCTTTCTAACTTATGAACAGCGAGATTGTAAATAACATTCACCCCATATTTGACCGTATGCAGTCACGCGAGGAGAAGGAGCAGCAGCTCGGTCAGCGCGGCATTACCGTATGGTTCACAGGTCTTTCAGGCTCTGGTAAGAGCACAATCGCCATAGCCCTTGAGCAGCGTCTTTCACAGATGGGCATATTGTGCCGCATCCTCGATGGCGACAATGTTCGCACGGGCATAAACCGTGGTTTGGGCTTCTCTGAAGAGGATAGACGCGAGAATATACGCCGCATTGCCGAGGTGTGCAGACTCTTTACGCATACAGGCATCGTGACCCTCGCCGCCTTTGTGTCGCCCACGCAGGAGCTTCGCACAATGGCAGAGGAGATTATCGGCGCAGAGGATTTTGCTGAAATTCACGTCTCTACACCCCTTGAGGAGTGTGAGCGCAGAGACATCAAGGGGCTATATGCCAAGGCACGTCGCGGCGAGATTGGCGACTTCACAGGCATAAGCTCGCCCTTTGAGGAGCCACAGCACCCCGCACTGCGCATCGACACCACTAATAAGCGTGTTGATGAGTGTGTTGACGAGGTACTTAACATAATTGAGAAACGTATAAAACTATAATATTATGTCATACAGTTTGAGTCACCTGAAGGCTCTCGAAGCAGAGTCCATACATATCATCCGCGAGGTGGCGGCAGAGTTCCGCAACCCGGTGATGCTATACTCTATCGGCAAAGACTCATCAGTAATGGTACGTCTTGCCGAGAAGGCGTTTGCTCCAGGTAAAGTGCCCTTCCCCCTAATGCACATTGACTCGATGTGGAAGTTCAAGGAGATGGTGGAGTTTCGTGACCGTTATGCCAAGGAGCACAACTGGAATCTTATCGTCGAGTATAACAAAAAGGCATACGAGGAGGGTGTAGGCCCCTTCACGCACGGAAGCAAGGTACACACCGACCTTATGAAGACACAGGCACTGCTTATGGCACTCAAAAAGCACGGCTTCGATGCCGCCTTTGGTGGCGCACGCCGCGACGAGGAGAAGAGCCGCGCCAAGGAGCGTATATTCTCTTTCCGCAATGAGTTTCAGCAGTGGGATCCCAAGAACCAGCGTCCCGAGCTATGGGATATATACAACACCCGCATAAATGCTGGCGAGAGCATACGTGTATTCCCGCTATCAAACTGGACAGAGTTAGATGTATGGCAGTATATACGTATGGAGAACATCCCTATTGTGCCGCTATACTACGCCAAGGAGCGTCCTATCGTCGAGATAGATGGCAACCTTATAATGGCTGATGATGACCGTATGCCCGAGGAGTTGCGCCGACAGGCAAAGATGCGTATGGTACGCTTCCGCACATTGGGTTGCTACCCGCTCACAGGGGCTATTGACTCGGAGGCTGACACAATAGAAAAGATTGTCGAGGAGATGATGACCACAACCAAGTCGGAGCGTACTACGCGTGTCATCGACTTCGACCAGGAGGGCAGTATGGAGCAGAAGAAACGCGAAGGATACTTCTAACTTACACGACTCTTTTTCGGTATTAAATATTCGGAAATTATGGCATTAAGCATAGAGGAATTTTTGGCGCAGGACGAGCAAAAAGATCTTTTGCGCCTGTTGACCGCAGGATCGGTTGACGATGGAAAATCTACACTTATAGGTCGTCTGCTCTTTGATAGCAAGCGACTCTATGAGGATCAACTTCAGGCACTTGAGCGCGACAGCAAGCGTGTGGGCAATGCTGGCGATAACATCGACTATGCACTGTTGTGCGACGGTCTTAAGGCAGAGCGCGAGCAGGGCATAACCATTGATGTTGCATACCGCTACTTCTCGACAAATCGTCGTAAGTTCATCATCGCCGACACCCCAGGACACGAGCAGTATACACGCAATATGATTACAGGTGGCTCAACAGCCAACCTCGCAATAATCCTTGTCGATGCGCGTCAGGGCGTTGTCACGCAGACGTGCCGCCATAGCTACATCGTCTCGCTACTTGGCATACGCCATCTTGTGCTGGCTGTCAACAAGATGGATCTTGTGGAGTTCAGCCAGGAGCGCTTCGACGCAATTGTCGCGGAGTATAAGAGCTGGCTCAAGCAGCAGCATATCGACATTCCCGACCTGCAGTGTATTCCGCTCTCTGCACTCGAGGGCGACAACGTTGTTGAGAAGAGCTCACGCACGCCGTGGTACGACGGTCAGTCACTTATGGACTACCTTGAGACAGTGCCCATTGACCAGGATATCAATATGCGCTCAATGCGCTTTCCCGTGCAGTACGTACTACGCCCCAACCTCGACTTCCGAGGCTTCGCAGGTAAGCTTGCTTCGGGTGTCGTGAAGGTGGGTGACGAGGTTATGGCACTCCCCTCGGGCAAGAGATCGCGCATCAAGGAGATAGTAACCTACGACGGCAACCTCGATGAGGCATTTGCACCGCAATCTGTGACACTTACGTTAGAGGATGAGATTGACCTGTCACGAGGCGAGATGCTTGTACATCCCAACGACAGACCAATGCAAGGACACCACCTTCGCGCAATGATGGTATGGATGGACGAGCAACCGCTCGACAGCTCAAAGGCATTCTACCTCAAGCACACCACCAATACTACTCGCGCCTACATAACCAACGTCAAGTACCGCGTGGATATAAACACTGGCGAGAGGGTGGCAACAGAGGGAATGCGCCTAAACGAGATTTCGGAGGTCTGCATAACCACAGCCGCGCCATTAACCTTTGACCGCTATGCCGATAACCGCCAGACAGGTGCCTTTGTTGTCATCGACCCTATAACCAACTTCACCTCTGCCGTAGGTATGATAATTGCCGAGGACGAGGCACACGCCATAGCATCGACAATACAGGTGCGCCTATCGGAGTATGGCATCGCCCCCGAGGCGTGGAGTATCGTAGAGCACTTCTGCGAGGAGCTACGTCAGCGCGCAGGCATTAACATTGAGTGTATAAAGGAGTAGCGATATGGGAATACTTAACTTTGAAAAACTTCCCGCAAGCACCCTCATAGGTGCAGACAGCAGCACCATAAAGCGTGTATTGGAGGGTGTGGAGTATGAGAAGGAGTATCGCTCAAAGATACGCCTCACAAAGTGCATACAGAGCCTCCTCGCGCCACTATACAACATAAACACACGCCGTTACGAGGCTATGCCCGTGCCAGCTACAGAGACAGCACCCGTCTTTATCATCGGACACTGGCGCAGTGGTACTACCTTCGTACACAACGTGCTCACGCAGGACAGCCAGTTTGGATATTGCACAACCTACCAGACGGTATTTCCACACGTGATGCTGTGGGGCTACCCCACATTCCGCGCGCTTGTAAAGCTCTTTATGCCCTCGACACGCGCCACAGACAAGATGGAGCTGGGCGTGGACATACCACAGGAGGAGGAGATAGCTCTATCAAATATGACCCCCGTGGCGCACTACCACTTTCTTACGCTGCCACAGCGTATGGAGTACTACCGCGATCACTGTCTGCTGCTTGATGGCTTGAGCGACTCGGAGCTAAACGAGTTTAAGGCAGCTATGCAGAAGTTGGTGCGCATATCGCTACACGTACAGCACAAGGAGCGATTTTTGTCTAAAAACCCGCCACATACAGCTCGTATAAAGACACTGTTGGAGATATGGCCCGATGCCAAGTTTATATACCTTGTGCGCAACCCCTACACTGTGTTTAAGTCTACGCGCGACTTCTTTGGCAAGACCACGCAGTCGACAACACTGCAACACTTCAACGAGGAGGGCTTCGAGCTGGAGGTGCTAAAGACGTACAAGAGTCTCATTGACCGCTACGAGGAGCAGAAAATATTGATACCCGAGGGCAACCTTGTGGAGGTGCGCTTCGAGGATTTTGAAGCAGACCCCGTAGAGAATACTCGCCAGATATACAACACATTACAACTTGGTGACTTCGACCAGGTGCGCGCTAACATTGAGCAATATGCAGGCTCGAAACGTGGCTTTAAGAAGAACCGCTATAACTACGACAGCCACACCGTAGAGCTTGTTGATAGGTGGTGTAGCAGCACGATACAGAGGTGGGACTACCACCTATAAGCTATGCGGCAGCCGCTCCCGATTTGTGGGGCGGCTGCTCTCATTATATCCCGCTCTTTACGCCAGCGTCCAACCCCGTACGCAGCGCGCTAAAACAGAGGTGGAGGTGACACCTCTTAATTTATTAAATTAAGCCACAATATTTTAGTTTTTTTTACGTATCTTTGTACGTTATATTTGCATATTCGTACAAGTGAAACGATTTTACACATATATTCTGCTGATAATCTGCATTATAGCTCTATCTGATAGAGCTACAGCGCAGTATTATAGCTGGGGTGTGGACCCCACTTCGTTTCGCTGGCGACAGATGAAGGGCGACGACTATCGCGTAGTATATCCCGACACGGCACAAAATATTGCAATGCGAATGATGCACTATCTCGATGCTGTGCATAAAGATATATCTTACGGCTATCGCCATCCGCAGATGTCCATTCCATTTGTTGTTCACCCATCGAATATGATGTCCAACGGACTCGTTATGTGGCTGCCCAAGCGCGTTGAGTTTTTATCATCGCCCGCCATTGATAGCTACTCTATGCCGTGGCTGAAGCAGCTCGTAGCACACGAGTATCGCCACGCTGTGCAGTATAACAATCTCAACCGAGGCATCGTCAAGGGTTTAAGCTATGTCATAGGTCAGCAGAGCTCAACCATAGGTCTGCTCTTTATGCCGCTATGGATGATGGAGGGTGACGCTGTGATGATAGAGACAGAGATGTCGACATTTGGTCGCGGCTTGCAGCCCTCATTCACGATGGCATACCGCGCATACGGCAACGTCGCCGACGAGTTCAAAAACATCTACAAGTGGTTCTGCGGCTCATATAAGGACTACATACCCGACCACTACGCCCTCGGCTACCTGCTATCGCGTCACGGCTACAAGCGTTTCGGCAGTGTCATTGGCGATGATGTCGCTTGGCTCACATCGCGCCGTCCATATATGATTGTATCATCTTCTTGGGTACTTAAGAGACTCTATGGCAGCTCCACAAAACAGCTCTTCTACGACACCTTCCGCACGCTGGAGGATCATTGGTCTACGCTGGAAGAGGTAGAGCAGACGACGATGCCCATAGCGATACCCCAGCCACGCAGCCATACCAAATACTCGCACCCACTGCCACGCGATAATGGTCGCATAGTAGCTCTTAAGGAGGATCTCGACCACCCATCGGCATTTGTCGAGCTGGACACCCTCACAGGCAATGAGCGACACATAGCCTACACAGGTGCTGTCTCTACTCGCCCCATAATTGGTGCAAACGGGCGTATTTGGTGGACGGAGTATCACCGTAGCCCGCTATATGCCGAGAAGGTAACGTCACGACTTTGGTATATGGATCCCGACGATAAAGCTCCACAGCGTGTTCGCAGGCGCGCAAACAACAACAACATACTCTACCCCACACCCACAAGTGAGCACGGCATAGCTTGGGTGGAGTACACGCCCGACGGCATATACTCGATTGTGGTAAATGGCAAGAGCAATCTTCCACGACGTACGACAATACCCACAGGCTGTGAGGTACACGGTATGGCGTGGGACAACGCCACAGAGGGGCTATTTGTCATCATCACAGATGATCGAGGTATGCACATCGCCGAGATCAAAGATGGCGTACTTGTTGAGATAACACGCCCTGCATATACCACCCTGAGCGACCTTACGGCACGTGACGGCAAATTGTACTACGGCTCGATAGCATCGGGGCGCGATGAGATACACTGCTACGACATCAAGCAACAGCGTGAGTTGCAGCTAACGACATCACGCTATGGCTCGTTTGACCCAACGCCTATGAGCAATGGCAAGGTGCTTGCTACAAGCTATGACCGCCGAGGATATATGCCCGTAACACAAGACTTCGATGATGTCAAGGAGGTAGAGTATGCACCACACGCACAACAGATACTACTCCCCGAGATGGAGCGATGGAGTGTGGTAAACCTCGACACGGTGAGCTTCACGCCCGCCATTGCGGAGAGCATCAAGCAGCGCACTCCCGACAGACGTTTTCGCCGCTTTGCCCACGCCTTCAACATACATAGCTGGGCACCTGCATCGTATGACCCATACTCGATTGTCGAGGAGTCACGCATATCGTTCAACCTCGGAGCAACGCTGATGTCGCAGAACATTCTCTCGACAATGGAAGGCTTCCTCACTTGGGGCTGGAACCACAACGAGGGTTCGGTTTTTAGCGGCACACTGCGCTATAACGGTTTAGGTGTCACGCTATGGGTTAGTGGCACGTATGGCGGTAGCCAGAACATCCACACCGTCTACATATACGACCCTGACAAGGGGTTTATCTTCCCCGAGCCACCCAAAAAGGGCAAATACTACTCGATAAGCGCAGGAGCAACACTCCCCATAATGTTCCATCACGGCTACCACACACGACAGCTCGTGGTGTCAACGGCGTGGGGCTTCTCAAATGGTATGGTAGCAAATGTCGACAAGCTGACCTACGTCAATGGTAAGATAACCAACTTCTCGACAATAGGCTACAAGGAGGGTGTACACTCGCTCCAGACGAGCATCGGTTTTCAGGATATGGTGCGCAAGGCTCACCGCGACTTCCTGCCTCCGTGGGGCATAGTACTGTCGGCAGGCTACAGTCTCAACCCTGCCACAAACGACTTTGGGCACTTGGCGGTGGTATATGGCAAGGTCTACACCCCAGGCTTTGTAAAGCACCACTCGCTATCGTTAGCTGCATCGTATCAGCTATCGTTAGGCGGCTTCCAGTCACCTACAGTGCTCTCTGGCTTGACATTTAAGTCAACACGTCTGCTACCACGCGGCTTTTCGTCATACGACATCGAGAACGACCACTATGTAGCAACATCGCTAAACTATCAGATGCCTGTATGGTATCCCGATAGTGGATTTGGAGGCGTTATATTCTTCAAGCGTCTGCGTGTAAACCTCGGTGGCGACTACGCCTCATTCAACAGGGTCACCAATATCGCCGAGGATGGTACGTTGATGCGTGAACGACGACATATATGGTCATACGGCACAGATATAACAGCCGACTTTAATGTGTTTAGTATGCCCGATGCTGCAACAATGTCGGCAACATTGTCGTTCTATATGAAGGGCGCACCCCACGACACACGCTCACACAACAAGCTACACGTGTCGTTTGGCTTGGGACTCCCATTTTAAAACAAGGTCAAGATAGAGATAAAGGCTCAATAAACGAAAAATAATAAATTTAATATATGGCACAGACACAACCCAAAGAGAAGACGACGAAGACGACGAAGACAACGAAGACAACAAAGAGCTGGCGCAAGCGACTCATTACAGCGATGTGGGCGGTAACCATCACAGGCGTTGTCGCCGTAACGCTACTCTTCATCCTCGCAAAGTATGAGATTTTAGGCCCTATGCCCACTTTCGATGAGTTGGAGAACCCCAAGACAAACCTCGCTACACAGATATTCTCGGCAGATGGCGAGGTACTTGGCACCTACTTCATAGAGAACCGTACCTACCTCTCGTATGAGGATCTGTTCCCCGAAGATCGCACGAAGTGGCTCACCATAGACGGGCACACACTACCTCCTATTGTAGCAGCTCTGCTCGCTACGGAGGACGTGCGCTTCTTTGACCACTCGGGCATAGACTTCGAGGCCACGGCACGTGCTGGCATCAAGACCGTCATCCTGCGCCAAAGTGGTCAGGGTGGTGGTAGTACCGTTACGCAGCAGCTCGCCAAGAACCTCTACAAGACACGTCGCCACGCACACGGCTTGGAGGGTAAGGCGGGTACGTTTGCCGCCAAAGCACAGGAGTATGTCATTGCGACGCAGCTTGAGCACAACTATACCAAGGAGGAGATTGTGGCTATGTACCTCAACACCGTAGAGTTCTCAAATAGTAACTTCGGTATCAAGTCGGCAGCCAACAACTTCTTTGGCAAGGAGCCCTGCGACCTCTCTATTGAGGAGGCGGCTGTGATTGCAGGACAGGTTAAGGCCCCTGGTACGTATGCCCCTCTGCGCAACGGCAAGCCCAACGATAAGGCGCGCGAGAGACGTAACCTTGTGCTATCGCGTATGGCTGTGGCGGGTGCTATTAGCGAGGAGGTGGCAGACTCACTAAAGCAGCTTCCCGTAGACTTGTCGCGCTACCACCGCGTGGCAGATGCTCACAACGAGGGAACGGCGACATACTTCCGCGAAATGGTGCGCCGTGCGATGATGGCACGCGAGCCCGAGCGCAAGAACTTCTACACCGAGTGGGACTATAAGGCGGCACTCAAGGAGTACAACGAAAACCCAATTATGGGCTGGTGCCATAAGAACACCAAGGCTAATGGCGACACATACGACATCTACCGCGACGGTCTTAAGATATACACCACCGTAGATTCACGTATGCAGCGCTATGCCGAGCAGGCCGTAGCAGAACACATGGCAGAGGTGGTGCAGCCACGTATGAATGAGCAGATACGCGCACGCGGCTCGATGTATGTAAACCTCTCACGCCAGCAGACCAACGAGAAGATTGATGCCTCAATGCGCCAGACTGACAGATGGCGCAATATGGCGAAGGATGGCGACACCGAGCAGGAGATAATTGCAGCATTCAACACACCTGTAGAGATGGAGGTGTTCACATTTAAGGGTGTGCGCGATACGGTGATGACACCGCGCGACTCGATAATTCACCACAAGGCGATAATGCGTGCAGCCTTTGTTGCCATAGACCCCAACTCGGGCTATGTACGCGCCTATGTAGGCGGCCCTAACTACCGCTTCTTCAAGTATGACAGTGCTACGCAGAGTAAGCGTCAGGTAGGCTCTACGGCAAAGCCCTTTATCTATACCTTTGCCATCGACCACCTCGGTCTTACGCCCTGTACACCTGTGCCCAACGTGCCTGTGTCAATCGAGACACCTGCTGGTATGTGGTCACCCAAGGAGGCATCGGCCGTTGAGTACACTGGCGTACACCCGCTATACTGGGGCTTGGCGAATAGCCGCAACAACTACTCGGCGTGGATTATGAAGCAGGCAAAGCAGCCCGAGGCGGTGGCAGAGTTTATCCACGATATGGGTATCAAGGGCTTTATCGACCCTGTGGCAGCCCTCTGCATCGGCTCATACGACAGTAGCCCCTACGAGATGGCATCGGCATACTGCACCTTCGCAAACGAGGGTGTGCGCATAGACCCAATATTTGTAACACGTATCGAGGATAGTCAGGGTAATGTGCTCGCCACGTTCACACCCAAGACCAATGACGTGTTGTCTAAACGTGTGGCATACACTATGATAACAATGATGCAGCGCGTGGTGACTATGGGTACAGCTCGCCGTATGATATATGAGTTTGGCTTCAACGACGTGGAGATAGCAGCCAAGACAGGTACTACAAATGACAATGTCGATGCGTGGTTTATGTGCTGTGTCCCCAACTTGGTTATGAGTACGTGGGTAGGTGGCGAGGAGAACAGCATACACTTCTCACACTCTGCTGACGGCTCACGTATAGCACTGCCCATCACAGGCAAGTTCCTTAAGAAGGTGTACAACAATGGTACTCTCGGCGTTGACCGCGGCGACCTCTTTGAGCGTTCCGACGAGCTGCCCGACTATAAGTGCAGTATTGATATGTCAGATGCAGGTAACTCATCTACAACAACTGTTGATGACGACATCTTCTCGGATGATGAATTTTTTTAGCAGATAGGCTTTCGTGAGACAGTGGTGCGATGCGGTGAGATGGTACACGCATTACGCGCATATACATTTACACATACACACGATACACGATAGTAGTTAAGACAACAACCAACTAAAATATTAAAATTATGAGAATTGCAATTGTTGGCGCAAGTGGCGCAGTAGGACAGGAGTTTCTCTCAATTCTTGAGAATCACACAATGCACATCGACGAGCTACGACTCTTTGGCTCGAAACGTAGTGCTGGCACAACATACCGCTTCCGCGGCGAAGATATCGTAGTACGCGAGCTTCAACACAACGACGACTTCAAGGATATCGACGTGGCACTATGCTCGGCAGGTGCTTCAACTTCGCGCGAGTTTGCCGAAACTATCACCAAGTACGGCGCATTTATGATTGACAACTCGTCAGCCTTCCGTATGGATGACGATATTCCACTGGTTGTGCCCGAGGTAAATGGCGAAGATGCCTTTAATGCACCACGTCATATCATCGCTAATCCCAACTGTACAACAATACAGATGGTTGTGGCTCTTGGCGCAATTGAGCGTCTGTCACATATCAAGAGTGTACACGTTGCCACCTACCAGTCGGCAAGTGGTGCAGGTGCTTCGGCTATGCAGGAGTTCGAGGAGCAGCATAGAGCTATTGTCGAGGGCAAAGAGCCTAAAGTTGAGAAGTTTGCGTATCAGCTTGCCTATAATCTCATACCCCACATCGACGTATTTCAGGATAACGACTACACAAAGGAGGAGATGAAGATGTTCTATGAGACGCGCAAGATTATGCACTCTGACATACGCACATCGGCAACTTGTGTGCGTGTTCCCGTTATGCGAGCACACTCTGAAGCTATATGGGTAGAGACCGAGGAGGAGCTCAGCGTGGAGCAGGTGCGCGAGGCATTTGCAAGCACCAAGGGCATTGTCGTTGTTGACGAGCCAAGCGAAAAACGCTATCCTATGCCCCTCTATGCACAGAGCACCGACCCCGTCTACGTAGGTCGCATACGTAAGGATTTATGCAACGAGCGCGGCATCACCTTCTGGTGTGTAGCCGACCAAATACGTAAGGGTGCGGCACTTAACGCCATACAGATTCTCGAGTTGCTGGTAGCTAACAGATAAATTTGGTTTTATTCGATAGCAAGGATGATAGTATAAAAATATTTATTGTTTTAGTTGCAATTGACCATATTTTTGTATACCTTTGTCGCAGTTACCTGATTTATAATGAGAAAAAGGGTGCGAACCAAAGAAAAAAGAATAAATTATTAAATTATCAATAACCTATAAAAAACTACAAACTATGGAAATCCCATTTGCAGAAGCGTATCGAATTAAGATGGTTGAGCCTTTGAAGAAGAGCACACGCGAGGAGCGTGAGCAGTGGCTCAAGGAGGCACACTACAACCTCTTCGGTCTTAAGTCAGAGCAGGTTTACATCGACTGCTTGACAGACTCTGGTACTGGCGCAATGAGCGACCGTCAGTGGGCAGCTATGATGACTGGTGACGAGGCTTACGCTGGTTCAAAGTCATTCTTCCAGCTCAAGGAGACTATCTTCAACATCACAGGCTTCGAGTACGTTATCCCTACTCACCAGGGTCGTGCTGCAGAGAACGTATTGTTCTCGCACCTCGTAAAGGCTGGTGACATCATCCCTGGTAACTCACACTTCGACACAACAAAGGGTCACATCGAGTTCCGTAAGGCTACCGCTTTGGACTGCACTATCGACGCAGCAAAGGATACACAGCTTGAGATTCCCTTCAAGGGTGAGGTAGACTGCGCAAAGCTTGAGAAGGCATTGGCAGAGAACGCAGAGAAGGTTCCCTTCATCATCGTTACTATCACCAACAACACCGCAGGTGGTCAGCCCGTATCAATGAAGAACCTTCGTGACGTACGTGCTATCGCAGACAAGTATGGCAAGCGCGTTGTATTTGACTCTGCACGTTTCGTTGAGAACGCATACTTCATCAAGACTCGTGAGGAGGGCTACGCAGATAAGACTATCAAGGAGATCTGCAAGGAGATGTTCTCTTACGCTGACGGTATGACTATGTCATCAAAGAAGGACGGTCTCGTAAATATGGGTGGTTTCATCGCTACACGTCACGAGGACTGGTATGAGGGTGCAAAGCGTTTCTGCATCCCCTTCGAGGGCTTCTTGACATACGGTGGTATGAATGGTCGTGATATGGCTGCTTTGGCAGTTGGTCTCGACGAGAACACCGAGCTTGAGACTATCGAGACTCGTATCAAGCAGGTTCAGTACCTCGCTGCAAAGCTCGACGAGTATGGTATCCCTTACCAGCGTCCCGTAGGTGGTCACGCATTGTTCGTTGACGCAGACAAGGTTCTTACTAACATTCCCAAGGAGGAGTTCCCCGCACAGACACTCGCTATCGAGCTCTACTTGGAGGCAGGTGTACGTGGTTGCGAGATTGGTTACATCCTTGCTGACCGTGACCCTGTAACTCGTGAGAACCGTTTTGGCGGTCTTGACCTCCTTCGTTTGTGCATCGCACGTCGCTCTTACACTAACAACCATATGGATGTTATCGCTGCTGCTTTGAAGAACGTTTACGACCGTCGTAACGAGATCAAGCGCGGTGTTAAGATTGTTTGGGAGACAGAGTTGATGCGTCACTTCACCGTTAAGTTGGAGCGTTTGTAATATGACGTTGTAGCTGTCGTTTTGACGGCTGCACCGACACGAGGGCTGGATGGATAACCATTCAGCCCTTATTGTTATAGTTGCTGTTACGCGGCATAATGTGTTTCGGGCGAGGTTGAGTACACCGTTTCCATTTTTTTAGTATATTTGTCGTATGAAACTCACATTCTTGGGTACAGGCACATCACAGGGTGTACCAGTCATAGGCTGTAAGTGTGAGGTTTGTCGCTCACAAGATCACCGCGACCAGCGTCTGCGCACAGCAGCAATGGTCGAGGTGGAGGGGTTGCGTCTTGTAATTGATGCAGGCCCCGACTTCCGCCAACAGATGTTGCGCGAGGGCATCACGCACATCGACGCGATACTGCTAACACACCAGCATAAAGATCATATAGGCGGTATAGATGACGTGCGCGCGTTCAACTTCGTGGACTACCCCACTATACACACTATGCACATATACGGCAATGCTACAACAATAGCAACGGTAAGCAGCGATTTTGGCTATGCCTTTGCCGCAAAGCCATACCGTGGCGTGCCCGTTATTGAGCGACATATCATTGACGAGCAACAGCCGTTTAATGTTGGGGGAGTAGAGATAACGCCTATTGTGGGAGGTCACTCCAAACACTTCACGTCGACGGGCTATCGCATAGGCAAGATGGCGTATCTCACCGATTTTAGCAGCATTGACACGGCGGAGATAGCAAAACTTCAGGGCGTTGAGCTACTTGTGGTAAATGCCTTGCGCTGGAGACCACACGACTCACACTTCTGCGTTGCGGAGGCATTGCAACTTATTGAAAAGGTTGCGCCACGCGAGGCATATATTACGCATATGGCGCACGAGATTGGTCTACACAGCGTTGCCGACAAGCGACTACCCGCAGGTGTACGGTTTGCCTACGACAGACTGTGCGTGGAGATATAGTAGAATAAGAGACTAAAACAAGCATATTATGAAGAATTGTCTAAATGGTAAGGTCGTCGTCGTGACTGGCGCATCTTCGGGCATTGGCGAGGCTATGTCTCGCGAGTATGCGAAGATGGGCGCAAAGGTTGTTATGGGCGCACGCCGCGAAGAGGAGCTTAAGCGCATCGCCGATGAGATTGCAGCCGAGGGTGGCACCGTTGCATACTCTGCGTGCGATGTCACAAATGAGGAGGATTGCAAGCAGCTTATGCAGACTGCAATAGATAAGTTTGGCGGTATCGACGTGCTTATATGTAACGCAGGACTCTCTATGCGCGCACTCTTTGATGACTGCGACTTAAAAGTTTTACACCGCCTTATGGATGTAAACTTCTGGGGTACGGTAAACTGCACAAAGCACGCTCTAAAGTGGTTGCAAAAGTCGAAAGGCTCACTTGTAGGCATCTCGTCGGTTGCGGGCATACACGGTCTTCCAGGACGCACGGGCTACTCGGCATCGAAGTATGCTATGACAGGCTTCCTGGATACTATACGTGTCGAAAACCTCAAGAAGGGGCTACACGTGATGACAGCCTGCCCAGGTTTCACAGCATCTAACGTACGCTTCTCGGCACTCACAGCCGACGGCTCACAGCAGGGCGAGACACCGCGCAACGAGGCGAAGATGATGACACCGCAACAGGTGGCACACATCGTTGAGCGAGGCATACGTCGCCGTAAGCGTCTATGTCTAATGGAGTGGGAGGGTCGCGGCACGCACCTCCTCAAGAAGATTTGCCCAGGCTTTGTCGACAAACTCTTCTATGCTGTGATGGCAAAGGAGCCAGACTCGCCGCTAAAGTAACTGCAAAGATAGGCTATGGCGATAAGCCGATGCCACAAGATAGAGTAAGGGGCTGTCCAACAGATTTGTTGCGACAGCCCCTCATACATAGGTAAGCAGATGCTACTACATCATCTGCTCAATATTCCAGACAAAGGCACGTGAGCCCTGCTGCTTGGTTGTAGAGTCAATCTCACGAAGACCATCCATAAGTACGGGTATCTTCTCGTCCTCAACAATCGCAATAACAGAGGCATTCATCGAAGGCCACGCGTGTGTGCCATAGTGAGGCTCACCGTCAAAGGTACCACGACCCTCGGTCAATGCCCAACGCGTGAAGCCGCGCACGCCATTGTCATCGAGGAGCTTATTGATACGCTCGGTGAGTGCCTGATTGTATGATACAAAAAATGCTTTCATTGTTTTATGCTTTGTGTTGGCGGGTGTATAGCACCCGCCAACTGTTGTTTATACTCTTATTTGCCAGACTCCAACGACTGCTTCTTACGCATCTGCTCGCGGATGAATGCCTCCTCCTGTGCCTGCAAGCGTGCCTTGCGGGCTGCCTTACGCTCCTTGCGACCCTGCAACATAGCGTAAAGTGCAGGCACAATAAAGAGGGTAAGGAATGTAGAGAAGAGCAGACCACCTACTACCGATATACCCATAGGCTGCCATATCTCCGAGCCCTCACCAATACCCATTGCCATAGGCACCATACCGAGGATAGTGGTGAGTGAGGTCATCAACACGGGGCGCAAACGGCTCTTACCACCTGCGATAACGGCATCTGCGACATTCATACCACGCTCAACCAACAGGTTCATATAGTCTACCAGCACGATACCGTTCTTTGTTACGATACCCACAAGCATAATAGCACCGATAAGAGCGATGATTGAGAGCGGTGTTGATGATATCCACAAGGCGAAGAATACACCCGACATCGCAAACGGAATGGTAAACATAATGATAAGCGGGTAGACCAACGACTCGAACTGTGTTGCCATCACGATATATACCAAAATGATGATAAGTGCAAGCAAAACACCGATATCGCTAAATGCCTCACCCTGATCCTCGATGGTACCACCAATCTCAAGGCTCATACCTGCGGGCACCTCATAGTTGGCAAGCAACTCGTTAACCTGAACAACAGCGTCACCCAGTGCGACACCTGCACCTACAGAGCCCTCAACAGTGACGATACGCTGACGGTTCTCACGCTCAATCTCGGGAGATGAGAATGACTCCATAACAGTAGCCACCTCCTTGAGCTTGATGGGACGACCCATAGCTGTATAGAGGGTGATGTTCTCAACATCCTCAATGCTCTCACGGAAGGGCTCGGCGTAGCGTACTACGATATCATACTCATCGCCATCCTCACGGTACTTCGAGCACTCGAAACCATAGATACGGTTACGCACAAACTGCGCAGCTGTAGCTGTGTTCATACCGTAGTATGAGAGCTTATCGCGGTCAAAGACAACGTTGAACTCGGGCTGAAGATCCTCACGCGAGAGCTGAACGTCACGCATAGTGCTCAAATTTGACATCTTCGACTGTAGCTCGCGCGCAGTAGCCATAGCAACGTCCATATCGTGACCAAAGACCTTGATGTTCACGGTACTTGAGCCCGACATACCACCGCCGCTACCACCAGGTGATACGGTAAACTCACGAATCTCTGGAATAGCCGCCAAGTCCTTACGCAGATTATCCGAAATCTCGTAGATTGTAGGACGCTCCATATCTGAAAGACGGGGCATACGCAAGTTATAGTTGATGATATATGAGCCTGTGGTCTGCATAGCGGCAAACGCATTATCCGACGAGTTTGCACCAGCAGAGGTAGATACCATAAAGATATAGGGGTACTTCTCGGCAAGAATCTGGTCAATCTGACGCGCAACCTTTGAAGTATAGTCTACGTGTACGTTCTGTGGCATCTTGACAACCATCGTAATACGACCATTATCCGAGGGCGGGAAGAACTCCGTAGGCACCTGGCTAACAAGCATCAAAGATATTGCAAAGACTGCCATAAGTCCAACCACAACGCTCTTCTTCCACTTCACCACGAAGCGCAACATACGCTCGTATACACGGTCGAGCCACTGCAAGAACTTGTCAATAGGCTTATAGATGATACCTATACCCTTGTAGGTGTGGGCTGCGCCATCAATCTTGAGCATATATGCCGACAACATCGGGGTAAGCGTAATAGCCGCAGTGGTAGAGACGCACACAACGATAGTAACAATCCAACCCAACTCGCGGAACATAATACCCGACATACCAGGAAGCATAGTCAAGGGCAAGAACACTGCAACGACAACCAATGTTGTGGCGATTACTGACAACCACACCTCATTGGTAGCATAGATAGCCGCCTCCTTGGGAGATGAACCACGCTCGATATGTGTGGTGATATTCTCCAACACCACAATAGCATCATCCACAACCATACCGATAGCAATTGACAGAGCCGACAACGAGATGATGTTCAGCGTAGAGCCTGCGGCAAAGAGGTATATGAATCCACAAATAAGTGAGATGGGGATAGTAAGACAGATGATGAACGTAGCACGCCAACGACCCAAGAAGACCATCACGACAAGGATGACGAAGATGAATGCGTACATAATAGTCTCGGCAAGCGAGTTGATAGCATCCTTAATCTCCTGTGATGACTCAAAGATAGTCTCCACCTTACAATCGGGTGGAAGCGTAGGTATAATCTCCTCCATACGAGCCTTAACATCCTCAACAATCTGCACGGTGTTAGAGCCTGTCTGCTTCTGAATCATCACACGCACACCCTGACGACCATTGATACGCTCATCCATAGTAGCCTCCTCAAGTGTGTCGACAATCTCTGCAACGTCAGAGAGCTTAACGGTACGACCACCCTGATTTGAGATTACGATATCATACAGCTCGCGGCTATCGTCAAACTCAAGGTCTGATTTGATATTGAAGGTCTGGTCGCCAATATCGAGCTTACCTGCAGGCATATTGATATTCTCTGCCGCGATAATCTGTCCAAGCGACTCCACAGTAAGACCGTATGCCTCCAACTTCTTGGGGTCTACATTTATCTGCACCTCACGCTCACGCGCACCGATAACAGCCACAGAGCCGATACCATTGACACGGTTAAGCTCGTTGACCATCTTATCGTCCAAAATCTTGGGAAGTGCCGCATAGCTCTCATCAGCCGTCACCGAAAGCATCATAACAGGCATCATTGATGACGAGAACTTCATAACGGTAGGATAATCCACACCGTCGGGCAAGAGTGTCTGTGAACGGCTGACAACATCACGCACGTCATTAGCCGCCTCCGTAAGATCACATCCATACTCAAACTCCAGCGTAATGATAGAGACATTATCTGAAGACTTTGAGGTAATCTTTTCAAGGTTATCAACAGAGTTTAGCTGATCCTCCAACAATCGGGTAATATTGGTCTCGATATCCTCGGCATTACCACCTGGATACATAGTAACAACGCTGATATACGGAACCTCAATATCGGGGTACTGGTCGATACCCAGACCTCGAAGCGAGTACAATCCGAAGATTATGACCGCTATAAATATTAGGGCAGTAGAAATGGGCTTTCGTACCGCTGTTTCATAAATTGCCATCTTCTATATGGTTTAAATGTTAGAAACTTGTTTTAGTGTCGTCCACAAATTACTCGTTTCGCACCTCAACCTTCTTTCCATCTGACAGACGTACAAACGAGGTGATTGCAACATCCTCGCCTGCCTCAACACCCTCAAGGATATCTATCTTGTTACCTACGCGGCGACCATCCTTAACAAAGCGGAACTCTGCAACGCCATCCTTGATAACATATACAAAACGCTCCGATGAGCCTGCCTGCTTCTGCACAGCCACGTCGTCAACCATAACACCCTCGCGCTGACCCATATTGAAGGTAGCACGTGCATACATACCAGGGCGCAAACGCTCGTTAGAGTTGGGAATAGTAATCTCAACAGCAAATGTACGAGTAGCAGCATCCAGCGCAGGGTTGATACGTGACACCTTACCCTCGAACTTCTCGCCAGGGAAGATATCAACCTCGATATCTACACGCTGCCCAACCTTCACAACGGGGTAGTACTGCTCCGACACGTTTGCCATAACCTTAAGCTTGTTAATCTGCATAATATGGAGGATGGGAGCTGCAGCAAAGAGGTCGCCAGGCTCAAAGTTACGTGCGGTAACAACGCCCGAGATAGGCGACTTGATAGTAGAGTTCTTGCGCAAGTTCTCAACAACCTCCTTCTGCAAGTCGAGGGTATTCTTGAGCTGTGTCAACTCCTGATCAGAGATACCTCCCACCTCGTGTACAGGCACCATACGGTTGTAAGTATCCTGTGTAGTAGCGAGGTTAAGCTCCTGCTGCTTGAGGGTGGTCTGGTCGAGGGTTACAACAACCTGACCTGCATATACTCTATCACCTACATCAACAGTGATATTGTCAATGTGCAGACCCTGTGCTGCAGGGGTAATATCATTCTCCTTGAAAGGCAAAATCTCCGAGGTGTATGTCTCGGTGAGGTCTACCGACATAGACTCTGCCTTTATGGTCTTTACAACCACCGCACTCTCAACAGCAGCACTCTCTGTCTCGCTCTGCTTGGCACTCTTTGTGTTGCAAGCTACAACCGATGCAGCTACAACCAACAACATTAAACTCTTCTTCATAACCATTAATATATTTTACTCATTTATAAACGTGTTTGGGTTACTCAACTGTGGGTGTGTCAACATATATGTTTGTTCCCAACACCTTCTCATACTCTGCCTGTGCCGAGAGGTAATTATATATCGACTGCGAGTAGTTGAGCTGCGCCTGTGTCATCGACAGCTGCGCACTGTTAAGCTCAAGAATGGTACCTGCGCCTGCATTGTAGCGCGCATAAGATATCTCATACGCCTTATTTGCCTGCTCCACAGTAAGCTCGTTTGAGAGCATTGTCTCACGTGCTGTAAGCAGGGTATTGATAGCCTGCTGCACCTGGAGCTTGATACCCTCCTCGGCGTACTCGCGCTGAAGGGCAAGCTGTGCCTTCTGATTGCGCACCTCACGCAGCTGGTTGGTCTTCTTGAAACCTGCGAAGAGAGGCACAGATATCTGCGCACCTACGCTAATGGGGAACTGACCCCAGAACTTCGACTGCTGGGGAACCGCCATACCTGCACCTGCGCCACCACCCATAAGACCGCTCAAGTCAACGCGCTCCTGCAAGATGTATGACACCGAGCCAAAGGCTGCGATAGTCGGCATACGTGTAGTCTGAATAAGTTTCTCCTGATGGTCGAGTAGCTCCTGCTGCAACTCAAGAGTCTTTAGCGTGGTGTTCTGCGAAACATCTGTCGAGTAGTCCTCACCCAAAAGCACCTCGTCGCGGAAATCATCCAACGAGCCAGATAGCTCGATATCGGTAGACTCGGGCAACGAGAGGTACATCTTAAGCTGAAGTTTGGTAATCTCTATACCATTCTTCGCCTGCAACACCTGTGGCTGAAGGTTGCTCAACTGCACCTGTGCCGTGATATAGTCATACTCGGCAGCAAGACCATTCTCATAGAGGCTCTTGGTGTTATCCACAACACGCTGTGTAGTAGCTATCGCCTCCTGCAACACTGTGAGCGACTGCTCTGCAAGCAACACATTGTAGTATGCTGAACGCACAGCAGCAACAAGGTCGATACGGCTGGCACGAGCACTCTCAACGGCTGTCGCCATCTGTGTACGGTTAAGTTTCATCTGGCGATACACCGACGGCACAAACAACGGAAGGGCGATGTTACCCGATGCGTTAACGGTATTCTTACCACCAAATGAAAAGCCCTCCGCCATCTCTTGACGACGAATAGAGTAGGCATACTGTCCCGATAGGTCAACCTGCGGATAGAGCGTCGATACGGTCTGCTTGCGCACATAGTCGTAACGCTCAATCTCAAGGTTTGCCACCTTAATTGTAGGGTTGTCGTTAAGTGCAATCTCGATAGCCTCCTCCAATGTTAGAGTTAGCTGCATATTGCCACCCTCGTCAACAGACAAATTCGCTTGAGCGTATGTCACACCTATAGACATAATGCTCACACAAATCATCAAAAATAACTTTTTCATCTTACCTATTATATATTTATTATTAGTTCACGTTTAGCTATGCTCACACCTTCAGTATATCTCTCTATAACGTATTAGGAGCTGGAATATTGCCAAAATAGCATCTATAACACCTATCAAAGACCTCTATACCCTCCACCGTGCATAGCCCACGAATGAAGATAATGAGCGAGTATGACATCGCAGACAACAACTCAAGCGAGTTGCGCGCCTCGAAGGTCTCGGGGAGCATAATGCCCTGAACGCTCTGTGATATAATATTTACCACAAAGTCGCAATCCGAAGTCTCGGTCATATATCCCTTTGCAACACAGTAGTTCAGCCACTTCTTAAGATTTTGCTTCTCATAGACATCGTCGCAACGCAACTTCTCCACTACTCGCGGATAGAAACGCTTCATATTGCGATGCATACGGCTTACCGTTGGAGCACCCTCAATCATATCGCGTAGCGAGAGCAACATTATCTCCAGGGGGTCGTTAAGCTCGGCTATCTGGCGCGTACGGCGGCTCTTATTCTGCTGGGCATACAACAACATACTCTGATACAACAACTCCTCCTTGTCCCCAAACAACTCGTAGAGTGTACGTTTAGAGATGCTCAACTCTTGTGCTATATCGTCCATGCGCACAGCCTTAATTCCCTGTGCCACAAACATCTTCATTGCGTGCTCAACAATAATATCCTTCTGTGTCATAAAACGTAGTTTTACACGGTGCAAATATAGCAACGAAAACTTTAAAAACAAAAAAAGTTTTCAAATTTTACACCAAATACCTCCCTGCAGATACAACATAGGGATATTAGAACAATTTTAGAGCAGGCTCAACGTACGCTACGCAGATAAAAATATGGGCTGACCGAAGATTCAGCCAGCCCATTGTGCGATATGTGTTAGTAGGATTATGCGTTAGTCACGCGCTCCAACCACTTAACCATACCAAGCATAATACCCATAGATACGAGGCAGACGGTGAGGAACACTGTCCAGCAGATCCAGATAGGTGCTGCGTTGTAGATAAGTGGACCAATCCACAAAAGCAAGTTACCTACCGCAGTAGCACCAAGCCACAAGCCCTGACACAAACCGAGCATATGCTTGGGAGCAACCTTCGATACAAATGATAGACCCAGCGGCGAGATAAAGAGCTCGGCAACAGTCAAGAAGAAGTAGAGTACGAAGAGTACCCAGGGGCCAGAGAGCTCAACACCCTCGGCACGAGCCTCGGTAGCTGAAGGATAACCCATAATGTATGAGTAGATAGCCAAGAATACGTAAGCAGTACCTGCGATAGCCATACCGATAGCAATCTTACGAGGAGTAGAGATATACTTACCACGACGACCAAGAGCACCAAATACCCACATTACAACGGGAGTGAGAACAATCACGTAGAATGGGTTAAGAGCCTGCCATACCTCGGGAGCAACGCTATCAGACTTCACGAAGTCACGTGCGAACATTGAGAGTGAAGTACCGTTCTGGTGGAATGCGAACCAGAAGAAGATAGCGATAGCGAGCACTGCGAAGAGGGCATACATACGCTGCTTAATCTCCTTTGCTGCTGCCTTACGCTCCTCGGGAGTGTAGTCAACAGATACAGCTGCAGCCTTCTTTGCGGGTGTCGGGAAACGCTTGCGTGTTGCGATGAAGATTGTCAACGAGATAAGCATTGCAGCAACAGATGCGATAAACGAGTAGTGGATACCCTCGTTGAATACCTGAAGGTAGTCGCCGCAGAATGTTGCAATGTTACCATCTGCAGTCAAGCCTGACTCTGTTGCAAGCTTTGTAAGCTGCTCGGTAACTGCGCCTGTCTCCTGATACTGGTGGCAGAGAGCGGGAAGCTGTGCATTGTATACCATATCGTGAGCCTTCAACCACCACTCGCGGAGCAACGGAGCAACGAAGGGAGCGATAACACCACCAATGTTGATAAATACGTAGAAGATCTGGAAACCAGAGTCACGCTTATCCTTGGCAGCCTTCAAAGCCGCTTCGCCCTGCTTTGCAGCATCAGCCTCAAGGTTGTCATACATCTGACCAACAATTGCCTGCAAGTTACCCTTAAAAAGACCATTACCAAAAGCAATGATGAACAATGCCAAGCAGGTCAAGGGCAAAAGCCAAGAGATATTGTTAGATGTAGCGAGGATAGGAATAGACAACAAAACATAACCTGTTGCCATAACCATCAAACCCGCCATAATGGTACCCTTGTAGTTCTGGGTCTTATCGGCGATATAACCACCAACAAGTGCCAAGATGTAGATACCAGCATAGAAGAATGAGTAGATAAGCGAGCTTGTCTCCTCACTCAAACCAAACTTCGAGCAGAGGAACAAAACAAGAACGGCGTTCATGATGTAGTAACCAAAACGCTCACCCATGTTACTGAGAGCCGCTGCTAAAAGACCTTTAGGATGTCCTTTGAACATAGTAAAAAAAAGATTTAGTTAATATAAATTTGTTTAGTTATTGTTATTCAATTAACACTTTATATTGGGCAAATATACAAAAATTTTTCGTATCTTTGCATAAATCAAACTAAAAAAGCATGAAAACTCAAAATAAACGTCTGGCAATGGTTGAAGCTGATGAGTGGTTACACCCTGTTGAGGATGAAATCAATCGCCGCTACAATATGTATATCAGCCGCTTGGAGGATATAGAGAAGTCCTCTGGCTCGTTAGTGGATTATGCTAACGGTCACCGCTACTATGGCTGGCAGCGTGACGAGCAGATGAAGGGTTGGTGGTTTAGAGAGTGGCTCCCCGAGGCAAAGGATGTCTACATCTTTGGCGACTTCAACTCTTGGCAGCGCACACAGCTCCGCCTGCAACCCAATCGTGGCGTGTGGAGCATCTTCCTGCCCGACGCAATGTATGCCGATAGACTTGTCGACGGCTCACTATACAAGCTACACATCCACGGCAACAATGGCTGGCGTGACCGCATCCCCGCATACGCCAAGCGAGTTGTTCAAGATGATGCGACCAAGAACTATACCGCACAATTCATCGTCGAGCATCCCTACGACTGGAAGCACGACGATTTCCGTGCGCCAAAGGTTGGCGAGCTACTTATATACGAAGCACACGTAGGAATGGCACAAGAGGAGGAGAAGGTGGGCACATACGTCGAGTTCCGCGACAATATCCTTCCGCGCATCAAGGCGGCGGGGTACAATGCCGTGCAGCTTATGGCTATCGCCGAGCACCCCTACTATGGCTCATTCGGCTACCACGTATCCAACTTCTTTGCACCGTCATCACGCTTCGGCACACCCGACGAGCTGCGCTCACTTGTAGACCGCGCCCACGAGTTAGGCATCGCAGTAATTATGGATTTGGTACACGCCCACTATGTGAAGAACTACGACGAGGGTATAAATGCCCTCGATGGCTCGGATCACCACTACTCGAAGAGTGGCGACGCGGGATACCAGAAGTACTGGGACTCTATGGTCTTTGACTACGGCAAGCACGCTGTGGAGCACTTCCTGCTCTCTAACGTCAAGTATTGGCTCGAGGAGTTCCACTTCGACGGCTACCGCTTCGATGGCGTGACATCTATGCTCTACCACCACTTTGGATATGTCGACTTTGACTGCCGCGAGCGCTTCTTCGATGAGGGGGTAAACCGCGAGGCTATTGTATACCTTACCCTCGCCAATAAGCTCATTCACGAGATACGTCCCGACGCTATCACCATTGCCGAGGATGTCAGCGGAATGCCTGGAAGCTGCGTAAAGCCCGAGGATGGCGGTATGGGCTTCGACTACCGCCTCGCAATGGCGATACCCGACTTCTGGATCAAGCTCCTCAAGGAGCAGCGCGACGAGGATTGGAACATCTGGGAGATGTGGTCGGTGATGACAAATCGTCTGCCCAGCGTGCGCACAGTGGCGTATGCCGAGTCGCACGACCAGGCACTTGTAGGCGATAAGACCATAGCTTTCCGCCTGATGGACAAGGAGATGTACTTTGCTATGGATCGTGCTTCGGAGAACCTTATCATTGACCGTGGAATGGCACTCCATAAGATGATACGCCTGATGACGATAACCACAGGTGGCGAGGCATACCTCAACTTTATGGGAAACGAGTTCGGTCACCCCGAGTGGATAGACTTCCCGCGCGAGGGCAACGGCTGGTCGTGTAAGCACGCACGCCGCCAATGGTCGCTCGCCGAGAATGGCTTCTTGCGCTACGCCCTGCTAAATGAGTTCGATCGCGCTATGATAGAGATGGTCAAGGAGTACGGTGTGCTCGGCGACGGCTACCCCTATCAGCACCTTATGGACGAGCATAACAAGACTATGGTCTACTCGCACAAGGGGCTGCTATTTGTGCTTAACTGGCACCCGACAGCCTCAATACCCGACTATGAGTTGCCCGTGCCGTGGGCAGGTAAGTACACTGCACTCTTCTCAACCGACGAGAAGCGTTTTGGAGGCTTGGAGCGCGCCGATATCAAGAGCGAGCACTTCACGACAACGCACAAGCGCGAGGATGGCTCGGAGTACTACACAATAACAATTTACAACACTTCGCGCACTGGATTAGTGCTTAAGTGGGAGAAGTAACACGCTTAAAAAAGAGATACTACAACGATGATAAAGAACATACGCATTGCTCTTACTACCACCGTTGCCATTATTGCGGCATACGGCATCGGTTATGCTGCACCCGCAGATAACGCGACACGTAACATATCACACACCTCAACGCTATCTACCCCCGACGAGACCCCCGCAGGCGACCCCGCAAAGGCGCACCGCATAGTGATTTCAAAGGAGACGATGACGCTCAACCTCTACGACAGCGAGGAGAAGCTGATATGCTCATTCCCCGTTGCCATAGGCAAGAACGCTGGCAACAAGCGTCACGTGGGCGATATGAAGACCCCCGAGGGCAAGTTCACCGTGCAGCAGATACAAGCCTCGGATCGCTGGACACACGATTTTGGCGACGGCAAGGGGAAGATTAAGGGCTGCTACGGCAACTGGTTTATACGCCTTAAGACCCCACCACATAAGGGCATTGGCATACACGGCACACACGACCCCGAGTCTATTGGTACACGTGCCACCGAGGGGTGCATACGTCTACACAACAGCGACCTCGACAGCCTCAAGCCTATGGTACACGTCGGTATGAGCGTTGTTATCGAGGCGGCTACTGCCGACCGCATTGAGGATGCCAAGCAGGACGACATATCTACCGACAATTTCAAGGTGGCTGTCGACGTTAAGCCCAGTGAGGGGCTTATACCTGCCGAGGAGCCTGTGAAGGTTGCTGCGGAGGAGTCTAAAGCCACACCCACCACCCCCGCCGAGCCGAAAGAGGGCGAGGTGTGGCACACGGTGGCCGATGGCGACCTTGTGGGTGCTATAGCCATCAAGTACGGTGTGTCGACGGCACAAATCAAGGAACTTAACCCCGATATAAATATCGACCGCATATCTATCGGTCAGCGCATACGCATCAAGTAGCCGAGGCTGCTTTGCGACACAGAGGGTGGGTCTACGCAGGGTGACCCACCCTCTCTTTTTTGTGCTTTAGCGGCACATAGCACCTGCCTATCACCCCGCACATCAGCCCATTCGTCCACAAAATATGGCTGTTCGTCGTGAATGCGCGCTATGCGCATACGCGTAGCACTGTTTTTTACGTATCTTTGCGCGATTTTTTACACCCCCCTTGAGGAGGTTGTAGCAGGTCAACTTGTGCAAACAATTAACATAAACATAAAACACAATGAAAAAAATTAACCTAACGAAAACTGTACATAGCTCTGCCACGAGCTATGTAAGTCCCGCCATCGAGGTTGTGCTGGTAAGTGCCGAGCACGGCTATCAGATGAGCGCAGACGGTATTGAAGGCCCCTCTTATGACGAGGAGGATGTAGTGTGGTAACCCAATGTTTAACCGATTAATGAGCAAAAAGATGAAGAAGATTTGGAATTTGATGCTTGTTGCACTGGTTATATTGGGTGCAGCAGCTTGTACCGAGAATGTTGACTCGGTAGATTTAAAGAGCGAGGGCGTGTCGTTCTACGCAACTATTGGCGATGAGGACACACGTGCCTATATCGAGGATGAGAATGGTGACAAGAAGTGGAACACCGTTTGGGAGAATGGTGATATACTCGATGTGACTGCTGATGGTGAGACATTATACACATTCACATATAACTCTGCAACTGGCAAGTTCAGCTCTAATGATGAGGGCGCAACAAGCCTTATTGGAGAGAACGTAAAAATCCTTTCACAGACTGGTGGCAATAGAGACTCTAAAGCTGGCAAGAAGGCTTGGGCTATTAATACTACTACAGTCGAGAATTTTACTCACAATGCGAAAGTTGAGCTTGAGGCAAGCACATCATTCTTCCGCTATACCTACGAGGGTGATAGCGATGTTACATTTGAGGTGGTAGTGACAGACGAGAATATTGACCCCAAACCTTGTGTCTTCCAGTATGGTGGTGACTCTTATGAGAGTGTTACTATCACGGGCGTTAAGGGCGAGAACTTCGTTGGTTTCTGGCCCCAGGGCAATGACCTCGAGGCTAAACTCTCATACTCTATTGGTGGCGTAAAGTGCAAGGAGACAACTCTCAATCTTCGTCCAGGCAAGGTCTACAACCTCGGCACATTGGAGGGCCCGAAGATCTACTTCGTACCTAATGACGATTGGAAGCAGGCTGATGCTTGGTTCTCTGCTCACTTCTTCAACTCAAATGACGAGTCAGCAGACGTTAAGCTTACTGATGATAATGATGACGGCATCTACGAGTGCTTTGTTCCCGATGGTATGGAGAAGGTTCTCTTCTGCCGTATGAACCCTGCTCACAGCGAGTTTGGCTGGAATACTGATGATGATAACACCCACGTATGGAATCAGACTGGCGAACACGCAATTGGTGTAGCTCCCAACAACTACTACTACATTCTTGATTGGACTTCAGGTATGTGGGGCACCAAGGATGGCTATGTTCGTAACTTCGGCGTTGTAGGTATCGGCGGCGACTGGGACACCGACCTAACGATGGCTCTTGACGGCGACTACTACTCTCGCAAGGGCGTTGCAATCGCAGAAGATGACCAGTTTAAGATTCGCGTTAACAGCAGCTGGGATGAGAGCTACGGTATGGGTGGCGATGCTACTGTTACAATTACCAAGGACACCAAGCTTACATTGGTTAAGGGTGGTCAGAATATGAAGGTTGAGGCAGGTACTTATGACCTATACTTCAGCGACAAAACAAAGGATTTCTTTGTAATGACCCCTGGCACAACACCTGCTGACCTTGAGAAGCCTATTGTATGGGTACTGACTGGCTCATTCAACGGCTGGAATGAAACCGCTTGCATTATGGCAGAGACAGCAACTGACAACCTCTTTGTTGCAGAGGATATTGAGCTTAAGTCAGGCGACGAGATCAAGGTTAAGGACTCAACAACTTGGGATACAAGCTATGGTGGAGGTATTACTAACCTCAATGCTAATAGCTGGATGAAAGCATATTTCAATGGTTCAAACATTGTGGTTGCCAAGAGTGGCACCTATGATGTATACTTCGAGTATATCAAGGATGGCGAGTTCAGCAAGATGTATCTTATGGAGGCTGATGCAGACCACTCAACCGCTACCGAGCAGACCGAGAATGGTGCTCTTATCCCCGATGAGACTCCCGAGGTTACACCTACCGATCTTGTTCTTGGCATCGTAACTTCTAAATCAGGCTGGGACGCATCATCAGCTCTTAATATGGTGGCATATAATGACGCTCACGCCTACTTTGGTCTTGAGCTCGCAGAGGGCGAGACATTTAAGATTGTTAAGGATAGCTCTATGGATGTAAGCTATGGCTATAACAGCACGATTGATACCAACGAAAACTATACCCTTGTAGAAGATGGCTCTGGTATAGAGGTTGCAGCAGCTGGTGCTTACAACGTATATTTCAACTATTCTACCAAGGAGCTGACGGTTGAGGCTGCTACAGCCTACGATATATTCGGTATTGTTGGTGGTCATCAAGGCTGGAACACTGCAAGCAGAGATGCTTTATACTTGATTCCAAATACCAATACGTACGTAAGACAGAGTGTTACACTTACAGCGGAGGGTTTCAAGTTCTACGGCTCGACAACTAAAAAAGTAACTGTTGAGCACCCTGCTGTTACTACAGGCGAGGAGGGCGACTGGTATCTTGTGCCTAACAGTAACTGGAAAAAGGATAACGCTCGTTTTGCAATCTATTTCTTTGGCGATGGCGATATATGGGTTGATATGAAGGATGATAATGGCGATGGTATATATGTCGGCAACACTCCTAACAATGGTAAGAATTATACAAGCATGATATTCTGCCGTATGAACCCTGGCGCGGCTGCAAACAACTGGAATAACAAGTGGAATCAGACTGGCGATCTTACTATCCCCACAAATGGTAATAACTGTTTCACTGTTCCCTCTGGCTGGTGGGATGGCGCAACAAGTAGTTGGAGTGTTCATACTCCCAAGGTTGAAGATGCTTGGACTGAAGAGGTAGATGAGGTTACAACATATTGGATAGGTAAGGAGAGTACAGATGTCATTACCAATTGGGTAACACGTTGGAGCAATAGCGGTGGTAATGATAATATTACTCCTGACACCAGCAAGACTTATGATATCTACTTCAGTAAGGGAGCTGATCAGGATTGGGGCTTCGAGGTATACTACACTGTACTTGAGAGTGGTAGCCCAATGCCTGAACTTAAATAATCTCTAACTATTACGTAGAGAATAGTAAATGCGACTCTTTTCGAAGGGTCGCATTTTTATATACAACTAAAATGTAGAGGTTAAATATCCGCATTTTTATTCCTCAACAGTATAACGACACTACATTTTTAGTATATTTGTGGTGTAAATATCTAAAAATATGGAGACTATTCTCAAAATTGAAAATGTATCGAAAAGCTACACGGGGCACAAGGCTCTCGATGATGTGTCGCTGGAGATACCGCGTGGTGCCGTATATGGACTTTTGGGTCCCAATGGTGCTGGCAAGACAACGCTTATTCGCGTTATCAACCGCATAACAATAGCCGACGCAGGTCGCGTACTATTAGAGGGCAAGCCTCTCACAAATGATGACGTATTCCACATTGGTTATATGCCCGAGGAGCGCGGTCTCTACAAGAAGATGCGCGTGGGCGAGCAGGCCATATTCTTTGCACGACTCAAGGGTCTCGACAAGCGCGAGGCAGAGCGTCGCCTGCGTGGCTGGTTTGAGCGTTTAGGACTCAAGGATTGGTGGGGACGCAAGGTGGAGGATCTCTCAAAGGGTATGGCGCAGAAGGTGCAGTTTATATCTACCGTAGTACACGAGCCCAAGCTCCTGATTTTTGACGAGCCATTCTCGGGCTTCGACCCCATAAATGCCAACACGCTGAAGCAGGAGATTCTCGGACTACGCGACAGAGGTGCAACGGTGATATTCTCAACACACAATATGGCATCTGTAGAGGAGATATGCGACCATATAACGCTTATCAACAAGTCGCGCAACATCCTCTCTGGCTCGGTAGACGAGATACGTCGCACGGCAGGGGGTAACACCTTCACCGTAACACACCGCGCCGACCACGACACATTCACAACGGCAGTAGGCACATTGGCAGAGGTGTTGGGCGAGAGCCACGGCATTGTTGGCGGCTACAACGAGACAAAGATACATATACCCAAAGATGAGGATGTACGCGAGGTATTTGCCCGCCTCAACGACAAGTGTGGCGTGCGCTCACTACAGGAGATGATGCCCTCGATGAACGACATCTTCATCCGCGCTGTAAATGGTACACTATAACACCTAAAAACGACAACACTATGAAGAAGATAGCTCTTATCATAATGCGCGAGTTCAACGAGCGCGCACGCAAAAAGTCGTTCATAATAACCACGCTCCTGATGCCTGTATTTATGATTGGTCTGATGGTGGCACCGTCGCTAATGATGCTATACAGCACAAGCGACCAGAAGCAGGTGGTGGTAATAGACAGATCGGGACAGGTTGCCGACAAGCTACAATCATCGGACGAGGTGCTGTTCGAGGTGAACAACACCCTCTCAAAGGTTGAGGCGTGTAGCACCTTTGGCGAGGATAGTGGCGTATTTGGCATCCTCTACATCGGTAGCGAGGTGGAGCAACGCGACTCGGTACAGCTTATAACAAACAGCTCGTCGTCGATGATACTCGAGGAGAATATCGCAATGCAGATATCGTCAATCATCGAGCAGGAGAAGCTCAAGGCATACAACATCGAGAACCTCGACCAGATACTTGCTGACGTTGCCACAGAGATCGAGCTACGCACCTTTGTAAACAACGGCACAGGCGAGGAGGAGACGATGGAGTCTACGTCGTCGGGCATAAACTACATTCTCGGTATGTTGCTCGGTATGTTGCTCTATATGGTGATTATCATCTATGGTCAGATGGTGCTTACATCTGTTGTTGAGGAGAAGTCGGGACGTGTGCTCGACGTGATAGTGACAAGCTGCACACCCTTCCAGATAATGATTGGCAAGATTCTCGGCATCGGTCTTGTGGCACTAACACAGATCGCCATCTGGGCACTGCTCGTAATTAGCGCATCGAAGTTCTTGGTGCCCGCAGTGTTCTCGGCGGATGTGGTTGCTACAAGCGATATAATGCTTCAGAGCCTTGTTGGCACGCTCGGTGACACGGGCTACATAACAACATTGTTTGTATATCTGTTGCTCTTCATCCTCGGCGGCTTCCTGCTTTACGCCTCGCTATATGCCGCATCTGGCTCGGCGGTAGACTCGGTGCAGGATGGTCAGCAGTTCAACACGATTATTATGATGCCCATAATCTTGGCACTTATCGTGATGATGTCGGTATTCAACGACCCCAACTCGCCGCTTGCATTCTGGGCATCTATGATACCCTTCACATCGCCGATTGTGATGATTGCACGCATACCCTTCGGCATACCTATCTGGGAGATTATCGTGTCGTTGGTAGTGCTCTACGGCAGCTTCATCCTCACAACGTGGGTAGCTGCAAAGATATACCGCATAGGTATCTTTATGCACGGCAAACGTCCCACCTGGCGCGAGCTATGGCAATGGCTAAAGATGAAGTAAAGATTACTGTGTAACCAAAAGTGCCACCGACAGGCTGTACGTCACGTACTTCGCGTCGGTGGCACTTTTATTATAGCGGCAGGTGTGCAGGTGGCACTCTCTACGACCTATCGTGAGGGCACTCCCAACACGCCCTTGGTATTCTTTGCCCAGTTGCCTTGAGCGCGTAACACCTGCTCGATAATATCGCGCACGGCACCACGGCCACCATCAAACTCCGACACATAGCGCGAAGCCTCGATAACCTCCATACAGGCATCGGCAGGACATACAGGGATGCCCACAAGGCGCATACACTCCAAATCGGGGATGTCATCGCCCATATATATCACATTCTCGGGGTTCAGCTTATAGTCGCTCATAAACTCGTTTATGGCGGCAATCTTATCCATACAGTTTAGATACATACGCTCGACACCAAGCAGCTCCATACGGCGGCGCAACATATCGCCACGACCACCCGAGATTATACATATCTTGTAGCCCTCACGGATAGCGTACGCCATAGCATATCCATCTTTAGCGAAGTAGCGACGCACAAAATCGCCATCAGGCGTAGGCGAGAGCGTACCATCGGTCATCACGCCATCGACATCGAAGACAAATGCCTCGACACGAGCTATATCCTCTTTGAAGTTTCCCATATCAGTTCTGTTAATTCGTTATATATACGTTGTAATTGAGGCTTATGCCGTAGCATCTCTATATGTTTACCGCACACCTCGCGGTCATTGCGCACAGCAGGCCCTGTCTGCACACTACGCGGGTTACGGCTCGCCACCGCCTTGGCTGCGGTCTCCAGAATTAGTGGTTTAAGTATCTCAAAGTCGAGACCCGCCTCCGAGACAATATCCATAGCCTCGCCATAGAGGGCGTTGACAAAGTTGTTGACGACAACGCCAGCAAGGTGGATGACACGTCGACGCTCGGAGTCTGCATACTCCACACGCGAGGTTATACAGCGCGCAAAATCGGTAAGTTTGTCGCGCACATCGTCACGCTCTGCCTCAATGAATATTGGCACCTCGTCGAGCCGAATGTCGCGTCCTCGGCTAAAGCTCTGAAAGGCGTAAAGGATACCACGACGACCACCCCTCTCGGGAAGCACACTCAAAGGCACACTGCCTGCGGTATGCACCACGATAGCATCCTCGGCGAATGGCAACGAGGCTGCCACATCGCCTATCGAGCGGTCACTAACAGCTATGATGTATATCTCTGCTGCGGCAAGCTCCGCGCGCTTGTCTGTCCATACAGTACCCGTCATATCGGCAAGCTCTCGACCACGCTCACCATTGCGTGCGTATATCTGGCAGAGGTCGACACAACCGTTGCGAGCGAGGTTGCGTGCAAGACTCTCGGCAACATTGCCAGAGCCTATTACCACAACACGCACTCGCTTGTCGCGCGCCACAATATCATCTCTTCTCTTCATCTCTTTGCAAAGGTAATGATTTAAGTCGAATAACCCAATTTTCAGACTCTATGCTCGTCAATGCGAGGTGTACATCGCCTCCTGCCCGCACACCTAATGCCTTACGTGCGCCATCTACCGAAAGCGACGTGTCGCGCTTTGATATCTCAACGCCCAATCCTCGCAACGCGCGCTTAAGCTCCTTGGGACGATAACGCTCGATGCTGTCAATGGCATACACCCTGCCGAGAATACCCTCTGCGGGGCGTTCACGGCAAAACAGATAGCCGTTATTGCTCCATATCGAGCCGTATGGCGACATCGCTGCCACCGCAACACGTGCCTTCTGCAAGGCGACATCGGGCATCACAAGATACCGCCAGTCGCCCTCCTTAAACGTCTCCGCGGTGGGTTGCATCTGCATTGCTGCACGCTCAAAACTGCACTCGCCACAGCCTATGGCGACAGCGCGCACAACATCCTTATCGGCGTGTGTATATACATTTACCTCCTTGCACTCTCCGCCAAGCGACACCACCTCCACCTCGGCAGGCGACCACACACGAAATGCCTCCTCACAATCGAACAGCGGCGACAGCTTAACAGCAATGCGCGAAGCTATCTCACATAGGCGCGGCATAAGAGCTACCACATCGGGCGAACAATCCTCCACGCGCACCAGCTTACGCCCCGTATCCGAGCGACGGTCAGGGTCGATATAGACCCAATCGAAGTGGTCACAGCACTCTGCCACATACTCCTCTGCCGAGGCTGTGACAACGGTGACGTTGCCAACACCCAATAGCGATAGGTTGTAGCGCACAATCTCGGCAAGCACACCATTACGCTCAACGGCCACAACACGCCTAAAACGCTTGGCAAGAGAGAGTGTATCTATGCCCAAACCACACGTCAGGTCGAGCACCGACCCTCCCTCGATAGGCTTACGCCAGGCACACTCCTCGCTCGACGACTGCTCAAAGGCAAGCGACGGGATGATGCAGCGCGCGGCATACATCTGCGGTAGCTTATGGCGTGCGCGTTGCAGATACTTAATCTGCGTAGCTACGAGTGACGCGTGTGGAATATGTCTGTCGAGAGCAACCTGTAATGGGTCGCGCTCGATATTTTCGTCTATTATCCTACGTAGCTCATCGCTGCGCAATAGTTCAAAGTCTGCCAGTGTCATCATACTCATATTCAGGTATAATTATCTTCTTCTCGCGCCTAACCGACATAACAACAATAGTTATAACAGCATAGACAACATAGCACGCCACAACGCCTGACAACGGGAGTGTGTACTCCACTGACGCATAGCGAAGCAACGATGCGCCGTGCACAATCATATTTTGAATGCCCGCAGCCCACTCGGCGACAGCCACAAAGAGCGTAGCTACAGACTGCGGAAGCATAAGAGCCAAGACCCCACCACCGACAATTATATATGCCGTAAATAGTGCTATAGGGGTTACAAAAACACCCACAAGCGGGATGTTACCAAAGGTATGCGAGATGATGGGCAACGTCCACAATGTGGCTGCGACACCTATTATCAGCGTCGAGCACACCCACCGTGACAACTGATACACCCTCAAACTACGTATCGCAGGCACAGCCCATACAACAATTCCCAAGACAGCAGCTACCGACAGCTGAAAACTTATATCAAAGATATAGTCTGGGCGATATAGTATCATTGCAAATATTGCAAAACCCATAGCATTCAGCGAGTTATACTGCGCCGACAGAAAATATGAGAGCTGCAACACACTCAACATCATAGCAGCACGCACCACCGAGGGTGAAGCACCACTAACGGCAACAAAGAGCCATAATAGAGCGATGACGATTAGGTTGCGAAGCCTATGACCACGATGTATATACACTAATGGCAATAGCAACACATTTGCAACAAGTGCCACCACACCGAGGTGCAGTCCCGACACAGCCATAAGGTGTGCCATACCCGTATGCGAGTAGTCATCGCTTACACGTCGTGGAATATTGGCACGCGACCCCACGACCATAGCCTCTACCGTGGCGTGCGACACACTATCAGCGACATAGCACGACAACTTATTCAGCGCACGATGCTGAAGAGTTAACCTATCATACGGCTCAACATCAATGATGTTATAGTTGGCGATGCTCACGCCACCAACATAGCCGCGACGACGTAACAGCTCGTTATACCCCTCATAACGCGACATACGCTCCACAAGTGTTGATACCACAGTCACACGCGCACCCTCACTGACACTGTCGCAGCGCAGCCACATCTGCACACGGTCATTTGCCGACCGCCACTCGCCATCATCTGCCCACGACACAACGCGCCCCTCTGCCACACGGTAGCCATCGCGCACTGCGGGAACGCCGCGCACCTCAATTACCATCTCCAACACCCTATCATACGGAATATTAGTGCAGGGTGCTCGTAGCTCGGCAACGATATAACCCGTCATCGTGAGGGCTGCGGTGATATATAGCAACGCTGTGCGCGACTCTATAAGTAGCCACGACATAATTATCGTAAGCGACCACGACACCACCACAAGCCACATCGGGAAGTAGTAGTTGTCGGCAAGCACAACGCCCGCAACAAAGGGTATGAGCGCGACAAACAGGGGCATAGAGCGCGCTCTACGCCCGAGCTGTTCAAGACTTAAACGATTATGCCAATGGACGTATGCGGACATCACATACACCCTTCAAACGCTCTCGCAATACCTCCACATCGGTAGGCTCGTCGACCTGTCCGTAGTGGTAGGGGTAGTATATAGTGGGGCGTATTGCCTCAACAGCCTCAACAGCCTCATCCACAGTCATAGTATATGGCTGGTTGACACATATAAAGGCAATGTCAATCTTCTTGTCTGACAATGCTTTAAGCTCGTCTGTAGGCTCTGTATCGCCAGATATGTAGATGCGCACGACACCACCAAGAGTCACCACATAGCCACAATCCTCGCGCTCCTTGGGGTGGAACTGTAACTGGTGCTCCGAGGTGTTATATGCGGCAACCGCCTCAACGCGAATATCAGTATATGGCTCTGCCACCGCACCTGGGAGCATCGTGTAGCAATCGCCCGAGAAGCTCTCGGCAGAGGTCTTGTCGCAGAGGATATGTGTATCGGGGCGTTGCAACTGCTCGATAGCCGCCATATCGAAGTGGTCGTAGTGCGAGTGTGTAACAAGTATCATATCTGCTTTGGGCAGCTTGTCATACTCGGCGTGTCCTACGACAGGATCTACGTAGATATGTCGCCCCTCATACTCAATGGCTATTGAGGCGTGTGCAAAGAAGCTCAAGCGCAGCTTAACTCCATTAATTGTAAGCTCGTCCGACGGATATGTCGGCGTGGCGGGTTTACCCCCAAAAAGTTTTGCAAAAAGTCCCATAGTCATACTATTTTTAATGTTTATCTCTCTTCATTTAGCCTCATCATTGCCACACAGCACAAACCCTGCAACAGCATCAGCAAGACCCTCCGTAAGAGGAAGTTGCGAGTTGGTGTAGACGCTCACAAGCTGCTCCATACGATCCGACGTTGTGGCATCCTTAAGCACGTGGCTCATATCTGCGAAGTTTATATGGCTGCTGCGCTCAAACAGTCTGTCAAGCACCTCGCCATTATCTGTCGACACCTGAATATCGCGTCCACCTGTAACAATCAACACGGGCAGCTTACAGCGGCTCGCTAACTCTCGCGGATCATACTGCATCTGGTTGATAAGAAATGGCTGCACCGTGGGATGATACACCGATAAGAGTTCACGCGGTATATCCTGCTCATCGACGCGCTCGCCACGCTTAAGACGCTGCTGTATATTTGTTGCACGGAGCATCAGCCCAACGTGCGTTGGCATAAGCTGTGCCGCAAGCTGGCGCGCAAGCACCTCATCAATAGGATAGCCTGCAGCCGCTAAAAGCACCAAGCCATCCAGCTCAACATTGCCACGGTCTGCCGCACACATTGCAATAAGTCCCCCCTCGCTATGTCCCGCAATGATAACGCGTCTATAGCCCTCTGCACGAAGATGGTTCACGCACGCCTCGGCATCGTCAACATAGTCGTCGAAGAGCAGATTGGGTATTAGCTCTGGTGCTATACTGCTCTGCCCAATACCTCGCTTATCGTAGCGCATAACGGCAATACCTCGCTCTACAAGTGCATCAGAGAGCATCTTATAGCTGTACGTAACAAGGTTTAGTGACGAGTTGCCATTACGGTCAGTGGGGCCCGAGCCAGCGACGATAAGCACGGCGGTATCCGTAGCGACATCGGGCATAGAGAGTGTGGCATATAGCTCTCCCCACTGGCACTCCACCACAACATCGCGCTCAACAGCATAGAGCTTTGCGGCAGATAGCAGCAGTACAACCAACAGCAACAGCCGTGTTATCTTGTTAAGAGCACTATTTTTTCGCGTATAACTTCTCATAATTTAGCAACCCAATAGGTGGTGTTTATGCATAAAACTTCAGTCTAAATATCTATATCCTCAAAGTTGCGCTCAACAACTCTTTGCAGGTGAGTGCGCTCAAGGTGCGTGTATATCTCTGTTGTTACTATACTCTCGTGACCAAGCAGCTCCTGTACTTGTCGTATATTAGCCCCACCCTCCAGCAGATGCGTAGCAAACGAGTGGCGCAACATATGGGGACTTATGGGCTTGTCTATACCTGCACGCTCTGCCGCCTGACGTATTATGTTAAAGACCATAACGCGGGTTAGTGCCCCGCCACGATTATTCAGAAACAGTGTCTGCTCGGAGGCGTGCTTGGGACGACGAAACTCCATATAGAGCTGAATCTTATCGCGTGCAGCAGAGCTCACAGGCACCACACGCTGCTTATCTCCCTTACCCACGACACGCACATAGCCCTCGCCAAAAAAGAGGTCTTGCAGGCGCAACGACGTAAGCTCCGATACGCGCAGACCACACGAGTAAAGCACCTCGACAATGGCACTATCACGACACCCCTTCGACGTGTTCATATCGAAGGTGGCAAGCAGGGCATCTATCTCCTCGAGCGACAGCACATCGGGCAACACACGCCCCATCTTTGGAGCCTCAACATACTCCGTAGGCAGCTTCTCTATGCGGTCACCCAGCAGCAGGAAGTTATAGAAGCTGTTTATGCCGCTCAACCTACGTGCCTGCGACGCTCGGCTACGACCTCGGTCATAGAGCCACGCCATATAACGCTCTATCATATATGGCTCTACCTTCACGGGCGACACATCATATTGGCGCATTACGAAGTGGGCAAAATCCTCCAAATCACGCATATACGCCGCAATAGTGTTTGCCGACAGATGCTTCTCAAGCTGTATGTAGCGACGGTAGTCGCGTGCAAATTCCTCCCACTTTTTCGCACTTTGTGCCATAATATTTATATCTTTGTGGTAAAGATACGAAAAATATTTTGGTATTTCCACGTACCACGGACAAAAAAATCAATATTGAGAGAGAAATTTCAATGAGAGAGTACACCAATCTTACCATAGTATGCCCCACGGAGGAGATGGCAGAGATAGCGATTGCCTATCTTGAGGATTTTGCCTTTGAGAGCTTCGACATACAGCCCATAGATGAGCACAATGTGGAGCTACACGCCTACATTCTTGCAACGGAGTGGAGTGCGTGCCGTGACGAGGCGTTAAGTGCCATAGCCCCACTTGGCTTGCACACGTCGGAGCACTCTCTTGAGGATGAGAATTGGAACGCCACGTGGGAGGCGGAGGGCTTTGAGCGCGTGGAGATAGACGACCTCTTTGTGATACGTGCGCCCCACCACACCAAGCCTACCGACCCAAGTGTCATCGACATTGTGGTATCACCGCAGATGTCATTTGGCTCGGGGCACCACCACACAACACGTATGATGTGTCGTATGATACACAGCCACCGTCCACAAGGCAGAGTTCTCGATGTTGGCTGTGGCACAGGCGTACTCTCAATAGCTGCGCTAAAGTGCGGCGCAGAGCGCGTTGATGCCGTCGACATTGACCCCTGGTCGACAGCAAGCACCCAAGAGGCTGCAATGCTAAACGATGTGGCTGACCGCACGGAGATCATCCTCGGCACAGTTGAGTGCATCGAGGGTCGCCACTACGACACTATATTGGCAAACATCAACCGCAACATCATACTCAATGACCTACCGCGCTATGCTGCGGCACTAAACAGTGGTGGCATATTGCTGTTGAGCGGCTTTTTAGAGGGCGATGTAACCGCCATCACCGAGGCAGCAGAGGCTCACGGGTTGGAGTATATTGACAGCCTCGGTGTAGAGGAGTGGAGATGTCTAAAACTGAAAAAAACTGCTGTATAAGATGGTTATACTTCCTTCGGTATACTTTGGCTCGACAGAGTACTGGACAGCCCTTGTGCAGGGTGGCAACGACGTGGTTATAGACCTCGGCGAGAACTACATAAAACGCTCGGAGCGCAACCGCACATCAATAATGACCTCGGGAGGGGTTATGCAACTCTCCGTGCAACTCGACCACGCCAATCGTCCGCGACAGCCCATGCGTTCAATGCGTGTGGACTACTCCAAGAGGTGGCAACATCAACACCTTGTGGCAATGGAGTCGGCATATCGCTCATCGCCATATTACGACTACTACGCAGACCGCTTTGAAGGGCTATTCACCAAACATTGGGACTATCTCATAGATCTCAATATGGCAACGCTTGAGGGTGTTTGCTCCATACTAAAGCTCCCCGTGCCCCGCATCTCGGAGCAGTACATCGTAGCCACAGAGCAAGATATTGACCTACGCGATAAAAAGAGAGGCTCGACATTTGTTGCCGAGCCATATATTCAGGTATTTAGCGACAGAGTACCCTTTGCCGAGAACCTCTCCATCTTCGATTTAGTGATGTGCGAGGGGCGCGACGCTATCGACGTACTCTCACACTGCCAGTTGTGATATCTATGCGGTCAGTGAGCACACCGAGGGTGTCGACGACATCCACGCGCGCAGTGCCGTGAATAACCACTGAATCGGCAACCCACAATGTCTCGGAGGCGCGTCTTACAGCCACCGTGTCACCATTGACAAAGACCTGTGGGCATCCCGCCGAGGCGTATACCTTGATATGCTGCAACGTATCTCGGCGATACCTCCAACGACGCTCGGCGACATAGAGTGTGTGTTCGTCACCATTCCACAGCGAGCGATAGAGGTAGTATGCATCCTTACGATTACGGTGCTCAAAGTCTACCATACCCGACTGGTTAACGCCATAGACGCGACGTGACGAGCCATAGTCAAACATTGAGTTGAGCCATACGCCCCAGAATATACCCGAGCTGCGCACAGCGTGGGAGTATACCTCGTGCATAATGGTCTGGCGACGCTCTGGAAGGCTGCGCGTACCACGCTCGGCACGCACAATATCATCTACTTGCTGCGACATAACACCCTCCTCGCCATAGCATACGCCAAAACGCAACTTGCTCCACATAGTATTTGAGCCAAGCTGCTGACACCACACCTCACTATCCTCGGGGCGACCCTTATACCAACCTACATTTTGGCGCAAGACGATAAGGTCGGTGATGTAGTTTATCGCGCCATCGACATTACTACAACCCACCGTCAAGCGCGACTTATCGAGTGTATGTGACAGGTCGTTAAGTGCGCTGATATAGGCGGTGACATCCTCGCCACGCTGCCATACAAGCGAGAACAAGCCCCACATAACAACCGACGGATGGTTGTAGTTCTGCATAATTATCTCGCGCAACTGCTCCATACCGTTATCCCTAAATCCAGGCATCGGATAGTAGCACACATCCGACCAAGCGAGCGGCGAGCGCGTGAAGGGCATATCTATCCATACAAGCACGCCCTCTCTATCGCAACGACTATATAGGTAGTCATCGTGGGGGCCTGTAAGTGAGCGCACGGCATTTACTCCCATATCGCTCATAATATCGAGGTCTTGGTCGATGTAGCTACTGCCAAACACCGCGCCTACGCCATAGCGGTCGTGGGCATAGTTTACGCCACGCACCTCAACAGGCTCATCATTGATACACAAGCGGTTATTATCACTTATCGAGATCTTTCTAAATCCCGTATCAACGACCACCCTATCACATAGCTTTGTATCATCAAGAAGCTCCACCTCTACGCTATACATCGTGGGTGATGCGGGGCTCCACAACTTGGGAGACTCAATCTCATAGGGTATATCAACACTCCCATCATCGGCAATCTTCGATATGCGTGAAGTGCGCTCAAAAGCAACTCCTCCTGCATCATCAACCATACGCACGCGAAGCGAGTGACGCTCGTGGTCATACGTAGAGACGAAGACGCGCACAACGCCCTTAACACGCTCATTGCTAACATCGTGCTGCACAACAAAGACTCCATCTGTTGAGTAATATACTGGGGAGATAACACTCTTTTCGGTCACTATAAGCTCCACATCGCGGTATATGCCGCCATAGACATTTTGGTCGGTAGATGTGGGCAACACATCGCTGCGGAAACCATTGGCGACAACCACGCTGATAACATTATCGGAATCATAGCGCACCATATCGGTAATCTCGTATGTAAACGCAGTGTAGCCACCACGATGCTCGCCGACATAACGCCCATTCACAAAGAGCGTTGCCACGCTCTGGGCTGCTCCGAAACGCAGGAAAATACGCTTGCCGTACATCGACGAAGGGATATACAACTGACGCACGTAGCTTGCCGACGTACGCAGATAGTCATCCGAGAGTGTCGACGCATCACTATTCCACGTGTGCGGCAGATTGATATACTTGGCATTGTCGCTATCATAAGCGCGCGTATAGAAAAACTCCCACCCGTCATTGAGCTTATAACTCACACGTGGTGGTGTTGCCGTTGCACAGAATACCGATAATAACAACGCTATAATTGTAATATAATGCTTCATAATAGTTCTTTTAACACTGCAAATATACAAAGAAAGAAAAAAAATTACTAACTTCGTGCGAAATATGTACTTTAACAAAGTAGCAAAACACTATATACTAAACACTTAATAAAACACTTATTGATATGTTTCTGGATATTATCGTAGCAGTGGGTGCCGTATGGGCTTTTATATTAGGCTTAAGACGTGGCGTTGTCATTCAGCTTTGCCACCTCATAGGGCTATACACTGCAATACTCCTTGCACCACGCTTTGCTACCGAGGTAGGCTCACTCGTAATGGACGACCCAGGCAAGGCATACCTCGCAGGCTTCTGCCTTATCGTAGCGGGAGCACTACTCATCGTGTGGATTATTGCCCCAATACTCCGCACAATAATCGTATGGGAGCCTATACGACCCATTGATGCGACATTGGGCGGTGTGCTCAACCTCGCCACGATGGTAGTTGTTACAGCATCGCTATTCGCAATATTTGACCGCATAAACCTCGGCACCGAGATACGTCAAGAGGCTTTAGCAGAGCTCTACGTCGAGTATGAGGGGCGCGAGGATCAACTCGTGGAGAAGATTCGCACGCTCGGCAGTGGCGACATTGACGACGATATGCGCGAGTTCTTCTACCACAAGTACGTTGACTATGAGACCCTCAAGTCATCAGTGACATTCTACCCGTTAGCGCGTCTTGGCGTGAAGATAGCACCCACCATCAAGCGTATTGACGAGATGATAAAGAGTGAGGCAGACAAGGCCATACGCCAAGATATATTTTTTGAGGATATAGATGATTAACGATGGAAGCAGGGCAGATTTTAGGCACGGTGATTAGTGCCACAGGTAGCTGGTATGAGGTTGCAACGGAGGGCGGCACGCTCAACTGTCGCATACGTGGTCGTCTACGCCTCAAGGGTGTGCGCTCGACAAACCCCGTTGTCGTGGGCGACAGAGTTGTGGTTGAGCCAGATGACCAGAGTAGCGTCATCGTGGAGATTATGCCACGCCGCAACTACGTAATACGTCGCGCCTCAAACCTCTCTAAAGAGTCACATATCATCGCCGCCAACATCGACCACGCACTGCTTATCGTCACGCTGCACTCACCCGCCACGCCACGCGAGTTTGTTGACCGCTTCCTTGTGACGTGCGAGGCATATAAGATTCCTTTAAGCATCGTCCTCGGCAAGGCTGACACGCTCGTCGAGGAGTACGCCGCCGAGGAGGAGGAGTTCACAGCAATCTACCGCGATGCTGGCTACGAGGTGCTACGCATATCATCAATTACGGGCGAGGGCATAGAGCATATACGCGGTATGCTCACAGGTCGCACGACGCTTGTTGCGGGCAACTCTGGTGTCGGCAAGTCGACGCTTATTGGTACCATAGCCCCAGACATCGAGATACGCACAGGCGAGATATCGGAGAGCCACCATAAGGGCAAGCACACCACGACATTCTCGACGATGTACAGCGTGGGCGACGGCTACATCATCGACACCCCAGGCATCAAGGGCTTCGGACTTATCGACATCGACGACAATGAGTTGTGTCGCTACTTCCCCGAGATGATGCGCCTTGCTCCCGACTGCCGTTTCTACAACTGTACACATACACACGAGCCAGACTGCGCCGTACTCGATGCCGTGAAGGAGGGCACAGTGGCTTGGTCACGCTATGAGAGTTACCTGAAAATATTAGACGAAGATGACAAATATCGCAAGTAGACTACGCACCGAGCAGCACACCGACGAGTGGCTGCAGGAGCGTCTCGACTATATGACCCAATTTCTTACCGAGGAGCGACAGCAGACCCTGCGTCGCACCGTCGAGCAGCGCACACACTATATGCGCATACTCACCGAAAATATGTTCCATCCGCAGAATGCGAGTGCCATTATGCGCCACTGCGAGGCATTCGGCATACAGCAGATACACACCGTCGAGGATCGTTGTCGCTTTGACCCCTCGGTGAATATTGTGCGAGGCACGCAAAAGTGGGTGGATGTAGAGCACCACGACACCACGCGCGAGGCTCTTGCCGCACTCAAGGGCGAGGGCTACCGCATCGTCGCCACTACGCCGCACCGTTGCAGTGCTACGCCCGAGAGCTTCGATGTCACACGTGGCAAATTTGCCCTCGTCTTTGGCACGGAGCACGCTGGAATATCGGAGGAGGTTATCGAGGCTGCCGACGACTTCTTGATGATACCTATGTGCGGTATGGTCGAGAGCCTCAATGTCTCGGCATCTGCCGCCATACTTATATATATGTTATCAGAGCGTATACGCCAGAGTGTCGAGGGGTGGCAGCTAACACCCTCCGAGCAGCTCAAGCTGCTCACGCGCTGGACTATGTCGTCGGTGCGCGACTTTGAGGGCATACTGCGCCGTGCCGAGCAGAGCGGAAAATTTAAGGTAGAGAGATAAAGAGAATACTATGATATTGAGAAAACAGTTTTTGCAGCACGTAGGACAGACCTCGCCCTCGCCAATGTTGGTGGAGGTGGCACGCGCCGAGGGGTCGTTCTTCTACACCCCCGAGGGTAAACGCTACTTCGACCTTGTTGCGGGCGTGTCGGTGAGCAACGTGGGACACGGCAATCCGCAGGTTATCAAGGCTGTGCAGCAGCAAGCCGCCGACTATATGCACATTATGGTATATGGCGAGATGATCGAGCGTCCACAAGTTGAGTATGCCCGCCGCATCGCCGAGCTTCTGCCAGGCGATATCGACTGCGTCTACTTCGTCAACTCGGGTGCCGAGGCTGTCGAGGTCGCTCTTAAGCTCGCCAAACGCTATACGGGGCGTACCGAGCTTATATCTATGCGTCGCGCCTACCACGGCTCTACACACGGTGCAATGTCGATGATGGGAGCCCCCGAGGGCGAGGAGTGGAAGTCGGAGTTCAGACCATTGCTCCCCGACACCCGCGCCATACGCTTTAACTCCTTTGACGACCTGCAATATATCACCTCGCGCACTGCGGGCGTGCTGTGTGAGGTCGTTCAGGGCGAGGCGGGAGTGCGCCTCCCCGACCCCGAGTGGCTGCGCGCACTTCGCGCACGCTGCACCGAGGTTGGTGCTATGCTCATCTTCGACGAGATACAGACAGGTATGGGTCGCACGGGCGCAATGTTCGCCGCAACGAAGTATGGCGTAACACCCGATATCGTCTGTTTGGCTAAAGCCTTTGGCGGTGGAATGCCACTTGGTGGCGTGGCGGCAAATCGCACAGTTTTAGACCATTTTACTAATAACCCCTGCTTGGGTCATATCACCACATTTGGCGGACATCCCGTGTGCTGTGCCGCAGGTCTTGCAGCCCTTAACTACCTTGTTGACAACAATGTAGTGGATAGCGTCGAGATGAAGGGCGCGATGTTCGAGGAGCGCGTATCACGCCATCCGAGAGTTCAGGAAATTCGTCGCTCGGGACTTTTATTAGCTGTCGAGCTTGGCACGAGCGAGTACCTCTACCAGCTTATGGACATCTTCAAGGAGATAGGCATTATGAGCGACTGGTTTTTGTATTGCGACACCGCCTTTCGCATCTCGCCACCGCTCACCATCTCGCCCGCCGAGATTGAGGAGTGCTGCGACCTTATTGAACAAGCATTAAACCGACTTAAATAACGACTTAAATAACTATGAAACGATTTTTACTTTTTGTGGCGGTGGCAACGCTCTTTGCAGCCTGCTCAAAGGATGCTATCGACGAGCAGCAGGGCATCCAAAATATCGTCGACGAGGCACCCGCGACACTTACCGTCGGCTTCGAGGACGACGAGACACGCATCCAACTTAACGAGGCGCAAAAGACTGTCTGGACTAATGGCGACCTTGTGTCTGTGTTCTACCGCTCGGATGCCAACCAGCAGTGGAAATACGATGGCGAAACGGGCGCACGCACAGCCGACCTTACACGCGTTGATGCTGGCGAGGCTACCGCAACAATGAATAGAGTTGTCGTAGTATATCCATACAACGAAGACTACTACTTCAACACTGAAACTTATAATGTACAAGCCTCACTTCCTGCCACACAGACCTATCTTAAGGATAGCTACGGTTTGGATGGCAATATTATGGTGTCGTCAAGCGAGTATAACCAGTTTAAGCTAAAGACGGTATATGGCTGGCTGAAGTTGCAGCTTACGGGTAATGGCGAGAAGATTAAGTCTATCACCGTGCGCGGTAATGACGGTGAGCAGGTGGCTGGAGATGTTGTTATCAACACTACGGATGCTACGATAACGTTGGCTGCCGATGGTGATAAGTCGGATGCTACGATATTTACAGAGGTTACGCTCGACTGTGTGGATGGTGTTACGCTCGGTGCAGAGGCTACAGCATTCTATATCGCCTTGCCTCCGCAAACCTTTACGAAGGGCTTGACTGTGGAGATTACCGCCATTGACGGCTCTGCAATGACCCAATCTACCGATAATGAGGTCGTTATCGAGCGTAACCATATTAAGCCGATGGCGGCATTTGCGGCAGAGTTCCCAGTCCCAGAGACTTGGAAGATATACTATACCGCAACCGCAAAGGTAGAGCCATACGATAAGACAGTGTTTGGCGCAACGTATGTGTCAAATGAGTGGGATAGCGAAACAGGTAAGGGTGTTATTACCTTTGAGGGTGATGTGACAAAGATTGGAGATTATGCATTCTCTTGGTGCGACAGCCTTACAAGTGTGACTATTGGCGATAGCGTAACGACGATTGGAGAGGGTGCATTCAATAATTGCGAAAGCCTTACAAGTGTGACTATTCCCAATAGCGTAACGACGATTGGAGATTCTGCATTCGAATATTGCACCAGCCTTACAAGTGTGACTATTCCCGATAGCGTAACGACGATTGGAGAGAGGGCATTCGGTTGGTGCAGCAGTCTTAAAGAGTTTAAGGGTAAATTTGCTTCTGACGGTGGTCGTTGTTTGATTATTGATGGAGTGCTAAATGCTTTTGCTATAGGTTGTGGTGTTACTCAATATACTATCCCCGATAGCGTAACGACGATTGGAGGTTCCGCATTCTCTCATTGCGAAAGCCTTACAAGTGTGACTATCCCCGATAGCGTAACGACGATTGGAAAGAGTGCATTCTCTTATTGCGACAGCCTTACAAGTGTGACTATTCCCGATAGCGTAACGACAATTGAAGAGAATGCATTCTTTTGGTGCACCAGCCTTGAAAGTGTGACTATTGGCAATAGCGTAACGACGATTGGATTTGAGGCATTCTTTAATTGCGAAAGCCTTACAAGTGTGACTATTCCCGATAGCGTAACGACGATTGGAGATTTTGCATTCGCTTCTTGCGACAGCCTTAAAACAGTATATTGTAAGCCTACAACACCGCCAGCAGGAGGTGTCGGTATGTTCAACGTTAATGCATCTGGACGCAAGATATATGTACCTGCATCGGATAATGATAGCATTATAAATGCGTATAAGACAGCTGAAGGTTGGAGCACCTACAAGGGTTACATCTATGAGAGTTCTTCGTTATAGGTCGTAGTTGCCTAAAAAGTTTAGCGCGGGTATCGTTGGGTACTCGCGCTAAATTTTTTTGTGAGGTGTGATAGGGTTTTATAGGGTGCGATGGCGGAGATAGCGGAGCATACTGAAACGTATGTGAGCATATCGACGACGAGCATAACGACAAAATCGCCCATTTATACCGCGAAAAGTATAAAAAACTGGAGAATTGGGCGAGTTTTAGGCTTGTGATGGCGGAGATAGCGGAGCATACTGAAACGTATGTGAGCATATCGACGACGAGCGTAACGACAAAATCGCCCATTTATACCTCAAAAAGTATAAAAAGCTGGAGAATTGGGCGAGTTTTAGGCTTGCGATGGCGGAGATAGCGGAGCATACTGAAACGTATGTGAGCATATCGACGACAAGCGTAACGACAAAATCGCCCATTTATACAGCTTTTTATTTGGGGGTTAGTATAAAATATACTAACTTTGTCGCGTTGTGTGCATATACTTAAGGTGCGCAACAAGAGAAGAATGTTAGAGAAGCTCGCCAAACAGACCGCAATATACGGAGTAAGCACAATAGTTGTCAGACTGCTCAACTATCTGCTTACGCCATTCTACACACGTATATTCGACCAGCAGACATACGGCATAGTGACAGACATCTACGCGCTGATACCCTTTGCATTGGTGTTGCTGTCGATGGGTATGGAGTCGAGCTACTTCCGCTTTACAACACGTGCCGAGGAGGAGGGTGGCGACATTGTCGCAAACAAACGACGCGTGTTTGCCACGACGTGGGGTGTGACGATGCTTGCCGCAGCGATATTCTTTGTGGTGGTAGTGCTGCTCAACGCCCCGATATCGCGTGCTATGGGCAGCGCGTATGTCGAAAACCCGCTGTTTGTGCCTATCGTGGCGGCGATAGTGATGCTCGACGTATGGACGATGGTACCCTTCTCAAGACTCCGCGAGCAGGGGCGCGCGCTACGCTTTGTGGCACTCAAGGCGGTGAATGTGCTGCTCAACGTGTCGTTGGCGATAGCATTTGGCGTGGCAGGGCTATATGCTACAGAGTTTGGCGTGGGCTGGGTGTTTGTGGCAAACCTTGTGGCGAGTGGCGTGACGCTATTGATGATACTCCCCACTACGGAGCGCACGCTGCCACGCATAGACCGCGCGCTGCTTGCAAAGATACTCGTATACTCGCTGCCGCTGCTCGTGAGTGGCATCGCAGGCACTGCTAATGAGTTTATAGACCGCCAGATGATAAAGTACCTCACTGTAGGTGGCGAGGGCGTGGCAATGGCACAGCTCGGCATATACGGTGCGATAGTGAAGATTGCCGTTGTGATGACGCTGTTTACGCAGATGTACCGTCTTGCCGCCGAGCCCTTCTTCCTCGCAGGCTTCAAAAAGGAGGAGTTCAAGGAGGCAAATGCCGCCGCGATGAAGTATTTTATAATGGCGTCGATGCTGATATTCCTCGGCATAGTGCTCTTCCGCGACCTCTTCGCACTAATTGTCGGCGAGGGCTTCCGCGAGGGCATAGATATACTACCGTTGGTGTTAGCGGCAAATGTGTTAGCGGGCGTGTGGCTCAACCTCTCGTTCTGGTATAAGCGCGAGGAGAAGACGAAGTATGCGGCATACGTGACATTCCTCGGCTTGGGCGTGACCATAGGCTTGAGCTTTGTGCTGATACCCGCGATGGGGTATCGTGGTGCTGCGTGGGTGAGACTTATTGCCGAGGCAGCTATGGTGGTATGGAGCTACATACTGTGCCGCAAGCACTATCCCATACCCTACGACTTAAGGCGCATAGGCGAGTATGTGGCGGTGACAGTGGCTATATATCTCTGCTCGGAGCTGGCGGCAGGATATGTGTCATACGCTATGTGGACGGCAATCAACGTGGTATTGATGGTAGGTGCGATAGGCTTTGCTGTATGGCGCGAGAAGATAGATATTAAGGGGCTTGCAAAGGCCGTTTTAAGACGAGTAGGACGATGAAATTTTGTGACGTTATAGGACACGACGACCTCAAGCGAAGGTTGGCAGCACAGATTGACGCAGGGCGCGTAAGCCACGCACAGCTCTTCACAGGAGCCGCAGGATATGGCACGCTGCCATTGGCGTTGGCGTATGTGCAGTATCTGTTCTGCCCAAATCGCCACGACGGCGACTCGTGTGGCGAGTGCCCATCGTGCCGACAGATTGCCGAGTTGGCACATCCCGACCTGCACTTCGTATTTCCCGTGAACAAGCGCGAGAAGAGGTCGGGCGAGGTCATAACAAGCGATACGTTCATCGAGGAGTGGCGTGCAATATGGCACGATACACGTGGCGTATTCTCCACCGAGGAGTGGTACGACAGGCTCGACCTCGGCAAGACGATGAAGGGCTTGATAACAGCAAAAGAGTCGGAGGAGATAATACGCAAACTGTCGTTTAAGAGCTACTCGGCAGAGTATAAGGCGATGATAATATGGCTGCCCGAGGCTATGAACCAGGAGGCGGCAAACAAGATACTCAAGATCCTTGAGGAGCCGTGGGAGAAGACGCTCTTCATACTCGTATCGGAGCATCCCGAGCTACTCTTGCAGACCATAACATCGCGTACACAGGAGGTGGCAGTAGGTCGCATTGATGTAGAGACTCTGGAGCAGGTTGTGCGTAGTCGTGGCGAACATAGCGAGGTGGAGGCTCGCAATATGGCACGTCTGGCAGGTGGCTCACTGCTTGAACTGCACGAGCTTATGCGTGGCGAGAGCGATGAGGCGCGCCACCAATACTTTGAGCTATTCTGTCGCCTTATGCGCTTGAGCTACACAGACAACCACCTGGAGCTATTCGACTGGGCTGATGATATGGCAGCCCTCACACGCGAGGGACAGCGACAGTTTTTTTTGCACGCGGTGAGGTTGTTGCGCGAGAGCTATATGCTCCACGCAGGGTTAGGCTCTATAAGCTACCTGTGGGGCGAGGAGGCGGCGTTTTGCAGCAAGTTTGCGCCATATATAGGCAACCAAAATATCGAGATATTAGTCGACGATATTGAGCGCGCGATGGCACAGATAGCGCAAAATGGCTCTCCACGAATAGTATTTACACACTTTGCTCTTGCTGTGAGCAAGCAGATAAACAGGTTGTAAGATGGTGGAGGTGGTACTACTATTCGGCTCTAACGACACGCACGCTGCCGACATCGTAAACCGTGCTGTGGAGGTTGTATCGCTCACTGTGGGCAAGATAGAGAGGCTGTCGGGAGAGTATGTCAGCGAGGCGTATGGCTTCACATCGGAGCGAGAGTTTGTAAATCGTGCCGCTGTGATAACCACCAGTTGTGATGCCTACGAGGTGCTGCGACGCATAAACCTTATTGAGGCACTTTTGGGACGTGACCGCGACGAGGAGCGACGCATAAGCGCGCAACGCAATGAGATGTATGCCTCGCGTCCTATCGACATAGATATAATTTTTTATGGCGACAAGACGTTTGATGACCAGAGGCTGACCATACCCTACCACTTCCTATATGAGCGCGAGTATGCACTACAACCCGTGGCAGAGGTTGCTGGCCAGTGGCGACACGCAGCACTTACGCTAACACCAAGCGAGGCACTCGCCATATTGGAGCGTAGGGCAACAGAGATAAGTAGATAATGCATATAAGATTACAGCGATGAGGATAGTAAACATTGTTAAGAGATTGATGATAGTGGCAACGATAGCCGTAGTAGCCATTTCGTGCTTCAAGGATGAGAAATATGATACCTTGATGCGCATTGCCATCTACTCACAGAATGTGTCGGATGACCCCATAATGAAGGCGGACTGCGACATTGAGTCGTATGCCTTCAACGTGGTGCTGAAGGATAACTGGGAGGTGAAGACGTGGGAGGATGCCCTCGCAAGACGTATCACCAATGTTGACCGCCCAGCGGAGACACTCGCAACGCCTGACGTAGTGGGCGTGTACGACCCGCTGTCGGAGTATCAGGTGACAATGCAGCTAACATCGCCCGTGGTATTTATGGTTGTTGTGGATAAGACCAACAAGATATACGCCTACCGCGAGTATGAAGTGGGACTCAACCTTCCAGAGGTGCTGACACACCTGCATATGTACGCGTGGCGTAAGACTGGCTCCGCTAACGGCTGGACAGTGGTCAACCCCTTCCCCGATGAGGCACGTGAGCCACTCGTGCCCAAGGAGGATGACACCGAGCAGGAGCAAGAGCAAGAACAGGAGCAGGAGCAACAGTAACGACATCTGCATAGAGACATTATACAGAGACAAACTACAGACAAAGATTATACAATATAATGAGACATAGAATTACATCAATACTCTCAACAGCCATTGTGCTACTCTTCGTGGCGGCACTCTTCACAAAGTGTGCTACGACAATGGTGCCAGAAGGTGGCCCTAAAGATACGTTGCCCCCAGTGATTGTGGCAATGTCTCCCAATAATTTTACCACGATGGTCGACACGTTGCACCCGCCGAAGATTTATGTCGAGTTCAATGAGTATGTGCAGATAAAAGACCAACACAAGGAGCTATACACATCACCACAGATGAAGAAGAAGCCCTCGGTGGTGCGTCGTGGCAAGGGTATTGTCGTAACCATCAAGGATACGTTGCGCCCAAACACAACCTATGCCATCAACTTTGGCTCGGCAATCCAGGACAACAACGAGTCTAACCCGTTGCACGCTATGCGCTATGTATTCTCGACTGGCGCAGAGATTGACTCAATGTATATGTCGGGCTACACCGCCGACTCATATAAGGCAGACTCTGTGAGCAAGTCGTTTATATGGTTCTACATAGCCGACTCGGTGGAGACTCCCAAAGATTGGGACTCAACGATGTTTAAGCATAAGCCCCACGTCATTGCGCGTGCCGAGAAGAATGGTATCTTCATAGCACAAAACCTCAAGCCCGTGCGCTACCGCATATATGCATTTGAGGACACCAACGACAATATGGAGTATGAGCCCTCGGTGGATCAGATTGGCTTCCTTGACAGCACCTACAACCCTATGGAGATGCCTGGCTTCAACATCTGGTACGACTCGTTGCGCCACTACCCCTCGGCAGAGCCACAGCTCTACTTCCGAATGTTTACAGATCGTCGCTTTACGCGTCAAACCCTCTCGGCACAGGAGCGTCCGTCACAGCATAAGGCGATGCTATATTTCGGCTCGGCAAACCCCAATGTCACAAAGATTGAGTTCGACTCAATACCCTCCGACAAGGTTATATACGACCCGCAGACCATTGGCAAGGATACCGTTGCTCTATGGTTTGATATGCCCTCGGAGGAGCTGCCAGACACTATCAAGGGTAATATCACCTTCTTCAAGCACGACTCTATAAACAACCTTGTGGAGACTACCGAGAAGTTGCGTCTCGCGTGGGTAAAGACCGAGAGCAAGGATGAGATAAAGGAGCGCGAGAAGCAGGAGAAAGAGCGCGAAAGAGCCGAAAAGGCGGGCGAGATATATGAAGAGCCAAAGGTGGAAAACCCCTTCAAGGTGACGATGAACACCTCTGGCGAGCTTAACAAGGATAAGAATATTGATATGGAGTTTGAGTATCCGTTGACAAAGTTCGACTCAACGCAGATAACACTCAACATCATAAAGGAAAAGGAGGAGCCACGCGCCGTGAAGTTCCATATCGTGAAGGATACTGCCAACATACGCAAGTATCAGATACGTGCAAACTGGGAGGCGACACAGAAGTATGAGCTGCTGATACCTGCTGGTGTCTTCAGCAACGTGGCGCAAGAGCAGAACGATACACTTAAGTACTCATATACTGGCTCCGACCCCAATAAGTATGCTATCGTCAAGGTCAATGTTCGCAACGGACGTCCCAGGGCGCACTACATCTTACAGCTTACGGACAAGAGTGGCAAGACGCAGAAGGAGATTTTCAATGCCACAAATGGCTCATACGTATTTGAGTACGTCTCTGCGGGCGAGGCTATGTTGCGCGTAGTGGAGGATATAAACGCCAATGGCAAGTGGGACACAGGCGATATGGTGCTTATGCGCCAGCCAGAGCGTACCGAGATATACAAGAACGAGAACGACGAGGAGCTCTTCACGACCAAGGAGAATTGGGAGTTTGAGTTAGATGTGGATATGAACAAGCTCTTCGCTCCTATAACTATGGAGTCGGTTGTCAAGATGCTCAATGACCGCGAGGATGCGCGCCTCAAGAAACTTGCCGAGGAGATGGAGAAGAAACGTATCGAGGATGCCAAGAAGAAGAATAACCAGCAGGGCGGTGGCTTCGGCTTCGGTGGTCTTGGTGGAATGGGCGGCGGTATGAATGGTATGGGCGGCGGCATGAACGGTATGGGTGGCAGCGGCTCTGGAAACTTCGCACGTTAAGCACCAAATAGTAGAACTACACTAACGAATAATAAGGATGATACGAGTGAGACATATACGCAATATAGTTGTGGCAATGACACTTATCGTTGCCGCTATGCTACACAGTCATAGCGCAACAGCACAACACACACTCTCGCTCATAGGCGGTGCTGGTGCCTCCTATGCACGCTTCTACCCTACCGAGGAGATAAAGATGTTGTGGCTGAAGCAGGGTGGAGAGATTATAGACTGCCCAAGACCGCTGATGCACGGTGGCATATCGTGGCGTTATTATAGCCCAAAGCCCCGTTTCGTAGGTGCTGTGGGCATTGACCTGGAGTATATGGAGCGTGGCTACAAGATGGGCTACGCATATACCTCGGAGTATGTTGGCGAGGGTGACAACAGACACGAGATACGCCACTATAGATACTATACGCGCTACGTAAACTCTGTGATGTTACCCTTCGTGTGGCAGCCCCACGTCTACGTGGCTAAAAACAAGCTGCGCATATTCATAGATGCGGCATTTGTGCTATCATACAACATATCATCACGTTACGAGTATGAGAACAACGCATACCCCGCAGGTAAGTATGAGTGGAAGGTGCCGCGCGACAACCGCTTTGGCTATGGTCTGGCTGGTGGCGCAGGCTTTGCGGTACTGCTCAAGCAGGTGGAGATAGGTGTGCGCGCGAGATACTACTTTGGATACTCCGACATCCTTAAAAATCGCAATAAATACTACTCTGGTACAACCGACGGACGTGAAAACCCATTCTACTACTCGCCACTACGCTCGCCTATAGACAACCTAACATTCTCATTGAGCATTGGTTGGCGATTTAACAAGGAGGGCTTCGAAGAGTGGAAGATACGCAAGAAGCGCGAGAAGGCTCTCGACGAGTTTAACTTCAGCGGTGCCACCAACTCTGGCAATAGCTCTGCGCCCAGAGGTGGAACACGTATGCAGACACGCCAATAATGCGTAATACCCCAAACAAAAGCTATAAATAACGAAACAACTTTAGATATATGGATTCTACAAGACAACAAAAGATTGCACGACAGCTTCAGCGCGACATCGCCGAGATACTCCAAAAGGAGCTTGCCGACACTATCAGAGGCTCGTTAGTTACTGTTACCGCAGTGCGCGTATCTCCCGACCTCGCCTATGCCAAGACATACATCAGTATCTTCCCCTTTGAACGCAGTTCGGCACTGCTTGAGGCGATAAAGGAGAAGGGGTGGTTGGTACGCAAACTTCTGGGCGCACGTATCCGCAACCAGCTTAAGATTGTTCCCGAGTTGGAGTTCTTCCTTGATGACTCGTTGGAGTATATCGAGAATATCGACAACCTACTCAACAAGTAGTCGGCACAGAGTCTGTAAAACACGCTGTTAGGTATGTTGTGGTCACACATAGCACGTCGCTATATGTTTTCACCGAAGTCACACTCGGTGATAAACATCATTGCCTCTGTGAGTGTCGTGGCGGTAGCTATACCTACGGCTGCGGCAATTATACTGCTCGCCATATTTAATGGTCTCATCGACACCATCGACGACATATACTCTGCCGTAGATGCCGACATTGAGGTTATCGCCTCACGCGGACAGACCTTCGACAAGACAACACTCTCTCTCGACGACATATTGGCGTGTGAAGGTGTTGATGAGGCGGCTCCCTACATTGAGCAAAACGTGATGATAGCCTCGGCAGGGCATCGCGCAACGGTTATGCTGCGAGGCATCGACTCGACATACTGCCACGTACTGCCCATCGGAGATTTTATAGCGCGTGGCGATATAGAGTCGGTGGCAAGGGGTGGCATAGTGCTTGGTCTCACTGCTGCCTCAACCATCAGCGCATATAGCATCGACACAGATATCGACCTATATGCCCTCAACCGCAAGCAGATATCGACACTTCTGCCTACGAGCGGTGTATCGCGCCACAATACGACATTGGGAGGCATAGTCTCGACAAATGATGATATTGATGCTACGTTGGCTCTATACGACCTTGAGCGTGCGCAACAGCTACTAAACTACAAGAATCGCCTTTCGGGAATAGCTGTAAAGGTGAGCGAGTATGCCAACATTGCAGCAACAGAGCGAGCATTGCAAGAGCTTGTGGGCGATGAGTTTGAGGTGCGCACACGCGACGAGAAGAATGACTCGATAAACAAGATTATGCGTATGGAGCGATATATGATATTCTTGCTCGGCGCACTGATAGCCATCGTTGCTATGCTTTCGATAGTAGGCTCTGTGATAATGCTCATCACAGACAAGCAGCGCGATATCAACACACTACGCGCAATGGGAGGTAGTAGACGCTTTATACGCAACATCTTCGTTGGCGAGGGCGCGCTACTCACGATGCTGGGGGCTGTAATAGGCGTGCTTATAGGCGTTGCCTTCTGCCTCGGACAGCAATACTTCGGATGGATAAAGATGCCAGGGCACTCTATATTGGATAGTTTCCCCATAGAGTTGCGCCTAACAGATACACTACTCGTGGCAGTGACATATATGGCTATCGGCTGCATCATAGCCCGCGTCACTGTGGCTGCCACATTCAAAAAACAGAGAAAACTGCTATGAAACGACTAAACTACATACTCTATCTATGCCTCGCCATAGTGTCACTCCTTACTACATCGTGCAAGGGGCCCAAGGCTATTCCCGATGCTGACCTTGTCAACATCTTCCACGACGCATTTGTCATAAATGCCTATATTGAGGATAGTGGGATGCAGAGCGACTCTACAAAGGTCTACGAGCCAATTCTTGAACGCTACGGCTACACCGTAGATGACCTGCACTATACCATAAAGACCTTCTCGGAGCGTAAGAGTGCTATGCTCAGCGACATTGTGACAGTTGTTAGTGAAAGGCTCAACGACGAGTATAAGGAGCAATCCTATAAGGTGATGATTCTCGACACTATTGACCGTGTGGCACAGCGCGCCTTCACGCGAGTAATTGCGGGCGACACGCTTATACGCGCCAACAAGCTCAAGGATAGCTCGAAGTTGCGCGTGCGCATAAATGACCTTGTCCCAGGCGACTACACCGTAAAGTTTGACTACCTTATCGACTCATTGGACGAAAATCGTAACTCACGCGTGGAGGTCTACCTTGTAACAAATGACTCTATGAAGGTGATGCGCCATACCACGATGCTCGCACGCCACCGCGAGAGCAAGTATTCGCGCTCGTTCAAGGTCGACACATCGCACTGTGCACTATATGTCAATATGTTCTACCACCCGCAGGGCGAGGAGTCTAAACTACCCGATGTGCGTATTAGAGACTTTGAGATTGAGCGAGTGCTGCCAGCAGATGTTGCCGTAGACAGCCTATACCAGCAGCAGCTGAATGTGCGTCTGTTCAACCACCAGCTGATGACATCATTCACAGGCGACACTATACATATTGAGCTTGTTGACCCAAAAAAAGATACGACAGATGAGCCGCAAGATAGCATCGCATTACGCGCTAATTGATGAAGAGCTGCAACCTAACATCATTATTGAGGTTGACGACAATGGCACAATAACAGCTATCGACCACGCCGTAGAGATTGATAATCGTGCGGGCGTGGAGTTTTATCCAGGGATACTTATCCCAGGCTTGGTCAATGCCCACTGCCACCTTGAATTGAGCTATCTACACCACGCCATAGCAGAGCAGACAGGCTTTGCGGGCTTTGCACGCGCCATAGGTCAGGTGCGCGGCAACTACACATTAGAGGAGCGTCTGCGTGCAGCAAGCAGTGCCGATGCAACAATGTGGAGTGAGGGTGTGGCAGCTGTTGCCGACATCGCTAATGACAGCCTCACACTGCCTATTAAGGGGCAATCGAAGATTGCTTATCACACGCTGTTTGAGGTATTTGGGCTTGCCACACGCTCCACCGACGAGCACCATCGCATGGCGGAGCAGAGCACTACGTCCGCCTCTGTTACGCCACACTCAACATACTCGTTGCAAGATGGCATCTTCCGCCAGATATGCCAAACGGGCGATGCGCCACTCTCAATACACTTTTTGGAGTCTGACGATGAGCTGGAGCTGTACCACCACCGCGGCTCACTGCACGAGTGGTATGAGAGGATGGGATGGAGCTGCGACTTTTTGCACTACGGCACACCCTCCAAGCGCATCATAGAGAGCGTTCCTGCAACACGTCGTGTGATGCTTATACATAACTGCAAAGCAACACGCGAAGATATAGCGATGATGGATGCCCACTTTCGGAGCGGTGTTACGTGGGTTGTATGCCCCGAGTCGAACAGATATATCTCTGGTAGCCATCCTCCAATAGAGCTACTGCGCTCGATGGGTTGCAATATCGCCATAGGCACAGACTCGTTAGCCTCGGCAAGGTCGCTGTCGATGCTCGATAATATGCGACTTATTGAGGGCGTTCCGCTTGCAGAGCTGCTTACGTGGGCGACACTCGGTGGTGCGAGGGCTCTCGGTATGGAGCATACACTCGGCAGCTTCGCTGTTGGCAAACGCCCAGGTGTAGTGCTTATAGAGGGGGCAGACCTACACACACTGTCACTCCTTGCATCTACCACAACCCGACGTATATTATAAATTATAGGTTACTCCCCTACTAACCCGATAATACCCAATGTACGACAAACAGATAAACCATAACAATCGTACCGCATTTATCATAGCTGTAGACTGCTCTACATCTATGCGCGAGATGATAACATTCAACTCGCAGTATATGAGCAAGGCTGATGCCGTAGCTCTGGTATGCAACTATATGATAGACGAGCTTATGTCACGTGCAACACGCAGTGAGGGCGTGCGCGACTACTACGACATAGCCGTCATAGGCTACTCGGGCGAGGGCGTACGCTCGCTACTACCCTCTGCCGAGAGCGGTTTTATCTCCATACGCAACCTCGCACATTTCAAACCCGAGCCAGAGCAGTATAGCTACACGCTATGTGCGCCAAATACACCCAATACGTCAGTGTCGATAACGCTCCATCCGTGGATCAAGGCTACCGCCGTAGGCTCTACACCTATGTATGAGGCTCTCATCTACATCCTAGAGATGGTCGAGAAGTGGTGCAACAACCGTGATAACCACAACAGCTTCCCGCCAATGGTCTTTAACATCACCGATGGCGAGTGCTCGGACGGCAGCAGCGAGGATCTTATACGCGAGGCAGAGCGCATAACCGAGCTAAAGACCACCAATGGCAACGTGCTTCTTATGAATATCCACCTCTCGACATATCAGTCAGAGAGGTGCGAGGCGATGCCGTCGAACTACCGCTTCACGACACAATGCCCCTACAAGAGCACACTCTTACATATGTCGAGCATCCTGCCACAAAATATGGAGCCACTTATCGCCGAGCTTATAGGCTCGCGCTTCGATGGGCCATATCGCTGCGTGGCATTTAACGCCTCGATGAATGAGTTGCTGATGATTCTCAACATCGGCTCACACAGCATAAGCGACCAATGATATATACGCTATGGACATCTGTTCGATGGTCGCATTTCGAGAGGCTCTAAAGGAGCCAGCGACGAGCTTCAGCAAACTAAATATTGACCGTATCTACCCAGAGACAATACATCGCACAACCCACTTTGCGGAGTGTCGAGCTGTGGTCGATAGCGAAGAGGTCTATATGCACGTGCCTATAACGCCACACTCGGCGACGCTTGCCGACAATGCAAATAGAGCCCTCTTCGATATGCGCAATGACTCTATGACGCACTTTGAGTTGCGACACCGCGAGATGCTATGCGACAAGTTAACAGGTAGCAGGTGTAGCATATTAGTTGAACGACTGCCACAACAAGGAGTACCACTATGTGAGGCTATATACTCGCGTGACCGCGACTCACTGATACGTGGCTGCATAGCCCTCGATAGGCTACTATCAATGTATAACATAAGCCTTAACAACCTCACGGCAAGGAGCATCATCGTGGATAACAACGGTGTATGGCACCCTATACGTCAATATTATGCCACATCAGGATATGGCAATGATGCCCGAGCCTTTGCACGCCTCAAGGAGCGCATAGAGTGCGATGCCACACACTTTAGCAACTGCCTTCACGACACAGAGCAGACATATACAACGCAACGACGCACGCCACTTGCAGATAATCGTCGTCGCGTGGTGACATCGCGCGGCGTAGGCTACGAGGACTGCAATGGCAAATTGGTTATTGAGGATAGGTATATGTGGGCGAGCGACTTTGCCGAGGGACGTGCCACAGTAAAGTGCCACAACAATAAGATGGGCGTTATCGACAAGAGTGGAAACGAGATTATACCGCCCATCTACGACTTCGTAGAGTATATCGTGGATGACGGCAGCGTATGGGTGAACCACGATGGTAGATGTGCTACGTTTGACTATATGGGTAACATCATCTATGAGTGGCGTAGCATTGAGTAGGTAGGTATCTTAAAAAAAAGGGGGGGGAAGCGGCATAGTATTATAATAAAACTCTACCGCCCGCAATATAGACGTAATCTACTGATATATAGAACTAATTTCGCTCAATAGACGAGCCTCCCGAGGTCTTAAAATCCTTAATAATAGGCTCCCCCTTATACTCTACCTCCGAGCCGCCCGTGGCTGACACCTCTAAACCCTTCACGGCATATACACTCAAGTCGCTACCGCCAGAGACAGCCGCCGAGACGTGCTGTGCCTCAAGCTCCTCAAGGTCGACATCAGAGCCTCCAGACACAGAGACAGCAACACCATTGCAACGACCTTTAAGCGTAACCTCCGAACCACCCGAAGCTGCGATAGCAATATCGTCTGTCGTGTCTATCAGGTCGAAGCTCTCAATCTCCGAGCCACCCGACACAGCAAAGCTACGAAAGAGTGCTGGCGAAAGACGCGCCTCAAGGGCGTCTACGTGGTAGGAATTGTTTTTTGTAAGACCAATGTGCAACGTGCCATCCTCAACATATACCTCGACATACTCCATAATATTTTGTGACGTAACAACCTCTACAACACCGAGTTCTACGCTTGAGTCGAGGACAACATCAAAGCCCATTGAGACAGCTATCGCGGTGGCTGACGAGTCAAAATCACGACGCTCCATAACCTCGACATCATCACCTATAACAACATTGAGATTACACGATACTGCCAGCACGGGCAGGCACAACAAAAAGAAGAAAATGCGTCTCATATCTATCAAAAGTTTATACTAAAAGTTATCGTAATTACTTTATTGCCACTATCTTATAAAATTTGTCGCAATGCGATCCTCCATTTTAGGAGGCGTTACACTGTCGGCTGCAATCTTACGTAGCATCCACGCCATATTACGTGCCAGCGTACGCATCGTCTGCATACCCTCTCCGTCTTCGCGCGCCTCACCTGGAGCAGCTCCGTGAACGCTATTCCAATACTGCGACGTAACAACGGGCATATTATTGATAGTAAAATACTTATTAAGTCTGTCAAAGGCGGCAGACGCACCTCCACGACGACACGCGACAACTGCCGCAGCGGGCTTATACTGTAGGTGTCTACCCGACGCGCAGAATAGTCTATCGAGAAGGGCACACAGCGAGCCATTAGGCCCCGCATAGTAGACAGGCGAGCCGACAACAAGCGCATCACACTCACGCACCTTTGCCTCAAGGAGGGTATATAGCGGGTCATTAAAGGCGCAACGTCCCATCTGCTTGCAGCTATAACAGGCTATGCAGCCCTGAATGGGTCGCATACCTATATGAAATATCTCTGAATCAATACCCTCTTCGCGGAGCGTTGTAGCAACCTCCTGAAGTGCCTCATAGGTGTTTCCTGCCGAGCGAGGGCTTCCGTTTATAAGCAACACTTTCATAGTCGTAAGTTATTTATTATTATACGTTTATAATTTATGTGGCAGCACAAACTCCACCTCTTTAAATGCGTATTCGCGCACTACGCCGTCGGTATGCTCTAACAACAGCTCTCCCGAGGGGCGCACCCCACGAATTGTAGCACGAAAGGTCTCGCCTGACGGGTAGGCATATGTATGCTCCTCGTTGAGGTGATACATCCTCTGACGATAACGCTCCTCGACACCTCTTTTATCGCCACCCTCAAGCAGCCCATACAGCGACTCAAGATGTCGCATAAAACAGCGTAAAACCTCCTCACGGTCAAACACTTCGCCACGCTCCAGAGCCATAGATGTTGGGTTGGGCAGCTCGGGCGAGAAGCTGCGTTGATTGACATTGATACCCACACCTACAATTGTGCGTGAGAGTCTATCTCCGAGCAACGTATGCTCTATAAGCACACCCACAATCTTTCGGTCTTGAGCGTAGATATCATTCGTCCACTTTATGCGGCACTCTACACCATAGTCGGCAAGCGTATCGACAAGAGCAAGGGCTACGACCTCCGACAGAAGAAACTGCTCGACGATAGGCAGAAATGTTGGGGTTAAAACCACTGAAAAGGTGATATTTTCTCCTTCGTGGCTATGCCACGTATGTCCTCGCTGACCTCGCCCTGCGCTCTGGTGCTCCGCCCAAACAACGTCAAAATGCCCATATTGCGACCTCCGTGCATCATCATTTGTCGATGTTGTTTGCTCGATATGGTAAATCATAGTATTAAATCGTTGTTAAATGTTTGTCAAAGATAGGAAAATTCCTGCAAAAAGGGTATCTTTGCGGGTGTATAATAAATATTTTGTATGAAAAAGATAAAATACATATTGCTCATTGCTCTTTCGGTGGCTCTCTCGGGAGCGTGTGCAGGCAAGAGCAAGAGCGCAAAGAGTGTGTCGACAAATGTGCAGGTGGCAGAAGATAGGGGTAGTGAGGTGGTACAACCTGCCCTATACGACTACCGCATAGTAAAGCAGTATCCACACTCCAAGACGAGCTATACACAGGGCTTGCAGTTTGTCGACGGTGTTATGTGGGAGGGCACAGGACAGAATGGCAGATCGCACCTTCAGCGCATTGACCTCAACACGGGCGAGGTAGACATCGTTGCAACGCTCACTAAAGATGAGTTTGGCGAGGGCATAACACACTTCAAGGAGCAGATCTACCAGCTCACGTGGCTATCAAACATCGCCCACGTCTACGACAAGCAAGGCAACCACGTCAAGATGATACGCTATAAGGGTGAGGGTTGGGGTATAACAACCGATGGTGAGCATCTATATATGTCTGATGGTACATCGGTGATACGCCGCATAAACCCCGATACGTTCAAGACCGAGAAGTCGATATGCGTAACACTTGGTGGTCAGCCTTTAGAGCTTATAAACGAACTTGAGTGGATAGATGGCAAGATATGGGCAAATGTCTATATGACCTACTCGATAGTTGTCATAGACCCCGAAACAGGTGTCGTCGAAGGATATGTCGATATGCCCGAGCTATACACATATCTCGACGATAACCCCGAGGCAGAGGCATTCAACGGCATCGCCTATGATGCTGCAACAGGTCATATCTTTGTGACAGGCAAGGATTGGTGCCGTCTATTCGAAGTGGAGGTGATAAGATAGTAGATCAATTTAAGAGAGACCGAAGATTATGAGTGAGAAGATAAATAACGGCGTGGAGTCTATTTCAGAGTTGCTGCAACGCCGTATCGTTGTGGGTGATGCCGCCGTAGGCACAGCTCTTGTTGGCACACGCCGCGACCTTTGCCCCGACACATTGTCGATAACCGAGCCTGAAAAGGTGGTAGCACTACACGAGGCAGCAATCAACGCTGGTGCAAAGCTGATAACCTCAAACACCTTCCTTGCCGACCCACTTATGCTCAAGGAGTGTGGCGTAGAGTATAGCACCGAGCAGATTGTCGAGGCGGCGATAAAGGCTATACGCGCGGCTCAAGAGCGTAGCGGACGCAACATCTTCATTGCTGGCTCAATAGGGCCATCGGTGCGCAACATAACCCTCGCCATAGACCTTGACGAAGCAACACTGCGCGAGTCATATCGCACGCTCATAGCAGCCCTTGCACGCGAGGGTGTCGACATCTTCCTCATCGAGAGCATTACCGATGTGCGCAATGCAGAGATTGCAGCCGAACTTTGCCGCGAGATTGCTCCTGACACCCCTATAATCTTCTCGGCTGTGCTATCAAAGATTGGCGGGCTGCTAATCTCGGGACGCAGCATAGAGAAGTATGTGGCAGATGTGGAGAAGTTTGAGCCTCTCGCCATAGGCTTCAACTGCTCGACAGGCGTGAAGAGTGTTGTGGATAACATCGAGCTACTCACACGCTACACCAAACGCTATACCTACTGCTCGCCCTCGGCAGGTATCCCCGATAACAAGGGTCGCTACGCCGAGAGCGTTAAGAGACATACCGAGACTCTGCGCACGGCTGCCGAGCGCGGACTACTCAACATCGTGGGTGGCTGCTGTGGCACAACGGCAGAGTACACACGCAGTGTGGCACAGATGGCACGACACTATAAACCGCGTAAAACAGAGTAACTATGAATAGCATAGAGTTTCGCCGACACCTACACCAGCACCCCGAGCTATCATTCAAAGAGGTGGAGACACAACGTTTCATTATGGAGAGTCTTAATGCCGAAGGCATAGAGTGTCGCCCCATAGCCCAGACGGGTGTACTCGCCAAGATTGAGGGCAAGCGAGGCAACCTTAAGCGCGCAGTAGTGCTGCGTGCCGACATTGATGCGCTGCCTATTGTTGAGCGCACAGACCTCTGTTTTAAGTCGACAAACGAGGGCGTTATGCACGCCTGCGGTCACGATATGCACGCGGCAATACTCTTTGGCGTACTGCAAGATATGGTGCGTGAGCGCGACTTTGAAGGCACCCTCTTTGGCGTGTTCCAACCTGGAGAGGAGCTAAATCCTGGCGGGGCATCTCTGGTATTAGGCGAGGAGCCGTTCAGCGGGTACAATGTCGCTGCTGTCATCGGGGAGCACGTCGACGCGACGCTCGAAGTTGGCGAAGTAGGCTTCTGCCCAGGTCGGTTTATGGCAGCTAATGACGAGCTGCGTTTCACGATAAAGGGTCGTGGCGGACACGCAGCACGACGTGATAAGGTCGACGACACGGTGAGTGCTATGTGTGATATGGTGCTACGCACAACGGCACTAAACAGCCCCGATAGCGTAGTATCTGTAGGTCGCTTCATTGCCGAAGGTGCCACAAATGTTATTCCCAGCACCGTCAAGACCGAGGGCACAATGCGCACCTTTGGCGCGGAGGAGCGCGAGAAGATACACGCGCTCATAGCAGCCAATGCACGCGAAGTGGAGGCGCGCTATGGTGTTACAGTCGATGTAGATATCAACCACGGCTACCCCAGCGTAGTGAACGACATAGCATTGACCTACGAGGCTATGATAGTAGCCGACGATGAGGGCATCAGAGTACGTGAGCTTGCTCCAATACCTATGGCAGAGGATTTCGGCTACTACTCGACACGCTATGCATCGCTCTTCTACCGCTTGGGCGTAGGCACCGAGGCTGGAATGGCACATACCGAGAGCTTCTCGCCCAATGAGGAGGCTATAGCTATTGGCGAGAGGCTGATGCGCCGATTAGCCCTCCACATACTAAATAAATAGCAGAAAAAGATGGCAAAACGCGATAAAAAGAGGGGACGCACACGCGATGAGCGTGCCTCGTTCATCGTGGATATGTTCCGCGAGTTCCCCGACAACAAGTTTTCATTAAAACATCTCGCCGCAGCATCGGGTGGTGCCGACAGGGATGGTCGCACTATGACCTTCGCCATAGTAAGGCAACTTATCGACGAGGGGTATGTCGAGGAGGTGTCACGCAGCAAATATCGCTTGGCACGCACAGCCCTACCCCGCTTCGAGGGTGTGGTTACAGGGATGACCCCAGGGGCATTGTACGTAAGTGTCGAGGGTATGGAGAGCGACATATACGTATCGCGCCGCAACGCCACAGGTGCTCTGGAGGGTGACCGCGTAAGTATCGTTGTGGTACGCCGCCAGCGCGATGGCGATATGGAGGGTAACATCGTGGAGGTTGTGGAGCGTAGCACCAAGCCCTACGTTGGCGAGGTGAGGCTCACCACAAATGGCATCTTTGTCACACCCGACAACCGCCGTCTCGACACAGACATCTACCTTCAGCGCAGGCTCTACCCACAAGTTGAGGAGGGCGATAAGGTATCTGTGAAGGTTGTGCGCTGGGATGAGGGCGACAGGCTACCACAGGGAGAGCTTATAGAGCGTCTTGGCAAGGCGGGAGATAATGATACCGAGATGCACGCCATACTTGCCGAGTTCGACCTACCCTACCACTTCCGTAGAGAGGTAGAGGAGGCCGCAGAGCGCATATCGGGCAAGATAACAGCCGAGGAGATAGCTCGTCGCCGCGATATGCGTGACCGCGTAACATTTACCATAGACCCTGCCGATGCTAAAGACTTCGATGATGCCCTCTCTATCACGCCGTTGCAAGATGGTGTATGGGAGATAGGCGTTCATATTGCCGACGTTTCACACTATGTCACACCTGGCTCAATTGTCGATAACGAGGCGGTGGAGCGCGCAACATCGGTCTACCTCGTAGACCGCACAGTGCCTATGCTCCCAGAGAGGTTGTGTAACGACCTGTGTTCGCTACGTCCGCACGAAGATAAGCTCTGCTTCTCGGCAGTCTTCACACTTAACGAGCAACTCGACATCCTCGACGAGTGGTTTGGACGCACGGTGATACACTCCAACCGCCGCTTTGCATACGAGGAGGCACAGCAGATAATCGAAGGAGGTGCAGGCGACTTTGCCACAGAGATACTCACACTCAACCGCTTGGCGCAAGAGTTGCGCAAGCAACGTTTCAAGCACGGAGCAATAGCCTTTGAGCGCGACGAGGTACGTTTCAATCTCGATGAGAAGGGTCGCCCCATAGGTGTTTATACCAAAGTGCAGAAGGAGGCAAACCAACTTATCGAGGAGTTTATGCTCTTGGCAAATAGACGCGTGGCAGAGTTCTGTGCCTACCGCCTGTCCAACGGACGCCGCGTAGCACGCCCAATGGTATTTCGCGTACACGACGAGCCTTCCGAGGATAAGCTAACACGCTTCCGCGACTTTGCGCTACGCTTCGGGCACTACTTCAAGGCAACAAAGGGCAGAGCCGTTGCCAAAGAGATGAACAAACTACTCGGCTCAATAGCTGGCAACGCCGAGGCAAATGCTATAACAACACTCGCGGTACGCAGTATGTCAAAGGCGATATACACTACCGACAATATTGGTCACTATGGTCTTGCCTTCACGCACTATACGCACTTCACGTCACCCATACGTCGCTACCCCGACATTATGGTACACCGACTTTTAGCGTCATATCTCGCTGGCGACAAGCGTGCCGACAAGAGTTACCTTGAGCAGATGTGCGTACACTCCACCGAGCGTGAGATAGTGGCCTCGGAGGCAGAGCGCGCAAGCATCAAGTATAAGATGGCGGAGTTTATGAAGGATCACATAGGCGAGGAGTTCGATGGCGTTGTCTCGGGTATGACCGAGTGGGGTATGTATGTTGAGCTAAACGACACGCACGTTGAGGGTATGGCATATCTGCGCAATATCGACAGCGATGACTATTATTACTTCGACCAAGCACGCTACGAGGTTGTGGGACGCTCGTCGGGTCTACGTTTCACGTTAGGCACACCCGTTCGAATACGCGTAATCGACGTAAACCTCAACCGCCGAACACTCGATTTTAAGCTGATAATAAATAGATAATATCACTCAATATGAGCAATATAGACGACATTCTCGAGAAGGCTCTCGTGGGCGAGGAGCTTACGCGCGACGAGGCATACAGACTATACGACGATGCGCCATTGCAGCTGCTGTGTAGCGTTGCCGACACGTTGCGACGCTCGAAAGTTGATGACCCCGAGGTTGTTACGTGGCAGATAGACCGCAACGTAAACATTACCAATGTATGTAAGTCGGGTTGTCGCTTCTGCAACTTTCACTGCAAACCCCACGAGGAGGAGAGGGCATATATTACCACTATGGCAGAGTATCGCCAGAAGATTGACGAGGCTATAGCTATGGGTGCCGACCAGCTGTTGTTACAGGGTGGTCTACACCCGCGCCTCGGCATAGACTTCTACGAGACCCTATTCAGACAGATAAAGAGGGAGTACCCCACACTGAGGCTCAATGCACTCGGCGCACCCGAGATTTCGCACATAGCACAGATAAGCAAGCTCACGACTGTTGAGGTTCTGACACGCCTACGTAGTGCAGGTCTCGACACGTTGCCAGGTGCAGGCGCAGAGATACTGTCGGACGACGTGCGTAGACGCATATCGCCAGCCAAGCCCTCTGCAAGAGAGTGGGTTAGAGTGATGCACGAGGCACACAAACTGAATATTCCCACTACGGCAACAATGATGTATGGTCACGTGGAGACACCCCATCAGAGGGTTGACCACCTTATAACGCTGCGCGACCTTCAGGCACTTAAGCCCGCGTCATCACGAGGCTTCACAGCATTTATCCCGTGGGTATTCTGCCCCACAGGCACCGAGCTGGAGCGTAGCGGCGTGTCGCCACGCTTCTCGGCAACGGAGTATCTACGCATTATAGCTATGAGCCGCATAGTGCTACACAACATTCGTAATATTCAGGCATCGTGGCTCACCGTGGGCAAGGATGTTGCCGAAATAGCACTACACAGCGGTGCAAACGATATGGGCTCGATAATGATTGAGGAGAATGTGGTGTCGAGTGCTGGCGCAACAACGCGCTTCGACAAGGAGGCGATGATGGCAACGATACGTCGTGCAGGTTTCACCCCTCGACTACGCGACCAGCTGTATAACTACCGCGACGCGTAGCAACACATATAGCGTCGCGTAGCTAAAGCTACGAATTTGCAATATTTTAAATTCTTTTTAGTATCTTTGCCGGAAATTAGGAGTAACTAAAACACGATATATTATGACAATTGAACTCAGCGAACAGGAACAGCTGCGCCGCCAATCACTCAAGGCACTGCGCGAACTGGGTATAAACCCCTACCCAGCAGCACGTTATGAGGTAAACGCTACAGCACGTGAAATCGCCGATAACTTTAGTGCCGAGGCTGGCAACTACCAGCAGGTATCTATCGCAGGACGTATTATGAGCCGCCGTATTATGGGCTCGGCATCGTTCTTCGAGTTGCAGGACTCGACAGGTCGTATTCAGGTCTACATTCGCCGTGATGACATCTGCCCCGAGGGTGACCCTACACTATATAACACCGTATTCAAGAAGTTGCTTGACATTGGCGACTTTATCGGTGTAGAGGGCTTTGCTTTCTTGACAAACACTGGCGAGTTATCGGTACACTGCCAGAAGTTTACCGTGCTCTCAAAGTCGGTGCGTCCGTTGCCCGTTGTAAAGCAGAAGGATGGTCAGACTTTTGATGCACTCACCGACCCCGAGGTGCGCTATCGCCAGCGTTACCTTGACCTTGTGGTAAATCCCCACGTTAAGGATACATTTGTAAAGCGCGCCAAGATTATGCAGACTATGCGCGATTTCTTCAATGAGCGTGGCTACCTCGAGGTGGAGACACCCATCTTGCAACCCATTCCTGGTGGTGCTTCGGCTCGTCCCTTCATCACACACCACAACGCTCTCGACATCGACTTCTATATGCGTATAGCTACCGAGCTCTACCTGAAGCGTCTTATCGTAGGTGGTTTTGACGGCGTATATGAGTTTGGCAAAAACTTCCGTAACGAGGGTATGGATCGCACGCACAACCCAGAGTTTACTTGTATGGAGATATACGTTGCCTACAAGGACTATATCTGGATGCAGGAGTTCACCGAGCAGATGTTGGAGCGCGTAGCAACAGCCGTTAACGGCACTACTGACGTGGTTCTCGACGGCAAGACAATATCATTCAAGGCACCCTTCCGCCGTGTGACAATGACAGATGCTATCAAGGAGCGCACAGGTTACGACATCACAGGACAGACAGAGGAGCAGTTGCGTGAGGCGTGCAAGCGTCTTAACGTGGAGATTGACGACACTATGGGTAAGGGAAAGCTCATCGACGCTATCTTCGGACAGTACTGCGAGGAGCACCTCGTACAGCCTACATTCGTCACAGACTACCCTATCGAGATGTCGCCATTGTGTAAGCGTCACCGCGACAACGAGGAGCTTACGGAGCGTTTCGAGTTGTTCGTAAATGGTAAGGAGTTGTGTAATGCCTACTCGGAGCTTAACGACCCCATCGACCAGCTTGAGCGTTTCCAGGAGCAGATGCGCCTATCGGAGAAGGGCGACGACGAGGCTATGGTTATCGATATGGACTTTGTTCGCGCACTTGAGTACGGTATGCCCTCTTGCTCGGGTATGGGTATCGGCATCGACCGCTTGACAATGTTTATGACAGGCGAGACATCAATTCAGGATGTACTCTTCTTCCCCACAATGCGTCCCGAGAAGAAGGTTGTTGCTGATAGCGAGGAGGTATACACCGAGGCGGGTATTCCGCAGGAGTGGGTAGCCGTCGTACAGAAGATGGGGTACATCACACTTGAGGCTTTTGAGAATACAGCCAAGACGGGTGGTATGAAGCTCTTCAACGATCTCTGTGGCTTCAACAAGAAGAATAAGCTCGGTCTGCCAACCGCCGACATCAAGGCGTGGATAGAGTCAAAGAGAGAGCAATAACATTTTGTAAACTATCGTATAAAACGAATATAACTATGAGAAAGAAGATTGTAGCAGGTAACTGGAAGATGAATACACTGCCCGCCGAGGGCGTTGAGTTAGCACGTGGCGTAGCAGCAGGTCGTGGCGAGGTAAATAGCGATGTAACACTTATCGTATGTCCTCCCTTCACACACTTGGCTGGCGTTATCGAGAGCCTTAATGGTGCTAACGTAGAGGTTGGCGCACAGGATTGCGCAACGGAGGCAAAGGGTGCTTACACAGGTGAGGTGTCAGCAGCTATGATTGCGGCACTCGGCTGTAAGTATGTTATCCTCGGTCACTCGGAGCGTCGTCAGTACTATGGCGAGTGCTCGGAGACTCTCAACAAGAAGATGGAGCAGGCTTATGCCAATAACCTCACTCCAATATACTGCGTAGGCGAGAACCTTGAGGAGCGCGAGGCAGAGCGTCACTTCGAGGTGTGCAAGCAGCAACTCGAGGAGGTTGTATTCAACCTTACAGACGCGCAGTTCAAGAACCTTGTCATCGCTTATGAGCCTGTATGGGCTATCGGCACAGGCAAGACAGCTACCGCAGAGCAGGCTCAGGAGATACACGCATACATCCGCGAGGTATTGCGCTCAAAGTTTGGCGCAGCTGCCGAGGAGTGCCCCATTCTCTATGGTGGCTCTTGCAAGCCCTCAAATGCAGGCGAGATCTTTGCCAAGGCAGATGTAGACGGCGGTCTTATCGGCGGTGCAGCACTCAAGGCTGACGACTTCCTTGCTATTGGCAAGAGCTTCGAGTAGAGAAGTAGCCTAACGGAATAAAGAGAAGCGAAATGGGTTAGATGGGTTGACTACAAGTTACTCATTTAGCCCATTTTGCCTATCTTGTACCACAACAATAGGCACATCAAGAATATCTTGCCGCACGACACTATTATAACCCAACAAAACATTAGGAGTATGAGAATTTCCGCCACGCTGCTCACTATCATCGCAGCTATCGCCACACTTACGGCAACAGCCGCCACGCAACAACCCACAGTAGGCGTTACCCCTACACCCAACAACCTGACTTACGCCGAAGAGACGACATCGCTTGATATAACAGCGGGACTTCAGCTATATATATCGTGTGATAGTTCTGACACAGAACGACTTGTGCGCGCTGTTGAGCGCACAGGCATCGCCACAAAGCGCGTAAAACGCCCCGCACGCAATGGCTACCTCAACCTTATCATCCGCGAAAATAGTACAGCAAGCGACGAGGCATACGAGATGACCGTTACGGAGCAAGGTGTGGAGATTGTAGCACCCACAGCCGCTGGACTCTTCTATGGTGTGCAGACTCTTGAGCAGCTAAACAATAATGGTTGCATCGCAGCGTGCCACATAAGCGATGCTCCACGCCTAAAGTATCGCGGTATACTCATAGATATATCGCGCCATTTCCGCACAGCAGAGTTCCTTAAGCGACAGATAGACATTATGGCGCAGCTCAAGATGAACCGCCTGCACCTGCACCTCACCGATGCTGCGGGCTGGCGACTTGAGATAGAGAGCTACCCGCGCCTCACGTCGTATGCTGCGTGGCGCACCCCCGCGACTTGGAAGGAGTGGTGGTATGGTGAACGTGCGCACGTCAACGAGGGCGACGCAGGGGCGTATGGAGGATACCTCACAAAAGCCGAGGCACGCGACCTTGTGGCGTATGCCGCAGATAGATACATCACCATCATCCCCGAGATAGAGATGCCTGGACACTCCGACGAGGTGCTTGCAGCATATCCCGAGCTAAAGTGCTCACATCAGCCCGAGCGTCAAGGCGACCTGTGCATAGGCAAGGAGGCGACCTTTGAGATGATGCAGTCTATACTCGACGAGGTTATGGAGATCTTCCCCTCGGAGTATATACACATCGGTGGCGATGAGGCGGGCAAACAAGAGTGGGCAAAATGCGAAGATTGCCAACGTCGCATCAAGGAGGAGGGTCTCAATGGTGTTGACGAGTTGCAGAGCTATATGATACACCGCATCGAGGAGTACCTCAATTCACACAATAGGCAGATTATAGGCTGGGATGAGATACTACAAGGCGGTCTTGCTCCAAATGCTACGGTGATGTCGTGGCGAGGCGAGGAGGGCGGCATCACAGCTGCCAATATGGGTCACGACGTGATAATGTCGCCGCACGGCTACTGCTATATTGATGCCCCACAAGATGCACCCTGCACCGAGCCAGAGAGCATCGGCGGCTACCTGCCTCTTGAGCGCGTATACTCGTATGACCCTGCCCCCAAGAGCCTTGACGAGAGTGTACGCCGCCATATCATAGGCGTTCAGGCAAACCTCTGGGCAGAGTTCATACCTACGGACGAACACTATGAGTATATGTTGTGGCCACGCGCTATGGCCGTTGCCGAGATTGGCTGGACGCATCCCGAGATGAAGGACTATGCATCGTTCCGCGAGCGCGCCATAGCTATTGTTGATAATATGCTTGAGAGAGGCTACCACCCCTTCGACCTTAAGAACGAAAAGGGTAACCGCCCCGAGTCCTTGCAACCTATCAGCCACCTCGCTGTGGGCAAGAGTGTTACGTATAACGCTCCGTCGCGCTACTATGCCCCCAAATATGCTGCTGCGGGCGATGCTACGCTCACTGACGGTCTGCGCGGCACGTGGACATACGCCGACAACCGCTGGCAAGGCTTCCTGGGTCGTGGCGGCGTGGACGTGACAATAGATATGGGCGAGGTGACAGAGATACACTCTGTTGCAGCCGACTTTATGCAGATATGCGGCCCTGGAGTCTTTATGCCCTGCAGGGTTATTATCAGCGTCTCTACGGATGGCGTGGAGTATACAACACTTACTACTATCGACCACGAGGTTGTTGTCGACGAGTTACCGTCATTCAAGAGCTTCGGCTGGGAGGGTGTCGCCGAGGCGAGATATATACGCTATAACGCCCACCGCAGCAAGTTTAGCGGATTTCTGTTTGTCGACGAGATTGTCGTGCAATAGCAACAGATAGATGAAAGTATAGGGTGCTGATTGTTGTCAGCACCCTATACTTTTCTTGTTAATTAGCTTGGCAGCCTATTTCTGCGCCTTCGGCTCTGCCTTAATCTTAATCTTTGCAAATGCCTTTACCAAAGTCTCGTTGTTGGTCTTTGCAGGATCGTAGGTTACAGTTACAGTCTTTGTCTCCACATCAACCTTAACATCCTTTACACCCTTCTCATAGGGGATGGTGTTAGTTACCTTCTTTGCACAACCTGCGCAGTCGATGTCTGTTACAAACTCTGTTACCACGCTCTTCTTTACTGCCTTCTTGGGCTCCTGTGCATTAGCGATGCCCAAACCGAAGATGGTTACGAGGCACAATACAATAATCTTCTTCATTGCCTTGATAGTTTTATATTATTAACGTTTTATACTGTCTATTATTGCGTTACACTGCGTTTTATCACAGCCTTAAATGTGCTGCGGCAGATGATGCCTTGCCACAACCACAAATAAATACTTGTTGTCAGAATGGTGCAGATGTGAGGCTGGTCGAAATTGACTCGGATGGGGATATACTTGAGGTATTTCCCCATTCGGGGCAATGAGCCAGACGCCACAGATGCGCCATTATCACAACAAATTAATAGATGTTTAAGCGCAAGCCCACATAGAACTTACGACCCATAAGGGGGCCCCACACTGCCGACGAGTTAAAGCCTGGTGAGTATGGAGCATCGGCACCAAGTATAGGTGCTGAACCGTGACCATTTGTTCCCTGCATATAGTTTGCAATATTCTCGCAACCGAGGTAGAAGGTCATATTGCTGACCTTATAACTTACCTGTGCAAAGAACATAGGATATACGGGTGACAGCTCAGGGTTCTCGACAGCCTTAACCATATCGCCATCAAACTGCGGTATGCGCATAGGGCCATTGAGCTGTGCAGTTACATCGAATGTCCAGCGACGCACAGCATACTGTATGTTTATAAGACCCTTATAGCGCGATGTCAACGGACGCTCCACAAGTATCTTCTCGCCATCACGATCAAGCGTCATCTTGGCATTGGTATAGCGGAATGTCGCAAAGAGGTCGAAGCCACGGAACGGTGTCCAGTTAAAGTCTACCTGATAGTTATCTGTAAACGAGCGGTCGTGGCTGTTGTATATCACAATAGAGTTATCGGCAGTCTCCTGGTCAAATACCATTGTATTGAAGAACTGTGTGCGGAAGTAGTCGAAACTTATTGTCGCCATATCGTCTTGTGCAAGGCGGAATGTCTGCGAGAGGCTACCTCCAAATGTTGCAGCTGCCTCCATATCATTGTCGAGAGCACCAAAGCGAATGTCGCGCGATGTTGTCATCATCCATATATTGTCGGTCACAAGGTTCTGACGACGGTAACCCATACCTGCCGAGGCACGTAGCGTTGTACGCGGCGTGATGCTCCAGCGGATATGTGAACGCGGTGTCACAAGCACCCTACCCTTATCCTCATTAACGTAGTATTCACCGCCTATGCGTGAGTAGTCGCCACGCAGACCCACTACCAACGAGAACTTCTCCTCGATGTTATAGGTATACTCGGCAAATACGCCAGGCTCAATTATAGAGGAGTTGCCATTAAGCATCCATACGGGAGCGATATTGCCACTCGTAACACTCTGCTGCAGGTAGTCGTTGCGCATCATACGAGCATAGAGCGATGCACCTACATTGAGCGATGAACGCTGTGTGAAGTAGTGCGCATACGTAGCATTAAAGCGGAAGGCATTTTCGATAACATCCACAGTGTTGATGCCAAAGTAGGAGTCGGTGAGATAGTTATCGTAGTCAAAGATCATCGCCACGTTGTTCTGCACAGCATCTGCGGGGTCACCCGTAAATGTACGCTCATAGCCCACAGGGATACCGAGCTTGGCATAGGCGTTGATATTGCGATTGTGTATCTTCGAGCCATAGGGTGTGTTGAGCGGGTCGGCGAGCATCTGGTCATACATATCCTTGCGATAGTCCATATCACCACCCAGGCGATTTTCGTTTACAACCTTCCAGCCCCAACGCAACTGCACGCCACCAGCATTCTGCCACAACCACTTATTAGCGACATTTATCTGGTTTGCCTTGGGCATATCCACAAAGCCATCGCCATTCATATCGTGGTGCGATGTGTCGAGAGAGCCGTGCGCAAGTATTACTGTCGAGAGGCTCTTATCCTTGGTCAAGGGTATTGCTGACGAGAGGTTGATCTCGGGACGAAGCTCCGAGTCGAAGTATAGGTTGAGGAAGAAACGCTCATCATCGGTAGGCTTACGGTGCTCGAGGTTAATCTGACCTGTGATAGCCTCGTGACCAGCTGTTACAGAGGCTACACCCTTTGACACCTGAATAGAGTTAAGCCACATACCTGGGGTGTAGCTCAAACCATAAGCTGCACCAGCACCCTGCATAATGGGGCGGTTCTCGTCGAGTATCTGTGTGTATGTGCCTGCCAAGCCGAGCATCTTGATTTGACGAGCTCCCGAGATAGCATCGCTATAACCAACGGTGACAGATGCCGAGTTCTCGAAAGACTCCGCAAGTGAGCAGCACGCCATCTTGCAAAGTCCCGCAAATGATATCTGCTCCTGACGCGTGATACCACCCTGCTTGGCGTAGTTACCGCGCTGCGCACTCTCAACAACCACCGCGTCGATATCTACCGCCGAGGCGTTAAGTTGGACAGTGATGTCGTTCTCATCCTTATTGTCGAGCAACAGCTCTACGGTGTCGTAGCCGAGGTAGTTTACTACAAGCGTATCAAAGCCACTAACACGCTTAATAGAGAAGCTGCCATCAGCGGAGGTTGTAGCACCAGCCGTAGTATTCTTCCAGAAGAGCGAGGCTCCGATAAGTGGCTGATTGTTATCGGCATCCACAACCTTGCCTGTGAGTGTACGCTGTGCCGATGCTGCAATGGGCATACACAGCATAATAATAAGTGTGAATATAAGTGATTTTTTCATTTTTATACGTTTTGGTTCTGTTATTAGGATATGCAGACACTCAATGTGCCTACCATCGACACTCCTTGTGCAAAGTGCGATACATAATATGGCGTAGGTCTTGCTAAAAAAACCAGACCTAACACCCTCTAAACCAAAGCGGGAGGTGCGCGCAGAGTCTCGCGCGGGATGAATGCCGCCCGTAGCGGCGCGAATATGTCGCCAAAGTCACACTCCAATATTGAGCATAGCGCAGGCGAAAACTCACCCGACAACACAGGCACGATAGCTGGTGTGAGCAGCAGTGTGATAAGTTGCGCTGTGCGCGAGTCGCTACGCAACTCACTGACTATATATTGGGTATGCGTATCATCGGCAACACCGTGAGAGTGGTTGCAGCACTCTTCGGCAATGGTAAGTCCACGACACGAGCACGATGTATGATGGTGGTGAATATGGTCGTGGTGGTGATTGTGGTCACACGATAGCATAGAGAGTGATGAGAGGAGTGTTGAGGTCATATAGACCACAACCAATAACATTGCGTATATCCTCTGCTTCAGCCTCATACTACTAAACAACGTGCTTCAAAATAAATTATTGCTACTCAAGAAGTCCACACTCATCGAGGCGATCAATCCAGCGGGCTGCATCACGTGACGCTATCTCATCATTGATGCCATAGTGCTCTGCAAGGAGGTTGCCCACCATATCTACATCAAACTCTTTGCCCTCGACGGCTCTCCATAAGTAGAGTGCGCTCTCGTTAAGTGAGATGATACGTGTAAGATCACTCCCGAGCTTACCCTGCATTATTACTACGTGCTCGCCCGCCATCTCTCGTACCTTGAACTGCTCTTTAATCTTCATCTATCAGTCGCGTGGTTATTATTATCGTGGCAAAGGTAGTAAAAAATTATTTACCACACACATTTTTTCGTATATTTGTGCTATGAAACGTGCGCAGGAGCATAAAGCATACTCCTCCATAGAGGAGATATTGAAACAGTGGTGGGGTTACGATACATTCCGCCCATTTCAGCGTGAGATTATCGAGTCGGTACTTGCACACCACGACACTCTTGCACTAATGCCCACAGGTGGTGGTAAGTCGCTTACATACCAGATACCAGCACTTGCGCTTGATGGTCTTACCATCGTCATCACACCCCTCATAGCCCTTATGAAGGATCAGGTGGACAAGCTACGCTCAATGGGCATCGCCGCTGCCGCAATACACTCTGGACTCGACCCACACCGCATAGAGTTAGCATTAGACAACTGCACGTATGGCGACACAAAGTTGCTTTATGTATCGCCAGAACGCCTTAACACAGAGCTATTTCGCACGCGACTGCGCCGTATGAACGTATCGCTTGTTGCCGTTGACGAGGCACACTGCATTTCGCAATGGGGCTACGATTTCCGTCCGTCGTATCTAAACATTGCGCAGATACGCCCAATCATCCCTGATGCCACATTTCTCGCACTGACAGCCTCGGCAACAGAGCTTGTTGCAAAGGATATAATGCGCCACTTGCAGTTCCGCGAGCCATATATCATACGCTCAAAGTTTGCGCGTCCCAACCTCTCGTACGCCGTGCGCCAAACCGAGGATAAGTATGAGCAGTTGTTACGCATAGTAGACAATGTCGCGGGCTCGGGTATCGTCTATGCGCGCACACGTGAGGGTGTCGAGAAGCTAACAGCACAGCTACAACGCGACGGGTACAGTGCGAGCTTCTACCACGCAGGGCTACCCACCGTTGAGCGCAGTATACGCCAGGATGAGTGGCTCAATGGCAAGGTGCGTATAATGGTGGCTACCAATGCCTTTGGAATGGGCATAGATAAGCCCGACGTGAGGTTTGTGGTACACTTCTCGATGTGTGACTCGTTAGAGGCATACTACCAAGAGGCGGGGCGCGCAGGACGCGACGGCAAACGCAGCTATGCGGTGTTGCTCACATCGGCGGATGATGCCAAGAATATCGCAAAACGCTTCGAGGCGGAGTTTCCACCCATCGACAGCATAAAGCATATATACGAGCGCATAGCCAACTTCCTGCAGGTGCCAATAGGCGATGGTGCGGACTCCTCGTTTGTCTTTAATATGCACGAGTTCTGCCACCGCGAAAGGCTATTCTCGGGCACGGTCATTAGTGCCCTCAAGCTACTTGAGGAGAACGACTATATGTCGCTATTGGATGAGCACGACAACCCCGCGCGACTAATGTTTACGTGCAGCCGCGACTCTCTGTACAAGCTCAATGTCGGTGGCAACGATATGGATAGAATGTTGAACACGTTGCTACGTATGTACGACGGACTATTCTCTAACTTTAGGCAGATTGACGAACTGAAGATTGCCGCCGCGTGTGAGCTCTCTATGGAGCGTGTTCACGAACTCCTGAGGATTTTGTGGCGTACACACGTAGTGCGCTACATACCCTCTTCGCGCTCACCTATGATACGTCTTCACACCGAGCGACTACCCATTGCCGATATATACATCTCGCCCGAGACATACCACCACCGCTATCGCTCAATACACGAGCGTTTCGAGAATATGTTGCGCTACACGACAAACACCACCGAGTGCCGCAGCCTGACTATCGAGCACTACTTTGGCGATATGTCAACCACGGAGTGTGGTGTATGCGACTTGTGTCTAAAACGTAAACGCGAAGGTATGCGTAGCAGCAGAGCCACCAACAGCATTGAGCAGTCGATACTTAACACCTTGAAACAAAAGCCATTATGCGTTAAGGAGCTTATGACACTCATCGGCGGGAACGCTACCACAGTAGTCGATACTGTGGATAAAATGCTCAAAAGTGGTAAAATTTCACTTTTAGCAGATGGCAAACTGGGAATAATTGAGTAACTTTGTGGCTCGTGAGCCAGAGGCTCACACTTACACTTGACAATATATGGGTTTTCAAGCTACAATAGACAATGATAGTGTTGCCGCAATGTCGGCGGCGCGTTTTGATGGCAAGATTGTCATCGTTGACCACGCCGACCAGATTGAGGCGGCTTGCAACGACCTTATGCGCTGTGACATCATAGGCTTCGACACCGAGACACGTCCATCGTTTAAGGCGGGCGTAACACACAAGGTGTCACTATTGCAGCTATCTACCGATAAGCGTTGCTACCTCTTTCGCCTTAACCGCATACGTCTTGACAACCGTATACTTAAGATATTGTGTTCCAAGCGCGTGATGAAGGTAGGTGCCGATGTTGCGGGCGACATACGCTCACTGCACGCACTACGCGACTTCAAGGAGGAGGGTTTCATTGACCTTCAGCACGAGGCTCCGCGCTATGGCATCGAGGATAAGAGTCTGCGCAAGCTCTCTGCGATAGTCCTCGGGCAGCGCGTATCAAAGGCGCAACGCTTGAGTAACTGGGAGGCAGGCAAGCTCACCGAACAGCAGTGCGAATACGCGGCGACAGATGCTTGGGTATGCATACGTATACTCGAAGCCCTGCGCAAGACGGAGCCTGTTGCCACAGATGAGGACAAACAGGAGAAAACAACAATCACGCAACAACAACTACAACAGTCTGAACAACAAGCAGATACACCGCGACATAAAGCACGTCGCAGAAGATACTACCCACACTTTAAACGCAAGGAGTAATATGAGCAAACATAGTAGCATAGCCGTTGTACATCTACGTCGCGGCAAGGAGGAGTCACTGCGCAGATACCATCCATGGGTATTCTCTGGAGCAATAGAGCATATTGAGGAGGGTGACAACCCACTTGCAGAGGGCGACATCGTGGATGTCGTTACGAAGCAGGGCGAGTTTATAGCGCGCGGACACTACCAGATAGGCTCTATCGCTGTGCGTGTGCTCACATTCGATAAGGAGTGTATCGACCAGCAGTGGTGGAACAAGCGTGTGATAACGGCACGCCGTCTACGCGAGTCACTCGGTATGTTATCAGATGCAAGCACTACGTGTTATCGTCTGATACACGGCGAGGGCGACCTCCTCCCAGGCTTGGTGGTGGATATCTATGAGCAGACAGCTGTTGTGCAGTGCCACTCGGTGGGTATGTATCGCTCGCGTCAGTCCATAGCCGAGGCTATACACACCGCCTACGGTGACGACATCGTTGCCATATACGACAAGAGCTCACAGACACTGCCCTTCAAGGCTGACCTCGGAGCTATCGACGGCTACCTATGGGGACGTGCCGCCGAGCGCGACAACATTGTTCTGGAGAATGGCTTGAAGTTCAAAGTAAATTGGGAAGAGGGTCAGAAGACAGGTTTCTTCATCGACCAGCGCGTAAACCGTGACTTGGTGCGCCAATATTCACGTGGTCGCAAGGTGCTTAACACCTTCTGCTATACGGGCGGGTTCTCGGTTGCGGCACTTGCAGGTGGTGCGCGCGAAGTTGTCTCTATCGACCTATCGGAGCGTGCTGTAAAGCTCGCCGATGAGAATGTACGCATCAACTTTGGCGACGATGCACCTCATAGTGCCATTGCCTGCAATGCTGTGGAGTACCTCAAGGATATAGACGACAGCTATGACCTCATAATACTCGACCCGCCAGCATTTGCCAAGCACCACAAGGTATTGGGCAACGCTCTGCAAGGCTACAAGAAGATAAATGTGCGCGCTTTGCAGAAGATACGTCCAGGAGGCATCCTTTTTACCTTCTCGTGCTCACAGGCTGTAAGCCGCGACCTCTTCCGCACAACGATATTTACATCGGCAGCCATAGCGGGACGCAAGGTACGCATCATTGGTCAGCTCACGCAACCTGCCGACCACCCCGTCAATATATACCACCCCGAGGGCGAGTACCTCAAGGGTCTGGTTGTTTATGTTGAGTAAGAGTAATAACCGTAAATAGAATACCTACAGATGAAAAAGATTGTATTAACCATTACCTCTGTCGTGGCACTTACAGCGTGTGGTGCTGGCGATGACAGGGCAATTATTCTCGATGAGCAGAATGCCTTGAATCTCGCCTACGACAAGAGCTACGAGCTATGCGAGAAGATTACCCAGGCTGCCAACTACGAGGAGTTCAAAAGTGCGTGCGCCCTTCTTGGTGCCTACGACGAGGCCTTCCGCACACAGATTGGTGGAGAGCCATACCTTATATTCATCGAAGAGTGTAATGCGCTATTGAGCGACAAATAGTTTATGCTATGAAGAAGATATTTAGATATTTAGCAGTCGTGGCTATTGCCGCCGCAGCGAGCGCGTGTGGTCACGTTACCATCACCACACCCGCCAAGGATGCACACCACATAGAGAGCCTTGCACAGACCATCGAAACCGAAGCAGAGTTGCGCGCAGTGGAGAAGTTGGCTTCAGAGTACGAGGCGGCTTACCGTCAGGCGTATGGCGGAGCTATGGCTATGAAGTTTAAGAGCCTCGTGGAGCCTATGCTCATCAGCGCAGGCGAGCGTCGTGACGAGTTCCGTGCTGCCGAGGAGTGGTTGGCACAGCAGCAGGCTACACTTGCAAAGCATATCAACATTATGGAGCGCGCGTGGTGCTTGGAGATTACCACGCCCGATCAGGATATAGCGAAGATTGAGGCTAACAACCAGGAGCGCACCGTGCTCGAGGCTAATATCGAAACACTTACCGCAGTCAAGGATGAGTGCTCGATGCGCTACTTCAACGCCCTCGACACACCCGAGGCAGAGACTCTGCGTGAGGAGTTCGCAAAGGTAAATAGCGACATCGAGAGTGCCGAGCAGGAGATAGACGCCCTCAACATCGACAATGAGGTTATCGTACTTGCATACAAGCTACAGCGTGGCGAGGAGCTTATCGTAGCCTGCGACGAGGAGTGCTGCACAGAGTGTGGCGACGCGGCGGAGTGTGGCGACATTATGGAGTGTTGTGACGATGAGGATGAGGAGTAGTCTTTGTGCCGTGGTAATGCTACTTACGGCGTGCCATAGCGGAGAGGATAGCTCGCACGTAGAGAGCACGATAGAGCCACCCTTTGCCACAGTTGCGGAGGCTGGCACGCACTTCAACAATAGATACCGCACACTCGCCAGCGAGTATGACGAGCTGCGCCGCGCACGCATCGAGGCATACGCCCTACAAGATAGCGCATCGCGCCACAACGCCCTATTACGCAACGATGCAGCGTGTCACGCCTTTGAGAGAGAGCTGCGCACAACAGATAGCGCGTGGCAGGCGACAGCGCAATGGTATCTTATGCAGCGCAACGGCAGTTTCACAGAGTTTTGCACAGCGCGCGGCATAGACTCCACGGCGGTTATCGCAAAGCTCACTCGATAGTAGGCACAATAAGCGTAGCACCAATTTAGAGTTTCGTCTCTTCTATCCAATAAGGACAGAGGAGACGATTTTTTGTTGCGCACAATGCCATCCAAACCTATTAAGACTCACCCCTACCACATACTACTTCACAAAAAAAGACCGCCAATGGGAAGCCCCACTGGCGGTACTATTTTCAAGAGGTAAAACCTCTAATTGTACATTACTCAGCTACGAGATAGCTCTCCATCTCGAACATCTCAGCCTCGTAGTAGTTACCCTCGGCATCAGACCAAGTGTAGTACAAGTCATAAGTAGCATTGTTTGCATAACCGTTGTATGAACCATCCCAGTAGCTTGCTACGCTGTCAAGAATAAATGCTACACGGCTGCTGCGACCTGCATAAGCAAGCATTGTCTCTGCATCCTTCATTGTAGGATATACAGTTACGCCCTCGGGACACTCGAAATCGTAGTATACATCCCAGTATATCCACTGGCTCTCGTAGATAACGTCCTCGATAATGGGTGTAGGCTTGGTAGCTGCCCAACGCTCGTCTGTGTTGCGGATAACCTCCAACTCATAGGTTACCTCATCAAGGATAACTGTGTTAGAGATTGTGCCATCTGCGAAGCAAGCAACGATAGCGAACTTATAAGTCTTACCAACAGGAATAGGTGACTCATAAGAGTAGCTTGCAAGAGCTCGGTCGATGATAACAGGATTAGAAACTGCATCGCCAGAAACCTCCTGGTATCTCCAGTCAGTAGAGATAGCCATCTCGCTCTGGATAGCATCGTTAGACTTACTGCTATAGTAGTTTACATTTACCAAATAGTAACGATACTTCTCAACCTCTGCACCGTCGATACCTGTAAGAGTTGCAGAGAGTTTACCATCTGCAAACTTATACTCACCAACACCGAGTGTGTAATTTTCGTTAAGCACAGGAGTCTTGGTTGTAAATGCCTGCTGAACGAGTGTGTAGTTACCAGCAGCATCAACAGCAACCAATACCAAGTACTTTGTCTTACCAGTAGTAAGACCTGAAGTGCTGAGCTCATAGGTATAACCCTCGCTGAAGTCTGTCTTACACCAAGCACTTGAGATGTGGCTACCAAATGCCTCCTCGCTGTAAACAAACTCTGAATCATACCAAGCAGAGTAAGCTGCAACGATTGTCTCGGGAACAGTAACAGTAGCCTTGATTGAAGAGTAATCTGTAGTGCCCTCAATAGTTACCTCTGCAGGAGTAGTAGCCTCAACCAAAGCAGATGTAGTGAAGCGGAATACCTTAACATCGTCGAATGAATAAGTACTCTTGTCACGACCCTCCTCTACAGGAAGAATAGCAAACTCATACTCTGTGTTAGGAGCAAGATTAACATTCATAGGCCACTCCTGACCATAGTTCATCAACTCATAAAGAGTGTACTCGCCACTGACATCCTCGCGGATAACATTCTGACCCCAATCCATACCGTAGTCAATCCAATACATAAAGTATGTATCGTAGTATGATGCGTGAGTGTAACCGTACTCAATCTGCTGGTCAATATACTTGGCCTCACTGTAAACAAGCTGATACTCCTGTGCACCACGAAGAGTAACATTCATTGTAACATCGTTGAATAAAGGCTCTACAACCTCTGCCTTAACAGTGAGCTGCAAGAACTCTGCAACCTGTGCCTCATCGTAGAGTGCGTTGTAAGTCACCATATCCATAGGAACTACGAATACAACGAATGACTCACCCTCGTAAGTAGCTGCACCATAAGTAAGTGCATTAACTACATTCTCAACAGTTGATGTGAATACCAACTCATCAACAACACCCTCCTGGTAAGGAACCTTGTTGTAAGAGAACTGATCAGCCTCAAAGCCGCTGTATGCGAAGTTCTCATCATTGATTGTCCAGTAATCAATATCATAGCTATTGAATACATTCTGGATGCTACCAGCTCTTACATAATCATCGTAGAAGCATACGCCGAGAGTCCAGCTTACGAAGTCGGTCTTCTCAACCTGCATCCAAGTCTCCCAATCCATTGTCATAAAGGTCTGAACGAGTGAGTTCTTAACAGTGATAGCACCATCCTTTGCAACCTCCAAAGAGAGCTCTGCGAAGTTAACCTGCAACTTTGCAACCTTGCAAGCACCAGAAGCGGTGTTGATGTGCAATGAAACAAGACCACTCTTCTCTGCAGCACCAAGAGCAACAACCTCTGTCTTGGGAGCAGTTACTGTAAGAGTGTTCTCTGCAACAACAGCCTTCCAACCGTAGGGCTGGTTCATAACCTCAACGTCAGTTACAGTCTCACCTGCCTCGAATGATACGGTCTTGCTCTCGCCAGCCTTAACATAGAGTGCGCCGCGAACATCGAACTCGATGAGCTCTGCCATAGCAACAACAACCTCTGAACCATCAGCCAAAACCAATGTTACAGTGTTGTTCTCGTTAACAACAACGTCGCTAACAACGCAAGCCTCTGACTCTGCAGCGATACCTGAATCAACGAAAGTCTTACCGCCGTCAACAGATACCAACAAGTTGCCAGTAGCCTCGTCTACATCGAATACGAGCTCTGCATCCTCTGCAAATACGGGAACGTACGCGCCGTCAACCTCCAAGAAGTGAGCGAACTCACCGTGGTTGTAAACAGCCCAGTAGTAAACACCGTCAGTGTGCTGTGCAGGAGCAAGCGTAGTGTTAGTGTCTACAGTATCGCACTCACCATAAACAGTGAATGATGAGCCATCAGATAAGTTAACAACAGTGTTACCGTCCAATGTCTCAACAGAGAGGACAACAGTCTTGCCGTTGATCAATGCTGTAAGAGCATCAACCTCCTGCTGGAGTGCCTCCTCAAGTGCAGCAACGCGATCCTTCAATGCAGCAAGGTCACCCTTAATCTGCTCGATCTCGTTCTTAATATCGCGGTCATCATAAGAACATGATGTTACCGCTGTAGTCATCATACATGCTACCAACGCAACACATACTACTGACTTCAAAGATGTAAAAATCTTTCTCATAGTGGTTAATAATTAGTTAGTAAAATAAGTAATTTCTATATTTGCCACTCATCCCGAACCTCTTGCGAGGCTCGGGATTTGCGGTTAGGGTCATTAAGAATTTATGCCGTTTGCATCGTACTTATTTAGCGCGGAAAGCATCCAGCGATACGACGTCTGCTCCTACATATAATGCGTTAGCATCAACAAAGATAGGCAAAAAAATCTTAAAATGCAAGTTTTTTACTTAACTTTTGCGTGAGGGTGCTCGCTCAAAGCCTCCATATCAAGCCAGATGTAACGTACAGAGTTACCCTGCTGAACCTTCTCGCGTACGACGCGCTTGGGTGCTACGGGAGCCTTCATCGCTGATGCGTAAACAACGCTCGACTGCTTCTCGGCAATCTCGGGAGCAGCATAGTTGAAGGGTGCCATAACAGACATACCTGTATATGATGCGTAGTAGTCCTTCAACGACTTAACAGTGTCGCCACCGTCGTAGATGACATACTTAAGATCGCTCGCAACAGCGTTACCATCAGCATCACGACCATAAGCCATAGCAAGAGCAACCATAGGCTCCTCAACAGAGGCTACGAGAGGATACTCGGTGCTTACAACGAGGTTGCTTGTTGACAAGCCGTACTCTGCGCAGTAGAGCTTCCACTGTGCGTACAACTCCTCGCCTGTGAACTCATCCTCGTCGCCGAGGTACTTAAGCTCAAGACCTATAGTATCTACACCACCTGTCATATACTTCATATACTCGGTATCATCGTTTGCCGAGAACTTAACCATACAGCCTGCGGGTGTGCCGTTGTCATTGTAAACGATGCGATGGTCGATGAATGCCTCGGGGTTCTCGCCACCGATAGCCTCCTTTGTAGATACCTCAACATACTGCAACTCGCCAAGGTGACCATTCCAGTCCTCGCATACACATACAAATGTAAGGTTCATACCAGGCTCCATAACGAAGTTGAAGCCGCCAAGACCATTAGGCTCGTTAGGCCAGAAGTTAGAGGTAGCACCCATAAGGTAGCTGATCATAGTAGCACGGTCTGCATCAAGTGAAGGAATACCCGCCTCCTCGAAGCCCTCGATGAAGTACTGGAAGTAAGCTGCAGCGGTATTCTCGAAGCTATCGTCAGTGAATGACACCTTTACGAGCTGGCGGTCGTCGCAAGTAGCCACGAGCTTCGCTGTAGACTTACAAGCTGCGGGGTTGTCATATACGGCGGGCTTCATAGTGAAGGGCTCTGTAAACTCGGGAGTAGAGAGCTCTGTTGCCTGATTACGTGCTATGTAGCAGAATACATAGCTCTCACCAGGGGTCAAACCACTACCCTGTGCAGCACCCTGAATCCAGTAGTCCTGAACGGTGTATGACGAGCCAGTGATATTACCCTCGGCATCAACAGCATAGTTCTTATTGTTGATACCCCAACCATCGTTGTTGATATTGAGTGCGAGCTGACGCAATGTTGCCTCATCGGCATCCTCATACTGCTTTGCCTCCTCCTCGGTCATAATCTTGAAGAGCATAGAGTGTGCATTAGCGTCGATAGTAACCTCGTACCAAGCAACGTGTGCTGTGATAAGGTCGGTAAGAACGGTCATACGCGCCTTACCCTCCTCAAGGGGAGGAATAGGCACAAGGTTGAATACCTTGCTATTAAACTGCTTTGCAGGGGTCTCGTTAGCGTCAAGAGCGATGGCTGTAGCCATAATGGCAACGTCGCTATTTGCCGACTGACCGAAGTTCTGGTAGTAGCTACGAGGGTCGCTCTCTGCATCCTCGGGGAGGTATGCGGGGATAGCATCATAGAGTGTATGACGCATAAAGTCGATGTACTGCTTGTCGCCATAGCCGTTGATATAGGGCATTAGGTCATCCTCGTTAGAGCACCAGTAGTACATATAGTGGCAATCGGGGTTAGGAATGTTATCAACGATGAATGAACGGTAGCCCGCCTCAACATTGATATAGATCTCGGGGTTACCCACGAGCTCCTCACCAGGTGTATGAACATAGCAGATTGTCATCTCGCCAGGCTCCATACCCTCTGTATCGAAGCAACCTACAGCTACGATAACATACTCACTGTGGGGAACAATCTTTGCCTGTGAGTACTGTGTGTTCATCCAATCGTACTCGTGCTCTTGATAGTCCTCCTGTGTAGCGGGGCTCATAATGTATGCACCAGAACCTGTAGAGTTAAATACGAAGCTCAAGATTGCCTCCTCAACAGTGTTCCAATCAGCCTTCTTTGTAGCGTCACCACCGATACAAGTCTCCAACAAGCTGTTGTAGAGACGGCACAAGGGGAATACATCAAGACGGTAAGACTGAACCAACTCACCAGGGCGGCACACGAACTGGAAGTTCTTGTTCTGAACGCCTGTAACCTCAATCTCAACACCTGCAGTAGCATCCATAGGCTTTGCGTGGTTCTCGCTCCACTTGATAGGTGTGGGAACGTTAGCGTGGTCTGTCTCGGGAACCCACACAGGCTCTGCATCAGTAGCAGTAACCTTAACACTCTTTGATGTGAGCTCATCGTAGATAGCTACGAACTCATACTCACCAGCAACAGTAGTAGTGAAAGCAGCCTCAACTACGCTCTCTGTAGTCTGGCAGAAGATCTCTGCATCTGCTGTAACATCTGTTACAACATCCTCCTTGCCCTCCTCCTTCTCGGTGAGGGTTACAGTGAAGGTCGCAACCTGCTCGCCATCGGCAACAATTGAGGATGCGTCCACTGTCAACGCGAGCTCACGTGAGGTCTCGGGAGTGGGAGGTTCTGGCTCGGGAGTAATATCCTCGGGCTCATTACAGGCCATTGCCATCATTGCGATAGCGGCAACAGCCAACATTGATTTAATAATACTCTTCATAAAATTTTAAATTAGTTATTTTGATTGTGATTATTTTGCTAATTTCTAAATTTCTGTCACACGACTACTTTGCATAGTTGTAGTCGGCAGTGTCATTAACCAACTTACATACGTTCATATTATTGACATAGCCCGTAGAGTCGATGACAAGTGCGCAGATAGAGCAATTCTCGGCAACAAAGTCCTCTGATAGAGTGAATGTATACTCCTTGCTACGCTCCTCGCCTGCTACGAAGTCTGCTATACGGTCACCCTTATACGACGTAGAGAGCATCTGGCGCACAACGTGGTTGTGGCAGTATTTGTCAACGGTAATAGAGCCCTGCTTCTGCGGGTAGATTATACCATCCTCAAGCAGGTAGAGTGCTACGCGATATGTGTCGACAGTATTAGAGTACACCTTAACATTTACCTCACCGCTACGCGACGCATCATCATAGGTTGAGCTCACAGCAACGCCACAATGTGCAGGATACTCCTTATCTGAACGCTTCAAAGCATCACGAATACCCGTTGAGTTATTACCGATGTCGCCCACATCTCGCATATCGATAAGGAAACCAGGGAAGCTGGTAGGGCCATAGGCGGTATTTATCTCATTTGTGAGCGGAATACCCATAATATCGGCACCCGTAGTGTTATCGTGCAGTGCGATGATATGCGCACGGTCTGTATAGTTATACGTGTCGATAATCATTTTGAGCAGGTTGTAGCCATCGGGACACCAAGAGCACCAAGCACCCGTAAACTCCATAACTGCGATATGACGCTCAAACTCCTTGGTCTCGCCCACAGGAGGCTCGGGCTCGTCACCCTTATTCTCTGTAACGGTGATAGCCACAATATTTGAGGTGTTATCCTTATATGTCGCCTCGAACTCATACTCGCCAGCGACTGTTGCTGTGAAGCTGTTACCTGTGATTGTCTCGCCCGTAGTAAGACACTTTATGGTAGCCTCGCTCGTAACATCGCGCTCCTCGGCACGGGTTACGCCAAACGGAGCCACTGCGGCTGCGCCACTCTCGTAAGAGTAGTCGACGCTCTCGCCGAGTTTACACTCGTTACAGTTGTTTACAACATACGACTCGCCACCATCAGGCGTGGTGAGTGCCACCACAACGATACGCAGGTTCTCTACATTCCAACCATCTTCAATAGTGATGCTACGCTCTGCCACATACTCACGACCAGGCTCAAGAGCCTCGCCCGAGTTGAAGCGCGAACCTGTAATACCACCCGACGCAACGAGACGTACTACGTTATTGTGGGCATAGTCGCCCGACACGCCAAGCTGCATATACTCGATGCCATCCTCAACCACCATAACATCGTAGCGATATATGGTGCTGGTCGCCGATGTAATCTTTGCCTTAAGGGCTATCTTGCCATCAACGACATCAGTGTCAATAGCAACGCCACACGTGGGAGGATATAGCTCCGTATGCTCCTCAATGCCACGCTCGATACTCTTTTGGTACGCGCCGATATCACCTGGACGCATATTGAGGAAGAAGCGCGGCAGACCAGACTCGCCGAGGTGGTTGTGATACTTATCCGAGATGGGCAACATCATAGGATCCTCGTACTTGAAGTTCTCGTGGAACGATAGTGCCACAAGACGACCAGGCATTGCCTCCTGCACAGCCTTGATAGCAACGCTCAATGCAGGGCAGTTTTGACAACCAACAGAGGTAAACTGCATACCGAGGTGCTTATGGTAGAAGTTCAAGCCAGAGGTGTTGCTATTGTTTGCAGTGATGGTTATCTCGTTCTCCGAAGCGACATTGCCACCACGATATGCTGTAGCCGAGATTGTGTATGTACCAGGCGTAGTGGTGCTAAATGAGTGTACGCCATAGCCGAGCTTGGTCTGCTGACCATTGAAGGTATAGACAAGGCGCGTAGTAGGGCCATCGCTGATATCAATATTACCCTCCTCGGTGCCATACAGCACAGTGATATTCACGCAGTCTGTACCATCTGCATTGATAACGGTCTTATCGGCATAGATGCGCATTACGCCTACGGGAAGAGTCTCCTCTGTACCGCCGCCGTTATTTGCGCCGTTGCCACCATTATTCTCGTCGCCCGAGAACAACACACGGAAGGTCACTGCCTCCTCGCCGTCGCCCACGATAGAGCTCTTATCAGCCTCAAGCACCAGCTCCGCCTTGTCGTCGGGCGTAGGATCGGGTTCTGGGTCGGGCTGTGGTAGCGTAGCAGGGTCAACATAGCCGTGACACGCCGTCAGCACAACAGCCACAAAGGCTGTCGCCAAAAACTTGATATTTGAAAACATCTGATTCATAATGTCTGCTATTAGATGCTGTGTTACTCAATTAGTTAAGCTCATAATCCTGGCTGCCACCCATAGGACACACAGTCAAGTTGTCGTTGATGACACGACCACCCTTTGACGAGAGCGCAAAGACAACTACACGCAGGTCGCTATCCTTATACACCTCGGGGAAGTTCTCGATAGTGAAGGTCTTGGTATGCTCCTCGCCCTGCTTAAGCGACACCTTGCCATCACCCATTGCCATAAGGTTGCTCGAGAAGGCACATATAATGTCGTGGTACTTGCCATCAAGTGATGTACCCTGTGAGTAGCTCTGGTTGTCAAGCAAGATGACATAGCCCAGGTCATAGCTACCACCTGTTGATGAGGTTACAGCAGCATCGATAGTGATGGTCTTGCCCTCGCGGCGTGTTGAGGCAATCTTAACACCGCAGGTTGCGGGATAGTCGCGCAGGTAGCCCTCAATAATCTTCTGAATCTTTGAGGGTGAACGCTCGCCAGAGAGCTCCACCAAGTCATATACGCAGCTGGGATAACCCTGACCACCAAAGGCAGAGAGGAAGAGCGTACCGAGGTCGCCACCAGCAGTAGAGATAGCAAAGGGGTCATCCTCGCTGGCACTACCAGCGTGTGCCGCCATTACAAGTGAGTGCTCCCTCCAAGTGTCAACCATACCCTCAAGACCTGCCACCATCTGCGGGCAGTAGGTACACCACGTACCTGTAAGCTGGTAGATGGCTACGCGCTGCTTGTACTGCTCATACTTTGCACGGTTCTGCACCTTGATAGTGACGCTATTTACGGTCTCCTCACCACGATATGTAGCCTTGAAGGTGTACTCGCCATTGAGAACAGAGCTGAAACCCTCCGACTTACGCTCAAGACGCTCGCCTGTGTTGACGTCAATGAAGTAGATGCTCGACAACGAGGTCTCCATAAGGTTCACGCCATTAGCATCCAATACTGTGAAATTAGCGGTATCTACGCCATCTGCCTCGATAGTAGTCTTATCTACAGAGATGGTGTATCCATCGGTAGGGGCAGGGGTCTCACCACCGTCATCGCCCTTATTGTCGCCAACAGTGATGACAATCTGGTTTGAGGTGATGACACCACCACGATATGCCGTAGCCTTAAAGGTGTACTCGCCCTCGGTAGTTGAGCTGAACTCCATATCGGCATACTCCATCTTGGTCTCTACGCCATCAAGAGTGTAGATAAGGCGCGTCGTACCAGCATCAGAGATATCCACATTGCCACTCTCCGAGCCATAGATAACTGTGAATGTCACCTTGTCAGTGCCGTCAGCAGCGATAGTAGTCTTATCCGAGAAGAGACGTATCTCGCCAGCGGGAACAGGCTCATACTCCTGCTCGTTACCACCACCATTATCGGGAGCAGGCTTCTCCTCGATGATGAAGTAGGGATCATTGGGGCCCTGGCAGGCTACGACAACCACGCCAAGACATATTGCTACGATAAGCTTCAAATATTTCATCGTCATATCTTTTTTACGCTTAATGCAAACAGGTTAACTCATTAGAAGGCGATAGTCACTGCGAGGTTACCACCTGTGTATGCAGGAATTGCACGACATACACCACCCGAGCATACATAACCTGCGCGGTTACGTCCGTAGCTCAATGCCACGCGTGTACGCGAGTGGGTGTAGCTCACACCGACATTATAGTAGTGAACCTTGGTGTCGCCGTGGTTGTACATATCGCTACCATAGACACTCCAGTGGGGCGCGAAGTTGAGCTCGAGCAAGAATGCCATCCAGTCGCGGTGATCCTCAAATGTTGTAAGGTACTGCAACTCGAGACGTGTCGAGAACTGCGATGTCCACTTGTATGTAAGGTCGGCTACAAAGGTGTTAGACAACCAAGTTGACTTATTCTCGCCATACGAGGGGTTCCACTCCTGGAAGCAGTAGAGCAAGAACATCTTGAACTTACGGTTAAACTGCTTCTCGAGGTCTACGTTGACACTCTTAAGCAACATATTTCCAGCCTTGGCACTACGCTCCTCGTGCAGGGTATAGTACATAGCGAAATTACCGTGAATCTTCATACCACGCTTACCACCGAGAGCCGTGCCACGCTTAAAGTTGTAGTAGATGTCAACCTGACCACCAATCTCACCAGGAATCATAGCTTGTGGCAGACCTGTCTGCGGCGTATACGGATGCATAGTTGTAAGCAGATAAGTATACTGCGCACACATCGCTGGGGTATAGTTCAAGAGATTTGAGGTTGAGTTGTTGCCTGTGATAATAGGCGAGTTCATATACTCAAGACGACGTGCTGCAATGTTAACGCCCAAGCCATAGCCACTGTAACCAAGCTCAAGGAGCTGGGCATTACCATACTTACGCAACCATACACGGCTGTCGTTAACGCCAAAGAATGGATTTTGCACGTGCTTCTCGCCAGTCTCAACCCACTCACCCTTAACAGTAAAGCCGTGTGTCTCGAAGTTGAAGCGACCCGAGTAGCCGTGCGAGATAGGCTTCGCGCCAATCTCCTCCATATCGCCATCAATCTCCTCGTATCGGTTGAGATATGAGCCCTCGACAGCCAACGACACACCCTGCCAATCAAAGAGATTTGACAGCGACAAGCTCAAGTCGACACCACGCACCTGTGTATCGGTAAACTCCATACCAAAACGTGGAAGACCCCACAGAGCCTTGACACCAACGATATCCTTGTACTGATAGCTGAAACGAGCACCCATAAGGGCGTTGTTCATACCGAGCATACGATCCTCCCACGAGCGGAACAAAAGACCGCTACCAAACTGGTCATAGAAGGTACCAGCAGTGATATGGAAGCCCTTGTCTGCCCACGAAGCATATAGGTTGGTGAGGGCAGCCTTCTTAAGGTTGGTGGGATAGCCCAACAACACGGGAAGGTATGCCTCAAGCTGCATACCAGCAGCGAAGTTGCCGTTGTAGTAGTCCAACTTAAGGTAGTTATTAGAGCCAATGTGATCATCTGGAGCGATTGCATTGCTCTTGCTGTCATCGAGGTAGTAGATGGTGTTATTCTCGAAGCTACCTGTTAGGTAACCACGGCTCTTCTCCTTACCATCCTCCTCCGTAGAGGCACTACTCTGTGCGTACGCCGATAGGCTCAACGCAACGCCGAGAAGTAGCAGTATCAGTCTCTTCATAAGTAATTTTGGTTATGTGGTTTTAAGTAGACTATTTCAGCTTCATAATTGCCTCGATAAGCTCCTCCTCGTTGCCTGGAGAGTAGCCCGTGTGCGAGTAGACAATCTTACCATTTTTGTCCACTACAAACACCTGTGGCGTAAGGGTTACGTTCATTGCACGCATAAGTGCCTGATTCTTGTCGTAGAGCACAGTAAAATCTGACCAGCCGTGACCCTCAACAAGCGCGCGTGCCTGTGACGAGAAGCGGCTATCATCGGTAGATACAGCCACAACACGGAAATCAGCCTCCTCAATCCAGTCGGGATATGCATCATTGATAGCATCGAGCTCGCGGATGCAGGGCTTACACGTTGTTGCCCAGAATGAGATAATCATAGGGGTCTTGCCATCAACAAGGCTTGAGGTGTTTATAACCTCACCCTTACCATTCTCTACATTTACAGAGGGCACTTGCGCCATTACTGCCATTGACACAAACAAAAGTGCAATGCTCAAAATAAATTTTTTCATAGTTCAGTTTGTTTTATTTTTATTCTATTGTTTACTATCCAATTTTACATTATCACGGGCAGAACAAAAAACAAATTTATTTACAATATAGCCACCCGCCAATTTGTGCATATTTAACAACTATTTTATATACACAAGCGTACAAATAAGCGTACAAATATAAATATATTAAGTGGTTCAACAAAACATCAGTACATATTACCTGCATATTATGATATAAATATTGCAAATTTATGCATTAATCAGGTCTAAATTACCACACTATTAGAAGATATTTATTGGTAGATTTGACAACTTTCATATATTTTATCACTATATTAACAACAATATATCAAAAACATCAATATTAAAAATATGGTTTTATTGCACCTCTTACAACCCGCAATATAACTCATAAAATTCGCACCTATCATCTTTTAAGCGTGGCTACGTACACGTATTAATAGATTTTTTCATACTTTTGTCTTGTGAAGATGAGTTAAACGAAACCGATTAATAAAATGCTACTTAAACCAACACTTGCACACGCTGGCAGGCTCGCACTTCTTATGGTGGCTATCACACTAACGATGGGTACACTCTCTGCCAAGAAGGTGGAGCCTCAACAGGCGCAAAAGGTAGCTGCACAGCTCCTATATGGCAGCTCGGCACAGCTATCGTCAACACACTCGCCACGCCTCGTTTGGGATAGCAGCGCGCTACCTGCAACACGTCGTATGTCGATATCAGAGCCAACTTTTCACGTATTTGAGGCGGAGGATGGCAGGGGCTTTGTCATCGTTGCAGCTGACGATGTAGCACGCCCCATACTTGCATACTCACACACGCATAGCGCAGCATCGCCACACTATATGCCACAGAACCTGTTGGCGTGGTTAGAGCAGGCTGACAGAGCCATAGCCACTGCGCGCACCGCCAACCACCCGCCACACAGCGAGTGGACAAAACCTATGACAGAGGGACGCTCGAAGCTTATCGAGACGGCACTATGGTCGCAGGATGACCCCTACAACCGCCAATGCCCGATGGATGGCGACACGCGCTCACTCACGGGATGCACGGCAACAGCATCGGCAATAGTGATGTACTACTACCAATGGCCAGAAAAGGGAAGCGGTGTAGCTCCCGCATACACCACACCGAGGGGTATGAATGTCGAGAGCCGCGACATAAACAATGTCTACGAATGGTCAGCAATGCTTACGAGCTACGAGGGCGACTACACAGAGCAGAGTGCCAATGCCGTAGCTACGCTAATGGCTGACTTGGGACACGTCTACCAGGCTGATTATGGCGCACTTGGCACAGGCGCACTACCCAATCTTGATTGGCTTGTAAACAACTTCAGCTACAACCCAGCTATTGCCTACGCCTTCCGCGATGGACATAGCGCGGAGAGTTGGGCAGGTCTTATGCGCCTTGAGATAGATGCGGGACGACCTATACCCTACAACGGCTACAACGCCGACAATGAGGCTGGACACGCCTTCATTGTTGACGGCTACAACGACGAGGGCTACTTCCACCTAAACTGGGGATGGGGAGGCAGCAGCAACGGCTACTTCCTATTGGAAAACCTCACACCCGAAGAGCAGGATTTTAATTATGGGCAGTGGATACTTATAGGTATGGAGCCATACAAGGGTGGCGACTTCTCCAACTGGCTGAACATCATCACTAACATCACCGCTGTAACAGAGATTGAGGAGGGCAAACCTTTTGAGCTCGCGGATGTGATGTTGTACAATGTCACAACGCGCAACTTTAGTGGCTATCTTCGTGCGGCGCACGTAGACAGCAACGGAGATATCAAGAGCTGGGTAAGCGACGAGATAGCCATAAAGGCGGATGGTTATAACACGGCACAAACACCATACATCTCTGGCAAGATTACCGAGCCTATAAAGTACAAGGACAAGATACGTCTATACTACCGCTCGAAGAGTAGCGACAAGTGGCACGTGGTAGCCCCCTTCCAGATGGGCACATACGGCTGGGAGTTAGAGTTGGAGCCACCGATGAAGAGCCTCGCCGAAGGCACATCTATCAGCTATGACCGCACGACAAAATGTATCGTCATAAGCCACGACTACCGCGTGAAGGTATCTGTAAAGTATCTTGGCGGAGCACTTGCTGGCGTGTCATACGATGAGACGACAACGACAATAAACAGCGAGGCACTCACCGACAAGAAGATAACAATAGAGCTTGAGTTAGAGAACGAGAAACGAGATATTGACCTAACAATCAAAGAGTTGTAACCACTATGAAGAGATACATAAACATAGCCTTGATGCTGCTCATAGCAGCGGCAATGGGTTGTACCAAGCATAACGAAAAGAGGACGACGCTCACAATTAGCGAAGAGACCGTAAATGTCTCATACGTAGGTCGCACAATCAGCATAGAGGTACACAGCAATGTCGACTTTGACTACGAGGTATCACACGAGGGCGATGGCTGGATAACACCTCTTGAGAGCCGCGCCAAGGAGCCAACAAAGAGTGTTGTGCGCTTCGATGTAGCTGCCAACGATGAGTATGACGCTCGTCGTGCCACAATACGTTTTGTTACGCGCAACGGCTATAAGGAGCAGAGTGTGGAGGTGATACAGGCACAGAAGGATGCCCTGATACTCACAGGCAGCGAGCTTGCTGTAAGCTATGAGGAGCAGATTGTTGAGCTTGCGGTGGAGACAAACGCAGAGATAAGTATGACAACGGCGAACAAGTGGATAGAGTTAGTTGATAGCCGTGCCCTTGAGAGTGGCACTATACGCCTACATATCGCACAAAACAACAAGGTTGTGGAGCGTAGCGGTTTGGTGACATTCAGAGCTGGTAGCGCATCACAGAAGGTGATGGTGACACAGCAGGCTGCACCCAGCATCATACGTCTTACGCTGAAGCACAACGATAGACTCTTCTACACCCCCACTTGGCAAGGCAACAACCCCTCGGGTAGCGTAATATGGGACGATAAAACAACTACGGAGTGGTCAGAGGATGTGTCATACAACTATGGCGATACCAACGACCATACGACCGTATTTGATATGTACGACACTTCGGCATTTACCATCGAACAGATTGGCTCGATTGACTCCATAACAATCGAGATTAACTAACAATAGCGACAGCCATAAAATTAGGCGTATGCCTCGGGAGAGTACCGTAGCATACGCCTAATTTGTTGAAGTTGTGCTACCACAGCTACATCACAGCGCGGTCAATCTTCTGCTTTGCAAGGTCGAGAGTAACACGATACTCGCGGCAATCACTCGACGGCAAATCAAACATAACATCGAGCATAATAGCCTCACATATAGAGCGCAAGCCTCGCGCACCGAGCTTATACTCAACAGCCTTATCGACGATATAATCGAGTACATCGTCGTCAAACATAAGTTTTACATCATCCAAGCCGAGCAAGCACTCATACTGGCGTATGATAGAGTTCTTCGGCTCGGTGAGTATCGAGCGCAACGCCTCGCGCGTAAGAGGCTCCATATATGTAAGCACAGGCAGACGACCTATAAGCTCGGGGATGAGTCCATAGCTCTTCAAGTCCTGCGGCAGGATGTACTGCATAATACTCTTCTCGTCGACACGCTGCTTGGCACCTGTACCATAGCCCACAGCATTAGTGTTAAGACGCTTGGCTATCTTCTTCTCGATGCCATCAAAGGCACCACCACAGATAAAGAGAATGTTCGATGTATTCACCTGAATATACTTCTGGTCGGGGTGCTTACGACCACCCTGCGGTGGCACATTGACAACAGAGCCCTCCAAAATCTTGAGCAGAGCCTGCTGCACACCTTCGCCCGAGACATCGCGTGTGATAGAGGGGTTATCACCCTTGCGCGCAATCTTGTCTATCTCGTCGATGAAGATAATACCTCGCTCGGCAGCCTCAACATCGTAGTCGGCAGCCTGCAACAGACGCGACAATATGCTCTCCACATCCTCGCCTACGTATCCCGCCTCGGTGAGTGCCGTAGCATCAACAATAGTAAACGGCACGTGTAACAGACGAGCTATAGTGCGCGCCATAAGTGTTTTACCCGTACCCGTAGGGCCTACGAGCACGATATTAGACTTATCAAGCTCTACATCGCCCGTGCTACCCTTCGACAGCAGTCGCTTGTAGTGGTTATACACGGCAACTGACATATATCGCTTTGCGGCATCCTGACCTATGACATAGTCGTCAAGGAAACTCTTAATGGTAGCAGGCGTCATAAGGTCGGCACGCGTGAGTGGCTTAAAACCACCCTTCTTCGATGCCGCCTTATCCTTACCAGCAATGATATTATGCTCGACAAGCAGACCATAGCCGTGCTCGATACACGAGCTACATATCATCGAGCCATCTGCTCCGTTGAACATCAGCGGAGTCTCCTCTGCTGGCGCACCACAAAACGAGCATACGCCGCCTTTGCGATCCGAGCCTTTACGTGATTTCTGTGTCATCTATTTCGTTATTGGGGGTAATACTATTTTCGCTTTGCGAGTACCGAGTCGATAAGACCATACTCCTTCGCTTCGGCAGCTGTGAGCCAGTAGTCACGGTCGGCATCCTCCTCGATGCGCTTGATATCCACGCCCGAGTGCTGCGATAATATCTCGTATAACTCGCGCTTGGTCTTGGCAATCTCGCGTGCTGTAATCTCGATATCCGACGCCTGACCCTGAACACCACCCAATGGCTGGTGTATCATCACGCGCGAGTGGGGCAATGCCGAGCGTTTGCCCGCAGCACCTGCTGTAAGCAACACAGCACCCATAGATGCCGCCATACCTGTACATATAGTAGCCACGTCGCACGATATAAGCTGCATAGTATCGTAGATACCAAGACCTGCCGACACAGAGCCTCCAGGCGAGTTGATATATAGGTGTATATCCTTGTCAGCATCCACCGACTCCAGGAAGAGCAGCTGCGCCTGAATGATATTTGCAGCATCGTCATAGATGGGAGCACCGAGGAAGATGATACGATCCATCATAAGACGCGAGAATACATCCATAGTCGCCACGTTGAGTGAACGCTCCTCGATAATCGTGGGCGACACGTAGCCCGAAGCGTGTGAGCTGAAGTCGTGCAGAGTCATTGAGTTGATACCACACTTCAGTCTGGCATATTTTTCAAATTCAGTCATTGTATAATAATGGTATAATGATGTTTATGGGGTTAACGCGTCAAAAACTACGCCACCACCCATCGCAAGCACGCAGTCTACATCCATAAACCAGCGGGAGTAGATGCGCCAATAGTTAAAATATCCCGCGAGTGTCGTAAGACAGCCCGCGGGATAGAATCGTCAAGCAACTGCTATTGGATTATGCCAACTCCTGTGCGAGCTTTGCAAAGTCGTCAGCAGATACAGCCTTCTCGGTAACCTTAACCTTACCACGGATGTACTCCACAACCTTCTCCTCATAGAGCTTCTCGTAGATCTTCTGCAACTGCTCCTTATTGTCCATAATCTGCTTTGCGAAGTTCTCGAGCATATCCTGTGGTGCAGAGGGCATACCATACTGTGCAAACTGCATCTGTGCAAACTGAAGTGCCTCTGCCTTTGCCTCGTCAGCAGTAACCTTCAAATCACCCTCGTTGATGAAGTGCTTCTGGAGGTAGTTCCAAGTAAACATCTTGATAAATGCGTCGAAGTCCTTCTCAATCTCCTCGCGGGTGAACTTACCCTCGTTGATAACATACAACCAACGCTTCAAGAACTCCTCGGGCATTGCCAACGCAGCCTTCTCAACAACGAAGTTACGAACAGTGTTAACAAACATAAAGTCTGTCTCACGCTTAAGCTCGCGCTCAATCTCCTCGTCGAAGAACTTGTCAAGCTCCTCCTCTGATGTTACGTTGCCTGCGGGGAACGCCATCTTGAAGAACTCCTCGTTAAGCTCGGGATCAGCAAAACGGCGAATCTTGGTGATCTCCAACTCAAACTCGGGGTTGATACCCTCCAACTCCTCGGGCTTTACAGACAAGATTGCAGCACGCTGCTCGGGCTTCTTGTACAACTCGTTGATGTTTACCTTGGTCTTGAAGCCAACCTTCTTATTCTTGAAGGGCTTGCGCTCCTCCTCGGTCATAGAGATAAGACCAACGTAAGCCTCCTCGATACGCATATCGCCATTATCGAGAGTTACGTTAAGAGCCTCGTCAGATGTAACCTTGTCAGCATCAACCAAACGACCATAGCGACGCAAGTAGTTTGTGCGGTAGTCGTTGTGCATCTTCTTATCTACCTTAATCTTGTGGTAGGTAATCTTATCCTTTGCCGAGAGCTCCATCTCAATCTTGGGAGCCTCGCCAATCTCAAACATAAACTCGAACTCGGTGTTGTTGTCGAAGTCGAACTCACCCTGCTCCTCCGAGGGGATAACATCACCTACATAGTCGATGTTCTCCTTCTGCAAGTACTCGAATACCGAGTTAGAGGCGATGCGATATGACTGCTCTGCCAACACACCCTTGCCGTACATCTTCTTCACAATACCCATAGGTACCATACCAGGGCGGAAACCAGGAATCTGTGCCTTGCGCTTGTACTCACGCAACTGGCTATCAACCGCCTGACCGTAGTCGCCCTCATTAACAACGACCTTCAATACCGAAATGCCGCCGTCACGCTGTTCTCTTGTAATGTTCATTGCTGTATTATTTTGTTATTGTTATTTGCTTTTGCAAGTATATACCCATACATATATAGGCATAAAATCGCGCAAAGGTAATAAAATTTGTCGAAATTAAAAAACAATCGTGCAAATCTATTAAATTTTAGCACCTTATTTCTTGATTTATTGACTTATTGAGTGCACATCTGTAATGTGCTTTATCCAAATTCAACGAAATATTTTATTCACATAAAAACAATCAATAATTTTGGCGCGCTACTATTGGCATCCGCTATGTTTTGTGACTATTAATTTACGCGCTTTTTTTCGTAACAGCGAGCGTGTTTTCATAATTTTACCATATCTTTGCAGTTGCTATGATTCTCGACGTTGCACGACATAAATTCCACGAGAGCCTTATAACACTCATCATCATCGCCATAATAGCGGTGGTGCGCGGTGCTATGCTCACCGCAGGAGTGCCCGCAGCCGAGACACCATTTGCAACCGCCCCACTGCAACCAGCAATAGACTCATTTGCAGCGTCACACACGATAATTGCCGCCCTGCTATCACTGGTGCTTATAATGCACTCTTCGCTACGTTTAGCGCGCGCCACAGTACGCGATAGCCTTTACGCCTCGCGCACGATGGCAGCGATATCTCTCACCGCGATAATACTCGCAGGTTTTGCTATATGCAGCCACTCGCTACAAACACTTATCGTAGCTTCGCTCCTCGCAGAGATGCTCGCACGAACATTCCACTATATGACGCATAGCTCGCGCCTGCACTACCTATTTACGGCAATGCTTGCACTCGGGGCGCTGCCACTTGTGGATAGTTCACTTCTTGCTATGCTCATCGTATTACCTATATTATTGATATTCATACGTGCACAGCTGCGCGACATACTCGTAGGCATTACTGGTGCAGCCCTCCCAATATTCACATACTGCTACATTATGTGGTGCTGCGGCGAGAGCTTCACCGGCACAGCAACAGCACTATGGGATAATATGTTTATACAATCGTCATTTGAGCTTGGCGACTACCTCTCGCTATCTCGCCTGGTGCTCGGTGGCGTAGTCCTCTTTGTACAGCTTTGCGCGCTACTGCTCCACCGCAAGGAGGCAATGTCGCTGACTCTTGCAACACGCAACATCTGGAATATGTTATACCTCGTGTTACTTGTGCTGATAGCCGCCTTTGTCCTGCTGCCGTCAACATCCGCAGCCTCAATTGTGGCCGTTCTTATGATCAGTGCAACGGCACTGCCCCTATTCTTCTTAAGGATGGACACTGTTGTAGCCGTTATCACCTACATCGTGTTGGTCATTTTTTCTATCGTCGCCATTTAAACATGCATAAATATACGCATACAGACGCCTCTTAATGCATAAATACACATATTTTTGAAAAAATATTGGATTAAATTTGGAATTTAGAAAAATGTTGCTTACATTTGCAATGCAAACAGGAGGCGATGGGTTTACACATCTCGAATAATTCTCATGGACACACCAAAATTTGCTCATCGCACTCTAAATTCTCATTAACCTAACTAACTTGGGAGGGGGCCATCTGTGAAGACGCTACCCTCCATCTTTTTTATTACGCCACATAACAGCCGTTTTGGGGAGGGGCTACACACCCTTGCACTTACCATTGCAGCTAAACTGTTTACACCACAAAAAGAGCCGCCACCAACAGACGCGAAGGTCTATTAGTGGCAGCTGTAGCCATCGGGGCACACACCCCATAGACAGGCGGTTAACCGCAGTGGAAATAGGTGTAAACCAACTTCAGCATCTCCTCGGGTTTACCCTCAAGGTCGGCACGTAGAGTGCGGTCATCGAAGCGGCGTAGACTCTTGAGGATACCATCTATCATAGCGGGGCTAAAGACGCCGTGACGCTCAAAGACAGCACGCTGACGCTCAAGACAATCAGCAGAGGCAGCGCAGCTATCGGGAAGCTGTGCAAGGAGCTTAAGCTTATCCTCGTTCTCCTTCTTATGGATGTTGACGTTGACATAGGTGCGCTCGGCGATATCGAGGGCATTATCCAACTCGAAGCCGTAGCGGCAAGCCACAGCAAGACCTGCTATAAGCTGGTATACATCTGCCGAGCCATCGGGAGAGCGCATCTCAACAGTCTGCTTCTGCGATGTATCATAGCGGCTATCGCACTCAAGCGGGTTCGCTATGCGGCACATATCGCTCTTGGCAGCCCAGCCCAGAGGCACGCGCACAAGAACAGAGCGGTTACGGTCACCCCAGCAGATGTTTGTAGGAGCCTCCTGATGTGGCACAAGGCGGAAGTACGATGTGGGATTGGTGTTACCAAAGGCTGTGATAGAGGGTGCAAGCTCCATCATACCTGCGATTGCCTTACGCGCAGTCTCTGATAGTTGTCCATTGTCAAGCATCATACTCTTACCATCCTTAACTATGCGCATATGTATATGTAGACCCGAGCCAGCCTTGCCAGCAGTAATCTTGGGGGCAAAGGTAACCTCATAGCCATACTTATAGCCGAGGTTACGAATAATCCACTTCGCTACCATAAGCTGGTCGGCAGCATCGAGAGCATCAACAGGCAAGAACTCTATCTCATTCTGCTCGTATATAAGCTCATCAATAGTGAAGTTACCCACCTCCGAGTGACCATACTTAATCTGACCACCTGCTTGCGCAATGTATGCCATACACTCTGTGCGGAACTCATTGAACTTGGCGTAGGGTGCAGACTCGTGATAGCCCTTCTGGTCGGTAGCGGGGAACATACCGCTATCGGGGGCTATGACATAGTACTCCAACTCGCCCATAGCCTGAAACTCCATACCTGTAACCTGCTTGAAGCACTCGCACGCCTTAAGAAGTGTATAGCGCGGAGAGCTTGCCAAAGGCTCACCATCCTTATTGAAGAATGAGCAGAGCAGCGACAAGGTAGGTATCTCGGCAAAGGGGTCAAGGAAGGCAGTGGCGAAGCGCGGTACTACGTAGAGGTCGCTGCTGCCAGCCTCGATAAACGGGAAGAGGCTTGAGCCGTCAACACGCTCACCACAGGTAAGTATCGCATCGAGGTATGCCTCGTTATTTATCACAAAATTGAGGGTCTTAAGACGACCATCTCCCGCAGGATACATAAAGTTAACCATACGAATACCATTCTCGCGTATGTAACGTACAATATCTGCTTTTGTAAACTCCTTGGCAGGCTTGCCCAGATATGCTACAACCCTATTGGGGTTTAGCGACAACTCTTTACTCATATTTCAAAATTTTTAGAAGTTTTATACTGTGGCTGTCATATATCCCGATGCTACAACAGATGCTATGAATAGTTACTGCGCGCGGGATAACTACGAGAGTCGTGACACAAAAATAGATATTTTTTTTGAAACATCACAAAAATATCGCCTAAAATGCAACTTTTTTAGGTATTAGCACCCTGCACAATTCAACCATCCCCACCCACGCGCATAATAACAAAATTGGAAGCATATACCAGCAATGGAGAATATCAGCCAATACCCGAGAATAAAAGTTCGTTATCAAAAAACTTAAATTTGTGATATTTAAAAAATTTTTTATTATATTTGCATTGGTTTCTCTCACTCCTCAAACCACAAGCCTTATCAGAGGTCTATTTAGAGGGGTTACAGGTACTTATAAAGGAATTAGGAGAGTGTCTTGGTGCGTGCTACGAGTGTAGCCGCTCGACAGGATTCAATTATTTTGAGAAATTTAATAGCCTATGTTACGTGCTACCCGATGGTAACACGTAGTGCAGCACACCATATTCGATATGGTTGTTGATGACGAAGATATAAAAACAAAAAGATATGAGATGTAATAATTGTGGCTGGGAGAATCCCGCCGAGGTAAAACGATGCGAAAAGTGTAATCAGCTATTGCCCGAAATCAGCGAAGTGCCCGCAGCTGCTCCAGCAGAGAGCACACCTGCACCCGCAGATAGTGCGCCCGCAGCAGCCAACAACAACGAAGTGCTCAACTGCCCAAAGTGTGGCTATATCCTTGTTGGTGGCACGTCATATTGCCCCAACTGTGGCTGGGAAGAGCAGTCTAATAACAACCCTATCGAGCCAGCACCACAGAGTGCGCCATCACTGGCAAACAGTATGATGCGTACGGTGATGATGGGAAGCAAGCAGAGCGAAGCTCCTGCACCATCACCCGCAGACACCAAGAAGACGGTGGTGGTTAGTGCTATGCCCGAAGTTGAGCCTATGCCCACAGTGTCAGACACAAAGAAGACCGTCGTGATGGCTACTACACCCGAAGTTGAGCCTATGCCTACAGTGTCAGACACAAAGAGGACTGTTATATTAGGCGCGATACCCGAGGTTGAGCCCACTAAATCGAGCCGCGAGACAAAGTCTACTGTGCGCGAGCTTCCCGACGACCTTATTGTCGAGCAGTCTCAAGCCACAGCCGAGAGCGCGCAGCATACACTGACACCCGTAGACGGCTTTTCGGGCAACGCTTTAGCGGTAGCTCTCAACGGCAACAGCATAACACTCAATCGCGAGAATGTAGAGCCTGCAAATATGTCGATAGCAGAGGGTGCACAGGCAGAGGTGGTATGCGAGAATGGCGAGTGGTATATTCGCAACTTGAGCGAGCTTAAGAACACCTACATCTGCGTTGAGCGTAAGACGAAGTTGGAGAAGGGTGACATCATAGTTATCGGCAACCGCCGCTACATCTTCTCATAACACAAGGCTAACTGCCTGCAAATAAGAGTAACACAACAAAAAAATAACTAAACAAGTAACACTATGGAGAACAACTACAAAAGAACCATCGCTGGCTCAGTAGGTGCTGGTATGGGTGCTATTTTCAATGCTTCAGGTCGTCGCTACTACATCTTGGAGCACAAGACAGAGTCGGAGTTCCACCACCGCGGCGAGTCGC
>JAFXHE010000009.1 GCA_017536555.1 Alistipes sp.
GGGAGAGTAGGTAGCCGCCTCTTCAAGCCGAATCCAACAGGGTTCGGCTTTTTTATTGTATGTGCGTGGGTGTATGTCTGTGTGCGCGTATTCGTATGTCTGTGCGTGGGGTGTGTGCGTATATCTGTGCGTGGAGTGTATCTTCTGTGGGTATTACCCAATCAAGTGTATATTGATTGCAGCGAAACGGCAATACCACAAAGGGTACAAGTATCAATATGCTATATTTTGCAAGTGCCTGGTGGTAATTTGGTAGTATAGGGCTGGATATGGTATGATATGGTTGGAGTTGCGCGGTGTATTGCACGATATATCCTATGCCTTTGAAGCAGGAGAGAATATGTTATCCAGTTGAATGTAATGTTGCATTACGTCATAAAAATTAGGGTCGGTGGTATAAACCTCCGACCCTCTCATATATGCGAGAATTAGACCCGCAATAAAATCTATTTATTAGCCAATAAGTGCCTCGTAACCAGCAGCATCCAACAAGCCGTCAACCTCTGCAGGATTAGACATCTTAATTTTAACAAGCCATCCCTCGCCATACGGATCCTTGTTAACGAGTGATGAGTCTGCCTCTACAGCCTCATTAAACTCGATAACCTCACCGCTTACAGGAGAGAACGCGTCTGATACGGTCTTTACAGCCTCGATTGAGCCGAATACCTCGTTAGCCTCAATTGTCTCGCCTACGGTAGGAACGTCTACGAATACGATATCGCCAAGCTCTGACTGGGCATAGTCGGTAATGCCGATAACGGCAACATCACCCTCTACACGAACCCACTCGTGGTCGTTAGAGTACTTCAAATTAGCAGGTACATTAGCCATAGTTCTGATTGTATTAGATTGTTATTGTTGTTTCTTACTTATGCAAGTGAGCCATTGCCACACTTACGCAACTACAAATATACATTTATTTTTCCGGTTTCAAAAATTTTGTTACATTTTTTGACGTTTTTTTGCATCTATTGCGCCATATTTTAGTGTGATAATACCCTTTATTCGCCCTTTAGTGTAGTATGGTTTCAATTGATATACCTTATATAAAAGAAAAGGGGCTACAGATTCTCGCTGTTAACCCCTTACCCTCCCTATGCGGGAGAACACCCAATAAAAACTAAAAAGATTCGAACTATTAATATCCCCATTACCGTCGCGGCTTTAAGGGTCTATTTTCATGTTGCAAAGATGCACACTTTTCTCATAGCCTACAATCACTTAATTTTGGTAATTTATGGCGTGTGTCATCCCATAATGTAGGGATTTGTGGTTTCAGAAATTATATGTATCTTTGCATTACAGATGTCAGTAGGCATCTATATTGCAACATAAAGTGTTGAGAACCAATGAGGAATATGTGTGTGTGCGATGATATTGCATATCTATCGCCGAAAATGAAGATATTTGAACTTATAGACAGCAATAACTCTCTGTTGTCAATCTTTTCGCGCCTCAATATTAAGTTACCATTTGGAGATATGTCTATTGAGGAGTTGTGTCAGCGTGATGGCTACTCACACGAGCTCTTTATTATGTTGTGTCGTATGCATATATCGAGCAATTACCGTCCATCGCACGACGAGTTTAGCAGTGAGATGTTGCCGCAGGTTATACACTATCTTCGAGCTACCCATAACTACTATATCGACTATATGCTTCCCCACGCTGAGAAGCATCTTGAGGAGATATTGGCATATTGCGACACCCTGTCTAATAAGCAGTTACGTCGTTTTTACGGTGACTATGTGCGACGCATAGAGGAGCACCTGAAGCAAGAGGAGGATACACTTTTTACAGCTATTGATAGCGGTATGAGTGCTTGTCGTGCGCAGAAATTCGACCTCGATATGCCGCATACCGATATTGACGATAGAACGAGCGATATCGCCTCGCTCATTATCAAGTATCTGCCCGAGGAGGCACCCACACAGTTGCGCTGCGCGATGCTTAAGGATATATACAGCCTACGCGATGATTTGCGCCGTCACGCAGCCGTGGAGATGTACTTGCTCAAGCCATTGATGGATAAATTCTTAAAGTGCGACCAACAATGAAGTGCTATCACATTGCCATAGTTGAGTCTTCGCCTATTATTTTGGCGGGCGTTGAAGCCATATTGTCGCAAGGTGGCGATGTGGATGTTGTGTTGAAGTGCAGTAGCCTCTCGGAGCTTGCAGCGCGTATGCGCGGGGTAGATATTGATGTTGTGCTCGTGTCTGTTGTGCAATCATCTGAAATTGCGTCATTTAGTGAGTTGTACGATGTCCCGCTTGTGGGTATGCAGAGTGCTCTTTGTGCGCCAGATATATTACGTCGCTATGCAAGTGTGGTTACACTCTATTCATCGTATGATGAACTTATTGCAGCTGTGCGTCAGGCTGTCGATTCACCCGTTGAGAAGAGTCACGCCGACAGCCACGAACTTTCGGAGCGTGAGCGCGATGTGTTGGTGCTTGTAGCACGTGGGTATACCAATAAGGAGATTGCCTCGGAGCTGAATATCTCGCCCCATACGGTGATTTCGCATCGTAAAAATATTGTGCATAAGACGGGTATTCGCTCGGTTGCTGGCTTGACCGTTTATGCCGTACTTAACCGACTTATAGAGAGTGAATAGTATGAAGAAGATGGTGTGTGAGTTGTGCGCCTACTCTGTTGATGCTTGTCGCGTTGCGGCACGTCTGGGCGTGGATCGTGTGGAGCTATGTGCCTCGCCTGCGGAGGGCGGTGTTACCCCGTCGCGTGCGACGATTGAGCGTGTCTCGGCAATTGAGGGTATCGATGTTAGCGTGATGATACGTCCGCGAGGCGGCGATTTTCTCTATACCGACGATGAGTTTCAGACGATGCTTGCCGATATCAAGCACGCGCGTGAGGCGGGTGCTACGGGTGTTGTCTTTGGTATTCTAACCTCTGATGGCTATGTCGATGTGGAGCGCACGCGTCAGCTTGTCGAGGCATCGCAGGGTCTTGAGACGACGTTTCACCGCGCTGTGGATATGACTGCAGACTATGAACAGGCGGTGCGTGATGTAATTGCCGCTGGCTGCACGCGCATACTTACCTCGGGTGGCTACGATAAGGCTATTGATGGCATTGAGAATATACGTCGTGCTGTTGCTGTTGCCGAGGGTCGCATCGAGATTATGGCTGGCAGTGGTGTTGTGGCTGACAATGCAGCACGTTTAGCTGCTGCAGGTGTCGACGCACTGCACTTTAGCGCGAAGCGTATGGTTGTGGGCGGTATGCAGTACCGCAACCCGCGTATATATATGGGTGGCTCCACCTCTGTCGATGAGTTTTCGTTGCGTGTTGTAGACGAGCAGGAGGTGTTGGGCATATTCCAGCAGATTGGACGATAAGAGGTTAGTATGATAATCCAATAAAACAGAGAGATATGAGAAACCTATTTTATGCAATGTTAGCTCTTATAGCTGTTGGTTGCAGCGAGAGCTATATGAGTGGTGTGCCAGAGGAGTATAGAGCCGACTTGGAGCGAACCATCGCAGCGTCGACACGCGCGGAGGCTCTTGTTGAGCTCCTTGAGACCACCGAGGAGAGTATGCGTCGTGATATGGCATACCTTATTATCAATATGCCCGAGGGTGACCGCGACACTATGGAGTTGTCGCTGTTGAGCGAGAATGTAGCTTATGCTAACCTTGTACGTGAGAAGTATGAGTGGGCGAAGAGCCTGCCCGAGGATGTATATCTCAATGATGTGCTTCCATACTTCGTTGTCGACGAGGTGCGTGATGCTTGGCGTAAGGAGTTGCACGAACTCTTTGCCCCTATGGTCGAGGAGTGCCAGACAATGAAGGAGGCTGTGGATGCTGTCAATGGCAATATACCGCGCCTGACAGGTGTCGACTATAACACGCTGCGCGAGAAGACCAACCAGAGCCCTCGTGAATCTATGCGTCAGGGTATGGCTTCGTGTACTGGTCTTGCCATACTTTTGGTTGATGCCTATCGTGCTGTCGGTATTCCTGCACGCTTTGTAGGTACAGCCTCTTGGCACGATAATCGTGGCAACCATAGCTGGACAGAGGTATGGCTCGATGGCGCGTGGCGCGTGACGGAGTACTACTACCCCTCGCAGCTCGACCACCTATGGTTTATGCCCGATGCTTCGAAGGCGAAGGCAGATGACCGTACCTATGCCATCTACGCTACACGCTTCGGCAAGTGTGACGATTGGTTCCCTATGGTATGGGCGGCAGAGGATGAGAAGACGCCTGTTGATAACCTCCCGCGCTGGATAGGTGCCGAGAATGTTACACAGCACTATGTCGACCTCGCTTACGACCAGTATACACGCCACCTTGAGGCGGGTACACACACCTTCTTGCGCATTGCTGGCTACAAGGAGCGTGGCAAGACAGAGCAGTCGGGTGACCGTGTTGCAATGGGCGTTGATGTCTTCCGTGGCACCGAGCAGATGGGTGGAGGTCTTACCGCAGGCGAGCTTCGCGATATGAACGATGTGTTCTCGGTGTTGTTGCCCAAGAATACAGAGTATGAGCTGCGCTACTATAATGCTGCGGGTGAGCTTCAGACAGAGAGGGTTATGCTTGGTGAGGAGCCTGTGCAGGTAGAGGTATATCTCAAGTAGCTGCACACAGGGTACAACTCAATAAAGAGACCGACAAGTAAGATAGCATCTCGCTTGTCGGTCTCTTTGTTTAGTTTGCCTCTTATTATGCTTCGAAGGCTTTGCCCATAAACCAGCGCGGTATGTTGCAACCAATGTAGTTGCCAACAATAGCCCACGCCCACGCTTCTAACATAGCAACCTTAAAGTCGTCAGCTATGAGTGCTACGCCATAGTAGTAGGCATCTGCAACGCAGTGCGGCAGACCACACATAATAAAAACGGGTACACCAAAGAGTAGCGGTAAGAAGTTGTTGCGACGTGCGCCATATACCGCGAGTGTCATAATCATACCCGTACCTGCTGATGTGACTATCAGTGCGTGCCACGAGGCGGCAAGACGCGAGGTGAGTATCGCATCAAGGTTAGCTGCTACAGCGTCGTTAGCAACATAGCTTGTTATGTACGCCGCCAAGAGGCAGCCTACGGCATTTCCCGCAAGCATCACCACGAGTCGCACTACGTCGCGGTAGGGTAGGTAGCCCGCCTTGCCTGTGTATAGCTGTGCGCCACACATAACCACGCACAGCAGACCAAAGGCAAAGAGTATCGCGCCCGCAAGACCACCCACACGCAGGTAGACAAGACCTGCGATGCCTATGAGTAGACCTGCAAATACCGACATTGAGATAAACTGTTTCATCCGTAAATCTTAAGAATGGGGCTACCTCGTAGTCGCACGGATAGCCCCTGTGTTTAGTTTTTGTTATCTCGTTGTGGCTACTACATCACAATATTGATAATCTTGCCCTTGACAACGATTATCTTCTTGGGCTGCTTCTCTTCGAGCCACTTCTTCGCGCCATCCGTCGTTACAATATGTGCCACGATCTCCTCCTGTGACATATCGAGCTGGTACTCCTGCTTGAAGCGGAGCTTGCCGTTGATCATAACGGGATATTCAAACGAGTTCTCCACAAGGTATGCCTCGTTGCATACGGGGAACGCTGCGTCGCATACTGTGGTCTCGTGACCCAGCACGTGCCACAACTCCTCTGCCATATGTGGTGCAAAGGGTGCGATAAGTGCAGTCAATGGCTCAAGTATCTCGCGCTTTGAGCAGTCGCCAAGCTCGTTAAGACATATCATAAATGCTGCAACCGAGGTGTTAAACGAGAAGTTTTCGATATCCTCGCGCACCTTCTTTATAGTCTTGTGCAGTGTCTTAAGCTCGGCGGGTGTCGCCTTCTCGTCGTTTACGAGCATCTTGCCATCGCGTGAGTAGAACTTCGCCCACAGACGCTTCAGGAACTTATGCACGCCGTCGATACCATTTGTATCCCACGGCTTCGACTGCTCCAATGGGCCGAGGAACATCTCGTACATACGCAGCGTGTCGGCACCGTATGTATCTACGATGTAGTCGGGGTTTACCACGTTGAACATCGACTTCGACATCTTCTCGATAGCCCAGCCACAGACGTACTTGCCATCCTCCAGGATAAACTCTGCATCCTTGAACTCGGGACGCCAAGCGCGGAATGCGTCGAGGTCGAGGATGTCGTTGCGCACGATATTCACGTCTACGTGTATCTCCTGTGTGTCATACTCGCCCTTAAGTCCCAATGATACAAACTTGTTTGTGCCGATTACGCGATATACGAAGTTTGAGCGACCCTGAATCATACCCTGATTTACGAGCTTCTTGAATGGCTCCTCCTCGCAGATATAGCCGAGATCATAGAGGAACATATTCCAGAAACGCGAGTACATCAAGTGACCCGTAGCGTGCTCAATACCACCTACATAAAGGTCAACATTGCGCCAGTACTCGTTTGCCTCCTTGCCCACAAGTGCGCTGTTGTTCTTTGGATCCATATAGCGCAGGAAGTATGCCGATGAGCCTGCGAAGCCTGGCATTGTCGAGAGCTCGTAGGGGTATCCCTCGTCGTTCTGCCAGTTTGCAACACGTGCCAATGGTGGCTCGCCCTCCTCGGTAGGGCCGAAGTTCTCGATGGGGGGCAGTGTCAGCGGTAGCTTGTCGTCAGTGAGGCGGTATGCCACATCATCCTTGTAGTAGATGGGGAATGGCTCGCCCCAGTAACGCTGGCGTGAGAATATAGCATCGCGCAGGCGGTAGTTCACCAGTCGCTTACCAATGCCGCGACGCTCCACCTCCTTGAACATAAAGTCGATAGCCTCCTTTACATCCATACCATTTATTATCTCCGAGTTTATGAGCTTACCCTCCTTTGCGTCGTAAGACTCCACCTCGATATTTCCACCCTCGACAACGGGTATTATCTCTATGCCGAAGTGGCGTGCAAAGGCGTAGTCACGTGAGTCGTGTGCTGGCACTGCCATAATAGCACCTGTACCGTAGCCCGCCAACACGTAGTCCGAAACATAGATGGGTATCGCCTTGCCAGAGAAGGGGTTGATAGCATACGAGCCTGTCTTTACGCCACTTACGCGCTTGGTGTCGGCTATACGCTCACGCTCCGAGCGACGCTTTGTCTCGGCTATGTATGCCTCGACAGCCTCGCGGTTCTCGGCTGTTGTAAGCTCCTCCACCCACTCGTGCTCGGGTGCAATCACCATAAATGTCACGCCATATATTGTGTCGGGGCGTGTCGTGAATATCTCCAGCTTGCGCTCCGAGTCCTTCACGTTGAAGAATACCTGTGCGCCCACCGAGCGACCTATCCAGTTGCGCTGTATCTCCTTTAGTGAGTCGCTCCACTCGAGCTTCTCGAGACCGTCCAACATACGCTGTGCGTATGCTGTCACGCGCAACAGCCACTGCTTCATACGCTTCTGCTCTACGGGGTGACCGCCACGTACCGACAATCCCTCCTTCACCTCGTCGTTGGCGAGTACTGTGCCAAGTGCGGGACACCAGTTTACCATTGTGTCGGCGCGGAATGCGAGGCGGTAGTTTTGCAATACCTGCTCGCGCTCTGCCTCGCCCATTGCACGCCACTCGTCGGCGGTGAATGTGAGGTGTGCTGTCTCGGCAGCGTCAATGCCCTCTGTGCCGTGCTCTGCGAAGTGTGCCACGAGAGCTGTTATAGGCTCTGCCTTCTGTGTCGTCTTGTTGTACCAGTGGTCGAACATCTTCAGGAATGCCCACTGTGTCCAGTGGTAGTACTCGGGCTCGCAGGTGCGTACCTCGCGTGACCAGTCAAACGAGAAGCCTATCTTGTCGAGCTGCGAGCGGTAGCGTGCGATGTTCTCGTCGGTTGTTACTGCGGGGTGCTGACCTGTCTGTATAGCATACTGCTCTGCGGGCAGACCAAATGCGTCGTAGCCCATTGGGTGCAACACGTTGAAGCCCGACTGACGCTTGTAGCGCGAGTATATGTCCGAGGCGATATATCCGAGTGGGTGTCCTACGTGTAGACCTGCTCCCGATGGATATGGGAACATATCGAGAACATAAAATTTTGGGCGTGACGGGTCTACCTCCACACGGTAGGTGCCCTCTTTCTGCCACTTCTCCTGCCATTTTTGCTCAATGGCTTTAAAGTTGTATTCCATAACTTGCTCTATTTTAATTTGTTATCGTTTTATTCTATCTTTTTGCTTTGGTTACTCTTCTTCAAAGATGTTAGAAGCATAGTCACTCCAATATTGCTTTTCTTTATAGTCGGCTCCAGAACCTGCAGGTACATAAATCTTGTGTCCTGCAGCATTGTTGTCGAACATCCAGGTACCTCCAGTCGGCGGTGTTGTCGGCTTGCAATATACTGTCGCAAGGCTGATGCAGCTATGGAATGCACTATATCCAATCGTCGTTATGCTATCGGGGATAGTCACACTTGTAAGGCTGCTGCAATACTCGAATGCACCATCTCCAATCGTCGTTACGCTATCGGGAATAGTCACACTTGTAAGGCTGCTGCAACGCCTGAATACCGCTTTTCCAATCGTCGTTACGCTATCGGGGATAGTATATGTAGTGCCAGATGCTTCTGCATACGCGATAATTGTATTATCCATAATCAAACAACGACCACCATCCGCAGCAAATTTACCTTTAAACTCTTTAAGGCTTACGCAACCACTGAATGCACCATTTCCAATCGTCGTTACGCTATCGGGGATAGTCACACTTGTAAGGCTGGTGCAATAACCGAATGCATAATTTCCAATCGTTGTTACGCTATTAGGAATATTCACACTTGTAAGGCTGCCGCAATAATAGAATGCAGCACCTCCAATCGTCGTTACGCTGTTGCCAATAGTCACACTTGTAAGGCTGCTGCAATACTCGAATGCCCGCTGTCCAATCGTCGTTACGCTATCGGGAATAGTCACACTTGTAAGGCTCTCGCAATAATAGAATGCCCAATCTCCAATCTTTGTAACCTCATTATCAAATGTAATTACCCAGCACTCCTTTTCAGCATCATAAGTATTCGACTGAATAGTTGCACCGCCAAAATTTTCGGGCTTTTTGGCTGTAGTAGGCTCGGTTGTACTACCATTAGTATACCAAATCTCGTTATTTGCAGGTTTTGTTGCCTTGAACGTAAGTGACGCCATCGGCTTAATATGGTTACGCTCTATTACGACCTTCTTATCCGTAGACTTGGTCATAACCAAATCATTGGTAGTGGTAATCTCCACAGTCAAGCCCATAGCAACAGTCGCTGCAAGCACAAATAGTAGTAGGTTTCTCATATCTTGTAATCTTTTATTTATCGGTATATTTCAGGGTTTAGTCTACTCGTCGTCGTCATCCAAGAATGCGTCATCATCATCCATATAGAAGCCATCCATAAGCGCGTCGATATCTCTGCGCTCCTTCTTCGTGGGGCGACCTGTGCCGCGGTCACGGAAGACAAAGATGGTCTCGTGTGGCACATTGAGCTTGTCGAGCTCCTCCTGCGGCGTGCAGTTGAGGCAGTACTGCGGGACATTCTTCGCGCCCTGACGGCTCGACACAAGCTCCAGCACCTTATAGCTGTATGTCACGCGCTCACGTCGAACACTTATCATATCGCCCACCTTGACCTCGCGCGAGGGCTTGGCATAGGCATCGTTGACCAAAACACGGTTTTGGCGTATCGCGTCGGCGGCATCACTGCGTGTCTTGAATACGCGCACCGCCCATAGATATTTATCGAGTCTTACGTCGCTCATCTTTTAGCTCTTCAAGTTTATTGGTACGGCTCACGCTGATAATCATACCGAGGGCTGCTGTGGTAAAGAGCAGCGACGATCCGCCGCGTGAGATAAACGGAAGGTTCTGTCCTGTCTCGGGGAAGAAGTTGACCTGCACGAGAATATGCAGCAGTGCCTGACACGTGATAAGGAGTCCCAACCCCACAGTCATAAGTGCAGGAAAGGCGCGCCGACAGTGGCGACATATCTCTATCGAGCGGAAGAATATCCACAAGTAGAGCAGCATAAGTATAAGACCCATTATCAGACCATACTCCGACACGAAGAACGAGTAGGCATAGTCACTCTCGGGGTGTATGACAACGGCACGCGCCGAGCTGTGTCCTGCACCCTCGCCCAAAGCGCCACCATTGCGTATAGCGACCATAGCGAGCTGCGTATCCGACATCTCATAGGCGGTGTTAGCCTTGCCGCCATATATCCACTCGTTGACCCACGTTGTGAGGCGGTTGCTCGCGGTGTCACCACGACCAATGCCTATGGCTGCAAGTGAGGCGATGCCCACAGCACCTATAAAGCCGATGACAACAACAAACTTAACGACCTCCGAGAACTTGACACGCCCGATATAGAGCATAATGGTCGAGACGATGAAGATAAGCATTGCCGACGAGGTGTGAGCAGGCGCAATGACGATGCACGCCAAGATAACAGGCCCAAGTATCGGCAGGGTGTTCTCGCGCAGTATCTTGCGCTGCTTGTCGCTGCGCAGACGCAGCGATGTGGGTAGCAGGTTTATCTTGTTGATGGTCTTTTGGCGCGACTCCATACTTCGCGCAAGCATCATCACAGTAAAAATCTTGAGTCCCTCCGAGGGCTGGAAGCGTATAGGGCCTATAGGCAGCCAGCGCGCCGCACCATTGGTTGTGCCACCCACAAAGTAGGTGGTGATGGTGAGTCCCACAAAGAGCAGGAAGAAGAGGGGTGTGATGCGGAAGAAGACTTTATGGTCGACCTTGCTCGCTATGAAGATGGTGGGTATGGATAGCACCACAAACATTATCTGGTCGCGCAGCGCATCTGTCGTTGTCATCTTTGAGGAGATGTTATACGCCATCTTTGCTGTCGATGAGTATACCACAAGTATCGACGTGACGAGTAGCACCGTGAATATTATCCACAGTGTGCGGTCACCCTCGAAGATGCGGCGACTATTGTCTGTAAGCAGCTTTGCGGCACTCTCTGCGCCACTTGTCGTATTGTCCTGTTGTCGTGTAGCCATCCTTATATATCGCTATTTGAGTATATTCTCCTTAACCCACTCTTTGAAGAGTCTGCCACGCTCCTCGTAGTTCTTGAAGAGGTCAAAGCTGGCGCAAGCTGGCGAGAGCAGCACCGCATCACCGCTCGAAGCACACTCACGCGCAGCACTCATCGCCTCGTCGAGGGTGTGGCAGTCGCGGATGACGGGAACTATGCCGTCGAAGTCGCGTAGCAGCTTGCTATTGTCGACACCCATACATATCAACGCCTTCACCTTCTGGCGCGCAAACTCCTTGAGAGGGGCATAATCGTTGCCCTTATCCGTGCCACCTGCAATCCATACTGTAGGTCGCTGCATACTCTCGAGGGCATACCATACAGAGTCGACATTTGTCGCCTTGGAGTCGTTTATCCAGAGGATGTTGTTTTGCTCTCCCGAGGGCTCAAGACGATGCTCCACGGGCGAGAACTCATATATCGAGTTCTTGATGATGCGTGGCTGAACGCCTGCTGCGAGTGTGGCAAGGGCTGCTGCCATAGCGTTATAGATGTTATGCATACCGCTAATCTTCATCTTGCGTGTGTCGATAGTCACCGACTTGCTGCCCACCGTCGCTGTGAAGTTGTGACCCTCAAGCAGGGCATCTCCCGCGCCACTGGCAATGGCGGTGTTTATAGCAAATGGCAGCTGCCGCGCGCGCAAGGTCGCATCCATCGTGTCGAGCATCTGCTGTGTCACAGGGTCATCTGCCGAGTAGATGAAGGCATCGGTGGATGTCTGATTTTGTGTGATACGCATCTTTGAGCGTGCGTAGTTCTCCAACTTATAGTCGTAGCGATCGAGATGGTCGGGCGTGATATTCATCAACACGCCTACATCGGCACGAAACTTAAACATACCGTCGAGCTGGAATGAGCTTAACTCCAACACGTGCCAGAAGTATTTACCCGTAGCCACAGAGTAGGCGAAGCTCTCGCCAATGTTGCCGCCCAATGATACAGCGCGACCTGCATCCTTCATAATCTTGTATATGAGCGACGTTGTCGTGGTCTTGCCATTAGAGCCTGTGATACATATAGTCTTGGCAACACCCTTATAGCGTCCTGCGAACTCTATCTCCGAGATTATAGGTACGCCCCTCTCGCGCAGCTTACGTACTATGGGTGCTGTGTCGGGGATGCCTGGAGATTTTATAACCTCGTCTGCCGAGAGTATCTTCTCCTCGGTGTGTCCTCCCTCCTCATACTCTACGCTCCACTCGTCGAGTCGCGTCTTGAACCTATCGGCAATCTTGCCCATATCTGAAAGGAAGGTGTCAAAACCCTTCTTCTTGGCGAGTATAGCCGAGCCATAGCCCGAGATACCGCCACCGAGAACAACTATTCTACGTTTCATATCTTTAAGTTAGGTTTATTCTTAAATTACTGTATCTTCAATGTTACGAGTGTGAGAGCTGCAAGGAGTAGCGACACAATGAAGAAGCGCATCATAATCTTTGTCTCAAAGAGACCCTTCTTCTGGTAGTGGTGGTGTATGGGTGACATAAGGAGTATGCGTCGACCCTCGCCATACTTGCGCTTTGTGTATTTGAAGTATCCCACTTGCACCATAACAGAGAGTGCCTCGACAAGGAATACACCGCACAGCAGCGGCAAAAGCAACTCCTTGCGTATGCAGAGTGCAAACACGGCGATAAGACCACCAATGGTAAGTGAGCCTGTGTCTCCCATAAATATCTGTGCGGGGAAGCTGTTATACCATAAGAAGCCAATCAGAGCACCCGCAAAGGCTGCGGCAAAGACAATAAGCTCACCACTGTTGGGAATATACATTATGTTGAGGTAGTCCGAGTAGATGATATGTCCCGACAGGTATGCCAAGATACCAAGTACCAAGACTATTGGCACGGAGACACCTGTCAGCAGTCCGTCAATGCCGTCTGTGAGGTTAGCACCGTTAGATACCGCTGTGATGACGAATATGGCAACGACGATATAGAGCAACCAGGCTAATGCGTCGTGGTCGCCTGTGAAGATGCCATAGTCCAGCTCGGTATCCTTAAAGAAGGGTATAGATGTGCAGGGAGCCTTTTTGGGCGTGGTGCTTATGATACGACGCTCCGTGTAGTTATCTACCACCTCACCAGTCTTGTTGTCGGTGATGGTGTATGTGTATGTCTCGAAGCTCTTTTCGCGTATCACGATATCCTCCGAGAGCCACATCGTAGTGCCTACGATAATGCCGAGACCAACCTGACCGACAACCTTGAACTTGCCCTTGAGACCCTCTTTTTTGTGGCGGAATACCTTGATGTAGTCATCCAGACCGCCAATAAAACCGAGCCATAGCGTCGAGATGAGCATTAGCTGTGTGTAGATGTTGCCGAGGTCGCTAAAGAGCAACACGGGGAGTACTATGGCTAAAATGATGATAAGACCACCCATAGTGGGCGTGCCCCTCTTTTGGAGTTGCCCTTCAAGTCCGAGGTCGCGTATATCCTCGCCAATCTGGCGACGACGCAAAAACTTAATGACGTGCTTGCCAAAGACTATGGCAATGAGCAACGATAGGATGATTGCTGCCGCCGAGCGGAATGAGATGTACTCACCGATGCGCATTCCGGGGAGGTCGGTGTGTTCGTTGAGGTAACTGAAAAGCCAATAGAGCATAGATGTATTCTGTTTTTTTAGGGTAATTTGTTTAAATTTGGGTAAAATGGAGTATCTGTTGACGTAGACTGTTGCCCGTCACAAATACCCCCTGTTCTCCAGTTTTTTGTTAGTTGTTATGTGTTGCATCAAATGCAGCACGTATCTCTTCGCGGTCGTCGAAATGGTGCTTCGTAAGACCCACTATCTGGTAGTCCTCGTGACCCTTACCCGCTATGAGTATTATATCGCCACGATGAGCCAACATTGCAGCCGCGCGTATAGCCTCGGCGCGCTCTGTTATGCGCAGATAGTTCTTCGCGTCGCCCACACCCGTCAACATCTCGTCGATAATGCTATCGGGATCCTCCGTACGCGGGTTATCCGAGGTAAATATCGCCGTTGTGCTACCCTTGACAGCTATAGCTGCCATCTCGGGACGTTTGCTGCGGTCACGATCACCGCCACAGCCACATACAACAATCAGGCGTTGCTCGGCGCGGCGTACCTCCTCGATTGTCTCGATGACATTTTGCAGCGCATCGGGTGTGTGTGCATAGTCTACGATAGCCATTGTGCCATCGCCAGCTATAATCGTCTCGAAACGACCCGCCACAGGGCTCAACATAGAGAGTGTGGTCAGCACCTCGCGTTTGTCTATGCCCATAAGCGTAGCTGCAGCATATACCGACGTGAGGTTATAGGCGTTAAACCTACCCGTGAACTTCACCCATACCTCCTGTGCATCCATTATAAGCTGCATACCGTCGGGCATCATCTCAAGAATCTTGGTGCGGAAGTCTGCCATAGAGCGTAGCGACATACGGTAGACCTTGGCTGCGGTGTTCTGCACCATTACCTCGCCGTTGCGGTCATCAATGTTGGTCACCACCCACGCGCTCTTGGGCAACATATCGAAGAAGAGTTTTTTGGCGCGTATATACTCCTTATATGTGCCGTGGTAGTCGAGGTGGTCGTGCGTAAGGTTTGTGAAGAGCGCACCGCAGAAGTGTAGCGCGTCGATACGATGTTGCACCACGGAGTGTGACGACACCTCCATAAAGCAATATTCACATCCCTCCTGCACCATACGTCGCATCATACTATTTAGGCGTATGGCATCGGGCGTAGTGTGTGTCGAGGTTATCTTCTGGTCGCCTATACGGTAGACAACCGTTGAGATAAGTCCTGCACGGTGACCCATAGCCATCATCATATCGTATAGCAGTGTCGCTGTCGTGGTCTTGCCATTTGTGCCTGTTACGCCCACTAACTTAAGCTCGCGTGATGGGTGATCATAGAAGTTGGCAGCCATCTCTGCCATTGCCACATTGCTGTCGTCAACGACGATGTATGCCACTTTGTCGTTGAGATTATCGGGGAGCTGCTGACATACGATAGCCACAGCACCGCGCTCAATGGCAGAGTCGATATATGTATGACCGTCACTGGCGACACCCTTAACAGCGAAGAAGCAGGCTCCCTGTTCTACGTTGCGTGAGTCGTACGTGAGCGATATGACCTCGGGGTTGAGGTGCGGTATGTTATTTACTCGCACATTGGCGAGCAACTCTTGAACTCGTTTCATCACAAATTATGTTGTATGTTTCTTAATCTCTTATCTATATCTCTTGTCGTTGTTATCTCTCCAATGTGAGGTGTATGCTGCGAGGACTCTTCTCTGCGGCTGTGCCTGCCACTACGCTTTGGCGTACTACGCGTCCTGCGCCCGAGTGTGTTACCTCCAAGCCTGCGCTCTCTATAAGGTAGATAGCCTCCGAGAGTCCCATACCCACAACATTGGGTACATATCCCTCCTTAACTTCGCGCGACTTAACACTAACATTGCCCTCGTTATCTACCGTTGCCACGCCCCAGTCGGTGAGCTGCTCGTCGGCAGTTGTTGACGATGCTAACTCGCGTGCAACAAGCGTAACATCGTCGCTACTGCCACCCTTGATATGCGTGGGCGAGTGTGCAACCTCCGCCTTGTCGATATGTGCGTGCAGCGTCGGGTCGTTGTTGTAGACATACTCAATAATGTCGTGCATAATGGAGCCTGTGAGGCTGATGCCGAAGTATGTGGGGTGTGTTGGCGTACTCTGCTTTGTGATGCAGACCATAACGGTATATTTTGGCTTCTCGAGCGGGAATGTAGCAACCATCGAGCCCATATAGTACTTATCCTTCTCATTAAGTCCATCTGCCTTACACTCGATGTCAATGCGGCTCTTTGTCACAAAATCACCCCATATCTGCGCCGTACCCGTCTTGCATCCTACCGTCACAGGCAGACCTCGCAGCTTGCCGAGTGTGCGATCGGGTGCAGCAGCTGCGCCCATACACTCGTGGAGTGCTTTAATCGTGGACTCTGAACACATCTTGTCGATAAGTGTTACCACAGGCATACGCTCCAAAACCTTGCCTTCGTGTTCTATGCGGTCTATGAGGCGTGGTGCCACCATACGACCATTATTAGCTACACCGTTGTAGAAGGTGAGTGTGTGTATAGGTGGTAGCTCAATCTCATATCCATAAGCGAGGCGCGGAAGACGGCTACTTGTGCTACCGCGTTTATTCCACGCGGGGCTGTCGGCAAGGGGTAGGCGAGCCTTGGTCTCGCCATACTGCTGCAAGCCTACAAAGTCGTTAAAGAGCAGTTTTTCAAGGTATGAGGTATACTTCTCTGGCTCATCCTTAAATCTCTCGTATATCGCCTTGGCGAAATATACGTTTGATGAGTGCGCGAAACCCTCCTTGAGTGTCACCTCGCCGCCCGTTGTCTCGCCAGCGTCGTGCGAGTCGTAGATATTTGCTGCACCAATCCTCGCCGAGCGTTTGCTACTTGCGTGCTCTGTGTTGACCTTGGTGTCGATAGTATAGCCACCAATCTCAAGCAGTGCCATCGCCGATGCGAGCTTCATCGTAGAGCCTGGGGTCATCGCCGTAGATAGGGCGTGGTTGTAGTGTCGCTCGCTATACTCAACACCTCGCTCAACACCCGTCGAGAGGTTGACCAGGCAGAGTATGTTTCCTGTCTCCACCTCCATCACCATAGCGACACCAAACGAGCCGTGCTCCGCCATAAGCTCGCGGTCAAGACGCTCTGTTGCCATCTTCTGTAAGCCAGCATCAATGGTCGTTACAACATTGCATCCGTCAATAGGCATAAGGTTATCCTTATCGTCTACACGTGCCCAAAAGCCGTGGGCTATGCGCTGCTCAACAACAAAACCCTGCTTACCTGCGAGGCGGTTGTTGTACAGATGTTCGATACCAAATGCGGGGGTCTTTATGAGTCTGCCATCTGCCTCGTAGTGCTCACCACTGCGCCCTATAATCTGGTAGGCGAGGTCGTCGTGCGGGTATATGCGGTCATCGTTACTCTTTTCGCTGTATACATACCCCAGGCTGAAGTTGAGTATGGGGAAACGCTTTTTCATCATACGCCACTCGTCGAGTGTCACCTTGCGCGGGAAGATGGCAGCACCACGCGCCTTGCCTTCGCGTATGTAGTCATAAAACATCTCACGATACTGTTTGGCGGTGATGTGTGTGTATCCCTCCTTTGCGGCATCCTCCTCCGAGAAGTACTCGGCAAGCATATCGCACAACGCATCTACATTCTTTGTAAGGTTCTCCTGCTGTGCATCCTTGATACCCTCTGCCGCGAAGTCAAAGAGTGGATAGTAGCGGAAGCTCGACATCGCCAGCGGCTCGCCACTGCGCGAAAGTATCGCTCCGCGGTGTGCCTCGACAGAGTCTTTGCGGTATACGCCCGTCTCCATAATCTTGGCGTTGTGCTTTACATCGGGGCTTATTAGTTGCACCCATAACAGACGTGCGGCAATACCGATGCCAACAAGTATGAAGATGCTATAAAGCACCCTCACACGGTGTAATATATCCTGTTTAGCGTTATTTTGTCTCTCCTTGTTACGCTCCATTGCCTACCTCTCTTTCTCTATAAGACGGCTGCTGTTTGACAAATCTATTAGCACGATACCTCTCTCTTCGAGCATCCTCTCCACTTCGCTCTTTGACGATATGCTGTATCGCTTCTCGTCGATGATTATTGACCTTTCGCGCAGTATCTTTGCCTGCTCCTCAAGTCGTCGGCACTCTCTCTCGGCATTGAGCGACATAAACGTCAGGAAGATGCTCACAAAGCACATCGCGGCGATAGCTATCAAGAAGCGGTAGTAGAAGCCTGCGTCGCTGCTTGTAAGAAAGCTTCCTGTGGTGAGTAGTCTCCATAGCGACCCCTCCTTTTTGCGCTGTTGCTCCTCTCGCTCTTGCTGCTCCTCTGCCTCCTCGTCCATCAGTCTGCGCTCTTCGTCTATCTCGTCGTCGTGCTCGCCACTGTTTACGCGAATTATCTCACGACGTATGCGACGCTTCATACGCTCCTCCTCTTCAGAGAGTCTGCGCCTCGCCACCTCGTCGGGTGCGAAGCTCTCCTCTTCGGGGTCGTAGCCCTCGTAGTTATCGTGGTTGTGTGTCATTGGTAGTCAGTTTTTGTTAGCTTATAAGCTCAATCTTCTCGGCTACGCGCAGCTTGGCACTGCGTGAGCGTGGGTTGCGCTCCACCTCCTTCGCTGTGGGTACTATCGCCTTGCGTGTTATGACCTTTAGCGGCGAGGTGCTACGACCAAAGAAATCCTTCTCAATCTTTCCCTCGCTGTTGCCGCTACGCATAAAGTTTTTCACTATGCGATCCTCTAACGAGTGGTACGAAATCACCACAAGACGTCCTCCAGGCTTTAGTAGCTTGAGGCTCTGCTCAAGTGCCATTTTGAGTGCCTCCATCTCCCCGTTAACCTCTATGCGCAGTGCCTGAAAGAGCTTTGTGAGAAACTTTGCCTCGTCTTTAGGAGGTGTGCAGGGGCGTACCGCATCTACAAGTCCCGACGTGGTGGTTATGGGCGATGTGGTGCGTGCGCGCTCTATGCAGTTGGCAATCTTCCACGTGGTGTCAAGTTCGCCATACTCTGCAAAAATCTTGGCAAGTGCCTCGTTGGAGTATGTGTTTACTATGTCGGCTGCAGTGAGCTTGGCGCGAGTGTTCATACGCATATCAAGCGGAGCGTCGCCACGAAACGAGAAGCCGCGATGCTTGGCGTCGAAGTGGTGCGACGATACACCGAGGTCGGCAAGTATGCCATCTACCTGCTCCACACCTCGCAGGCGCATTGCACCTCGCACAAAGCGAAAGTTGCTTGCAACAAAACAAAAACGCTCATCCTCGGGCGCGTTTTTCTCGGCATCGGAATCCTGATCCAACGAAAAAAGTCTGCCATCGTCGCCTAATTGTCGCAGTATTTCTCGCGTATGTCCACCGCCACCCATTGTGAGGTCTACATAGGTGCCGTTAGGCTCTATTTCAAGGTGTTCAAGGCACTCCTCAAGGAGTACGGGAATATGGTATCTCTCTGCCATCTTTTTTACATAGTAAAAATAACGGCGTAAAGGTATAAAAAAAATGTTGATTTTGGCTCTCTCGTCCTCTATTTTTTATAAACTCCACAGCAGGTGCATTTCGAGGTGTTTCGGGTGGGTGTTTTATTCGGGTGAGATGGTGTGGAGTGAGCTTGTTGAGGTGTGTTGTGATAAATAGCCTAAAAGAGTTGAGATATAGCCATTTTATTTATGGTAAAACGGAATAAAAATATCCGATAAGGGAACATAGATTATGTCCCACTTATCGGATGTTTTACAGGTAAAAGAGGAGGTGTCTACCCCTCCTCCTCACTTGATATGACGTTTAGTAGTGCTCGATAACTGCCTCGAGGTGTTGTTTCCAGATGAGTGCCGCGCCGCCAAGTATCGCCACGTTCTTATCCTGAATACCGCTCATAAGCAACTTCACCTTGCCTTTGAACACAGAAAGTTGGTTCTCCTCCATATAGCGGTGTGTCGGGCGCATAATGTAGTCGCCAGCGTGAGCAAGACCGCCGAAGAGGATGATAGCCTCGGGCGACTGGATAGCTGTGAGGTCGGCCAAAGCAAGACCGAGGGTCTTACCTGTACGCTCGAATGCTTCGAGAGCGATGGGGTCGTTCTTTGCTGCTGCATCAGAGAGCATCTTTGCCTCGAACTTATCGTAGGGCACTGTGCGCAACTCGCTGTCGCAGGTCATTGTCGCCATAAGCTCAAATGCTGTGCGCTTGATACCTGTTGCCGACACGTAAGCCTCAAGACAGCCCTTGCGACCACAGCCACACTGACGACCTGTTTCGCGTGAGTCTACTGCGATATGTCCGAACTCGCCTGCAAAGCCATCGTTGCCGTATACCATCTCGCCATTACATACGATGCCCGAGCCAAGACCTGTGCCGAGGGTAATCATCGTAAAGTCCTTCATACCGCGAGCGTTACCAAACACCATCTCACCGATAGCAGCCGCATTAGCATCGTTGGTAATCATAACCTTTACGCCACCGAAGTTTTTGCCCAAGTCCTCCACGAAGTTGAATGAGCGGATAGAGTCGGGGCGTGGGTCTGCGGGGTCCTCAAAACGCCAGAGGTTAGCTGGGGTCTCGATACGACCTGTATGGATGTTGGCATTGGGTGCGCCGATACCGATACCGATAAGCTCACACTCGGGCTGTGACGCGATAAGCTCCTTCATCGCCGCTGCAAGTGTGTTGATGTAGGGCTTGTAGTCGTCAAAATATCTGAATTGTTCGGTAGAGATCTTACCCTCGGCAACTACGTTGCCATCCTCGTCTACCAGACCAAAAGCTGTATTGGTACCGCCAATATCGATACCCATCGCAAGTTTTTTCATCATAGCGTCTTTGTGTTTTTAGAAATTTAATGGTCAAAGTTACCAAAATTATTTTAAACTATGCAAAAAAATTACTATTTTTGAGCCATAAAAGCGCAATGCAACAATATTTTGTTGTGGATGTTGGTTTTTTATGATGTTTGAAGATGTGTGAAACGAATAAATATTATAACAATGACCCATACTAACGATACTATGTTGGAGCTGTTTGAGTCGGTGTTGCGACAGATGCAGACTCCCGAGGAGCCTGAATTGCTATACGCTCCAATTATCTACTCGATGTCGGGCGGAGGAAAGCGTCTGCGCCCCGTGTTGCTGCTACTCACCGTCGAGGCGTTTGGTGGCGATGTCGACGAGGCTATGTGCGCTGCGCAGGCTGTTGAGATTTTCCACAACTTCACGCTCCTGCACGACGATATTATGGACAACGCAGCAATGCGTCGCGGCAAGCCTTCGGTATTTGCCAAGTGGGGCGGTAATGTGGCAATATTGTCTGGTGATGCTATGCTCATCACAGCATATAAACTCCTCGCCGAGCTAAATCCCGCGAAGCTGCCCCGTGTGATGCGCATCTTCAATGATATGGCTCTTGAGGTGTGCGAGGGACAGCAGTATGATATGGATTTTGAGGATAAAGATAGTGTCTCTGCGGAGGAGTATATACTGATGATCGAGCGTAAGACATCGGCTCTGCTCTCTGGCTCTGCTATGATTGGTGCTACCATAGCGGGTGCTGCGGAGGAGGATGTGAAAAAGATATACCGTTTTGCTACGGAGTTGGGTTTGGCTTTCCAGTTGCAAGATGATATGCTTGATAGCTATGGCGACGAGGCTCTCGGTAAGAAGATTGGAGGAGATATTCTTGAGGGTAAAAAGACCTTCCTTATGGTGCAGGCAATGAGCCGTGCTACAGACGAGGAGCGCAAGGTGCTCTGCACAACTCATACCAATAGTGCGTTGAGTGATGCCGAGAAGATTGCTACGGTGAAGGCTCTTTACGATAAGCTCGATGTGCGCCACGCCACCGAGCAGCAGATAGAGTTGCGCTTCGAGCGTGCATTAGCTCTCCTTGATACACTCTCTGTGGGCAGCGAGCGTACAGCCCACCTGCGCGAGTTTGCTCGTAATCTTATGGGTCGTAAAAAGTAGTATGATGATAAGAAGAGAAGATATAGAGATAATGGCCCCTGTCGGCTCGTATGAGTCGCTCAATGCTGCCATTGCTGCTGGTGCCGACTCGGTATATTTCGGTGTCGAGCAGCTCAATATGCGTGCCGCTTCGTCGGTGAACTTTACCCTTGATGACCTTGCCGAGATTGTGCGCACTGCCCACGCCGCAGGTGTCAAGACCTACCTCACGGTAAATATCGTCATATACGACGATGAGATGGAGGTTATGCGCCGTATCATCGACCGTGCCAAGGTCGAGGGTATAGATGCTATCATCGCCACCGACCTTGCAGCAATACTCTATGCCCGCGAAGTGGGTATGGAGGTACATATCTCGACGCAGAGCAACATCTCTAATGTCTCCGCTGTGCGCCACTTTGCACAGTGGGCAGATGTGGTTGTGCTTGCGCGCGAGCTGTCGTTGGAGCAGATAGCATATATCTCGCAGCAGATACGCGAGCAGAATATCTGTGGGCCTCGAGGTGAGTTGGTCAAGATTGAGATGTTCGCCCACGGTGCTATGTGTATGTCGATGTCGGGCAAGTGCTACCTCTCGGAGCACGAGTCGCACAACTCGGCAAATCGTGGTGCCTGCCGACAGATATGCCGCCGTAAGTATACTATCACCGATAAGGAGACGGGACATCAGCTCGATGTCGATGGTCAGTATGTGTTATCTCCCAAAGACCTCTGCACGATAGACTTTCTCGACACATTTATCAATGCTGGTGTGCGTGTCCTTAAGATTGAGGGTCGCGCGCGCGGTGGCGAGTATGTAAAGCGTGTTGTAGAGTGTTACGATGAGGCTCTGCGCCTTATGGAGCGTGGCGAGTATAATGCCGATAGTGTAGCACCTCTCAAGGAGAAGCTGCGTACAGTATTTAACCGCGACTTCTGGGGTGGCTACTATGCTGCCAAGAGTATGGTGGAACATAGTCAGCACTATGGCTCGTCGGCAACACTAAAGAAGGTGTATATGGGCAAGGTCACCAACTACTTCAAGCGTATCGGTGTCGCCGAGGTGCTCGTTGAGGCGTGCGAGGTGCAGGAGGGCGATGCGCTCCTCTTTATGGGCGAGAAGACAGGCGTTGTTGAGCAGAATGCCGATGGCATAATGCTCCACGAGCAGCCTACGCAGAGCGCGAAGCAGGGTGATTACATCTCGCTGAAAACGGTACAGGAGGTACGTCGAGGGGATAAGGTGTACAAAGAGATTCCCCGATGATTTTCTTGTGATAAGGGCGCATCTGCGGCGTTGAGCTTGTTGTCCCGAATGGGAAATACGTTTAGTATGTCCCATCCGTGCCAACTGCGACTCACCACCACATCTGCACCCTTCTGACAAGAAAATGGCTCTCAAGGTTCTTTGTTTTTATTGTGATACGGGCGCATCTGCGACCTCTCAATCATTGCCCTGAATGGGAAATACACACAGTATGTCCCATCCAGTGCAATCTCTTAATCGAGGTCACATCTGCACCCTTCTGACAAGAAAATTGGGTAGTGTGATAAGGCACATCTGCCGCTAACAAATTATCTCGCCAATGGGCAACCGTGGCGGGATAGAGTGATGAAAGTAAAAATATGAAACAGCTCTTCTTGATGCTATGCGCGCTACTGATAAGCTATGCAGCGGTGGCGCAGGGACATATAAGCACCACAAATGGTGGCTCGGTAAGTCTACCCGATGGCTGCCGTCAGGTGGTTGTCGTGGAGCAGACATCGGACATCAATGCGGAGGTGCATTGGTTGCTCCTCGGTGAAGACAACGTGTGGCGTGGTAGTGTTGTAAAGGGTGTTGTTGGCTACGGGGGTATTGCGTCCAAAGGTGAGAAGCGTGAAGGTGATGGCAAGACGCCACAAGGTCTATTTGAGCTTCGTCGAGGCTTGTGCTACGTGGAGGACTTTGTGACGACATTCCCAATGGAGCGATACACCGAGGAGTATATGTGGGACGAGAATGTGAATAGTGCGACGTACAATACGTTGGTGCGAGCTCCAGAGCCTGGTACAAAGGGTGATAGACTTTGGGAGCGTCGAGATACGCAGTACCGCTACATCGTCGTCGTGGAGTATAACACCGACGAGATAGTGCGTGGCGCGGGAAGTGCGATATTTATTCACGCCTGGAGAGCCGATGGTAAACCTACGGCGGGATGTGTGGGTATGTCGGAGAGTAGCGTGAAGCAGCTTGTGGAGTGGCTCGATCCGCAGCTAAAGCCACATATCGTAGTGCTGCCTGCGGGCGATAGACTTATAGATGAGCAATAAATAATTGATATGTAACAACCTAAAAAAATAATAACAACTTAAAACTATAACAACTATGTTCAGTAAAGAGATTTATGTTAGTCGTCGTGCCGAGTTGTGCCGTCGCGTGGGTAAGGGTCTTATTTTGCTTCCAGGCAACCCTGAAGTACCTAACAACTATCCAAATAACACATACTATTACCGTCAGGACTCTACATTCCGCTACTATTTTGGGTTGGATGTACCTTCGTTGATGGGTCTTATTGATGCCGAGTCTGGCGAGGCTATGCTCTTTGGTGATGACTTTACTGTTGAGGATATCATCTGGACAGGCCCTATGCCGACGCTGCGTGAGCTTGGTGCCGAGGTGGGTGTTGATAAGACCTTCCCCAAGGCAGAGGTGCGCGAGGTATTGCGCAAGGCTATCGACCTTAACCGCCCTGTACACTACCTGCCCCCTTACCGTGCAGAGCTTAAGATGGAACTTGCCGACTTGTTAGGCATCCGTCTTGCTATGCTACACGAGAGAAAGTCTCTCGATTTGATGTTTGCTGTTGCCGAGATGCGTGAGAAGAAGTCGGCAGAGGAGATTGAGGCTCTGGAGCGCGCCTTTAAGATTGGCTATCAGATGCACATTACCGCTATGCGTATGTGTCGTCCTGGTGTTGTAGAGCGTGAGATTGCAGGTCGTGTTGAGGGCATCGCCAAGTCGTATGGTCAGGGCGTGTCGTTCCCCACAATCGTAACACAGCACGGCGAGACCCTCCACAACCACAACCACGATGGCGTACTTGAGGCTGGTCGCTTGTTGCTTGTTGATGGTGGTGCGGAGTCTGTTGAGGGCTACTGCTCGGATCACACTCGTACATACCCCGTAAGCGGTAAGTTCTCGGATCGTCAGCGCGACATCTACAACATTGTGCTTCGTGCCCATAGCGAGGTTAAGGATATGATTAAACCTGGTACTATGTATCCCGATATCCATCGTGCTGCCTACCTCTCACTTGCAGAGGGCTTGAAGGGTGTGGGTCTTATCAAGTCGACTGCCGAGGAGGCTGTTGAGGCTGGAGCGATGTATATGTTTATGCCTCACGGTCTTGGTCACGGTATGGGTATGGATGTACACGACCTTGAGAATATCGGCGAGCGATCTTTCGACTTCTCGACAGTGCTTGACCGCGCTGCAAAGTCGGCAACGTGCATCCATCGCGCTACTTGGCGTGTTGAGCCAGGTACGGTGATGTCTGATGAGCCTGGTATCTACTTCATCCCTGCACTTATCGACAAGTGCCGTGCCGAGGGTAAGTTCAACGGCATTGTAGACTATGATGCACTCAATAGTTATCGTGACTTTGGCGGCATCCGCATCGAGGATGATGTACTTGTAACCGAGACAGGTAGTCGCTTTATTGGCGATAAACTTCTGCCGTTGACCGTTGAGGAGCTTGAGGCTGTTATCGGCAAGGAGTAACACAACATATTTAGTACTAATTTAAAACAGTTAAAATGTAATATGAAGACAGATATTGAAATTGCTCGTGAAACCGAGCTTAAGAATATTCGTGAGGTGGCTGCAAGTGTAGGCTTCCCCGATGACGAGGTATTTAACTACGGTAAGTATATCGCAAAAGTACCCTATAAACTTATTGACGAGAAGAGGGTTGCTAAAAACCACCTTATTCTCGTAACTGCTATCACTGCAACAAAGGCGGGTGTTGGTAAGACTACCGTGAGCATAGGTCTTGGAATGGGTCTTAACCATATCGGCAAGAAGGCAATCATTGCCCTGCGTGAGCCATCACTCGGCCCCTGCTTCGGTATGAAGGGTGGTGCTACTGGTGGTGGCTATGCCCAGGTGTTGCCCTCGGAGGATATCAACCTCCACTTTACAGGTGACTTCCACGCAATCACCTCGGCTAATAACCTCATTGCAGCCCTGCTCGACAACTACCTCTACCACAACCGCTCAAAGCAGGTTGGCTTGAAGAAGGTTATGTGGCGTCGTGTTCTCGATATGAATGACCGCTCGCTGCGTAATATCGTATCGGGCTTGGGTGGCTCGGCTAATGGTATTCCCACAGAGACAGGCTTTGATATCACTCCAGCATCGGAGATTATGGCTATCTTGTGTCTTGCGCGCAATGTCGATGACCTCTACGCACGTATTGGTCGCATCGTACTCGGTGTGCGCTATGACGATACGCCCTTCACCGTTAACGACCTTGGTGTGACAGGTGCTGTTGTTGCCCTTCTGAAGGATGCTATCAACCCCAACCTCGTGCAGACGACAGAGCATAACCCCGTAATCATTCACGGTGGTCCCTTTGCAAATATTGCTCACGGCTGTAACTCTGTTATCGCTACCCGTATGGCTATGACCTGGGCAGACTATACTGTCACAGAGGCAGGTTTTGGTGCAGACCTCGGTGCCGAGAAGTTCCTTGATATCAAGTGTCGTCAGTCAGGCTTGAAGCCCGACTTGACAGTGCTCGTGGCATCAACGCTCGCTCTGAAGATGCACGGTGGTGTTCCCGAGACAGAGATTAAGCTGCCCAACCCCGAGGGTCTCAAGCAGGGCTTTGCTAACCTCGACCGCCACGTTGCCAACCTTAAGAAGTTTGGTCAAACGGTGCTTGTATGCTTCAACCGCTTTGCCAGCGATACCGATGACGAGATTGCTATGGTTATGGAGCACTGCGAGCAGCTTGGTGTGCGCTGCGTGATTAACAACGCCTATGCCGAGGGTGGTGCAGGTGCTGCTGACCTTGCACGTGCCGCTGTAGAGCTTATCGAGAATGAGCCATCTGCGCCTATCAAGTTCGCTTACGAGCTTGAGGATAGCATCAAGGATAAGATTACCAAGGTAGCAAAGAATATCTATGGTGCAGGCTCTGTAGTCTTTGGCCCTCGCGCGCAGAAGGAGATTGCACTGTTGGAGAAGTGGGGTATGGGCAACCTTCCTGTATGTATCGCCAAGACACAGTTCTCGTTTAGTGCCGATGCTAAACGTTATGGTAGCGTCGAGGGCTTCGAAATCAATATCAAGGATATTGAGCTCAACGCAGGTAGTGGTTTTGTCGTAGCGTTGGCTGGTGATATTATGCGTATGCCAGGCTTGAGCAAGACACCACAGGCAGGCAATATCCGCCTTGCCGAGGATGGTAGCGTTGAGGGTATCGTATAAGTTGAGAGAGGTTACACAATGTAACCGAACTACGGATAATAGCTATATCAGAGGTGAGTAGTAACCCTATATTTCTCTTTCCTACGGAGCTTGAGGCGGCGACACTTCGCCGCCTTCAGCCCGATTGGAATATTGTGGTCTGTGGCGTAGGTATGGCAGCAACGGCAGCAACACTCTCGCGTCTATATCGAGCGGGATGTTTTGACGACGTGCGTTGCGTTGTGCTGTGTGGCATCGCGGGAGGCTACGACAGCCGTGTGGCTGTTGGCGAGGTTGTTGAGGTCATATCTGAAAGATGTGCCGAGCTGCCGCAACGTTTTCAGCGAGAGTACCACCAAGAGCCCTACACAACACTGCGTGGAGTAACATCCAATACGGTGCATAGCTGTATGGCGGGTGTCACAGATGCCGAGATTGAGAATATGGAGGGTGCTGCACTCTTTGCTATGGCAGAAGAGTTTGGCTTTAGGGCTGTCGAGATACGTGGCATATCTAATCGTGTCGGCGAGGAGTTTAATTTGTGGCGTGTTGAGGAGGCTTTACAGGCTTTGGCTCGCGTGTTGATAACCATCTAATTACGTAGATATGAGCAGCAAAAAACTATTGTTTGTATACATCATAAGCATCATCCTCGCAGTAGGATGCTTGGTACTTGTGTGGCATTTCTTTAGAGATCAGATTGTTGTAGGTCTTGGCTGGACAGCACTCTTTGCGCTTGTCTTTGGCGCAGGCTGGGTTATTGGACGCTTCTCGCGTCGTAAGCGTGAATAGGTCTGCAGATGAGCGAATTTAACCTTAAACTTGCCATCTCTCCGTGTCCTAACGATACCTTTATGTTCGATGCGATTGTCAATCGCCGCATCGACCTTGGGGGGCTGTCGTTTGACGTGGAGTACCTCGATATCGAGCAGCTTAATAGCTGTGCTTTGAGCCATACATACGATGTTATGAAGTGTAGCACCGCGCTTATCCCTGCCATTAGAGAGCATTACCGCCTGCTTGACAGTGGCTCGGCTTTAGGTCGTGGCAATGGGCCATTATTGGTACGCCGCAAGGGTGATGTTGTGCCTATACGTCGAATTGCTGTGCCTGGTGAGCACACCACGGCTAATGCACTTGTTGGCAGGCTCTTTCCAGAGATTGAGGAGCGTGTGCCACTCCTCTTTTCGGAGATTGCTGCTGCCGTCGAGCGTGGTGACTATGATGCGGGCGTACTCATCCACGAGGGACGCTTTGTCTATGAGCGTCGCTCGCTTGAGCTTGTTGCCGACCTTGGTATTGAGTGGGAGCGACGTATGTCGTTGCCGCTGCCGTTGGGAAGTATTGTCGCTGCAAGTTCCCTGCCTGCGGATGTTGTAGAGCGTGTCGACGAGTTGTTGCATCGTAGTATCGAGTACGCCTTTGCTCATCCCGATATCTCGCGCCCATTTATCAAGGAGCACGCGCAGGAGATGGTGGATGATGTTATTGACAAGCATATAGCCCTCTTTGTCAACGACTTCTCGCTGTCGTTGGGTGTTGAGGGACAAAAGGCTGTGGAGAGCCTTTGTGCGTTATCTTTATTCTAAACTAAATTATGGAATTTATAACTCTTATCGGGGGACTTGTGCTGATTATCTTTGGCGCAACGCTCCTTACAGATGGCTCGGTGGCTTTAGCAGCTCGTTTCCGTGTTCCAGAGTTTATCGTTGGTCTTACAGTGGTGGCTGTGGGTACATCTATGCCCGAGCTTGCAGTGAGCTTTGTCTCGGCACTCAACGGTAGTGTGGATATGTCTATTGGCAATGTCGTAGGCTCGAATATATGTAACGTCTTTGCCATACTTGGCATTAGTGCTATATGCTCCCCCATAATGTATACCGAGAGCAATATCCGTCGTGATATCCCTATCTGTATCGCAGCTTCGCTGGCACTGCTCGCGGTGACGCTTTTCGATGAGCGGATAGGTCGCATTGAGGGGTTATTGTTATTTACTGGCTACGTGAGTATGTTGTTCTTCACGATACGTGCTGACCGTAAGGGTGTTGCCCAGGAGAGTGCCTCGGAGGAGACGGCAGCAGTGATGTCACCACTTCGTATCATCTTCTATATAGCAATAGGTCTTGTGGGACTTATCTATGGTGGTCAGCTCTGTGTGGAAGGTGCTACGGAGATTGCTCGTAGCTTTGGCGTGTCGGAGGCAACTATCGCCATTACGCTCGTGGCGGGTGGCACATCGCTACCCGAGCTTGCTGCGAGCCTTGCAGCAATGTTCAAGGGTAAGGCCTCTATGGCTTTGGGAAATGTCCTCGGCTCAAATATCGCCAACATACTTCTTATCTTGGGTGTATGCTCTATGACTACGCCGCTGACGATGGGTAATGTAGAGATGTCAGATATCTATATGGCAGTGGCGGCATCTGTGGTTGTGTTGCTCACCGCCTTTGTGCTTGGTCGCAATAAGCTAACACGCATCGAGGGTATGATATTCTTGGGGTGCTACGTTGCCTATGTCTATACATTGCTGTAGCGCGCCTAACATTTTGTAATAAAAGGAGATTGCTGCGAGAAGGCAACAAAAGCCTGCTCGCAGCAATCTTATTATAATAAATAGGTAGGCTATATCGTGGCTATTACTTGGTGGCGACAATTCCAGAGTAGTATAGTGCTACGCTCTCGCCTGTTGTAAGTGTGAAGTGCGCGTCAACGATATAGTATATTGCGAGGTTGCCATCAATAGCAGTGATGGTGGTGCTACCCTCGTTGAAGTAGATAAGATCGGCTGTCAAGTCGGGCATAAAGTAGCAATACTGCTCATAGCTCACGCCCGCAGCAAGTGGAGCTAACGGATACTCGCCAGAGGGCAGGAAGCTGTTGTTCGCATCGGTATATAGGTCGATAAAGAGCGAGTAGTCGTTCTTTGAGTCGTAGAATGAGAGATACTCGTTGTGTAGACCATCCACAGTGTCGATATAGGCTGTAACGGTAGTTGTCGCATCCATCACATAGGTCGCTTTAAGCTCGGGACGGAGTGTCTGCACAACTATTATATCTGACATCACGGGGTCGTTGTCGCGGTTGCGTGCTACGGCGCATATCTCGTATGATGTGCCCGCGTGAAGCTCATCTATGACAAGCTCAAAGCTCTTGTTTGGCTCGGCAGCGATGCCCTCCTCCAAGACTCTATGTTCGCGTATAGAGTTTGTGTGCGCTACAAAGCATATCCATTTTAGCTCCGTTGCATTTGTTGACTCAATGCCTACTGTTATGCTGTTGTTGTCGATGGCAATTGGAACTATTGCAACCGTTGGCACAGCATCCTCGGGTACGACATCATCCTTATTTTCAGGCTGTTCAACATCGCCTTTAGGTGGTGCGGGAGTCTCTTTCTCGCAGCTTGTTGCAAACGCTACAATGTATAGTGATAGCATTGTGGCGATTAGTATGCTTAAAAATCTCATCGTATTTGAAATTTTGTTTTCGTAAAGGTAGTACAATTTTGCTGATTGAAAAAACTGTGTGTGTTGTATCTACAAAATATAGGCTGACTAAAGCCTTTTAGCCAGCCTATATTGTCATTTAGCTCCGCCCATTATAGCTTGTTAAGCTCAATCTCGAAGTCTGCCAACACGTTCATATAGTTGATAAATGCCTCGTATGCCGAGCCATAGGGGTTGAAGTACGAGTGTACGTCACCATCCGAGAACCACTTGGTAGCCATATAGTAGAAGTGGTCGGAGTTCTGCATAAAGTGCCATACGTACTCGAAGTCCTTATTCTTTGCCTTTTTGATGCGCGGAGCAAGTGCATAGAGCTTGCTGAAGGCCTCATTCTGCAGGTCGTTGCCAAGCCACGCTGTAACGTCGCGCTCCTCATCTGCCCACGACATAGCGTGAGGACAGTGAAGAACAGCTACTGGCTGCAACCTCTTTGATGCCTCGCTAACGGTGGCAAACTCAACCTCGCCTGTTGCAAGTAGTGCTGCGGGCAGTGCCTTCATAAAGTCGAAGATGCCTGTGGCAGCCTTCTGGTGCTCACCGAAGGTCTCATAGTCCATAAATAGGTTTACAACGTCGCCATTCTCGCCAGCTACCCACTGTGCAAACTTATCGGCAGTCATAGGCCACTCGTCCCAGCCCTCGTTAGAGAAGCGGAATGCGATGTCGTCAGAGAGCTTATAGTTGCGCAACAACAGGCGTAGCTTGTTGTCAACAGCGTCTGTGTATACAAAGTTTGGTGACTTCCATCCGAGGACGTGCTTTGCACCCTCTGCCAACATCGTCTTGAAGCCCATACCCTGCACAGTGGCAGCGATGTCGTCAGAGTAAATAAGCTCGGTGTTGCGGAAGGCGGTAGGCTTTACGCCAAACTCCTCCTTGAGCATCGCCGTATGGAGCTTTACCTCCTGCTTGAACTCGTCAACAGAGTAGAGCGAAGAGAGCGAGTGTGAGTAGGTCTCGCCAAGGAACTCTACGCAGCCTGTCTCGGCAAGTGCGCGGAACGAGTCGAGCACCTCGGGGGCGTATGCCTTGAACTGCTCGATAGCCGAGCCCGTGATAGAGAATGACACGCGGAAAGCACCCTTATTCTCCTCGATAAGGCTATGCAGCAATGCATTCATTGGAAGGTAGCACTCGCGTGCAATCTTCTGCATAATAGCGCGATTGGTGAAGTCATCAAGGTAGTTGTGGTCTTGACCCATCTGGAAGAAGCGATAGGTCTTCAAACGCCAGGGCTGATGCACCTGAAAGTAGAAACAAACGGTTTTCATATATAGCTCATTTTTTATTTATTACACTTGTCAATAGCCTGCTGGTATACATCCTTAATCTTTATAGCAGCGTTGAACCACTTGAGGTTGTTAACCTCCACCATACCCTTCTCCGAGAACATCTTGGCAAGGGCGGGGTAGGTGATAAGACCATAGATAGAATCTGCCATAGCGTCAACATCCCAGTAGTCAACCTTCACGGCATAGTCCAATACCTCGGCAACACCACTCTGCTTCGAGATGATTGTAGGTACGTTTGAGCGCATAGCCTCCAGAGGCGAGATACCGAAGGGCTCTGATACCGACGGCATTACGTATACGTCCGAGAGCTGGAACATCTTCTGTACGTCGTCACCCTTGAGGAAGCCTGTGAAGTGGAAGCGATCAGAGATGCCGAGCTGTGCGGCACGACGAATACAGTGGTTCATCATATCGCCAGAGCCCGCCATCACGAAGCGCACGTTGGGCACGCGCTTTAGTACCTTCGCTGCGGCCTCAATAAAGTAGTCTGGGCCCTTCTGGAAGGTTATACGACCCAGGAAGGTGACAATCTTATCGTCCACGCCTCGCTCGGGTAGAGGATTGTCATTCTCGGCAAACTGCACAGCATTGTGTACTGCAACAACCTTCTCTGGCTCGATGTGGTACTTGTCGATGACGATGTTGCGTGTGAGGTTAGATACGGCAATAACCATATCGGCACCAGCCATACCTGCGCGCTCAATCTCGTAGACACGTGTATCAATATTGTCGCTTGACGAGCGGTCAAACGATGTCGCGTGCATATGTACTACCAGCGGCTTGCCCGAAACGCGCTTTGCAGCAATACCTGCAAAGTATGTCAGCCAGTCGTGTGCGTGAATTACATCAAACTGACCCTCAAGCTGGCGTGCCACCTCGGCAGCAACAACAGCGTAGCGGGCAACCTCCTCCATAATATTTGCGCCATACTTGCCAGAGAAGGTGTAACGCTGTGTCCAGCTGTCACCCTTACGCTCCCAGAACTTCTTTCCTGTACGCTCATAACCCTCGCGGTAGGTTGCCCACTCCTCGGGAGAGATGTAGGGAACCATATTCGAGTCGATATGGATGAACGAAATCTTGCGCATTATGTCGTCTGCGCCCTCGACGCTTGAGTCGCAATAGCGTGCCTCGATGTCGCTGGCGTTGACAACCTTGACAAAGCTCTGATCTTCGTCACCCGATGCCTTGGGCATAACGAAGATAACCTCCACGTCGTTGCGAGCCAAGCCCTGGGTCATACCATAGCAGGCAGTGCCAAGACCTCCAGCGATATGGGGAGGAAACTCCCATCCGAACATTAAGACTCTCATAACTTCTATATTTTTACGTTTTTATTTCTTTTCACTCTTCGCACTCTTGCGTACACACTTTCTCTTGGGTTTATCCTCGGCAGTAGCCTTGGGCTCTGCCCTCTTGCAAGTTTTGCGTGCAGGCCTCTTTGCGCTGTACTGCTGGATAAGCTCATTTATTGTGAGCAGACCGCCCACAGATGTTGCGTGCGATACCGAGCCGCGTGGATTGTGTGGAGGATCACCCTCGAAACGCTCCGAGATTGAGCCTACGCACTTTGTCTGAAGCTCATCGTCAAACTCATTAAGGATGCGCTCTGCGTCCGCAACGAAGTTTGCACCACCGAGGTCGAAGCAGGCCTTGACATAGAGCATAAGTGGCCATACCCAAGCCGAGCCGTTGCGCGATGCGAGATCCTGTGAACGCTGATCTTCGTTATAGTTCGACTTGTAGAGCATATTACGTGGCGACAGGGTGCGCAGACCGCGTGGCGTGAGTAGGTGCTGGTGAATGGTATGAAGAGTAGATACCAGCTGCTCGTCATTGACCATCTTATAGTCCAAGCCGCACGCTACAACCATATTGCAACGTATAAACTTGTTTACCTCGTCATAGTTAACATAGTCGGCGAGGTATCCCTCTTCCTCTAACCAGAACTTGCTGATGAACGATGCCTTGGTGCGCTCGGGCATATCCTTCCATGCTGCAACAAACTCCTTGTCGCCCTGCTTTTTGGCTACTGCGAGGGTGTATTGCACGGCATTGTACCACAGTGCTTGAAGCTCTACGGGGTAGCCACGACGCGGTGTGAGGGGCTCGCCATCAACCATTGTCGCCATCCAGGTAAGAGGACGCGCTGCAGCAGCCCAAATAAGTCCGTTGTCGTGGAGCTTAATCTCCTCGCCGTGACCACGGCGGTATGCCTCAAGGATGCTCTTCATAGCCTCGCCGTAGCGTGCCCAAAGCTCCTTCTGTGGGATGTGCTTCTCCAACTGTTGCAGTGTGTAGAAGAACCAGAGGGGTGCATCCACAGCCTCGTGTACAGAGCCAGAACCTGCGAAGTCGCCATCTCTCATATCACGAACCAACGTGTCGAGGACATCCATACAGTCCTCCTTATGCTTCTGTGAGAGGGTGATGCCTGGCAGTGCGATGAATGTGTCGCGTACGAATGGTCCAAACCACGGGTAGCCCGCGATAACCTCGGTGCGGTCACCTGGACGGCGGATGACAAACTGGCGTGCAGAGTGCTCTAAACAGCTCACAAAGTCAATCTTGTGTGTGCGGCGAGCAAGCGATGCCTCATATATCGAGCTGATGGTCTCCGAGGTTGCCATCTGGTCGGTGGCAGCAGAGAAGATGACGCTCTCGCCCTTCTTAATCTTAAACTCGAAGTATCCTGGTGTGAGCAGATCCTCGTGACCCTCATAGCCACGAGCAAGCTCCTTGTGGTACTCAAAATTATAGTACCAGTCGGGTGCTGCGATAAACTCGGTGTCGTCCTTGTCTATCTGCATATACAACCACGGGAAACCCTCATACAGGCGGCACTTGACACCTCCTGGGATGGGGTATGCTCTGCCGTCAGCCTCCATATTTGACTTTGATAGAGAGTGCTTGTCGCGGAAGGCGAGCATAGGACGCAGACGTAGCGTAGTCTCGGAGTGTGCATCTACCAGCGTGTAACGAATCATCAGCTGTGTGCGTTTGTGTATCCATAGTAGCTCCTTGCGTAGTACTGCGCCACCCACACGGTAGGTGATGGTGGGTGTCGGGGTGTACTCGAAGTCGGTAATATACTTGTGACCGCGTGGCTCATACACACCGTCAAAGCGGTGTAGAGCGAGGTTAAACGACTGGTCGTGCTGGATAAGTGTCTCATCGAGCGATGACAGCAGTACGTAGGTGCGATCACTCTGGTCGATGGGTGCAACCATTAAACCGTGATATTTGCGTGTGTTGCAGCAAACAATGGTGGTGCTCATATAGCCGCCGCGACGATCTGTTGCCAGCATCTCACGATCCAATGAGTACTCAAGGTTGCCCAATTCTCGCTTGTCGAATGTTAGTCCTGACATAATGTTTACTGTATTTATTAGTTTTTTGAATTACAAATCCTTAATAAGGGCGTAATATCTTGATAATCAATGCTAAAGTAGCATTTGGATACTATAACCCCAATATAAATAAACGTTTGATAAGTAAAGGTACGAATAATTTTGCAAAATTCAAAATAATTACACCAAATAAAGTAAAAAAGAGAGTATTATGGGCGATAGATGTTAGTTTATGGTGTAATTAGTCGAAGAGACTCTCTATGACCGCGTCTGATATAAGAAACTTCTCGGCGGGTATGGCGAGATTGCTGCCGTGACGTGTCAACACACCCTCCGTAAGCCATCTCTTGGATGCTTGCTCAATGCGTTGCAGCTCACCCTCTCCAAAACATTCTGCGATGTAACTCAAGTCGATGCCCTCAATGCGGCGTAGCGATGTCATAACATACTCGTTGAGGTGGTCGCGTATGGTTAGCACCTCCCCCTCGTAGTGAAATATGCCGTTAGCATACTCCTTGGCTGTCGATACGCACCACGTGCGGCTCTTGCCGTCGAAGGAGTGTGCACCCGCGCCAATGCCGAGATACTCGACGCCCGTCCAGTAGGCGGAGTTGTGCTGTGCGCGACAGCCCTTGAGTGCGAAGTTAGAGACCTCATAATGCTCATATCCTGCCGCTGTGAGGGTGTGGTGAACTCTCTGAAACTCCCTTTCGGAGAGCTCCTCTGCTATGGGTGTGTATTCGCCGCGACGCGTCATAAGCCCTAATCGCGTGTTTGGCTCTATTGTGAGGTGGTATGCCGAGATGTGTCCTACGCCGAGAGCTATGGCGCGTTGTAGCGACTCTTCGAGACTCTTGCCACCGTAGCCCGCAATACCGAAGATAAGGTCAATGGAGATGTTGTCGATGCCCGCGCGCTTGAGGCGTGCCACAGCCTCTTCAGCCTCGTGGGCGTTGTGGCGACGGTTCATTAGTTGTAGTGCCTCGTCGTCAAAAGATTGTATGCCGAGGCTCACGCGGTTTACCGATGTCTGGGCGAGTTGGGTGACATAGTCGTCGTTGAGGTCGTCGGGGTTTGCCTCGATGGTTATCTCGGTGAGGTGGGTGCAGTCAAAGAGGCGACGTGCGTGGTCTACTATTTGCTCTATTTCGTGTGGAGCTACAAGCGAGGGTGTGCCACCGCCAAAGTAGATGGATGTAAGTGGTTTGTTAGCTATGTACTCTTTGCGCTGCTCTAACTCGACGTGGCTGTTGGCAATAACATCATCTATAAGCGACACCGCCCCCACGCGGTAGAAATCGCAATAGGAGCATATCTGCTTGCAGAAGGGTATGTGTATGTAGAGCGTAGCCATAACATAACAAAGTTAGTAAAAATATTCCGAATTGTGACTATGTTAGTAATAAAAATAGTACCTTTGTTCAGTCAATGATAAATAAAATATTGATATATGAAATCTATTAAAGAGCTATATCGCATTGGCACAGGGCCTTCGAGCAGCCACACTATGGCACCACGCCGTGCTGCCGAGATATTTCAGCGTCGTAACCCCGAGTGCAAAAATTTCCGTGTAACGCTATATGGTAGCCTCGCCGCTACGGGCAGGGGTCACCTTACCGATCAGGCGATACTCGATATTCTCAAGCCCCACGGTATGGTTGAGTTGGTGTGGGAGCCGTCAATATTTAAGCCGTTCCATCCCAACGGTATGCGCTTTGAGGCTCTCGCGGACGACGGTAGTGCTGTTGACGACTGGACGGTTTACAGCGTTGGTGGCGGAGCATTGGCAGAGGAGGGTCAGCAGCCTATTGAGAGTGCCGATGTATACCCGCAGACGCAGCTTACAGATATTCTGAAGTGGTGCATAGACAATGGACGCACCTTCTGGGAGTATGTCGAGATACACGAAGGTAAGGAGATATGGGTATTCCTTGCAAAGGTGTGGCGTGTTATGCGTGAGGCTGTTGAGCGCGGCATAGAGACAGATGGTGTTATCCCTGGGCCACTAAATCTTGCAAGACGTGCTATGCGCTATAATGTGCGTGCTTCGGGCTACAACCAGAGCCTTAAGTCGCGCGGTCTAATCTTCTCTTATGCCCTTGCTGTAAGCGAGGAGAATGCCTGTGGTGGTCGTATTGTGACCGCTCCCACGTGTGGCTCATCGGGAGTGTTGCCTGCGGTGCTCTATCACTTGTGGAAGAGCCGCGACTTCTCAGAGATGCGTATCTGTCGCGCACTTGCAACAGCGGGACTTATAGGTAATATCGTCAAACATAACGCCTCGATATCGGGAGCCGAGGTGGGCTGCCAGGGTGAGGTCGGTGTCGCTTGTGCTATGGCTGCTGCTGCAGCTAATCAGCTCTTTGGTGGCACTCCTGCGCAGATTGAGTATGCTGCCGAGATGGGTCTTGAGCACCATCTGGGTATGACGTGTGACCCTGTGTGTGGTCTTGTGCAAATACCTTGTATTGAGCGTAATGCCTATGCTGCGGCACGTGCGTTGGATGCCAACCTATACTCAATGTACACAGATGGTCATCATCGTGTGTCGTTTGACCACGTAGTCAAGGTTATGAAGCAGACGGGTCACGATTTGCCGTCAATATATAAAGAGACGGGCGAGGGTGGCTTGGCGAAGGACTTTATGTAGGGATGTAGTCATCTGACGATGGCTCTTTGTAGCCACAGTTTTAGCCGATAGAGGTCTCTTCTCTGTCGGTTTTTTTGTGCTACAATGGCTGCTGAAGCTGCTCGTGATGCACGAATTTTGTCTTTTGAAAGAAAATTGTTATATTTGTAAGCTAAATAAAATGTTGATACAGTATGATACACAGACTTGACATCAGCTACGAACACTATGACTCTTTGGCAGACCTCGCAGAGCAGGATCGTCTGCTTGTGGAGGAGGCAGAGGCGGCAACAGCATCGGCTAATGCGCGTTACTCAAACTTCCGTGTGGGTGCTGCCGTAAGGCTGAAGAGCGGAAAGACGCTCCGTGCCTCAAACTTCGAGAGCGAGGTATATCCCGCAGGTCTTTGTGCCGAGCGTTCACTGCTATTCTATGTTGAGGCAAACTACGCCGACGACCATATCGAGGCTCTTGCCATAGCCTCAAACCCCTCGGAGCGTGAATGCTACCCGTGTGGTCAGTGTCGTCAGGTTATTGTCGATGTGGAGCGTCGTCAGCAGAGTACCATACGTGTAATTATGAGTGGTGCAGGTACGGCTACGGTGGTGGATAGTGCCGAGAAGTTACTGCCCTTTACCTTTAAGCTATAATCAGATAACGTGTTTACAGTAAACGATATATTATACGAGGATAACCACATAATGGTTGTTAACAAGCACGCGGGTGACCTCGTGCAGAGCGATCCCGATGGCACGGAGGCTATTGAGGATCAGATAAAGGCGATGATAAAGATACGCGACCATAAGCCTGGGGCTGTATTCTTGGGTGTGGTACATCGTATCGACCGCCCTGTGAGTGGTGCTGTGCTCTTTGCCAAGAGCTCAAAGGCGTTGACGCGTCTTAATGAGATGATACGCAGCGGACAGATAAAGAAGAGCTACTGGGCAATCACGGAGAGCCGTCCCAGTGAGGAGGAGGGAGAGCTACGACACTGGATAGTGCGCAATGCTAAAACCAACCGCTCGCACGCACACCTGCGTCCCAAGAGTGACGGCAAGGAGGCATTGTTGTCGTATCGCGTGTTGGGAGCATCGACAAATTATACGCTTGTCGAGGTTGACCTTAAGACGGGACGACACCACCAGATACGTGCACAGCTCTCGGCGATAGGATGCTCCATCAAGGGCGACCTCAAGTATGGCGCAAAGCGTTCTAACCGCGATGGTGGCATATCGTTGCACTCACGACGTATCGAGTTTAAGCACCCTGTGCGTGGTGAGTTTATGTCGATAACGGCACCTGTGCCCAAGTCGGACAACCTGTGGAGCTTCTTCGAGGAGGCGCAAGGGTAGAGTGTAGAGTTGGATAACCGTTGGTGAACTATGCGAGTGTTAATTCAGCGAGTAAGCGAGGCGCGTTGCCGCATTGCGGGCGAGGTGTACTCCGAGATAGGAGCGGGTATGGTTGTGCTTGTGGGTGTCGGCTGCGACGAGTGTGACGATGACATTGAGTGGCTTGTGAAGAAGATACCTGCGCTACGCATCTTTGATGACGAGGCGGGTGTTATGAACCTGTCGGTAAACGACATTAAGGGCGATGTGATGATTGTCAGCCAGTTCACACTACACGCCTCTACGCGCAAGGGCAATCGTCCGTCGTGGATAAAGGCGGCACCCGAGGCGGTGTCACGTCCGCTATATACGCGCTTTGTTGAGCGTATGGAGGAGGCGTTGGGACGTGGGGTTGCTACAGGCAGCTTTGGTGCCGATATGAAGATAGAGTTAATAAACGATGGACCTGTAACCATCTGGATAGATACAAAAAATAGAGAGTAGGATGAAAAGGTTGATATATGTGGCACTCTTCGTGCTCTTCGCTGTGGCGTGCGACAAGGATGAGCCGTTTAGCTGTTCGTTGGTAGATATCTCTGTGGAGAGTATCTCCTCGGAGTCGGCTACACTTATGGCGACAATAAACGCCTCGGACTTTGGCAAGATTGAGCGTATGGGCTTCTGCCTGCGTAGACAGGGTGCTGCGGAGTATGATTGGCTCAATGCTGATATCTCGCGCGAGGTGTCGCTGTGCGTCGATGGGCTAAAGCCCGCGACAAACTATGAGTATATGCTCTTTGTCTTTGCGGCTGATGACTCGTGGACATTTAAGCAGCAGAGCTTTAGAACGCTCGCTGTGGAGGAGCAGCCCGATACTCCCGATACTCCTGACGACCCTGATACCCCCGATGATGGTGGCGACGACACCCCTGTTAGTGGTAAGGCTTATCGCGCAGCGTGGTATGAGCTTCCCGAGGAGTGTGACACAAATGGCGATGGCGTAGACGAGAACAACGACACATACTACTACGCCCACCACCTATGTACAGGTGGCGAGCGCAATGCACAGCGCACGGCGGAAGCGCGTAACTTCTCGGTATGTTTCAGCAGCAAGCACCACTGCCCGCTATGGGTTGCAGCACCGCGCCACGCGATGTATGAGGGTGACGTAAACCGCACAAATGCCTATGCGCACGACCCGCAGATACCTGTCAACATACAGTATGTGCGCAAGGATGCGGACAGCGGTTGCAATAATGGTCATCTGCTTGGCTCGGCAGAGCGCACCTCGACAACGGAGACAAACCGTCAGGTGTTCTACTTCTCGAACATTGCACCGCAGTACAGTGACACGTTCAACACGGGAGGTGGCGCGTGGAACAACCTTGAGGAGCACATCGACAAATTAGTATGTCGTGACACCCTATATATGGTCATTGGCTGCTACTTCGACAGCTACACAGATGCCTATGGCAATAGGTCGACGCCCAAGAAGATATCGTTTGGCGGTCGCTCCGATGTGTCGTGTCCCACGATGTTCTACTATGCGCTGCTACGCACCAAGTCGGGAGCTACGGGAAAGAGCGTTGCAGAGTGCTCGGCAGAGGAGTTGCAGTGTGCAGCCTTCGTGTTGAGCCACGAGCAGGATAAGGGACATAAGCCACAGGCTAAAGACCTTATGACAATAGAGCAGTTAGAGAAGATTACAGGCTTCAAATACTTTGTTAACGTGCCCAATGCTCCAACAAATGAGCTTAATAGCAGCGACTGGTTGTAGCGGCATAAAAGGTAATTAGTATGCTTATAGCACTTCAAAAACGTAAGGAGAATATCGCCGAGTATGTGCTCTACCTATGGCAGGTGGAGGACTTGCTACGTGCGTTACAGTTCAGCCCCGAGGCTATATACTCAACATTGGTAGCCAAGACTACGGGGACAGATGAACAGCAGAAAGAGAACATATTTAACTGGTATATGCAGATTGTCGAGCTACTACGCAAGGAGGGCAAAGAGGAGAAGGGACACCTTGAGCATACGCTACATCTTATTGCCGATATGCACAACCTCCACCTTCAGCTGCTCAAACTGCCCCTTGGCGAGCATTATCGCGCGACATATTCGCAGCTTGTGCCAGAGCTACCACGTCTACGCACACTCATAGAGAGCGAGAGTATAAGTGATACAGAGCTGTGCTTTAGAGTGCTGTATGCCACGTTGTTATACCGCCTTAAGGGTGGTGGCGAGCGTGTTGTGGAGGATACGCTGGCGGTGGTATCGCCTGTAATTGGCGAGTTGGCAATGATGTATGGCAAGATTGAACGCGGTGAGATAGACCTTTTTGAGGAGAAGTAGCACTGTGCAAGGGCGTTAAAAGCCGAGAAAACAAAATATTTTTCGGGTTTTATTTGCAAATAAAAAAAAAGGTTGTACCTTTGCACTCCGCATAAGTAGCGTAAACGGGCGAATTATAAGAAAATAACAAGCTGGTGAGCTACGAGGTGGTAATGAACTGGATGGGCTACGTGGTAGTAACAAACGAGTGAGCTACGTGGTGGTAACAAACGAGTGAGCTATAAGAAAATAACAATAAAAAACAGATACAACTATGGCAATGAAAAGAACTTACCAGCCTTCTCGTCGTAAGAGAATCAACAAGCATGGTTTTCGTCAGAGAATGGCAACAGCTAATGGTCGCAAGGTATTGGCAGCACGCCGTGCAAAGGGTCGCAAGAAGTTGACCGTATCAGACGAGGCTACATTCAAGTACAATTAGTATGTAGCAGGTCACACAGACCGATGTGTTATTAGCCCGAATGGGAGGTGTCTACGGATGCTACCATTCGGGCTAATTTTTTGTCTCTACGCCTAAAGACACACTCGGGAATATAGACCGTGGGAGGTGGGGTTTTGACCTCGTAGCGCATAGCGCGGGCAAGCTCAACCTTTTCGTCACGCTCGTCGTAGATATATAGACATAAAAAAGGAGTGACTAATAAAATCACTCCTTCTACCTATTGTCAATCGCTATGCGCTCTCTCTGTTAACCTATCTACGCGTAGCAACCTTTGGCTTCTCGCTGTGGCATAGCTTGCTTATGCTTGCTGTTGCCGTTGGCTGTGAGCTTAAAAACTCCTCCGCGGGAGATACTCCATCGCGGGTGAGGGTGACTACTTCTATGGTGCCGTAACCAAAGTTGGAGTTTTTATCCTTGGCGATACCCAGGAAGGTGAATGGTGTGTCGTAGGTAAGCACCGCGATACCAGACTCGCGACATACCGAAACAGAGTCGGGGTCCCAATTGTAACCATAGGTGATTAGCTCGGCATATATGTCATCATCGGTACATCCCCACTCGGTGTAATCGCCCTGGTAAAAGTTGGTGTACCAGGTATCTGCTGAATCGTTGACTTGAACACTATATGGCAGCACCACGTATCCTAAACAGTTGAGGTACTTCTCGGGATATAGCTCTGCGAGAGCTGTGCCATCGTAGTAGTTGCCAAAGGTAAAGCTAACAGTGGCATCGCTATATATCTTCTCGATAGTGGCAAACACCTCACTAATGAAGCCTCGCTCGGCAGCAATCTCACCACTGTCAATGTCTACCGCCATAGCGAGTGCCACATACTCGGTGGCGGGCGTGAGCTGCGTGAACTTATTGCTGCTTACACCCAGGCAAGCACCCATATCATAGAGGTAATCGGCACGGCTACATCCAAAGTATTCTGCGCCATAGTCGATGTCTGCGTCGACAATATCTCTTACGGCGAGGTCGTTGCTGCCAAGCTCTGCAACAAGCTCCTCGAAGTGGCTGCGTTCAGAGTATGTCACAAAGTAGTATGCTCCTACCGAGGGCGTTGTGACGATTTTTACAGAGTTGTGGGTAATCTCCGTGATGTCAAACTCCACAACAAGCTCCTCGGGGTCGCCCGCAGCCTCGATAGTAGTAAATGGGAAGGTGGATAGCTTGGTTGTGGGTGCGCCCTGGAAGCCGAAGCATACCACCACATAATCGGTAAGAGGCTGTAGACCCGAGATTGTGTCAAGCGAGGTTATGCCTTTGCGTAGCACCTTGTCTACGCCACCCTGCCAGTAGTTGATGTCGTCAATGATTGACTGCATAAAATCCTCTTCGCTATCATACCAGTTTAGGGCATCGGCGAGCTGTACAGATACGATGTAGCCATCGTCATTGTTTGAGGGGGTCACTGTGCCTGTGATGCGGTCATATTCGATAGATGTGATGTCTACCTCAAATGTTAAATCACTCTGCTCGCTTGTGAGCGTCTCGAACTCTATTACGCCAGGCTTGGAATTTGCCAAGAACTCGTTGTTTACGCCTATGGCGTAGGCGAGGTACTTGGTGTTGGGCTTAAGCTCCTTAATCTCTATTGTTGACTTGCCAACGCTTCCGAGGTTAGCGAGCATCTGGTCGGCAGTAGCTCCCATTGCCAGGTAGTACTCTCGTAGGGCGATAAGGTGTGCATTAAATGCCGTGTCGTCGCCGCCCCAGTAGTCGTAATCCTCTTGACTTAACACATTTACAAAGTATGGTGCAGAGGTGTTGTCAGCCTCGACGGTGAGTATTGCGTCGTTGTATCCAATATCCGAGACGTTGAGTTTGAAGTTTATATCTATCTGTTCTACCGACTGCGTTGTGAACTCCTTTACGTACAAGTCGGTAAGCACCTTGCCTTTGGTGGTTAGTCCATAGGCGTATATGCAGTATACGGTGTCGGGGTTTAGATTTGCCTGACTATCCTCAACAACGCCACTCTTAAGTAGCTCTGCGAGGTACTCTTTGAGGTCGATGCCCTCCTCGTAGGCACTCTCCTCAAACCACAATAAATCATCCTCGATAATTGCTGCATCATCTTCAAAGCTGTCGAAATACTCTTTTGTGGTAATCATCAGCATATATGTCATACTATCGTCCGATGGTGTAACTCTAAAGTCTACTGAAGAGTGGCTGCACTCCACAATGTCGATAGTAAATGTAGGGTCGTCGGGTGTCGGAGGCACGGGCTCGGGTGTAACCGTGTCGTCCTTACAACTACCAAACAGGGATGCCATCGCCATTACAACGGAGATGAACAATAGATGCTTTCTCATGGGTAAACTATTTTTGGGTGTTAAACATATATTTTTACATATATCGCTATCAAGCGCACTATACACTATTACAAATATAATTTATAATGGCAGTAACTCTATTCGATATAAGTAAATATAATCAAATCAATGCGGAGGGTAAGCTATGCTTATTGTGATTTGATGCTCTGTTATTCTGGGGATGGGAGATAGAAAAAAGGGATGGCACCAAATTTTTGAGCCATCCCTTGTCTGTATTAGTGGCAACCGTTGCAGTCGCAACCCTCGCCGCACTCGTGTTCGCCACAACCGCCACCGCAGTCGCCGCAACCACAGCCGCCCTGTGACTGGAGGTCTTCGGGAGTGACATCGCGTACCTCGACAACGGTAACATCGAAGTTAAGAGTCTTGCCTGCCATAGGGTGGTTGAAGTCCATCATAACGCTCTCCTCCTTAACCTCCTTGACAACGCCCATCATATGGTGACCCTCTGCATTAGCCATAGGAATCTGGCTACCTACGAAGAGAATGTCCTCGGCAACCTTGCCGTCAATCATAAAAATTGTCTTGGGAAGCTCTACGATAGCCTCGGGGATAACCTCGCCGTAGCCATCCTTTGCCTCAAGGGTGAATGACACCGACTCACCAGGCTCCTTGCCCATAATCGCTGCCTCGAACTTGGGGAGCAACATACCCATACCGCAGATAAACTGCAAGGGCTGACCAGGCTGTGACTGGTCTGCAATCTGACCATCTACTGTGAGCTTATAATCTACGCTCACCATCTTATTCTGTTCTACTTTCATACTTTATGATGTTTTTTTAAATTTATTTATGCTTTGAGCCTACAAATATAGGCACTTCATACGTAGTTGCCAAATTTGAGTGCTATTTTTTATAAAATTAGCTCTGCCTCTCCGCTCCACTCGGCGGTGATGACATTACCACGGTCATCTAATGCGCGTAGCGTCATACTTACATTGCCATTAGGTAGGTGCTTTAGTATAAGGTCGCCACTGCGTAGTGGAGCCATATCACCGTGATATGTTGTGCGATACCAGCTGCCAAGTTGCAAGCTGCCCAGCATAAAGCCTGCATAGAAAATGCCACCGCCAATAACCGTAGTACCGATATACTCTCCAGCGATGCCACCTATTGTGCCGTAGTTTGTGGTGATGATGTCGAAGAATAGCTCGTCACCTAATCCGCTATTGGGTGATATGGTTACCTCCCAGCCGTAGTATGGTGTCTGGTAGGCATTGGCGTAGGCCTTTGCCGTGAGGCGGTGGTCGTTGAGAAAGACCTCATAGTCCTCGTGTAGTGTCGAGCAATATAGCTGTGTCGACGACTCATTCTTGAGCCAGCCGCTGTCGTTGTATACTACGGTGTGCAGTTCACCGTGGATGATAGCAGTAAGCGTTATTCGCTCCCTCTCGACGACGAGTTCGCCAGCCTCAAATGGGATAATGTCGCGGCTATTACCCTTTTTGTCGGTCTGCCAGAGGTTGCTATTACGGGCAGTAAATGTGCCACACGCACAGCTGCTCTCTGCATCAAAGGTATATACGCCCTCGGGTATGGGGACGATGTTGGTGTCGTCGATAACATACTTCTCGCCGTATAGGTCTATGCGGTAGTATGTAGAGCTGGGTGAAGCCTGTCCGTACTCGTCGAACCTATTGTCGCAGAGTATTATCCAGTAGTTGCCTATGCCCTCTTTGAGCTGGTCGCCATAGTATGCACCGAGCAACTCCTTCGCCTCAAAGAGTATCTCTCCATCAGCGCGCTGCGTTACCACTACCTCTTCTTGCGAGGTGCCCACCTTCAGTAGTATACGTGCCGAGCGCGGGTTGCCGCTATAATTGGGCATAACCTCCACAGTGACAACTCCGTATTGCGACTTGTCGATATGCGAAATCCACCAGTAGTCGCAGTTGACATACAGGCTTGTTGTATCATCGGCGTTTTGCAACTCGTATGTGATCTGCGTTGAGCACTTATTGCGGTCAAGCTCTACGTGCTTGTTGGAGGTCAGCACTATCTTGGGCATCTCGTCAGATAGGCATAGCTGCGTGATAGTGAGCGCTATATGCTCGGTGTTGCAGTGCAGCGTAACGGTTGTTGTGCGCTGTGCATTGCTAATGTTTGGCTCGATGTATAGGCGTATGGAGCCTTGCGTGACAGCCTCATAGTGGCTCACCCACCTGTCGCCGCACTCGATGCCAATGGGCATAAATCGTGACTCGTCCTCAATAGTATAGAGTATCTCTACGTCGCCACCCTCGCTCGGTACGATAATGTCGCTCTCGGTCTGAAGAGCTATTATTGCCACAGGCTCCGCAGGCTCTTTATCGCGTTTGCAGGCTGTTATGACCGCACACAAGAGTATGACAACAATCAAAAGTCGTCGCATAGTAGTATATTTATCTGTTACACACATTACCAGCACAAAGATACGAAAAAAATGCAATACGCCACACACTTGCGCCTTCCTATCACACAATTAAAACAATAAGGGCTGCTAACACAGTGTGCCAGCAGCCCCATATTGCGGTTATCAGAGTTATTACTCCATACAACGGCAGATAAGGTTACGGTCGCCGTAGCCGTTGTCAATCTTTGTTACGTAGGGGAAGAACTTACCCTCGCCAATCCACTCCAACGGGAAGGCAGCCTCCTCGCGGGTGTAGGGGTGCGACCACTCGCCAGCGAGCTCACGTGCTGTGTGCGGTGCATTTACCACAACATTATCAGCGTTGCCATCTGCAGCAGCCTTCTCGCACTCGCGCTTGATGCATATCAAAGCCTCGATGAAGCGATCCATCTCTGCCTTTGACTCACTCTCGGTAGGCTCCACCATAAGTGTCTCGTGTACGGGGAATGAGAGTGTTGGAGCGTGGTAGCCATAGTCCATCAGACGGTGAGCGATGTCGCCGCAGTCGATGTTATAGTCGTGCTTGAAGCGTGTGAGGTCGAGAATCATCTCGTGACCTACGCGACCAGTCTCGCCAGAGTAGAATGTGCGATACTCATCCTTGAGTGCCGACGACATATAGTTAGCATTCACGATAGCCAACTCTGTTGAGCGACGCAGACCCTCGAAGCCGAGCATACGTATATAGCCGTAGGTGATGGGCAACAAGAGTGCCGAGCCCCAAGGTGCTGATGATACAGCGGTGATACCCTCGTCGCCACCTGTCTCCATAAGTGAGTGTGTGGGCAAGAACTTAACGAGGTGCTCTGCAACGCATACGGGGCCTACACCTGGGCCACCGCCGCCGTGAGGCATAGCAAAGGTCTTGTGGAGGTTGAGGTGACATACGTCAGCACCGATGAAGCCAGGGTTGGTCAAGCCCACCTGTGCATTCATATTAGCACCATCCATATATACCTGACCGCCAGCGTCGTGTACAGCGTCTACGATGTCGCGTATACGGCTCTCGAATACACCGTGTGTAGAGGGGTATGTTACCATCAAACCGCACAACTCCGAGCTGTGCTCCTCTGCCTTCTTCTTGAGGTCGTCAACGTCGATATTACCATTCTGGTCGCACGCTACGGTCACAATCTTCATACCTGCCATTGCAGCAGATGCGGGGTTGGTGCCGTGTGCCGATGAGGGGATAAGGATGATGTTACGATAGCCTTGACCACGACTCTGGTGGTATGCGCGAATTATCATAAGACCTGTGTACTCGCCAGCTGCACCAGAGTTAGGCATAAGAGTACAGCCTGCAAAGCCCGTGATAACGGCGAGGTAGTGCTCCAAGTTGCTGATAAGCTCCTTGTAGCCCTCCGTCTGGTCTGCGGGTGCAAATGGGTGCATATTCTGGAAGCCTGCCAACGACAATGGCTGCATAAGCTGTGCTGCGTTGAGCTTCATAGTGCAAGAGCCGAGCGAGATCATTGAGTTCATAAGCGAGATATCGCGCAACTCAAGACGCTTGATATAACGCATCATCTCGGTCTCTGTACGGTATGAATTAAATATCTGCTCTGTGAAGAAGTCGCTCTCGCGCTTAACATCATTAGCGATAGCGGCAGCCTCTACGCGCTTAACGCTCTTTGCCTTCTTGCCACAAGCCTCTGCAAAGATCTCAACGATGGTCTCAATCTCGGCATCGGTAGTAACCTCGTCGAAGGCGATGCGTATGCAGTCATCAGAGGGGTAGAAGAGGTTGATGTTGCGTGCAAGGGCGATGTCCTGAATTACTGAAGCCTCGCCCTCAACCTCGATGGTGTCGAACATAGCCTTTGTGCGCACGGTGTAGCCCAAAGCCTCCAAAGCACCCTTTACGGTGAGAGCCGCTGTGTGGGCGTTGAGTGCTGCACGCTGCAAGCCCTCCTTGCCGTTATAGATACAGTAGAAACCTGTCATCGAAGCCATCAAAGCAGTTGCTGTACAGATGTTAGAGGTGGCACGCTCACGCTTGATGTGCTGCTCGCGCATCTGGAGTGACATACGAAGAGCCTTGTTGCCAAGACGATCTACCGATACACCGATGATACGACCAGGCATCTGACGCTTGTATGCGTCGCGTGTAGCCATATAGCCTGCGCTCGGGCCACCAAAGCCCATAGGACAGCCCAAACGCTGTGATGTGCCTACTGCGATGTCGGCACCCCAATCTGCGGGTGACTTCATAAGTGCCAACGACAACAGGTCGGCAACAGCAGTGACGGTTGCACCTGCCTCGTGTGCAGCTGCTGCAAAGGCGGCATAGTCGCGCACCTCGCCATTAGCTGCGGGGAACTGCACCATAACACCGAACTCCTTGCCCGAGAACTTATATGTGGCGTAGTCGTCGCGGATAATCTCAATGCCGAAGGGCTCTGAACGTGTGAGCAATACGTCGAGAGTCTGTGGGAAGATGCTCTCGTCAACGAAGAGTTGGTTGCGACCCTGCTTTACAGCCTCGCGTGAGCGCAGTGCATACATCATCAGCATAGCCTCGGCAGCAGCTGTTGCCTCGTCGAGCAACGAGCAGTTTGCAACCTCCATACCTGTAAGCGAGAGTATTGCTGTCTGGAAGTTGAGCAGAGCCTCAAGGCGACCCTGTGATATCTCTGCCTGATAGGGTGTGTATGATGTGTACCACGCGGGGTTCTCAAATACGTTACGTGAGATAACGGCGGGAACGGCGGTGGGGTAGTAGCCCATACCGATAAATGAGCGCAGTGTGCGGTTCTTGGCAGCCAACTCTGCGATGTGGTTAGCATACTCATACTCGCTCATAGCCTCTGGAAGGTCGAGCTCCTTCTTAAGACGGATATTCTGCGGTATTACCTGCTGCAAAAGCTCCTCAACAGAGCCTACGCCAATTGTTGCGAGCATCTGTGCAAGATCCTCGGGTGAATTGAGACCTGTGTGGCGGTCTACAAAGCTGTCAAAGGTTTTCATAGGTTTATTAGTTTTTTATAGTTGTTAAATTTTATTCTTATTGCTCTTATATATTGATTATCAGAGTCTTTAATTCTTGCATTGCCATCTGTGACACTCTTTCTCTAATACTTAAATGAGCTGCCACCGATAAACTCGCGCAGTAGTGACGTTGGAGGTATCTCGTCGGGCGGTATGGGCACAAATTTCTCCAGGCACTTGAGTATGCGGCGTGCCTCGGCATACTCTGGCACAGTGTCGGGTATCTCCTTAAGTGTAGGCTCGGCAAGGGCGCGTAGCACAGAGATCTCATAGAAGAGCGACGAGTTAAACATCACGTCGGCATTCTCCTGATAGGGGAAGATGTGTCGCTCCTCGCCACGACGTACCGATGACCACATACCGAATGTGCGCATTGCACTGTGTCCACGTGTCGCCTTATCGCGTATTGTGCGACGCAACAGACGGTTGTCCGTAGTAGGTATGCGTGAGAAGTTATCCATAGCAACAGACGTGAAGCACGAGATATATATCTTAAACTTCAGCCTATCGTCGAGACCAGGTGTAAGGTTTGGGTTGAGCGCGTGTATGCCCTCCATAATGAGTATAGAACGCTCGGTAAGTTGTAGTGGCTTATCGTGCCACTGTCGCTTGCCCGTGATAAAGTCGTAACGCGGAATCTCCACACTCTCGCCTGCCGCAAGACGCTTAAGGTGGTCGTTGAGTGTTGCGAGGTCTATCGCCTCGAGTGCCTCGAAGTCGGGCTTGCCGTTCTCATCGAGAGGTGTTTTGTCGCGGTCTACAAAGTAGTCGTCGAGGGCTATTAACACGGGGTCATAGCCGCGTATGCGCAGCTGCACGCCAAGACGTTTCGAGAATGTGGTCTTACCACTTGACGACGGGCCCGAGATAAGAGCCATACGCACACCGCGTTCACGGTTAGCCTCGGTGATGGAGCGCGCTATAGATGCAATCTTAAGCTCGTGGAAGGACTCTGCAAGCTTGATAAGTTCGCTGGCATCGCCCTCAAGCACGCGGCGGTTAAGATCGCCGACTGTCGACACTCCCATAATATCTATCCATTGCTGGTACTCGTGGAAAATGTCGAACACCTTGTCGAGTTTAACCTCCGCAACAACCCTCTCAGGCTCTTTGCGGTTGGGAAGAGCCACATAGAAACCGTCGTCATAGAGTGCGAGATCAAACCTGTCGACATAAGACGACGATGGGGCGAGTGCTCCGTAGAAGTAGCCAGGCATACCGCCCATATAGTTTACCGAACTATACAGGCGAGGAGCAGTCTCGAGCAGCTCAATGCGGTCGAAGTAGCCAAAACGTTTATACTCGTCGCAGAGCTCCTCGCTCAAGAGCTTGGTGCGAGATATGGGTATATCAGCCTTCACAATTTCGTGCATACGTGCCTTGAGGCTGTCGAGCTCGTCGTGCGTGAGCTTGCGTGACTCAAACTCACAGTAGAAACCATCGCCCAGGGAGTGACGTATGCGTAGCTTTGATTCGGGAAACAGCTCCGTCGCTGCCATCTGCATCACAAACGAGATGGTGCGCTGGTAGATGCGGTAGCCCTCGTAGTGGCGAATGTCGAAAAATTCAACAGTCACAGGCTTATACACACGGTAGGTAAGCTCCTTGTATTGGTTGTTAACAAGTGCACCGAGGATGGTATGAGGCTTGTCGAAGGTGAAGCTATCGAGTATAGAGGCGAGAGTTTGTCCCATCTCGACATCGATGGAGGTGCCGCTATTGCGACATATTACTCTCATTGTTGGTAGCGACTTGCTCATTTTTTCATCAATTAGTGTGTAAAGATAGTAATTTTTTGTAATTTTGAAGCAAATAAACTAACGTTATGCGAAAACTTTTTATTGTTTTTACCCTTGCATTGCTATTTGCGACGGCTTGTAACGAGCAGAGAGCATCGGAAAGTACGCACCTCTACATAGTTGCGACGAATGATATTCACGCCAATATATATGCGCTACCGCAGCTTAAAACCCTTGTTGATGAGTATGATAAGTTGGGCGAGGTGCTGCTTGTGGATGCTGGCGACAGGGTCTCTGGTAACGCCTTTATAGATGATGGTGATAGCCCCTATATACCTATGATTGAGCTTATGAACGCCATAGGCTACGATGTCGTCACACTGGGCAACCACGAGTTTGATAAGGGGGCTGCGACACTTGGCGAGATGGTGGTAATGGCGGACTTCGACACCGTATGTGCCAATGTGGTGTCGCGCGATGGCTCAATAGAGTTCGAAGAGTATGTCGTCAAGGAGGTTGCAGGCGCAAAGATTGGCTTTGTGGGTGTTGTAGATACCGACGAGCAGGGGCATCCGCTTGGTGATGATGCGGTGTATGCCGATTTTATCTTCACTAACGATGTCGACACCGCCTACGCTGTGTGCGACAAGATAGCAGATGAGTGCGATTATGTCGTCTTGCTCTCGCATATGGGCGATAACATCGACGAGAGCTTTATAGCACGCTCGCCGAGGTGCCATTGGGTAGCGGGTGGTCATACCCACGAGGTGCGAAACGACGTAATTCGTGGTGTGCAGCTTACGCAGAGTGGCAAGAGTATGGCGCGTGTTATGGTTGCAGACCTTGAGATATGTGATGGCGAGGTGGTCTCTACGTCGTTTAGCCACGTGGCTGTGGATGACTATGTTGCCAATGCCGATATTGTTGATGTCGTCGCCGATATCAAGAGCCGTAATCCCGAGCTTAATACTGTCGAGGGCTATGCCGAGGCACAGTTCACGCATAACGGCGTTGCTAACTTCACAGTTGAGGCACTCAGATGCTATCCCTATGCCGATAAGTTTGTACCAGATGTTGTATTCTATCACTTTGGCGGTGTACGTCTCTCGGCGATACTTCCAGGAGAGATTACACGTGGTGACATATATAATAACGACCCCTTCAACTCTGTGATAATGATAGGTACTCTCACAGGTGGGCAGATGCGAGAGTTTATTATGCGCAAGTATAATAGCGTGGGCGAGGGTGGTCGCAAGGATAAGGAGTCGCACTACCCCTATTTCCGTAGCAATGTCCCGTATGAGATTGTTGTAAATACATCGGGCGATGCCGATGATGTGCGCTTTGAATTGGAGGATGACAAGATGTATAGTGTCGCTGTATGTGACTATATTACAAAGAAGTACATTGATGCAGATGTCGTTGCTGCACAGTTCAAGCCTGCAGGCGTGTCGGTGCGTGAGGCTATGCTAAAGTATGTGCGCTCGTTTAATGGCGCACCACTTAACCCCGACAATGTGCTTCACCAGCGCGAGGTGCGTGCTGAAAATTAGCCGAGCTATGTTGGAGAATTGCTATCAATACGACCTTATTGAGGCTGGCTGTGATGAGGCGGGACGAGGCTGTCTTGCTGGCTCGGTCTTTGCGGCTGCTGTCATCCTGCCGCCAGATTTCTACCACCCGCTACTCAATGACTCAAAGCAGATGACGGAGCGTAGACGCGATATGTTGCGAGAGATTATAGAGCGCGAGGCTGTGGCGTGGTGCGTATGTGAGGTTACAGCAGAGCGTATCGACAAGATAAACATTCTGAACGCCTCTATTGAGGGTATGAACCTCGCTCTGCGTGGTCTAACAACGCCGCCGCAATATATCGTTGTTGATGGTAACCGCTTTTTCACAGACCTCGATATACCGTATCGCACCATCGTTAAGGGCGATGGCAAGTATGCTAATATTGCTGCTGCCTCGGTATTGGCAAAGACCCACCGCGACGAGTATATGTGTGCGTTAGCCAAGGAGTATCCGCAATATGGCTGGGATAAAAATAAGGGGTATCCCACGCGCGAGCATCGTCTCGCAATACGTGAGCACGGACTTACGCCATATCACCGTCTATCGTTCAACACCTCTTCTGAGCAGCTGGAGCTCTTTTAGCCATAAAGCTCTTAAATAGGGCTTGTAATATGTTGCACGGCACACTTTGTGCTCTAAAAATTTGTCAATTCGAAAAATTCGTTCTACCTTTGTATTGCATTTGAAGGGGTTCTAATCTTTAATCGGATTGGAATTCATTATTTTTTTATGCTTGTTGAAAACAAAAAAATAAAATATAAGCTATGAGTAAAGAGATTATATACCTTACACAGGAGGGTATGAACAAACTGAAGGAGGAGCTCAACCATATGTTGTCGGTTGACCGTCCTGCGGCAGCTGCAGCCATTGCAGAGGCTCGTGATAAGGGTGACTTGTCGGAGAATGCGGAGTATGATGCTGCGCGTGAGGCACAGGGTCTTCTCGAGATGCGTATAGCACAACTTGAGGCTACATTGTCAAAGGCGCGAATTATTGACGAGAGCAAGATTGACACTTCAAAAGTGCAGATTTTGAGCCGAGTTAAGTTGATGAACCACAACGTAAAACGCGAGGTGGAGTACACTATCGTTTCGGAGAATGAGGCAAACCTGCGAGAGGGTAAGCTCGCTATCGGCACACCTATAGCAAAGGCTCTTTTGGGCAAGAAGGTAGGCGAGATTGTCGAGGTGCAGGTGCCTGCAGGTATACTTAAGCTCGAGATTCTCAATATCTCGATATAATAGTGCTTGCGCTGTTAAAAGCAGAGTGCGAATGAAGATTACTCATTCGCACTCTGTTTTTTTGTTGGGGCTTGCGTCGTAGCCTTTAGATGCCCTCAAACTTTATCTCAATGTTATCGCCCGACCACTGATTTATCTCGTGGTGGCGGTTGTAGATGGTGTTGTCGCCGTGCTTGATGGTTACCCGCATATCAAAGGGGCGACACTCCTCGACGGTGCGTGATAGCGGTAGGGTGTGGGGTATAACATATATATATAAGGTAATGGCATCGCCCGAGCAGGTTGTTAGCTGCAATAGCTTGGGGCGGTTGTATGTTTTGGGGCACTCCTCAAGATTTGAGCATACCGCCGCTACCTCGTCGAGGTGCTTGACAAACTCAACACGTCCGCCCGACTGCATTACCACGCCTGAAACGGCGAGATTATATCTCCAAAACTCCTCGTAGTTACACTCAATTATGATGCTGTATGGTGCCATTATTGTAGGTTGTTTTAGTAAATTTGCGTAAAACTTTGCTACAAAAATAGTAATAATTTGCAGATTTTGGTTTTTTGTTGTAAATTTGCAGACTAATTGTGCTGAAATGGAGCAGATTACGTTGTATAAGATAGCTTATAAAGGGCTTAAGGGTGGAAGCTATGACTTTGATTTTCAGGTAGATGACGCATTGTTTGAGGCGTATGACCGTGTGGAGATCAAGGGTGGACGCTGTGATGCCCACGTTGATATGAAGCGTAGCGACACAATGTTGGAGCTACACGTTAGCATCGGTGGCGAGGTAATTTGCGAGTGTGACCGCTGTTTGGAGGATTGTCCCGTGGCAGTTGACTATGAGGGAGACCTCGTGGTTAAGTTCTCCGACGAAATTGATGACTACGATGGTGACGTGATGTGGATATCTCCTTCAGAGGACTATCTCGACCTCACGCAGTACATCTACGAGAGCATTGTGCTATCGTTGCCTTACCGTCGAGTACACGAGGAGGGTGGTTGCAACCCCGAGATGCTTGCCTCATTTGGTCAGATTACCGAGGAGGAGTTTGAGCGTATGGAGCGCGAGGCGGAGGAGTCGGATCAGGTGGGTCTCGACGACACTAACCGCCAGATTCTCGAGGCGTTGAAGCAACAGATGGAGGGTAGAGATTAACCCACAAAGTAGCTATTTGAGGTCTACGAGGCGGCTTATCCGTCAAGTTGTCGAGTGGGCAAAAGAAACATAAAACTTAAAAATTATATTGTAAGATGGCACATCCTAAACACAAAGTCTCGTCTACACGCCGAGACAAGAGAAGAACTCACTACAAGGCTGTAGTTCCTACTGTAGTAACTTGCTCGAACTGTGGTTCAGCAGTACTCTACCACCGCGTTTGCCCCGAGTGCGGCTTCTATCGCGGTAAGCTCGCAATCGAGAAGAAGGCAGAGTAGTCTTCATTTAATGTTAAAGAGCACAACCGCATAAGTGGTAGTGCTCTTTTATTATTGTTACATCTAAAACCAACACTTATGATAAAGATCGGTATAGATGCAATGGGTGGCGATTTTGCACCTGAAGTAGCTATCGAGGGTGCTATAATGTCGCTTAAGAAGATTGCACCTGATAGCCGTATTGTCCTCTTTGGCGACGAGAAGCGCATACGCGAGCTCCTCGAAAAGCACGGTTGCTCGGCTGATAACTTCGATATTGTTGCGACAACACAGGTTATAGAGATGGGCGATCACCCCGCCAAGGCATTTGTGGCAAAGAGCGATTCGAGTATTACCGTGGGCTTCAAACACCTCTTGGAGGGTAAGGTAGACGGCTTTGCCAGTGCTGGCTCTACGGGAGCTATGATGGTAGGCTCGGTACAGGTTATCAAGCCTATCGAGGGAGTTATACGCCCTGTGCTTGCTACGCTCATCCCTACAATCTCTACGGAGAAGGGTGTGCAGCGTGCTGTACTTATGGATGTAGGTTTGAATGTTGATGCCAAGCCCGAGGTGTTAGCGCAGTATGGTCTACTTGGCTCGATATATGCCAAGTCGGTATTGGGTCTCGATAATCCACGTGTGGCACTCCTCAACATTGGCGAGGAGGAGGGTAAGGGCAATGCGCAGTCGAAGGCTACCTATGACCTTATGAAGGGCGATGGTCGCTACAACTTCGTGGGCAATGTCGAGGCATCGTATATCTTTACCGACAGAGTGTCAGATGTTGTCGTTGCCGATGCCTTTGTGGGCAATAGTCTGCTGAAGATGGGTGAGTCACTATATCGTATTAACAACCGTCTTGGCGGTAAGATTCCGAGCCTTCGTAAGATGTTGCGTCCTCTGCTTGGTCGCATCGTGCCAAAGCTCTATTGGCAGCAGGATTTCTGGGATGCTATGAATGCCGAGAGCGTAGGTGGTGTGCAGGTTATGGGTGTAAATGCCCCTGTGATGATTGGTCACGGCAGCTCATCGGCGCGCGCTATATGCTCGATGATACTCTCTATGGAGCGAGATATCAAGGGTAACTTCCCCGAGCATCTGCGTCAGGCGTTGAAGGAGGCGTAGATATTGAAGATACGAAGAAGAGGTCGGCTTGCTAGTCGACCTCTTCTTTGTTATACCTATATCTTATAGCGCGCGGATATACTCGGCGTAGGTCTGCCAAGCCTCATCGCTCTTATATCTCTCGACACTATTGGCGGGAACATAGACGCCAAGCGACTCGCTACAACCATCGAAGATGTTGAGCTCTGGGAGCTGTGGTGGCTCGATAGAGTATAGCTCCAAGCGCATAAGCGATGGACAATACGCAAAGGTGTTTCCTTGAATCTGCTTAAGGTGTTCGCTACGCACCGACACCTGCTCCAATGAGTAGCAATAGGCGAATGCCGACTGGTTGATATGTGTAACAGTGGCGGGCAGATCAATCTCCGTAAGGCTTGTGCATCCTGCAAACGCATAGTCGCCCACCACCTTCAACTTCGATGGAAGCACCACACTCTCCAAACTCTCGCAGCCTTGAAAGATACCACTATTAAGCTCTGTTATGCTATTGGGAATGTTTATATCTTTGAGCATTGTGCAGCCGAAAAAGGCATTAGCACCAAGTACGGTGAGCGACTCGGGCAGTGAGGCTCGTTGCAGTTTAGGACAGTCGCCGAAGCAGTTGTCGCCAATTGTGGTCACACCCTCGGGGATGTCAATCTCGGTGAACGTGTGGCAGCTCATAAAGGCATACGCGCCTAACGACTTTAACCCATCGAAAAGCGTAATATCGAGTAGAGCAGTACAGCCACAGAAGGCGTAGCACTCGACAACCTCCAACTTTGAGGGGATGTTTAGCTCTCGGAGGGCTGTACACCCGTAGAATGTGCTATCTTGGATTGTGGGGATATTATCCGATAGGCATACACTCTCTAAAGCCTCACATTCGTCAAAACACAGTGCGCCGAGCGAGGTTACGCTATCTGGCATCGTAACACTCTTGAGGCTGATGCACTTACGAAAAACACCTCTTCCAATCGTAGTTACGCCCTCGGGGAAAGTTATCTCCATAAGCGACTTGCAATCCTGAAAGGCAACATCGCCAACCGTGCGTAACGACTCTGGGAGCACGATATCCTCAAGACGGTAGCACTCGTTGAATGCCGCCAGTCCAATATTCTCCACGTCATTGGGCAGAATAATAGATTTTAGCGTGTTGTTGTACGAGATGTAGAAAGCCTGCTCGCCAATTGTTGTGAGGGGTGCGTTAAATTCAATAATTGCACCATCATCAAAATATATGTTGTTGGTAATCTGTGTGTTGAATGCGTCAGCTTTAGGCTCAAATATCTTGCCATCTGTCGTCGTGTAACGTATGATGTTAGAGCTGCTTGGTTGGCGCACGGTGAAGCATATCGCCATATTGTGGTTGTCTATTGCGCGCACCGTAACTATCGCCTCGCGGCTATATCCCGTGTTGTTAGTCGCTACGTCAAGTGTTACATTGTGCTTGCCTAAAGCGCGTGACGGCAGTGAGAGCCACTCTTGTGCGCTGTCGGGTATAACCACCTCGCAGTCGATGTTTGTATTATAGTTAAGGGTTAACTTGCCGCCCTCGGGCATTATCCAATGAGTGCCACTATCGGATGTTTGCAGTGCTGGGACACCCTTTTGTGATACGTATAGCTCGAGTGTTGTGCTGCCTGCGCTAAAGCGATATGTTACGCCTCGGTCATAGTCAGATGCCTCTGCGTGAAAGCGGACAATTTCGCCCTCAAGCGAGCCGCTACCGCTCTTTATGGATGGTGTACACCACGTTGTGTAGCCAGTAAGCACCCACGGCTGGTTGCTTATCACGCGCACTTCAACGTCTCCACCCTGTGCAGGTATCTCTAATGAATCCTGGTCGAGAGCAAATTGAAGAGTCTTGCTTTCGTTGTTGCACCCCGCAAACATCATTGCAAGTAGTACTGTGAAGAGAGTCAATATAGGTCGCATAGGTTGATGAGATTAGTTACCACAAAGTTAAGACAATTTATCTAATTTCTCACAATACTTACGACATAATCTGTGTCTATCATTGACGGCGATGCAAAAGCTGCTATGTTATGCTCTGGTACGCTGCGACGCGATATAAAAAAAGGATGGACGATACTGTTGTACCGCCCATCCGAACTTTTAGCAGCAGATGCTGCCATATAGTTGCAAAGTATTAGATGATACCCTGCTCAAGCATAGCCTGTGCAACCTTCATGAAACCTGCAACGTTTGCACCCTTAACATAGTTAATAGTGCCGTCGGGCTGCTGACCGAACTTAACACAAGCCTCGTGGATAGACTCCATGATGAAGTGAAGCTTCTCGTCAACCTCCTTACCAGACCATGAAAGGTGCATACAGTTCTGAGTCATCTCAAGACCAGAAGTAGCTACACCACCTGCGTTAACTGCCTTACCAGGAGCGAAGAGGATACCTGCTGACTGGAATGCGTGGATAGCCTCGGGAGTACAACCCATGTTAGAAACCTCAGCGCAGCACCATGTACCGTTAGCCAAAAGCTCCTTTGCATCAGCCTCGTTCAACTCGTTCTGGAATGCGCATGGAAGAGCGATGTCACACTTAACTGACCAAGCCTTCTTGCCTGCAGTGAACTTACAAGCCTCGGGGAACTTGGTAGCCATATCCTCAACCTTGTTGCGGTTAGAAGAACGCATATCAAGCATATAGTCGATCATCTCCTTTGTGATACCACCAGGGATCTCGCAAACGCCGTCGGGACCAGAGATAGCAACAACCTTTGCACCAAGCTCGGTAGCCTTTGTTGCTGCACCCCAAGCTACGTTACCGAAACCAGAGATAGCAACGGTCTTATCCTTAAGGTTCTTGCCAGCCTTTGCCAACATATGCTCTGTGAAGTACAAAGCACCGAAACCAGTAGCCTCGGGACGGAGGATTGAACCACCCCAAGTCATACCCTTACCTGTCAAAACGCCAGTGTGGTACTTGCGAGCAAGCTTCTGATACATACCATTGAGGAAGCCGATCTCACGACCACCAACACCTACGTCACCTGCGGGAACGTCAGTGTCAACACCGATGTTGTTCCACAACTCCTGCATAAATGCCTGGCAGAAACGCATAATCTCGCCGTCTGACTTACCTACGGGGTTGAAGTCAGCACCACCCTTGGCGCCACCCATAGGAAGAGTAGTCAAAGCGTTCTTGAAAGTCTGCTCGAAACCGAGGAACTTCAACATTGAGGGGTTAACAGCAGGGTGGAAACGCAAACCGCCCTTGTAAGGACCGATAGCAGAGTTGAACTGTACACGGTAACCGAGGTTAGTCTGAACCTCACCATTGTCATCAACCCATGTTACACGGAATGTGAAGATACGATCGGGCTCAACGATACGCTCAACGATCTTTGCCTTCTCGAACTCGGGGTGCTGGTTGTATACCTCCTCGATAGACTCCAATACCTCCTGAACCGCCTGCAAGTATTCGCTCTCACCGGGGTGCTTGGCCTCCAACTGGGCCATCAAAACTTTTACATCCATAGTTTTAGTTAAGTTAAAAGGTTATAAATTAATGTGATTATTCTGTGTAATAAATTATTCACGTTGGGGATTACCTCTCCGTTTAGCAATACAAAGATAACAAATATTTCGGAGTTTATACCCTTATTTGCACTTTTTTTTCAATTCTTTGAGTCTTTATCATAAAATACCCCCTTAAAAGTGTGGTCGGCACGCGAAAATACGTACCGACCAACAGGTAGACACCCTACTATAATGGGGTGTTATACTCCTTATACAAAGGGAAGGCGTACCACCTCTGCCTTGAGCAGACGACCGCGCACCTCAACGGCGATCTGTGTGCCAGCCTTGGCAAATGCGGGCTTAACATAACCCATACCGATACCCACCTTCAAGCAAGGCGACATAGTACCAGATGTAACGTGACCGATGTGGTTGCCCTCGGGGTCGGTGAGAGGATACTCGTGACGAGGTACACCACGGTCAATAAGCTTGAAGCCTACGAGCTTGCGCTCAACGCCCTCCTTCTTCTGACGCTCCATAAGCTCACGGTCGATAAAGGGCTTGTTGTCCACAAACTTTGTGAGCCAGTTAAGACCTGCCTCGATGGGTGATGTGGTGTCGTCGATGTCGTTGCCATAGAGGCAGAAGCCCTTCTCAAGACGCAATGTGTCGCGTGCGCCGAGACCGATGTTCTTAAGACCGAACTCCTCGCCTACCTTCCACATAGCCTCCCAGATAGTGTCGGCATCCTCGTTGTACATATATATCTCGCAGCCACCAGAGCCAGTGTATCCTGTTGTTGAGAGGATAACCTCGCAGCCTGCAACCTTGCAGATCTTGAATGTGTAGTACTCCATATCCTCCACCTGCTCCTCTGTCATCTTCTGTACGAGCTTCATTGCCAAGGGGCCCTGAATAGCGAGCTGTGCAGTCTTGTCAGAGCCGTTCTCAAGCTCCTCGCCTGCCTTCATACCATACTCCTCACCCTGCTTGCAGATGTGAGCCCAGTCCTTCTCGATGTTAGCGGCGTTGACACACAGCATATACTTATTTTCGTTCAGACGATATACCAAGATGTCGTCAACGATACCACCCTTACCATTGGGCATTGTTGTATACTGCACCTTGCCGTCGTAGAGGTCGCATACGTTGTTTGTAGTGATGCGCTGCAAGAACTCTGTGGCACGTGGGCCCTTAATCCATATCTCACCCATGTGGCTAACGTCAAATACACCGCACTTCTCGCGTACGTTGATGTGCTCGTCGTTGATACCCGAGAACTCGATAGGCATGTTGTAACCTGCAAACTCTGCCATCTTGGCACCGTTAGCAAGGTGATACTTTGTGAAAGCTGTTGTTTTCATTTAGTTTTTCGGTTTTAGTTGTTATTGTAATTCTGTTATTATTCGCTCTTTGCGCTCTCTGCTGCTGGAGTCTCGCTCTTGGGGCGTGGCTTGAAGCCCACCTTTGGGCAGCGCGTAAACTCCTTCGTGCGGTCAAACAGATAGCGATATGTGGTGTGTACCTTATGTTTGCGTGCGCATATATAACGCTCCACCATACGGTTCATCACGGGGTTGAAGTCACCAATCCACGCAAACTCTACGCTGCGATATTCGTTGCGATCTGTGCGCACGTAGTTGTCGAGCATAGCCTTCATAAAGCCAGACTCCACGCCCTTGCCCTGAAACTCGGGTGTTATGCCGAAGATGATGGCAAATATGCGGTCACACTTTTTTCTTACCTTCAAGTCCCACATCATTCGCAGCTTGTTGATGATGCCAAACTTACCGTTATACTTGCCGATAAGGCGGTTAAGGTCGGGCACCATTATAAAGAAACCTATAGGCTCGTCGTTGAAGTATGCGAAGTATATCAAGTTTCTGTCAACAATGGGGCGCATTGTGTCTGCCATTGCGCGAGCCTCCTCCACGGTCATAGGCTGCACGCCTGTAAATAGTGACCACGCCTTGTTGTATATCACGCGGAACTTCTCCACAGCGTCATACAGATCCTCGTCGCCAATGGGCGAGAAGCGATAGCCAGGTGTTGACATTAGACGCTTCACGCGGTCAAAGACCACCTCGTTTACATCGTCGTCATATACATTCCAGACGTATGTGTTCTGATTAAAGTAGTTCTGGAAGCCGTAGTTCTCGAATAGCTCCTTGTAGTAGGGTAGGTTGTATGGGTTTTCGAAGAGTGGTTGATACTCGTAGCCCTCCACCAATAGACCCCACCAGGCGTCGCGTGAGCCGAAGTTCACAGGCCCGTCCATCGCCTCCATACCGCGTGCCGCAAGCCATTCGCGCGACGCGTCAAAGAGCAAGTTGGCAAGCTCCTGATCGTTTATCGCCTCAAAGAAGCCGCATCCGCCTGTGGGCTGCTCATAGCTGTAGGCGTGTGTCTTGTCGTAGAAGGCGGCGATACGTCCTACGCACTCGCCCTCGCTGTTGTGTGCCACCCAGCGTATAGCCTCACCATCCTGAAATAGCTTGTTCTTTGCGGGGTCAAATACCGCCTTTATAGAGCTGTCAAAGGGGCATACCCAGTACTCGTTGCCCTTATAAATCTTCTTTGGGAGGTCGATAAACTCTCGCTCAAGACGCTTGTCGCCCTGCTTTACCTCCAAAAGAGTGTACTTTGCATTAGCCATATATCACGTTTTTTATCTGTCGTCTGTCGCTTGGATATAGTATATCCATACAAAGATACAAAAAAAATTATAAATGCAAGTTCTTTGGTTGCAAATCTATGATTTATTGCCATAATGGAACAAAGAGATAGGTCGGGCTTGATGGCGAGTTTAGTGAGTTTAGTGAGTTTAAGGAGTTTAGTGAGTTTAGGGAGGTTAAGGAGGTTAGGGAGTTTAAGGATAGCCATATCAATCCTATCAAACCCTACCTTCACTAAATTCCCTAAATTCCCTAAATTCCCTACCTTCCATACCTTCACTACCTTCCCTATCTCGCCCTATCTCTCGCCCTATCCGCCTGCTCTCGACACACAAAAAAAACAACCCCACTCGAAAGTAGGGTTGTTGTTCGTTAATTATTCAAGTAGATTAGATTACTTATTTTCCATCTCCTTCATTTTTATCCACTCCTCATATGAGGGGATGTCGCTGTTTAATAACTCTTCGCGTCTTTCGTCGCTGAAGTTCATAATCAATCTGTGATAATCATCTGCATAGTTACCTATAATATAGCCCTCAAGTATTATTGTATCGTCCTTGAAATATAATACCTTTGCCTCAAATTTATTATCCTCAATAGTTGTTAAAGTGTTACTCTTTGCATCATATTCATATTGATATGTGCTGTAATAAGGACTACCCTCATGATCAGCACAACCGGGACCGCGATAGATCGAGCCTGTTCCGTTCTCATAGAAGATGTAGCCTATAGTGGGACGCCCTCCTAATTTTAATGTTTTTTGCCACTTGTTGTCAATATATATGAATATTTTGCCACCGTGCACCATTGCGGTTGAATGCAATTTTGCAAGTAATTCATTATCATTAAACTTTCCTTTCTGCTTTGCTATAAGATTTTCCATCTCAACTATTGCAGGGTCGACCGTCGGATCAAACTTATCATCCTCGCACGCCACCAAACCACAACAAGCTAAAACTAAAAATAGATAAATCTTTCTCATAGTTGTAACGTATTAAAGGTTAGCACACTAAAATTTTTCGAAAAATACAAAAACAAAATCGGATTACCAAATAATTTGGCAAGTTTTTATGGGTTGTATATAAAATAGGATGCCGCAAATAATGAGTAGACCACTCAAAATATGTACAATTTAAGATTTTCCGATAACAATTTTTAATTTTCAAAATTACGTTGTACCTTTGCGCCTTAAATATTGAGTTACGCGAAATTAACACACTTATAAGATGGCATTAATCGACGAAATAACACGCCGCCGCACGTTCGCGGTAATTGCACACCCCGACGCTGGTAAGACAACACTCACCGAGAAGCTACTCTTGTTTGGTGGTGCTATCCACGTGGCGGGTGCCGTGAAGAGCAATAAGATTAAAAAGGGTGCAACATCCGACTTTATGGAGATAGAGCGTCAGCGTGGTATCTCGGTGGCAACGTCGGTTATGGGCTTTGAGTATAAGGGTCTGAAAATAAACATCCTCGACACCCCTGGTCACGAGGACTTCGCCGAGGATACATACCGCACGCTCACAGCCGTAGACTCTGTAATCATCGTTATCGACGGTGCGAAGGGTGTCGAGACGCAGACACGCCGACTGATGGATGTCTGCCGTATGCGTAACACCCCCGTTATAGTATTTATAAATAAGTTGGATCGCCCGTGCAAGGATCCATTCGACCTGCTCGACGAGGTGGAGAACGAGCTTAAGATAAAGGTGCGCCCATTGGCATTTCCAATATCTTCGGGCGACACGTTCAAGGGCGTGTACAACATCTACGAGCACAACCTCTCGCTCTTCACATCCGATGAGCGACAGACGGCAGATGCCTCAACAGTAGATATAAACGACCTCGCATCGCCCGAGGTTGACAAGTATATAGGTGATAAGTTTGCAGCGCAGCTACGCGAGAACATCGACCTTGTGGAGGGTGTATACGATGCCTTTGACCGCGAGGCATATCTGCGTGGTGAGCTGGCTCCCGTATTCTTTGGCTCGGCAGTAAATAACTTTGGTGTGCGTGAGCTCTTGGAGTGCTTTATAAATGTAGCACCCTCGCCGCGCGTAGCACCCACCGAGACACGTCTTGTAGAGCCACAGCAGGAGAAGATGACGGGCTTCATATTCAAGATACACGCCAATATGGATCCCAACCACCGTGACCGTATCGCATTTATGAAGATATGCTCGGGTAAGTTTGAGCGTAACAAGAACTACCTGCACGTGCGTAGTGGCAAGCAGCTTAAGTTCTCGTCGCCCACAGCATTTATGGCGGAGAAGAAGTCGGTAATTGATGAGGCATTCCCTGGAGATATTGTGGGTCTGCACGACACAGGAACATTTATGATTGGCGACACCTTCACAGAGGGCGAGAAGCTGAAGTTCACGGGTATTCCCTCATTTGCACCCGAGCACTTCCGCTATATCGAGAATGCCGACCCTATGAAGTTTAAGCAGCTGGCAAAGGGTATCGACCAGCTTATGGATGAGGGTGTGGCACAGCTCTTCACATCGTCGCTCAATGGTCGTAAAATCATTGGAACAGTGGGCGCACTCCAGTTTGAGGTTATACAGTATCGTCTTGAGCACGAGTATGGTGCGAAGTGTCGATGGGAGCCTATATCTATCCATAAGGCCTGCTGGATAGAGTCAAATAACGATGCGCAGTTGAGCGACTTTAAGCGTCGTAAGCATACCAATATGGCGGTAGATAAGCACGGTCGTGATGTCTTTCTTGCCGACACAAGTTATGCGCTTGCGTTAGCCCAGGAGAACTTCAAAGATATACGTTTTAAATTTACCTCCGAAATGTAATTTGTTGTGATAAGGGGTCATCTTTGACTCTTCAATCAAAGCCATGAATGGGACGTACGCCAAGTACTACCCATCCATGGCTTTTTCATGTCATAGCCAAATCTAACCCCCTCTGACAACAAATTATCCGTTATATAAGGGGTCATCTTCGACTCTTCAATCAAAGCCGTGAATGGGACGTACGCCAGGTACTACCCATCCATGGCTTTTTCATGTCAGAGCCAAATCTACCCCCTTCTGACAACAAATTATCCGTTATATAAGGGGTCATCTTTGACTCTTTAATCAAAGCCATGAATGGGACGTACGCCAGGTACTACCCATCCATGGCTTTTTCATGTCATAGCCAAATCTAACCCCTCCTAATAATGATGTGTGCCTGTAGCACTCGGCACCCCTCTAACAACAAATTTATGCTAATAATGTGTGCCTAAACTCATAATAGAGGTTTAGGTGGCGCATAAATAAAGCATAAATAAAATAGTTGGGCTTATACCAGCCCAACTATTCTGTCGTAAGCGCGCTATATTAGCGTCGCGGGATTATCTCTTCGACTTGATATACTCATCTATAGCCTTTGCGCCCTTGCGACCTGCACCCATAGCGAGGATAACGGTAGCAGCACCTGTCACAGCGTCACCGCCAGCGAAGACGCCCTCACGAGAGGTAACGCCCATATCGTTTGCCTCGATACAGCCACGACGGTTGATGTTGAGACCATCTGTCGTTGAGGCGATGAGGGGGTTAGGTGATGTGCCAAGGGCCATAATAACAACATCGCAGTCGATGGTAAAGTCAGAGCCCGCCTTCTCCTGCGGTGAGCGACGACCACTTGCATCGGGCTCGCCAAGCTCCATCTCTACGCAGTTGATGCCTGTAACCCAGCCATTCTCGTTGCCGAGGATACGTGTAGGGTTGGTTAGCATACGGAATACGATGCCCTCCTCCTTGGCGTGGTGTACCTCCTCCTTACGTGCGGGGAGCTCTGCCTCGCCACGACGATAGACGATAACAGCCTCTGCACCAAGACGCTTTGCGGTACGCACAGCATCCATAGCGACATTACCACCACCTACAACAACAACCTTGCGACCTACATAGACGGGGGTGTCAGACTTCTCGGGGTTCCACGCGCCCATAAGGTTGACGCGTGTGAGGAACTCGTTAGCAGACAGCACACCATTGAGGTTCTCGCCCTCGATGCCCATAAAGCGTGGTAGACCCGCACCCGAGCCAACGAAGACAGCATCGTAGCCCTCCTCGTCGAGCAACGAGTCAATGGTCATAGTGCGACCAATGATAACATCGTTCTCGAACTTCACGCCAAGACGCTTAACGGCCTCAATCTCGCGTGCTACGACACGCTCCTTGGGTAGGCGGAACTCGGGGATGCCATACACAAGCACACCGCCCAACTTGTGGAGTGCCTCGAATACATCCACCTGATAGCCTAACTTGGCGAGGTCGCTGGCACAAGCCAGACCTGCAGGGCCACTACCTACTACGGCCACACGGTGTCCATTAGGCTCAATATGTGGAGCATCCTCCTCGTCGGCGTGCTCCAAAGCCCAGTCGCCGACAAATCGCTCCAACTTGCCGATAGCCACAGGCTCACCCTTGATGCCGAGGACACACGAGCCCTCGCACTGCGACTCCTGCGGACATACACGACCACATATTGAGGGCAGCGAGCTATCCTTATGGATGGTGTCGGCAGCGGCACGGAGGTCTCCCTCGGTGATATGGTGGATAAACTCGGGAATGTTGATGTTGACGGGGCAGGCAGCCACGCAACGTGGGTTCTTGCAGTTGAGACAGCGGGTAGCCTCCAACGATGCCTCCTCCCAATTATAGCCGTAGCATACCTCGTCGAAGTTGGTAGCACGCACTAACGGATCTTGTTCGCGTACAGGGACGCGCGGTATCTTATTTGCCATAGCAGTTACACTGATGTTCGGGTTTACTCTCTGCGCTCTTCTCCTGATTGCGGTACATCGACTGGCGGCGCATAGCCTCGTCGAAGTCTACCTGATGGCCATCAAACTCGGGGCCATCGACACAAGTAAATAGGGTCTTGCCACCCACAGAGACGCGGCAGGCACCACACATACCTGTACCATCTACCATAAGGGCGTTGAGTGATACTGTCGTCTGTAGCCCCCAAGTCTTGGTGGTGAGGCACACGAACTTCATCATTATCATAGGGCCGATACATACACACTCGTCGTAGCTCCTCTTCTCCACCTCGACAAGCTCCTTCATAAGACCTGTTACCATACCCTTGTAGCCCTCGGTGCCGTCGTCGGTGGCAATATGTACGTTGCCCACCTTTGACATCTCGTCGATGTAGATAAGCATACCCTTGCTCTTTGCGCCGATGATGACATCGCACTGCACACCGTGCTCGTGCAACCACTTCACCTGCGGATATACGGGAGCTGTGCCCACGCCACCTGCAACAAAGAGATACTTGCGGCTCTTGAGCTCCTCGAGAGGCATATGTACAAACTCTGAAGGACGACCAAGCGGTCCTGCGAAGTCGGCGAGAGCGTCGCCCGCCTCAAGAGCGCATATCTTTCTTGTCGACAGACCGATAGTCTGCGTTACAATAGTCACCGTACCTGCCTCGGCATCATAGTCGGCAATGGTAAGCGGAATACGCTCGCCACCCTCGTTAACTCGTACTATCACGAACTGACCAGGCTGGGCTGCGCGTGCTACACGCTCGGCGGCAATCTTCATCTCATAGATGTTCTCCGCCAGCTTGCGTTTTTCAACAATCTTAAACATCTTGTTTTGGTTTAGTTTATCTAATTAGTTTTTACTCGTCGGGTGTTAATGCTACTCTGGTAGCGCGCTTATGCGTATCACCTGCATCGGCTTTATGGGGTCGTTGGTGATAAGTGTTATGCGTGCCACATACGGAGCATCGGGGTCTATATGTCGCGTGTTAAGGCGCACGACAACATTCACACTGCCCCCTGGTGCGATGGCTACATTACGCGCAATGTCGCACGACACAGCGTCGCCACTCACCTCTGTACAGCGCACAATAAGTGGTGTCTGCCCCACATTTTTTATCTCAAAGTCGTCTTTGTAAATGCTATTATCGCAGTTTACCTCCCCAAATTTAATAATTTTTTTCGAAACTTCAACTCTGGGGGCAGAAATATCATCTGTATTGTCGAAATTATCTACTGCAATGGCGTATGTAGAGAGCAGTGTCTCGGAGGGTATGCCATCTACAACTATGCGCATACGGTCGTCAAGCGTGCCATAGCGCGTGCTGCCCTCTGCAAGGCGATACGTTAGCGTTATATCGCCTGTAGCGCGTGGTGCAATACTACGCGAGTATGATGTGCGCAAAGCCCCCGAGCTCGCTACGGGCGTAAGGTGTATCTCGATATCGTGGTCGGAGTTGTTGACGTAGCCTATCTGTGTAGACACCTCCTTGCCGTGCTCAACGTAAGCAAAGGCGTGGAAGTTGCTCTGCAGGCGTAGTCCACCACCCATATCAAACGGATATATCTCGTCTACGGTGCGGTTGCGCGGTGTTACGTTGCCTGTAATGCGAAGTTTTATCTTCTGCTCGCTGTCTGACACCTCTACATATATATATCTATCTATGCGCCCTGGACGGTTCATAGGGTCGTAGCTCAACTCCATCTTAAACCTTCCACCCGCCTCCACAGGTCTGCGCTCATAGCGTGCTGTGGTGCAGCCGCACGACGTGATGACGTTCATTACGACGATGGGCTTGTCGCTGGTATTTGTCGCGGTAAAGATGCAGCTGACAGCACCGCCATCCTCGCGGATGTGTCCATAGTCGTAGGTGGTGCTATCAAAGTGTAGCTTACTCACTGTATCATCTTGCGCAGTTGTAGGCTGCACAGATAGTAGGGCGATGAGCGTGATGATATATGTAAATAGCTGTTTCATACCACAAATGTAATTTAATTAATCTAAACTACAGCCACATTGCCTAATTTTTGACAAATTTTGATTTTAAAGGCGTGTGGCACAATAATATTATGTGGATGGCGTGTCTGTGAAAATATTTATATTGTAGATTATATCCGTTGATATACAGTGCGTTATGTGTGATAGTGGGTGGGTGTGTAGTTTGTGTGTGTTATTTTTTTGCATTTTTTTTGCGAAAAAATTTGCAGAATAAAAAATAATATCTACCTTTGCACCGCAATCGAAAGATAACGGTTCTTTTACAATGCCTGAATAGCTCAGTTGGTTAGAGCACATGACTGTTAATCATGGGGTCCTAGGTTCAAGTCCTTGTTCAGGCGCAAAAGTGCGAGGGATGCACGAAGAGGTGTCAGTGATGATGCTGCAAGGAGGGTAAGAGTTAGGCAACTGCCGATACGGAGCTCCATAAGACAAGCAGACGACGCAGCCGAGTTTCTAAAAAAAGATGTCGAGGCTCTTAAAAAACTTGTTGGAAAATTTGCAGATTAAAAAATAATGTCTACCTTTGCAGTCCCGAGCCTTAACAATTTGGGAGCATAGCTCAGCTGGTTCAGAGCATCTGCCTTACAAGCAGAGGGTCAGGGGTTCGAATCCCTTTGCTCCCACAACACAAAGCAGACGACTTTTTTAGGTCGTCTGTTTTTGTTTATGTCGTGTCTATGTATGCAAGTCCGCAGGTGCGTCACAAAGTGGCTCACTGGAAATTTACAGTGAGCCCGCAAAGCCGACACTGACGCGTAGTTATGGTTTAGCTGTAGGTATAAAAAACAAAAAGATGTCTTTCGACATCTTCTTGCGTTGTGATTTGTAGTGGATAGGGGATTCGAACCCCTATGTCATGCGTGAGAGGCATGTATCCTAGCCCTTAGATGAATCCACCATTATTTGTTTGTCACCTTTCGACGATGCAAATATACGGCAAAAATTTTATTCTCCAAACTTTTTGCAAAAAAAAATGCAAATATTTTTCATTTTATAGTAAAAATTGCTAACTTTACGCTATAAATAGTCAAAATATGAGAGTTGTAAAGAGTTTTTCCATAATGTTACTACTTGCCGTGGCGGTAGTGGCGTGTCGCTCAGAGAGGGGAGATGTGCCCCTTCCAGAGTATGAAGATTTAAAAATTTCGGAGTCAGGCGACCGTTTTAGCGTCGATATACTATACAAGCGTATAAAGAATTGTGAAAAGAGCGATGCTTTATCGGCCATAGAGAGCACCAATTATGCCGTTACCTTTGATGAGTATGCTGTTGAGCCTGCCGATGTGCTGGGCTCGGCACAGCTGCTTATAGACGAGTATGCTGCGGCTGCACACGAGTACGCCGAGTATGGTGGCGAGTATTACTACACGCTTGTTCAGGATGTCTCGTTTTCACGAGATAATAGTGTCGTATGCTATGAGAGCTTTGTTGAGATACTCTCGGGAGGTGCGCACGGTGCGCTGTCGCTTATGTATGACTGCTACGATATGGCATCGGGGCAGATGTATGACTTAAGCTATCTATTTGATGGTGAGTGGGCGCAGGCTCTGCGTATGCTTATCTACGACAGACTTAATCTACTCGATGGCGTCTCGCTTGTAATAGACTCTGCTGATGAGGTGCATGTGACACACAGCATTATGATAACAGATGAGGGCTTGCTCTTTGCATATCAGCCATCTGAAGTGGCGCACGCTACGGCGGGTGTGCTGACAGTGGAGCTTACAGATGCCGATATCGCAGCTACGGGTGCTCCGCTTGTATGGGTTATGGAGTAGTGCCGTCGAAGCAATGAGATGGGGTGTCAACCACAACGTGTTGACACCCCATTCTGTTACATATATGTTATTGTTACTCCACAATCATATAGCTCGATGCGCGACCATTGGGATATATGCCATCTATGGAGCTAATCTTCTCGGTGAGGCGGTCGAGCTCCTCTACGGATAGTACCACCTTGTCGTTGATATGCGTGATGATAAATCCCTCCTTTACGCGGGCGCGCTCCAAAAGACCGCCACGGTTGATGTGTGTAACCTGCACTCCACCACGTATATCAAGCTGGTCACATAGCTTTGCAGAGGCTGTGGCAAACTTGCCACCCAGCGCAGCTGTTACATCCACATCATCGCGTGTAAGTAGCTCGGTGCGTCCCGCCTTGTTGCGAAGCGTTGCTGTGAGATTAATAGTCTTGTCGCCACGGCGCACCTCAAATGTCACCTTGTCGCCTGGACGCTGCTGTCCCATCTGCTCAAGGAAGACTGCCGCGTCGGTGAGCGTATGTCCATTCATCTTAAGTATCACGTCGCCCTTGCGTATGCCAGCCTCCGAGGCGGCACCATCCTCACTTACCGAGGCTACGTAGATGCCACCAATGCTCTCGACACCTGTGCTCTCGCCCATCTCGTCGATGAATGTCTGGTCTACGGCGCGGAAAGATATTCCGAGTACCGCACGCTGCACTACGCCCGACTCCTTGAGGTCGATGACAACCTTGCGTACAATGGTCTCGGGTACAGCAAACGAGTAACCTACATAGCTACCTGTCGAGGTCTTTATGATGGTGTTTATGCCCACAAGCTCACCGCGTGTATTGACAAGCGCGCCACCCGAGTTACCAGGGTTGACTGCGGCGTCGGTCTGTATGAATGACTCGATGCCATTAGGTGTGTTGAGCGCACCGAGCTGACGTGCTTTTGCCGACACTATACCTGCAGTGATTGTCGACTGTAGCTCCATAGGGTAGCCTATGGCGAGCACCCACTCGCCGAGGCGTAGCTCATCCGATGAGCCAAAGGTGAGCATAGGCAGCTCCTCTGCCTCAATCTTTATGAGTGCCACATCTGTTGTGGGGTCGGTGCCTATGACAACGCCATCAAAGGCGCGACCATCATGCAACTTAACGCGCAGCTTCTTCGCGTTCTCGACAACGTGGTTATTGGTGACGATGTATCCATCCTCCGAGATTATAACACCCGAGCCACCTGTGCGTGCCTCACGCATACCACCTCCGTATGAGCCTTGCGGAAAGCCGAAAAACTCAAGTAGCGGGTCGGCATATTGGCGCGATGCTACCTCTGTTATTGCCTCGATGTTTACAACAGCCTTAACGGCGTGCTCGGCGGCGTATGTGAGGTCGGGGTAGTCGGTGTTTATGGTCTGTGACGCAAACACCGTGTCGGAGTTGCTGCGTGCAGCAAATGATGTGTTGCTGATGTTGTGTCTATCTGCCGCAAGCTCCTTTAAGTCACCAAAGTAGTTAGATGCCACACCTACTGTGGCTGCACCCGTAGCTGCCGATAGCAGCACGATGCCAAGATAAAAAAATACTCTTTTCATACTCAAAAAATCTAATAATTTCGCGGCGATATTCTCTATAGGCAATCAGTTTTTGGTTATTGTGCTAATATAACGACAAAGGTCGCACCGTTATTGTGCGACCTATATTCGAAATTTCGCCATATTTGTTCTTATGTCGCCTATGGCATAGCGACTACTCCTCGAGGATGTATACCGTCTCGCCTTGTCGTTGCATATGATACTGCTCGCGGGCAAAGCTCTCTAAAAACTCGGGGGACGTTGTGAGTTGCTTGATAAACATACTGTCTCGCGCTATCTTCGCCTCGAGCTCTCCGATATGTTGCTCCATCTCGCTACGACGGCGGTTTGTCTCAATCATATCGCCCACGGTGCGTATAGATACAAACAGTGTGAAGATGGCGATACCCACTGTGAGTGTCACCCAGAATGTCTTTATCGCCTTGCTGCGTAGCTTTTCCTCTCTCTTGCCCATCGTGACTCTCGTTAGGGTATGTGCATAAACTTGTGTGTCTGTATGGAGATGTTCCACACAGGGTTTGCCTTAACCCACTCGACAATGTCGCCAATAATCTGCTCGTAGACGCTCCATTCGGGTTGTAGGTATAGGCGGCATTTGCGCGACACCTTCTGGCTGCACTCTACAGCCCACTTCAGGTCGTCGGCACTCTGTATTATCACCTTCAGCTCGTCGGCACGCCTAAATGCCTCGTCTAATGGGGGCATCTGTCGCTTTGGAGATAGACATACCCAGTCGAACTCACCACTGAGCGGATGTGTGCCAGAGGTCTCAATAAATATCTCAAGACCGCGTGAGTGTAGTGCTCGTGTAAGCTCACCGAGGGGGTACAACAGAGGCTCACCGCCCGTAATCACAATAGCCTGCGCCGAGCAACTTGCTGCGCGCTCGACGATTGTTGTCACCGCCGTCGGAGGATACATTGCTGGATTCCACGTATACTTGGCATCACACCATCTGCAACCTACATCACAGCCACCAAGACGTATGAAGTAGGCGGGCTTACCTGCGTGGTAGCCCTCACCCTGTATGGTGTAGAAGTCTTCGACAAGTGGCAGTAGCTTGCCACCTTGCAGTAGCTCAAGGTCGGGATTAATCTTCATCGAGGACATATATATCTTTGAGGTTTCGACCTATCTGGTTATAGTCCAGGCCATAGCCCACGATAAACTCGTTGCCGATGGGCATTGCTACATAGTCGATGTTATACTCATATAGGAACTTCTCGGGCTTGAAGAAGAGCGTACATATCGCAATGCTTGCGGGGTGACGCTCCTGTAGGTAGTCGATGAGATAGTTCATACTATGTCCCGTCTCAACGATATCCTCTACGATGATGATGTCTTTACCCTCGATGTCGAAATCAATGCCGAGGTGCTGCTTGATATTGCCCGTAGACTGTGTGCCATCGTATGACGATATCTTTACAAATGCAAGGCGTGAATCGAAGGTTGTCTTACGCACTAAGTCGCTCAAGAAGAGGAATGCACCGCTCAATACTCCCAAAAATATAGGGGTCTTGCCAGCATAACGCTCATTAAGCTGCTCGGCTACACGGCTTACAGCACGGTCAATCTCCTCGGCGGGAATCATCGTCTTAAACTTACGATCAAGAAGTTTTATTCTGTCCATATTATATATATGTTATCGTTTCAACTATTTTGCTCTTCAGAGAAGTGCTTTGCGTGGCAAGCGTTCTTACTTTCGCCACGTAAAGGTATACAATTTATTTTATACTGCAAAGCACATCCTTTAGTTGAGCCTCTAATGGGTCTTTACGCGGTCAAGTATGCCACCGAGCGCTGCGAGTATCACACCATAGTTTGTTATGGCGACACCCTGTCTGCGAGCACGCTCCACGCGGCTTAATACGTGCTTACGGTTGAACATACAAGCTCCACAGTGGATCACGAGGTCATACGCCGTGAGATCTTCGGGATACTCCGCACCACCCACAATGTCGATACGCAACTCCTCGCCAAAACGTTTACGCAGTAGGCGTGGCAATTTTACGCGTCCTATATCCTCGTTCTGTGGCTGGTGTGTACACGCCTCGGCAATGAGTATACGCGACTCTTTGGTAATGCCCTTAAGAGCTTTTACGCCCTCGACAAATAGCTCTATGTCACCCTTATAGCGCGCAAAGAGTATCGAGAATGAGGTGAGTGTTGACTCTGCGGGCTTCTGCTCATATACGCTGTTAAATGCCTGTGAGTCGGTGATAATAAGATGTGGCGGTGCGGCGAGTGCCTTCAATGCCTGCGACATATTATCTGGTGTACAGCATATAGTAGTACAACCACGATCTAACAGCTCGCGTATTGTCTGTACCTGTGGCTGTATGAGTCGCCCTTTAGGTGCTGACTTGTCTTGTGGCATCACGAGTAGTACCGTATCACCCGCCGAGCAGAAGCCTTCGGTTATAAGTCGCTCCTCGTGGCTGTAAGCACCCGCTATGGCGCGCTGTAGACGCTCCATTCCCTCGCCCGTACGTGCGCTGATGCTGACGACGGGTTGCCCCACAAGCTCTGTTAGCTGCTTGGCAAGAGCCTCCGCGTTATCTATCGTGTCTACCTGTGACAGCACGGCTATCGTCTTTATCTCCCTTATACGACACTCGTCAAGTAGCTGCAACTCAATATCGTAGCCCTTGTCAGTGAAGAGAACAATGGCAATGTCTGTCTGGTCAAGAGTCTTTGCGGTGCGTGCCACGCGCTTGTCACCAAGTATGGTGTTGTCGTCAAGACCTGGGGTGTCGATGATAACGGCTGCACCTACGCCATTTATCTCTATAGCTTTGCGCACAGGGTCTGTGGTAGTGCCTGGTGTGCTTGATACGATGGCGGTCTCCTGTCCCGTCAAGGCATTCATAAGCGTCGACTTACCAGCGTTACATCTGCCATAGAGGGCTATGTGAATACGCTCTGAAGAGGGTGTCGTCTGCATCTGTTACACGTTTTTAGGTTAGAAGCGGAAGTCGCGTTCACCGTTTACTATCTTTTCGAGATTACGCAGCGTGATGTTGCGTACCTTCTCCGAGGGTATTATCTGTGTTTGCTCGGCTATCATCTTCTTTGCCAATAGCTTGACGTTGCCCGAAGCGTAGTCCTCGGCATACTCTGCCAAGGTCATAAGGGCGTTGGGCGCACAGCAGTTGCCTATGAGTCCGCGCTTTGCAAGCGACATAAATCTGTCGCCCGTGCGTCCCTCACGATAGCAGGCAGTGCAGAAACTTGGTACGTATCCAAGCTCCAGCAACCAGCCGACAATCTGGTCAAGTGTGCGGTTGTCCGAGATGTCAAACTGTGCCGACTCCTCGGCATCCACAACATCCTCGGCATAGCCACCAACGCTTGTCTTTGAGCCACCGCTGAGCTGCGATACACCTACGTCAAGCACCAACTCGCGCGAGCGCTGTGACTCGCGTGTTGAGACAATCATACCTGTATAGGGTACAGCGAGGCGCAGGACGGCAACGATGCGACGAAATACGGCATCTGTGACTGCATCTGGGAAGTCATTGGGGTCGATATCGTCGGCAGGACGTATGCGCGGCACACTGATAGTGTGTGGGCCTACGCCAAAGCGTGCCTCAAGGTGCTCGGCGTGCATCAAGATACCCACAACGTCGTAGCGATAGTTAGAGAGACCGAACAGTGCTCCAATGCCTACGTCGTCAATGCCTCCAAGCATTGCACGATCCATAGCTTCGGTGTGGTATGCCCAGTCACTCTTGGGCCCTGTTGGGTGTAGACGCTCGTATGCCTCACGGTCGTAGGTCTCCTCAAATAGGATATATGTGCCGATACCAGCATCCTTAAGTCGAGTATAGTTCTCGACGGTGGTAGCTGCAATATTCACATTAACGCGACGTATAGCACCGTTGCGATGGTGTATAGAGTAGATAGTATCAATCGACTCAAGCACATACTCAATAGGGTTGAGTTTGGGGTGCTCGCCAGTCTCAAGTGCCAGACGTTTGTGTCCCATATCCTGCAACGCTATGACCTCGCGGCGTATCTCCTCTTGTGTGAGCTTGCGGCGCGGTATTGTGCGGTTTTTGGCGTGATAGGGGCAGTATACGCAGCCATTTATACAGTGGTTAGAGAGGTAGAGAGGGGCAAACATCACTATGCGGTTGCCGTATATGCGCTCTTTGAGCTTGCGCGCAATGTCGTACATACGCTGCTCGACCTCCATATCATCAACCTCGATAAGCACGGCCGCCTCGCGGTGGGTGATGCCCTTGCCCTCGGCTGCCTTAAGCAAAATCTCCTCAATGAGGGCTTTATCATTGCGGTGTGCGCGTGCATACTCCAGTGTGGCGCGTATCTCGCCATCGTGGATAAATTCGGATGCGTGCTCCGATTTGGGATTGTATTCTATGTTGCTCATAATCAGATATTATTCTTTAGTGTTATACATTTTATGGTCGCCGCGCGAGTAGTCTATGTGGTAGCCTATCGTCGCAAGCTCCTGTTCTAATGCCGCGAGTCCCTCTGCCGCCTCTTTGCCCCAAGATGCCTTGTTTTCATAAATGGCATACTTGGCACGTACATCCTGTGGTGAGAGGTTGGGCATCACCACATTTGCGCCCGAGAGTATCCCTTCACAACGCCCCGTGGGGGTGAGTGTTGCAAGTGCTGTCGTCGATGGTATAAGAGCGTGTGGTAGCATAATTCGTGCTATGGCTACGGCTGCCAACGTGGTGTTTAGCTCGCCAGCAGGTTCGCCACCAAGCGGCGTGGCTTGGTGCGGGAGGAAGGGCCCTATACCCACCATCTCACACTCATATTGTGCTATTAGCTGTAGGTCTTGTGCTATGTGGTTGATGGTCTGCCCCTTAACGCCAATCATCATACCCATACCCACCTGATAGCCACAGCGTTTAAGTGCCTCTATGCAGCGCAGGCGGTGCTCTATGCTTGGGCTGTCGGGGTGTAACGACGCATAGAGGGTGCTGTCTGCCGCCTCGTGGCGCAGCAGGTAGCGGTTTGCTCCTGCCTCATATAGTCGACGATAGGACTCCTCGCTACGCTCGCCAAGCGATAGGGTTATTGCCACATCGGGGTACTGCGAGCGCATACGTGAGATAAGCGTCTCAAGCCACTTGTCGGTGTGTGTGCCATCTTCGCCACCCTGCAGGACGAATGTGCGAAAACCTAACGCATAGCCCTCCTTGCAGCACTCCATAACCTCATCAGCGGTAAGACGATAGCGTTCTGCCGTGCGGTTGCTGCGTCGTAAGCCACAGTATAGGCAGTCTCTACGACAGTAGCTCGATAGCTCGATAAGACCTCTTATATATACGCCAAATCCGAACTGCTGGCGAGCAGTTCGGACGGCTGTATTGCGAAGAAGTTGTAGCAAAGCACCATCAGTGGTGGCTGCTTGTAGCAGCTCCCCTAACTCACCGGTGTTGAGCTTTCCACCGGTTGCCAGATGCTCAACCAACGCCTTCATATGTATAGTGCATAACTCGCAATCCTCCCCACGAGAGGGAGGAGTGTGAAGTTGTTAACGCTTGTTAAGCTCGGCTGTGAAGGTCTTCTTGCCAGTGTCGTATGCAGTGTGTACGCTCGGGCCAGAGATACAACCACCGTCACATACCATGACCTCGATAAACTGTGCAGGTGCCTTGCCAGTCTTACCGTAGGCCTTCAACAGACCAACGTTCTTCTTATTGAGACCTGCAATCTGCAAGGTGGTGAAGTCAAGCTTGCCAGCTACGAGCTCCTGAACGGCTGCGGTAACACCACCATTCTCTGCGAAGCCGTGTGCGCTGCGACGTGATGCACAGTCGATAGCAAAGCTATTAGACTCGTTCATCTCAATATTCATACCGCTGAGAATTGCGTGAACCTCCTCGTATGTTAGCACGAAGTCTACCTTACCCTGCAAATCCTCGCGACGTACCTCCTTACGCTTTGCGATACAGGGGCCTACGAAGACTAACTTTGCATTGGGGTGCTTCTCGCGCGCCAGCTCGGCAGTGTAGATCATAGGTGAGTATGTCGATGAGATGTACTTCTGCAACTCTGGAGCGTGCTTGCGCGCCATCTCCATATATGAGGGGCAGCAAGATGTTGTCATAAAGGGCTGACCCTCCTCCATCTTCTCTGCGAACTCGTGTGTCTCCTTCTCGGTGGTAATCTCGGCACCACGTGCTACCTCGATAACATCCTTGAAGCCGATAGCCTTAATTGCGCCATAAACCTGCTCGGTAGGCATATCGTACTGTGAGAGAATTGAGGGAGCAACCATAGCAACTACCTCCTCGCCACGACGTATAGCCTCCAAGATGTCGAATACCTGCGAAATCTCAAAGATAGCACCGAAGGGGCAGGCGTTCATACACTTACCACAGTAGATACACTTTGACTCGTCGATATGCTCTACGCCATACTCATCCTTTGAGATAGCACCTACAGGGCAAGCCTCCTCGCAAGGTACGGGGATGTAGACGATTGCGTGATAGGGACAAGCAGCATAACACTTACCACAGCTGATACATATCTTGTGGTTGATCTTACCCTGCGATGTCTCGGGGTCGAACTCAATAGCACCCTTTGGACAAGCGTGCTCACAAGCACGTGCCACACAGCCACGACAGAGGTTTGTGATGTCGTAGTTAGTACGTACGCAAGACGAACAAGCCTCGTCGATGACACACATAATGTTGTCCTTGATCTGCTTGCGAGAGAGGGCCTTTGTAGCGTACTCCGACAGCGGAGTGAGCTCATCGGTCTCATCGGTCATGTCGTAGCCCAATAGAGGCAGCGACTTATACTTCCATACTGCGCGCTCCTTATGGATGCAGCAACGACCACGCACCTGTGAGTTGCGCGGACTAAATTCGATGGGTACACGGTCAATCTTCTCCACGAGTTGACCCTCGTTCCAGAGGCTTACGAGCTTGGTAAGCAATCTCTGGCGCACGATCATAACGTTATTCTTAATTGCCATACGTTAGTAGTTACTAATATTTATTTGAACAAAGGTAGAATTTTTTTTGTTTACCACAAAATTATATAGCGTGATTTTTCTTAAAAATGCTAATTTTTCACAATTTGGATATATTCCTATCGTTAAATGCAACAACCCCGAAGGCTGTGCTGCCCTCGGAGTTGTTTGCAATTTTATGATTTACGCAATTTATGGCGTATTATTTCAGCTCAAAGCTCTCTTTGAGGCGAATATCTGCCGATGATGCACCCACAAGTACCTTAAACTCGCCACTCTCGGCAACCCACTCGGCTACGCGGTCATCGTAGAACGATAGTGCTGTACGGTCTATCACAAAGCTGACCTCCTTGCTCTCGCCAGCCTGCAGCTCCACCTTCTCGAAGCCCTTAAGCTCCTTTTTGGGACGTGGCAGTGATGATTTGCTGTCTGCGATATAGAGCTGCACGACCTCTTTGCCAGCTCTGTCACCGCTATTTGTCACAGTGAGTGTCACGGTGAGTGTGTCGTTACCGTGCTCTGCATCGTGGTATATCTCGTTGCTGCTCAGGCGCAAATCGCTGTACTCAAACTTCGTGTAGCTCAAGCCGTGACCAAAGGCAAAGAGTGGCTTTGTGCCACGCTTCTCGAAGCCGCGATAGCCTACAAAGATGTCGTCGTGGTAGTATACCTTCTTGGGGTTGGGGAATGTTGCACCGTCGGCGTGTGCAGGGTAGTCCTTGAGTTTTGCACCAAAGGTGAATGGTAGCTTACCGCTGGGGTTGACCTCGCCTGCAAGGATGCGTGCAATGGCGTTACCTGCCTCCGAGCCGAGATACCACGCCTGAACAACAGACTCTACCTTGTTTAGCCACGGCATCTCCACGGCATTACCCGAGATAAGTACCACAGTGAGGTTGTTGGTGGCATCGGCAAGAGCCTCAATAACGCTATTCTGGTTATATGGTAGTGCAAGCTGTGTGCGGTCGGCACCCTCGCAATCCTGCTTCTCGCTCTTGTTTAAGCCGCCAATAAATACTACGTGGTCGACGCTCTTGGCAAGCTCCACTGCTTCGTCGATGAGCTGTTTCGGGGAACGCTTATCTTGAAGATTCTGACCCGTCTCGACACCGTTATAGCTACCTGTGACATCGCCAACATAGCCACGTGCATAGATGATGTCGGCCTTATTTGCGTAGTAGTTGTCGATACCCTCAAGAGGCGAGCACTCGTGTTGCACCTTGAGCGATGAGCTGCCGCCACCCACGGTCATCATCTTTATAGCGTTCTCGCCCACTACGAGTATGCGCTTGGCATCTGCGGCAATGGGGAGGTTGTTGTTCTTGTTGTGTAGTAGCACGATACCCTCTTCGCCGATGCGACGTGCCGCCTCGGTGTGAGCCTCCGAGCACATTGCACCATAGGGCTTGTCGAGGTTCATAGCTGTACGGAATGTGAGACGCAATACGCGGCGCACCTTCTCATCAAGCTCCTCGGTGCCTACCTCGCCGCACTCAATCTTCTCAAGGTAGGGTAGAGCCATATAGTACATATCATAGGCGTTGCTTGCGCCCTCGCGTAGACCATCTGTCCACGAGCCAAACTCAAGATCAAGTCCACCTGTTATGGCCTCGTCAGTGGAGTGCGTGCCGCCCCAGTCTGAAATTACAACACCGTCGAAGCCCCACTCCTGCTTAAGTATCTTATTGAGTAGTCTGTCATTATGGCAGGCATAAGTGCCACGATAGAGGTTGTATGAGCCCATTATGCTCCAAGCCTTACCGCGCTCAACAGCAGCCTTGAAAGCGGGAAGATATATCTCATATAGTGCGCGGTCACTTAAGTCTACGTCAACGCTATGGCGGTGAAGCTCCTCATTGTTTAGAGCATAGTGCTTAACGCAGGCTGCTACGCCCTGACGCTGTACGCCGACAATATAGGGCACTACCATCTCGCTTGCAAGGTACGGATCCTCGCCCATATACTCAAAGTTGCGACCACATAATGGCGTGCGGTAGATGTTGACACCTGGGCCAAGCAGCACATCCTTATCGCGGAAGCGTGCCTCCTCACCTATAGAGACACCATAAAGCTCTGCTATATCTCGGTTCCAGGTTGCAGCGAGGCAGGTGAGTGCTGGGTACGCCGTGCAAGAGTCATTTGTCCAGCGCGCCTGATCCCACTCATCCCATAACACCTCGGGGCGTATGCCGTGAGGGCCATCGGTACACCATATCTCGGCGATGCCGAGGCGCGGAACACCTGGTGACGAGAATTTAGATTGTGCGTGAATTATAGCAATCTTCTCCTTAAGGGTCATACGTGCAAGAGCATCTTCAACACGCTCCTCAATGTCCGCATCGGGGTCAAGGTATATGGGTCTGGTTGATCGTTGTGGGGATGTTGCCATTGCCGTAAATAGGGTTGCAATGGCGATAATAGTTGTAAAAATATGCCTCATAACTTATTGTTGTTTTATCGGGTTTAGATCAATACTCCCTACAAATATACTAACTATTTATTTAATAAACAAGTAAACCGAGAGTGGTGGGTGGTTGGGCGGGTTGTCGGAAGGTTAGCTGGATGTGTGGCTGGGGGACAGATATTGGCGGCTGAATATCAGCGTAGTGCATCACCCTGTTGGGCGTTAAGTGTGGTGAGACGCTCTATAACCATACTCCGCATCGTATCGGGGCGTATGCCACCAAGCGGAGAGTGTAGCACGAGGTTGTGTGGAGCTGTGCTCACAAATCTGTCAACGGCGATGTCAGAGTTGAGGTGTCGCAGAATATCGACAAGGAGGTCGGCATAGATCTCGGCGTTGAGGCTGTTATAGAAGCTAAATCGCTCGGGATGGTCGAGCCACTCCGTAGCTATGGCTGTGCCGCGATATATCTGCAATTGGTGGAATTTTATATAGTTGATACCAAGTGAGTTAATTTTTAATATACTCTCTAAAATATGTGCGTGGTCGTCGAAAGGTAGCCCGAGGATAAGGTGTGCGCCAACATCAATACCACGTTCACGCGTAAGAGCTATGGCGCGCTGTGCTGTGACAAAGGTATGGTGGCGATTTATGTGGCGTAGCGTATCGTCGTTAGTCGACTCGATGCCATACTCTATAGCAACGTATCTGTTATGCGACAAATGCTCCAAAAGGTCGAGCTTTTCGGAAGTGATGCAATCGGGGCGTGTGCCTACGATAATGCCCTTAATGGCGGGGTGTGCCAATGCTTCGCTATATATCTCTTCGAGTCTATCTGCTGAAGCATAAGTATTTGTACCTGTCTGAAAATATGCAAGATATGTGTCGGCAGTGCGTCGACGCGCTGCGTGAAAGTGCAGTGCGCTATCAATCTGTTGTGTAATGGTTGATGGCTGCTCTTTGTATGCAGGACTAAATGCCTTGTCAAGACAAAAAGTGCAACCACCGTGTGCTATAGTGCCGTCGCGGTTGGGACAGCCCAAATGGGCATCAATGGCGAGCTTCTGCACGCGCCCACCCATTCTGCGCCGCATTGCGGAGCCGTAGTCGTTATAGCGCAGATGAGGGGTGTGCATACCGTCTGTTTAGAGGTCTGATAGGCGTGCCACGGGCGATATGTCCAGCGAGCTTATCTCGCCATTTAGGTAGCGGTAGTAGCCCGCAGTGGCTATCATAGCAGCATTATCTGTGGTAAATTTCAGCTCGGGGAGGAATGTGCGCCAGCCACGACGTCGTCCCGCCTCGATGATGCCGTTGCGCAGTCCCGAGTTGGCAGATACGCCACCTGCAATAGCGATATCCTTAATGCCTGTTGATTTTGAGGCTTTTACGAGCTTATCGAGGAGTATCTCAACTATTGTGCGCTGTAACGATGCACAGAGGTCGGCTTTATGCGTCTCTACAAAGTCGGGGTTCTCCTTTACAGCGTCGCGCAGCGTGTAGAGAAACGATGTCTTGAGACCCGAGAATGAGTAGTCGAATTCGCCCTCCACGTGGGGCTTTGCAAACTTAAAAGCGGAGCTGTCACCCTCCTTTGCCAAGCGGTCAATGACAGGGCCGCCAGGGTAGGGTAACCCCATAACCTTTGCACACTTGTCGAAGGCCTCGCCTGCGGCATCGTCAATGGTTGTGCCAATAATCTCCATCTCGGTAGGAGAGTCTACACGTACAATCTGTGTGTGTCCGCCACTTACAAGTAGACACAAGAATGGGAAGTCGGGGTGCGGAAGCTCTCTGTCGGGCAGATCCACGAAGTGCGACAAGATGTGTCCTTGCAGGTGGTTAACCTCTACTAACGGGATGTTGTTGGCGATGGATAATCCTTTGGCAAATGAGACACCTACGAGTAGTGAGCCGAGTAGACCTGGGCCGCGCGTGAACGCTATGGCATCTACTTTGTCGATGGTTATGGCAGCCTCACGTAGTGCGGTGTCGACAACGGGGATGATGTTCTGCTGATGTGCACGCGACGCAAGCTCGGGAATCACACCTCCATACTTTTGGTGCACTGCCTGTGAGGCAATTACGTTTGAGAGCAGCGTGCGGTTGCGGATAACAGCAGCCGAGGTGTCGTCGCAAGATGACTCTATGCCAAGAATTGTAATGTCCATAAATGAACTATTTTTTGTTAATTTTTTTCTATTTTAATAGAAAAATTATTACTTTTGTAAGTTAATTGCAGTAAAACAATCAAAGTTTCAATGCGCAAAGTTACAAAAATATTGGCAAAGGTGCTATCGATACTCATTTTGTTATCGATATTTTTGCCTGTGGGCGTAACTTTGTTCCTCAGTATTGAGACCGTGCAGAACTTTGTTGTGAGCAAGGCTGCCAAGTTTGCCACCGAGTTGCTTGGGGCGGAGGTCTCTATCGGGCGTATCAACATAGACCTCTTCTCGCGCGTGCACGTCCGCGACTTCTACGTCGAGGATTATGAGCGCGATACGCTGCTATATGTCAATGATGTGCGTGCTCGCCTAATTGGTTTTAATACAGCCGAGTCGGGTCTGCGTATCCACAATGCACAGCTTAATGGCGGTAAGTTCTGCCTGCGCGAGATGGAGTCGGGTGAGCTAAATGTGCGTCCCATAGTGCAGAAGATGACAAAGCAGGGGGGTAGCAAGAGTGATTTCAAGCTGTTTATAGATAACATCGAGGCGGAGGGCGTTGAGTTCTGCTATGAGCGTCTTAACCCGCGCAACCCCGAGTACGGTATGGACTACTACCATATGCATATCTACGATATTGCTACGGATATCGAGAACTTCTCGGTAGTAAAGGGGCGTGTCGAGGGTAGTATCTCCAACCTATCAGCGAGGGAGCGTAGCGGTCTGTTGCTCGACGACCTATCGTGCTTTGTATATATTGACCGCGGACTTATCGGTTTTGAAAAGTTGAAGGTTGCAACACCCAATTCGGTGATATCTATCCCGAGTATAACCCTTGACGGTGGTGGCGATTGGGCGACATACAAGGATTATATCAACTGTGTGCGTATGGCAGGTGTTGTTGAGGATACTGTGGTGTCGACAGATGATATAGCCTACTTTGCCCCAGCTATGCGTGAGTGGAAAACAGAGCTTGTTGCGGTGAATGCTACGTTTGAGGGTGTTGTGAGCGACTTTGAGGGAGTGTTGCATAGCGCAAAACTTGGCGAGCGCAGCTCTGTGGCTGCAGATTTTCATATCAAGGGGCTCCCCGACTGGCGGAATACACACTATGGCGTTAAACTGGAGGATGTACGCCTATACTCTACGGATGTCATCCCCGTTGTTACAAACGTTGTAAATAAGCCTCTGCCACGAAATGTGATGGATATCATCAAGCGCGTTACGTGGCTCAATATGAATGCCACGTTTGATGGTAAGTTGTCAGCCTTCAAGGTCAATGCCAATATGCGCAGCTCGGCGGGTGATGTCAAGACGGATGTCGCAATCAGCCGCAAGCGTGAAGGATATGCCGTCAAGGGTGATGTAGTCACAGATAACCTCGGTGTAGGTCATCTGCTCAATCAGAAGAACATACATACGCTCGATACGCGCGCCACAGCCGATGTGCTGGTGGGTAAGGCGGGGATTGTGGGTAGTGCGCAAGCCGACATCGAGAGTATTGGCATTGGTGCAAACAGATATTCGGGCATTGGTGTCACTGCGACGATAGATGGCTCGGAGTACTCTGTGAGTGTAGCCTCGGAGGATAACAACCTCGGCTTCAGCCTCGATGACCATAGCTATATCAAGCTCTCTGATGAGGAGTTTGCTTGCAATCTGCTCTTCAGAGATGTGCGTGCCGACCTGCACGCGCTGGGTATCAATAAGCGCGATACGCTTTCGGTGCTCTCTGCCGACCAGATATTTGTAGAGGCACAGGGTGCTACTATTGAGCAGATGAGTGGAGTGTTGAGCCTATCGGGCGTGCGGTATATCTACCCCGCGGAGGAGCTTAAGACCGACCTTATAAATGCCACAGTAGAGGATATAGATGGCAATAAGTCGATACTTCTCGATACGGAGTTCTTCGATATGGCGTATATGAGCGACCTCGACTATAAGCAGAGCATCGACTTTATCCTCAAGACACTCAAGACATACGTGCCTATAATGTATGATGCAAATGTTGAGTATGATGTGCCGACAAGGGGCAGTGGTATCTCAATGGCACTGCTCACTGATGCACGAGATGATCGTGTTGAGGCATTGCTGCGTGCGATAAACCCGAAACTTATCATCGCCCCCAATACGCGTGCCGACTTTACCTACGTCGCCGACACAGAGAAGCTGTCATTGAGACTCGATTCCGAGGTGCTGGAGTATGCGGGTGTGATGATGGAGAATGCAGCCATAGATATAAACAATATCAACCGCGACTCCCTTGCAATACAGGTGCGCTCGTCGTCGATATCGAGTGGCAGCACACCGTTAATGACCAACTTTAGCATCAGAGGTGGCACGTGCAGAAATCGCTTGGGCTTGCGGGCAACATTTCGGGATAGTGTTGAACATCGCGAGGGTAACCTTGATCTGAATGCTCTGTTTGGTCGTGATAGGGTTACGGGGCGTAGCTCGATACGTGTCAACAACCTGACATCGACGTATACCACCCGCCAACAGCGTTGGGAGGCTATGTCGCGTGGTATAGATATCGACTCATCGCGCATAAGTATCCACGACTTGCATCTTACGGGTGTCGATGTGAATACGGGTGGTGGTGTGCAGCGACTCACTGTCGATGGCGTTATGTCGCGCTCGCGCAATGACTCGATACGTCTCAACCTCGATAACTTCGACCTATCACCCCTGTCGGCACTTGTCAAGCGTTGGGGCTATGATTTTAGGGCGCGTTCCAATGGCTATGTATCTGTGAAATCGGCACTCAAGGGGCAGGCTGTAGATGCGCAGATACGCCTCGACTCAATAGCTGTGAATGGTGCGCGTACCAACTCGCAGCTAATATCGTCAAAGTGGGATTTTGTGCGTGATCGTGCCTATGTGCTTGTCAGCGATACGAAGCGTCAGGATACAGTTATCCGTGGCTACTATCAGCCTACGGGTAAGCGTTATCTTGCCAATGCGAAGATTGACGGCGTGCCGATGTCGCTAATATCGCCCTTCCTCACGGGCATAATCTCCGATATCGAAGGCACAGCAGATGTAGATGTAAGCATTGAGGGGGCTGGTCGTCAGGCGAAGCTCAGTGGTGGTGCTACGGTGGACTCGTTGGGTGCTACGGTGGACTACCTCCAGACGCGATATACAGCCCCGCGAGGTAGTGTTAAGGTTGAGAATAACCATATCATAGCCGATAAGATACCAGTCTTCGATGTCGAGGGTCACGAGGGTCACTTCTCGATGGATCTCAGCCTCGAGAAGATTGATAATGTCACGTACGACATTGATATAGGCGTTAAGGATATGCTTGTTATGGATATCGACGAGAACGAGAACGACTACTTCTATGGTCATGTCTACGCCTCGGGCGATGCCCACTTTAAGGGCGATAAGTTGAGTATGAAGATGGATATTGAGGCTACGTCGGGCAATAACTCCACCTTCTATATGCCGTTGTCGGGTAAGGAGAATGCCTCGTATGCCGACTTTGTGCGCTTCAAGGAGCCAGAGAAGGAGAAGAGTGACTCGTCGTATATCGCACAACGTCGTAAGGCTAATGAGCGTCAGCGGCGTACAACAAGCGATATAAGCAGCATCCTCGATATTGAGATGAATATGAACGTGCAACCCAACACGGAGATACAGCTCGTCTTTGACCCCACTGTGGGCGATGCTATCAAGGCACGTGGCTCGGGTCAGTTGACACTGCATATGGTGCCCAAGACGGGGACTATGGAGATGTCGGGACTATATACCATCACCGAGGGTACATATCTGTTTACGTTGCAGAATATCATCAACAAGAAGTTTGTTGTTGAGCCTGGCTCGTCGATATTATGGTCTGGCGACCCGCTGGATGCTGTGCTTAACATCAACGCCATATATAATACCAAGGCATCGCTCAAGCCACTTATAGGTAATTCGTTGCGTGGTGTCGATATGTCAAGAACGGTGCCTGTGGAGTGCTATATCATCCTCACAGATAATCTAATGTCGCCTACGGTGACCTTTGATATCAAGGTGCCAAATGCTGCGCCCGAGATACAGACGGTTATACAGTCGGCATTGAATGACCAGCAGGCTATCGCTACACAGATGTTCTGGCTGTTGGCAGCAGGAACATTCTCCGCCGAGGATACTGGAGCTATGGGTGCTACCATATCTGCTACAACAGGCTTTGAGCTGTTGTCAAACCAGTTGAGTAACTGGCTGTCGGGTGACAACTATAATGTTACGTTGCGTTATAGACCGCGTACGGAGCTCTCTGGCGACGAGGTGGATTTGGGTGTCTCTACGAGCTTATGGGATGACCGCCTTATAATCGAGCTGGAGGGTGGTTATCTGTCGGATGCCTCGGCGCAGGCTACCGAGAATGCTTCGAACTTTGTTGGCGAGGCGTTCATTACGTGGCTTATAGACCCTGATGGCTCGTTGCGTTTTAGAGGTTTCACACAGACCATTGACCGCTATGGCGAGAACCAGGGTATGCAGGAGGCTGGTATGGGTCTCTATTATAGCGAGAGCTTCAACACCTTCAAGGATCTTGGACAGAGCCTTAAGCGTCACTTTGTAACGCCCGAGATGGAGGCGGAGCAGATGCAGCGTCGCCAGAAGCGCGAGGAGCGTCGCCTGAAGAACAATGGCGCGGAGAGTGCCGATGAGGTCGATGTTGAGGGTGTGCAGGAGCTTCTTGAAGATGCGGTCATAGAGTAGCGGGCGGCAATAGATTGAGGTTGTAGCGCGTTACAAGGATGGAGAATAGAGCAGATACGGACAACAAATTGAGTAAAACGAAAAAATAATAACTAAAACATTACTTACATTATGATTAAACTATTGACTACTACCACGGCGACAGCTGTGGAGGGTGCCGAGGGTCTCGCTTCGGCGCAGATTGACTCATTGGCATTGGCACAACAGGCGGCGACAGCAGCGGCTGCCGAGAGCGCAGAGACACTATCTATCGGCTTTTGGGACTTGTTCCTTGGTGGTGGATGGCTTATGTGGGTGCTTGTGGCACTTGCAGGTGTTATGATATTTATCTTCGTGGAGCGTTTCATCGCAATACGTAAGGCAACAACTCTCGACAACAACTTTATGAACCGTATACGCGACTATATTTCGGAGGGTAATATCTCTACGGCTATTGATCTTTGTCGTCGAACTAACTCGCCTGTGGCACGTATGATTGAGAAGGGTATTGAGCGTATTGGTCGCCCTATGAGCGATATTCAGTCGGCAATAGAGAATGTGGCAAATGTTGAGGTTGCCAAGCTCGAGGCGGGTCTTCCTACGCTTGCTTCAATATCTGGTGGTGCTCCGATGATTGGTTTCTTGGGTACGGTAGTAGGTATGGTGCAGGTGTTTATAGATATGTCAGCAAATCAGTCTGGCGGCATCGAGATTCAGCAGTTATCATCGGGTATGTACGTAGCGATGATTACCACTGTGGGTGGTCTTATCGTGGGTATTCCCGCATACTTCGCACACAACTACCTTGTGGCACGTATCGAGAAACTAATCTTTAGAATGGAGGCTACGACAATCGCCTTTATGGATATTTTGAACCAGCCCGTACAAAAATAGTGATATATGGCAATTAAACGTACATCGAAGGTAGATTCGTCGTTCTCTTCATCGTCGATGACCGACCTTATATTCCTGCTTCTGATATTTATGGTGTTGGCAACAACTATGATCAACCCCAATAACTCTGTGAAGCTAACATTGCCGTCGTCATCAAGTGAGGAGGGTGATCCCTCTGTGATATCGCTATCTGTTGTTGGTGATGCCGCAAGTGAGTCGGGCTATCTCTATGTCATCAACGGCAAGGAGGAGTATCACGAGGTGTCGGAGGTGGCTGGAGCGTTGCGCCTACACTACGACAAGTATGCTATGCGCCCTGCAGAGGAGCAGCCATACATATCGTTGCGTTGTGACGAGAAGGTTACGGTGGATGCTCTGGTTGAGATTATTGACCTTACACGAGACGAGAATTACAAAATGGTGCTTGCCACCAAAGAGAAGAGATAATGGAGTATTACGATCCGATAGATCATACGTCAAGACGCTATGCCGCAGTGGTGACGGTTGTGCTAATGTCTTTGTTGGCACTCCTCGCCTCTGTTATCCGCGTAGAGGTGCATCCCACCGAGCGACTTGTGCCCCCCTTGGAGATACTCTTCGAGAGTGTTGATGAGGTTGAGGAGCCACAGCCCGAGGTTGTGCAGAGTGCACCTACGGATGTACGCCGCGACCGAGCACCAGCACACGTCGAGACCGCGACAAGGGAGAGCAGTGTGCAGACCTCGGGAGAGGCTGAAAAGACGCAGACGCTCAACCCCGCGGCACTCTTCAAGCCTACGGTGGGCAATAGTGCCGAGCGAGTGTCAGCAGGCAACAGACTTGCTCCCGATGGAGACGAGGAGAGTAACCGTGGCGAGGGTGCGGGCTTCAATCTACAAGGTACCGACCAGCTCGATGCGGGACTTCAGGGACGTGGTCTGCGTGAGGGATTGCCCAAGCCGTCGACGACATTTAACTCGGCGGGAAAGGTCGTTGTATATGTCACTGTTGATAGCGATGGTAATGTCACCTCTGCCGAGGTGCGCCAGACGGGTACTACGACACAAGACCCCACGCTGCGTAAGCTTGCGTTGGAGGCGGCGCGTAAGGCGAAGTTCCGTCCAAGTAGCCGTACTACGCAGGGTGGTACTATTACATACGTCTTTACGTTGCAGTAGAGTATGAAGATGCTGTTTAGATATATGCTCGCTTTGGCGGTGGGAGTGGTGTCGATATGTGGTGTGTCGGCAGATGCGCCTACGGCAGAGATAAGCTTTGCACGACAGGTTGTCGACCTTGGCGTGTTGTCGCACAGCGACGATAAGCAGGTAGTTGCTGTTGAGTATACCAATACGGGCGATGTGCCGTTGGTGGTGCTTGAGGTGCGTACTACGTGTAGTTGCACTACGGTAAAGTATGAGCGCAAAAAGCTGCTTCCGAAACAGAGTGCCTATCTGACAATCGAGATGGATCCTTCAAAGGCACCTGTGGGAAACTTCTACCGCGTGTTACAGGTGGTGTCCACGGCGCAAACGAAGGTAAATAATATAACATTAAGGGCTGTAATACAATAAATTATAAAATACTATGAACGTAGCACGTTTGATATTTAATCCTATTCAGGAGAATACATACATCGTCTGGGACGAGAGCAAGGAGTGTGTGATTATTGATGCTGGTAACTTCTCGGCACGCGAGGATAGTATGCTTACCGAGTTTATCCAGAAACACGAGCTTAAGCCAGTTATGGCTGTGAACACTCACGGTCACTTCGACCACGTTATGGGCGTTGGTTACCTCAAGGAGACCTATGGAGTGCAGTTTGCTTGCTCGCAGAAGGATGCATTCTTGGTTGATAGTGCCGTGCAGAGTGGTATGATGTTTGGCGTGAAGTGCGCTCCTATGCCTGCAATTGATGTTGACCTTGCATCGGTAGGCGAGATAAAGTTTGGTAATACCACATTACGCGTTATCGAGACCCCAGGTCATACCCCAGGACACGTGTCGCTATATGACGAGGCTACAAAGAGCCTCTTTACGGGCGATACACTCTTCCGCGAGAGCATCGGACGTACCGACTTGCCAGGTGGCGACTACTCGTGGATTATGCGCTCGATACTTGAGCAGATACTCCCGTTGGGCGATGATGTTACCATCTACCCAGGTCACGGCGAGAAGTCGGATATTGGTCACGAGACACTATATAACCCCTTTGTTACCGAGGTGTTGAATAACGAGGTTAACTATAAAGGCTAATCGAAAAATAGTTGCATTATGCGAATAGATATTATTACGGTTGTTCCCGAGCTGTTGTCATCGCCGCTCAACGAGTCAATACTCAAGCGTGCGCAAGAGTCGGGGCACGCCGAGATATATGTACATAACCTGCGCGACTATACCGATGATAAGCGTCGCACGGTTGACGACTATCCGTTTGGTGGCGAGGCGGGTATGGTGATGAAGATTGAGCCTGTGTATCGCTGTATCGAGAAGCTTAAGTCGGAGCGCGACTACGACGAGATTATATACACCTCGCCCGATGGTATCACATATAACCAGCACGAGGCAAATCGTCTGTCGCTGATGAAGAACATCATCATCCTGTGCGGACACTATAAGGGTATAGATTACCGCATCCGCGAGCACCTTATAACACGCGAGATATCTATTGGTGACTATGTGCTTACGGGAGGCGAACTTGCTGCGTGTGTTATCGCCGACTCTGTTGTGCGTATCATCCCTGGTGCTATTGGCGACGAGGCATCGGCACTTACCGACTGCTTTCAGGATAACCTGCTCGCGCCACCTGTATATACACGCCCTGCCGAGTTTAATGGCTGGCGAGTGCCCGATGTCTTGCTGTCGGGAAACTTCGCCGAGATAGAGCGGTGGCAGGATGAGCAGGCGTGGAGTCGTACAAAGAGCCTACGTCCCGATCTATTGGAGGGCGTTGAGAGGTAGCTCTGCGAGGCTCGTAGCGTGATACTATATATTATATAAGTATAGCACCCGATGGCATTAGTTGTCGGGTGCTACTTATTTGGTCGTTTATGTTGCTACCTCTTCTTAATCTTGTCGTACTCCTCCATTAGGCTCTTGCCCATATACACTGCGGTATCCTCCACTGATTTGTAAGCCTCGACAGTGGCACTCTCAACAGCCTTGTAGCCGCTAACCACACCATTCTCTATTGCCTTGTAGCTGTTTACAACGGCATTCTCAATGTTTACGTAGGTCTTAACTGCACCCTGCACAATCTGCTCCTTAATCTCCTTTTTGTTCTGCTCTGACATAGTCCGTTAATTATAATGTTCGTATTATTTTCTCGGTGCAAAGGTAGTGCGATAGATTTCGCGACAAAAGAGCGCATATTCCTAAAAGTTGGACTGATATACCTTTTTATCTTGCATAGTTAGCATAAAACATATACTTTTGTTGACTGATAAGGCAATAATATATAGTTTAGCTACGCCTATGAGTGCTTCAATAACAGATGTTATGCGTGACTTTGTGAGCGATGGTCACTTGGCAACAATATATAGTATGGGCGATGACTTTACCATCATCGACAACCCGACCTTTGCGGTGCTACCCAACCACCCTTATCGTAGCCCGCTTGTCGTAGCTGTCTACTGTCGTGCGGGACACGGCACGGGTAGAGTAAATGCTCGTACCTTCCATCTTGAGCCACATAGCTTTATGATTATTCTGCCTGGTCAGATAACCGAGCTTGTTGACTTGAGTGCAGATTTTAGCGCGATATATGTGCTTATGTCTGACGAGTTTGTTGAGAGCCTCTCTATTGGCAATAGCTTTTCGCTGCGCAATACCGTTGTCGAGCAGCCCTGCATAGCCCTTACTGATCGCGCCTATGCCGCCCTTGAGAGCTACCTTACTATGTGTTGCAACCTTATCCCCGTGGAGAGCAACCCGCACCGTATGGAGATTTTACGACTTATCACGCACGCCTTCTTCCTCGGCTTGGGCTACTTTATGCACGACACAGGTAAGAGTGTCACGATGAACCACGCCGAGCAGCTCTCCGAGCAATTTATACAGCTCGTCGAGCAGAACTATCGACTGCACCGCGCTCCAGCATACTATGCCGACGCTCTATGTCTTACGCCGAAGTACCTGTCGGCGGTTGTGCGCCGTATAACGGGACACAGCGTCTTGGAGTGGATAGAGAGGTATGTGACGCTCGATGCCATAACGCAGCTAACATCGACCAACCGTACCATTAAGCAGATTGCCTATGACCTTAACTTTCCGTCGCAGTCCTTCTTTGGTAAGTACTTTTCGCGTATTGTGGGGATGTCGCCTACGGAGTATCGCAAGAAACAGCGCGCTGGTCTTTTATAATTGAGGTTGTTGTTTTATAATTTAATATTAAGCGTTATCTTTGTATAAAAATAGCGGCTATGAGATACTATGTTATATCTGGAGAGCCTTCGGGCGACCTTCACGGTGGTAAACTTATGAGGGGCATCGTGGCAGAGGATGGTGAGGCGCAGTTCCGTTTCTGCGGTGGCGACTGTATGGCAGCAGTGGGAGGTAAAGAGGGTATGCTCTATCACTATACAGAGATGTCCTTTTTTGGCTTCGTGCAGGTGGCGATGAACCTACGTACTATCTTCGGACAGATAGATAGGGTAAAGGCTGATATCGAGGTGTTTAACCCCGATGTGATAATACTTATCGACTATCCTGCCTTCAACCTACGTATAGCCAAGTGGGCAAAGAGGCGAGGTATAAAGGTGTACTACTATATAGCCCCCAAGGTGTGGGCGTGGAAGGAGCGCAGAGTGAAGGCTTTGCGTAAGTACGTAGATAGGCTATATACCATCTTTCCGTTTGAGACGGAGTACTTCCGTAGTAAGGGCATCGAACCAGTGTTTTGTGGCAATCCGCTTGTCGATGATATTGTTGAGCGTCGTCGCAACTTGCCCGAGCGTGAGGTATTTTTACGCGAGAACAACCTCGACGAAAGACCTATCGTGGCTCTACTGGCAGGTAGCCGTATCTCGGAGATTAGAGCCAATCTCCCCGATATGGTGGCACTTGCGCGCTGTTTCCCAGAGTGTCAGTTTGTTGTGACTGCCGTTAAGTGGATTGATAGGAGCATCTATGATAGGTATCTCGCAGGCTCCGATGTTAGGTATGTGTGTGATCGTACGCAGCAGACTCTTGCTATGTCGGAGGCGGCAGTTGTAACATCGGGAACAGCGACTCTTGAAACAGCTCTTATGGGCATTCCCGAGGTGGTGTTGTACCACGTGCCGTGGCTATATGAGAAGCTCAAGCCCTATTTCTTGAGTATACCCTACATCTCGCTTGTTAACATCAACCTTGGACGTGAGGCTGTAAGAGAGATTGTGCGCTCCAAGTTCAATATTGACGAGGCGCGCGAGGAGCTTGCCGCTATACTCCCCGAGGGCGCGAAGCGTGAGCGTATGATGCGCGATTTTGAGGAGCTACGAGAGATGATTGGTGGCGAGGGGGCGAGCCACAGATTTGCAAAAGATATGGTTAAATCCTTGAAACGATGAAACTTATAACAATTATAAATAATTATACTGATGCGGGCAGTGTGCCGCAGTTTTACCTTAAGGCAGATACCGCACTGTTGCGTAATAACGATGCCTTCTATATCCCTGATGCACTTGGTCGTGTTGTTGCCGAGCCGCATATTGTATTGCGCGTGTCGCGTCTTGCCAAGTGTATAGGCGAGCGTTTTGCGCCGCGATGTATAGATGCTGTTATGGGAGGAGTGACCTTCACGGCAGTCGATGTATTGAGTGAGGCGCAGAAGGCGGGACTGCCGTGGGATGCTGCGGTGGGCTTTGACCACTCATCGGCATTGTCGCTCGATGCGCTGTCGCGTGATGCGCTGCTTGGTGGTGCGACGTTCTATATCAATGGCAGCAAGTGCTGCGAGTTGTCGCTTGCAGATATGCGATTTACACCCGATAGGGTAGTTAGCCACCTGTCAGAGGCTATGACATTGCGTATAGGCGATCTTATCTACCTGGGTGCGCCCACTCGCTTTGATGTCAAGGCTGGCGATAACTATAAGCTCGTGATTGGCGATAAAACACTTCTTAATTTCGATATCAAATAAGCCCGTAAAGAGCCTTTACGGTATGTTGCTTCGTCTGATATTGCATAAAACTCTGCAAGAGTGCTGATATATTTTTAAAAATTGGAGATAATTATCAAAAATTTTTATTATATTTGCATAACAAATTAAATTTTGCAACAGAAATGACATCACTGGCGAAGTTTTTTAATATCGATGAGAGTGAGAGCCTAAAGGGTATCACTCACAAAAATAATATACTTAAGCGAAATATTATCGCCTATATGGCACTCAATGGCGAGTCTACGCTATCGGAGCTTACGCGTGAGCTACACATCAGCGTGCCTACGATGACAAAACTTGTTCAGGAGCTCGTCGACGACCATATAGTCAACGATTTGGGTAAGGTGGAGACTCCAGGTGGTCGCCGCCCCAATGTCTTTGGGTTGGCTAACTCGGCGATATATTTTGCAGGTATCAATGTGGGTCGTGACCATATGACCTACGTAATCACCGACCTGCAGAACAATGTTATCAGCGAGCGCGTAGATAATAACTTCGAGCTTGTTGACCGCCCGCAGTGCTTGGAGCGTATCTGCCAAAATATCGAGGCATTTGTTGCCGACTGTGGTGTTGACCGCGAGAAGCTGTTGGGTGTTGGCGTGTCGATGGTTGGTCGCGTAAACCCCGATACAGGTCGTTCATATAAGTACTTCACGTCGAGCGAGGAGTCGTTGCGCGATATCATATCTTCGCGCATTGGTATCCGTGTTCTTTTGGAGAATGATACGCGTGCACGCTGCTATGCCGAGTACACTACGGGTAAATCGAAGAGCGAGAGTAATGTCCTCTACCTGCATATGGGACGAGGTGTGGCTATCGGTATTGTGATTGATGGTAAGCTCTACTATGGTAAGAATGGCTTTGCAGGCGAATTTGGTCATATCCCCTTCTTTGATAATGAGATTATCTGCGCTTGTGGCAAGAAGGGCTGTTTGGAGACCGAGGTGTCGGGTATAGCCATCGAAAATAAGATTGTAAGCCTTATCAAGAGTGGTGTGAATACGCGTCTGCGTGAGAGGTATGACGAGGGACACCCCATACATATCAACGACATTATTGCTGCCGCTCGCAATGACGACAACCTCTCGATTGAGCTTATTGAGGAGGCGGGCGAGAAGGTGGGAAAGGCGGTTGCCTTCCTTATAAACACCTTTAACCCAGAGACTGTAATTGTGGGAGGTAACCTTGCGCAGGCTGGCGAGTACCTTATGTTGCCGCTTAAGTCCTCGACAAATAAATATTCGCTCAACCTTGTCTATAAAGATACAAAGTTCCGTGTGTCGAAGATGTCGGATAGCGCAAATGCTTGGGGCGTGGCAATGCTTATACGTAACAAGATTATCGGCTTGTAGTTATGCTTATCGAGGCTTCGAAGTGTCTGTTGCGTGCCATTGAGCCTGTTGATGTCGAGCTAATGTATTGTTGGGAGAATGATACAGAGCTGTGGCGCGTTAGTGGTACAACGGCTCCGTTGTCGCGCGAGAGGCTTACGCGTTTTGTCGAGGAGCAGAGCTATGACATATACGCAACGCGTCAGATGCGCCTGATTATCGAGAGCCGTGACGCAGATATGGCGGGAGTTGCTGTGGGTGCTGTCGACATCTTTGATTTTGACCCGCAACATCTGCGTTTTGGTATAGGTATACTTGTGTATGCCCCCGAGATGCGCCGCCAGGGCTATGCACGTGCTGCTGTGGAGGCGGTATTGCGCTACGGGCGTGAGGTGCTGGGTGTTGTGCAGGTGTGGGCATCTGTTTCGGAGGATAACCTGCCGAGCATAGCCCTATTTGAGGGCTGTGGTTTTCAGCGTGCAGGTGTGCGTCGCAGGTGGCTGCGCACAGCAGATGGATATAAGGATCAGATAGAGTATCAATATATCTTTGAGTAGTATATTTGGTTGATAAGCGTGGCGTGAAGATGCCACGTTTTGCCATTTCGGAAATAATATGTACCTTTGGCACATATTTTAGTGATTAATAATGGGCTTATGCCCTAAATAAAGAGATTATGAAACACGCATACGTTTTCCCTGGTCAAGGCTCACAGGCCGTAGGTATGGGTAAGGATATCTATGACAATATCCCCGAGGCAAAGGCTATGTTCGAGCAGGCAAACGAGATTCTTGGCTTCCGTATTACTGATATTATGTTTGAGGGTACCCCCGAGGAGCTTAAGCAGACAAAGGTTACACAGCCTGCTGTGTTCCTCCACTCTGTGATTTTGGCAAAAGCACTCGGCGTTAAGCCCGATGCTGTTGCAGGTCATTCGTTGGGTGAGTTCTCGGCACTTGTTGTGGCTGGTGCTCTATCGTTTGAGGATGGCTTGAAGCTTGTGTCAAAGCGTGCTATGGCTATGCAGAAGTGCTGCGAGCAGCAGCCAGGTGGTATGGCGGCAGTCCTCGGCTTGGATGATAAGAGTGTTGAGGATGTGTGCGCCTCTATTGATGGCGTTGTTGTGGGTGCTAACTATAACTGTCCTGGTCAGCTCGTTATCTCGGGTGCAGATGAGGCTGTAGATGCAGCGTGCGTAAAGCTCAAGGAGGCTGGTGCGCGTCGTGCATTGCGTCTGCCCGTAGGAGGTGCTTTCCACTCACCCCTTATGGAGCCTGCACGTCAGGAGCTTGAGGCAGCTATTGCCGAGGCAGAGTTTATGACCCCCTCGTGCCCCGTTTACCAGAATGTTGATGCACTGCCCTATACGGATGCAGAGGCTATCAAGAAGAATCTCATAGCGCAGCTTACCGCTCCTGTGCGTTGGACGCAGATTGTCGAGAAGATGATTGCCGATGGCGTGACCGAGTTTACCGAGGTAGGCCCTGGTAATGTGTTGCAGGGCTTGGTGACAAAGGTTAGCCGTGAGGTGGCTGCAGAGTCGAAGTCTACATTGTAAACTTTGTGAATATGTTTAGATTGGGTGGCTAAAGAGATTAGTTGCCCAATTTTTTTTGTGTTGGCGTCCTATTTTGGGCTTTTTTGCATATAGAATGACCTAATTTCGATATTTTTCATACCTTTGTATGAGGTATGAGATATATAGGACAATTTGTTGTGTGCGCCTTAATGGCGTTGTTGCTGCCGTCGTTGTCGTGGGCTACGGTGCTCGACAGTGTTGCTGTGTGTAACGTTGTAGATGTCGCAGTCAAGAGAGATAGCGTTGCTACAGATGCAAGTCGTTGTTCGCGTGGCTGGTGGCAGGAGCATAGCGACAATACTACACGGTTTCGTCCTCGTCAGCTTATAGCCCCCGTGACACTGTTTACGGTGGGTGCTGTGGGCGTGGGTGTTAACTCGCCTATGTATGACCTAAATCGTAGTGTGCGCGATGCTATGAATGAGTGGCGTGGCGACTGCTATATGCACTTTGACGACTACCTGCAATACTGCCCCGTAGCACTATATTTAGGCTTGGCGGCTACACCTGCTCGTTCAAAGCATACCTTTGCCGAGCGAGTATGTGTTGCTGCTGTTACCTACATCTCCGTTACGGCTCTTACCAATGCACTAAAGTATAGTATATGTAGTTTGCGCCCCGATGGTAGTGCTCGCAACTCCTTTCCGTCGGGACACACTGCAACGGCCTTTGCTGGAGCAGAGCTCGTACGCTCGGAGTATGGCTGGGGCTATGGTCTTGCAGCATATCTTATGGCATCTACTGTGGGCTTTATGCGCGTGTATAATAACCGCCACTGGGTGAATGATGTGCTGGGTGGCGCAGCTGTTGGTATCATCTCGGCACGTATTGGCTACTGGCTACTTCCGTTGAGCCGCAAGATATTCCACCTTAAGAGCAAGACCGTTATTGCAGCAACGCCTGTCTACTTTTCGGAGAATGGTAGCGTAGGGTTATCGTGCTCAATGTGCTTCTAATATGGCAATTTCCAGCAATCTACGCCCTGTCTATTTAGTATAAATTATTCTGTTTTATTGTAAATACGTTCATCATTTCACCGCCAATATTAGACGTTTCACCTCTCTACGTAACGACATAAATGAGCCGTTTGTGCTGTTGTAACTCATTGATTGGTATGATGTTTGCTTAAAAACGTGGAGCGTTTTTTTGCGGTAGGCGCAGCGCGGGGTGTGTGAATAAAATTTTGCAGTTGAAAATATTATTGCTAACTTGCAATCGAAAACAAAGGATTATTAACTAAAAAAACGCATTGCCTATCGAAAAAATTCTGCTCTTGTAAACTAACTAACATAGGAGGACAGAGTATGAACGTGAATGTATTAAGCGATTGTGTGCTGCTTAATAACTACCTTTCGGGGGATAGGAGTGCTATATCCGAACTTATCCAACGCCACGCACAGCGCGTGCGCAACTATATCGGCATGATGGTCAAGGATGATGATATTGCCGATGACATCTTCCAAGATACATTCATTAAGGCGGTAAAGGTTATCGACGAGGGTCGCTATACCGATAATGGCAAGTTTTTGTCGTGGGTATTGCGTATCGCCCACAACCGTGTGCTTGACCATTTCCGTCGTGAGAAGAGCCGTCGCCAGGTCAATGAGTCTGATGCTGGTTACGATGTGATTGGCACTATGCGCTTCTCGGAGCCTACTGCCGAGGATGTTATGGTACACGGCGAGATGGAGCAGACCATACGTGAGCTTATAGAGCTATTGCCCGACGAGCAGCGCGAAGTGGTGCGCCTGCGCTACTATTCGAAGATGTCGTTTCAGGAGATTGCCGAGCAGACAGAGGTGAGTATAAATACCGCTCTTGGTCGTATGCGTTATGCCCTTATTAACCTTCGTAAGATGATTCAGGAGCGTAACCTTGCGCTAAATTAGTTGATGCGATAACTGAAGATTGAGCAATTTTTAATAAATTTGTTCGGCGTGATGCAATAATGACTATGGCGGCGCGTTATTAGAGTGTAATCAACCTCTAAATGCAGTTTGCCTATGGGAGAAATTGACAATCGCGTTTTACAACTTTATAGTGAGGAGAATCTTTTGATGAACGATGTGGTGAAGGACGACCACGAGTTGTTGTACCTCGACACCTACCTCACTGACTTGTTTAAATTTGTGTAAACCTACAAGGTTATGTGGAACTGATCAAAAAATGTCTTGGTCAGTTCCTCTTTTTTTGCGTGGTAGTGTGGTTGGAATGCTCTATTTTTGTATCTTTGCGATATGAAACGTGATGCGATAGATTTTGAAAATGGCGATGTTGCGACGCTGTTTCGTCGACTACTTATACCCACGCTCCTCGGCACGCTCTCAATGTCGGCAATGACCGCTATTGATGGCATCATCGTGGGACACGGTGTGGGTGCGGTAGGTGTTGCTGCGGTGAATATTGTTGTTCCCATCTACCAGATTATGTCAGGCTTGGCACTTATGATTGGTGCAGGCTGCTCGGTGGTAGCATCTATACATCTTGCACAGCGCAAACTCAAGGTAGCGCGTATGAATATTGCGCAAGCCCTTGTTGCCGCTACTGCCATTGCATCGTTAATATGTCTGACCATCCTAATCTTTCCCGAGCGTACGGCGCTGTTGCTTGGTGCATCGTCTACACTGCTGCCCCACGTGTTGGACTATATGATATGGCTAATGCCAGGCTTTATCTTCGAGATGTTCAGCATCATAGGTCTCTTTATCATACGTCTTGACGGTGCGCCACGTTATGCTATGTGGTGTAATATCATACCTGCTGTCCTCAATGCCATCCTCGACTGGGTCTTTGTCTTCCCGATGGATATGGGCGTTAAGGGAGCTGGTGTCGCTACCTCTATGTGTATGGTGCTGGGCGGTGTTATGGCACTTGGCTATCTGCTTATTCCGCGCCATAATCTTCACATCACACTGCCAAAGTGGAGCGTTAAGAGCCTGCGCCTGTCGTTGCGTAACGTGGGCTATCAGTGTCGTATTGGTGTGTCGTCGCTCCTGGGCGAGCTGTCGCTGGCGGTGTTTATCTATGTCGGCAACCTTGTCTTTATGCGCTATTTGGGTGATGATGGTGTCGGGGCGTTTGGCATCTCGTGCTACTATACGCCATTCTTCTATATGGTGGGTAACTCCATAGCGCAGTCGGCACAACCTATAATCAGCTATAACTATGGTTTGCAGCGCACCGAGCAGGTGGCACGCATGCGGCGCATACTGCTTACAACGTCGTTTGTCTGTGGCTTTGCGGTGTCGCTACTCTTTGTCTTTATCCCCGAACTGCTTGTTGGACTCTTTGTCGATAAGAGCACTTTGGCAGCACAGATAGCCATCGAGGGCTTCCCGTACTATGCTGTGGGTATAGTCTTCTTCATCCTCAATGTGGCTATGATTGGCTACTACCAGAGCATCGAGCGTGTGAAGCTTGCTACACTCTTTGTGGTGTTGCGCGGTGTGGTCTTCCTCATACCTTGCTTTATGCTTCTGCCGAGGTATCTCTCAACGGCGGGAATATGGCTCTCGATGCCTCTTGCCGAGATACTTACTATGGTTGCTGTTGTCATTATTGTACGTGCTGGACGTTCTGATGTTAGAGCGTAGCGTGGTATGAGTGCTGTAGGGAGTGTGCGATGATGAAATAGGCTTCTTTGTTTACGAAAATTTTTGTATCTTTGCGTAAAATCAGTTTTTTAAGATGTTACTGCACGATAAACTGCGCTCTGTTGATATTATCCTCGCCTCGGCGTCACCGCGTCGTCGTGAGTTGTTGCGTGCTACGGGCATAGGCTATCGCCTTGCACCGAAGTTTGAGTGCGACGAGAGCTATCCTCTATCGCTACTTGCGGAGGATGTAGCACCATATCTCTCGGCACTTAAGAGCCACGCCTACCCCGAGCCACTCGCTATAAATCAGTTGCTTATAACGGCTGATACCACCGTTATTGTTGATAATAAGGTGCTTGGTAAGCCGTCTAATGACATAGAGGCGTGTGAGATGTTACGCACGTTGTCAGACCGCGAGCATAGCGTTGTTACGGGTGTGACGTTGCGTATGTGTGACCGTGAGCGAACATTCTCGTCGCGCAGCGTGGTGCGTTTTGCGCCGCTCACCAGCGAGCAGATAGAGTACTACGTTAAGGAGTATAATCCCTTGGATAAGGCTGGTGCATACGGTATTCAGGAGTGGATAGGCTATGTGGGCATTGAGCGTATTGAGGGCTCATTCTATAATGTGATGGGTCTTCCTGTGCAGCGACTATGCCGCGAGTTGGAGTTCTTTATTGAGGCTCTTCCCGAGTGTTGCGCCCGATAGTGGGAGTAGGTTGAGAGATGGAGTGTAAACTGTGAAACATAAACTAAATAGACTAATAAATGAAACGTAAACTTCTTATTTTGGCGTTGCTTCTTGCAACATCATTCTCGGCAATTGCCGACAAGGGTATGTGGCTACCCTCGCTTATCTCGTCGCGAGTTAAGGATATGAAGTCAAAGGGCTTCAAACTCTCGGCAGAGGATATTTACTCTATTAACAAAGCGTCGCTAAAAGATGCGGTAGTGTTGTTTGATGGTGGCTGCACTGGTGAGATTGTATCGGAGAAGGGTCTTCTTCTCACAAACCACCACTGCGGCTATGATGCTATTCAGGCGTTGTCGACAGTCGAGCACGACTACCTAACAAATGGTTTCTGGGCAATGTCACACGCCGAGGAGCTGTACTGTCCTGGCTTGAAGGTGCATATCTTGGTGCGTATGGAGGAGGTCACTGACCGCCTTGCTGCTGGCGAGACCAAGCAGGATATCATCCGTAAGGCAGAGGCAGAGGGTGTAGGCTTCCGAGCATCTGTCGAGTCGATGTATTACGGCAATATCGCCTACTTGTTTATCTACCGCGAGTTCTCGGATGTGCGTCTTGTGGGCACACCTCCCTCGGCTATAGGTAAGTTTGGTGCAGATAACGATAACTGGATTTGGCCTCGTCACACTGGCGACTTCTCGGTGTTCCGTATCTATGCAAATGCAGACAATGAGCCTGCTGCGTATAGCGCAGAGAACCGTCCCTACACTCCTGCACGCCACTTTGAAATCTCGGTAGATGGTGTCAAGGAGGGTGACTTTACTATGATCTATGGCTTCCCAGGAAATACACAGGAGTATATTACATCGGATGCTGTTAAGTATGTTGCAGAGTGCTCTGACCCTACCAAGATTGCATTGCGCACGCAGCGTCTTGATATCATCGGTGCAGCGCAGGCTACATCCCCCAAGATTCGTTTGCAGTACGCTGCAAAACACGCTAACATCGCCAATGCTTGGAAGAAGTGGCAGGGTGAGGTGCTGGGTATCAACCGCCTTGGCACCTATGACAAAAAGGTGGCTTATGAGGAGGCATTCCGTCGTGCGAATCCCGATAAGGCATATATCCTTGACTCGCTTGAGGCAGCCTACGACCGTAATATTGAGGGCTATTTCAACTATGAGCTATATAACGAGACATTGCGTGGTATTGAGCTTCAGCAGGTGGTGCGCATAGCTGCCAACAGCAAGCTCACAGACGAGCAGAAGCAGGCCGCTGTTGAGAACTTCTATAAGGACTTTGTTATGGATGTAGACCGCCAGTTGGCAGTAGCTATGCTCAAGGAGTACTGCGACAAGGCTACATTCATCTCTGATGAGCTTAAGTCGCTTGTTGAGAAGCACGGCTCGGCGGAGGGATATGCCGAGTGGCTGTATGACAGCACTACGTTAGGTAGCGTGGAGTCATTCAGTGTTGAGGGTGCGTTGAATGATCCTATGGCAGAGTTCGTTGCAGCCCTTGCTCCTATCCAGGAGCGAGTTGCCGCCTACACATACCGTAACTTGAGCAACATTCCCGATATTGAGCGTTGGTATCGCCCCTATGTTAAGGCGTTGATGGAGTGGGACAAGAGGCGCGCCTTCTTCCCCGATGCAAACCTGACGTTGCGTGTGGCGTATGGTAAGGTTGCGGGATATGAGTATGCCGATGGCGAGTACCACTTGCCGCAGACAACAATTGAGGGTATTATGCAGAAGGATAACCCCGAGATTTATGACTATAACATTCCGCAGAGCTTGCGCGATGTCTATGCACGCAAGGACTATGGTCGCTGGGGTGTAAATATGTATGGTAAGTATACCGTGCCCGTATGTTTCATTGCAACAAACCACACTACGGGTGGTAACTCTGGTTCACCTGTGCTTAATGGCAAGGGCGAGCTTATCGGTATTAACTTCGACCGTACTTGGCTCTCGACAATGAGTGATATTGAGTTTGATGAGACCTTGTGTCGTAACATCATCTGCGATATTCGCTACGTTCTCTTTGTTATTGAGAAGGTTGGTGGCGCAGGATGGCTTATTGATGAGATGGGTATCTAATTACCACTGTTTAGTAAATATCACGCCTACCGTTGTGCTGTAATGCTGGAGACGGTAGGCGGTTTTTAATTGAGTGTATGAAAAGTGTGTCAAAGTGTGTAAATTGGCTGTGTTTAGTAGCTATGGTGCTCTTCGTGGCGTGTGATAAACCTACGCCAGAGAATCCCCCTGTGGAGAACCCACCTGTGGAGCAGAGTGTTAATAGTTATGTGCTTGATGGGGAGGAGTATGCGCTGCAAAGTGTCGTGCTGACAAACCTCGGTGAGTATCTATGTATCGTTGCCTCTACGGATGAGGGTGTTGTGGCGTTTGATGATTTTTTTGTCGACCACGAATATATATACATTGCTATCAGCCCATTGCTTGAGGGTGAGTCGTTTAATCTTATGGAGGAGCAGCGACTGTATACCGTGATGAGCACGTTGCCAAGCGCCGCTATCGAGGAGCTCACGCCAAGCAACACCTCTTCAATTAGTACGGGTGACTGCCTCTTTGCCTATGACGGTATAAAGGCATCTGTGAGCCTCGATCTTACGCTTGCTGACGGCCGAGTGTTGAGTGTGCGTCTTGAGGCGGAGCAGAACATCGTCGTAAACAGTAACGTTATAGCGCGTAATGGCGAGGAGAAGCCTGTGCGCACCGCCTTTCATCGTGCTGCCGAGGGCAAGACATCGCTCTACTTCACGCCAGCAGGTGTGGACTACTATGCCGATATGGTGGAGCTTGCTACGTGGTATATCTTCTTGGAGCTTGACGATAGCTTGTGTGATGGTCGTGTATATAATCTCGCAGATGTTGAAGGAGAGTTCTGTGCTGGTCTACGCGATAATGTAGATAGCTCGCTCAATATTGATATATCGTCGCAGAATCTTGGCGGAGCATCGGGTAGCTTTATGGTGCGTCGTGAGAGTGGTGAGCGTGAATATACCGTTGTCCTCGATATTGTTTGGGGCGCAGAGACCCTAACAATGGAGTATGCGGGAGCTATGCTTGATGCTGATATGGTTGAGGTGCGTGGCAATGAGATTGTGTTCGATGGCAAGAGCTACGCAATAAGCTCTGTGTCGCTAAACCGTGCCGATGCCGAGATATGGGAGCTTACGCTGCGTTGTAAGGCTGTGCAGTTAACTATAATTATGCCCGCGGAGTTCTACGATGGGCGTGCCGTAGGTTTCTCGACAGATGCGCGCGTGGGTGTTATGTGTAACGGCGAGTTGCTCAATAAGGCTAACGGTTATAGTGGCACTATCTTCGTTACGCTCGATGGCGACAATGTCGAGGCAGAGTTTATAAATAACAGCCGTGTAAGTGCCTACTATCGCGGCGTGTTTGCAGAGGAGTAGCGAGACTGCTCATAAGATAATAATGGGTGTCAACTTTTTCAAGTGACACCCATTGTTGTTTTGAGAGACTTGTGACTACTCCTCTACATTGCCCTCCTCGGGGAGTTTAAACTCGGTGAAGCCAGCCTCTACAAGGATGTTGTACCAAGCAAAACACTTCTTCATATCCGATACGTGTACGCGGTCACGGTCATACTCGGGGAGAACCTTTGCGAACTCCTCCTTGATACGCTCTGCCGACTCCTTGTGAGAGATTGCCTGCTTGCCCTCTGTGTAGTTCCAGATGTTTGTGAAGACGTCGGCAAGTGCTATATCTTCACCCTCGGTGAACATAGATATCTCGGTAAGTGCGCTCACGCGAGATGTTGCTGAAGCGTTCATACGCTTGCCGTCGATGAGTGACTCAACGATAACACCGCGCATAGACTGTGCTACATACTTATACAAACCAGGCTGACCAGAGATAGCCAAAATATCCTTCAATTCCATAGCTTAACTGCTTATAAATAAGTTAGTATTATTATTACTTGTTAATCGTAACATCCAACTTCTTGTGCGGGAACATCACACCACGCTTGGGAAGCTCGGTGTAGATACGCTCGTTTATGTCAAACCTCACGCCCCAGTAGTCGCCATTCTTAACCCACGCACGAGCCGAGAAGCATACAGCACTATCGGTCATCTCGGTTAGGAATACCACGGGCTCGGGGTCTGCAACAACGCGCTTGTCAGCCTGCATAATCTCGAGCAGAGCCTTGCGAACAGCCTCTACATCAGAGCCGTACTCAACATTTACATTCCAATCTACGCGGCGCAACTCTGCCATTGAGTAGTTGTCGATAACTGCGCTTGAGATGGTGCTGTTGGGGATGAATATTGAGCGGTTGTCAACAGTGATAATCTCTGTTGAGAACAGACCAATCTTCTTTACTGTACCCTCCTCGCCCTGTGCGTCAATGTAGTCGCCTACGCGATATGGCTTGAGGAAGAGAATCATCACGCCACCTGCAAAGTTCTGCAATGTGCCACTCAGTGCCATACCTATTGCCAAGCCTGCCGATGCGAGCATAGCAACGAGCGATGTGGTGTTGATGCCAAGTACCTGAATAACGATGAGTATTACAACGACGTAGAGCAATACCTTTACTACGCTTGACAAGAATGAGCGTAGCGATGCCTCTACATTACGCTTGTCGTAAAACTTATCCATAAAGCGCAGCACGCGTGAGATTATCCAGCGTCCGATATAGTAAATGATGAGTGCTGCCACAATCTTCAGGGCAACGCTGATACAACCATCAACAACGATATTCAGAAGTGTGTTAAAGTCATAGTCGAGAAGCGTAGAGATGCTCTGCTTAACGACTTCAGGGTCGGTGATAGTCTCTATTGTCTGCTGTGCAGCCTCTTCGGGAGTTAGTTCTACTGTCTCTGCAGCTACTGCTGCTGTGTCGCCTTCTGTGACGGGCTCTGTAGTGATAAATGATAGTGGTTTCATAGTCGTTACAAAATTTTATCAAAATTTTAACGTCGCAAAGTTAATTAAATTTTGCAAAAAATCGTATATTTGTAGCAGTGTAATGAAATTAATGTCAAAGCAGTATGAAAAAGGAGAATATTGAGATCATACAGATCAACATCTCGGGTGAGGATAAACCAGGCTTGACAACATCGCTCACAGATATCTTGGCGCGTCACGATGCCTTTATTCTTGACATAGGTCAGTCGAATATACACCGTTCCCTAACTTTGGGTATACTCTTTATGACAACGCCAGACCGTTCTGGACAGATTATGAAGGAGCTGTTGTTCAAGGCGTCGGAGATGAATATTGCCATACGCTTTACGCCTATTACCGAGGAGGAGTATAGCCATTGGGTGTCGGGTCAGGGTAAAAATCGTTATATCATTACGCTTATTGGACGTAAGCTCACGGCAGGACATATTGCGCGTGTGACACAGGCTATCTACGAGGAGGGTCTCAATATCGACGATATTAGCCGTCTTACGGGTCGTGTGCCTTTGGATGAGGATGAGCGAGCTCCAAAGACAAGTATTGAGTTCTCGGTGCGTGGTACGCTTAACGACAAAAAGCAGATTCAAAATAAACTTATGGCACTCACTGAAGGTGGCGATGTAGATATATCCTTCCAGAAGGATGGTATCTTCCGTCGCTCACGTCGACTTATCTGCTTCGATATGGACTCTACGCTTATTCGCACCGAGGTTATTGACGAGTTGGCAGACCGTGCGGGTGTAGGTGATAAGGTGCGCGAGATTACCGAGCGCGCTATGCGTGGCGAGATTGATTTCAGAGAGAGCTTTGAGGAGCGCGTAGCTCTACTTAAGGGTCTCGATGTGTCGGTGATGGAGGATATTGCTGTCAACCTGCCTATAACCGAGGGTGTTGACCGTATGATGAAGATACTTAAGCGCGTAGGTTACAAGACAGCCATTCTGTCGGGTGGTTTTACATACTTTGGTAACTATCTGCGTAGCCGTTTTGGTTTCGATTATGTCTATGCCAATGAGCTTGAGGTAGAGAATGGAAAGCTCACAGGACGTTATACGGGCGAGATTGTCGATGGTCAGCGCAAGGCGGAGCTGTTGCGTCTGTTGTGTCAATTTGAGAATATCGACATACAGCAGTCTGTGGCTGTGGGTGATGGTGCTAACGACCTGCCGATGTTGAGTATCGCAGGTTTGGGTATCGCCTTCCACGCCAAGCCCAAGGTGCGTGCTACGGCGAGCCAGTCACTCTCGACGGTGGGTCTTGATGGCGTATTGTACTTCCTCGGACTAAAGGACTCGTGGGTTGAGAAACTTGATTGCTAATGTGGCGTTGGATAGTTATACTGACGATGTTATACGTAGCTATCGGTTGCAGTAACGCAGCCGATAGCATTGTTATTAGCGGGGAGTTGCCTGCGCCCAATATCTCGATTGGGGAGTTGCGAGAGGGTGTGCCACGCGCGGGTGTTGAGCGTGTGGAGGAGGATATTATCGTTGTGGGACGTGTCACAACGTCTGACGACGACAGTAACTTTTCGCGCAGCCTTGTTGTGGAGGATGATAGCGGTGCAGTGGAGGTTATGGTGGGGTTATACTCGCTCTCCAGCAGCTATCCTGTTGGCACGCGCGTAGCATTGCGCCTACGCGATTGTGCAATGGGCTATCGCTATGGGGTGTTGCAGGCAGGAGCTATGGCTGATAGCTACGATATGTATGATGTCGACTATCTCGCATCGCGCGAGGCGGTAGACCGCGTCATTGTGCGCGGTGTAGATGTCGAGCCTATTGTGCCTCGTAGAGTGACCATAGGTGAGCTTGTGGATGATATGTGTGGGCGCATAGTTTCGATAGATGGTTTGGTGCTTGTAGAGTCTGTGTCATCTACCTTCTGCGACGAGCCTTTGGATGATGCTCGCTGGGGTGGCTATGCTCTGTTTAAGGATGAGAGTGGCGACTCCATTGCAGTATATACGCGTGAGTATGCCAACTACGCAACGAACCACATTCCGCAGGAGCCAGTGTCACTGACGGGTATTGTGCAATGGGGTAACTACGCTGGAGGAGAGTGCTTTCAGCTAAAGATGCGCTATGAGGAGGATTGTGCTATTCGCTAATATATGCGCACTTATGATGTGCGGTTGCGCCGTGGATGGTGGTAGTGGAACAGAGCCAGAGGGCGTTGTGTCGATAGCCTACCTTAAGTCGCTATGTCTTGATAGATCGGTGGCGATAACCAAAGACTTTGTTATTGAGGGACGTGTCACGGCAAATGACCGTATGGGTGAGCTCAAGCAGATGTTCGTAGTGGAGGATGACACTGCAGGTGTCATCGTCGAGGTTGAGTGCGACGATATAAACAGCCTTATACCGCTATACTCCAAAGTGAGTATTCGTTGCTCGGGGCTTAATATCGGGCGTGTGGGTAATAACTTTTTATTGGGCGCACCACCTACGAGTGATTATGTTGTCAACCGCATTGAGCAACGTAGCCTCTACAACTATGTGTCGGTAGACCTGTCACCAACGGAGCCTGCCGAGCCTATGTTGTGTAGTATTGGCGATGTGTCACTCGGTCACGTCTCTAAATATGTGCGCATTGAGCGAGTGCAGTTTATAGACGAGGAGCAGGGTATGATGCTGTGTGATGTTGTCGATGAAGACTATGTAAACAGCATACGACACATAACTGACGGATGTGACACGCTGCGCGTAGTGACATCTGCTACGACGCGTTATGCTGGTATGACGCTTCCCGAGGGCGAACTGCGTTGCTGTGGCGTGATAGAGTGGTATGAAGATGACCTTGCACTACGCATAATAAACCGCCACATACAATCTATGTAGCGGTTAGGTTAGAATATTGTTATATATGCTAATTGTCTACTTGTGGCTCTCTACCCACTGCGTAAGCTCCACAAAGTCGGCAACAGAGAGCTGTTCGGCACGCATCGAGAAGAAGCGGTGCTCCTCGCCATTGAAGTTGCCGAAGACGGCCTTCAGCGAATTGCGCAACATCTTGCGACGCTGACCAAATGACGCCTTAACAACCTTGATGAATAGCTGCTCGTCGCAGTCGAGTTGTGTGACATTGTTGCGCACAAGGCGTATCACGGCACTCTTAACCTTTGGGGGCGGGTTAAAGACCTTTTCGCCGACGGTAAATAGATACTCTATGTCGTACCACGCCTGAAGTAGCACACTCAATATACCATACTCCTTTGACCCTGGAGGCTCGGCGAGACGCACTGCAACCTCCTTCTGAATCATACCTACACACTCTGGCACGATGTCGCGGTTTTCAAGCACCTTGAAGAATATCTGTGACGATATGTTGTATGGGAAGTTGCCTATAATCTTTAGCCTATCGCCATACGTGGCGCGTAGATCCATCTTAAGGAAGTCTCCCTCTGTAAGACGCTCTGCAAAGTCAGGGTAGTGGTTGTGGAGATACTCTACCGACTCGGTGTCAATCTCTGCACCATAGGTGATGATGTCGTCGCGCATAAGCAAAAACTGCGTAAGTACGCCCATACCACAACCAACCTCCAATACCTTATCGGGGCACTCCGCGTTGCCACCAGAGAGCGACGACGCTATCTTGCGCGCTATGTTGAGATCGATGAGAAAGTGTTGACCTAACGCCTTTTTTGCTCTTACCTCTGACATACGTACTAATTTGCTACCTCTGAAATAAACTTAATACGCACCAGACGTATCTCCTCTTCGCTATACTCCGAGCCAAGCTCCTCGATGGCATCGTCCAGCGAGTCTGTCTCGGCATCCTCCTTGAAATAGAGGTAGATATCCTCCACCTTGTCCTCGTCCATAATGGTATTGAGGTAGTACTGAATATCGAGACGCGTTCCCGAGTTGATGATTGCCTCAATCTCGGTGAGTAGTTCATCCATATCGAGGTTACGGGCACGTGCTATATCCTCGAAGTCCATCTTCCTGTCGATAGACTGGATGATGAATATCTTGTTGTTTGACTTGTTGGCGACGCTCCTTACGACCATATCCTGTGGACGGATAATCTCCTTCTCGTCGACATAGGTCTTGATGAGCTTGATAAACTCGGCACCGAATTTTTGTGCCTTACCAGCACCTACGCCCGATATCGTCTGTAGCTCCTCCATAGTGATAGGATACTGTATTGACATATCCTCAAGCGAAGGGTCTTGGAAGATGACGTATGGTGGTAGGTTGTTCTGCTTTGCAACCTTCTTGCGCAGATCCTTAAGCATAGCGTATAGCTCCTCGTCGGCAGCTCCGCCACCCTTCATTGCCGCCATCGGAGAGTTCTCCTCCTCGGCATCGTAGTCGTGGTCGAGAGTTACGGTAATCTTCGTTGGCTTCTTGATATACTCCTCACCGAGCTTATTTATAGAGATAAGACCGTAGTTCTCGATATTTTTGTCGATGTAGCCGTGTATAAGAGCTTGACGTATCACAGCATTCCAGAAACGTACATCCTTATCCTGACCCGCTCCAAATACATCCAACTTATTGTGGGCATAGCTCTTTATCATCGCCGTAACCTTGCCTGTGAGCACTGCTACGAGGTGGTCAATCTTAAACTTGTCGCCAATCTCCTTAAGTGTCTCAAGTGCCAGCTGCATCTCCTCGCGAGCATCAACCTTGGGCTTGGGATTGCAGCAGTTGTCGCAGTTGCCACAGTTATCCTCGGGATAGTTCTCGCCAAAGTAGTGTAACAGCGACTTGCGGCGACACATAGAACTCTCGGCATACGATACAGTCTCCATAAGTAGCAGCTTGCCAATCTCCTGCTCGGCTACGGGCTTGCCCTGCATAAACTTCTCGAGCTTCTGAATATCCTTATAACTATAGAATGTCAGACAGTAGCCCTCGCCACCGTCACGTCCAGCACGACCAGTCTCCTGATAGTATCCCTCGAGTGACTTGGGTATGTCGTAGTGGATGACATATCGCACATCGGGTTTGTCGATACCCATACCAAAAGCGATGGTTGCCACAATGACATCTACGCGCTCGTGCAGGAAGGCATCCTGATTGTCGGCGCGTGTCTGTGCATCCATACCTGCGTGGTATGCCAAAGCCTTTATGCCATTGGCAACGAGTAGCTCGGCAAGCTCCTCGACCTTCTTACGGCTCAAGCAGTAGATGATGCCACTCTTGCCATCGTGCTGCTTGATGAAGCGTATGATGTCGTGGTCGATGTTGTGCTTGGGGCGTAGCTCATAGTATAGGTTTGCACGGTTAAATGATGAACGGAATACCGTGGCATTGGTCATACCGAGGTTCTTCTGTATATCCATCTGTACCTTGGGTGTCGCCGTTGCGGTAAGGGCAATTAGGGGGGCTGTGCCTATATCGTTGATGATGGGGCGGATACGGCGATACTCGGGTCGGAAGTCGTGACCCCACTCCGAGATACAGTGTGCCTCGTCGATAGCGTAGAACGAAATCTTTATCTTGCGCAAGAAGGCGATGTTATCCTCCTTGGTAAGTGACTCTGGGGCGAAGTATAGTAGCTTGGTGCGTCCCTCCATCACGTCCTGACGCACCTGCGCTATGGCAGACTTGTTGAGCGACGAGTTAAGGAAGTGCGCTATGCCCGACTCGGTAGAGAAGGTGCGCATAGCGTCGACCTGGTTTTTCATCAAAGCAATGAGCGGAGATATGACAATGGCTACACCGTCCATAATCAGTGCTGGCAGCTGGTAGCACAAAGATTTACCGCCACCAGTGGGCATAAGCACGAAAGTATCCTTACCTGCCAAAACATTATTTATGACAGCCTCCTGGTTTCCCTTGAACGAAGAAAACCCGAAATACTCGCGCAACTTATCGTGTAATAAACCTCCTTGTTGGGTACTCATAATTTTTCGTTCTAAAAAAAATTTACCCAAATATACTATATTTTTTTGGAAAATAGTAATAACTTTGTGAAAAATTTATAAAAAAAATATGCGACTTTTCACAAGCGAGCTGGTAAAATCCTATAAATCACGCACTGTCGTGAATCACGTATCAATCGACGTCAAGCAGGGCGAGATTGTTGGTTTGCTCGGCCCTAATGGTGCTGGCAAGACAACTACATTCTATATGATTGTTGGTCTTATCAAGCCCAACGAGGGACGTATCTACCTCGAGGATGACAACCAGAAGGTCACCGATATTACCAGTCTGCCTGTATATCGCCGTGCGCAGATGGGTGTAGGTTATCTTGCACAGGAGGCTTCTGTGTTCCGTCGCCTTACTGTTGAGGACAATATTCGCGCCGTTTTGGAGATGACAAAATTCTCGAAGCAGTATCAGCGCGAGCGTGTCGAGGAGCTTATCGAAGAGTTCCGCTTGCAGAAGGTGCGCAAGAGCTATGGTAACCAGCTGTCAGGTGGTGAGCGTCGTCGTACCGAGATTGCTCGAGCGGTGGCTATCAACCCAGCATTTATCCTGCTCGATGAGCCGTTTGCGGGTGTTGACCCTATCGCTGTGGAGGATATCCAGAGTATCGTGGGTACGCTTAAGGATAAGAATATTGGTGTAATCATCACCGACCATAATGTCGATGAGACCCTTGCCATTACAGACCGAACATATCTACTCTACGAGGGTAAGATTCTTAAGACGGGTAGTGCCGAGGATTTGGCTAACGATGAGATGGTACGTCGCGTATATCTTGGACGTAACTTCGAGCTGCGTACGTCGCCGCAGATTGCTCGTGAGCGTAAGGCGCGAGAAGAGGCAGAGCGTGAGGAGGCTCTGCGCGCACTGGGTCACGTGTCGCAGCAGCAAGACATCGACGATGATGATATCGATGATGAAGATAATACGGAAAACAACGGATAATCTATATGGATAGTACAGTCCCTTTAGGGAATCAACTGCAGGGTGAGATAACACCCCCCTGCTCCAAGAGCTATGCTCAACGCGCCTTGGCAGCGGCACTTCTTGCCTCGGGGCGCACAACGCTTCGTGGTATTGAACTATGTCGTGACACACGCTCGGCTATAAAAGTTATTGAAAAGCTGGGTGCTACGGTTGAGGTCATTGATGATAACACTCTCGTAATCACGGGAGGTTTAAATCCGCAGACAGATTGTATAAATGTAGGTGAGTCGGGTCTTGCAGCACGACTATTTACGCCTATTGCAGCACTTGCAGATACCCCTATAACCATTCAGGGCGAGGGTACGTTGTGTCATAGACCGATGTTAATGATGGTGGAGCCCTTAAAGGAGTTGGGCGTTGCGGTACGCGATGGCGGTGGACGACTACCTATCGAGGTGTGTGGGCCTATGCGCGGTGGTAGGGTGGCGGTAGATGGACATATGTCGTCGCAGTTTGTCACAGGTCTACTAATTGCCTTGCCATTAGTCGCGCGAGACACTACCGTTGAGGTGCGTGGTGCAGTATCTACTCCATATATTGATATGACAATGGAGACTGTGAGTCGCTTTGGCGTTGAGATAATGTATAACGAGGGTGACTATACAGAGTTTTATATAAGTGGTAATCAGCAGTATCAGCCTGTTGACTACACCATTGAGAGCGATTGGTCGGCGGCGGCAATAATTATGGTCGCAGCAGCTATTGCTGGCGAGGTTACTGTGCGTAATATCTCGACGCTGTCGCGTCAGGCAGATACGGCTATATGTCGTGCCTTGGAGCGTGTGGGAGCGTCGCTCATTCTCGAGAGTAACTCAATTACTGTTAAGCGTCGTGAGCTCAATGCCTTTACGTTTGATGCTACACAGTGCCCCGACCTCTTTCCTGCTCTTGTGGCACTTGCGGCAGCGTGTGATGGTGTCTCAACGATATATGGCGTAGAGCGTCTACGTGGCAAGGAGAGTGACCGTGGCGAGACGCTTAAGGAGGAGTATGGCAAGCTGGGCATCGACATAGAGATTGACTACGACGAGAATGTTATGCGCGTTGTGGGAGGTATCCCTGTTGCTGCTACGGTAGATAGTCACGATGACCATCGTATCGCTATGTCGTTGGCTGTCACAGCACTGCGTATGGATGAGGAGCTTGTTATTAAAAACCGTGAGTGTGTTGCAAAGAGCTATCCTTCGTTCTTCGAGGATTTGCAATTGCTCACCGTTAAAAGATAATCAAAGAGGTGCAGAATAGCTTTGGTAAGATATTGCGTGTGACGATATTCGGTGCATCGCACTCTCCGCAACTTGGCGTTGTTATGGAGGGCGTGCCTTGTGGTATACGCCTTACGCCTGATATGTTTGCCGAGGATATTAATCGTCGTCGTCCCAATACTGTGGGTACGACTCCGCGTCGAGAGGATGATATACCCGTTATTGAGGGTCTTGATAGCGATTGTTGTACTACAGGCGGTGCAGTGCGCATAGTCTTTAATAACACAAATATTCGTTCTACGGACTACTCTCATCTTGTCGACCATCCGCGCCCCTCGCACGCCGACCTTGTGCAGCGCAGGAAGTATGGCGCAGAGTATAACCTTGCAGGTGGCGGTATAGCCTCGGGACGTATGACAGTGGCTCTCGTTGCGGCAGGTGTTGTTGCCAAGCAGATAGTGCCAGAAGCAAGATTTGATTGTCGCGTAGTGCAGATAGGCTCGGAGTGTGACCCTGCGCGTTTTGATGATATTATAGTTGCTGCCGAGCGCGATGGTGACTCTGTGGGTGGTGTTATTGAGTGCCGTGTTGAAGGGGTATCGCCGTTGCGGGGAGAGCCATTTTTCGATTCGGTGGAGAGCGTAATGTCACATCTGTTGTTCTCAATACCAGCTGTTAAGGGTGTCGAGTTTGGTGATGGCTTTGCAGGTGTTGTAAAGCGAGGCTCGCAGCGAAACGATAAGATACTTGCTGCCGATGGACGCACTCTTTCAAATAATGAGGGTGGAATAAATGGCGGCATCACAAATGGCAATCCTCTTGTTGTGCGTGTGGCAATAAAGCCAACGTCGAGCATCGCACGCGAACAGCTCACATATAACTTTGCGTGTGGCGAGATGCAGCCCCTCAAGATTGGGGGAAGACACGATGTATGCATTGCTCGTCGTGCTGCCGTTGTTGTCGAGGCTGCGGTTGCCATCGCCCTTGCCGACTTTGAATTGCGTGCGTATGAGGAGTTCGCGTAGAGAGATATTTAATACGCTGTGCTCTGTTGCGGCAGAGATATATCCTGCGGAGGAGGCGCGTCAAATTGCCGAGCTTATACTTGAGCAGTGTGGTGGTGTTACGCGCAACCAACTGCTCGTCGAACCTAATGTTGAGCTTGATATCCCCAATTTTGATACCATCTTGAGCGATATACGTCGCTGGCGTCCTGTGCAGTATATCACTGGTAAGGCTACATTTGCTGATATTGACCTTGAGGTAAGCGAGGGTGTGCTTGTGCCACGTCCCGAGACCGAGGAGCTCGTGATGCGTGTGGCGGCAGAGGTGTCGGCAGGAGCAACTATTTTGGATGTGTGTACGGGTAGTGGCTGTATTGCTATAGCGCTTGCACGTTGTGTTAAGGATAGCCGCGTGTGGGGTCTTGACCTGTCGCGCGAATGTCTTAATATAGCTCGACTCAATGGCGAGCGTTATGCCCCAGATGTGCAGTTTGTTGAGGGCGATGCACTCTCCGACTTCTCGCAACTATTTGATGAGAAGTTTGATGTGATAGTATCTAACCCGCCATATATCCCAGTGTCAGATATGTCGCTTATGCGCCCTAACGTCACGGAGTATGAGCCGCATATGGCACTATTTGTACCCGATGATGACCCGCTAAAGTTCTATCGCGCCATAGCTTGTACTGCGCACCAAATGCTTAAGGCGGAGGGTAGACTCTATTTCGAGATATATGAGATGTTGGCTTGCGAGATGTGTGATATGCTGCGTGCCGAGGGCTATGATGATGTAGTGCTCATAGAGGACTTTAGAGGAAAACCGAGAATGATATGCGCAAAGGTGAGTTCGATAGCGAGATGACGCCTGCGCCACGTGAGCGTAAGACGAAGAGTGCCGAGCAGGCGTATGCCTCGCTTATGCGCTTGTGTGCGCGTGCCGAGAAGTCTACGGGCGATGCAATGCGCCTTATGCATACGTGGGGTGTGCCGCAGTCGGAGCGTCAAGGTGTTGTAGATAGACTTGTAGCACAGCGTTTTATAGATAATCGTCGCTATGCCGAGGCATATTCCCGCGAAAAGTCGCAGTTGTCGGGATGGGGAGCGAGAAAGATTGCATTGCAACTACGCCAAAAGGGTGTGGAGAGTGCTATTATCGAGGATATTACGCGTATGCTTGATGATGCAGATGTCCCCGCCCGCTTGGAGGCGCGCTTGCGTCGTAAACTGCGTACCACGAAGGCGTCGAGTGGGTATGAGCTGCGTGGCAAGCTGCTGCGCTATGCTGCCACTTTGGGCTATGATTATGATGTGTCGTACGCTGTGGTAGATAAAATTATAGGCGAGGAGCGATAAAAATTTTGAAAATCGCCATATTTTATATACTTTTGCAGCGCATATAGTGCTTATGTTGTTGTTAGCCCTTGTATGATATGAATGTATCTGCGGCAATTATGACAATATATTCACGATAAGGTGTTGGTTCCGTAGCTCAGCTGGATAGAGCAACAGCCTTCTAAGCTGTGGGTCGTGGGTTCGAATCCCGCCGGAATCACTTTTAGACCTTATAACACACCCTGTTGTAAGGTTTTTTTGTGCCCATACCTCCTTTATTACCCACAAAAAATAATAGGTGTAACACCCTTAAAATATCAATTATTAGGATGTTACATCTATTACAA
>JAFXHE010000010.1 GCA_017536555.1 Alistipes sp.
GGAGAATTATCGTTTAGTGGCATTCAAGGATATGTCGAATGACCACGTGTTTTTGTGCAGGTCCGCCGTTTCGACAAAGGAGACCATCGAGGTGAACGGCGAAACCTATCCCGTGTATAAGATGGAAATCTCTAACACATCACACCCGTTCTACACAGGAAAGATGAAGTTGGTAGATACCGCAGGTCGTGTGGATAAGTTTATGAGCCGCTACGCAAAACGCTACGATAAGAAGAACAAGTAAAAAGTTGTTCTAACCAAAGTTGAGGACTGCATAATTGCAGTCCTTTTTTTGTTTGGCGGTGGCGAGATAGGGTAGGGATGGATATAAAAACAAAAAAACCTCAATCGAAAGATTGAGGTTCTCTGCTTACTCAGCTTTGTCGGGATGACAAGATTCGAACTTGCGACAACACGCCCCCCAGACGTGTACTCTAACCGGGCTGAGCTACATCCCGTTCTGGTTTTGCGAGTGCAAAGATAATAACAATTTTTCAAATTGTGCAAATTAATTTCAAAAAAAATGTAACTTTGTGGTATGAATTTTAATTTAAGATATGCGCTTTTTGCCGTAATGGCTTGTATATGTGTGTGTTGCGCTCCGCATAAGGAGAGGTCAAATGACGACTTTTTGCACACCGTATACACCCCTGCGTATGCCTCGGGATTTGAGATTTTGGCGGACGATGACCAAAACACCCTCTTGCGCGTCACCCGCCCGTGGCAGGGCGATGCCGTAGTAGAGCAGACATTGGCGATATTTGGTAGTGAGGAGGCTGCTGCGGGCTACAGTGGAGAGTATATCGTGGGTGCAGCCGAGCGTGTTGTATGTATGTCAACGAGCCACATAGCACTGCTCGATGCATTAGGCGAGGTGCAGAGCGTTGTGGGTGTCTCGGGAAAGCAGTATGTGATGAATGAGCGGGTGTCACAAAATGGTGCGGTGCGCGATGTGGGCTACGACAGCAACCTCGACTACGAGGCGTTGGTGTTGCTGCGACCCGACGTGGTGCTGCTCTATGGCGTATCGGCGGAGAATAGTAGCGTGACAGCGAAGCTACGCGAGTTGAAGATACCGTACATATATCTTGGTGACTACACCGAGCAGTCGCCGTTAGGTAAGGCGGAGTGGATGGTGGCGGTAGCCGAGATTATGGGGTGTCGCACGCGAGGCGAGGAGCTGTTCTCGGAGGTTGTGGCGCGCTATGAGGAGGTGCGCGAGAGTATACCAAAGAGCGACGACGAGTGTCGTGTGATGCTCAATACGCCGTATCAGGATGTATGGTATATGCCCTCGGATGATAGCTATATGGTGCGCCTTATAGAGGATGCGGGTGGTAGCTATATATATAAAGGTAAAAACCCGTCATCGGAGTCTGTGGGCATAAGCCTTGAGGATGCTTACTTGTTGGTTAACAGGGCTGATGTGTGGCTCAATGTGGGGCAGTTTAGGAGCTTTGAGGAGTTGCGTTCAGCCGCTCCGCACTTTATGGCGACACCTGTGGTGGAGCGAGGTGCTGTCTATAACAACAACCGACGACAGACTGCGGCTGGTGGTAGCGACTTTTGGGAGTCGGCTATTGTGCAGCCCGATGTGGTGTTGCGTGACATTGCATCTATTATCGCTGGTGACGACAGCAGGCTTTACTACTATCATAGATTAGAGTAGCAAAAATGCGACGTGGTGGACAATATATACTCTTTGCGGTACTTGCGGTGATGCTTATTGCGCTTGCTGTGGGCGACCTGCTTATTGGTACTACGAGCGTGCCACTTGCCGATGTGTGGGCAGCCCTCACGGGAGGTGCTACGACGGAGGAGTACCGCGTGATTGTGGGCGAGTTGCGCCTACCAAAGGTTGTTGTGGCAATATTTGCGGGTATGGCACTCTCGGCGAGTGGTCTTGAGATGCAGACGTTGTTTCGTAACCCATTGGCAGGGCCCTATGTGTTGGGTATAAACTCTGGCGCGAGCCTCGGTGTGGCACTATTCACGATTGCTATGCCTATGATTGGCAGTGGTGCTGCGACAATGTTGGCGCGTATAGGTCTAACTGGAATGGCGTGGGTAGGCTCGGCGGCGATACTGCTGCTTGTGATGTTTCTGTCGCGTAAAATAAAGAATATCAACGTCATACTCATTCTCGGTATGATGCTCGGCTCGGCTATATCTGCTGTTGTCGGCATATTGCAGTATCTCGGCACCGAAGAGTCGCTTAAGGCATTTGTAGTGTGGACTATGGGCTCGCTGTCAACGGTGACGATTGCCGATTTATGGGTGTTGGTGCCAGCTGTTGTCGTGGGCTTGGTGCTTGCGATATCGGCTGTGAAGTCCCTGAATATGTTACTCCTGGGTGAGAGCTATGCCCGCACTATGGGCTTGCGAGTGGGGCTGTCGCGCTGTGTGATATTTCTGTCGACAACACTCCTTGCGGGTACTATCACCGCCTTCTGTGGCCCTATCGGCTTTATTGGTCTTGCTATGCCGCACCTTGCGCGTATGACATTCCGTACTGCCGACCACCGCGTGTTGATGCCTGCGGCTATGTTGTGGGGTGCTGTGTCGATGCTACTATGTTGTGTTGTGTGTGATATTGTGGCACGTGGAGGCGTTATGCTACCCGTAAATACCGTAACGTCGCTACTTGCAATACCTGTAATCGTTATTGTTGTCATTCGTAATCGTAACCGCCAATGATAGAGCTACATAACATAAAATTGTCGTTTGGTAGTCGCATCCTGATAGATGGTGCTACGGCGCGCTTTGAGTGTGGTAGTATGACGGCACTTCTCGGGCGTAATGGTACGGGCAAGTCGACGTTGTTGCGCGCTATGGCGGCATTGGGCAAGGTGCAAGCGGGCGAGATTATCATAGATGGCGAGTCGGTGGCAGATATGCCGTCACACAGGTTAGCGCGCCTTGTGAGCTTTGTCAACACCGAGCGTGTCGATGTTGAGGCACTCACGGTGTATGACCTTGTGGCTGTGGGACGTGCCCCCTACACCGACTGGATGGGTCGTCTGACAGCAGAGGATAGGGCTGCTGTTGACCGTGCTATGCGTGTGGCGGGTGTCGAGGCTATGTCGCATCGCTTTGTAGAGACATTGTCCGATGGCGAGTGTCAGCGTGTGATGATTGCGCGCGCACTTGCGCAGGCTACGCCAATAATACTTCTCGATGAGCCCACCGCCTTCCTTGATATGCCTAACCGCTATGAGCTATGCACGTTGTTGCACCGCTTGGCACACGACGAGGGTAAGTGCATAATATTCTCTACGCACGAACTTGATATTGCGCTGTCGCTTGCCGATAGCATTGCACTTGTTGATACGCCAGATTTACGCCATCTACCTACACAGGAGATGGTAAAATCGGGGAGTATAGAGCGACTGTTTGTGAGTGAGTATGTTAGCTTTGATGCCACTACGCAGTCGATACATCTGCGTCGAGAGTAGTATCTACGTGGCATAATCCTCTATAATTTCGATGCGGTGTTGCATCTTAAGGATAAAATCCCTATATTTGTAAATCAAAAATGAATTTTTTACCGTAAAAAAACTTATTATTATGAAAAAACTTTTGATGATGGCCGCATTGCTCGGTTTCGCTGTAGCGTGTGGTGGTGCCAATAAGGCAGAGGAGAATACCGAGGAGGCACAGACTCCCGAGGTAGAGGTTGTTGTTGAGGAGGCTACCGAGACAGTAGCAAAGGCTCCTGCAAAGAGCGAGCCCGAGGTTGTGGGTGACGAGCGTTTCGAGGAGACCATAGCACCACAGGCAGGTACAAAGAAGGCTGCTACTGCTATTGATAAGGCAGAAAAGGATCTTATTGAGCTTAACGTAGCAAAGGGCAACGACATTAAGGCAGAGGTAACCACCAAGGTTAAGACTGCTACTCGTGAGGCAAAGGAGGATACCAAGACTCTCGTAGTTCGTGGTGCTACTACTGCAAAGCAGGTTGAGAAGGCTGCAGATGAGACAAAGCAGGCTATCGAGGCTGTTGACGCAGCAGTTAAGGTTGTTAAGAAGAACTAATTGCTGAGCGGAGGTTAAACAGTAAAGAGGCTGTCCAACACGTGGTGTTGCGACAGCCTCTTGTTGTTTTGAGGGTTGTGCTACTCAAGTCGTAGCTCGAAGGGTGCTACGGGTAGACCCTCGCAGCTCTTGAGGTTACCTACCTTAAAGTCGCCCCAGCCATAGCGCACGACCGCAGGATCGGGCACAAACTCCGAGTGTATGCGCAATACGCGCTCCTCCCACTCATACATCGCATCTGTCACGGGATAGAATATTCCCTCGCTGCCAGCAACCTCCAAGCCCTCAATGTCGCACCAGCGGTTAAGTCCATTGGGTAGATTCTCGAAGCGTACACCCAGCTCACTGCCGTCAGCCATACGTACCAACTCTGTGGCACGTGGCGAGTAGCAGGCGACGTGCTCATAGCCATAGTCGCGATGTAGCGCGAGCCAAGCTAAGCGTCTGCCCACAGGCTCCTTGCGCATAGGGTGGATGTTGTCGCGCTCATAAGGCTCAACAAGGTCGTTTGTTACCACTATCGCACAGTTGGGTATTGTCATTGCTGCGGTGTGCTGTGCGGCGCGAAGAAGTGCTGCCGACTCGTGCTGCTCTGGGCTCATATAGCGGAATGGAGCAATCTCGACGGTGTAGAAGGGCAGGGCACAGGTTTTGTCGTCGCCCCACTGCGCACGCCACGCATTAACCATATTTGTCATACGCTCTACAAAGCGGCTCTCTTCGCCCACGTTAGAGCACCCCTGATACCATATAAATCCGCGTATGGTGTAGCCGCGAAGAGGGCATAGCATTGCATTATACATAACCATCGGACGGTAGTAGTGCGTTGCGATGGCATCTATAGCCTCGCGCGATAGGTCAACGTCGGGATAGTGCTCCAATACCTCGCGCGGTGTCCAGCTCTCGACCTTTGCACCACCGTATGCTGCATTGAGAATACCTATAGGGATGTTGAGTGTGCGTGACAGCTGACGGGCAAAGAAGTATGCCGTAGCACTCATCTCCTTAACTTCGGCAGGTATGGCACGCAGCCACTGACCCTCGCAGTAACGCTCCTCGTTGTGTGACTGCGATAGGCGCACGTTGAACATACGCACGTGGTCGCTGCCCTCGGGGTTGGCAAAGACATCGTTAGCACCCTCCACAGGCGAGTTGAAGAAGCCGCGTAGTGGCATCTCCATATTTGACTGACCCGAGGCGAGCCAGACCTCACCCACAAGCACATCCTCAATGGTGATGGTAGAGCTGCTGTCGGAGATAGTTATGGTGTAGGGCGTGTAGCTGCCTACGGGCGTAGTAACATCAACACTCCAGTTGCCGCTCTTATCGCTCTTTGTACGCACGCTATTATCGCTCCACGATGCTGTAACCTCGACAATAGTACCCTTGTCGGCCTCACCCCATAGCTTGACGGTGCTATTTTGTAGCAAAACCATATGATTCTGAATAGGCGATGCGAGGCGTAGCTGCGCCGATGCCCCAAGTGCTGTCAGCATAGCCACAGCAAATAAGCATATAGCATAAATATGTTTCATAGTGTTATGTTTGGTTATTTAGTTAGTCGTTAGAATAGGTATTGCTCGGTGCGCACCTCTTCGCGTAGACGGAATATCTCGCGCCACGCCTCCTCGTCAAATGTTGTGCCCACAACCTCTATGACCTTGCCCGCAGCGATAGCTCCAATCGTGCCACACTGTCGTAGCGACAATCCCTCGCATAGAGCAGCGAGGAAACCCGCGGCGTAGAAGTCGCCAGCACCCGTCGTGTCGACACGCTTTGCAGCAGCCATAATGCCGACGTGTACGACCTCGTCACCACGCTTAATTAGTGCCCCCTTTGTGCCTATCTTGACGACGGTAAGCTCCGTCATACTGCTTATCTCGTCGAGAGCCTCACGCGGGTCGCTCTTATGTGTGAATGCGCGCGCCTCATCCTCATTGGCAAAGACGATGTCGACATACCTCTCGACGAGGCTACGCAAGAAGTCACGATTCTCCTCCACCACGTTGAACGAAGCGAGGTCGATAGCGACCTTAAGTCCTCGCATCTTCGCCTGCTCGACGACGGTGTGTATTAGGGAGTGATCCTGCACAAGGTAGCCCTCGACGTACAGGCAGTCGTATGACTCAAGTATTAGGCTGTCTATATCCTCGGGGTGGAGGTCGGCGGCAGCTCCGAGGTGTGTTACAAGTGTACGCTCACCGTCGGGTGATACGAGCGATACACACTTGCCTGAACGATGCTCCGAGCGAAGGATAAATGGCTCGACACCGATATTGCGAAGTGCCTGCTCATAGAACTCGCCCGTGGTATCTTCGCCAACCTTACCTATGAAGCCTACATCAACACCAAGACGCGCCATAGCGCGTATGGCGTTTCCTGCCGAGCCGCCCAAAGAGAGCGAGTAGGGATAGCCCGCTACAGCTTTAGATATCTCGGTTTGTAGCGCGCCGTCTACAAGTGTCATCGACCCCTTGGCGAGCTGGTAATTTGTTAGCACCTCGTCATTTGGCATATTGACGAGCATATCTGTAAGAGCATTTCCAATGCCTATTACGCGTTTCATCACTTTGTTGGTTTAGTGTCTCGTTTGTAGCTATATAGACAACATCTTGACAAGCTCAATGCCCTCAAGGTCGATGTTGCGGGTGTGTGTAGTTGCCTTCGAGAAGGGTACGTAGACAAGTTCGCCATTCTTTATGCCTATCATCACATTGCGCTGACCCTCGTCGAGGGCTGTTATAGCCTGTGCGCCCATACGTGAGGCAAGTATGCGGTCTGCAGCTGTGGGTGAGCCACCGCGTTGCAGGTGTCCGAGAATTGTCACGCGGGCATCATACTCGGGAAACTCCTCCTTGATGCGTTGTGCCAAGCCAAGAGCACCTCCCGTTGTGGGATTCTCGGCAACGAGGACTATCGCCGAGTTTTTACTCTTGCGGAAGCCACGATTTACAAGGTCAGCGAGCTGGTCAATCTCTGTCTCCATCTCGGGGATGATTGCCGCCTCTGCTCCAGAGGCAATAGCTCCATTTAGCGCAAGGTAGCCCGCCCTATTTCCCATAACCTCCACGAAGAAGAGTCGCTCGTGGCTCGTAGCAGTATCGCGTATCTTATCAACAGCATCAATGATGGTGTTAAGTGCTGTGTCGTAGCCTATGGTGCGGTCTGTGCCACCGAGGTCATTGTCAATAGTTCCAGGAAGTCCTACGATGGGTATGTCGTACTCCTCGGCGAAGATGCGTGCGCCCGTCAATGAGCCGTCGCCGCCAATAACAACGAGGGCATCAATGCCTGCGCGCTGCATATTCTCGTAGGCGGTCTTACGACCCTCGGCTGTGGTAAACTCCTTGCAGCGTGCGGTCTTGAGTATTGTGCCGCCCTGCTGTATAATGTTGCTCACAGACTTTGATGTGAACTCCTCTATTTCGTTGAACACAAGTCCGTAGTATCCTCGCATAATACCCATCACGCGGAAGCCGCGATAGATGGCTGTACGTGTAACGGCGCGTATCGCCGCATTCATACCAGGGGCATCACCGCCCGAGGTGAGGATGCCTATGGTTTTGATATTTCCCATATTACTCTATATTTTGCTATTCACACTATTATCGTCTGAACTCTCGGATAGCTTCTGTGGCTCAATAGGCACAAAGTACCAGAGCAGAAGGTATGCAAAGAGCGTGAGTAGTCCCACCGCTGTAAGCACTACAAAGAGTATGCGTAGTCGCTTGACTGGCAGGTTGGTATATGTCGCCAAACCTCCGCACACACCCGCGATGATATACTCCGTGCGAGAGCGATATAGAAGCGTGGGGTAGTCATAGTGTGACACCACCACCTCCTCCTCTACAATCTCTGGCTCCTTTGCCCCCGCTGCGACAACCTCCTCGGTGGGTGTGGCTACCGAGCTGCATACCTCGCCAAATGTCTCGGGAGAGCCTATCATAGTCTTGGCATCGGCGACCATATTGAGATCAACAACCTGCTGCTCTTCGGAGAGCCTGCCATCAAACATATTGGCAATGCGTCGCTCGATATTTGCCATCTGCGATACTTTGTCGCCCAATAGACGGCTCTCAATATCATCGAGATAGGTGCGCAACTCCTCATAGGCATTTTCGTCGAGGATAAATGGCAGCGACGCGATGTTGGTGTTTACAGTCTTACGCATAAGCATACATTTTACACGCTCAAAGTTATAAAAAATATACCAAACCAACAAACCGTGTTCCATCGTATGACAAAAACCGAGGCCTCTTTATTGAGACCTCGGTTCGGAGTTGGTTTATGTGCAACTGTTAGTTTAGCGCACCGCTGAACTTATACTTCTGTGAAGTACCATCGGTAAACTCCAAGGTAAAGTCAAATGTGTACTTATCAGTGTCAACAATAATGTTGAGTATGCCACCCTGTGCCTTCTTTGATGCACCGTTAACAACGATGTTGTTGGTTGCAAAGTAACCATAGTCATAGCCAACCTGGCTGATGGTTATCCACTCATATTCGCCACCATAGATCTTTGATTGATTAGCCTGATACTCATTGAAGCACATATCGAGTGAGTTGTTGCCGCCATCGGTTAGGTGGAATGTCTCAAAGTAGTATGTAGTGTTATATCCAGCGTATGACAATGAGGTGAGGTTGATGAGATCTGATGTATCGCCACCACCTGCGGTATTGTCCTCGTTGAGCTTACCTATATACTGAATCTTATATGTCTTGCTCTCGCTATTAAGAGTCATATTGATAGTGTAAACATCTCCATCAGCAGCGACTGACACTGTGCCGCCCTTGATTGTTACAGATGTGTTGTCAATATTTACAGAGCGCAATGCAAAACGCTCGGGGTAGCTGTCAGAGATACCTGTTGTTGAGGTCCATACGTATTCTCCTGTTGCAAGTGTTGTCTCCTGTGCTGCGCTTGTGCAGAAGTGTACCTGCATTGAGAAGTTGTCGCCTGAAACATTGTAGTAGTTACCCCACGAGATTGAGCTGTATCCTGCCCACATCCACTTTGTCGCTGTGTAGTCGGGGGTGAAATCACTACCTGGCTCATCCTTCTTAAGACCGTCGATCTGTCCTGACCAGCCTCCCTTAACGAGCTTGTCGGTGCCAAAGGTCATATCGTTGAAGGTGAAGGTGTATGTGTTGTCAGCTGCAAGCTCTACAACTACGCCGTTGGCAGTGGTGTTCATACCCTCGAGGTTGTAGTAGTACTTTTCGCCATCGAGCAAGAGGTAGCTGCCAGGTGCAAAGTAACCCTCGCCTGGCATACCTGGCTTATAGGTTGCTGCGGGAAGGTAGCTTGAGTTGGTATAGAACGAGATATGCATCTCGGCAGCCTTACTGCTGTCGGTGAACTTAATCTCGATAGCACCACTTGCATTGCTGATAAGTGTTGCTGCGTCCCAGTTATTAAACTCGGGAACGGGGTTAGGATCCTGACCCTCCTCCCATACGGTGTCGTTAGCAAATAGACCGCGGAATGACGCCTTGAATGGGGTAGAGGTGTTGTAGCTGATGTTAAGGTCGAAGTCAACCTTATACTCGTTATTCTCGATAGCTACAGTGATATTACCGCCATTGATGAGTAGACCAGAGACCTTCTCGCCGTTCTCGTCGATGATGGTGATACGGCTGTCTGAAGCAGAGTAGTTCTGCTCGCCAGCGGCTACAAGATCAGAATATGTGTATACGCCAGGAACCAACGGAGTACCGTTTGAAATCTCGAAGTAGATGTTGGCCTGGAAGCCATCATCGCTGCGGAACTGATAAATCTCGGCATCACCATAGGTGCTGGTCTGGATGTATGACGCTGAAGTGAAGGTTACGTCAAACTTCTCAATAGGCTTATTCTCCTCCTTGGGCTTACCAGCCTGCTTAACGGTTACGTCAAACGAAAGCTTGTCGTATGATACGGTTACCTTACCCTCACGAGCATCCTCCGAGTCGTTTGCAGCCACCTTGAATACAACAACATCCTCAACGCTTATGTTTGTAATCCAGTTGACATTTGCCTTTGCCTCAAGCTCTACGCCCTCAACGGGGTTGGTAAGCTCGTATGTGATGTCGCCTTCACCACCCTCATAGCCAAACTCAATAGTGGCATCTGACTTAAGGTTAAGAGCAGGCTCATCGGGGGTAGGTGCCTCGGGGGTGAGTGTTGTCATCTTGATAACAGCAGACTTAACAACTTTACCATTACCTGTAGCAGCTGCAACGATGCTATACTCGGTTTCAGCCTTAAGATTGGTTGCCTCAACCTCGCTAACCTCTTTAGCATTTACCGCTGTACCATTCTTAATAATGTCATCTGCTGTAGGCTCTGCCTCTGATGACTCATATACAACCCACGCTGCGCTGTCGGCATTTTTAGGCTCAATGCTGAAAGTCAGCTTATCGAGCGAAGCAACGCCCTCTGTAACAGTTACAACGGGGTCGAGCTTGGGCTCTTCGGGATCATCGTCACAAGCCGTAGCAAGCAACGGCATAACAAGCAAAAGATAGAATAAGTGCTTTAGTTTCATGTTTTTAATGGTATTAAATTATAGTTTCTAATTATATTCTGGACACATCATTTATTAATAAATCCTACCAACCAAAGACAAAACTAATACTTTTTTTTGTTTTTGCAAAGTGTTTATATGTTTTTTTACTGCGCGCTCCGTATTATTATATAAATAGAGGTAATACTCAATATCTGTTAAGGGATGTTATCGCGCCTATAAAATGGTGGCACTAAACAATTATGGGGTCAACTAATAGCTGACCCCATAATATCACATAAACTTGATGTGTAAATTAGTTAGGCAACTTTGCAGAGCCATACTCACCTACACCACCGAGGTATGTACCCTTAAGGTTCTCACCTGTTGATGTAACAACATCAAACTTAACCTCATACTGACCAGATACGTGCTTAACATCAACAGTACCAGAGGTCAAAGTATACTTAACGCCGTTGTGATAGCCGTATGAGTCGTTTAGACAGTACTTGTATACACCAGCAGCCTCAAAATCTGCCTTCATCTTCCAAGAGTCAACGTTGTAAGTACCCTCGGGCCAAATCTTGTCAGAATTTGAAGGATATGAGTAGCAGTCGAGGTTGATCTCCAAGCTGCCATCAGCAGAGAAGCCGCAGAACATATACTCGCTGGCACCGTTAGTGGTGCCTAATGACTTGATGTTAGTGTTCTCTGCCCACTCGGTAAAGTTAGTATCACCGCCCGTAGAGAAGTCGAAGCCACCAACCTTACCAGTCCACTCGATAGAGCAAGGCTGCTCGTTAACTGTTAAGAACTCGCCTACGATAGTAGTTGTGCCATCGTCGTGGTGAGTAAATGTAAACTCTGCAGATGTCAATGCAGCCTTATCAGTTGAAGATATGTAGCGATAGAATGAGTACTCCTGGCTGATAGTGCCTGCTGCGAGAGAGTAGGTGCCAGCCTCAAGGTACTTGACATTGGGGGTAGTGGGAAGGAAATCGATGATATGAGCATTCTTGTTCATATCGTTCTGGTAGAAGATAATCTCCATCTCTGAACCGTCTGCCGCACGGAAACCAACATCAACAGACGCTACCTCAATAACCTCCAACTTGGGTGCACCCATCTTGGTACCATCCTCGAAGAAGATGTTGCCATCAAAGTTAGCTGTGAATGGGCCATTTGCAGTCTCGAAGCTCATATTGATATTGTACTTTGAGCCATCGCGGTAGATAACACATACACCACCATCCTTAACTTTATCGCCATTGAGCTTTGTGAAGGCTGAAGAGATTGTGCCCTCCAAGTATGTGCTGTCTGACTTCCACTCACCTGCCTCGATAACATCGGTCTTGTTGTTAAACTCGACTACCAAGTTATTTGAGCCATCAGAGAAGGTAATTGCCAAGTAGCCGTTTGCTACAGTAGTTACGTTAGCAGAGGTAAATGTGTAGCTTGCGGGTGCGCCTGCGCCTGGCTTAAGACCATCCTGCATAACCCAAACCTTGAGGTTGTTGACATCAACGTATACATCGTAAGCAACGCCTACCTCACCATCAACAACGATATTTTTACCGCCATTTGTTGAACTTACAAGAGCAATCTCGCTGCCAAGCTCATAAGTTGCGCCATCAGCAGTACCGAATGTAGAGTCGTTGTCCCAGTTGTTGAACTTACGTACCTTGAATGCAAGACCCTCGTTGTTTGCGTTGGCAAATACAACATCCTGTGCTACATAGTAGTCGCCATCCTTTGTCATCGTAACGGGTGCAGACCAGTTACCACTCTGGAAGTCGCCGATAACGTTCCACTCAACATCGGGCTCAACGGGAGTAGGATCGCCAGCCTCTGAAGGAAGCTTGCCCTCGCTCATAACATAGTAGGTGTCGGTATCACCGTTGAGGTAGATATCATAGGTACCAGCCTCGGTAACCTTGATGTTAGAAGAGCCTGTTGCATAGCGGCAGTTGGGCTGTGTAGCAACATCGCCGCCGAGGTCGCCACCCCACGCGCCGTTCTTAACGAACTTGAACTCTGAATCGGTAGTGAGCTCAACGCCATAAGCTACGTTGTAACCATCAACAACATACATCTCGATACCTGCGGCAGGATTCCAGCCGTTGTGTGTACCTACAAGTGTCCAAATAGAGAGCTCCTTCTCTGTCTCAAATGTGAAGCCCTCAACAACGCCTGTCCAGTCGATATCGCCGTGGTGACCCTCCTGTGACTCAAGGTAACCCTTCAAAGTAACAGTGTTGTCGTCGTTGATAGTAAGGTCGATCTCTGCAGCTGTAAGTTCAGAGCTTACATAGTAGCCATCATTCTCATCAATATAGCCCCAAGTAGCCCAATCAATTGAGCCATCCTCCTTGCTGTAATGACCTGTAGAGAGGTAGTTCTCGTTGGGGTTGATGGTGTCATACATATCGAGATCGTGGAATAAATCTTCGCTAACATAGATGCTTACCCAGAAGTTACCAGCGCCGTAGCACTCAGCAACAACCTGAACGGGCTCAATAGTCTCGGGCTGGGGAGCAGGCTCGGGCTCCATACCATAAACCACGCCCTCGTAAGTTACGTGTACCTTAACACCCTCGCTGTCTACAAAGTTCATATCGAAGTTGTAAACATCGCCCTCTACAGCAACCTCAACAGTAGCCTCTGTGAACTCGTGACCACCCTCGGGCTCATAGATAATTATTGCGCACTCCTCATCAACAGTGCCATCCTCCATTGTGTATGTGCCAGCCTTAAGAACTGTGTCACCCTCTGCGCCGATAAGACCCAAATAGAGCTCAACATTCTCTGCATCATCTGCCATAACGAGAGCTACCACATTAGCGGGAATCTCCTCGTCCTGAATACGCATTGCTCCAGCCATAACGTACTCAACGACATCGGGCTCGGGAGTGATAACTGCACCAGCCTGATTTACAGTGATAACAGCCTCGCACGCCTCATACTTCAATGTGATTTTACCGCTACGAGCCTCCTCTGATTCATTCTTCTCAACGGTGTAATTAACCTTCTCGCCAACGGTGATATTAGTTATCCACTCGGGAGCATCTGTAGTAGCTGTGAGGTTTACGCCGTTGATAGCATTTTTAATCTCATAGCTAATTTCGCCGTTACCGCCATCTGCCTCAAAAGAGACTGTAGCCTCCGAGTTGAGCTTAAGCTCGGGTGCGGGCTGCACGTCGGGATCGTCGCAAGCCACAAACATCAGTGGCAATGCAAGCAAAAGATAGAAAAAGTGCTTTACTTTCATGATTAATTTGATTAATTAGTTGATAAATAATTTATTATAAGTTTTCTCTCGTCTATTCTTACCTGTTATTCTTCCGCCTTGTTCTGTCTACAGCTGTAAAATGCGGTGCTTTACACAGCAAAAGCTATGCCTGCACCTCTATACAGAATTTAATACAAAAGTATAATATTTTTTTCTTACCAACAAGAAAAATGGTAAAAAACGTTGTGAAAAACGTGTGTAGTGGTAGCTTGAAAAAAAGAGACCGCATTTGCAGCGGTCCCTATACTAAAGGTTACTATTATTTCAGTTCCTACTTGAGGTACTTATCGAGCCAGCCGAAGAACTCGCGGTTCCAGACAACAGAGTTCTGTGGCTGGAATACCTGATGTGCCTCATTCTCGAATGATACCAGACGAGCATCTATGCCACGTACACGAGCCGCTGTAAATGCCTCCAATGACTGTGTGTAGGGTATACGGTAGTCCTTCTCGCCTGTGATAATCATAATGGGGGTGTCCCAATTTGCTACGAGCTTATGGGGAGAGTTGGCATAAGAGCGTTGAGCGATAGCATTCTCCTTATCCCAGTATGCGCCGCCGTAGTCATTAGTCACGAAGAATAGCTCCTCGGTATGACCATACATCGACTCAAAGTTAAAGATGCCGCAGTGTGCGATAAATGCCTTGAAACGACCTTCGTGAACACCTGCGAGGTAGTATGTAGAGTAGCCACCATACGAAGCACCAACACAGCCACGACGCTCCTTGTCAACCCACGGCTCCTCTGATACCTGGTCGATAGCTGCGAGGTAGTCCTGGATATTCTGACCAGAGTAGTCGCCCGAAATCTGGTCGGTCCACTCCTGTCCAAACGAGGGACAGCCACGACGGTTGGGTGCTACAATGACGTAGCCCTGTGCTGCCATAAGCTGGAAGTTCCAGCGGTAGCTCCAGAACTGTGATACGATGCTCTGCGGGCCACCCTGACAGTAGAGCAGTGTGGGGTACTTCTTTGCAGGGTCGAAGTCGGGAGGAAGGATTACCCACGTGAGCATCTCCTTGCCGTCGGTAGTCTTAATCCAACGCTTCTGCACCTCACCAAATTTGATGTTGTCGTAAATCTCGCGGTTGACATCGGTGAGCTGTGTGAGCGCACCTGTTGCAAGGTCTACGTCGTACAGTTCGACAGCCTTTGAGATGGTATTCATATTAGCAACGATGCGACCACCTGCCATTGTGAAGGTGTTGATGTCGTGGTCACCCTCGGTGATAAACTTGAGGTTGCCATCAAGGTCAATATGCGCTATCTGGTGTGTAGCACGCCAGGGCAGTACGAAGTACATAGCCTCGTTGCCATCCCATACAACCTCTGTAGCACAGATGTCGTGGTTGCGAGTGATATATTTTGCACTGTTTGTCTCAAGGTCAAATACCCACAGACGCTGCTGGTCTGCCTCGTTGCCAGGGCGACGCTGCGAGCGCCACGCAATCTTCTTGCCATCGGGTGAGAATACGGGATACTTGTCATAGCCGACAAACCTCTCCTCCTCTGTTGCAGCCTCCTTCGAGAGGTTACGTGTGCTCTTTGTCGCGAAGTCATAGAGGAAGATATCAGAGTCTGTTGAGAGTGCATACTCGGTGCCTGTGAGAGGCTTGCAGGTGTATGCGAGTTGCTGACCATCAGGCGAAAGACGTATCTCCGCGCAGTCGAAGTATGGTGCAAGCGGAGCATCCCACGCAGACTCTGCGCCGATGATGTCTACGCCCTCGGCAATCTTGCCGTCAGCGTACTCCGCTGCAAAGATATGGAGGTATGTGCCATCATCCCAGTAGTCCCAGTGGCGTACCATAAGGTCATCATAGATGCGCACCTTTGACTTGTCCATATCGGCATACTGGTCAGAGCCCTTCAAGGGTGCTACCTTCACGCGCTGAACATAGAACGCCTTGTCGCCAGCGATGCCGAAGCCCTCAACGTCGTTGTCGAAGTTGGTTGCCTGGCGCACGTTGCTACCGTCGGCATCCATCAACCACACCTGCGAGCTGCCCGAGCGGTTAGACATAAAGGCGATAGTGTTCTCATCGACCCACTGTGCAGAGTGGTTTGTTGAGCTGTAATCGGTGAGAGCCCTCTCTTCGCCTGTTGCCATATCCTTTATCCAGAGCTGTGATACACCTCTGTTCTCGGCAAGGTTATACTGTGTCACAGCATAGAGTAGTTTGCTGCCATCCGCAGAGAGTGTCTGTGCGCCGATACGCGCCATCTTCCACATAACTTCGGCAGTGAATTTGCCCTCTGCCTTCTCCGTATCGGTGAGGGCATTGTCTATGGTGAGGGGTGCTGGAGCCTTGCCCTCGTCGCTCTTCTCGCAGCAACATCCTGTGGCGAGAATAGATGCAATTGACATAATAAATAGTAGTTTTTTCATAAATATTAGTTTGTAAATTACGTTAATTGATACCTCTTTAGTATCTTTGCAGGCGACAATGAACAAGACAAAGACACATACCATCCACATTGGCTCGTCGAAGATACTCTTCACGGATGCCGTGCCTGCGTGTGGCTGTGCGGTGGTCACGGTAGATGACACACTGTCTGTTTCGAGAGCGAAAATAGTAAAAAAAGTTGAAACCGACAAATTCATAGTGGTATTAACACCTGCGCCAACCGAGACCTTCAACCTCTTTAGCCAGCAGTTTGTATGCGTTGAGGCGGCTGGCGGCGTGGTGAGAAACAGTGCGGGCGACCTGCTGATGATACGCTTGCGCGGTCGGTGGGATCTGCCTAAAGGGCACGTCGAGGCGGGGGAGAGAAGCTGCGTAGCTGCACTCCGCGAGGTGGCGGAGGAGACGGGTGTTGCGGCGGAGATAGTTGGTAGTGAGCCACTTGCGTATACGTGGCACGCCTACGATACTTATGGACGCTGGGAGCTGAAACGTACTGCGTGGTGGGAGATGCGCACAACGACACGCGCCGACCTCCTTCCGCAACGCGAGGAGGGTATAACAGAGGTGGTGTGGTGTGGTGCCGAGCAGCTCGCCGAAAATATGAAAAATACCTACGAAACAATTAAAGAGGTTGTTGCGGCGTTAGAGTGTAGGGTAGCGTGTGACAGTGCCACATTTGCTACTACAAAAGAACGCTAAAATTAGAATTATGTCTATGAATAAGATACTCTGGGTAGACGACGAGATTGACCTGCTTAAGCCCCACGTGATGTTTCTTACCTCGAAGGGCTATGAGGTAGATACCTGTAACAATGGCTACGATGCCGTTGATATGGTAGGCTCTACCGCCTACGATATTGTCATCCTTGACGAGATGATGCCTGGTATGACGGGTTTGGAGACGTTGCCCCTAATCAAGGCAGCGCGCCCCTCTGTGGCTGTTGTGATGGTCACAAAGAGTGAGGAGGAGCATATTATGAACAAGGCTATAGGCTCGAAGATTGCCGACTATATCATCAAGCCCGTAAACCCCAATCAGGTGTTGCTCTCGATAAAGAAGATACTACACTCACAACAGCTTGTTACAGAGCAGTCTACGGCAGACTATCGCTCCGAGTTTGGGCGTATCGCTGCGCAGCAGCAGTCGGCAACGACCTTTGCAGAGTGGTGTAGCCTCTACCGCAAGCTCGTGGGCTGGGAGATAGAGCTTGCAGGCTCGTCGGATAGCGGAATACGCGATGTGTTGAACTACCAGAAGAATGAGGCAAATCAGGAGTTTTGTAAGTTTGTGCGCCGCAACTACTACGACTGGATAAATCGTCGTGTGGATGATGATCAGATACCTGTGATGTCGCATACGCTGATGCGCCGTCGCATATTCCCCGAGGTAGACCGCACCAAGACCACGCTCATACTGATAGACAATATGCGTTACGACCAGTGGCGCACCATTGAGCCACTGCTACGCAGCTACTTCAGTGTCGATGTAGATGACTTCTATTGCGCTATACTTCCCACAGCAACGCAGTATGCGCGAAATGCCCTCTTTGCGGGGTTGATGCCACTGTCAATCGACAAGATAATGCCCAACCGCTGGCTCAATGATAACGAGGATGGTGGCAAAAATCAGTATGAGGAGGAGTTTTTGCGCCGCCTGGTGTCGCAGTCGGGAAAGAGCTATAAGCTAACCTTCGATAAGCTGGTGCGACCCGAGGCGGGACGTAAGCTCATAGATAATATGCAGCGTGTATACGACGCAGACTTCTCGGTAATCATCTATAACTTCCTCGACATCCTCTCGCACGCACGCACCGAAACCGACATCATACGTGACCTTACAGACGATGAGGCGGCATTTCGCTCTCTCACGCGCTCGTGGTTTGAGCACTCGGAGCTATACACACTCTTCAAACTCCTCGCGGAGCACGGTCATAGAGTGATAGTGACATCGGATCACGGTACAATACGCGTCGACAACCCCGTGCGCGTGACAGGCGATAGGGAGACATCCCCAAACCTGCGTTATAAGACAGGACGTAACCTCGCCTACAACGCGCGTGACGTATATGAGGTAACGCGCCCAGAGGATGTGCAGCTCCCGTCAGGAAATCTTACGTCGAGCTACATATTTGCTTACAACCGCGACTTCTTGGTGTATAACAACGACGCCAACAAGTATATACGCTATTACAAAAACACCTTTCAGCACGGAGGTATATCAATGGAGGAGATGATTGTACCTTATATAGTCCTCTCACCCAAGAGTTTTTTGTGATAAGGCATCATCTACTGCCGCTAACAAATTAATGTCGCCAATGGGCAGTACGCTTAAGTACAGCCCATCGTCGCCAAATTTGCCGAGCGTTGTATCTGATACCTTCTGACAAAAAACTACTCTCAACGGGGAGGAATGAAATGACTCTCAACGGGGAGAATAAAAACTCTCAATGGGGGCTTAACAATTAGATAAAACTAACTAAATATGGAAAAGATATTAGAGATAAGCTCGTTGGATGAGCTGGATAAGGTTGCCGAGGCGGTGATAGAGTCGCTCGATGGGCGAACCATTGTAGCGTTTGACGCGCCTATGGGTGCGGGAAAGACTACGCTCATAAGTCGTATAGCAGCTTTGCTCGGTGCAGAGGATGATGTTACGAGTCCGACGTTTGCCATAGTAAACCAGTATCAGGGCACGTCGCGCACGATATACCACTTCGATATGTACCGCATAGAGCGTGTGGAGGAGGCTCTCGATTTTGGATGCGAGGAGTACTTTGCATCGGGTGATCTATGCTTGGTGGAGTGGCCCGAGAAGATTGAGGTTTTGCTACCCGAGGATACGATGGTAGTAAAGATAGAGATACTCTCGGAGGAGGAGCGTCGTTTTGTAATTAGATAAAAATGTGTACATTTGCACTCTCTAAATGATTTTAAGTATGGAGAAGTACGAATCAAAACAACAGCAGATACACCACCCTGCATCGCTGATATTTCCCATTATATCGCGTATGGATCTACTCACGCCTGCGATGCAAGACAAGGTAGAGGAGTGGGAGGCAACGCCCGACAGCTGCTCATTTAAGGCAAAGGGCTTTAAGGTATCTTTGCGTATTGCCGAGAAGGTTGAAAACAGGCACGTTAAGATTGTTGCTGACGACTCTAACGGCGTGCCGGTAGATTTTACATTCTGGATTCAGCTGCACGAGGTAGATGCGCACGACACGCGCATTAGAATGGTATTGCACGCCGAGCTCAATATGATGATGAAGATGATGATTGGCGGTAAGATACAGAAGGGTCTTGATCAGGCTGTTGAGGGGTTAGCAAAGGCTCTTAACAGCTTTAGTTAGTACTGGATAGGGCGCAAAATAGTGCTGGAAAGCGTATAATTGGGATAAAAAAATTTATTTTTGATTTTTTTGTTGCAAATTAGAGCAATATGCCGTATATTTGCAAACTGTTTGGAAATTAAGGCAAGGAATACTTGTTATTAAATAATATAAAATACTTATAGTAAAAACTTTAAGATCATGACAAAGGCAGATATCGTAAACGAGATTGCAAAGTCAACCGGCGTAGAGAAGGTGCAGGTTCAGGCTATCGTTGAGGCTTTTATGGAGAATGTTAAGAAGGCGTTGATCGAGGATACAGAGAACGCTGTCTATCTTCGTGGTTTCGGTACATTTGTAAACAAGGAGCGTAAGGCAAAGGTGGCTCGTAACATCTCAAAGAATACAACCATCACAATTCCCGAGCACTTCATTCCTACTTTCAAGCCCTCAAAGAGCTTCGCAAACGAGGTTAAGAAATTACCTACAAACAAATAATAAATTTTACAGTTATGCCAAACGGAAAGAAGCACAAGCGTCATAAGATGGCGACGCACAAGCGTAAGAAGCGTCTTCGCAAGAATCGTCATAAGAAGAAGTAATTTTTCTTTAAGGACATAGATGGAGCTAAGGCTTTGCCCTTAGCTTCCTCTATTTTGACAGTGTCGGCATCGTTGCCGATAGTCATTTTTTAACAGATTTACATTGTACGAGTATGAACAGAGAACTTATCATCAATGTAAATCCAACGGAGGTCTCGATAGCACTATGTGAGGATAAGGTGCTTGTCGAGCTAAATAAAGAGCAGTGTCAGACGGGCTTTGCTGTCGGCGACATCTATCTTGGTCGTGTACGCAAGATTATGCCCGGTCTGAACGCAGCATTCGTAAACATAGGTCACGAGAAGGATGCCTTTATCCACTACCTCGACCTCGGTGCTAACTACTCATCGCTGAAGCGTCTTGTTGAGAGCCGTCAGCCTGGCAAGCGTCCCCAGCGTGTAGAGGGTATGAGGCTTGAGCCGCAGTTGCAGAAGGAGGGTCGCATAGGCGACTACCTGCAGGTAGGACAGACGATAATGGTGCAGATAGCCAAGGAGGCTATATCGACCAAGGGCCCGCGCCTAACGGCTGACATATCGCTTGCGGGGCGCAACGTGGTGTTGGTGCCATTCTCAAACAAGGTGTTTGTATCGACGAAGATACGCTCGAATACTGCAAAGAAACGACTTCGTAAGGTGGCACAAGAGGTGCTGCCACAGAATTTCGGTGTTATCATACGCACAGCTGCGGCTGATGCCTCTGACACCGATATTATGCAGGACATACTCTCTCTTATTGAGAGATGGGACAAGGCTCTTGCCGAGATACGCAAGAGCGAGGCTCCAGCTCGCCTTATGAGCGAGATGAGCCGAGTAAATACCATTATTCGCGACTCGCTGAATGATACATTCTCGCAGATAACGGTTGATAATGAGGATATGTACGATGAGATTAAGAGCTACGTGCATGCCATAAAACCGGAGATGGAGCGTTTGGTGAAGCTCTATAAGGGCAAGGTGCCTATCTTTGAGCAGTTTGATGTCGCGAAACAGATTAAGTCGTTGTTTGCAAAGTATGTGTCGCTGCGTCGCGGTGCATATCTCATCATCGAGCATACCGAGGCTATGCACGTCATAGATGTAAACTCGGGTAATCGAACAAAGGCAGAGGATGATCAGGAGCAGACGGCTCTTGAGGTAAACCTTGCAGCGGCAGCCGAGATTGCGCGCCAGCTGCGTTTGAGAGATATGGGAGGTATTGTCATTGTCGACTTTATCGATATGCGTAAGGCTCCGAGTCGCCAGATACTCTATCAGGAGATGCAGAAACTAATGGCGACAGATAAGGCGAAGCACACCATTCTGCCCTTGACCAAGTTTGGTCTTATGCAGATTACGCGTCAGCGTGTGCGTCCCATCGCTGTTGCCGAGACATCGGACGTATGTCCCACGTGTCACGGTACGGGTAAGGTTGAGCCTACGATACTTCTCGAGAAGAAGATTGAGGGACAGATACAGCTCCTCGCATCGAAGGGTTGTCGCTTTGTAAACCTCAGGTTGAGTCCCTATGTTGCAACGTATCTGCGCCACGGATGGTGGTCGCTCCGTATGCGTTGGATGTACAAGTACAAGCTGCGTATCAAGATTACGGCAGATGCAAGTGTCGGAATGATTGATGTAAACTACCTTGATAAGAGGGGAGAATCGCTGATTGTAGGGTAGTGCGCAGTAGATCGCTACTATGTGTAAACAGGGTGACGATATGAACAAGTTGACAGATCTTGTTCGTAGGACCAAACGCACGAACGAGATATCTAAATGTTTGGAAATGAAAGGCTCTACCGTCCATCTTTCGCAGATGGTCGGTGGAGCCTATTCGCTTTATGCGGCGGCTGTTGTTGAGCGAGTAGGGGGTGTACACGTCTTTTTGTCGGAGGATCGTGACCGCGCGGCATACCTCCTCAATGACCTCTATGAGCTGCTTGACGAGGAGCGCGTAGTATTCTTTGCGTCGGGATATAAACGCTCGGTTGCCTATGGTGCCGAGGATGCGCAGGGAGTAGTACGCCGCACCGCGGCACTCAATGCCATTGCAGCGCATAAGGAGGGGTATCTTGTTGTATGCACCTATCCCGAGGCTTTAGCCGAGAGCGTGGCGGGGCGTAACCGTATGGCGGAGCAGTCACGACGCGTGGCGGTGGGCGATACGCTCAAGCAGGCGGAGTTTGTTGAGTGGTTGCAGCAGAGTGGCTTTACAAAGGTCGATTTTGTCTATGAGCCTGGGCAATACTCGGTGCGAGGAGGTATTGTCGATGTCTTTTCGTATGTTGAGTCGAAGCCATATCGTATAGATCTCTTTGGCGATGAGGTTGACTCTATTCGCCGCTTCGATATATCGAGTCAGCTCTCATCGGAGCGTCCAGAGGCTGTTGATATCATTCCTAATATGTCGCGCGATGCGGCGGCGAGTGATAGGGTGTCGTTGGCGCGCTTCACGGAGGATGCCGTATGGTGGGTCGATGACGGTGATTTTGCTCTACGCAAGGTTGCCGATGTGCGTAGTAAACTACTTGAACAGGTTGAGAGCGAGGATGATATGCGTCAGGCGCAGCTGCGTGTGACATCGCGTCAGGTGTTGCTAAATGACCTGCGTGAGCAGAGTATGATACTGCTCAAAGATAACCTTAAGGAGCGACCTGCAACAGCTACAATCACCTTTGACACCGCACCACAGCCTGCATTTAACCGCAACTTCGAGATGTTGGCGGATGACATACGTTGGAATAGCGAGCGGGGCTATAAAACATATATCCTATCGCACAACAAGGCGCAGATTGAACGACTCACAAATATCTTCCATCAGGTGGGTCGTCGCACAGCAGAGTTTGAGTCGGTAGATACGGTGTTGCACGAGGGCTTTGTGGATAACACGCTCAAGGTGTGCGTATATACCGATCACCAGATATTTGACCGCTATCAGCGTTACCGTATTCGTGGCGAGATAAAGCGCGACGAGCAGATGACAGTTGCAGAACTTAATGCCCTTAATGTAGGTGACTATGTAGTGCATATTGACCACGGTGTAGGGCGTTTTGGTGGTCTTGTCAAGCTCAATGAGAATGGACGTATTAAGGAGGCTATCAAGTTAGTATATAAGGATAACGATATACTATTTGTCAATGTTCACGCGCTGCATCGCATATCGCGCTATAAGAGTGGCGAGGCAGAGCCTCCCAAGATATATAAGCTCGGTAATGGTGCTTGGCAGAAGCTCAAGGCAACGACAAAGAGGGCTGTCAAGGATATATCGCGCGAGCTTATCGCGCTGTATGCCAAGCGTAAGGCCTCGAAGGGTTTTGCTTTCTCGGAGGATGGATACCTGCAGCAGGAGCTTGAGGCATCGTTCAAGTGGGAGGATACGCCCGACCAGCAGTCGGCAATAGCGGCTGTGAAGCGAGATATGGAGTCCGACCAGCCTATGGATAGACTTGTATGTGGCGATGTGGGCTTTGGCAAGACAGAGGTGGCTATACGCGCAGCATTCAAGGCGGCTGTTGACGGCAAGCAGACGGCGGTGCTTGTGCCTACGACGATACTTGCATTGCAGCACTACCGCTCATTCTCGGAGCGTCTGCGCGACCTGCCTGTGACTGTTGAGTATCTCAACCGCACAAAGTCGGCGAAGGAGACGCGACGTATATGCGAGGAGCTGAAGTCGGGCAAGATAGATATACTCATAGGCACACATAAGATGCTCTCGAAGCAGATAGAGTTTCACGACCTCGGTCTGCTGGTTGTTGACGAGGAGCAGAAGTTTGGTGTTGCGGCAAAGGAGAAGCTGACACAGATGGCGGTGTCTGTAGATACGTTGACGCTTACCGCTACGCCCATACCGCGCACATTGCAGTTCTCGTTGATGGGCTCGCGCGATATGTCGGTAATATCGACACCACCACCCAACCGTCAGCCTATTGTCACCGAGTCGCACCTCTTCTCGGAGGATATAATACGCGATGCCATTGAGGAGGAGCTGTCGCGTGGCGGTCAGGTCTACTTTGTGCATAACCGCGTCGAGGATCTTATGACGCTGCAAGGACTTATCACGCGCTTATGCCCCAAGGCTCGCGTGGGTGTTGGTCACGGACGTATGCCCGCAGAGCAGCTTGAAAAGCTTATAATGGACTTCATATATGGCGAGTTTGATGTGTTACTCTCCACGACAATCGTCGAGAATGGTATAGACATCGCCAACGCAAATACTATCATCATAAATGATGCTCACCGCTTCGGCTTGAGTGACCTGCACCAGTTGCGAGGACGTGTGGGACGTAGCGACAAAAAGGGCTTCTGCTATCTGTTGTCGCCCCCCGATGAGCTTATAGGTAATGATGCGCGCCGTAGGTTGCGTGCCATTGAGGAGTTCTCGGATTTGGGCTCTGGCTTCAATATCGCTATGCAGGATCTCGATATTCGTGGTGCGGGTAATCTGCTTGGTGCAGAGCAGAGTGGCTTCATTGCCGATGTGGGCATTGAGACATACCGTAAGATTCTCAATCAGGCGATATCGGAGCTTCGTGCCGAGGGTCTCGATACGTCGGGCTTGTCGCAGGAGGAGAACGATGCAATGAGGGATATTGCATTTGTGGATGATGCTACTATTGATATTGATGTAGATGCGTCAATTCCTGATAGTTATGTGCGCTCGCAGGCGGAGAAGCTGCGCCTGTATCGTGAGATTGATGCAATGCATAGCGACGAGCAGTTTGAGGGCTTTGCAGCACGCCTTGTCGACCGCTTTGGAGAGCTTCCGCAGCCCGTACACGAGCTTATTAACGTGGTGCGCTTGCGACGTGAGGCGGTTAACCTTGGTGTGGAGCACGTGAAGGTGAAAAATGGTCTTATGATACTGCGTTTTGTCGGAGATAACAACTCCCCGTTCTTTAAGACCGATACATTCCTCGATATGTTGCGTAGGGTTGTGGCAGATCCAGAGAGGTTTGTGGTCAAGCAGTACAATAATAGGCTCTCTATGACCGTTAGAAAGATATACTCAATAGGCGAAGGTGTCGCTATGTTGCGTCAGTTGGCAGGCGGTGCTGTGTAAAATGTGGTGTCGAGCAGATGAATGTTATTGTTGATATAGGCAATAGTCGCGTAAAAGTAGTGGTTATGCACGGTGGCACACCACAGCGCGAGTATGTCGCTGAGCAGGTTGATAAGTCGTTGATAGATAGGGTGGTGTCGGAGTGCGGCTCTGTGTCGCGTGCCATCGTGAGTTCTACGCGCGGCGATGAGGATGCGGTGTGCGAGCTGTTGCGTCGTTATGTCGATTTTGTTATGGCGTTTAAGCCTGCCACAACGCCCATACCACTGGGTAACGACTACGCCACACCTGCGACACTGGGTGCTGACCGTTTGGCGGCGGCAGTGGGGGCGAGTGCCTTGTATCCCGATTGCGACCTGCTCATCGTGGACTTTGGCACAGCTATAACCATTGACTATGTTGTAGATGGATGTTTTAAGGGTGGTAATATATCGCCAGGGATGACTACCCGTTTTCGTGCTCTGCACGACTATACGCGAAAGTTACCATTATGCTCGGCAACGGAGAGCGTTCTCGACTATGGGCGCACTACGTGCGAAGCCATTGAGCAGGGTGTTATGCAGGGTATAACGGGCGAAATTGAGAGGTACATATCGCTCTTTTTGCAGAAAAACGAAAAAAAATGCATAATTTTCACCGGAGGTGATGCAAAATATTTTGTAAAGAGAATTAAAAATGCGATATTTGCAGACTGTGAGCCGGTGATATACGGACTCAACAGAATTTTGGATTATAATGCAGAGATTTAGTATTGTCATACGAGTAGTTTTGATGGTGTTTGCGTTGTTGCCTTTTGCGGCATCGGCGCAGACAAGCAGTATCAATGCCTACTCACCATACTCGATGTACGGGCCTGGCGAGTTGCTCACTCCAGGAAATGTTGTTATGCGCTCAATGGGTGGCGTAGGTATTGCTGCTCGATACGTTGGACATATCAACACGCTCAATCCCGCTGCTGCGAGCGTTATCCCGCAGAAGAGCTTCCTCTTTGAATTTGACTTTGATGGTACACACTTTCGTAACAACCAGCCGAAGTATGATGCGGCAGGTGAGATGATAAAGAGAACCAAGACGGTGTACAACACCATCAACTTCCATAACCTCGCGGTGTCATTCCCCTTGGCAAAGAGCTTGGGTGCAACATTGTCGGTGTCGCCATATAGCAGTGTTGGTTACAAGGTGTCAACAATGGATGAGCAGCAGGATAACTGGGCAGATATCGGACGTATCGTCTACGGACATAGTGGCGATGGCGATATCTCCGAGGTAAAGTTGTCAGTGGGTTGGGCTCCGTGGCGTAACTTCTCGATAGGTGTCGCTGCAAAGTACTATTGGGGCTATATCGAGCGTAACTATCGTACCGACGTGGCTAACGTCATCACGGGCGAGGGTACCTACTCCTCGACAGTGGGTGTCGATAAGTATATCGTCTCAAACTTTAAGTTTCAGGTGGGCTTGCAGTGGAATATCATCTACGACGATGTTAGAATATTTACGCTGGGTGCTACGTATGACCTCGGCGGCTATCTCAACCCCAAGAAGCAGAGCTACGTCTATACAGACAACACCTTCAATACGGTCTATCCATTCCCTGTGCGTGACCGCATTGAGCGTGTCGAGCTAAAGGTGCCCCATCAGGTGGGTGCGGGTCTATACTATCGTGATCGCATCGTGTCGTGGGGTATAGACTATAACTTCGCAGCGTGGGGTGCATCAAACCGCTCTTTTACAGAAGATACGGCAATGACAGATGTCGTGGTGGCATATACCAACACACATAATATCAGAGCTGGCTTTGAGATAACACCACGTCGTACAGATGTAAGAAACTATTTCAATCGTATATCATACCGTGTTGGTGCAACCGTAGGCAACTACTACCAGACATTTGCGGGTGAGCGTCTTAACAAGCTCGCTGTGACTGCAGGTCTTGGCTTCCCCGTGAAGGTGTGGGGTGCGTCGTCGATTAACGTGGGCTTTGAATATGGACGTATGTCGTCGCCCGCGACACCTACAATAGCAGGTGCAAAGGTTGGACTTGTTACGCAGAACTACTACAAGATATCTGTTGGCTTCAGCCTCTTCTCGGCAGATACATCGGATTACTGGTTTGTACGCCAGAAGTACGATTAATGGTACACAGTACGTGGCGTGCAAAGAGTGTGATATAGTGGCAAGGTTGGGTTGTTTGACACCCGAATATAAAACTGCTAACGATAATAAAACATAAATAATAAAACACAAGACACAATGAAAAGCGTAAAAGTAATTTTGGCGGCCGCAGCGATGCTCGTAGGCGTATCTGCATCGGCACAGGATTTTAGTGATGATGCACAATTTGGTAAGTGGGGTGCTACTGTTGAGGAGCGCGCTTCAAACATTGGTGCATCAAACTTCCTTAAGGAGGCTCTCGATGGCAAGGATTACAAGGCTGCAACAGAGCACTTCCAGCAGCTCTTTAACAACTGCCCAGCAGCTTCACAGAACACCTTTGCTCGTGGTGTAACACTCTATAAGAACAAGGCTGCACGTGCACGTAGCATCGAGGAGAAGAAGATGTTTATCGACTCAATCTTGCTTATCTATGATACACGTATCGAGTACTTCGGTAACCACCCAAAGAATGGTAAGGACTATATCCTCGATATGAAGGCTCGTGATATGCTCAAGTACTGCACTACAAACCGTCCTTTGTTGCGTGATGGCTTGAAGGATGCTGTTGATGCTGCTATTGAGTCAGGTCGTATCAACCTCGATATCGTTGCTATGTACTTCAGAAACCTCTGCGAGGATTTCGAGTATGATGACGCTGTAACCAGCGATATGGTGCTTGCAGAGTATGAGCGTCTGTCAGGTCTCTTTGCAGACGTATCAGCAGAGGATGAGCAGTATCGCGATATGTTTGAGACAAGCTTCGGTACAAGTGGTGCTGCAAGCTGCGAGAACCTTGAGGTACTCTACTCGGAGAAGCTTGCTGCAGATCCCGAAAATATCGACCTCTTGGCACAGGCTGTAGCTCTTATGTCACGCGCACAGTGCTCAAGCGACTTCTTCTTCGCAACTACCGAGAAGTACTATGCTGTAAAGCCCTCTTCAGAGACCGCTTTGTTCCTTGCACAGGGCTTCAAGGCTCGTGGCGACAACGACAAGGCGTTGAAGTACTTGCGTGAGGCTTTGGCTGTTGAGACCAACCCCACAGAGAAGGAGCCTCTCTATGTTCAGATTGCTCTTATCGAGATTAGCAACCGCAACTACTCTGCAGCTGCAGACGCAGCACGTGAGTTGCGTGGCATCAACCCCGAGAATGGCTACTCATACTTCATCCTCGGTCAGTGCTATGCTGCATCACCCTGCTCGGAGGATAAGATTGGTGGTGCTTCAGTATATTGGGCAGCATACGATGCAATGGCACAGGCTGTGAACCTGCTTAAGGATGAGCCCGAGGTGCAGAAGCTTGCACAGCAGCTTATGAACGCATATCGCGCTGCATTCCCCCAGCAGGAGACCTGCTTCTTCGCAGAGCTTACTGCAGGCGACCGTTACACAGTTAAGTGTGGCTACGCATCGGGTCAGTCTACAACAGTACGTTACCGCTAAAAGATAGCTGGGCAACTATGCTCCGTACCATCAGAAAATACGCTATGGTAGCACTCTCCATCGTGGGGAGTGCTACATTGCTATTCTCGTGTGGCAAAGCACCCGAGGCTACGGTCTACGATTATGAGACGCTTATGACCGAGTCGAGTGAAAACCGCACGGTGACGATGATGGAGAATGGTAAACGCTCATACATCTTTACAACGCCCCTTATTGAGGGCTATAGCCTTGCAAAGAACCCCTATCAGGAGTTTCGTCGAGGTGTCAAGATTACTACGTTTACCTCTGATACAATACCCCTTATTGATGCGATACTTACCGCCAACTACGCTATATATTATGAGAATCAGAAGCTGTGGGAGGCAAAGGGTAATGTCGTGATAAACAAGTATAACCGTAAGGGTCAGGACACCACCGTAACGGGTGTAACAGAGGTCTATACGCAGCAACTCTTTTGGAATGCTACAACCGAGAAGATATACTCTAACGTAGATACCAAGGTGTTGCAGCCCGATGGTTGGCACTTTGGCGTCGGCTTCGATGCTGACGAGGATCTTAAGAATATCCACTTCCGTAAGTATAGCAGTGAGGTGGAGTTTGAGATGCGTGAGCAGCAGCGTCGTGAGCGTGATTCACTTACTACAGAGGATGGCGCGGAGGTTGACGACAGAGCGACAAGTTCGCGTCAAGGCAATATGCGCCCTGCTAATAGCGCGCGTCCGTCGTCAAACTCGCGTGACGAGGCTAATATGAGTCGAAGCCCGCAGAATAGGGTTCAGCAACAGCAGAAGGCGGGAGGTAGGTTAGTGTCGCCTTCAGGTGACGCACAGCGTCCTACGCCACAACGTCCTACACAGCAGCGACCTACGACACAACGTCCCACCCCCGAGAGCGGTGTTCAGAGACCGCAGCAGGGTAATAAAGCTGTGCCTGCACGTGGTGCAGCATCCAGTGCGCTGGGTAGTAAGGAGATACAAGCTGGAGGTGCTATGGCACTCTCGGCAAAGGATAGTCGTCAGAATGAAAAGTTGTAGACGGCAGGGTAAACTACTAACAATAAGCTGATAAACAGAGATGGGAATAATAATAGCGATAATTGCGGTTATGCTACTCTTATCGGCATTCTTTTCGGGTATGGAGATTGCATTCTTGAGCCGCAATCGTCTGCGCGAAGAGATTGACCGTAAGCAGAATCCACTCTTTGACCGTGTGGCAGAGGTGTTCTCGCGTAATTCCGAGAACTATATAACAACGATATTGGTAGGTAACAACATAGCACTTGTTATCTACTCTATGTTTATGTCGCAGCTGTTATTTCGTATCTTCGGCTGGAGCAACCTGCTCTTCGAGACAGTCGTCTCAACGGCGGTGATACTCTTTGTTGGCGAGTATATACCCAAGTCGGTGGTTAAGCGTAACCCCAACTTCTACTACTCGCTGTTTGCGCCTGTGTTGTATGTGATATACATAATTCTCTATCCCATATCACGCTTCTCGACATTTATATCGAATATCTTGTTGCTCCTTACAGGACGACGCATCAACCCACGTGAGGCACAGACAGAGTTTAATAGAGAGGATCTTGCACAACTTGTGGAGGCTGAAAATGTTGAGGTTGACAGCGAGGAGGAAGAGGATATTCGTCTGTTCCAAAATGCTCTCGACTTTGCCGATTTGCGCGTTAGAGACTGTATGGTGCAGCGCGTGGATATCGAGGCCCTCGACCTTGAGGAGACGACAATTGAGCAGCTTACGGAGCGTTTCGTAAAGACGCACTACTCACGAATATTCATCTGGCACGGCTCTATAGACAACATAATTGGCTATGTCAACTCAAAGAGCCTCTTTGAGAACCCTACGTCTATTGGCGATGTGCTCATTAAGACGATATACGTTGCCGAGACTATGCCTTTGCAGGCTATGTTGGAGACATTCACAAAGCGACGTGCCTCCATTGCCGTTGTCATAGATGAGTTCGGTGGCACTGCGGGTATCATATCGCTGGAGGATGTGCTCGAGCAGATATTTGGTGATATAGAGGATGAGCACGACGTGCAGGAGCTTGTCGAGAGGGTTGTAGGCGATGGCGAGTGGATATTCTCGTGCCGTCTTGAGGTGGAGTACCTCAACGAGGAGTATGGACTTGGTATTGCCGAGAGTGACGAGTATGACACGTTGGCTGGTTTTATCATCGCTGAATATGGCGAGATACCCCACGAGGGCGAGGAGCTTGAGATATCGGGTTATCGCATAAAGATACTAAAACGCGAGCAGTCACGCCTCGATTTGGTGAGTATTGCGCGCGTATAGCGTACATATAGATAAAAAATAGGCTCTAACGTAGTGTTATTTAATAAAAAATCACTACCTTTGGAGGCTCAAAACGTCCACAGTCAGAATAGTGGCTCTTGGATGTGCTGGATTTAGGAATGAACAAAACGATAAAATAATAAAAAAAGTTTTTTATGGCATCATTAAACACACTACGCACCAAATACGGCATCGTGCTTTCGATAGTCATCGCTGTCGTACTTTTGGCATTTATTCTTGGCGATCAGCTTAGCTACCGTGGTGGCTCGCAGGAGATCGTTGATGAGACCGTTATGAAGGTTAACGGCTATGAGGTAAAGCAGTCGGAGTACTTCCCCGTACACGACATGTACAGCCAGTTCCAGCAGCTCAATGAGGATGCTGTAGCTGACCGCACTGCAAGCAACATCATCTACAAGCAGTTCCTCGCTCCCGCGCTTGAGGCTGCAGGTATCGCTGTGTCGCAGGCAGAGATTGACAACTATGCACAGACATTCGGTGAGATGACTGCAACGCAGCTCCGCCAGTATGGCTGGCCCGATGATCAGATTTTGCCCGTTGTGCAGAATCAGTGGGCTATGGAGTCTATCGACGTTGCGCAGAACCTCTCAATGCAGAAGTTCGCAGAGATTCTCTCAAAGGGTATCTATACTAATAGCCTTGAGGTTAAGGATCAGCTCCGCAGCGAGAACCTTACATTTGATGGTCGATATGTAGCTGTTCCCTACACTACAATAGCAAACGACGCTATCGAGATTTCAGAGGAGGAGATTCAGGCATACTATGAGGCTAACCGCACCAAGAACAATGCCTACGGCAGCCGTCTGTTGCGCTATGTGCGCTTCGACATTGAGGCTTCAGAGGAGGATAAGGCTCGCATCGAGGAGGAGATAATGGCTCTCGACGCAAAGGTTAAGGCTACTACTGATGCAGAGGCTATGAAGAGCGCAGTTCGCACTGCAGGTGGCAAGGTTGGTACTTACAAGAGCTTTGCTTCACTCGACAGCGAGGTAGCAGAGGCCTTTGAGGCAGGTCAGAGCTATGGCCCCGAGAATGTAGACAATGTATGGAAGGCTAACTACCTTATCGCCGATATTCAGGCTCCTGCAACCTTCGATTTCGAGGTTGCCGAGTTTAGCAATATGGCGGAGGCAGAGAAGGTTGCAGAGGAGCTTAAGGCTAACGGCGGTGACTTCACAAAGCTCTCGACAGCTGTTGACGCTGTTGCAGACAGCCGCCAGCTTATCAATATGACCGAGACACAGGCAAAGAACTTCATCGGCTGCAGCGAGGGTGATATCTTCGCATTCAGCAACAATGGTGTTCCCTCTGTTGCCAAGATTATCAAGTTGGGTGACAAGGAGCGTTTCGTGCTCACAGCAGATGTAGAGAAGGCTATTGCTCCTGGTGAGAAGACTATCCGTGCAATCACTCGTGAGGCTGATAGCTTTGAGGCTAACATTGGTGACAACATCGAGTCTTTCCAGGCTGCTGCTGACGCTGCAGGTCGCACTATCGCTATGACCAACGTAAACCGCAATAGCTACAACCCCAACTACGGTATGGGTCGTATGGCTGGTAACATTCCTAACTCACGTCATATGGCTGTTTGGGCTTATGGCGCAGAGGTAGGCGAGTCAAAGCGTTTCTCTATTGATGGCTCTATCTATGTTGTTATGGTGGCATCTGTAGACAACGATGAGTATGCTGTACGCAACGATGCACAGATTCGTCAGGCTCTGTTGCGCGACAAGAAGTATGCACAGCTTGTTGAGGGTCTTAATATGGAGAGCGCAATCGAGGGCGCAGAGAGTGGCACTTTCGAGGGTGTTAAGTTCTCTAACCGTACATTGAGCGACGGTAAGGGCGATGCGACACTTGTAGCAGCTATCGCATCAACTACCGAGACAGGTGTTGAGCAGACTGTAAAGGGCGTTAATGCTGCTTATGTATTCGTTGTTGACGCTATCAATGGCGAGGTTGATGAGAGTGCTATCGAGGAGCAGCGCACACCTCTCACCACACAGCGTGAGCGTACACTCTTGCAGTCAGGTGCAGGTATGCTTGCATCAAAGGCTGATATAGAGGATCTCCGCGCAGAGGGCTCTATGTAAGATATAGGCTGATAATTAGCGATGCCTCGAACAAGGTGGTTGACCATCTGTTCGAGGCATCGCTGTTTTTGGACAGCTTCGTTTCGGACAGCCCTGTTTCGGACATATCCGTTTAGAATAGTTCTCTGATCCAAGATAAGCTACGTAGCCACATAAAAAAAAGCAGCGGCAACCTTTCGATTGCCGCTTTGTGACTCCGACAGGATTCAAACCTGTAACCGCTTGATCCGTAGTCAAGTACTCTATTCAGTTGAGCTACGGAGCCATTCCTTTGCTTTTGCGAGTGCAAATGTATAACAAATATTTCATCTGTGCAAATATTTTACGAAAAATTTTCAAAAAAAAGCGACAGTTTATACTGCCGCTTTTGCTTACATTGTGTGTATCAGACGATTACTTGATATGCTCTGCAAGTATCTTTTCTATCTCCTCGCCGCGCAAGTTCTTTGCTACGAGCTTACCCTCGGGAGAGAAGAGGAAATTGGTAGGGATGCTTGATACGTTATACACCTCTGCGGGGATGCACTCATTAGCCTCGTTGAAGCCCCATACGTTTACCCAGGTCATATTGTTCTCCTGAATAAATGTGAGCCACTTATCCTCGGTGCCTGGGCGATCAAGGGTGATGCCATATATCTCAAGACCCTTGGGCGCGAACTTCTCGTATGCTGCAACCAAGAAGGGAATCTCGTGACGGCAGGGGCCACACCACGTTGCCCAGAAGTCAACCAATACCCACTTGCCGCTCTTGCACAACTCTGAAACAGATACCTGCTGATCATTGCTATCGAAGAGAACGATATCCTCAAGGTCTGCGCCAACCATACCGCGCTTTGTAGCCTTATACAGCTCGAGGTACTCATACTTGGGGTTGATGGTGTTGAAGAGCTCGATAAAGCGGCTGTCGTCCTGTGCATACTGACCATATATCTGCAACATCTGCAAAGAGAGTGCATTGTCCTTGTTTGCAACAATCTGCTCGTCAACGTATGTTAAAAACTCGTTGATGATAGCATCTGCCTCCTCCTCGCTCTGTGCGGTGTAGATGGGCATAAAGATTTCGCGTGCGCGTGCAGAGAATGCCTCCATTGTGGCATTGCGTGTAGTACCCTCGATGATGTACTTGTCTGCCTCGGCATCGTAGCTGATGGTGATGTCATTACCCTCGGTGATAACCTCGCGCAGGGGCATATCGTTGAGCTTGACTACAACGAACTGCTCTGCTGGCATAACTACGTCGATAGAGACCCTCTTATTCTCGTCGAGAGCCATTGAGCCGAGAAGCTCGCCACTGCCGCTAACCTCAAGGTCTACTACCGCGCCCGCTGCGGCTGTCTCAAGTGCCGAGAGGTCGATGTTAAAGTTGATTGCTGTGCCCTTCTCGGCGTTGGTGCAGGCTGCAAAGAGAGCAACGCTGCACAAAATTGTAAGTAATCTTTTCATTTTTCTAAAATTGTTTAATATTATTTATTCGTTGTGTGGGAGTGTGTTAACCTTTTACGCGCTCGGGGTTACTCTTTATGAATGTCTCCCACGACGAGCTGCCCTTGCGCGCTTTGCTGTCGCCACCCAAGCCCTTGCGTCGCTCACCCGAGGTGAGCTGTGTGAGGACGTTGGCTGTGGTGTAATAGTGGCATAGTGCTACCGCCATTCCGTCAGTCGCGTCGAGCTTGCGGGGCTGATAGTCGATGCCGAGTATAGAGTTTATCATCGTTGCCACCTGCTGCTTCGATGCCGAGCCGCGACCCGTTATCGCCTGCTTGATGCGCATCGGAGCATACTCCGCAATGGGCACGTCGCGGCTGTCGAGAACTGCGGCTATTGCCACACCTTGTGCGCGCCCGAGCTTGAGCATAGACTGCACATTTTCGCCAAAAAATGGTGACTCGAAGGCGACCTCGGTAGGGGAGTATGTCTCTGTGAGGTTGCGTACACGCTCAAAGATATAACGCAACTTCTGGTGCGCGTCTTTTATCTTGTGCATATCTATCTCGCCCATAACCACGGCGTGTGGCTTGCCACCGATAATCTCGATGACACCATAGCCCATATAGTTGGTGCCAGGGTCGATACCCATTATGCGTGTAGGCTCCTCCACCTGCTACTCCTCGATTTTTGCAATACGCTTCTCCAACTCGCGCACCTTCTGCGAGAGGTCGGGGAGCTGGCGGAATATGGCAAATGAGCGGTGGTACTGTATGCCTGGGAGTGCGGGATAGCCGAAACGTATCTCGCCGTCGGGAATATCCTTGTCGATGCCCGACTTTGAGCCAATCTTAACAGCGTTGCCCACTGTTACGTGGTCGGCGATACCCACCTGACCTGCTACAAAGCAGTTTGAGCCCACCTTCGATGTGCCAGCTATGCCCACCTGTGCCGACATCACTGTATTTGCGCCTACCTCAACATTGTGACCAATCTGGATAAGGTTGTCGAGCTTCACGCCATTGCGTATTATCGTTGAGTCGGTCTTGGCGCGGTCGATACAGGTGTTTGCACCAAGCTCCACGTTGTCCTCGATGATGACGTTGCCTAACTGCGGTATCTTGGCAAATGAGCCATCCTCGCGTGGCGCAAAGCCGAAGCCGTCAGCACCTATGACGACGCCAGAGTGCAAGATGCAGTTCTTGCCAATGATGCAGCCCTCGTATATCTTTACGCCTGGGTATATCTTCGTGCCCTCGCCAATGGTGACATTGTCGCCGACGTAGCACTGCGGATATAGCTGCACGTTGTCGCCAATCTTCGCGCCGCGCTCAATTACGCAAAAGTCGCCTACGTAGCAGTCGCTGCCGAGCGTAGCCTCCTCGCTTATTGATGCGAGTTTCGATACACCCGTCTTGCGGGGACGTGTGGCGTTGTACATCTCGAGGAGCGAGAGCACGCACTGACCTACGTTCTCGACCTTGATAAGCGTTGTCTTAACCTCCTCTTTTGGCTCGAAACTGTTGTCGACAAGCACTATTGAAGCCTCTGTAGTGTATACAAACTGCTCGTACTTGGGGTTTGTGAGGTAGGCGAGTGAGCCACTCTTGCCACCATCTATCGACGACACGGTGCTTACCGTTGCGTTCTTATCTCCGACCACTGTGCCGTTGAGCAAACCAGCGATCATCTCTGCTGTAAACTGCATATTATCTCAATTTTTATCAATTACAAATACTCTTCGAGCCTTATGCCCTCGGGTAGAAACTGCTCTACGGGGTGGTTGAAGGCGTGTAGCTCACGTACTAACGACGATGATATATGCTCCACGTCAGCGGGTGCTATCACTATCACTGTGCGTAGCTCGGGAAATATCGCGCGGTTGGCGTGATCCATCGTGCGCTCATAGTCGAAGTCGGCACCGTTGCGCACGCTGCGCACAATGGCTGTCGCTCCTACGCGGCGTGCCTCGTCACCCGTGAGCGTGGTGTATGTCGTCACCGTAACGCGGTCATCGCCCTCGTATACGCGCTCTATAAGCTGCTTGCGTCGCTCGATGTCGAGCATTCCGCGCTTCTGGGTGTTGTGACCGATGGCAATTACCACTCTGTCAAAGAGCCGCAATGCCTCCTCCACCACCGCCTTATGTCCGCGCGTAAATGGGTCGAATGATCCCGGAAATATCGCTGTTCGCTGCATACTCTCTCTCATATAGTATATATATTCTCACAAAGATACGAAATATCTTGATAATTTGACTAATGTTGCGTGTTTTTATTTTAATTACTATTGTTATGCTGCTATTTAAAATTGAAATAGGGAATATAATGCAAGCATAACTCCATTATATCCCCCTCATTTATTGTTCTTGGTAGCTATATTGTATATGCCGTCTCGCATTTGGTCTATATAATTTTTGTTTTCACGATTTAATTGTGTTAATGCTTGCACAATTGCCAAAAAATGCCTATCTTGCGTAATATTTAGGCGGTATGCTTAAACTACTGAAATCTAAATGAACACTAAATAACTAACTATGGCAATTAACTATTCAGGAAAAACTCGCATCGAGAGCGACCTTCTCGGCGAGATGGAGGTGCCCGTTGAGGCTCTTTATGGTGTGCAGACATTGCGCGGTATTGTGAACTTCCCCATTAGCCGCTTCCACCTTAACGACTATCCGTTGTTCATCAACGGTTTAGCAATGACCAAGCTCGGTGCTGCCGAGGCTAACCACCAGCTCGGCTTGTTGACAGACGAGCAGTTCGACGGTATCTCAAAGGCTTGTCTTGAGATTATGGCGGGTGAGCACCACGACCACTTCCCCTGCGATATGATTCAGGGTGGTGCAGGTACTACTACAAATATGAACGCTAACGAGGTTATCGCTAACCGTGCGCTCCAGATTATGGGTCACGAGCCAGGTGAGTATCAGTATTGCTCGCCCAACGACCACGTTAACTGCTCACAGTCTACAAACGACGCATACCCCTGCGGTATCCACCTCGGTTTGTATGCTACACACAAGGTATTTATGCAGCACTACAACGCCCTTATCGACTCTTTCGAGAAGAAGGCAAAGGAGTTCGCTAACATCTTGAAGATGGGTCGTACCCAGCTTGAGGATGCAGTGCCTATGACACTCGGTCAGACATTTGGCGCATTTGCACAGATACTTAAGGAGGAGCGCAAGAACCTTGAGTTCGCTGCAGAGGAGTTCCTCACAGTAAATATGGGTGCAACAGCAATTGGTACAGGTATCTGCTCGGAGCCAGAGTATTCAGAGAAGTGTATCGCCGCTTTGCGCCAGATTACAGGTTGGGACATCAAGCTCGCAGAGGATCTCGTGGCTGCTACATCTGATACTACCTGTATGGTAGGCTACTCTTCAGCTTTGCGCCGTGTGGCTGTTAAGCTCAATAAGATTTGTAACGACCTCCGTCTCTTGGGCTCTGGCCCTCGTTGCGGTCTCCACGAGTTCGACCTTCCCGCACGTCAGCCTGGCTCATCTATTATGCCTGGTAAGGTTAACCCCGTTATCCCCGAGGTTATGAACCAGATATGCTACAAGGTTATTGGTAACGATGCTTGTGTTGCTATGTGCGCACAGGAGGCACAGATGGAGCTTAACGCAATGGAGCCTACTATGGCACAGTGCTGCTTCGAGTCTGCAGAGATTATGATGAACGGCTTCGACACACTGCGTGTAAACTGCGTTGATGGCATCAAGGCTAACGAGGAGCAGTGCCGCAAGTATGTTCAGGATAGCTTTGGTATCGTAACAGCTCTTAACCCCATCATCGGTTATAAGAACTCAACAAAGATTGCCAAGGAGGCTATGGCGACAGGTCGTCGTGTTTACGACATCGTGCTTGAGCACGGTATCCTCACAAAGGAGGAGCTCGACACTATTCTCTTGCCCGAGAATATGATCAAGCCCGTTAAGCTCGATATTAAGCCCCGCCGTTAATTGAGCCTTCGTCGGATGCGCTTGTTGCATCCAATATATTGCGTTCCACAGGATGAGTCTCTCTCCTGTGGAACTTTTTTGTTGCTATGTGTGTGGGTGACATACGCTTGGTTGCACTATCATTGCTATTTATAGCGTGATAAGAATTTCCGATTTGTATATTAGCTTATTAGCACTATCTTTGCAGACGAAAAAGATAAGATAAAAAGCTATATAAGATATGAAGACGGATATTAGACTTCGAAGCGTAGGAGCTATTGTTAACGAGGATTTCTCTACTGCGCGTATATTTAAGTACTTTGGCATTGACTTCTGCTGTGGTGGAGAGGCGTTGCTTGCAGATGCGTGCCGTGTGGCAGGTGTCGATGTCGATAGGGTAGCCACAGCGCTGATTGAGCACGAGGCAGAGTCGTCAGATGCTGTGCCCTTTACCAAGTGGCCCACAGATCTCCTCATTGACTATGTCCTGAAGATTCACCATCGTAATATCCGTGCTAATGGACCTGGCTTGTTGCAGCTTATCGACAAGGTGGCAGATGCGCATAGCGACAACCACCCAGAGCTCCTTGAGTTGAAGAGGTTGTTTGAACTCTCACTCGATGACATTGAAAACCACTTGCAGAAAGAGGAGCAGGTGCTGTTTCCATATTGCTATAACCTCTTTGAGGCGATGATGCGCGGAGAGAGCCACTCGAAGATGCACTGCGGAACAGTTGCAAACCCGATACGCGTTATGCTGCGCGAACACCACGACGAGGGTACGCGCTACAAATATATACGAAACTTGATGCATAATTTCAAAGCTCCGCAAGATGCTTGTAGTAGTTATCGCCTGATGCTCGCCGAACTTGAGGAGTTTATGGATGGACTTTTTGAGCATATTCACATCGAGAATAATATACTCTTCCCGCGCTTTGTCGAGCTTGAAGGAAGATGCGTGAGGTAGATATATAGATAATAATTGAGTCTCGTCACCCTGTTAACACGGTTTGTGCTAATGGTGGGTGACGGGGCTCTTTTATTTAGGTGGTCGTATACCTATATTTATATATATAATAAGGGTGTTTCAGCCGATGAAAATATTTTTATGGTGTAACTCGCTGATATAGCGTGTAGTGCGTTTTAGTGCCCAAAAAAAGAATAAAAAAAGTTGGCAGAAAATTTGCAGATAAGAATTTTTCCACTACCTTTGCACCCGCAATCAGAGATAAACAGTTCTCTGGGGGCGAGCAGACAAAAAGGTTCTTAAAAATTTTTGAAAAAAGTTTCCAAAAAATTTGGAGGTTTCAAAAAAGTGTTTTATCTTTGCACCCGCTTTCGCCTTTAAAACGGCGAGCAGGCAAAAAGGTTCTTAAAAATATTTTTTGAAAAAAGTTTCCAAAAAATTTGGTAGTTTCAAAAATATGTTTTACCTTTGCACCACTTTCCCACTCTAAAAAACGAGTTGCGAAAGTGAGAATGAAAATGGTTCTTTGATTTACTGGTTTTCTATATTGAGAGAGAAAGTGTAGTATTTATCTGTCAATTTCCTTTATTGGAAAATGAAGCAGTCAGGACTCTAACAATACATTATAAATTTTTACAATGGAGAGTTTGATCCTGGCTCA
>JAFXHE010000011.1 GCA_017536555.1 Alistipes sp.
AACACATACCGAAGAAGTATGCGAAGACCATATTTTCGATAAATACCGAATTAATAAACAAATTTAACATACGCTACCCTCCTATTTTTCCTGTAAATCCTTATTAATAGAACGATGAACCCAGATGATGCAACCGATGATGATAAGTGCCATCGGAGGGAACAACATCAACGCATTGTTGGTGTAGCCGAAGCGTGCCAACACGTCAAAGCCGAAGAGTGTGCCCGAACCAAAGAGCTCACGGAAGAAGGCTACGATAACAAGGATAAGTGCATATCCAATACCGTTAGCAACACCATCAACGAATGAGTCCCAAGGCTTGTTACCAAGAGCAAATGCCTCAACACGACCCATCACGATACAGTTGGTGATGATAAGACCTACGTATACCGACAGCTGCTTTGATACATCATACATATATGCGCGCAAGAACTGGTCAACAACAATTACGAGTGTTGCGATAACCACCAACTGCACGATGATACGAATACGTGAAGGCAGACCATTACGCAAAAGTGACATTATAAGGTTAGAGAATGCAGTAACGAAGGTTACTGAAAGACCCATAACCAATGCAGGCTCAAGCTTTACGGTTACGGCAAGAGCCGAGCAGATACCCAAAATCTGAACGATAACGGGGTTGTTTGCTGCCAAAGGATTTGTAAAATTCTTACTCAACTTCATAGCTTACTCCTCCTCAACATTTACTGATTCAACATTAGCCTCCTCAACAGGCTCCTCTGCGGGCTGCTCCTCTGCGGTAGTATCCTCCGCAACAGCCACTGTAAGAGTATCGAGGAACGACTTATACTTCGAAATAGAGGTCTCAAGCATAGCGTTTACACCGTCACAAGTCTTTGTACCACCTGTGATAGCGTCAACCTGATGCTCGTTCTGGGCACCACCCTTCTGCATACGTACAGCAAACTCGCCAGCCTCATTATAGAGAACCTTATCGGCAAATGAGCCCTGCACACCAGCAGAAGCAATCTCGGCACCAAGACCTGGGGTCTCGCCCGCGTGATCCATAACGATACCAGAGATAGTGAGCTTGCCATCAACAACATAGAGTGATACATAGCCCCAGATATCGCCCCAAAGACCCTTACCTACGATAGGAAGCACATACTTTGCAACGCCATCCTTCTCGAACTTGAAGATAGGGAGCTCATCTGTAGCCTCACCAAGAGCCTTGCGGTTACCAAGAAGTGCAAATACTGCCTGAACATCAGCAGCCTCCTCAACAGCAACGAACTCGCCAGCTGTGATGCGACCCATAGTAACAACCTCATCAAAGTTGGCATCAGCCTCGCCAAAAGCCTTCATAATAGATACCTTCTGCTCGTTGAGAACATTAGCATCCTGTGTAGGCTTGAGCCACGTAGCAAGTGTAGCGAGCAGAGTACCAACGATTACCACCATTACAACTGTGTAGATGATGATATATACATTTGAATTCTTATTGATTGCCATAGCTCCGATTATTTAACATTCTTAATTAGCTTCTTACGACGTGCAACGTTACGCTCAACAACGAAGTAGTCGATAAGCGGTGCAAGTGCATTCATAAACAGAATAGAGAGCATCATACCCTCGGGGTAAGCGGGGTTAACGACACGGATAAGCACTGCCAGAGCACCTACCATAAAACCGTATATCCACTTACCTGTGTTGGTCTGTGCAGAGGTAACGGGGTCAGTAGCCATAAACACAGCACCAAACGCGAAACCACCTACCAACAAGTGGTAGTATGCAGGATACTCGGTCATACCAACAGCGTCGAACAAGTAGCCAAATGCCAAACCACCAACGAATACGCTCAACATAATGCGCCAAGATGCAACGCCTGTAAAGAGCAGGATAGCAGCACCAATCAAGATAGCGCAAGTAGAGGTCTCACCAACAGAGCCAGGGATGAAGCCAAAGAAGGCATCCATCGCGCTCCACTGCATCTCACCAGTCGATGCAAGCTGCTCCAATGCTGTAGCACCAGTCTTACCGTCTGCATACCACACAGCCTCACCAGACATCTGGGGCGTGTATGCGAAGAATGCAAAGGCACGTGCCAACAACGCGGGGTTAAAGACGTTCATACCAGTACCACCGAATACCTCCTTACCGATAACTACGGCAAAGGCTGTTGACAGAGCAACAATCCACAAAGGCACAGTGATAGGCATAACCATAGGAATCAAAAGACCAGATACAAGGAAACCCTCGTTGATCTCGTGCTTACGCTTCTGGGCAAATGCAAACTCGATGGCAAGACCCGTAACGTAAGATACGATGATCATAGGCAACATCTTAAGGAAACCAAACCAGAATGCGGGGAACACGCCCTCGATGCCAGCCTGATAGCCGATGTTATACATACCGAACAACAACGCGGGAATGAGCGCCAAGACCACAACAATCATCACACGCTTGATGTCGTTACAGTCGCGGATGTGTGAGCCACGAGTAGTTGTTGTGTTAGGAACATAAAGGAATGTCTCAAAGCCCTCAAATGTCGAGTGCAAGAAACCGAGCTTACCTCCCTCCGAGAAGGTGGGCTTAATCTTATCTACAAATTTACGCAATCCCATAATTAGCTCTCCTTAATCATTGTGTTAATACCGTCACGCACAATCTGCTGCATATTGATCTTTGAGGGATCAACAAACTCGCAAAGTGCCAAATCCTCGGGCAACACCTCGTAGATACCCAAGTTCTCCATCTTGTCGAGATCCTGAACAAGGATAGCCTTCAACAAGTAAGATACGTAGATGTCCATAGGCAAGTAGTTCTCGTAGAGACCTGTAACGACGAAGGGACGCTCACCACCATTGAGGTTGGTATCGAGCTTGTACTCCTTCTTCGGGCAGAGCCAAGAGAAGTATGCGCGAGATACAGAGAAGCGATGGAAACGGGGCATTGCCCAGCCGAGTAACTCGTATACATCACCCTCGGGAATGAGTGTAAGCTGGTTGGCATCAGCAGTAAGGTAGCCATCAGCCGAAACCTTACGACCTGTGAGCACGTTACCAGAGATAACACGCACGTTGCCCTCAACCTTCACCAACGACTCAATAGCAGCACCAGAGATAACGCGCTTGTAGCAGCACTTGCCTGCCTCGCTACCTGTCACTGCAATAGTCTTTGTCATGTCGAGCTTACCACCCAAAACAAGACGTCCGATAAGAGCCACATCCTGAATGTTTACAGTCCAAACGATGTCGCCCTTGGCGATACGGTCAATGTGGTGAATCTGAACACCTACATTACCTGCGGGGTGCTTACCAGAGAAGGTGTGGTACTCAACACCCTTAACCTCTGACATATAACCCTCGTTGCCATAGCGAGCCGAGAGGTGTACCTTGCCATCAGTAAGGCGTGCCAACACTGCCATACCTGCCTCAACTGCACTCTTCTCCTCCTTCAACACGAAGTTGTAGTCGGGAGCCAACGGTGCCGAATCAAATGCTGATACGAAGATGGCTTTCGGAGTAAGTTCGGGGTTAGCGATAACTCCGTAAGGACGCTCCACAATGCGAGTCCACAGACCCGACTGAAGCAACATCTCAACAATCTCTGAACGCTCTGCCTTGGCAGCATCAACCACCTTAAGCTCCTTAACCGTCTGCTGCTGGTCGGGCTCTACGGCAACATTTAGCAACTTACGCTTCTCGCCACGGTTGATGGCAGAGACAACGCCGCTGACGGGTGAGGTAAACAGAATACGCGGATTGTTCTTGTCAAAGAACAACGCTGTGCCGACCTCAACCTTGTCGCCAACCTTAACCAACAGTTTGGGAGTAACGTTCTCATAATCAAGCGGGCTTACAGCATAAGACTTTGCCATAGGAGCACTCTCCAGGATAGCCTCTGCCTTACCTGCCAGATTGATGTCGAGACCTTTACGTAATTTAATGTTTTTCGACATAAAAACTGTTTGTTAGATTAATTTAAATAGTTTTATTGTTTATGATTGTATCTCAATTATTTCCACAACATTCATATATCACAATAAAATGCGCACGAAGTTACGCTTTTTTTTCGAAACGACCAATCATTATAGCACTATATTTTTGATTTCATTGAGAATTTATTAATTTTGTGGTCGAAGAATTGTTATGCAGCCACTTTTTGTCGACATACACACCCACAATCCACGTCAGGATGTCATATCGCCCATAATGTGCGGCATACATCCGTGGGATGCAGCATCGGGCGCACAGCTCCCCGACTTCGCAGGATGCGACATCATCGGAGAGACGGGTTTAGACTTTGCGTGCAAGGTTGACCGCGAGCTGCAACAACAACTCTTTGAGGCACACCTCAACGCTGCACAGAGGCTACATAAGCCCATCGTGCTGCACGTCGTCAGGAGCTTCGAGGAGGTTATGCGGACACTACACCGCTACACGCTCTGCGGAGTGCTCTTTCACGGCTTCATAGGCTCAACGGTGCAGATGCAGCGGTGTGTGGAGCGCGGCTACCTCCTCTCGTTTGGCGAGCGTTCACTTCGCTCGGCACGCACGCGTGAGTGCATAGCGCAAGCTCCAATAGAGGCAATATTTTGCGAGACAGACGATTCGCCATATCCCGCTATCGAGCAGATATACAGCGACATCGCCGCACTACGCGCAACGAGCGTAGAGCAACTGCAACAAGAGATTTACGAAAACTATAAACGACTTATAAGACAGAGATGACCCAATGGTTGGAGCGCACCGAGCTACTCCTCGGCGCAGAGAAACTCGATATGTTACGCCGTGCTAACGTCCTCGTTGTGGGCGTAGGTGGAGTAGGTGCCTATGCCGCCGAGATGATTGTGCGTGCAGGCGTAGGTCGTATGACCATAGCCGATGCCGACTGTGTGTCAGAGAGCAACATAAACCGCCAGCTCGTGGCACTACACTCGACGATAGGTCGCCAGAAGTGCGAGATACTTGCCGAGCGACTGCGCGACATAAATCCCGAGCTGCAACTCAACATTGTAAACCGCTTCATCAAGGACACCGAGACAGACTCGCTACTCGACAGCGACAACTTCGACTATGTTGTCGATGCCATAGACACACTCTCGCCCAAGCTCGCGCTGATAAAGGGCGCACTGGAGCGCGGTATACCATTAGTAAGCTCTATGGGGGCGGGCGCAAAGGTTGACCCAACACTTATGGAGATTAAGGATATATCCAAAACACACCACTGCCCATTGGCACATATGCTACGCAAACGTCTCCATAAAATTGGCATTAAGCGTGGTTTCCGTGCCGTATTCTCTCCCGAGCCAGTGCGCGAAGGGGCGATGATTTTATGCGAGGAGCAGAACAAGAAATCCAACGTTGGCACGATGTCGTACATACCTGCGCTCTTTGGCATAGGCTGCGCATCGGTTGTTGTGCGCGACATAATAGGCGAGATGGAGCAGCAAGAAAATGTGTAATACTAAAACAGATAAGATATGAAGAAAATCGTTTTTTTGGACGAGTACAGCATTGCTGGACGCGACCTATCAAAGATTAAGTCGATGGGCGAATATGTCGCCTATGACAACACCTCAAAGGAGCAGGTTGTCGAGCGATTGAAGGGTGCCGACATTGCGATAACAAACAAGGTGCTCATAGATGGCGACAGTATGCGCCAGCTACCCGACCTCAAGCTGATATGCGTTGCTGCAACTGGCATGAACAACGTAGACCTTACAACAGCCAAGGAGTTGGGCATAGAGGTAAAGAATGCCGTGGGCTACTCTACAACATCTGTTGCCGAGACTACGCTCGCCTCGGCACTCGCCTTGGCACGCCACATAGTCTACTTCAACGAGTATTTCCACGACGGACGCTATGCTGCTGCTGACCGCGCATTCTGCTTCGACAGAATGACATACGAGATACACGGCAAGAGATGGGGTATCATCGGTCTTGGCAACATTGGTCGTGAGGTAGCGCGCCTTGCCATAGCCTTTGGCTGCGAGGTTGCCTACCACTCTACTTCGGGCGTAAAGCGCAATGAGGAGTACCCCGCAATGGAGCTTAACGAGTTGCTCGAATGGTGCGACATACTCTCTGTTCACTCGCCCCTAAATGAGCGCACACGCGACCTCATAGGACGCGAGGAGCTACAACGTATGAAGCCCTCGTCAATAATAATTAACGTAGCACGTGGCGGCATCATAAATGAGAGTGCTCTTGCCGAGGCACTCGACAGCGGCTGGGTATCGGCTGCTGCGCTCGACGTATTCTCGGTAGAGCCTCTGCGCGACTCTGCGCTATACAACATCCGCGACAAGTATCGCCTACTCGCCTCACCACACAATGCGTGGGCTGCCGCCGAGGCTATTGACCGCCTTTTGGACTGTGTTGCCAACAACATCAAGACGTGGCTCGACAAAGAGTAATAGCCGCCGTAACAGCTACCATAGCCCTGCTACTCGCGGGAGTGTTAGTCGCAAGAGCCGACACTCCCGACGGGCGGGACTCTATGTCGCACAGGCTAACACTTGAGCTACGCCCCGCCTACAACATTCCGTCGCACTTCTATATGCGCGGCTATAACCCCGATGGTCGCCCGCTAAACAAGAGCCTCTCGGCACATATAAACTACACCTTCTCGTTCTCGCCACACAGTCACTTCGGTAAGGTCTATCCTACGGCATATCAAGGCATTGGCATTGCCACATACACATTCTTTGCGCACGAGTCTATAGGAACACCGATGCTTATATATCTGCTGCAAGGTGCTCGTATAGCCAAGCTCGCGCCCGCCCTATCGCTAAACTACGAGTGGAACGTGGGCTTCTCGTGGGGGTGGAGACCTAATAGCGCGATGAACTCCAAGTGTAACATTATGGTAGGTGTTGCACTGCCAATAGTCTGGCGCGTAGCACCACGCTGGCAGCTATCGCTGACACCTGAATTCACACACTTCTCAAATGGCGATACCTCCTTTTCAAATAGCGGTGCCAACCTCTTTGGGCTGCGTGTGGGTGCGTCGTATCTCTTTAACAGCCACGACGAAGATGCCCCAACGCACAGATATATAGCCCCGTCGAAGGAGTATGCCGACAAGAGCTTCATAAAGCATATAACGTGGGATATTTTGGGATATGGCGGTTGGCGTAGTGACCGCTTCACCGACAGCGATGGGCACTTTCATTGCATTGAGAAGCCGCTACCACTCGGCGGCATACGCTTTATGCCAATGTACCACCTAAACGACTACTTCGCCATAGGCACCTCGCTCGACCTGCATATAGACGGCAGTGCCAACCTCTATGATGGCGTTCACGACGAATATTACAACACCATCGCCTACTCGCGTCCACCTCTCTATGAGCAGACGGCAGTGGGCGTGTCGCTATGTGGCGAGATAAGTGCTCCGATATTTACCGTAGGCATAGGAGCAGGTTTTAACCTCATCAAACACGGCTACGATATGCGCACCTACTACACCACATTCTCGCTAAAGGCATTTCTCACAAAACGTCTATTCCTATATTTGGGCTACCGCTTTAACAGTATGCAGTACACACACAGCCTGATGTACGGTCTTGGCATACGCATTTAAGCGACACAAAGGCTACACACAACACACAATTAAGGGGTAGACCACACGACGAGTCTACCCCTTAATCCTATCCGCTATATAGCATCTACACGCTACTCCTCATACTCCTTACGCAACGCCTTGGGTCGTCCGAAGTTGAAGCCCAAGCCAGCATATACATTAACCGCGTTCTGGTAACGTGGAATGTTGATATCATTATACTTAACCTGCGCCAAGCCGAGGTAGTCCATACCCACAAATAGGTTGAGACCTGCGGGGTGGATGTTAAGGGCACAACCCAAGACACCTGGACGCACACCACCGAGGAATGTATGGCTGACAGTAGCCGAAATCCAACTTGTGGGGCGGAAGTTTACAGAGGCTGTAAGCTCGGGCATAATGTTATTGCTCGCAAACTCGTTATGCGACAACAGACCAAAGGCTATGTGGTTGTTGAGGATATTATACTCGATACCAACATTCACCGAGAAGTTGAGACGACGCGTATAGCCCTTCTGCTCTGTGCCAACCATCGTCATCTCTGCGCTGCTATCGCCATCCATCTCGCCCGTCTCAAGATTAAAGCCACGATACGCGAAGTCTGCCTCAACACTTGCTGCTACGTGCGACTTCTTCGACCAATGGATAAAGCCGAGGTCAGTTATAGCCGCCGAGATGCGCAAGTGGTCGTTCAACAGACGGAACTCCGCACCGACATCTATTGCACCACCCAAGCTACCGAGGTTGTTGAGCATATACTGAAGGTCGGTGTTTATGATATTCTCGTCAATAGGCTGACCAGCTACTGCCTGCTTCGAACTAAAGATGAAACCGCCTGCACGCAACATACCACGCACCTGCGCCGTAACGCCATCAGCTGCAACATTGGCATTTATACTATCCATCTCTGTTGACACATTAAGCAGACCCACAAGGAACTTCGCCTTGATACCAATGTTTATCCAGTCGCACACGCGGAACGAACTACCAAGATAGGTCTCAAGGAAGCTGGTAGAGCCCAACGCTGTATTACCGAGGTCATAGCGACCATTACCCAGCGTCTTAAGTGCCCTAAAGAGATCTTTAGATATAGCCACGTCGTTCTGTGTACGCAGGTTCAAGCCCAATGTCCAGTATGACCTCTTCACATAGAAACCGAGACCCAAGACATTAATATTGGCATTGATATTCATCTTTGCCGTCTCTGGCATCTTACCCAAGAACTCATCCGCAGATACCGAGTTGTGCAAGGCTGTAACAACCTGACCATCCTTCTGATAGAAGAGGTTGTCGACAGACAAAAAGTTGGTGTTTACACCCACACCCAAACCGCTGATAACAGGCAATGCCAAGTAGCCACGTGTAGGAGCGAGAGCAGGGTTAAGCTCGTTACGGAAGTACGAGCCCTCCATAAAATATGATGTACGCAACTGCGCCGAAACACTATCGCCAAACAGTATGGCAACAGCAGCAAGCAGTACTAATATGACTCTTTTCATATCTCAATACGTTTTATTCAAGGTTAGAACTCGTCTGAATCGTCGTCGGTAAATTTGCTTAAATCTACGGTTATACCACCCGCAATCTCAACCTGCAACTTCAGCGACAGGTATTGGTTCTCGTTGAGAGCCACACTACCGTCAGCAGCAGATGTTGCATCAAGTGTGAACTTGAGTGCATCAACATTCTCCAAAGCACTCAACGCACCATCATCGCCAATGCTCAACTCGAGGCGCACAGGGCTCACAACCTCGGTCTTACCATCTGGTGAGCCTGCAATCGTAGACTTATCCTCGACAACACGCAACTCCACATCCGAGGGGTTACCATACTTATCGAGAAGCTCGGCATCAAACGAGAAGCCCAACGGCATTGTGTTGGTGATGGCAGCTATCAGCGCAAGGTCACCAACCTTGATACCCTGCTCCGACAGCTCCGAGAAGGTATCAGACAACTCACCGATAGTGTCACTATATACAACATCGAGTGTATTGTCAAATGCGATAGGCATATCTGCGCCATACAAGAACTTAATAGTGTAGTCATCAGCAGCATAGAGCGTGCTATTAGAGCGAGCATCGGTCTCAATCTCAATATCGAGTGACACATTATCTGGGAGCTTATTGCCCGTAAATATTGAGGCAACGTCACACGGCACAAAGGTATACTTTGCATCGCTATACTCCTCACGACGGCTCTCGTCAGCTATGATGATGTGGGTAACACCATTCTTAAGCACGCCATTCTCCTTTGTTGCAGGGTTAATTGGAATTTCGCGCAACTTACGAGATCGCTCATTATCGGGTACTCCATCAAATGTCGGCACAAAGGTCAATGTCAGGTATGACGACAACGACATAGGCGAGTCAACATTGATAAAGATTACGGGCGACAGACCGATGTCGTTAACCTGAATATCTATGCCCTCGCCGATATCTCCAATCTCAATATCCTCGAAACGCTCATAGTAGTAATCAATCTTACCCGTTACAGAGTTTACCTGCAACTCTACGGCATCGAAACCTGCATTCAGGGCTACATCGCCCTCGTGCTCAAGCTCCGAAAGGCGAACACGTGTGCCATCTTCAAGATAGGTCTTCACGCTTGCCGCAAAGTCGATGTCAAGCGTTCCATCCTTAAGCTCAAGACCCTCGCCAGCAAACGTGAGCGAGTTAATACCGAGGTTGATACCCTGCTGCATATCATAGAGAGATGTCTGAAGAACGTGCTTCTGCTCGTCATACTCAACTCTCTCATTATCCACAAGATATAGGTAGTCGGGAAGCTGCACTCGCGCCTTCATATTCTTGGCAACCTCTTTACTTATCCACTCAAGACCATCTGCGAAGATACGCATCTCGGTACCCTCTACAAACGCCACCTCCTGAATGCTCTTAACAGCGTCGGGCATACTCTCTATGGTGATGCTCTCGCCCATAGTATCGCTCTCTTCGATAAGTTGCACCTCATTTAGCACTACCTCCGCATCGTTAAATGCGAGGTCTGCCTTAAGATGCAGTTCGGGGAACGACTTAATATGCACCGTATCCGCCTTTGTCACCATATCGTACGACAACTCATACTCCATCTCAACAGGCATATTCAGCGTGCCATTCTCCACGGTGTTAATATTGCTGATGCTGGCGATATAGATAGTGAAATGAACCTCTGATGCGCCTGCTGCAAACTTATAATCCTTAACCTCAAAGATGTTATCGTCGAGCAGGTTGTAATCCTCGTCATACATCTCGTATGTAGCAGGAGCAACCAACTTGATGTTGACGCTACCACCACCGTTGATAGGAGTGATATCGTTAAACTTAACTACGGCATCAACACGTGCGCCAGGCTCACCAGGCTTTGCTGCAAGATATACACGCTCAATAGACTTAACCACGTTAGGCACAGTGTAGGTAAGTTCATAATCGACCTTATCCTTCTCGTCTACGTGAATCTTCTGACCAGCAGGAACATACCACTCTATCTCGGGTATAGGCATACCGTTGATAAGTGAGTTAAGCTCCATACCCTCATCTACTTGATACGACTCGCCAACGAGCTTAAATGTGGGATAGTCAACATTCACTTCACTCGCAGTGCGAGGAATGTAGATAGTGTTGTCGATAGAGGGGAAGTGAATAGCCTCCTCGTCACTTGTAAACGACAGGCTATAATCACCTGTTTCGGGATCAACATTCAGACCCTCAAGCGTCTCATCTCCGAGGAGGTCTCCAAGGCTCTTTTTCTCAAGATAGCCAAGGGGGAGTGTCGTTGTGCCCTGACCAACGGTCACCTCTGTTGACACGTCGGCAAGATCAAAGCTTTTGTCGACACACGCAGTCATCATAACGACAACAACTGCCAATAGTAATCGGCAAACAATGTGTTTGGGTTTCATGATAATATTTTTTTTGGTTTACTTCAGAATATGTATTACAAAGATACTCTTTTTTTTGTAAGTTCACAAAGATTTATATCCCAAATCTCCAATAAACAGCAAAAATAGCTCACGGCACAGCCCCACAGCAACGAGCCTGCGCCAATAAAAAAATACCAGACGGCAGCACTTGCCACCATCTGGTATGATATGCATATTTTCGCACGCGGGCTATGCCACTACTTGTTTATCTTTGCCCAAGTATCCTTAAGGGTTACTGTGCGGTTGAAGATAAGTCTATCCGAGGTAGACTCCTTATCTACGTTGAAGTAGCCGATACGCTGGAACTGCAAGTAGTCGTAGGGCTTCGCATCTGCAAGGAACTTCTCTACGTAGCACTCTGTGAGCACCTTCAAAGAGTCCTCGTTTATCATCTGCTGCATAGCCTCCAATGCCTCACAACCTGTAGCCTTGCGTATTGCAGCCATCTCATCACGGGGGTTCTCCACCCTCCATAGGCGGTCATACAGACGCACCTCCGCCTTTATGCAGTGGTCGCAGCTCACCCAGTGGAGCGTGCCCTTCACCTTACGGTTGCTACCAGGCATACCCGTCTTGGTGTCGGGGTCGTACTCGGCATATACGGTTGTAACTCTGCCCGTTTCGTCCTTGTCGCAACCTGTACACTTCACGATATAGGCATTCTTCAGGCGCACCTCCTGACCAGGGGTCATACGGAAGTACTTCTTCGGAGCATCCTCCATAAAGTCATCGCGCTCCATCCACAGCTCGCGGCTAAACTCAATAGTGTGGCTACCAGCCTCTGGATCCTCGGGGTTGTTCACAGCCTCCATAGCCTCCACCTGACCCTCTGGATAGTTGGTTATGACGAGCTTTACAGGGTCGATAACAGCACTTACACGTGTGGCACGCTTGTTAAGGTCGTCGCGCACAGCACTCTCCAGCAACGCCATATCATTCAAAGCATCGTATGTCGTGTAGCCAATCTTATCCACAAAGTTACGTATAGACTCGGGCGAGTAGCCGCGACGACGGAAGCCACACAATGTCGGCATACGTGGATCATCCCAGCCATTTACCAAGCCCTCCTTCACAAGGATAAGCAAATTACGCTTACTCATAAGCGTATAGTTGAGGTTTAGCTTATTGAACTCATACTGACGAGGACGCTCATCTGACTCATCTACACCCTCCTTTACCCAATCAACAAAGAGGTCATACAGAGGACGGTGAGGCACAAACTCCAACGTACACAGCGAGTGTGTAACGCCCTCGAAATAGTCACTCTGACCGTGCGCAAAGTCGTACATAGGATATACCTTCCACTTGTCACCCGTACGGTGGTGCGGATGGTTAACCACACGATAGATGATAGGGTCGCGGAAGTGCATATTTGAACTTGCCATATCAATCTTGGCACGAAGCACCATACGTCCCTCCTCAATCTCTCCGTTTGTCATCTTCATAAAGAGGTCGAGGTTCTCCTCGATAGGACGGTTACGGTAGGGGCTATCGACACCCGCCTGCGTAGGTGTACCCTTCTGCTCGGCAATCTGCTCCGAGGTCTGCTCATCTACATAGGCCTTACCCTGCTTGATGAGACGAACAGCGAAGTCCCACAACTGCTGGAAGTAGTCCGATGCGTAGTACTCATTGCCCCACTTGAAACCGAGCCACTCGATATCCTCCTTGATTGCATCTACATACTCCACATCCTCCTTGGTAGGGTTGGTATCATCGAAGCGAAGATTACATACACCACCATAGCGTTGAGCAACGCCAAAGTCCAAGCAAATAGCCTTGGCGTGACCAATATGCAGGTAGCCGTTGGGCTCTGGCGGGAAACGTGTCTGAACACGCTTTTTACCCTTGGCTATCGCCTCCTCGATAACCTCCTCAACGAAGTTCAGCGACTTCTCTTTTACCTCTGTTGTCTCAATTGCCATACTCTATATAGTTTTAGTCATTTGTTATTCTACATACTGCTGCCTGCGCTTAAGGCTTACGCGGTAGTCTAAATCGACACCTACCTCTATCCACTGTCGCGTGCCCCAGCCTACACCGTCATACTCCATCGTTATACCCGCCTTCACGGAGAGTGTATCATCGAAGAAACGTCTGTTATACGACAGCTCAACAGCCTCGTACCACAACTCTGTGGTAGCATATAGCGGTGAGCCGTGATACAGGTCACTACCATAGCGACCAAAGTAGGTGAATAGCCCCTTACCGCAATATACTCTGTTTGAGAGTGTTACGCCCCAGCGACTGATGCCTGCATATAGCTCTCCTCCAGCAGGCGCGCACCACACATCCTCGAAGTGGCGGTCACGCTGCAACGACTGCACATACGATATACGTACATCAATATCGAAACCTCCCGTCTCGACATCGCATCCTATATATGGCACAGCAAGGATATTATCCACTACACCATCATCAGTGTTGGGGTTATAGTCCTTCGCATAGTGCCCTACCATAAGGTCGTAACCGAAATTAAACCACTTTAGAGAGTGTCGTCCCGACGACATTATCATAAATGTCTCGCGCACATCGTAGGCACGCATACCCGTCATATCGAAACCAAACTCCACATACGACGTTGGGCTCTTGACACTCTGATATCGCGCCAACACACCAGCCATATTACTATGGTAGTAGCGATGGGTGCGATCGAAGAAGAGCGAGCTCTGCAAACCGCGCATCTCACCACGATTGAAGATACCTATCATCGCCGTTATGCGCGGTGCACGATAGGCATAGTACATCTGTACGTTCACATCCGACAGAAACTTCGAGTTGTGCCCAAAGTCCTGCACCATATCCACCGCAAACATCAACTCATTGCGTTCAGCCCAGCCAATACCCACCTTCGGGGTAAGGCGCGCACTGAAGAGCGTTCCCGACTCGTCGAACTCCAACGAGCTATACTCCTTGTTATCAAACAATGCAGTGAAGTCGACACCCGTGACCAGCTCCTGTGCCGATGCAGCCACAACGGCAAACGAGAGCGCGCACAGCACCAAAATATGTCGCATAACACAGATCATAGTGACGAAAATGTAAACAATTCGGCTTCAAAATTACTGAAAATATTTTTATTTGCTTAATTTTGACACCGAATATTTAAAATAACTTAAAAAATAGTGCCATCTATGCGTAAATTGCTTAACGAAGAGCTTGGTCGCCCCACAGTTGAGGAGTGCGCCAAACTGCAGAAGTTACCCGTAGCCATCATCCTCGACAACGTGCGTTCCGCGCAGAACGTAGGCTCATTCTTCCGTACTGCAGATGCCTTTGGCATTGAGCGTATTGAGCTTTGCGGAATATGCACAACACCCCCCAATCGTGAGCTACATAAGACGGCTCTCGGCTCCGAGTTAAGCGTAGAGTGGCACTACCACCCCACAACTATTGAGTGCGTCGCACAGCTGCGTAACGAGGGCTATCGCATCCTTGCCATAGAGCAGATTGAGGGTGCTACGATGCTCGATACGTTTCGTGCCAAGAGTGGTGTTAAATACGCCCTAATATTTGGTAATGAGGTATATGGCGTTGACCAGAGCGTAGCAGATGTAGTGGATGGCGCGATAGAGATACCGCAGGTAGGCATCAAACATTCGCTCAATGTCTCGGTGTCGGCAGGTGTTATTATGTGGGAGCTCTTCCGCCAGCTTAAGTAACGTCATATTAGCAACGTAACGCAGATAAGTGCAAATTAACGGAATTATTTATTGTAAAATTTTGCAAAAAAGAAAAATAGTCGTATATTTGCACCACTCTTTGAGAAAAGATGGTTTAAGGAGGGTTGGGTGAGTGGCTTAAACCAGCAGTTTGCTAAACTGCCGATATCGTAAGGTATCCGCTGGTTCGAATCCAGTGCCCTCCGCTCTATTTATGAAAATGTCAATGACCGAGTATATACTCGGTCTTTTTTATTTTCTATTGCGGTGTTATGCAAGCATACTCCTCAATTGAAAATAAAAACGTGATACGCGATTGACATTTTCTCGAAGGGTACTGACTCTCTCTTGGGGCTGGTTGCGGGGATATGAGAGCGATTTATTGCTCGGCTGTGCCTGCGCTATTTTTTAATTGGTATCCCCGCTAGCTTGGGCTAATGCCCTGCGCTTCGAA
>JAFXHE010000002.1 GCA_017536555.1 Alistipes sp.
CACCCAAATATACACCCAATATTTGGAATAGCAAAAGATATTCAGAAAGATTTAGATTTACTCTGCACTTTAGATAGTATATGATTATCAGTGATTTGCAATTTTATGATATTTCTTGAAAGTGTAGGTTCGAGAGCCTCTCTCTCCGCTGATTTAGAAGATGCAGGGCAGACGACTTAAAAGTCGTCTGTTTTGTTTTTGTGTATATGTCTGTGTGCAAGCCCACGACACATCTCAAAACAAAACACCTGCGGTGCTACCCCGCCTCTTCTGCGATGTGGTGGCATTGCTCACTTAATGACGGGGGTTGAGCCGATATGAGAACGATTTATTGCTCGGGCTATGCCCTGCGCTGTTTTATTAAGGTATCGGCTCTACGCTTCGCGTTCGAATCCCTCCCTCTCCGCAAAGACCAAAAAATGCAAGAAGATGTCGTAAGACATCTTTTTGTTTTTTATGCCTACGGCTCAAGCTCGCTTGTTGACGGAGGTATGGAAAACAAAAAATGGGCTACGTAGTAGCTTCTTGCTTTTTGGTCTTTGCAAGGGCCCCCGCGGCAAGCGGAAGGGAAAGGCGTTAAGCGGAGCAGACCTTGGTCTGCGCAGTAGCCAATTCCTCTCTCTCCACTCTATGTGCAACACTATACAACCATAATGCAGATAGTGCTTCAAGTAGCCAATTCCTCCCTCTCCACCCTATTTGCAACGCTACTCAATCATAATGCAGATAGTGCTGCGTTGTAGTCACCGCTACCGTTTGGGTGCCACTCGCCACTCAATCACTGTTTTTTCCATAATGTGTTAAATATTTTACAGTGGAAATTTTGTTTATTGGAAAATATATTTTACATTTGCAAAGTTTTCCAATGGAAATTAATTTAAATTATATAATAAAACACAAATAGTAAGCGAGTTATGGATAGACAAGGAAGGGTTAAGTACCTAATTATAGGTGGAGTAGCTGGTGGTGCTACGGCAGCCGCGCGAATAAGACGTAATGATGAGAAGGCGGAAATCATACTATTCGAGAAGGGCGAGTATATATCCTATGCAAATTGCGGATTGCCATATTACATAGGTGGTACAATTACGGAGCGAGATTCGCTATTTGTACAGACACCAGAGAGCTTCGGGCAGAGATTTAATATTGATGTGCGCACAAAGAACGAGGTGATAGAGATTGACACCGAGAGAAAAGAGGTAAAAGTGAGAGGTGGCGACGACAGGGTATACACCGAAAGCTACGACAGACTTCTCTTATCACCTGGAGCAACGGCAGTAAAGCCTCCAATCAAGGGTATTGAGAGCGACGGAATATTCACACTGCGAAATGTATATGATACAGACCGCATTAAAGAGTACATCACAACACACCACGTGCGTAGCGCTGTGATTGTGGGAGGGGGATTTATAGGTCTTGAAATGGCGGAGAATCTCCAAGCTGCGGGAGCAAAAGTCGCTGTGGTAGAGATGGCACCACAGGTGATGGCTCCAATAGACTTCTCGATGGCACAAATAGTACACGAACACCTTGTATCGAAGGGCGTTGAACTATATTTAGGTGAGGGTGTTGTGGCATTCGAGAGCAACGATGAGAGGGTAAATGTTGTGTTAAGCTCACAGAAGAGTATCCCTGCCGACATTGTCATCCTCAGCATTGGAGTACGCCCAACAACAACACTGGCGCGAGATGCAAAGATAGCACTTGGCGAGGCGGGTGGCATACGTGTAGATAGTTTTATGCAGACCTCGGTAGAGGGTGTATATGCTGTGGGTGATGCGGTAGAATTTCAGCACCCGCTACTCAACAAGCCCTGGCTCAACCTCCTTGCAGGGCCAGCAAACAGGCAGGCACGAATTGCTGCGGACAATATGGTGTTTGGCAACCAGATTGAGTACGAAGGCTCTATAGGCACAGCCATTGCAAAGGTTTTCGACATTACTGTAGCATCAACAGGAGTGCCTGCCAAGCGTCTGAAGGAGCTCGGCATCCCCTACCTGACAGCGACGATACATCCCAACTCGCACGCACAGTACTACCCTGGGGCTAAACCAATGACCATAAAGATTATATTCTCCCCCGACAATGGTAAGCTACTTGGCGCACAGATTGTGGGCGTAGACGGTGTAGATAAACGCATTGACAGCTACGCTATGGCAATAAAGCAGGGGTTGAGCATAACATCTCTTATGGAGATAGAACACGCCTACGCACCACCCTACTCTTCAGCCAAAGACCCCGTTGCCATAAGTGCATATGTTGCAAGCAACATCCTGAATGGCAAGATGACACCACTGTATTGGCGCGATTTAGTATCAACAAACAGGGAGGAGAGAACACTTCTTGATGTAAGAACACCTGAAGAGTATGCCTTGGGTACTATAGATGATGCCATAAATATCGAACTCGACAAGCTACGTGAGCGACTCGATGAGATACCTAACGACAAGCCAATATTCATATTCTGTGGCGTAGGTCTTCGTGGATACCTCGCATCAAATATCCTAAAAGCGAATGGTTATCACGACGTGCGAAACCTTATAGGTGGTATTCGGACATACAACATTGCAACAGCTAACTACACAAAAGTAGCACCAAACAACGGTGATGGCGATGCCGCAGAGAGTGATATCCCCGAAGATAGCAGTCGCGTAAACATAGTAGTAGATGCTTGCGGACTTCAATGTCCAGGGCCGATATTAAGGCTACGCGACAAAGTATCTACGCTCAAGGATGGCGAGTGCATAGAGATAATGGCAACAGACTCTGCATTTACTCGTGATGTCAGGGCGTGGTGCATATCGACAGGTAACCGCGTGATAGCCACAAGCTGCGACAAGGGTATATACCGAGCAGTGGTGCAACGATGCACGAAGGAGAGTAGTGCTCCAACACCGATGCCCACAACAAAGAACGATGAGAAAACATTTATTATGTTTAGTGATGATCTTGACAAAACTTTAGCTACCTTTGTGCTCGCAAATGGAGCTGCAGCCACTGGTAAGCGAGTTACGATATTCTTCACATTTTGGGGGTTAAACGCGATAAAACGCGTCAATAAGCCTCGCGTACAGAAGGATATATGGGGCAAGATGTTTGGCTGGATGCTACCATCGCACTCCAAGCAGCTGTCGCTGTCGAAGTTCAATATGTTTGGGCTTGGGCGCGTGATGATGCGCTATTTGATGAAACTCAGAGGGGTAGATTCCTTGGAGAATCTGCGCCAACAGGCTCTTGACAATGGCGTGGAGTTTATCGCTTGTCAGATGTCTATGGATGTTATGGGCATTAAACGCGAGGAGCTAATTGACGAGGTGAGCGTCGGAGGTGTTGCTACGTATATGGAGCGCGCTGAAAAATCTGATGTAAACCTCTTTATATAGGGGCATTCTACCAAAGGGTCGAGTAATTTTAAAGCAACGATAGAGTGCACAAAGGTATTTACCACCACAAAAGGGTTAATGTATGGAAAAGGTAAAGTGTATATGCGTGATGCGCGATATAGTATTGGCTATGTCGGAGCTTGAAAACACAATAATCGACCACCTTGGTCTTACGCTTAATGAGGCGATGGCGCTATGTGCAATTGGCGAGCATAGCGTCGCAGCCTCGGTCGTGGCTGACCGTACAGGTATGCGAGCGTCGCACTGCTCAAAGATAGTGTCTGCATTAGAGAGACGAAAGTTGGTATATCGAAGCATTGACAAACACGACAAACGACAGATAAACATTGCGCTTACTAACGACGGCAGAGAGAGGCTAAACAGACTAAAAGAGTACAATATAGTTATCCCAGAAATACTCACTCCTGTATTTGACAACTACTTCTTGAAGTAGTATCAAGGGTTACGATAGCCACTACCTCGTACTATCGCACCCCATCAAATCAGTGAGCATAGATAGCTACGATCTACCCCTTAATGATATGTCGTGTTACGGCGAGAACGGCTACAGAGATGCGACAGTCGGGGACAGCACGCACGATAGCATTGGCGCACGAGATGATGGTGGCACCCGTAGTAAGCACGTCATCAACAAGCAGTATATGCTTGCCACGTAGCCGTTCAGCGTGTCGCACAGCAAAGATACTATCAACATTATTCCACCTCCTATCGCGCTCCAAACGCGCCTGCGACGGATTATTTACAACGCGGCACACAGCACTGCCATCTACTCTAACGCCCATAACCTTCGATATACCATCTGCTATATATTGCGATTGGTTATAGCTACGTCGCGCAATCTTCTTATAGTGCAGCGGCACAGGCACGATGACATCTATATCGGCATAGTAGGGCGACTCCTTAAGGGCATAGCCATACCAGCGACCCATACTGTATGCCTTATGCCAGCTACTGCCATACTTAAAGCTATGAATGAGTTTGCGCCAGTCGCTCTCCACAGCATAGAATAAGAGTGCCGATGCGTGTTCAAAGGGCATAAGACCCTCAAGACGCTCCATAATGGGGTTGCTGGCGTGCTTCCAATAGTTTGTTTCGGGTATGGCATAGCGGCAGTGGGTACACATACCGTGCATAACATCGCTTATAGGCTCACCACAAGCAATACACACGTTACCATAGAGCAACGTGTGCAGTGATGCGAGAAGTTTTGTATATACCGACATAGGCGAGGTGCTTACAGCTTTTTACTCGTGTTACTCACGCATAAGCTCATTGACTTGACGGATGATATCGTTAGCGGTGCGCAGTGCCTTAATAAGGTTTACCGCAGCGAAGCATCCACCGATGACAATTCCTACAAAGAAGCCTATTGTAACCTCGCCGTAGTTGTGCAACATCTGTGACACAAAGAGGTAACCCCACACCGAGATAAATGGTATAGATATGGCAAACCATAGGTAGGTAAATCGCTTATAGCGGACACCTGCACGGGCAATATCCACGAGGCTGCCGTATGTAAAGAGGTCGGCGGGCATAAGGCTATTCATATAGAGGTCGTAGCCTACAGCAATGAGGGCGAAGGGTATCCACGCATAGGCAAACATCATATTCATCTCAAGCACATAAATCGCAGCGAACATAATAAAGATGCTTACAATGTCGATGATGACGTAGCCTATGCCACGCGATGTGAGCTTTTGTGCCTTCTCACCCATTGCACGACGCACGGCGCGTTCATTGAGTCGTCCCTCCCTCTCAAGCATCTGGCGTAGCTGTGTTATCTGGTCGCGTAGCTCCTGAAGCTCACGGGTGTTGTTATTGTCGTTCATAGTGGTATAGTTTTTTATTGGTTATTCATCTTCTTAAGCTCCTCCTTTATGCGGTAGAGGCGCACCGACACATTCTTTGGTGTTATGCCCACGATAGCGGCTATCTCCTCGTAGGACATACTCTCAAGCCACAGCAGCACTATCGCGCGGTCAAAGGGTTGCAGGCGTTGTATGCGCTCGTGAAGCATCTGTGCCTGGCGGCTCTCGGTGTCGCTGTCGTGGTAGAGGTTGCGTCCGAAGTCAATAGCTGCCTCCTTATGGTGCTTGAGCTTGCGGTCAGCAGAGATACACGTATTTAGGCTCACGCGCCATACCCACGTTGATAGCTTGCTCTCGTGGCGGAAGTTATCAAAGCCCTGCCACAGACGTATAAGTATCTCCTGAAAGAGGTCATCCGCCTCATTGGAACTCTTGGCAAACATAAAGCAGACGGAGTATATCGTGCTGCGATGTTGCTCAATGATGGTTGTAAATTCTTGCTCTTTCTGACTCATTGCGTAGATGTTTTTAACCATTAGACGCGCAGACTACACCAAAAACTACACGCCTCGACAATTTTTTTAGCAAAGTTAATCTTTTTTTGAGAATATGCGTAACTTTGGCTCTTGAACTCGGCAAGAGTGAGTAACCGCCAGTTGCCCACTTTTTGCTAATTTTGTAGCGAGAAAGTAACACAGCGACCACACGTTATGGAATTGGACAAGTTTATACCACACAGCATAGAGACAAACAGCTCGTTTGAGACGGAGCTTGTGGGCGATGTCAAGGCGGGATTTCCAAGCCCCGCCGAGGATATTCGTGAGAAGTTAGACCTTATAAAACTCCTCGTAAGGCACAGAGCCTCGACATTCTTCTTTCGCGTAGACGGTGTATCTATGGTGGATAGCGGGATGGATGAGGGCGATATACTTATCGTAGATAGAGCCATCGACCCGTACAACAACTGCAAGGCTATATGCTACATTGATGGAGAGTATACCGTAAAACGTGTAGAGATGGTTGATGGCAAGGTTCGCCTTATGCCTGCCAATGAGCTTAAAACAGCATATAAACCGATTGTAATAACCGCCGAGAATAACTTTATCGTCTGGGGTGTTGTCTCGTGGGTTATTAAGAAGATGTAGCGATGTTTGCCCTTGCTGACTGTAATAACTTTTATGCCTCGTGCGAGCGAGTCTTTCGCCCCGACCTGCAAGGCAAGCCTATCATTGTTCTGTCGAGCAATGACGGATGCGCTGTGGCACGAAGCAACGAAGCAAAGGCGTTGGGTATAAAGATGGGGGCACCACTCTTTAAGATTCGGGATATTGTCGAGAGGCACAACGTGGCGGTATTTTCGGGCAATATGGCTCTCTATGGCGATATGTCGCAGAGGGTGAGGTGGGTGCTGGAGGAGTATGCTCCTTCGGTGGAGGCATACTCCATTGATGAGTGCTTTTTGGATCTGCGCGGTATGCCAAAGATAGATTTTGATGCCTACGCAAAGAAGATATCGAGCGAGTGCTGGCGACAGACATCTATACCCGTGTCGGTGGGCATTGCTCCAACAAAGACCCTTGCAAAGATAGCTTCCAAGCTCTGCAAACACTATCCCAAGCTGCGCGGTGGCTGCTATATGCACCGTCCAGAAGATATAGAGAAGGTGTTAAAGAGGTTCCCCATAGAGGATGTCTGGGGCATAGGTCGTAGGTCTGTACCCAAGCTAAAGGAGCGAGGCATAACCACGGCTTACGACTTTACGCAGCTTACCGAGAATATCGTCCACGCGCTGATGGGCATAACGGGCGTAAGGACGTGGAAGGAGCTTCAAGGCACGCCCTGCATAGAGTTTGAAGATGGCTTTGAGGCGCGACACTCAATATGTGTTTCGCGTAGCTTCTCAAGCGAGATATACGACACAAGGGAGCTGCAAGAGCAGGTTGCCAACTTTGCATCCACCGTGGCAGAGAAGCTACGCAAGCAGCGAAGTGTTGCTGCCGAGATGGTTGTCTTTGCCTACACCAACCGCTTCAAGGAGAACACGCCACAGACATACGCTAACGCCTTAGTAACCTTCACCACACCTACCGCCAACCAGCGACAGATAGTCGCCGAGGCTGTACACACCACGCAGCGCATATTCAAAAGTGGCTACGGCTATAAGAAGGCGGGGGTTATTGCCACAAAGATTATCGCCGAGGGCGAGGTTATGCACTCGCTGTTTGAAAGCACAACGGCAATAGAGCGTGAACGGAGGATAACATCGGCATTGGACAGCATCAATGCCACCTTTGGCAGGGGAGCTGTAAAATTAGCCGTACAGGGCAGTGGTAAGATTAAGACGGCAAGCGACAACCAGTCGCCACACTATACAACACGCTGGAGCGATATTCCCAAGGTCAGCGTAAAGTGATGTATATAGTGTACGCCAAAACTACATCTCGCGACGACTCGCTATTTTTGTCGCCTCTGTCGACAAGAAGTTGACATAACCACAGCCGAGTATCGAAAAAATATCTACCTTTGGGTAGGTTTATTGTGATTAACAGTTTTCAGATGACAGAAAAAGAGAAGATGTTGCGTCAGATGATGTATGATGCAAACAACGACATAGACCTTATTGAGGAGCGCAAGGTTGCGAAAGACCTATGTTACGATTTCAACCATTTACGTCCATCGGATACCGTTGGGCAGCAAATGATTATGCGCCAGCTATTGGGCAAGACGGCAGGCGATAGTTTCACGATTGTTGCCCCTTTCTGGTGCGACTACGGCTACAATATCGAGATTGGCGAGAACTTCTTTGCCAACCACAACACGGTGATTTTGGATGGTGCGAAGGTTAAGTTCGGCAACAATGTCTTTATCGCCCCCAACTGCGGCTTTCACACTGCGGGACACCCCATAGATGCCGAGCGCAGAAATCAGGGTTTGGAGTATGCCTACCCTATCACTGTGGGCGATAATGTGTGGATAGGTGTGGGCGTGCAGGTTATGCCAGGTGTTACGATTGGCTCGAATGTCATTATTGGTGGCGGCTCGGTGGTAGTAAAGGATATCCCATCAAATGTAGTCGCTGTGGGCAACCCCTGCCGCGTAGTGCGCCCAATCACCGACGACGACAAACTAAAATCGTGGGATAGGAGATAACTCTCACTCGGCATCATCACCTTACAAAATAATGGTGGCGTTTTAGGCTTGAATACCTATTAACGCCACCTATTATTGCCGATTATCGGCACGTAGGATATCTATCCTATCTCCAAGATTTAACTATTCTACAAAATTTGTGCACCCGAGTATACTGTATGTACTCGGTAGCCACCCAAATCCACTGCCTCCAACTCAATGGTTATATTATCGCCCTCGTAAGAGATTGTGAGAGTTCCCTTATCAATAAATGCGTAACTCATCGAATAGTCAGAGCGCAAAATATAGGCATAAGAGCCCTGATAGAAGGTACTTCCTGAAGATAGCACATAGTAGCCATTGCTCATATAACCACCCTCGACAGCCTCCGCAGAGATGGGATATACACCAGCCTTGATGCTATCATCATTAGGCTCGGTATTGAGTGTTATAGTGATCATCTGCGTATCGAGCCAGCCATCCTCGGTCTCCTGCATATCTATAAGGTATACACCATCGCCGAAGTGCGATGCAGTAGCATACTCGCATACGAAGTCGAGCTCGTCGGTAATCTGGGGAGGAATAAGGTGCTCGATAGTATTGGTGAAGTACACCGAGCCACGATAGTGGATGCGGATAACCTCGTTGGTATCGAGTTTTACCTCGGCAACAAAGATGCATACCTCCTCAACCTCGTCGTACTCAATGACCATATAGGCATCAAGCATAAAGTTGTAGAGCTCCTCCATTTGACCATCGCCGTTAGCATCATCCGAATAGCGGATTCGCAGACTCTGCTGACGACCTGTGATGGTCATCTCCTCGTATGGCGACTCCTCGTCAAAGGTGTAGACACCAGGGTAGAGATATGCCGCAGCGATGTCGGTAAACTGGGTGGTGTTTGCCGAGAGCTGGAAGAAATCACCTGTGCTCGATATGTTCATATCTGCAAACTCGACAGTACCGAACGAAACGGTGAAGTTGTCATAACCCGTATTGTAGTAGTCGCCCCAATAGCGGATATCAAGGAACTTAGACTCAATAACCTGGTCTGCAACACTCCACACATTCACCTCGCAAGATGCCTTAAGTGTGCCAAGCTCTGCTGTGATTGTTGCCGAGCCACGAGCCAAACCGCTAACCACGCCCTCTGCCGAAACCGTAGCAACCTCAGCATTCGAAGTGCTCCAAGTGATGGTCTTGTTGTCGGCATTCTCGGGGAGGATAGTGTACCCAATCTCGAGTGTCTCACCTATCTCGATATCGGCAGTCGCGAGCGCGAGGGTGAGCTCTGTAGCCTCCACTGGCTCGTCAATTGGCTTATCAATTGGCTTATCAATTGGCTCGTCAATTGGCTCATTGGTAGGCTCATCTGGCGAACAAGCACCAAGCAATAGACCAAAGAGCATTATTGCGATATAAAAGAGTTCTCTTTTCATAATAGTTTCTCTCTGTTACGAACTAATACTAAACAATATTTACTCCTTTACGGGGCGAACTACATGGCCGTTGAAGCGATAATCCCAGTATACAGCCTGCTGTGTGTCTGTGAAGTCGAATGAACTTGCCTGATAGTTCCAATAGTCGTTGGGCGTACCAGTCCAATATGTACCATAAGTGCCCTCATACTTAATCGCTGTCTCCTTGTAGTAACCCGTTGCAGGCAAGAAGATAGAGTTGCCATTACCCTCGACGAGCAAGCCACCAACACCATTCTGCTCAACCCAAGAGAATGTGCAGTTTGCCATTAGCTCGTTAATCTCCTCTACGGTAGGCAAGCGCCAGCCATCGCCCCAGTTAGCTGTTGCAACATCGTAGGTTGCATTGCCTGAGATTACGCCAGTATCCTTGCCATAAGATGCGCAGTTCCACTCGTTGTAGTCGGTTTTTGATGTAAGCTCACCCCAAGCGTAGTAGTCGCCATAGGCCTCAGGGCTATCTGCACCAACATTGCGGTCTGCCCACTTAACGCTCAAACCCAAATCAACTGCGTTGCCACCATTGCCAGGTGTGGGCTCCACGGGTGTCTCATTCTGTGTGCGAGGCAAAACCAATACAGTGCCATCAGCAAGGGTCAAGTATACATACTCATCGTCGTAGCTTACCTCCTTGAAGAGGTTGTCGCCCGAGCCCTCGGTGGTTGCTGCGCCAGCCTCAACCCAAGTCGCGCCGTTGTCGTAAGATACATACCAGTAGCCATCCTCAACCTTAAGACGAGGAGTCATACCATCATTACCCTCTGCCTTAACCTTATTGCCCTCTTCGTCCAATAGCCACTCGCCACCGAGAGTCCAATAATATAGACCATCCTCGTCCTTGGCTACGCCGAGTGTAGGAGTTGTACCACCAGCCTCATTGTTGTAGATGGTAACGCTCTCACCACTTGTAAATGTGATGGTGTAACCTACCACCTCACCATCCTCTGTGATGGGGGCGATGTTGCTCACGTGCTCATTCTGGTTGAGCGACTCCAATATTGTCTCCAACGACTCGATATTGGTGTTCATCTCACGACACAAGCCCTCGAGTGTCTTCACACGATTCTCAAGGTCATTGTACTTCTCCCAAAGCTCCGAGTCGTCATACGAACAAGAGGGGAGAACAAGTGCCAACACGGCAACCAATCCAAATAGATACTTCTTCATAATAGTGCTTTTTTAGTTAATAGTTAATTATTTATTAAAATTTGTAATAAGTAACATAAAAAGTTGGTCTATTTTTAAATATGTGGATAGCCAAGACAACACTCAAAGATGCTCTCACATCAACTAAACACACACCCTCAAACAAACTTTGAACTAAAACGAATGCGAAGATAACAATTATTAGATAAGTCCAAGCATCTTTCAGCCACATTTTGCAATTAAAAAAGAGGTTTTTTTGTGCAAAATTTTATAAATTTAAAAACTGATGGATATATAATAATTTTATTAATTACCCCCCCCCATTAATTTAATTATTTAATATATCTTGGCTTATATATTAAATTTATTTAGCATTTTACTATTTGTTAAAGATGGGAGTATACGACGATAGAAAAGCTGATTGGCAACAAATCGTATGAAGCGGTGGAAACACCTCGAAAAAACCATTGGCACAGCGCGCCCTCAAAAAGCAAACACTCTGCGTCTATACCTACAATACTCGTAACACGAAGGGGCTGTCGCAACGCACTTGTTGGACAGCCCCTTCACATATATTATTACCACGTATTAGTGTGCCGCAAGCCAGTTGCTGGCAGCGTTGACCTCGGCAATAAGAGGCACACGCAGTGTGGCAACATCCTCCATAGCCTCCTTAACTATACGCTTGACAGCATCAAGCTCGCTGTTGAGCGTGTCGATAACAACCTCGTCGTGTACCTGAAGTATCATACGTGAGCGTATGCCCTCTGCTCTGAAGCGACGACGTATCTCAATCATCGCCAACTTCATTATATCGGCAGCAGAGCCCTGTATGGGCGTATTTATGGCATTACGCTCGGCAATGCCGCGCACCGTGCGATTGCTCGACGCTATGTCGTGGAGCTTGCGCCTACGACCAAACATCGTCTCCACATAGCCCTCATTTGTGGCACGCGCCACAGCATCGTCCATATATCGCTTGATATCTGGATACGACACAAAGTAGCTATCGATAAGGTCGCGCGCCTCACGATTAGGGATGTCAAGACGCTGCGCCAGTCCAAATGCCGAGATGCCATAGATGATACCAAAGTTGGCGGTCTTTGCCCTGCGTCGCTCGTCCGACGTAACCTCCGTCGCGCTCTTATGAAAGAGGCGCGCAGCAGTCGAGGCGTGGATATCGGCACCGTGCATAAAGGCATCAATAAGGGCCTCGTCACCCGACAGGTGCGCCATAAGGCGTAGCTCTATCTGCGAGTAGTCGGCAGCAACCAACGTATGGTCGGAGTCCGATGAGATGAAGGCGGCACGTATGGGCTTGCCAAGCTCGTCGCGGATGGGTATATTTTGCAGGTTAGGATTGGTTGACGACAGTCTGCCTGTTGCCGTAACAGCCTGATTATATGATGTGTGTATCTTACCAGACACACGGTTAACAAGCTCGGGAAGAGCCTCGACGTATGTTGACAGCAGCTTCTTTACGCCACGGTACTCGAGTATCTTATCTACGATTGGGAAACGGTGCGCGAAACTTTGCAGGTACTCCTCCTCTGTTGAGAACTGCTTGGTGCGCGTCATCTTGGGCTTGTCGGTGATGCGCAGTTTGGCAAAGAGCACCTCACCCAGCTGACGCGACGAGTTGATGTTGAGTGTAGGCTCGTCTGCGAGGGTACGCACCTCGTTTTCAAGGCGCAACAACAGCTCGCGCAGCTCACAAGCGTAGCTACTCAACGCCTCGGTGTCTATGCGCACGCCCTCAAGCTCCATATCTGCAAGGACATCAATCATAGGCTCCTCAATACGGCGGTATAGCTCGACCATACCCAACCTATCAAGTTCGGCATACAATATATGCTTAAGGCGCAACGTGACATCTGCATCCTCGGCGGCATACTCTGCGACACGCTCCACACCCACCATATCCATAGTGAGCTGCTTCGCACCCTTTCCTATAAGCGTCTCGATAGAGATAGGCGCGTAGTTGAGGTAACGCTGCGCAAGGAAGTCCATATTATGGCGCGCCTCGGCATCTATGAGGTAGTGCAGCAACATTGTGTCGGTCTTGGCACCTGCGACCTCGATACCCAGACCGCGAAGTATCATTATATCGAACTTCATATTCTGTCCCACCTTGCCAATGTCGTCGCGCTCAAAGAGTGGCTTAAGCACCTCTACATACGCTTGGCGCGTAGTGGGGCTGAAGGGTAGATACCACGCCTTGAATGGCTCGACAGCAAACGATATACCCACAACAACTGCCGTAAGCGGGTCGAGACCCGTCGTCTCGGTATCGAAGCAGAACTCCGTCTTGGTAGCTATGTAGCTCACAACATCGCGCAGCTCCTCGACACTATGTATCGTGCGGTAGTCGTGTGGCGTATCTGCAAGCGTATGCATAACAGCATCGCCCTCCATCTCTGACTCTACAACAGGCTCCAATATGGCTTCTTCGGTAGCAGCGGCTGGTGCGGCTGGTGCGCTATCGGGTGTAGCTGGCGTAACTGGTGCGGCATCAAACATTGCGAAGAGGTCGCCCTGACCCTCAAGGCTTGCACGACGCTTCGCCTCCGACTTGGCACGTGCCACCTCCTGAAGCTGTATCTGTGGCTCCTGGCGCGGAGTATTCGGTGCGCTCTCATTTGTAGGCTCTGGCGCAAGGTTTTCGATATCGCGTAAGAACGACGTAAAGTTAAGCTCGGCATAGAGTCCGCGCAGCAGTGTATAGTTGGGACAGCACACCGTGAGGTCTGCTTCGTTGAACTCGATAGGCACATCAAGGCGTATGGCGGTGAGCTGCTTCGAGAAGAGGAGCTTATCGCCCCACTCCATAAGGTTCTTTCCCGTCTTACCGCCTATTTTTGAGGCATTGGCGATGATGTTCTCGGCACTACCCCACTCGCGCACGAGCTTTGCAGCACCCTTCTCACCGATGCCTGGGACACCAGGAATATTATCTGCCGAGTCACCCCAGAGTGCTAACATATCGCACACAAGCGTAGGATCGCTAAAGCCATACTTCGCCTCAATTGCCGCCTTGTCTACAATCTCTATGTCGTCACCCTTCTGTTTGTATATCACACAATGGTCGTCAACAAGTTGACCGTAGTCCTTATCGGGAGTGACCATAAAGACATCGTAGCCCGCAGCAGCACCACGCTTGGCAAGAGTACCTATAACGTCATCAGCCTCGTAGTCTGCGACCTCAAGGATAGGGATACACATAGCCTCAAGCAGTCGTTTGACATAGGGCACAGAGAGCTTTATATCCTCGGGCGTTGGTGGGCGGTTAGCCTTATACTCCTCATACATACGGCAACGGAACGAGCCGCCAGGAGGGTCAAAGGCAACACCTATAAGGTCGGGCTTCTCGCGGCGCAGGATGTCGCGCAGGAACTTTGTGAAGCCAAAGACAACCGACGTGTTCAGACCATCGCGGTTGCGCATAGGGCGACCCATAAAGGCGTAATAATAGCGGAAGATTAGCGCGTAGGCATCAACCAAAAAGAGCTTCTTGCGACTCATAGCACACCGTATTAAAAGTTATCAGAGGCGTACCACTCGGCATACGACGTAGCGGTCTCGTGCAGACGCAACTTGCACAACTCAATATTGTCGGGAAGTGCACCGAGCAGCCTCTCGGCGAAGTCGGCCAGCATATTCTCGCACGTGGGCTGATACTCCGTGAGCACAACCTTTGAGAAGCGGTAGCCAAGGTCGCTTGCCATCTGCTCGGCAGCAAGCGTATTGCGCATCATAAAAGAGTGGTCGAGGCGCGCAACAATCTGCTCGTTGACGATGTTTTTAAGCACGCCAAAGTCCATAACCATACCCAACTTGGGCGATGTGGGATCACTCTCGGGCTCGCCCTTGACGGTAACCAAGAGGCGGTAAGAGTGACCGTGTATCTCGCGGCATAAGCCGTCATAGCCCTCAAGCATATGTGCCGCCTCGAAGGTAAACTCCTTGGTAAGTCGAATAACAGACATATTATTTGTAGTTTTATTTTATACTAAATTGTTGATTTTAAGCTATATACTATATTTGGGGTTTATAGATATCTGCCTCCTCAATATCCGCAATCTGCTTGGTGAAGAATACGTGCGACTCAACACTCATATCTTTCAAGCCGTGTTCAAAGAGGGTGTTAAAGAGCGTCTCCTTAACATTAGAGATACCCTCATCGTAGTAGTACACAGAGAGCCACACCTGCGCAATCATATTTATATGGAAGTTGTCCGCCGAGCCAAAGAGGATGACAGGCGCAGGGTGCTTGGCAATCTCGGGAACCCTCTCCACAAGTGCCTTGGCGAGCATCTCGCGCACCTCGACGGTGTTTATCTCCTTCTGCACTGTGAAGGTGATGTGCAGACGCTGGTAGTCGCCAGTGTAGCTCATATTGCGGAAGTCCTTGTCGAAGAACTGCGTGTTAAAGACCGATATAACAGCACCGTCATCGGTCTCGATAAGTGTGCTGCGGTACTGTATATCTATAACCTTGCCACGATAGCTATTTCCAATCTCCACGTAATCGCCAATCTTTATACGTCCCATCATAAGGATAATACCGCACAGCAAACAGTCGAATGTATCACGCAAAGCCACGCCAAGACCAATGGCAAAACCTCCTAACGCTGCCAAGATACCTATGTAGTTGACCTCGACATAAGCGAGCGAGAGCAGCACAAAGACAGCCCATACAACGATGGCAAAGACGTTACGCGCAAGGTTGATAGCACCCACATCAGCCCTCTCCTGGTAGCGCAAGTGGAGCAGATAGTTGACAAGGTGTACGAAGTAGTTAGTAAGTATCGCGCTGGCGATGATGACAAGGATGCGACGTGCCGAGATAGAGACAATGTCGGGGATGTTGACAAACATATAGTTAAAGAGAGCGTCAAACCACTCATTGATGCTAAATACGTGGACACACTCAAGCGTGCAGAAGAAGAGCACCAACAACAGCGACATAGGCTTAATGAGCCACTTAAAGGTGAAGGGCATCCACGAGCTCTTGTATGCCTGCTCATCCTGCTCAATGCGGCGTTGCTCGACACGATACAGGTAGTTGTAGAGACACGACAGCACGAGATGACCTATGATGTATATTGCCCACGCCAAAGCGATATATATCGAGAGGTAGTAGTAACCCCAGAAATTCATCATAAAACATAGCGAGAAGAGCAATACTGCCACGCTGCTCACATAGCGGTCTATGGCGAGCAATTTGCTGCGCAGACGTACAAGGACAAGTATCTGCGCTACGATGAGCAAGAGGAGCGTTATGGGGTAGGTTATACGCACAACATTGATGTCTACCAATAATAGGCGATACAAGAAGATGATTATCGAGAGCAACACCGTGGGCATATATGCCAAGATGGTTGGCACAAGCTGGTCGCTCTTGACGCGCAGGAGCACGCTGAAGTTGAGCATTACGTACATCAGGCATAGCTCGATGATAAGGTTGAGTGCCGAAGCAAAGAAGGGGTTAGCGGTGAGGGCAACACGTATAAAGAAAAAGGTTAGCGTCACCGCAAGCCAGCCACAGAAGATGGAGAATATCACGGGGTGGCTCACCATAAGCTTCCAACGCTTGACCCAACCACAACGTAGGGCGAGGAGGGCAATGAGTATACCCACAACAAAGGCGATGATGCCCGAGATGATGATAACATTACCCTCGGCACTCCACTTATCCTGAAACTCCCAGCCGTAGTAGTGCGATGCTGCAAAGATGCCAACAATAGTATTCATACAGGCCCTCCAGTTGTCGGCAAACTTATCGCCAAAGACAACGTGCGTAGGCTGCTTGTCAGGTGTTAGTAGCAGTGAGTTGAAGACGTAGTCGTAGTTGTTGTCTATGTCACGCTGAAAGGCTTCTACCGATGTGGATAACGCCTCAAACCTCTCCATATCGGCACATATCTCGCCATACCACGTGTCTATCTTCACAAGCAGCTCGTCGATGCGAGCGAGCCCCTTATCGCGGCTTTGGCGCGCAGTGTCATTCAAGAGCTCTGGATTTATCTCCATAAGTGTCTTGTGTAGATGTTTGCAGCGCGAGAGCGTACGCTCATAGGTTGTCTCCCAGAGCTTTATGGGCAGGTCGCTGGTATAAAACTCCTCGCATAGGCGTTGTGCCACCTCCGAAGCATAGGCATTGCCGAACACATACTGCTCCTGCTGCGAGTAGAGACTCAACTTTGCCGAAGTCATCTCCTTGCTGAACTCCAAAAGATAGGCACGATACTCGTCACGTGCCTTACGAAAATCGGCGTGCAACGTGTTAACCTTCTCAACGAATACCTCAAGCTCCGAGTCGAGCATTATCACCGTCTCATTGAGGTTGTAGCCCTTGAGCACGGCGTGGGCGGGCTGTGGCTGGAATAGGAGAAGCAGTGCAACTACTAAAACGTATGTTATCCTCTTCATCATTGGGCGTTTTAAGTTTATAGTGACAAAGATACAAAAAATAATTAATTTTTTATAGTAAGAGAGAAAATAGGACGGGAGAGCAACGGTGGAATGGGGCGAGATAGGGCGAGATAGGCCGAGAGATAGAGAGTTTAAGGAGTTTAGGGAGTTTAAGGAATTTAAGGAATTTAAGGAATTTAGGGAATTTAGGGAATTTAGGGAAAGCCCTATCATCACGAACTTCACTATCAAACCCTATCAAGCAACAAAAAAAACCGTGAACAGGCAGAAACTTCCCATTCACGGCTTTGATTGAAGAGTCAAAGATGACCCCTTATATAATAGATAATTTGTTGTTAGAAGGGGTTAGATTTGGCTATGACATGAAAAAGCCATGGATGGGTAGTACTTGACGTACGTCCCATTCATGGCTTTGATTGAAGAGTCAAAGATAACCCCTTATAACATCAAATTACTTGAGGACACCAAGATTCTTACCAACCTTCACAAATGCCTCAACGCAACGATCAAGCTGCTCGGTGGTATGACCTGCCGATACCTGAACACGAATACGAGCCTGACCCTTTGGTACTACGGGGTAGTAGAAGCCAGTAACAAATACACCCTCCTTCTGCAACTCTGCTGCAAAGTCCTGTGAGAGCTTTGCATCGTAGAGCATAACAGCGCAGATAGCTGACTGTGTAGGCTTGATATCGAAGCCTGCAGCAATCATCTTGGTACGGAAGTGCTCAACATTGGCTACGAGCTGGTCGTGGAGCTTGTCGCTCTCCTCCAACATCTTGAACATCTCGATACTTGCACCAACAACTGCGGGGGGCAATGAGTTAGAGAAGAGGTAGGGACGTGAACGCTGACGGAGCATATCAATAATCTCCTTGCGACCTGTTGTGAAGCCACCTACTGCACCACCAAACGCCTTGCCGAGGGTACCTGTGAGGATATCTACCTTACCGCGCAAGTCGAAGAGCTCGGTGATACCGCGACCTGTCTTACCCAAGACACCTGCAGAGTGACACTCATCAACCATTACAAGTGCGTCGTACTTCTCTGCCAACTCGCAGATCTTATCCAGCGGAGCAGCATTACCATCCATAGAGAATACACCGTCAGTTACGATGATGCGGAAACGCTGTGCCTGTGCCTGCTTCAAGCACTCCTCAAGCTCTGCCATATCGGCATTAGCATAGCGGTAACGCTGTGCCTTGCAGAGGCGTACACCGTCGATGATAGAGGCGTGGTTCAAAGCATCAGAGATGATAGCATCCTCGGCAGTGAACAGAGGCTCGAAGACGCCACCATTAGCATCAAAACATGCAGCATAGAGGATTGTATCCTCTGTGCCGAAGTAGTCGGCGATAGCCTTCTCAAGCTCCTTGTGCATATCCTGACAGCCGCAGATGAAGCGTACTGAAGACATACCGAAGCCACGCTCATCCATAGCTCTCTTTGCTGCGTCGATAAGACGCTGATTGTCTGACAAACCGAGGTAGTTGTTGGCGCAGAAGTTCAACACGGGGCGATTAGCCACGTCGATCTCTGCACGCTGGGGTGACTCGATGATGCGCTCGGTCTTGTACAAGCCGGCAGCCTTAATCTCTGCCAACTCATTCTGCAAATGCTGCTGAAATTTTCCGTACATGATAGTTAAGTTTTAGTTATTGTTTGAGTAAATACCTTCTTTCGTCTGATAGCTGATGGCACACCACACACACTCTACACACCGAGGCGTATAGCTACAATCTGTAGCAAAGTTACTATTTTTAGCTTATGTAGACAAATTTTTTGATAACTTATTTTAGGTGGGGACGGAAATTTAGGGAGGTATAGGGTGAGAATTTAGCACGAGAGAGGGCGATAAGAGAGGTAGAGAGAGGGCGAAATAGGGCGAAATAGGGAAAACCCTATCTCGCCCTATAAAGCCTTAAATCAGCTCTACTCGAGAACCTTGAGTAGCTCTACGAGCAGCTTCCAGAACTTGTCAACGGTGCTAATCTCAAGACGCTCATCGGGTGAGTGTACGCCGCGGAGCGTAGGTCCAAATGACACCATCTCAAGGTGCGGGTACTTCTCAAGGAAGAGACCACACTCCAGACCCGCGTGGATAGCTCGCACCTTCGGCTCGGTGGCAAAGAGGTTGCGGTAGCACTCAACGCTGGTCTTGAGCAACTTTGAATCGGGGTTAGGCGACCAGCCTGGATAGCCGTCAGAGTGCTCTACATCACAGCCAGCGAGGAAGAATACCGACTCGATGGTCTGTGCTGCATAGAGCTTCGCGCTCTCGACAGATGAACGCTGCGACGTGGTGATGACAACCTGCTTGGCACTCTCATCAAATTTCACAGATGCGAGGTTAGACGAGGTCTCAACAAGACCTGGTACTGCAAATGACATTGCGAGGACACCATTGGGCAGACCGACGATGGTGATAAGTAGCGCGCAGAGGTCGTCATAAGCCATAACAGCAGCAGGCGCAGTAGCATCGCTCACCGAGAAACGCATACGAGGCTCGGTGTGACGGAACTCCTCCTTAAGTGACTCGCCAAACTCCAAGTAACGCTCCACAAAGTCTGCCTTCGACTCGGCGGGAACACCCACAATGGCATACGCCTCGCGCGGTATAGCGTTACGCAAGTTACCGCCATCAATACGCTCAACAGCAATCTTGAATGTGTCGCACGCATTGTAGAGGAAGCGTGCAAGAAGTTTATTAGAGTTGGCACGACCCTTGTCGATATCATCGCCAGAGTGACCACCAAGCAGGTCGCCCACCTCCAAACGCACAAACGCATAGCCCTCGGGTGTCTCCTCGGTGTCGTAGTCCATACGTGCCACAGTGTCAATACCACCAGCACAGCCGATGAAGATCTCGCCCTCGTCCTCCGAGTCAAGATTTATAAGGTATTTGCCTGTGAGCATACCCTCGCCAAGACCAAATGCACCTGTGAGTCCCGTCTCCTCGTCGACAGTGAACAACGCCTCAATAGCTGGATGCTCAAGCTCCTCGTCGAGCAACACAGCCAGGGCTGCCGCCATACCGATACCGCAGTCAGCACCAAGCGTAGTGCCCTTTGCCTTGACCCACTCGCCGTCAATATATGTCTGTATGGGGTCATTGTCGAAGTCGAACTCAACGTCAGAGTTCTTCTCGCACACCATATCCATATGCGACTGGAGTATGACTGCAGGGCGACCCTCAAAGCCAGCGGTGGCAGGCTTGCGCATAACAACATTACCTGTGGCATCGGTTTGGTAGTCGATACCGTGCTTCTTGGCAAATGCCTGAAGCCACTCTATAATTTTACCCTCACGCTTCGACGGACGGGGTACACGTGTGATGTCGTCGAACTGCTCCCAAATAAGTTTAGGCTGTAAATCTCTGATTGTCATAGTATTTATCTATATTTAGTTAATAGTTTATGTTGTTGGTTGTTAATAATTAGCGTTGTGTGGGGGATGTGGGGGTGGTGTCGCGCTCAAAGAGCTTGATGCCTGCCAGCAGCGGGTTGCGGCGCGACAGCACCAACATCTCGACCAAGAGTAGCACTATTGCCGCAGCAACAAACCACTGATACTCCTCATCATACTCCTCAAAGGTGCGCTCCTTGAACTGCGACTCCTCGATGCTATCCAACTTGGCGATGATGCCCTCAAGACCGAAGTCCTCGTTACGCGAGCGGGTGTATATGCCATTTGTGGTCTGGGCTATCTGCTGCAATAGTGGCTCGTTAAGCTTTGTGAGCACCATCTTGCCATTCTCATCTTCTATGGTCTCACCATTAATCTCAAGGATAACACCTTCGGGCGTTCCTATGCCAATAGCACACACAGTGATACCCTCGGCAGCGGCGGCCTCCGCAGCTGCAAGAGCACCCTCGTCGTGATCCTCACCGTCGGTGATGAGGATGACAACACGGCTACGATTATTCTGCGTGCTACTTGAGAATGAGAGTGTGGCAAGCTCAAGTGCTGCACCTACGTCGGTACCTTGATTAGCGATTAGCGCGGGCGATAATGCCCTAACCTTGGCTTGTGCCATCTTCTTGTCCGAGGTTATAGGCAGCACTACCTCCGCCTCACCTGCAAAGGCAACGATACCAATTCTATCCTCCTTGATACCCTCGATAAGGCGCGATATGGCGTAGCGCGTGCGCTCCATACGACTGGGCTTGACATCCTCGGCAAGCATAGAGCGTGACACATCCACAGCGAGGACAATCTCGCGTCCCACACTCTCCACAGAGCGCAACTTCGAGCCTGTGCGCGGACGTGCCGCAGCAAGCGACAGCATAACGAGTGCGCAGGCAAAGAGTGCGACCTTTACCCAACCACGTGCAACCGACCTCTCGGGCATAAGCTCACGCAAGGTAGCCTCGCAACCAAAACGGCGCAGCTTGCGACGACGCACAAAGAGCATTAGGGCGTATACAACGACCACAGCTACCGCCACAACGATAAGAAGCAGGTAGCGCGGTGCACCAAATTCAAATATATTAATATCTGTCATAACACATTCAGTATTATCGGGTTACGGTATGCGATTAAGCACCACATAGCGTACTAAAAACTCCGCAACAAGAAGCGCAAAGGCGACAAGCAACCACCCGAGGAACAGCTCCTCGTAGAGGGTATATTCGGTGACCTGTACCTCGCTCTTCTCAAGGGTGTTTATCTGGTCGTATATCTCGGCGAGGGCGTTGTTATTCTCGGCACGGAAGTACTCGCCACCCGTTGTCGAGGCGATGTCGCGCAACAGCTCCTCATCTATCTCCACCTCTGCCATAACGGTAGTCATATTACCAAAGATATCTTGTGCTGGATAGGGTGCCGTGCCACGACGACCTACACCAATGGTATATACCTTTATGCCCAACTCGGCGGCTATCTCGGCTGCCATATGGGGAGATATCTGTCCTCGGTTGTTCACACCATCGGTGAGCAGTATGACCACCTTCGACTTTGCACCACTCTCACGCAGGCGGTTAATGGCAGTACCCAAGCCGTTGCCTATGGCTGTACCATCGTCGATGACACCACTGCGCAGGCGCGAGAGCATAGTCTGCACCGTAGCCTGATCGGACGTAAGCGGGCACTGCGTATATGCCTCGCCCGCAAAGGCAACAACAGAGAGTCGGTCACCTGTGCGGTCAGCAACAAACTCCGAGGCTATCTGCTTGGCGGCAGTGAGGCGGTCGGGCTGGAAATCGCGGGCAAGCATAGAGCCAGAGATATCCATAGAGAGCACTATGTCGATACCCTCGCACGTAACATCACGCGAGACGTGCTCGTTGACAGGGCGCGCCAATGCCACGATAAGCGCGCCAAGAGCCATAAGGCGCAACACCACAGGCAGATGGCGTAGCCAATAACGCAACGTGCGCGGAGGTCGCCTCGTGCCAAGCGTAGAGACTGTGAGCGACGGCTCACGTCGTCCAACGTAGATATAGTATGCTGCGACAAGCGGGATAATCACCGCACACCACAGTAGTTCACTATTTAGAAAGTTCATACGTTACCAATTTTTCTTTCCTGGTATAACCAACACCTTCTCGCCCTCCTTGAGCTTATCCTGCGTCTTGTCCTCCTCCGCCTGTATAGCGTCGAGCATACGCTCCTGCTCCTCGCGGCTTATGCCCTGTGGCGGTGGTGCCTGACCTTCACGCTCGTCGTCACCCTCATTAGGCTGCTCGTTGGGGTTATTGGGGTCGTTCTCCTGCTGCTGGTTCTTATCCTGCTGCTTATCGTCCTGACCCTTGTTATCTTGTTGCTGGTCTTGATTTTTATTCTGGTCGTTCTGCTGCTCGTTGTTTTGGTTCTGCTGCTCGTCCTGCTGCTGGTCTTGCTGCTGGTCGTTCTGACCTCCGCCGCCACCATCACCCTGCTGTTGTTGGTCTTGGTTTTGCTGGTCTTGCTGCTGCTGTTGATGACGTTTCTGGTCGACGATACGCTTTGTGAGCACGTAGTTATGCTTGGTCTCACGGTCATCGGGATTGAGTAACAACGACTCGCGGAAGGAGTTGAGTGCCGCCTCATAGCGTTGCTGCGTGAAGAGGCTCTCACCAAGATTGCGCAGGGTCTCTGCACGCTGAACTGTAGTGAGCAACGTATCACGCGCTATGTACTCAAAGTACTCGTTTGCGACCTCCCATTTCAGCGTGGAGTCGGCAGGCGACGTGAGTTTGAGGTGGTGGTAGGCGTTAGCACGGTTGTATGCCGCCTCGTAGCTCGTGGAGTCGCACTCTAAAGCCTCATTATAGCGATTGAGCGCGGTGCGGTAGTTGCGACGCTCAAACTGTGTGTTGCCCTCACGCACAAGGGCACGCTCTGGGAGATACTGCGCAACAGCACCCTCTCCCGATACAAGCAACACGACAACAGCCAATAGGCGTAATATATGTTTAGACAGTGCTCTCATCAGTCGTTAATCTTCGTTTCGATGGTTATCTCGCCCTTGCCCGAGCTCTCTGCATCGGTCACAGGCTTGGTGTTCTCTACAAAGTAGTAGGCACGCGTATAGCACGCCTCATTCTCCTCGCCGTCGGGCTGTGCCTTTGCAAACTTCACCATATCGGCGGTGCGCAGCACTGCAACAAGCTCCATACGGCTATCACGTGGTATGTCGACATCCGCAAGTGCCGCGATAATCTCGTCTGTGGTCATCTCAAGTGCACCCACACCCCAACGCTCCGAGATATATACACGCAGAATCTGTGTCAGCGAGGTGTAGTACTGCTTGAACTTACCATTCTGCCACAACTTGCGGTGGCTCAATGCCACGAGGGCTTTGTTGGCAACGATGTGAGCAGGTATCTTCGGCTGGGGCTTGACACGCTCTGCACGACGGGCTATATAGCGTGCAAGAAGCACCACACAGAGCCAGACAAGGAGTGCCACGACAACAGCGATGATAGTGCCGTAGATGACATAGTCTTGTATCTCCTTAAAGACAAAAGGCAAATCTTTCTGCGTGGTGATACCCTCTGTGCGGAGGTAGTGCATAGCCTTCAGCGAGTCGACCTTCACGCCCTGCATAGGGTCGGCAACAAGGAAACTCGTGGTGTCATACAGCTCGTAGCGTGCGACGTGCAGCGTGGCGGTGTCGCCGCCATAGAGCGTATCGGGCAGGTCACGGTTTTTGGCAAAATAGAGTATCGCGGGACGCAGGTGCATATCTCCCGTCTCCATAGCTGCAAGGCGGTAGCGTTTGCGCAGATACAAGCGACGCCCCTCAACCTTGAGCGTGTCGATGGGATAGTTCTCAACAAGCTCGAAGAGGTCGTCGTCGTACTCCTCGAATGTGGACATCTCTGCCTTGCGTGCGTTAAGTTGCGACTGCTGCTCACGGGTGAGCATATCGCCAAAGGCGGGCACGCCAATCTCCGTGGCACGATCCTTCTCTATGGTGAGGATGTATTCAAATTGGTCGCCTATCTCAACGCTGTCCGTGGAGAAGTGTCCCGCAACAACAGGCTCATCGGCACGTAGCATCGTTACGGTAGCAAGCATAGCCACAGTAAGCAATAGAAGGCGTATGGTGTGTAACACTCTCATCGCTGCTTGAACATCTTTATAAGTTCTACAACATAGTCCTGGTCGGTGGCAACCTCGGCGATGTCTATGCGGTTGTAGCGCAATAGGTCGCGCATAGCTCCACAGCGTGACTCATACTCATCACTCCAGAACTTGCGCACGCGGCGTGACGAGGTGTCGAGCCACTCTCGTTTACCCGTCTCCGAATCGCGCATCTCGACAATGCCCACATCTGGGAGCTTTGCTTCGCGCTCGTCGAAGACACGTATCGCCATAATATCGTGGCGCGACGTGGCAATCTTCAGTGCGTCCTCGAGCTTGGCACCATCAGCGGGGTTGTTTATAAGGTCGGAGAGCAGGAAGCACGTAGCACGTTTCTTGCTGACACCCACCAAGTAGCGCATAGCCTCCGAGATTGCAGTACCACTGCCCGTAGGCTCGTAGCCCACAAGCTCGCGTATGATGGCGAGGATGTGGCTGCGCCCCTTCTTCGGAGGTATGAACTTCTCGACACGGTCAGAGAAGAGTATGCAGCCCACCTTATCGTTATTCTTGGCTGCCGAGAAGGCGAGGGTCGCGGCAATCTCGTTGATAATGTTCTTCTTGGTGTACTCCTTGCTACCAAACAGGCGCGACGGCGACACGTCGACAAGCAGCATCATTGTAAGTTCGCGCTCCTCCTCGTAGACCTTGACGTGGGTGCGCTCCGAGCGTGCTGTGACATTCCAGTCAATGTCGCGCACATCGTCGCCAACACGATACTCCCTGACCTCGGCAAACGACATACCGCGACCACGAAAAGCCGTGTGGTACTTGCCCGCAAATATCTCATCGGACAAACCACGCGTCTTTATCTCAATCTTGCGCACGCGGCGAATGATATCGTTCTCGGTAAGGTGCATTATGGTACAATGACGTTATTGAGGATGTCGGTGATAATCTGCTCCGAGGTGATATTCTCTGCCTCTGCCTCATACGTGAGACCTATGCGGTGGCGCAATACGTCGTGACATACGGCACGCACATCCTCGGGGATAACATAGCCGCGACGCTGTATGAAGGCGTAGGCACGGGCAGCCTTGGCAAGAGCGATACTCGCACGCGGTGAGCCACCATAGGCGATAAGCGGCTGAAGGTGGTTCAGACGGTACTCCGCAGGCTCGCGCGTAGCGAAGATGATGTCTATTATATACTTCTCAATCTTCTCGTCCATATATACCTTGTTGACAACGGCTCGGGCACGCATAATATCCTCGGGCGTGATGACACGCTTAACCTCGGGCATACCATCACCCGAGAGGTTCATACGCACGATGTCGAGCTCCTCGCTGCGCTTGGGATATGATATCTTCGCCTTGAGCATAAATCGGTCAACCTGCGCCTCGGGCAGCGGGTAGGTACCCTCCTGCTCCAGCGGGTTTTGTGTGGCAAGCACCAAGAAGGGCTGTGGCAGCGCGTAGGTGCTGTCACCAATTGTCACCTGCTTCTCCTGCATAGCCTCAAGTAGTGCCGACTGCACCTTTGCGGGAGAACGGTTAATCTCGTCGGCGAGGATGAAGTTGGCGAAGATGGGACCACGCTTCACGGTGAACTCCTCGCTGCGCTGCGAGTAGATGAGCGTACCTATAAGGTCGGCAGGCAACAGGTCGGGGGTGAACTGTATGCGGGCAAACTTGGCATCCACAGCCTTTGAGAGTGTTGTTATGGCGAGTGTCTTTGCCAAGCCTGGGACACCCTCAAGAAGGATGTGACCGTCGGAGAGCAGACCTATGAGGAGAGTGTCGACGAGGTGCTGCTGACCTACGATTACACGACCAATCTCTTTGCGCAACGTGTCGACAAATACCGACTCCTGCTCAATATGCGCATTAAGCTCTTTGATGTTTACTACTTCGTTCATTTTTATATTTGTTTTTACTCTTATGACCTAAACTTGCTATTGACCTAAACTATGTTTAGCGTGAGCCAATTTTGCTGTTTCGCTGGTCGCTGCGGGGTATTCGCCCATAGGCGAAACGCACAAATCGCTACAATATTGCAAAGATATAAAATAATTGTGAATTGAACAAAGAAATTATCGGGGCAATGGCAGGATATGGCTAAATACAACCTTGTTAAACTCTAATCAAATTGGTGCAACGGTGACAAAATAAATATTTTGTGGCGCAAATTGTGTAAGTATCGGGAGAAATTTTTTAACTTTGTAGGCTAAAACAAAAGTTTGACACAATGCAGAGAGGAGTACTTGTTACGGGTGGTGCTGGATATATCGGCTCACACACCACCGTAGAGCTTATTAAGGCGGGCTTTGAGGTTGTCATCGTCGACAACTTCTCGAACAGCGACATTTCATCGCTCGACGGCATAGAGCGCATAACAGGTGTACGTCCGACATTCGTCGAGGCAGACTGCTGCGACAAGGAGGCGTTGCGCCGCGTATTCGAGGCACACGACTTCCAGTCGGTGATACACTTTGCAGCATACAAGGCTGTGGGCGAGTCGGTAGCAGAGCCTATGAAGTACTACCGCAACAACCTCCTGTCGTTTATGAATATCGTGGAGCTGATGCAGGAGTACAAGCGACCAAACATCGTCTTCTCGTCATCGGCAACCGTATATGGCGACGCGGAGACGCTCCCCGTAACAGAGCAGACACCGCGCAAGCCCGCGACATCGCCCTATGGTAACACCAAGCAGATGGCAGAGGACATACTGCGTGATGTCACCGCAGCGTGCGAAGGTATCGTGGGCATAGCACTGCGCTACTTCAACCCTATAGGTGCGCACCCCACAGCCAACATCGGTGAGTTGCCACGTGGCGTACCCAACAACCTCGTGCCATACATCACACAGACGGCGGCAGGCGTGCGCGAGTGCTTGAGCATCTTTGGCGACGACTACGACACCCCCGATGGCTCGTGTCAGCGCGACTTCATCGACATTGTCGACCTTGCACGTGCCCACGTCGTAGCAATAGAGCGTATGCTCGCTGGCAAAAACAGGGCGCGCTACGAGATATTCAACGTAGGCACAGGTCATCCCGTGTCGGTGTTCGAGCTGGTGAATGGCTTTGAGGCTGCCAACAACCTTAAACTAAATGTGCGCATAGCTGCGCGCCGCGAAGGAGATGTTCCTGCGGTGTGGGCAGATACAACACACGCAAACAATGAGCTTGGCTGGCGTGCCGAGCGCGCCCTCGACGACACGCTGCGTGCTGCGTGGGCGTGGGAGCGCAAGGTGCGTGGCATAGAGTAGGCGCAGCAGAAGCAGTCGATGGCAACACTTGAACATATTTATACACAAAGAATTAGTTGGTTTTCACACAGAATAACACTTTACAGATGAGACGATTGATATTGGTGGCACTGATGATGCTCTTCATAGTGCCCACAGCAGAGGCTAAACGCCGCGAGACAGCCGAAGAGCGAGAGAAGAAGACACGCCACTATGAGGGCTGGGAGTTTGGCGCCGTAGGACGCTTCAGCTTGGTCTTCTATGACCTCGACTATATGCACATCAAGGGTCAGAATGCGGTACGTGCATACGAGGCACAGACGAAGTTTGGTGGAAATGTGATGCTCAACGCAGGATACTTCATCAACAACCATTGGAAGATAGGCGTTGAGGCTGGTGCGCAGATACAGTATAACCACACTGTGATACCCATCTACGCCACGGCACACTACTTCTATGGCACACGCAAAAACTGCCTGTTCAACTTCGTGAATATGGGTACCAACATCCTCTTTGACCACGGTATGCGCTTTGGCTCTGTGGCAGCGGGTGGCGTGGGCTACCGTCTACAATCACCCGACAGCCCCTACAAAATTGACATTATGCTCGGCTATCAGGGACTGCTACTTAACCCACGTCCTATGACAAACGGCGACTTCTCGTTCAGCCCGAAGGATGTCAACCGCAAGACATTTAACCAGTCGGTATTTATTGGCTTGGGTATAACCTTCTAACGGCACACCCAAGACCGCAAAACAATAACCAAAAACAGAGAGAATATTATGAAATATGCTATCATCTCAACCGAAAAGGGCGATATGAAGGTGGAGCTCTATGAGAAGGAGACGCCTATCACTGTTGCTAACTTTGTAAAACTCGCAGAGAGCCACTTCTACGATGCTTTGTGCTTCCACCGCGTAATACCCGATTTCGTTATTCAGGGCGGCTGCCCCAAGGGCGATGGCACGGGTGGTCCAGGCTACACTATACCTTGTGAGACACGCGCCGAGCGTCAATACCACGACCGTGGTGTGCTTTCAATGGCACATCGTGGCCCTAACACTGGCGGCTCGCAGTTCTTTATATGTCACAACCGTATGAACACCCAGCACCTCGACGGCGTACACACCTGCTTCGGCAAGGTTGTCGAGGGCGAGGATGTTATCGACGATATCCGTCCTGGCGATCTTATCCTGTCGGTAACAATCGTCGAGGAGTAGCAACGAAGCAACAACCAATAAAAGCGTAGTAGCGTGACCGACTTCAAACCACTCTTCGAGGAGTGCTCCACGACGAGTGCCATATACATAGCAGGCCCTTGTAGTGCCGAGAGCCAAGAGCAACTGCTCGCCGCCGCAGAGGGTGTGGCGCGCGCAGGGGTCGGCATATTCCGTGCTGGTGTCTGGAAGCCTCGCACACGCCCTGGCTCCTTCGAGGGCGTGGGCAGCATAGCCTTTGAGTGGCTCGGCGAGGTGAAGCGACAGTATGGACTACGTCTGCTCACCGAAGTAGCGACACCCGAACACCTCAACACAGCACTCAAGGCGGGTGTTGACGGTGTGTGGATAGGTGCACGCACCACGACAAACCCCTTTGCCATACAGGAGATAGCCGATGCACTGCGCGGCGTGGATATCGCGGTACTTGTCAAGAATCCCGTAAGCCCCGATGTAGACCTCTGGGCAGGCTCCATAGAGCGCATATACCGCAGTGGCATACGTCGTATGGCGGCTGTGCATCGTGGCTTCACGACATACGATATGTCGCACTACCGCAACACACCCCACTGGTCTGTACCTACAGAGCTGCATCGCCGTATGCCTGACCTCACACTACTCTCCGACCCCAGCCATATAGGCGGGCGACGCGACCTTATAGCAACACTGTCGCAGGAGGCATTAGACCGTGGCTTCGATGGACTTATGATAGAGTGTCACCCTACACCCGATACCGCTCTCAGCGACGCGGCCCAGCAGGTGACGCCCGACAATTTGCAGGAGATTATAGGGGCTCTTATGTGGCGACGTACACCTGTTGGCAACGATGCCTTACGCGACTTCCGCCTGCATATCGACTCGATAGACAACCGCATACTTGAACTACTGGCGGAACGTATGGAGGTGGCTCGCAATATTGGTGATTATAAGAAGCTGCACTCTATGGCAGTTGTGCAACGTGACAGATTTAACGAGATGCTCACAGCTGCCGAGGCACGTGCCGAGAGTATGGGTGTGTCGAAGCGTTTTATACACCGCATATTCACCGCCATACACGATGAGTCGGTGCGCCAGCAGATAGACGACACCGAGCGCAAATAGAGCTCAACAGAGGGTGCGACACACGAAAAATAATGTAGCAATATTTTCGGTTAATGCCGTATAATGTTGCTACATTAATTTTTTTTTGCTACTTTTGCAAAGTATGCCCGTGTGTACGCGTGAACGAAGCGCGCAGACGCACGATGGAGTGAGGGAGATTAGGGCGTTTTAGGAGCTTTGTCAACTGATAGTTTTATGTTCATCGTCAGCTCACAAAGCTCACCCCACACAAGACAATAGATACGCAAACAACATTTTCAATTTTATAAACTTAATAGTCTATGAAAAAATTTTTATCTATCGTGTTGGCAGCTGTAGCACTATTTGCTTACAGTTGTTCGTATGATGATTCTGGTCTCATTGATCGTATCGAAGATCTTGAGAACCGAGTTGAAAAGCTTGAGCAGGCTTGCAAGGACATCAACTCAAACATTGAGGCATTGCAGGCTTTGGTAAAAGCATTGCAGGAGAATGACTACGTGACAAGCGTAACTCCTATCACAGAGAATGGCGAGGTTGTGGGCTACACCATCAACTTCGTGAAGGGCGATCCTATCACTATCTACCACGGTGAGGATGGTAAGGATGGTCAGAATGGTGCTGACGGTAAGGATGGCTACACACCACAGATTGGCGTCCGTGAGGATGTTGACGGTGTTATCTACTGGACTATCGACGGCGACTGGTTGCTCGATGAGGACGGCAACAAGGTTAAGGCTGTAGGTGCTGATGGCGCTGATGGTACTGATGGTGTTGATGGCCAGAACGGCACAACCCCCAGCCTCAAGATTGAGGAGGGCTACTGGTATGTATCGTTGGACGGCGGTGCTACCTGGACAGAGCTCGGCAAGGCCACTGGTGAGGATGGTAAGGATGGCGCAGATGGCGACAGTATGTTCGAGGGCATTGAGCAGGACGACAACTATGTTTACGTTTACTTGAGCGATGGCACAACTCTTATCCTTCCCAAGGCAGAGATTAGCCTCGCAACTATCGACACTGCTGCTTACTACACCTTCACAAAGGCTGATAAGGTTGAGGCAGGCGAGTGGTACTTGATCGTAGCAGATGACAAGGCAGCACAGCCCGTTGCAGCAGACAAGGGTTACGGCTACCTCGCAGTAGCAAATGTTGAGGATAAGGATGGCGTTATCAACACTTTGGGTGCTTATGCATTCGGCGTTATGCCCGCAAACGGTGGTTATACCCTTATGCAGCCCGATGGTCGCTTCCTCTATCAGTCAGGCAACTACAACAGCTTCAACGTAAACGCAAAGCCCAACGAGGGTTTTGTATGGAGCATCACTGCTAACGAGGATGGCACATTCAAGATCTTGAACAACTCTGTAAACAAGTATGTTCAGTTTGACTCAGAGTTCACAAGCTATGGCTCTTATGCTGATGCACGTGGCACTATGCCCGTTCTCTATAAGCTCACAGGCGAGGGCGTTGCTCCCGAGCCCGAACCCGAGCCCGAGACAATCACTCCTATCGCTGACGTATTGGCTCTTGGTGTAGACTCAACTATTGAGTCAGCTGTTATCGAGGCTGTTGTAATCTCTAATATGGATCTTAACAACCTCACTTCAAAGAAGGGTCTCTATGTTCAGGATGAGACTGCAGGTTTGCAGTTCTACCTCGCAGCTAACCACGAGCTTAAGCGTGGTGATAAGGTGCGTATCGACCTCTCTGGCGTGAAGATTGGTCAGTATAACGAGGCTATTCAGATCAGCGGTCTTGCTTTGGATAAGATTACCGTTGTATCAAGCGACAACGAGGTTGTTGCAAAGAGCGTGACTATGGCTGACTTCCTTGCAAACAAGTACGAGGGTCAGTATGTTGCTATCGAGGGTGTTCAGGTTGCCGAGGCTGACCTCGCAAAGACTTGGGTTGTGGGCGGTGCTCACACCTCTATCAACATCGAGGATGCCGAGGGTAACTCTTTCGTAGTATTCTCTTCAAAGTATGCTACTTATGGTGCAGAGACTGTAGCACAGGGCTCTGGCGTATTGAAGGGTATCTCTGGCTACAACAAGGGTGCTGTACAGATCATCTTCTCGTCTGTTGAGGACTTCGCAGGCTTGACAGGTGAGCGTTTGGGTGACGATGGTGGCAATGAGCCTTCAGATCCCGTTGTTCCCGAGGTTACTAACCGCGACGACTTCAACACCGTTGCTTGGAACTCATCTTACATTGCTCGTGAGACCACAGCAGGTTGGATTGGCGAGAACTGCGCTGTTCAGGCAGGTGGTCCAAAGGATGCAAACCCCGTATTCCCCTCAATGCTCGGCACTGATGAGAACGTACGTGCCTTCGTTATCAACGGTAAGACAACTGCCGTAGGTAAGATTATCTCTCCCGCATTGACTGGCGGTCTTGGTACACTTTCATTCAAGTATGGTTGCGCATTCTCGGAGAAGAATGGCGTTGACTTCAAGGTTGAGATTGAGCAGAATGGTGCTATCGTTAAGACATTCCAGGTTACTAACGACGACACTACAAAGTACAAGGTTACAGAGTGGTCACAGGAGGTTAACGTTGCTGGCGACTTCAAGATTATCATCACCAACAACTGTCCTTCAGCAGCAGCTGACTCTAACAAGGATCGTTACTCAATTTGGGATGTAATGTGGACAAACTATGAGGGTGGCGCAGAGCAGCCCGTTGTTAAGGAGTTGTCTTTCACAAAGGCATCTTTGTTCAGTACAATGGGAGCATATACCATTCGCTTTACAAACGATGACGAGTCACATATTATGTTCCTCTACTTCTACAGCGACAAGAACTATGTTCCCGCTGGCACATACACTGACGGATACAACAACGGCAACTTCAGCGGTGCTCAATCATACGTTTACCTCGCAAATAGTGACGAAAGACTCAACTACACAAGCGGCTCTATTACTGTTGATTTGACAGAGGATAATGTCTACACCTTCACATTCAACGACCTCGTATTCGGTGATAAGGATGTTAAGGGCTCTTGGTCTGGCAAGATCGACGGCTTGGCACAGCCCGCTGAGTCACCTGCTGTTGTATTTACCAATGCGAAGTTCTTGGTAAATGGCGGCTATGGCTCTTCAGCCTACCAGTTCACTAACGAGGAGGGTTGGCAGATCAACCTCTACTTCGACACAACACACACTAAGCCTTTGCAGGCAGGTACCTATAAGGGTGCTAGCTACTGCAATGGTGGCTGGCAGTGGGATAACTACGACACAAAGCTCACTATCCCCGCATCTGCATCAAGCACAGGTAGCCGTGAGACAGGTCTTAAGTTTACAGATGGTACTGTTGTGGTTGCTCTCGATGGCGACACCTACACTGTAACAATGGATATGACTCTTGCAAAAGACAAGAGCAACTTCAAGGCATCATTCACTGGTACTATCGCCCAGTAATTGACCTTGTGTCGGCACGTGTCGACAAACAACAGGGGCTGTCCTCATTCGAAGACAGCCCCTGCTACTTTATATATACATAAGTGTTGTACGCCGAAAAAGAGGGAAGGTAGTGCGGTGAGCGGCTGCAAGCAAAGCCTCTGCCCGCGCCTAAAAGACCTCTTTAAGGATACGCAGGCTCTCAACAGAGTGTATTGCGTCGAGGTGGTAGGCGTAGTACTTGAGCATAGCCTCCAAGAAGTCGACACGCTGCACACGGTTGAGACCTATCTCGCCAAGGTAGCGCACGTCACACTCGAGCATATCGTGGAGTATGCGTGCATTCTCGGGGGTTAGGGCGACGCTGGGTATGAGCGCGTGTGGCACAAAGTGTCCGTCGCGTATATCGAGCCACGCACCCTCGCTATACTCATTATCGGGCGAGAAGCCAAGCGGGCGACTCAAGTTTGCTAAAAACCATAGATGAAAATTGGATATACCCTCCTCGATATGGTCGAGGGCAAGCACCGAGCCCCACACAAAGTCGAAGAGCTCTTCGACACTCTCATTGTCGCGTACAAGACGGTAGAGCACCTCCGCCATAAAGAGTGCCATCGTAGACTTTCGCACATCAAAGGGCATTGTCTGCAAGACAACCCCTGGCACAAGGTCTTTGAGGCGGTGCAGCGACATCTTCGAGGAGGTAAGACCCTCAAAGGCTACTGGAAAGAGTGGTTGCAGCAGTGCCATCTTCGAGCCACGCGCCGTGGTGCGCACGCCCTGCACCATATAGCTCTGTCGCCCGTGCGTGTCGGTGAGCATATGCACAATGACACCCTTCTCGCCATACTTAATAGTGCCGAGAACGATGCCGCGCGCCTTATATGTTTTGAGTGCCACTACTACCTATATTTAACCTATGTGTGTGTCACGCTACTTTGGCTCCTGCCAGCGTCCGTCACGCTTGATAATCTCTATAAGGTGGTCGAGAGCCTCCGATTGGTGGATGTTGCGCTCGACAATCTCACGACCTCGGTAGAGCGTGATATGCTCTGGCGACGAGCCTACATAACCATAGTCAGCATCTGCCATCTCGCCTGGCCCATTGACAATACATCCCATAACACCTATCTTGAGGTCTTTGAGGTGTGACGTACGCGACTTAATCGTAGCCAGCGTCGACTGTATGTCGTAGAGCGTGCGTCCACAGCTCGGACAGGCTATATACTCGGTACGCGAGAAGCGCACGCGCGCCGCCTGAAGAATCATCAGCTCAATGTCGCATAGCTCGGCATCGCTCAACTGCGGAGCATCCACCCACACACCACTTGCAAGACCATCTATAAGCAGCTGACCCATATCGGCGGCAGCATATATCGCCACAAGCTCCTTGTCGGCAATGTCGTAGCGACGACGTATCACCACAGGGCGGCTATCGTCACGGTTGAGTATCGCGGCACGCCACTCGGCTGTGGGGTTACCACTCGTAGCATCCACAACAACATATTCATCTGTAATCTCACTATGTATGACAGGAGCTGCGCTGCTACGCGGCTTATAGCACGTAGGCGAGTAACGCTCGGGGTGCAGTACCTCGAACTCACCATCACGTCGCGCGAAATAGTCGACAAGCGTGCGACCTACGGGCACCTCATTCTCGGGGTTCTCTGTAAGAGAGACACGCAGCGTATCGCCCAAGCCATCGGCAAGCAGTGCGCCAATGCCCACAGCACTCTTTATGCGCCCCTCAATACCATCGCCCGCCTCTGTCACGCCAAGATGCAACGGATAGGTCATACCCTCGGCATCCATAGCCTCCACCAACAAGCGGTAGGCGTGCACCATAACGCGCGTGTTGCTCGACTTCATAGATACCACAACATCGCTAAAGTCGATGTCGCGGCACATACGCAAAAACTCCATCGCCGATGCAACCATTCCCTCGGGCGTGTCGCCCCACTCGTCGAAGATGCGCTTGGCGAGTGAGCCGTGGTTGACACCTATGCGCAGAGCTACGCCACGGCGACGACATATCGCCACAAGACGCTCCAATTCGCCATTTGTCGTGCGGAAGTTTCCTGGGTTTATACGCACCTTATCCACCGCCTCGGCAGCTATCATCGCCACATCTGGCGTAAAGTGTATGTCGGCTACAATGGCTGTTTTGTAACCCTCACCACGCAGCGTCTCAACAATAGGCTTGAGAGCCTCGCCCTCACGCTTACCCTGCGCCGTAAGGCGCACTATCGGAGCACCTGCATCGGCTATGCAGCGTGTCTGCTCCACCGACCTTGCTACATCTGCTGTCGGTGTGTTAGTCATCGACTGTACGGCAATGGGATGTGTACCACCAATTACACATTCGGCAATGCGCACCTCGTGGGCACGACGACGAACAAACTTTGTTAAATCTACCATAATTGGGAGTTTTTCGTAACTTTTAGGCAAAGTTAAACTTTTTTCGCGGATTTGGTCGCCACACACCGCAACTTTCATTACTCACACACCGCAACACACTGAATACAAGACTGTTACGCCACCTTTCACGATTATTATTTTTACACCCTCGTAACTGCTTGATAATCAGCACGATGAAAAAATCGCTCGGAGCGCATTTTCATCTGTCTGAAAATCAACACATTACAAAGCCACCCACGAAAACTTTTTTGCCCAAAAATTTGGTAAATAGCTCTTCTGTGTTGTAATTTTGTGAAAAGAAAATTGAACGGTGGGCAATTTTGGTGTGTCCAATGAGAATTTAGTTGAGAATTTAGTGTTGCGACGAGATTAGAGTTTACTAACAAAATTGTGTTTACGACAATGAAACGACTACTCTATTTTTTGCTTGCGCTGATGGGTGTCAGTTGTGGTATGGGAAGCGATATGTATGGCACACCATACACAATCTTTGAGCTTAAGGCAAGTGTTGTGGATGAGCAGGGCGAGCCTATACCAGGCATCGCGGTAAATCTATCGACAATAGATCACGATAGACCTATATACTTTAATCACGACACAAGCACATCAAACAACCTCGGAGAGATTGATGCATCGGTCTCAGTAGGCTTTATCGACCCATACCGCGTCCACGCCGAGTTTGTCGACACCGATGGCGAGCTTAATGGCGGGCAGTATGAGGCGCAATGTGTCGAGATTAAGGATGTTGTCGAGCAGGTTGAGGAGGGTAAAGGCTTTTTCAGTGGCAGATACCGAGCCAACGTAGGTCAGGTCGTAATGCACTTAAGCGACACACAGTCCGACGACGAGAACGGCGAAAATAGCGAGGGCGACAACGGCGACGAGAACAAAGAGAACAAAGAGAACAAAGAGCAGTAACATATAATAAATTTTACGACTATGAAACGAATACTATTTATGATGATGTGCGTGATGGCGTGTGCCGCGTGCGGACGCGAAGAAGAGTCTAATTATGATAGAGTAATTTGGGATTACACCCCCTTAACTATCAACCTTGCTATACATAGTACCTATGGCAATGAATATAACAACAACCCCGAGTATATCAAGAGCGTTGAGATTGAGTATAATGGCAAGATATACAGCTACGAGGAGACAACGGGCATAGAGAAGAATGCTGTCTTTGTAGGTCCTCCAGAGTTCTTATACGACTCATTAGTACCTACATACTTCAGCTTTGGTAGGTTTACTATGGAGACTGATGGCGAGTTTACGGTGCGCTATAAGGGGTATGAGTGGCTGATAAGTTTCGACACAAACATTGTTGCCCCGGGAGAGACTGAAAAGTTTATCTATATCGACGGCGAGGAGAAAGAGCCTGTAACAATCTGGCGTGGCACTGGTTATGCGTATGTTGTGGAGGCATACGTGCTGATGATACCCAATGAATAAATAGTGTAAATTTGTAAAAAATAGAGTGCTATGAAACGAATAATCTATCTACTTTTGCCTCTCTTGGGCGTTAGCTGCGATGCAGTCGACGATATATTTAACATAGGTGCTGCGGAGTATGGCTCACCACACGTCAAATTTGAGCTTAAGGCAAATGTTGTTGACGAGCAGGGCAATCCCATACAGGGCATCGAGGTACGCGTAGGGGATGAGGGAGACGACGAGTGGTTTTTGAGGTTTGACAATGAAACGGGTATCTCGGACTACCTCGGCAACATTGACGCAAGTGGCAGGATGCCCTTTCTCAACCCAGAGACGTCGCGGGCGCAGTTTATCGACTTCGATGGCGAGCTTAATGGCGGAGAATTTGAGACAAAATATGTCGATATGTCCGAACTTGTAGAGCATATAGAGGATGGCGATGGCAACTGGTGTTACGGCGGTTATAGAGCCAACGTAGGTCAGGTTGTTATGCACTTAAGCGAGACACAGCCCGATGACGAGAACACCGAGAGTGGCGAGAACACCGAGAGTGGCGAGAACACCGAGAGTGGCGAGAACACCGAGCGTGGCGAGAACACCGAGCGTGGCGAGAACACCGAGACAGGTAACAACTAAACACGTGGGGCGATGAGACGACTACTATTTCTCTGTTTAGCCATTGTGGCGACGCTTGGCGTAGGCTGCAATGAGCAAGAGAGCGCGAGCCACGACCAATACTACGTATTGTGGCTAACAGCGCGCGTGGTAGACAGCGATGGCAACCCCATACAGGGCATATACGTCTATCCCGAGGGTTATGCCTTTGCGGGGCGTGAAGGCTACACCAACTACCTTGGCGAGATGGGTGGTACTGTACACATAGAGCCAAACAGCGTGCAGCGAGTAGTTTTTGAGGATGGTGACGGCGAGTACAATGGCGGAGTTTACGCCACAAAGTATGTCGACATAGCCCACCTCTTAACACCCACAATACCAGCAGACAAGTGGGGTTACTCGGGTAGCAGCTTTATAGAGCTTGGAGACGTGGAGCTAACACGAAAATAGCCGAAAAAGGGGGTCGTACGGCACAGCAGAACACACAAAAAGAGTTTTTACAGAGTAATAAGCAACAAAATTTAGAGAGTTATGTGGGGAAGGATATTGACAAAGTTTTTCGCACTTTTTGGCATTACACTGACTGCCGTAGCGTGCTATGGCGTGCCATACGATGAATTTGAGCCAAAGCCCATTATACCTGAAGACACATACTACGGTCACGGTATCGTTGTGGACAGCTCAAATAAGCCTATTCAGGGCATACGTGTAACCATCGGTAAGGATGAGTGCATCACCGACTCACAAGGCTGGTTTCAGGTGGGTGACGAGGGCGACAATGTGATAGTGTTTAGCGACATCGACGGCGAGAAAAATGGCGGAGAGTTCAAGGAACACTCGATACGTCTGCTTGACACTGGTGACACATACTTTAAAAATGTGGTACTGTATCGCGTAGACGAGGAGCAGAACGAGGAGCAAAACGAGCCTAAAGAGGAGGCATAAACAGAGAGGGGTGCTATGAGGCGCATAACGAGATACTTATCTATGCTGCTGGCGGTAGCTGTATGTGCTACGGCGTGCGAAGACTACGTGCCGAGCGATATGATTGAGGCACCTATGTCGTTGAAGCTAAAGGGCAGCTATGAGCGTTACGACAACACACTGTTTAGTGGCGAGTATGAGGTGTTCAAAAACCACCGCCACTCGCGCTTCGTACACTTCATAGATGGTGGCTTCGCGCTGCAAATATGCCGCGAGCTAAAAAACGAGAGCCTCAACCAGGTGATGGACATAGATATAGCCATCGAGCACGAGCGCACACCGCTACAACTTGGCAGAGTCTACTCGCTGAAGATGCTCTCGGAGAGCCGTGCCACGATAACAACAAACAACGGCATAATCTACACAGCAACAGATGGGTACATCATCATCGAGCAGCTGGTGGTAGACAATAGCGACTACCTGCTATCGGGCAAGTTCCGTTTTCAAGCAAAGTCCTCGGATGGCGACACAATAGAGGTTAATGAGGGCGTGTTTGCCAACAGCCGCGCAATTGTACAACAGCGATAAACGAAAAACGTATGTTACACCGCATAACATATATCCTGACACTGGCGATGATGCTCACACTCGGCGGCTGCTACTACCTCGACGACGTGCAGCCCACAAAGAGCTTCCCTATGAGTGTCACCATTGGCGACGAGTACTACTCAAGCGTCGGCTACCGCACCGAGGCTATGGAGTGGAACTGCGACAATGTGCTAATTACCACCGACACATCATTTATGTTGCAGGTGCGTCGCGTGATGCATAGCGACGACGGCTATTATGCCGATATGCGCATAGCCATATTCAAGCAGGAGCAGCTACAAGAGAATACCGCATACCCTCTAACAACAAGCGAGCTACAGAGCGACGAGACAGCTTTTAAGAGCCAGATAGGCATCAACCGCAACGGCGTGTACTCGCTATACGACATCACCGAGGGGTGGATACTTATAACACACGATAATGGATACCTCACATCGGCAAACTTCGAGTTTAAGGCGGTAAATGTCGACACTGACGAAGAGATAGAGATTAACGACGGCTCATTCAGCCGTATAGAGATGGACAACCATATATAACAAATATAACGAGCGTAATATGAAGAAGGGGGTAATCATCATAGGTCTTGCCATAGCCTTTGTAGCAGCATCGGCTTGGGTAGTGTTGAGCGGTGGCAAGAGTGCCAAGGCTATACGCACAAAGTTTCGCCTCGGTGGAGCTATACTCACGCTGACAGGTATCGCTGCACTCTCGAGCTGTGAGACGGGCGTCACGGGCGTCACCACTTGCTACGACCCTGCACCTCCCATCGACCATATACCACCTGCTGTAAATGATGTATACGCGCTATTTCCAACGGTGATAAACGAGGCATACGACGTGCATAATGGCGCAGTGCTGCCCTTCAGCATAACCCTCGAGAGCGAGGAGGATGTGATATTTGTTATCTCGACACCCGAGGGCGAGGAGCTACAAAGGGTGCGCTACTTGAGCGACAACAACCAGCGCAACGAGTTTAATCTGATTGTCGATGTGGGCGCGTGGCGCGGCGTGGCAGAGCTACACATATACTTTGATTATGCCCCCGAGTTAGGTATCTTCGTGGAACATAGCCACGGCGCATATCTGCTGAATATCATCGACTAACTATGTTTGGCTGGCGCAGAGATAAGCTGAAGCTCGGCTTCGTGGTCTTTGAGCTTACCGATGCCTGTAATCAGGCGTGTAAGTTCTGCTACAACCACTTCAAGGGCAATGGTGACGACTACCCCATTGAGACTCCAAACTACCGTATGGCTCGCCGCACGCTCAAACGACTGCTGCGCGAGGCGGAGGTTGGGTCACTATCAATGTCGGGAGGCGAGCCAATGCTTATGCCAAAGATACACGAGCTTATCTTGCGCGCACGCTTCGCTGGATGCAGCGTCAATATGCTCACAAATGGCACGCTGCTCACGGTACACGACATAGCCATATTCCGCGATATTGGCGTTAATACCTTGCAGATACCTATCCTTGCCGACGACAGCGCAATACACGACTCTATGACACAGCTCTGCGGCTCGTGGCGACGTGCTACAAACAACGCCCGCCGTGTTGCCGCAATAGAGCCACGCTGGCTTACGCCTGTGCTCATATTGAGTCGTATGAATATTGAGCGCATAGAGCCAACACTCGATATGTATGCCGAGATGGGGTGCCGCCATATTATGGTCAACCGCTTCAACATTGGTGGTCAGGGCAGGCGCAATGCCGAGCAACTTATGCTCACACACGACGAGCTGCGCAATGCCTTCCGTCGTGTCGACACGAAGGCTGGCGAGCACGGTATGAGCGTGCATAGCGGCGTGTGTACACCCCACTGCGTGCTCAACCCCAAAGAGTACCGCAACATACTCTTCACACACTGCACAACAGACATTATGTCGCGCCCGCTGACCGTAAACTACCGTGGCGACGTACGCTTCTGCAACCACTCACCGCGCGTATTGGGCAACATCCACAAAGAGCCGCTCGCAAAGATTTTGGCGCGCTGTGACGAGACAGGCTACTTCGCAACAGTGCCCGAAAAGTGCAACGCGTGCCAACTATGGGAGAGCTGCAAAGGTGGCTGCCGTGCTGCCGCAGAGCAGGTGTATGGCACATTCACAAGACGCGACCCCATTATAGATATGGAGATTAAAAGACATAAGTAAAACATTAATACACAGATATATACTATGGGAAAAAGACTCGGACTACGCCAATGGTTAATACTAAAGCTCTTCAAGAAGCTACACCACATACACCAGCAGGAGCACACGCTGAACACACTCTTCTGGGAGTGTACACTACGCTGCAACCTACAGTGTCGCCACTGCGGTAGCGACTGTAAGGTAGACACCACGTTGCAAGATATGAGCTCCAAGGACTTTTTCCGTGTTCTCGATAATGAGATAACACCCAACGTCAACCCCAACAAGGTGCTTGTAATCTTGTCGGGTGGCGAGGTGCTTGTGCGCAAAGACCTCGAGGAGATAGGCTTGAAGCTCTATCGTCGCGGCTACCCGTGGGGTATGGTCACCAACGGTATGGCTCTCACGCGCCAACGCTTCGACTCGCTGCTGCGTGCTGGCTTGCACTCTATCACAGTGTCGCTCGATGGCTTCGAGGAGCACCACTACCATATACGCCAAAACAAGGAGTCGTTCAAGCGCGCTGTAGAGGCTGTTAAGATGATATCTGCCGAGAAGAGCATCGCCTCGGATGTCGTCACGTGCATAACACCTGCGCTGCTGCAACGCATTGACGAGTTCAAGGAGTTCCTCTACTCGCTCGGCGTGCGCCAGTGGCGCATCTTCACCATCTTCCCTGTGGGACGTGCTGCCCAAGATGCCACATTGCAGCTCAACGACGAGGAGTTCACCTACCTTATGCAGTGGATGGAGGCTACGCGCAAGGAGGGACGTGTAATGGTGTCATACGGCTGCGAGGGCTTCCTCGGTGGCTACGAGCTTAAGGTGCGCACCAACCCCTTTGAGTGCTATGCGGGCATCAACATCGCGTCGATACGTGTCAATGGTGACATCTCGGGCTGCACAAGTGTCCGCGCCAACTTCACGCAGGGCAACATCTACCGCGACAACTTCTGGGATGTGTGGCAAAACCGCTTCGAGAAGTTCCGCAACCGCGAGTGGGCAAAGCGAGGCAAGTGTGCCGACTGCAAGATGTGGCAATACTGCGAGGGCAACGGTATGCACCTCTACGACGATGACGACAACCTGCTCGTCTGCCACTATAACCGCCTCGTGCGATAGGTCGCTCGGCACCAAAGAGGGTGTCGTTTAAGCAAATTATGGAGTCTGTCTGACAAAATGGTGTCAGGCAGGCTCTTTTGTTGAAGTTGTTACACAACTTATCGTAAAATTGTGTAACTTTGTGCCATCGTATGTGTAAACACATAAAAACTCAATATAACTATGCTACAGAGAACAAAACAGGAGGAGCTTTACATCGCTCCCGAGCTTGAGGTGCTCACCGCCTTGGTTGAGCAGGGCTTCACAACCAGCTTCGATGGCTCGTCTATTGACGGTGCCGAGGAGGACAATTACGGATCATTCTAAAACTATTGCAACGATGAAGAGATTTTTTAGCTTAATGCTTGTTGCAGTAGCTGCAATGGCATTTGTAGGTTGTCAGAACGACACCGACGACCTCAACACAACCGCTCGCAAGAGCATTATCGAGTTCACCGCCAGCTTCGACGAGACACGCTCGGCGTTTGGCGACAGCTACAAGGATGGCGACAACACCATCTATCCCTCAACTTGGAGCGGCACGGAGACTGTTTATCTAAAACTCAATGAGGCTGAACTTGTGTCAGCTCACATTGAAACTGCTGGCGCAACTGCCACCTTTAAGGCAGAGATTATTGATGACAAGACCGAAACAGGCAACATCTACGCCTTCTCTCCTGTGGGTAAGTATGATAAACAGAAGGGTATCATTGTTGGTGGCTTCACCAGTTTAAATGCCAAATATAACGATATGTATGTCGTGATTCCCGCGGAGCAGTACCCCTCAACAACATCTGTTGACGAGACAGTGCATCTTCTTGCTGCTACACACAGCTACAGCAATGGTGTTCCCACAGCTGTAAACCTCACATTCAAGCCTGTGGCTGCATTTGGTAAGATGACTATCACAGACTTTGCAGAGGCTATCGAGAAGGTTGAGGTTATCGCTTCTGAGGCTCTTGCTGGCGATAGCTGCTGGTACTACTACGAAACGGGGGAGTTTGACAACGCTAATGAGAAGACAATTGCTGTAATCAACCCCGCCGATGATAACAAAACCTTTTGGTTTGGTTGCGCTCCTGCTGACCTGTCGGAGGGCACACTCGCTGTTAAGGTATATGCCGAATCTGGCACATACACCAAGGAGCTGAATATCGCAGGCAAGAACTTCAAGTTCACCAGCGGTCGCGTATCAAAGTTCAGCGTATCTATGGAGGGCGTTGAGAAGGACGGCACACTGCCCACAGTAATCGAGGATGGTCACTATGTTATCGCTGGTTATGTTGACGGCAAGTACTATGCTCTGCCCAACGCAAATAAGTCTACAGCAGGTACTATTGCCCATTCAGAGATTACCGTAACTGATGGCAAGGTAGCTACGGATGATGCCGTGGGCTATGTATGGACAATTGCTGCTGCAGAGGGTGGCTACACCTTCTATAATGGTGCAGAGTATTTGACAGCGACACAGGTAAGTGGTGCAAACTTGAAGACACAGGCAGAAGCCGCTGTATGGGCTCTTGACACAGAGAATACCTCAAAGGGCTATATGTTTATCTCTCCCGTAGCAGATAACCGTTTCTTGTCTTGTCGTATGGGAACAACAAAGAAGTTTGGTGCTTATGCTAAAACTAACTATACAGGTGATGAGTACTACGGTGTTCAGCTTATTCCTATTGATGGTGTTGTAAAGACTACGCTCGATAAGCCTGTGTTGACAACTACTGTTGAGGGTAACTCAATTACTGTTAACTGGACAGCTATTGAGGGTGCAGAGAGCTACACCGTAACTCTTGATGAGGGCACTCCCGAGACTATCACGGAAACAACCAAGACCTTCAATGGCTTGGAGTACTCTACACAGTACACTATTACCGTTGTTGCCAACCCCGAGGACGAGGCTGTGAACACAGCATCTACCGCATCAACCTCTGCAACAACAGCAGCTGATCCCGATGCAGTAGCTACAATCAAGGATGGCAAATATGCAATTATTGCCGTAAACGCTGCCGGAGATGAATACTCTGCTATGACAACCGCAGAGACCTCGGGCTCAACAGCGCGTATTGCATCACAGGTTGTGACATACGATGGTGAAGCTACAACATTTACTGCTCCCAATAATACCTACGTATGGAATATCAAGAGCGTCGATGGTGGTTATGTAATCTATACCAATGATAACGAGTATGTTAATTGGCAGGGAGGAGATACCAATGGTGCTAATTTGAAAGGCACAGCAGATAGCAAGGTTACTATATCACAGGTAGAGGGTACGAATCAGTATAATATCCAGTGGGCTGGCAATTCTTCACGATACCTTGCAAAAAACAGCTCTAATGCTTACTTTGCATTCTATAAGAGCGGTCAGCGACAAGATCTCTTTATCGTTCCTGTGGAGGTAGGTGTGATTGAGCCTCAACAGCTTGCTGCGCCTACAATTCACAAACCCGAGGTCACTTCAAACAGCATTACTGTAAGCTGGGATGATGTTGCAAATGCTACTGGTTACGCTGTATCTATTGATGGTGGCGAGGCAACTGTTGTAAATACAACAAATCACACCTTTAACGGTCTTACACCCAAGACAACATACACTATCTCGGTTGTAGCAAAGGGCGATGACACCTATTATACCGACTCTAATGCAGCAACTGTAGAAGCGACAACTGCAGAAGCTCCTGCTGCAAGTGGTGCTGTATATACAAAGGTAACATCTGCTCCTGCAGATTGGAGTGGCACATATTTGATTGTTTGGGATTCAGGGGCACACGCAACCATATCTTCAAAAGACCTTGCTAAAACTGCTGACGTGACTATTTCTAACGACCAAATTCAATCTAATGTAGATGTAGATAACGCTGCTGTAACTATCGCTAAAAACGGCGATTACTACTCTTTAATGTTGCCTGATGGAAAATACCTGTCAATGAACGCTAACGGCAATCAAGTGAACAGTGTAAGTAGCGCATATAACCTCACATTAGTATACACGGATGCTGGCGTAAAGATTATGGGAAAAGATACAGCGGGCAATGATCGAATTCTGGTAAAGAATGGCAATTACTATCGCGGATACAAAGTGTCTAATGCATCATCTTATATATTGCCAACTCTTTACAAGAAGAGCGGAAATTGAGAGTCGGGTGACGATACGGGGGGCGAAGAGCCTCCCGTCGTAGACCCTACCCCGGGAACAGAAGGATCTGCCTCGAAGTCGTGGTTAGAGCTGCCTGCAACACGCAGTGACAATACTAATGCCATAGAGTGTACCGTTGAGTATGGTGGCGAGCGCAACTACACCATATACTACGACAAGTCAACATACACATCGCTCTGGACAGCATACCCGCTTGAAGCAAAACATATGGGCAGTCTCGATCGTCCTAAAAACTGGAGTGCCAACCCCAATATCTCCACGAGCGATCAGGTAAACTTAAGTAGCTCGTACTCGGGTAGCACATACAGCCGAGGACACCTCATACCCAATGCCTCGCGCAATGGCATAAAGGAAATGCAGTTGCAGACATTCTACTACACCAACTCTGTACCACAGGTGCAGACACGTTTCAACGATGGCGTATGGAACAACCTTGAGCAGGCTGTACAGTCGATAGCAAAGGGCGAAACAGTGTATGTCACAACAGGTGTTGCATTCAGCAAGGTGGGCGAGAGCAAGAGTGTATCATACATCCAGTCGAGTAGCGACACCAAGAGTGTGCCTATACCAAACTACTTCTACAAGGTGGTTTTAAGGGTTAAGACAAATAGCTCGGGCGAGGTAACATCGGCATCAACAATTGCCTTTTGGTTTGAAAACAAGGAGTACACAGACAAGTACTACAACCACACGACAACAGTCGACCAAGTAGAGGCGTGGACAGGCTTCGACTTCTTTGTAAATCTGCCCGACAGCGTAGAGACGGCTGCCGAGAAGAACAGCAACTGGACAACGTTTCAAAACTTTTAACGAGCTACTATGAAAAAGATTTTTGCCGTTTTATCTATCGCGCTATGGCTCACTGCGTGTGGCAGCACAAAGCAGGAGCTTAACGACCTCGAAAGACGCGTATACAGCTATCAGGAGCAGATACTTGAGGCTATGGAGGCAGAGGAGCGTGAGAGGGTGGATGCTCTGTACGACGATATGCACGAGTGGCTCGAGGGTCTTGAGCCAGAGGTGCGCCAAGAGGCAGAGTTTATCATAGATGAGTGGCGACGCGAGAACGCCGAGCGCATAGATGGCGCAATGTAGCAACGCTACAGCAAGAACAAATAGGAAGAGAGTATCTAACGACATGTTGGATGCTCTCTTTTTTTGCGGAGACAGAGGTGCAGGAGAGATAACACACTGTATGGCGGGTTATATGCCACTTTTACGCCGTTGGCTTGCGCTTTTTATCCATTTATTTGTATCTTTGCGTATAATATTTGAAAAATAACTAAAAAATCTAATATTATGAATTTCTGGAAAACATTTCTTGCTGCCCTCGTAGCATTTATCGTGGGCGTGGTGGTTATCTTCTTCTACCTTATAGGCTCGGGCGTGAGCGCCATTATGTCGATGAGCGACGCGAAGAGTGCAACACCCGAGCAGAGCGTGTTGTACATCGACCTCGCAGAGAGTATCATCGACGCGCCTATGCTCTCGCCTCTGGGCAGCTTCGACCCCGTGAGTATGACTATGTCGCAGCCCCTGACACTTATGCAGGTGCTGACAGCCATAGAGAAGGCTACGGAGGACCCCGCAATTGCAGGTATCTGCATACAGCAGGAGGGCGTGGGCGTGGTCTCAATAGCCAACATCGAGGAGCTGCGTCGCGCTATCGAGAAGTTCAAGACTTCGGGAAAGTTTGTCGTGGCTTATGACGACACATACACACAGAGCGAGTACTACCTCGCATCGGTTGCCGACAAGGTGTTGTTGCAGCCCGAGGGCTCGTTAGACTGGCGCGGTATGGGCTTCAACCTCGTATTCTTCAAGGGTCTTATCGACAAGGTGGGTGCCGAGGTGGAGATCTTCCGTCCGTCGGTATGTAAGTATAAGAGTGCTGTTGAGCCATACTTCCTTACAGAGATGTCTGATGCCAACCGCCTGCAGATGCAATCTCTTGCCGACGATATGTGGGCAACGGTGGTAGAGGATGTTGCCAAGAGCCGTAATATGGAGCCAGAGGCACTTAAGAGCATCGCTGCAAACCTCTCTGTGGCTGTTGCCGAGGATGCAGTGACATACGGATTGGTGGATGCCTTGGCGTATGAGGATGAGCTCTTCGAGCAGCTTGTGGAGCTTGGCGCAGGTAGCGATGAGCGTAGCAACATAAATAAGGTGACGCTCGGCGAGTATGTTGCCAACGAGATTACAGGCACACTCACAATACCTCTTGGTGGTGAGAACCCCTATCTGCTTGCTGGCGACTCGCCGCTTGTAGCACTTATCTATGCCGAGGGTGACATCATCGACGGCAACGAGAAGGTTGATGGACAGATTGTGGGAGCAGCCCTTGCCGAGGAGCTGCGTCAGGCTCGCTTAAGCGACGAGACAAAGGCTGTTGTAGTACGCGTTAACTCTCCTGGTGGCTCGGCACTTGCATCGGATATTGCTTGGCGCGAGATGGAGCTGTTGCAGCAGGCAAAGCCCGTTGTTATCTCTATGGGTGAGATGGCAGCAAGTGGTGGCTACTACATCTCTTGTCCTGCCGACTACATCGTCAGCAACCGACTCACGCTTACTGGCTCGATAGGTGTATTTGGTATGATTCCCAACCTGCACAACACCCTTAAGGATAAGCTCGGCATAACCTTCGATGAGGCAGCAACATCGCCGTCAGCCTCGGGTATGACAGTTGCAAAGCCCCTCAACGAGCAGCAGAAGGCCGCCGTCAGCCGCGGCGTAGATAAGGTATATACCACCTTCACAAGCCACGTTGCAGAGGGTCGTAATCTCTCTATCGAGGAGGTATATAACGTTGCCGAGGGTCGCGTATGGAGCGGCAAGCAGGCTGTAGCCAACGGCTTGGCAGATGTGAACGGTGGTCTTACCGACGCGGTAGCTATGGCAGCCGACCTTGCCGACCTTGGTAGCGACTACACCTTGTATGAGTTCTCTGTGGCACGCACACCCTTCGAGGAGTGGCTCAACTCACTCGGTGGCGTAGTCTCTATAAACTACGGTGTTGATATGTCGCTCTATGGCGAGGAGTTCCTGCTCTTTGTAAACAAGTACCACGAGCTCTTCACAAATAGCGGTATTCAGGCAAAGGTTCCTTACGACATTAACATACTATTCTAAATATATATAGGTACTCCTATGAACGAACAGTTAGAGGCACTATTACGCCGTATCATACATCCCGAAACAGGACAGAATATTGTAGACAGTGGTTTTGTTGATCGCGCCGATATGGGTGCAGATGGTGGCATAGCCATCACTCTCCGCTTTCAGAAGGCGCACGACCCCTTTGCCCGCAAGATCAAGCGCGAGGTAGAGGAGATTATCTCCGCTACATACCCCGAAATGCCTTGTATGGTTATAATACGTGAGGCAGCTCCCAAGCCACGCCGTCGTGAGCAGGTTACTACCACAGGCGATATATGCCAGATTGTGGCTATTGCCTCGGGCAAGGGAGGTGTAGGTAAGTCTACTGTTACTGCCAACCTTGCAGTTGCACTGCGCCAGCGTGGATATAATGTGGGTATCCTCGATGCCGATATATATGGCCCTTCACAGACCAAGATGTTTGGTTGTGAGGGCTTCATTCCCGAGGCGGAGCGCGACGAGGAGGGTAACGAGTATATTATCCCTGCGCAGTCACTTGGCATAAAGATTATGTCTATCGGCTTCTTTATAAGTCCTACGGATGCTCTTATGTGGCGAGGCGGTATGGCTACCAATGCTCTGCACCAGCTCATACACCAGACACGTTGGGGTAAGCTCGACTACCTGCTTATAGACCTTCCTCCAGGCACAGGCGATATACACCTCTCTATCATCAACGAACTAAAGATTTCGGGTAGTGTCATCGTCTCTACACCACAGCAGGTTGCCGTAGCAGATGTTGTGCGCGGTGTTGAGATGTTCCGCCATCCGCAGGTTGCTATACCCGTGTTGGGCGTAGTTGAGAATATGGCGTGGTTTACACCCGAGGAGTTGCCCAATAACAAGTACTTCCTCTTTGGTCGTGGTGGAGCAAAGCTCTATGCCGAGCAGGCTGGTATAGACCTTCTTGGTCAAGTACCTATCATTCAGTCTATTATGGATGGAGGTGAAGAGGGACGTCCTGCTGGAGGCTTCGATTCTCGCGTTGAAGAGTACTATAGTGACATTGCCGCAAAGATTGTTGAAAAGTTACCCGCGGAGTGTTAAAAATAGTGTTGAGAAATGTGTATTAAATTTTGAAAAATAAATTTGCATTTTTGAGAGTGGTCGTTGTATATACGACCACTTTTTCTTTCCAAATATTTAGACCATATTTTATCATCTCTTTTTTCAACCGCTTTTCAGATAGTTATAGTAAGGGTGTGTTAATAATTTTAGGATGTTTATATGTCAATAACTTATGTGTTAATAGTGTTTAAAACACATTATTTTATTGATTTTAAATAATTTAAATCAAAATAATAATAAACAAAATAAAAATTGAGTGTTAATAAAAAATATATTTAACAGTTACTGACACTTTCAACAGCTATTATTATTTCTATATTTTTATTTAATATTAATATAAGTATAAAAAAATAAATAATAACTGTTTAAAACTTCGGCTTACTTCTCGTTGAGTGTGATTCTTCAACCTCTATTTTATAAATAGAGGTGGCACACTTTCTAAACTCTTTGAAAAAAAAGTGATTAGGTGTAAGCCTAAAGAGCCATTTTGGTTCATTTATCGCCTCGTTGGCTAAAAAGGTGCTATTATTAGGAAATTATACCTATTTTTATTATATTTGCCAAAATTAACGCATAACGCAACTATTATGCATATAGCACAGACAAAGATAGAGGAGCTTAAGTCATTGCTCTCTGCTCCGCGCTCGATAGTCATTCTTTCTCACACTAACCCCGATGGTGATGCTATCGGCTCTTCGCTCGCTTGGGCAGAACTTCTTAAAAAGCAGGGACACAATGTAACTTGCATCTTACCTAATCGTTATCCCTACTACCTTGAGTTTATGCCTAACATAAAGAGCATCGTTATATTCAAGGATGATAAAGAGGGACGTGCGGAGGCAGCTGTAAAGGGCGCAGATATTATCTTCTGTCTCGACTTTCATACTCTCACACGTCTTGACCATTTAGGAGATCTTATCGACGAGAATCAGCACGCAAAGCGTGTGCTTATCGACCATCACCTCGACCCCTCGGAGGATTTCGACCTTATGATATCTTATCCCGAGGCATCGAGCACCTGTTACCTTGTGGCATTGCTCGTTGAGCAGCTTGTAGGTGAGGAGCATATATCACGCGATATGGCTGAAAATATGTTTGTGGGTATGATGACAGATACTGGCAACTTCGCCTTTTCGAGTGTTACTCCCGATGTCTTCCGTATGGTATCGGTGCTTGCTGCAAAGGGTATAGATATACCTGCTATACACAACCACGTTTATAACTCCTTTACAGAGGGACGTGCGCGCCTATTTGGATATGTTATAAATCGTAAGATGAAGATCTTCCATAATGGCACTGTAGCCCATATGTCGTTAACTGAAGATGAGTTGCGCCGCTTCTGGTTCCAGCAGGGCGACTCGGAGGGTTTTGTAAACTATCCGTTGACGATAAAGAAGATGAAGATGTCTGCGATGTTTACACAACATACCGACTTTATACGTGTGTCGTTGCGCTCGCGTGGTGATATAGATGTAAATATCTTTGCACAACGCTACTTCAATGGTGGTGGACATAAGAATGCTGCGGGAGGAAAGTCGTTTGTGTCGATGGAGGAGACGCTTAAGCACTTCGAGAAGTGTGTTAAGGAGTACGCAAAAGATGGTATGTTATAATAAAAATGGTCGTCAGAGAGTTTATTTGGCGACCAAAAATGTATGTATAGGTTTGCCCAAGTTGGCATAACCATAAATTAAAGTAGATGTTTAAGACCTATTTAAGACTGTTGGGTTTTGCTCGACCCCTCGGAAGATATATAGTTCCCTATTTTATCTTCGCTGCGTTGCACGCGGTGTTTAACACCTTTAACTATGCGATGATAATACCCATTCTCAATGCGATGTTCGAGTCCGACTTCGTATTTACACCCATTTACACCTTCCCTGAAATTTCGCTTAATGCCGAGGGTTTCAACCTTGTGCTGTGCTATATCTATACGTGGGTGTTTGGCGAGGAGTTCGACCACGTGCGCTTTTTAATGATGTTGGGAGGTGTTACTGTAGCTATGAACTTCTTGAGTAACACCTTTCGCTATGCTGCAGCAATGACTGTTGAGAAGCTGCGCATAAACTCTTTGCAGCGTATGCGCGACGAGATGTTTAAGCGCGTTGTAGATATGAATGTGGGATACTTCAGCGAGCAGCGTAAGGGCGATATTATGTCGAAGATTACGCAGGATGTAATGGTTGTGCAGTACTGTATAACAAATACGCTGCAAGTGGCTTTTCGCGATCCCTTCCTTATCATAGGCTATCTTACGCTTATGATAGGCATATCGTGGCAGTTGTCGCTCTTTGCTGTTATCTTCCTGCCTATCGTAGGTGTTGTCATTGGCAGCATCGTCAAGCGTCTGCGCCACCCTGCGAAGCGTGGTCAGGAGCGTATGGGCGATATGGTGTCAGTGCTTGACGAGACCTTGTCGGGAATGAAGATTGTAAAGGGTTATAATGCTTCGGGCTTTATTACCGAAAAGTTCAAGAGTCTTAATTCACACTTCTCGCGCCTAATGTTGAGTATGGCACGTCGCCAGCAGTTAGCATCGCCTATGAGCGAGTTTTTGGGTATCACGGCGGTTGCTGTAATCTTGGTATTTGGAGGAAGTCTTGTTGTTGATGGGGCATTGCAGGGCGCAGGCTTTATAGCCTTTATTGCCGCCTTCTCACAGATTACACGCCCCTTGCGCTCTTTTATCGACCAGTTTGCAAATATCAACCAGGGTGTTGCCGCAGGTGAACGTATATTTACTATTATCGACGCACGTAGTGAGGTTAAAGATAAGGCAGATGCCCGTGAATTTGAGGGTATCAAGCATAACATTGAGCTTAAGAATGTACACTTCTCGTATGACGGTAGCCGCGAGGTTATAAACGACATATCTATCGAGATTCGCAAGGGCGAGACCGTGGCTTTGGTTGGTGCGTCGGGCGGTGGTAAATCTACGTTGAGCGAGCTTATACCACGCTTCTATGATGTCACGGCGGGTGAGGTGCTCTTTGATGGCGTTGATGTTAAAGAGTATAAGCAGGAGTCGTTGCGCCGTAAGATGAGCATCGTAGCACAAGAGACTGTGCTATTTAACGATACTATCGAGGGTAATATACTTATGGGTCGTCCAGATGCTACGCACGAGGAGGTTGTTGCTGCCTCAAAGATTGCCAATGCACATAGCTTTATTATGGAGAGTCCCGAGGGCTACGACACCAATATTGGTGATCGCGGCACAAAGCTATCTGGAGGTCAGCGTCAGCGCATCAGCATAGCGCGTGCAGTGCTTAAAAACCCCGAGATACTCATCCTCGACGAGGCTACATCGGCTCTCGATACCGAGTCGGAGAAGTTGGTGCAGGATGCCCTTACAAAGCTGCTTAAGGGACGTACATCTATTGTTATTGCCCACCGCTTAAGCACGATATATAATGCTGACCGTATATATGTCATAGATCAGGGACGTATCGCCGAGCAGGGTACGCACCACGAGCTGTTGGCAAAGGGCGGCATATATGCCCACCTTATCGAGATGCAGTCATTCAGCTGATTTAGTTAGCTGCGCCTACTATATAGAAAGGATAAGTAGTTCGTAAAAAAAAGTATCTAACCCACACGGTTAGATACTTTTTTTGGTAATGGAGCGCAAAGCGATGTTTCTTATACCACTGCGCCATCAAACACACTACACTACTTACGTGCCTCCTTTGCCTCTATACACTCTGTGGCGTGGGGCACGCACATAAGACGCTCCTTGGGTATTAGCTTACCTGTGGTCTTGCAAATACCGTAGGTCTTGTTGTTGATGCGCACAAGAGCCATCTCAAGGTTACGAATAAACTTCGCCTGACGTTGTGCCAAACGTCCATACTCCTCCTTTGAGAGAGTCGTTGCACCCTCCTCCATAACCTTGAAGGTTGGCGAAGAGTCCTCGGTGTCATTCTCGTTGCTTGTTGCTGAGCGCAACATATCAAAATCGGCACGTGCCGAGGCGAGTTTCTGCTCTATAAGCTGACGGAACTCCTCCAACTCGGCGTCATTATATCTGGTCTTCTCCTCTGCCATAATCGTTGCGTTTTAGTATGTTTTCATATTTAATAAGTGTAAAATTATGCAAAAAATATGACACAAGCAAATATATTTATAAAAAAGTGATAGATATTCTGTTAATATGGCGTTGAGAGCAGCTGTGGGGCTGTTTATTTTTAAAAATAATATAATATACAAAACCACAGGACGATGACTATACCTATATATATAAATAAGTAGGATATAGCTAAAAATGGAGTAGCTTCAAAGAGTAGAGGCTGTCGCAACGAATGTTGGACAGCCTCTTATCAAGAGTATTAAGGCTTATGTTTATGCCTTTGTCACGGCAATCTTAAGCGGAGCCTCGTCTATGTCAGAGTCTACCACAAAGTCGCCTGCGGGAGCTGCAACAGCCTTAACCTCGAGTGCGAGGGTCTGCTGTGCGATATAGTCGGCAAAGCTCTCTACTGCGGGCGTAGTAAGCTCTGTAGACTCAATCTCCACGCGAATCTTGTCGGTAACCTCGAAGCCAGAGTCCTTACGGATATTCTGTATGCGGTTTACCAACTCGCGGGCAACACCCTCACGACGCAACTCGTCGCTGATGGTGATGTCGAGAGCCACGGTGAGTTTACCCTCTGATGCTACCAACCATCCAGGCATATCCTCCGATGTAATCTCAAAGTCGGCAGCCGTTACAACAACCTGCTGACCATTTACTTCGAGTGTAGTCTCGCTATTGGACTCGATAGCAGCAATCTGCTCCTGTGAGAAGGTTGCAACAAGTGCCGACATAGGCTTCGCAAGCTGCGCATAACGCTGGCAGAATGCCTTGAAGTTGAGCTTGATACGCTTTGTGATGATACCTGTAGTATCGGCAATAAGCTCGATATCCTTCACGTTGACCTCGTTCATAATAAGTGTGCGCACAGCCTCGATGTGCTTTGCCATATCCTTATCGAGTACGGGGATGATAATCTTCTGAAGAGGTTGACGCACCTTGATATTCACCTTACGGCGCAGAGCAAGCACCATTGAAGAGGCGCGCTGTGCCAATGACATCATCTTCTCAAGGTCGGTGTCGATGAGCGACTCATCACACTTGGGATATGTTGCGAGGTGTACACTCTCGTCGCTATGACGACCACTTACAGCATTGAGGTCGCAGAAGATGCGGTCTGTGATAAATGGAGCGATAGGTGCTGCCAACATCGCAACCGTCTCCAGACAGGTGTACAACGTCTGGTATGCTGCTAACTTATCCTGTGTAAGCTCGCCACCCCAGAAACGCTTACGGTTGAGGCGCACGTACCAGTTAGAGAGGTTCTCGCCAACGAACTGGTCAATGCGGCGTGCTGCGGGTGTGGGGTCATAGTCCTCAAGAGATGCTGTGACATCGCGTATGAGTGAGTTGAGCTCCGACAATATCCAGCGGTCAATCTCGGGACGCTCCTTAACGGGTACCTCTGCCTCCTTGCCTGTGAAGCCGTCGATATTGGCATAGAGGGCAAAGAATGAGTAGGTGTTGTAGAGTGTTCCGAAGAACTTACGGCGGCACTCGTCAACGCCATCAACATCGAACTTAAGGTTATCCCAGGGCTGCGAGTTAGATATCATATACCAACGTGTAGCGTCGGCACCATACTTCTTAAGTACCTCGAAGGGGTCTACGGCATTGCCAAGACGCTTCGACATCTTATTGCCGTTCTTGTCGAGTACCAAGCCATTAGAGATAATGTTCTTGAATGCTACAGAGTCGAACAACATAACTGCGATAGCGTGCAATGTATAGAACCAACCACGTGTCTGGTCTACACCCTCGGCAATAAAGTCAGAGGGATATACATCCTTGAAGTTCTCGCTATTCTCGAATGGGTAGTGTACCTGTGCATAGGGCATAGCACCCGAGTCAAACCATACGTCGATAAGGTCGGGCTCACGATGCATAGGCTCGCCCTTTGATGAGAGCAAGACGATGTTGTCTACGTAGGGACGGTGCAGGTCGATATTGTCTGTTGAGTAGTTCTCCTTTGACATATCGCCAACCTTAAAGTTCTTGTAGGGGTTCTCTGCCATCACACCAGCTGCCACAGCCTTCTCTATCTCGGCTATAAGCTCCTCGATAGAGCCGATACACTTCAACTCGCTGCGATCCTCTGTTGCCCAAATTGGGAGTGGAGTACCCCAGAAGCGAGAACGTGACAAGTTCCAGTCATTGATGTTCTCCAGCCACTTGCCGAAGCGACCTGTACCTGTTGACTCGGGCTTCCAGTAGATGGTCTTGTTAAGCTCCATCATACGCTCACGGAGAGCTGTTGTGCGGATAAACCAAGAGTCGAGCGGGTAGTACAATACGGGTTTGTCGGTACGCCAGCAGTGGGGATAGTTGTGTGTATGCTTCTCAATCTTGAAGACCTTGTTTGCCTCCTTGAGCTTTATCGAGATGTAGATGTCGAGGTTCTCGGCAGCGGCAGCAGCCTTCTCGTCGTAGCGACCATCCACGGTGAACTGCGGATCGTAGGCGTTCTTCACGAAACGACCCTCATACTCCTTATAGCTCTCGGCAACGCACTCCTGAGCGAACTTCTCGTCGAGCTCCTCACACAAGTAGAACTTACCAGTGAAGTCAACCATAGGGCGTGTCTCGCCGCGCTTGTTAATCATAAACAGCGAGGGGATGCCTGCCTGACGTGCTACAAATGCATCATCAGCACCAAACGTAGGTGCGATGTGTACGATACCCGTACCATCCTCGGTTGTTACATAGTCACCCAGGATTACGCGGAAAGCCTTGCTCGATGCCTCCTTCCAGTTGCCATCCTCGTCAGCCTCAACAGGCTTAACCCAAGGCAACAGCTGCTCATAGTGCATACCCTCGAGCTCTGTACCGCGCCACTTGCCCACAACCTCGAAGGGTATGAGCTTATCACCAGCCTTGTAGTCCTCCAGCTTAAGCTCCTCTGCCTTCTTGTTGAAGATAGAGTACAACAGAGGCTCTGCAACGACTGCTGTAATCTTCTCTGCGGTGTAGGGGTTGTAGCTGCGTACAGCAACATAATCAATCTTCGGGCCTACGCAGAGCGCAGTGTTTGAGGGTAGTGTCCACGGTGTTGTTGTCCAAGCAAGGAAGACGGGAGTACCCCAGCCCTCCATCTCTGACTTGGGATCAAGGATGCGGAACTGTGCTGTACAAGTGGTGTCCTTAACATCGCGGTAGCAACCAGGCTGGTTGAGCTCGTGTGTCGAGAGACCTGTACCTGCTGCGGGCGAGTAGGGCTGAATGGTATAGCCCTTATAGAGCAACCCCTTCTCGAAGAGCTGCTTGAGCAACCACCACAAAGTCTCTATAAACTTGTTGTCGTAGGTGATATACGGATCGTCCATATTCACCCAGTAACCCATCTTGCGTGTAAGATCCTCCCAAATGTCGGTGAACTCCATAACAGCCTCGCGGCACTCCTTGTTATACTGCTCGATGGTTATCTTCTTGCCGATATCCTCCTTTGTGATGCCGAGCTTCTTCTCTACGCCGAGCTCTACGGGCAGACCGTGTGTATCCCAACCCGCCTTACGGTGTACGAGGTAGCCCTGCTGCGTCTTGTAACGGCAGAATACATCCTTGATAGTACGTGCCATCACGTGGTGGATGCCTGGCATACCATTAGCCGAGGGGGGACCCTCATAGAATACAAATGTGGGATGACCCTCACGAGTAGTTATACTCTTGTGGAAGGTATCCTCCTTTGTCCAACGGGCAAGAACCTCCTCGGCAACGCCTGCGAGATCCAAGCCTTTATACTCATTAAATTTGCTCATAAACCTATTAGCCAAATTGAATTATATCATAAAACAACCACTACTCTTCGTCGTCAGACTCTGCCATAGTTGTATAAACATTTGTCACGTCGTCATCCTCCTCGAGGTGCTCGATGAGCTTATTTACAGACTCTCGCTGCTCGGGAGTAAGCTCCTTCTGGTCGGTGGGGATGCGCACAGCCTCTCCCGATACCAACTCGTAGCCCTTACCCTCTATCCAGGTCTGAATCTGTCCGAATGACTCGTAGGGAGCGTAAACTGTAACCTCGCCCTCCTCGGCATAGAACTCATCTACACCAAAGTCGATCATCTCAAGCTCCATCTCCTCAAGGTCAGCACCTGCTGTGGGCTTGAACTTGAATACGCACTTATGCTCAAACATAAAGCCTACCGAGCCAGATGTACCGAGCGCACCACCATACTTGTTGAAGTACATACGCACTGAAGCTACGGTACGGTTGGTGTTGTCGGTTGCTGTCTCCACCAAAACGGCGATACCGTGAGGGCCATAACCCTCATAGATCATCTCCTTATAGTCAGCAGAATCCTTGTCGGTAGCACGCTTGATGGCACGCTCAACATTCTCCTTGGGCATATTCTCTGCCTTGGCATTCTGCATAAGCAGACGGAGACGAAGATTGCTTGAAGGGTCTGGACCCGATGCCTTTACTGCCATCTCTATCTCCTTACCAATCTTTGTAAATGTTCGCGCCATATGACCCCAGCGCTTCATCTTTCTCGCCTTGCGATACTCAAAAGCTCTTCCCATAGTATTACTTTTTATCTTGTTTTATTATTGATTTTCAATATGTTATGCACCTATTCGCGCACGAGCATACCCTATATATATATACAGGGTGGCACAAAGATAGTAAAATTTTTGTAAAACTAAAAGTCTACGTATATTTTCAGCCTCGCTATTTTGATAGCTATTTTGGTTGCAGCCGTGCAAAATTCTCCTAAATGCGCGGGTGTAAAAATTTTTAGTTACTCTTGCCGATGTCTGTGTTGGCGTGTTGTCCATTGCCTAATTTTCGTTATCTTTGCACGTAAAAGAGACTTAACTAATGAAAGAAGATATACTCCAAGGTCTTAACCCCGCTCAACGTGAGGCCGTTGTGAACTATAATGGGCCTTCACTCATCATTGCTGGTGCTGGCTCGGGAAAGACGCGTGTGCTCACCACCCGTATTGCCTATATGTTGGCGGAGGGGGTCGACCCACGCTCGATCCTTGCTCTGACCTTTACCAACAAGGCGGCACGCGAGATGCGTGAACGTATCGAGCTATTAGTGGGTGCAAAGGCGAGATTTATACGTATGGGCACATTCCACTCGGTGTTTGCGCGACTGTTGCGCGAAAATGCCGAGCGTATAGGCTTTCCACAGAGCTACACCATATACGAGCCCAACGATGTGAAAAACCTTATTAAGAGCATCATCAAGGAGCGCAATCTTCCCGAGGAGCGATATAAGCCACAGGCGGTTGCCGCGCGTATCTCGATGGCTAAAAACTGCCTTATTACACCAGGTGCATACATAGCAAATGGCTCGCTTGGTGCCGAAGATCGTGAGGCGAAGATGCCCGAGCTTGGCGAGATATATGCCGACTACTGTGAGCGTTGTAAGCGCAATGGTGCGATGGATTTCGACGACCTGTTGCTCCAGACAAACATCCTGTTGCGCGATGCTCCCGAGGTGCTTGAGAAGTATCAGACACAGTTCCAGTATGTGCTTGTTGACGAGTATCAGGATACCAATATGGCGCAGTATATCATAGTGCGCCGTCTTGCTCTGCAACACTCCAATGTATGCGTCGTTGGAGATGATGCACAGAGTATCTATGCCTTCCGTGGAGCGAAGATTGAGAACATATTGTCGTTCCAGCGCGACTACCCCACCGCACAGGTATATAAGCTTGAGCAGAACTATCGCTCGACGCAGACCATTGTCGATGCCGCTAACTCGCTCATCAGCCACAACTCACGCCGCTTGGATAAGCGTTGTTTTTCGGCTGCCGACAAGGGCGAGAAGATACGCCTTGTGCGAGTTATGGAGGATCACGCCGAGGCATTAGAGGTGGCTATGGACATCAAAGATAGGGCGCGTAATGGTGCCGAGTGGCGCGACTTTGCCATACTCTACCGCACCAATAAGCAGCACGGTCTGTTTGAGGCTGCGCTGACACGTCGTGCGATACCCTACCGCGTCTATAAGGGTATGTCGCTCTTGGAGCATAAGGATATACGCAATATGCTCGCCTACATAAGCCTTATAATCAACCCCAACGATGACGAGTCGTTCAAGCGCATTGTGAACTACCCTGCGCGAGGTATCGGTGATACGACAATAATGCGTATTGAGCAGCTTGCGCGCGAGCGCGGTAGCTCTATGTGGCACGCTGTAGACGCGCTTGTTGCTGCTACGGAGGTAAACTCTGTGGAGAGGGTTGTGGTGCGTAAGGTTACAGACTTTGTTCGCCTTATAAACGAGCTATCGGCGATGCGTATGCAGATGAGTGTTACCGACTTTGCCAAGGAGGTTATGGCGCGCTCGGGCATCCTTCACCAGTTGGAGATTGAGCGCAAGCCCGAGAACGATACCGCCAAGGACTACCTCGACCAGCTACTCTCTATGATGAGTGTCTTTGAGGATGAGTGTCACCAAGCTATGGAGGATGGTCTGCGTGAGATAGATGCCGAGCCTACCATCGACGAGTGGATGCAGAACATAATGTTACAGACCGACCAAGATACCGAGGATGATGGCAATAAGGTTACACTTATGACTGTTCACTCGGCAAAGGGTCTTGAGTATGACTACGTCTATATAGTAGGTATGGAGGAGGGGTTGTTTCCGTCGGGTCGTGCCACCGAGTCGCTTGCCGACTTAGAGGAGGAGCGACGACTGATGTATGTGGCGGTGACACGTGCAAAACGTGCCGCTATGCTCTCGTTCAGTGAGACGCGCCACGTGTGGGGCAAGCTCGAAAGTACACAGCCGAGCCGCTTCCTGCGCGACATTGACCGCGAATATCTCGATGCCGATTTCAACATAGAGGAGCTGTATGGTCGTAGCCGCTGGGAGCGAGCTGTGGGTGGCGATGATGATACACCTGACTATCGTCCGCGTGGAGGATACGCAACGAGCCGTGGTGGCTATGCATCACGCGCAAACACTACACGTCAAACGACACAGCATCCAACCACACAACGTCCCAATAGTGCTTCGCGCCAGCCACGCCCCGAGGTTGTCACAACGCCACCACCTGTTGACCCCGTGAGTGCGGGTATGCGCCGTTTGGGTGTGCGCTTTGTTGATGAGCCTGTTGCGGAGAGCCCTCGCCCGAAGATAGGCGAGTGCGCCTATTGTGTGGGTGAGCGTGTTGAGCATCCGAAGTTTGGTGCTGGCGTTATTGAGCGCGTCGAGCCCCTTGCCACCGACCATAAGATTGTCGTTGTGTTTGATAGGTTTGGTTCAAAGACGCTGCTTGCTAACTTTGCACGCCTCAATAAATTATAGTATCTTTGTGCTATGAGTGAAGATGTTGTGTTGTCGGTTGTGATGACCACCTATAACCACGAGCGGTGGCTCGCAGCCGCTATTGAGAGTGTGCTTGTGCAACACACCTCATTTGGTGTGGAGCTTGTCATTGGCGAGGATTGCAGCACTGACCGCACACGCGCCATTGCCGAGGATTATGCAACGAAGTATCCCGACATTGTGCGTGTCGTAACCTCCGACAGCAATGTGGGCTGGCGACGTAACTATCGTCGTAGCATCGCTGCGGCGCGCGGACGCTATATCGCCCTACTTGATGGCGATGACTACTTCACCGATAGCCGTAAGCTACAACGCCAGGTAGAGCTCTTGGAGTCCGACCCGACGTTGGGTATGTGCTATACGCGCTCGGAGCGTATTGATGAGGATGGAAATGTGACGATATACCCCGAGGGCGAGTGCACCACCACGTTTGAAGATATGTTGTGGTGTAACCCTGCCGAGAATTCTACGGTGGTGGCGCGCCGCGAACTTGTCGAGCGTTACTATGCCGAGATTAAGCCCGAGAATCACCCCGAGTGGCTCACAGATGACCTGCCTATGTGGCTATGGTTTGCCGCAAATAGCAGCTATGCGAGTATAGACGCAAAGATGGCAGTACACCGTGTTTTGCGCCGTAGTGTGAGCCATAGCGAGGAGTATCGTCGTAAGATTGCTTTCTGCGATTCGCTGTCAGATATAAGTGTCTGGTACGATGAGCGTTATAATAACCGCGCTATGCGCTATAAGTTGCTCCGCAAGCGACAGAATACCGCACTATGGGTGTTGTCGTATTGTGGTGGCGTGGGCGAATATTTAGGACGCTGGTTGAGCGATGTTAAAGCTGAGCCTCGTCTATTGTTAAACATTGCTGCGTACGGACTCTTCGTGAAGAAGGTGTGTTGGCGTATGTGGCGTAAACAGAGCTGTGTGAGATGACCACAAAGGAGCGTTTTCAGGCCGTTGTCGACTACTTTCAGGAGGCTATGCCTATTGCCGAGAGTGAGCTGAACTATAACAACCCATTCGAGCTGTTGGTGGCTGTGGTGCTCTCGGCACAGTGTACCGACAAGCGTGTTAATATGACTACGCCCGCGCTCTTTAAGGCGTATCCCACGCCAGAGGCTATGGCGCGTGCAACGGTGGACGAAGTGTATGGCTACATACGTAGCATATCCTATCCCAACAACAAAGCGAAGCACCTTGTGGCTCTTGCAGAGCGTCTTGTGGAGAGCTACGGTGGAGAGGTGCCGAGTGACCTCGATGAGTTGCAGACACTGCCTGGCGTAGGTCGTAAGACCGCCAATGTGCTTGGTGCTGTGCTCTGGCAGCGCGAGGTTATGCCTGTCGACACCCACGTATTTAGGGTTGCGGCACGCATAGGCTTGAGCCGTAATGCCCGCACACCACTTGCCACAGAGCGACAACTCGAGGCGGGCTTTCCTGGTGAGTTGCTACCCATAGCGCACCATTGGCTGATACTACACGGACGTTATACCTGCGTGGCGCGTAAGCCCAAGTGTGATAAGTGTGGTATTACGCACGCCTGCAAATATTGGCGTGAAAATCAACGAAAGACGAGTAAATAATTATTTGATATGAAGAGAGTTATAGGTATAGTTATGCTGTTGCTTGCAGCCTGCACAACGCCATATTATCCTGCGATTGACAACCCCGAGATAAACGTCACCGTGACTGACCGTGATATCATATCGTGGATAGATCAGCGACTTGTTGAGGAGTATTATTGGCTTGACGAGGTTGCCGAGGTCAAGGGCTCATTTAATCGTAATGTAGAGTGGGAGGGATACCTTGCAAGTGCCTTGCAGCAGCTTACCACCAATAGCGACGACAGCCACTATGACCAGCAGGGTCGTCGCCTCTTCTACTCATATATACGTGAGGTGTCATCTACTACATCGCGTGCGGCAGCCAAAGAGGGCTACGGCATACGCCTCTATAATGCTGTTGTCAGCTTCAACTCGGGTGACTACGGCTTCTTGGTGGACTACACCTTCCCCGACTCGCCAGCAATGAAGGCGGGTGTGCGCCGTGGCGATATTGTGTGTACAATAAATGGCTCGCCAATAAATCAGGATAACTACGCTACACTCTTTAACTCGATACAGACAAATACCATAGCCTCGTTGCGCTTGGGGCTTATGCGTCAGGTTGTTGGCGAGGGTGAGAGTGCCGAGTATAGCGTTGCTTTGGATAAGGGGCTGTATGCCGAGACACCGCTGCTATACTGCGATGTTATCGACGTGGAGGAGATAGATATGCGCCTCGGCTATGTCGTCTACACGAGCTTTGACCGCGACTATGACGATGTGCTTCACGCTGCACTGCGCAGCCTTGCAGAGAGGGGTTTTGACCACCTTGTACTCGACCTGCGCAACAACATTGGTGGCAGCGTGGACTCTGTGGTGGAACTTGTGTCGGGATTGTTGGGTCAGCAGTATGAGATGGAGGTTGTATGCGAGCTACGTCGCAACCCGCGTAACCAGCGTAGCGCAGCACCTACGGTGTGCCGCCTTAAGAATGTGGGCTACTCGCTTGATATCGACTCTATTAGCATCATCTGCTCGGAGAACACCGCCTCTGCCGCGGAGCTGACCATTGTTGGTCTACGTGGCTTGGGTATCCCTGTGCGCCTTATTGGCACCCAGACCGAGGGCAAGAACTGTGGTATGGATGTGGCGCGCCGACAAATAGGTAGCACAATGTTGGAGTATGCGCCGATAACATTTATGTGTGTCAACGGCAAGGGCTTCGGAGATTATGGCGACGGACTTCTTCCCGATGAGGGTATGACCGTTACGGAGGATAATATCTTGGGCAAGAGGGATAAATACTACCCTATGCCGCATAGCTATTGGGGTGATACCGACAATGACATCGCGCTGCGCGTGCTTGTCGCCGCGCTGGGTGGTGGCAGCGAGCAGAGTACCACGCGCACAACGGTTGATTGCCGCGAGTTGTTGCAACTTGCTCCCGATGTTACGCTTGAGCGTGAAGCCTCGGCATTGTACCACTATGTGGAGTAGTCGCAGGGGTAAACGGTCTATTCACCCCCTATTTTGTGCAGTTCACACCGTTTTTAGTCTATTTAGCTGAATTATTGGGTTGAAAAACGCAAAAAAACTCTATCTTTGTAATACGAGAGATGGTGCTTTGATAAAAATGGATGTCGCAGCACAACTCTTTGGGATGATTTTCGTTATATTATTGAGGGGAGGCAATGACGTTATCCCCGCACTAATTTAGAATTTTGATATTATGAGAGGATCACTTCGTATTTTAGTAATCTGTGCGGCAGCTGCACTGCTGCATAGCTGTACGGCAATGATGTCTATGTCGTATGGTTCGAGCGATCTGTATAAAACAGACAACCGCGTAGCCGTTGCCAACCAGCTCAAGGCAAAGGCAGAGGCAGAGCGTGCCGAAGCGGAGGCACGTAAGGCACAGTGGGAGGCTCGCCACGCCGAGGCTTTAGCGGCGCAAGCGGAGGCGGAATACTACGCTTCGCTCAACGGTGAGCCCGACTTCAACAATGTGCTTGCCACAGACTATGAGACAGCCTATGCGCGTCGTCTTTATGGCTTCTCTTCACCCACTTACCGCCTCCCTGCAAGCTACTATGAGCTTGCTACGAGTGATGCTATGTTCTATGCCTCGGCATACGACCCTGCGTTCTACAACGTGATGGTGTCGGGCAATCAGGTGTGGGTTGAGCCGAAGTATATTACCTCGATGTTTGGCACGTGGGGTGCTACAAACATAACATTTGGTATCTACACATCGCCGTGGAACTTCGGCTGGTCGGTACACGTAGATCCCTTCTACTACTCTTGGTGGGGCTATCCTCGCTACTCGTGGTATGATTGGAACTGGACGATATGCTATAACCCCTACTACTATGACTATTGGTGGGGTGGCTATCCCTACTATCCGTATTATCCATATCCTGGATACCCTGGCTATCACCCGCCACACCATCCGCCGCACCATCCGCCGCACCACCGCCCCGACAACCATCCTGACCACAGACCAGGTCACGGGCCAACAACGGGCTCTGGCGCATCGGCAGGTCGTCCGCACTACAACTACAACGGCAATCGTGCTAACACGGCATCACGTTATACGTCGCCCACGACGAGCCGCAACTATGGTGCTGCGCAGTCGACTGGTCGTGTCCCAGTATCGGGCTCAACATCTTCGGGCATCTATAACGGTGGCAGCAACCGTGGTGGCTCAACACTCAATGGTGGTGGTAGCAGCGCGACACGTGTGACAAATCAGGGTACTACGATAGTTCGTCCCAATGGTTCAAGTAGCTCTTCGAGCAACTTCCGCCAGACAATGGGTAGTAACTCGTCGACACGCTCGGCAAATAGCTCTTCGAGTCGCGTAGGCTCATCGAGCAGCAGTAAGTCGTCGGGCACGTCGTCAAACTTCCGTAGCGGCTCGTCGTCATCGTCATCGAGGACACGTTCATCGAGCTCGTCAAGCTCATCGAGCTATCGCAGCAATACGTCAAGTTCGTCGTCTAACCGCAACGGAACAACTTCGAACTTCCGCAGTGGCTCAGGGTCGTCAGGCTCGGGCGGCTTCAGCAGTGGCTCTACTATGCGCTCGTCATCTGGCTCGCGCTCTGCTGGAGGAACACGCAGATAGTAGCTATCTTTTATCGGGAGTATGCCCTTGTGTGGCATACTCCTTGAGTCTTAAAACAACCACATCTTCGTTGAGTGTTAAACATATAAAAGCGTAAACAATGAGAAAGATTTATACTCTCCTGGCAAGTGTTGTTATCTTGGTGTCGGGTGTCGGCAGCCTCTCGGCGCAGTCCGTTGACTTTGGTGGTACTGCCTTCAACAATGAGATTATAGGCTGGACAGACCTCTATAACTTGAGTTTCACGTCGCATAACTATGGTACTGCGCGCTCTATGGCTATGGGTAACGCCTTTACAGCCCTCGGTGCTGATATGGTGTCTGCGTCGCTGAACCCTGCGGGTATAGGTATGTATGTCGAGAACGACGTGAGCTTCTCTATGATGATGCAGTTTACAAAGAGCCCCACACGCAATAGCGATGCCTACTATAACGATGTTCCCAAGAGCGAGCAGATGTTTTCGGATCATACCGAGCGTTTCGCTATGTCGAGTGCTGGTGGTGTCGCCACAGCATATCGTGGTACAGGTATATTGACCAATTTTAATATCGGTTTCGTCTATAACCGTATTGCCGACTTTAACTCGAATACGCTGAATGCCTCTATTGGTAACCGTGCCGAGGACTCTATGGCAAACTTCTTATGTACGCTGTCTAATGTCGACAGGTTGGAGACACTTCCCGATGGCTCTATGCCACTTGGTCAGGATCCCTACTATTGGGGCGCAGTACTCGCATATAAGACATATATCACCAACAAGGATGACCAAGGCTGGTATATCGACCGTATAGACCCTCTGGCAGAGATTGACCAATACTCGTCGGTGGAGACACGTGGCTCGTTGGGTGAGTATGCTATAACCTTTGGTTTCAATTTCATTGATAAGGTCTATTTTGGTGCGACAATGGGCATACAGAGTCTCAACTACCGCCGTAACACCTACTATGGTGAGAACTACATCTATCCTGACGGCATCTATCCCTCGGGTGAAGATATGCCTTATCAACTTGAGTATATGAACTATATGCAGCGCACAAAGTTAACTGGTACTGGCGTTAACTTCAAAGTGGGTGTCACAGCGCGACCTGTTGACTTTTTGCGTATAGGCGTTGCCTACCACTCGCCCACGTGGTTTAACACAGCACTCTTTTATAGTGGCGAGATGAGCACCTGTTCGTATAGCGCAGGCGATAATCCCGATGGCTTTGATGTGGGGCCGAATGGTTACATCTACCACGACGTGTACACAGGGGTATGGAGTGACGATGGCCCTCACTCGTGGAACTTCCGTACACCCTCGCGCCTGCTTACAGGTGTAGCTGTAACCATCGCCAAGCGTGTAATAGTATCGGCTGACTATGAGCGTAGCTGGTATCAGTCGACACGCTTGCAGCATTCGCCCATTATGGGTTTGAGCTATACGCAGATGATGAAGGATGTATTTAAGGGTAGTAACACACTGCGCGTAGGTGCCGAAGGCTACATTCTCCCCTTCTTGTCGCTACGTGCTGGTTACATCTGGAATGGCTCGACACTACGTGACGAGTATAAGCAGATGATTGCCACGCACCCTGTGCCCGAGGAGCAGCACTACATTACAGCAGGTGTAGGTCTTAAGTTCTCGCGCAGCGTATATCTCGATTTGGCTTACCAGTACGGCACTACGGAGTACACCCCCTTTAAGACATTCTATGCCGTGGATAACTATGATCCTAATATGAGCATTGAGAGCCGCACGTTTAGCTACCGCACAATGAATCATATAGCTGTTGTCACTCTCGGCTTCCGCTTTTAGTTGCAAAGTGGCGGCTTGCAGGGTCGCATAACATAACATTTGACCGAGCTGGATAACTCCCAGCTCGGTCTTTTTTGTTGTCGTGTACAGGTTGTGTGAGGGTGTTTGTTGGCTGTATGTGGTCGTTTTTTATTGCACAACGAAAAAAAATGGCTATATTTGTAGTATGAAGAGAGCAAACATACATCCCACTTATCGCAAGACATCACTTGGTTATAGTCTATGTGGTGCGCTTGTTGGTTGTGTTGTTGCATTTGTCTTGTTCTTTGTAGGTTGTACCTCCGATAAAGAGAGCGTGTCAAAGATTTATCAGGCAGAGCAGCTCTGCTTGAGTGCGCCACACGACGCTGTGGAGATTATGCAGAGCATTGATCCTATGCTGTTGCGCGGTAAGCACGATAAGGCGCGTTATGCCCTCGTATATAATGAGGCACTCTTCTACGATAACGTAGAAGTTATGAGCGACAGCCTTACGCGCCCGATGATTGACTACTACTATGCATCAAAACATCACAACGAGCGCGCCCGTGCCTTCTATCAGCACGCCGTGATACTTAACCGTATAGGTGAGCGTGCCGAGGCGATGCTCTCTATTATGACCGCCGAGGAGTCTATACAGCACTACGACAACCCACGCCTTGAGGGCTTGATATGTCGTCTAAAGGGAGATATCTACGCCAGCGACTGCTTTTTTAAAGATAGTTTTGCTGCCTATGAGCAGTCTATGAAGTGTTTTGAGCGTGCAGGTCTTGATGAGCATCGTGCCTTTGCGCTCTATGATATGGCTGATGCACAGGATAATCAACGCAACTATGAGTATGCCGAGCAACTATACTACGAGGCATTAGAGTATGCCAAGGTTGCCGATAACAAGATGTTGTTGTGTGGTGTGCTTCACGGTCTATGTCACGTCTATAGTTGTACTGATCGCTATGACCGCTGTGAAGAGGTCTTGGAGATGTTTGTCGAGTATGGCTGTCTGCTCTACTACGAGTCGTTCTATTACTGCCTGCGCGCCATCGTCGACTCGTATGCTGGTAATGAGGCAGAGGCTCTAAAAAATATGGAGCTTGCCGAGGCTGCTGACGATGCCCATATCCTCAATTTGGAGTATACGCGTTACGTCATAAACCATAACATCGGCAACCACGAGGAGGCACTCTATTGGCTTGAGCAGAACAAGAGCCGTCAGGATAGCCTTATTCTCAATGTGCTGCGTCAGCCCGTATTGAGCGTTCAGGTTGACCTGTTGCAGCAGGGTGTCGAGAAGGAGAAGCGCGAGAGGATGCTTGTTAAGCAGCGTAATATGATACTCTTCTTCGCCTTTTTGACCGTCGTAGCCGCTATATTCATCTACTTGCGTCTGCGCTGGGTTGCCCGCGAGCGCGATGTGGCGGTGTATATGGATACCATCAAGGAGATAGGCTCCTCTACCGAGTTGTTGCGTAACGAGGTGCGTGACCTCTATGGCGAGCGTTTCAAGGATCTCAACCGAATGTGCGAGACCTACTACGAGCACGGAAATACACCGCGTGAGGCAACAAAGGTTTTTGATGAGGTTAAACTCACTATCGAGTCTATCAAGAGCGATGATAACCGCATTGTAAAGCTTGAGCGCATTGTAAACTTGCACCACAATAACCTTATGTCGCGCCTGCGTAGCGAGTGTCCAAAACTCAATGAGCGTGAGCTGCGAGTAGTGTTATATAGCTATGCTGGTTTTTCTACACGCGCTATTTGTATATTTATGGATACAGATTTGGCTGCACTTTCGCGCCTGAAATACAAAATTAAGATTAAGCTCAACGAGTGCGGTGTTTCTGACGCACAAGCTATCATTTCTAAAATATAAGAGTTTTAATTATCTGATAATCAACATATTATAATGTTGCGTGGGTGTGTTATTTTTGATGCGCCCGTAACTTGCTGATAATCAGCGCGGAGAGAATTTTAAAAATCTCCCCATTTGTAACACATTGATAATCAGTATCCAAAAAATGGCATAGGGAGATTATTCAGACCCAAAATATTTGGTATTAGAGTACACTTGTGATACCTTTGCATTACCAACAATGGTTTATTTTAGCGGGTTTTACAAGCGATGCTAACAACCTGCTTTGATATAGTAGATTTATTCTTTTTTCGGATGTCGTTCTCGAGCAATATTTTGTAGAGCACACAACGAGAAGGAGGGTAAGAAGAGAAAAGTGATTCGTAAGAATTAGGAATTTGTGGTTAATGAGACCGCCATTTAGTCTTGTTTTTTTAGGGTAACAGACATAATAGGTTGGCGGTAATGGTCGGAAGCAGGGGTACTTCCGACCTTTTTTTGTGGTAGTGCGAGTAAGGATGTCAATGCTGTTATGTATAGCTGGTAATTAGGTAGTGATATGCTGTGGTATAGGTTGCCCACAAAAACAATAGACCCCAGAAGCTACATAATAAGCCTCCAGGGTCTATTGCTTGTCTTAACGAAGCTCTACTGCACCCTATTTGTACATCTTTAGGAACTCATCCGTTGTGTACTTCCTGCCCAATGGCCCGTAGTCGCCTATAGCCTTATGTGCCATCTGCTTGTCGGCATCTGTGATGCTGTTATACGGGTCGCCATAGGGGGTGGGGGTCATTGTACTCATAGAGTATTGCCAAGTTTTATCGGGGAGGATGTTGCGATACAAGACGGTGATAATATCGCTAATCTTTCTTCCCTGGTTGTCAACAATCTCCTCATCCCACTCCATAAGGTAGCTATATGGGATAGTCTGCACCGCCTGCTTAACATCTGCAAGCTTTGCGTTATTGGCAGAGACCACAACAACGGTAATCTTTTCGCCATCCTTATACTCTAACATACGGTCATAGAACGAGCAGTAAGAGAATGTATTCATCACTGAGCCGATGCATATCGACCAATAACGCGCCTTGGCACCTTGGTACTCCTCAACACACGAGGGTATGGGTGTGGGAATAAAGCTAAATGTGAAGACCTGGTCTGTGGTCAGCTGCGTGCGACAATACAGGTAGTCGGTAGAGTTATTCGGGAAGTACTCCCCGCGTGGCGACAGCAGGAAGGGCACCTCTGTTGCCTGGTCAGACTCAAGTGGCACAAAGTTGCCATCTCTCATAATGGTAGCCTTCGATGTAACTGCCGTGGGTGCTGCAATAATCTCGCCTGTGGTGAGGTCAACACCCTCAATTTTGGGAAGCTCCACGCCGCCAAACTCGCCCTCGCCAAGATATTGGCGCAGGCAGATGCTCACGCACTCAACCGACGAGTTAAAGTAGCACACATTCTCCTCCTTTGCATCCGCAAATAGCGCAAGGTCTGTGCCCTCCTTAAGAAGATATATTGTAAAGCGGTTGTTGCTACTGTCGGTGGTGGTGAGGTATGGGTTGATGTATCCCTCATCGGGCGTCAAATTAACATCGTCAATACCATCAATAACTTCGCCCTTAAGGTCGTTGTAGATAGAGAAGCTAAAGAAGCGTGCTTTGGGATAGATACCCGTGATGCGTAGTCCGACATTGGGGTTTTTGGTTATATCGTAGGCATATACCCAATATTTGGAGTATATATCGGGATATGCTCCCAAGTTTGCGTGATAGTAGGTTGTACCCCAAAGGTTGCTGCTGTCACTCGGAGGTGTCGGGTTGTCGTTCTTGCTATCGCACGAGAACAGGGTTATTGCCAATGCTGACAATACTAAATACTTAAATATTTTGCGCATAATATATAGATGTTAATTGTTTAATGGTTTATTTGATGACCTCCATACTCTGTTCGGTCTACACCACACTGTTATCGTCCCCAGTTATCGCGGTCGAGTGTGCGGTAGTTGATAGCCTCGAAGATGTGGTGTGGCTCAATGTCGCTCTTTGCCTCAAGGTCGGCGATGGTGCGTGCGACCTTTATTATGCGGTCATAGGCGCGTGCCGATAGGTTCAGACGAGTCATAGCTGCCTCTAATTGCTCGGCACACGTGCGGCTCAATGGTGCGAAACTGCGCAACATCGCGCTATTCATCATTGCGTTGCAGTGTATGTCGAGTCCCTCGAACCTGCGACGCTGTATGTCGCGCGCTGCAACCACCCTCTTGCGTATCTCGGCACTCGTCTCGGCACGCTTCGACGACGACATCTCGCCAATCGAGACGGGTACAACCTCAATGTGCATATCTATACGATCCATCAGAGGTCCCGATATATGTGCCATATAGCGATGCACGGCTGCTGCCGAGCAGCTGCACTCCTTTGTTGGGTGGTTGTAGTAGCCACACGGACAAGGGTTCATTGAGGCTATGAGGGTGAAGTTGGCGGGGTAATCTACCGAGTATTTTGCACGCGATATGGTGATATGTCTATCCTCGAGCGGCTGTCGTAGCACCTCAAGCACGCTGCGTCCAAACTCTGGCATCTCATCGAGGAATAACACGCCGTTATTTGCTAACGACACCTCGCCAGGCTGTGGCGACTGTCCACCACCTATTAGTGCCACCTGCGATGTGAGGTGGTGGGGTGCGCGGAAGGGACGCTCGGTGAGGAGTCCGCGTGTAGTACCCATCTTACCCGCTACGGAGTGTATCTTTGTGGTCTCGAGAGCCTCTTCGAGGGTCATCGGTGGCATTATCGTAGGCATACGGCGTGCCAGCATCGTCTTTCCCGAGCCTGGGGCACCCACCATTATCACATTGTGACCACCTGCTGCCGCTATCTCCAAAGCGCGCTTTACGTAGTCCTGTCCCTTGACATCGGCAAAGTCCTCGACAAAGCTACTCTCGTCGGTTGCGCCAGCACCATCTGCGGGGTTAAATGTCGTAGCCTCGTAGTCGCGGCGATGTGCAAGAATCTCGACAAGCTCGATGAGTGAGCCTACGCCGATGCTCTCGATGCCCTCTACCACAGCACCCTCCGAGCTATTGTCGCGGGGCATAAATACACGCTTAAGTCCCATCTCGCGCGCCATAGCAACGAGTGGGAGCACACCCCTTACAGAGCGTAATGTGCCATCTAACGACAGCTCGCCAATAAACATCGAGTCGTCGAGCATATCTGTTGTGAGCTGCTCTGTGGCAGCGAGTATTCCAATGGCTATGGGCAGGTCGTAGAGCGAGCCCTCTTTGCGGAGGTCTGCAGGGGCAAGGTTGACAACAATCTTACGTGCCGAGAGCTTATATCCCGAGTTCTCAAAGGCGGCGTGTATGCGCTGCTCGCTCTCCTTGATGGTGTTGTCGGGGAGTCCTACGAGAAAGAGACCTATGCCACCTCCCGCCACATTTACCTCAACGGAGACAGCCATAGCCTCAATACCTGCAATAGCTCCTGTATTTACCTTTACAAACATCCCTCTTCTCGCTTATTTATTTCACAATCAATGTACTACTACCCTGCTATGTACTGCGCTATTATACGCGCTATTGCCTAAAATGGGGCTTCGTCATCTCTTTTACGGGTGGGTGTGGCGTTGTTGCCAAGTGCGATATCAAACTCGCCTGCCGACATACTGTCCATTGCGCCACTAACCATACCGCCATCTGCTGCGATACCCATAGGCTGGTAGCCGCCACTCGACGCGAAGTCGTCGTAGCTCTCGTTGGCATAGGGTGTGCCACCACCATTTATCACAGATGCTGCAACCGAGGAGTCGGCATCGGCAAACTTCGCCTGATCCTTGATGAAGCGTAGGGGCACATCTGTAACCTCGCCGTTACGATGCTTGGCGATGATAATCTCTGCCATACCAGCTGTCGACATACCATTTTCGTCGGTTGTAAGACCATAGTACTCGGGGCGGTGGATGAATGCCACAACGTCGGCGTCCTGCTCAATAGCACCCGACTCACGCAGGTCGGAGAGCTGTGGACGCTTCGTGCCGCCACGATTCTCGACATTACGGCTGAGCTGCGACAGTGCTATGATAGGCACATTCAGCTCCTTGGCGATAGCCTTCAGTGTACGTGATATGAGTGACACCTCTTGCTCGCGGTTGCCGCGTGTCTCGGGCGACGAGGCTGTCATAAGCTGCAGGTAGTCGATGATGATAAGTTGTATGTCGTGCTGTGTCTTTAGTCGGCGAGCCTTTGAGCGAAACTCATAAACCGAGAGTGCTGGTGTGTCGTCGATAAATAGCGGTGAGCGACCCAGCTCCACAGTCGATGTCTCGAGGTGTGTCCACTGTGCAGGCGAGAGATTACCCGTGCGCAAGTCCTTCGAGTTGAGCTGTGTCTCGGCGACGATAAGACGGTTCATAAGCTGTACCGATGACATCTCGAGTGAGAAGAATGCCACAGGTGTCTTGAACTCCACCGCCATATTGCGCGCCATAGTTAGCACAAAGGCGGTCTTACCCATTGAGGGACGTGCTGCGATGATAATAAGGTCGGATGGCTGCCAGCCGAGCGTCACACTGTCGATGTCGCTGAAGCCCGAGCGCACGCCATTGTACTCGCCCGCAGTCTTTGAAGCAGACTCAATCTGGTCGAGTGCCTTGCGCAGAATCTCTGCCGCCGAGAGCACCGAGCGTTTCACATTACCCTCCGAGATGTTAAATATCTCCTGCTCGGCAAAGCCAATAAGTTCGGTTACATCTATCTCCTCGTCATACGAGCGACGCTGTATCTCTGTTGCAGCGCGTATAAGCTCGCGCTGCACAAACTTCTGGGCGATAATCTTTGAGTGGAACTCTATATGTGCCGCCGATGCCACGCGCTGTGTGAGCTGCGCGAGATATGCTGCGCCACCCACCTTTGTAAGCTGCTTGTGTGCCTTGAGACGCTCCGACACGGTGTAGAGGTCGATAGCCTTCATCTCCTGTGATAGCTCCTGTATCACGCGGAAGATGGTGCGGTGCTCCTCGGTGTAGAAGGTCTCGGGGCGGATATACTCCTGTACCTCGATGATGGCATCCTTCTCCAACATCAAAGCACCCAACACCGCCTGCTCCAACTCAATGGACTGGGGTGGTACTGTGCCGTCAATGTCGGTGAGTTTCTGGTATGCCTCGCTGTTATTTTGTGACGCTTTGTTGTATTGCTTTGCCATAGGTTTCGATTTTTGCATCGACAAATTTACGCATTTTACTTCGTATGACAATGCTGTGTGGGTGTTAAGTTATTATGAGTTGTTACAAGTTATTAACACTCTACTGTTCACAACCACTGATATTCTGCACTTTTAGCCCTCTGTTATGCGCAATTTTCGCGGTTTTTTGTATCTTTGCGATGTTCTATTAAACAAAAGTTGATGGCTCGTAGGATTTATACAATTTTGGGCTTGTTGCTCATCTCGTGTGGTGTCGTCTTTGCCGATGCTCCTCGTAGTGAAAGACTCATTGACAGTGGGTGGCGTTTCTGTTTGGGTAATGCCGCAGATTTTGCAGATGACTTTTACGCAGGTACGGAGTACTTCAACTACCTCACAAAGGCGGCGTCAATACATAACGAGGGGCCCTATGCCGTAGATTTCGATGCGTCAGAGTGGGCTGTCGTCGACCTCCCGCACGACTGGGTTGTCGACCTCGGATACTCTGCCGAGGCGAGCCATAGCCACGGCTATAAGTGCGTTGGCTGGCGTTATCCCGAGAGCAGCGTGGGTTGGTATCGCCGCGAGTTGGTGATTCCTGCCACGTCGCAGGCTACACATTACGAGCTACGCTTCGACGGCATCTTCCGTGCGGCCGATGTGTGGTTTAATGGCTTCTGGTTGGGTTGTGAGCCGAGTGGCTATGCTACGCAGATATACGATATCACCGACTATGTGCGCCACGCCGAGAAGAATGTTATCACTGTGCGTGTCGATGCTACGCTTGAGGAGGGGTGGTTCTATGAGGGTGCTGGCATATATCGCCACGTGTGGCTCACGACAACGTCACCACTACATATCGCAACACACGGCACAGCCGTAGCCACTACGCAGCGTGGAGAGGTGCAGATAACAACAGAGGTTGTCAACGATGGTGGCACCGAGCAAGAGTACTCGCTGCGCCACCGCATATTGGATGTCAGTGGAAGAGTTGTTGCCGAGGGTGCTGTTAGACGCTGCGATAGGCTTTTGCCGCGCGAGTGTGGCGTTGAGGCAGCGACCCTAAAGATTAACAAGCCGCAGCTATGGTCGCCCGACGAGCCGTATCTCTACCGTTTGGTGAGCGAAGTTGTGGTGGATGGTGTGGTTGTAGATAGCTATGTTACACGTTTTGGAGTGCGTGAGGTGACTTTTAGCCCCGAGTGCGGTATGATGCTTAATGGCAGTGTTGTCAAGTTACGCGGTGTCAACCTCCACCAAGACCACGCTGGCGTAGGTGCTGCCATCCCTGATGCCCTCAACGAGTACCGTCTGCAACGCCTCAAAGAGTTGGGCTGCAACGCTATACGCACATCACATAATCCCGCAACACCAGCACTGCTCGACTTGTGTGACAGTATGGGCTTTATGGTTGTCGAGGAGAATCGTCTTATGGGCATCAACACCGAACATATCGCCCTGTTGGAGCGTATGATACGCCGCGACAGAAACCACCCCTCGATTATTGCGTGGTCGGTGGGAAACGAAGAGTGGGGCATCGAGGGTAAGGAGTGCGGCGAGCAGATTGCGCGCACGATGACCGACTATTGCCACATAATCGACCCTACGCGTGTAACTACCGTGGGCGTGTCGGGAGGTCGTAACATTGCACGAGGTGTCGACGTTGTGGGCTATAACTACTTTGTGCAGAACGATGTAGATGCCGAGATGGCGCGTTATGCGAACCGTGTGGCTATGGGCTCGGAGGAGACCTCTGGCTGCGGTACGCGAGGTGTCTATTTCGACAGCGAGCGCGACAAGGGGCGTATGCCCTCGTTCAACCGCACGGGCTTTAATGGCGATACTACGGTGATGAATGTCATTGGTCGTGGCTGGCGTTTCTATGAGGAGCGACCCCACCTCGCGGGATTCTTCTACTGGACGGGCTTCGACTACCGTGGTGAGCCTAATCCGCTGAAATATCCTGCCACAGGGTCGCAGTTCGGCATTATGGACTACTGCGGCTTTGCTAAAGATGAGTTCTACTACCTCAAGGCGTTATGGCGCGACGAGCCCTCTCTGCACCTGCTACCCCACTGGAACCTTGCTGGTCACGAGGGCGAGGAGGTTGAGGTGTGGGCATACACCAACTGTGAAGAGGTGGAGCTATTCGTCAATGGCGAGTCAATGGGACAACAGCGCATTGAGCGTGGCGACTATGGTCGCTGGCGTGTGATATACACTCCTGGCGAATTGTCGGCTGTGGGCTACCGTAATGGCGAGGCTACATACCTTGCGCTACACAACACTGTGGCAACGGCAAATAGTGTGGAGACGAGCGAGGCGAGGCTGCAACGTGACGATTGTCGTGTTGTCGACATACGACTTATGTGTGATGGCGCGTTTGTACCTACGGCGTGCGATAGGTTGCGAGTGGCGGTTGCCGATGGTGTCGAGATAGTCGGCTGGGGCAATGGCGACTCTGCCTTTAACCATCGTGAACGCCCTTCGCGCGGTGACAAGGAGTTTATTATAGAGGCATTTAACGGCTGCGCACAGCTCATACTACGTGGCGCAGGCGATATCTCTGTGGAGATAGTGCAATAAATGTGATAAAGCAACAGAGGAGTGAATACCGAGTTTTACATAGCAAGACGACTCTCCGAGCGACGCGCAGACAACCGCCCAGGTGTTATGGAGCGTGTGGCAACCATAGCTACGGCGATAAGCCTTATGGTGATAATCGTGACGCTCTCTGTTGTCGTGGGATTTAAAGAGAACCTCAATAAGCTGTTGGCGGGTGCTGCGGCAGATGTCGTCGTCACAGCCCCACAGAGTGGCGGTGTGGTGTCGAGTGTTGGTCTGGAGCGTAGCGCAGAGCTTGAGAGTCTTGTGCATAGTGTCGATGCGGAGCGCGTGACAACATTCACATCGAAGGAGGGTGTGCTTAAGAGCGATGATAACATCGTTGGAGTGCTGCTCAAGGGTATCGACACCCTCTACGATATGTCGTTCTATGCCGACCACCTTGTGTCGGGCGCACTACCTCGCCTCGGGCAGGAGCCTCGCACCAAGGATATACTCCTCTCGGAGCGTGTTGCCCGCCGTATGGATGTGGGTGTTGGCGACCGTGTTGAGATGCTCTTTGTGGATGATAGTGAGGGGGTGCTGCGTGACCGCTTTGCTGTGTCGGGGGTATACTCAACGGGTGTCGATATGATTGACAACAGTTATGTAATAACCGATATACGCAACGTCGCGCGCCTATACTATGGCGACAACAGTGTCGTTACGGGCTACGAGCTATGGCTTAAGGATGGTGCGTCGTGCAGCCTCGTTGCCGATAGGCTCAATAGCGAGCTTATGACACTCTACTACGTCGATGGTATAGATGCCGAGGCATACACCCTTGAAAGCATCTTCCCGAGGGTTTATGGCTGGTTGGCTACACACGATGTGAATGCTGTGGTGGTGGTTGTGATAATGATAATTGTGGCACTCTTTAATATGGTTACGTCGCTACTTATCATCGTGCTGGAGCGTCAGCGTATGATTGGAGAGTTGCGTGCTTTGGGTGCTACGCGCCAGATGGTGATACGCGTATTTGTCTATCGTGCAATGTTCATCGTGGCGCGAGGTGTGGTGAGTGGTGCTGTGCTTGGCATTGCGCTGTGCGCCCTACAACACCACTTCGCACTGATACCGCTCCCTGCCGAGGGTTACCTGCTGTCGTCAGTGCCTGCGGCTATGTGCTGGGGTTGGTGGATGGTTGCTATTGTCGGCGTGGTGTTGACCACGGCTGTCGTTATGTTGCTGCCCGCAGCCTACTCGGCGCGCATATCGCCTGCCGAGACTATGAGATATGAGTAATTGAGAGATATGAAACCATACAACGAACAACAGACAAAGAAGGAGCAGGTGGAGCAGATGTTCGACCATATAGCTCCAGCATACGATAGGCTCAACCACATATTGTCGTTCAACATTGACCGCTTATGGCGTCGACGTGTTGTACGCATTGTGCGCCGTTTGAAGCCCACAAATATCTTGGATATGGCAACGGGCACAGGCGACTTGGCTATAGCTATGGCTAAACGCTCTCCTAATAGCCAAATCTTGGGCGTAGACCTCTCGGAGGAGATGCTCGCTGTGGCACGCCAGAAGGTAGACAAGCAGGGTCTGACGGAGCGGGTGAAGCTCGAAAAGGGCGATGCCGAGCAGCTTACAATGGTTGCTGATGGCGTGATGGATGTCGCTACCGTGGCATTTGGCGTGCGAAACTTCGAGAATATACCGCGAGGTCTTTGCGAGTTATGGCGTACCCTGAAGGTGGGTGGTACGCTTGTGGTATTGGAGTTCTCGATGCCGCGTAACAGCCTTGTGCGCTGGGTCTACTCGCAGTATTCGCACCGTTTTATACCAAGCGTGGGTGCTATGTTGTCGAAGGATAGAGCCGCCTATGAGTATCTGCCCGACTCTGTCGAGGAGTTTCCTTCGCCCGAGAAGTTTGCTGCGATGCTCCGCGATGCTGGCTTCAGCGATGTCAAGTACTACTCGCAGAGCTTCGGAATAGCTCACGTACACGTGGCTAAAAAGTAGTGTTAAACGCAAGGTGGAGTGTGGGTATGTTGCGTAGATGGTTGGTGGTAATACTCGCTGTTGTGTCACTATTTGTTGTGCATACTACGGCAGAGGCGGCTGGCGTTGAGAGGCTACGTGTCAACGGCGTTGTTAAGTTTACGCACCTATCATCGTCGGGTGTCAACGTCTGGTTGAGTGTCAGCAATAATACCAAGCACCGCTTGGTGCTCAAGCGTGGCAGTGTCGATTTTATGGTGGGAGGGCGACACGTTGTAACGGTGTCGTTGCGCGATAAGGTCGTTGCGCGTCGTGGCACACACGATGTGCTCGTGCCGCTGCGCTTTGAGTCGCACACGTCGTTTGCTCTTGTCTGGCTACTGCGCGAGATAGTCTCTGATGCCAATAATATATACGTTGAGTATGACCTGCGTGCGGGTACAGCGTTGTTGCGCAAGAGCATAAAATCGGAGAATGGTATTGCGTTATCAAAAATTTTAGATAACTTCGCAATATCTAAAGATGATATTAACGCACTGTTGAGGCAGTTATAATAGTAAAAAGAGGAGTTATGAAGAGAGTTTTGGGTGTTGTGGCAATACTCTTTATGTTGTCAGCGGTGATGCCGACGATGCTCTCGGCGCAGAGTGTCGAGAAGCTGCGCACGCAGCTTGCTGTGAGCACAACAGAGGGTGATTGTGTCACAGTGACAGAAGATAGTATGGCAGCAGAGGCTATTAAGGCTGTGGATGCTATGGGTAAGCCGTCGAAGGTCAGTGGCTATCGCGTGGTGATATACTTCAGCAATGGTCAGGGTGCTAACGATAAGGCGCGTAGTGTGGTAAATACCTTTAAGAATAAATATCCGCATATCAGCGCGTATTTGGTGTATGAGAGCCCCTATTTCAAGGTGTCGGTGGGCGACTGCCTGTCGATGGAGGAGGCGTTGATACTTATGAATAGCTTTATCAGCGACTATCCCAAGGCGTTTCCCAAGCGTGAGGATATTAGACTCACCGAGTTGCAGAATGCAAAGGCTATGCCGCGACGCAGTGACGACACGGTGTCGAGTGAGGCTGTTGCATCAACCGAGCAGCCAACCACCGAGCAGATGGCTACAACCGAGCAGCCTGCTGCCGAGTTAGTGGCGACCGAGTAGCCTTCGGCGCAGACTAACGTGGAGCTATCTATTAGCGAGCCGCCAACAAAGCCCGTTTTAGAGAGGTAATATGTCATAAAAGGGGGTTCTTAAAGGCGTTGTTGTGCCCATTTGGTCTATATGTCGGACGCCGTTATATCGCGTAAATTGGTCTTTTTACCATAAATTGAGCATATCTCGAGCGAATATTTATTCCGAAAAATACCCGTATATCCACTGTTTTTTGCAAAAATATGTACATTTTATAAAATTTATCGGGTAATATGTTGCTTGAATAAAAAGTGTTTTATAACTTTGCGACGACAAAAAATTTTTTGAAAACTTAAACTTTATAGCTATGAAGAAGATTTACATGTTGGCAGTTTTGTTTGCTGCTGCTGGTATGGTTGCTTGCTGCGGTCAGCAGAAGAAGGCTGATGAGGCTGCATGCGAGGGCGAGTGCACCGAGGAGTGCTGCGGCGAGTGCGAGGCAGAGGCTGCTCCTGCAGAGGAGGCTGCTCCTGCAGAGGAGGCTGCTGCTCCCGCTGAGGAGGTTGTTGCTGAGTAATTTCAACACATACCACTCAAGTAAGCTACCCACATCGGGTAGCTTTTTTTGTGTTTTTAGGCGACCACGTCCTACACAGCCACTTTTATATTACCTGCTCCCAATCACTCATTATACGACTTCAACGAAAAGGGGCTGTCGCAACATAATGTTGGACAGCCCCATAATCGTTGTGCTGCGAGTCGTTCACAGCCGTATAGCTCTGTTAAGCCTTGTTATCCGAGCCGAGAACCTCCTTAATCTTGTGGATGTAGAGCTTCTTCATATTGTCGCGTGCGGGGCCCAAGTACTTACGAGGATCGAACTCTGCGGGCTTGTTAGCGAATACCTCGCGTACAGCCGCTGTCATAGCAAGACGTGAGTCAGAGTCGATGTTGATCTTACATACTGCGCTCTTTGCAGCCTTGCGCAACTGCTCCTCGGGAATACCTACAGCAGCCTTGAGTGCGCCACCATACTTGTTGATGGTGTCAACCTCGTCCTGTGGAACTGATGATGAGCCGTGGAGAACGATGGGGAAGCCAGGCAACTGCTTCTCGATAGCTGCCAACACGTCGAATGCCAAGGGAGGAGGTACAAGACGACCTGTCTGTGGGTCGAGTGTACACTGCTCGGGTGTGAACTTAAACGCACCGTGTGATGTGCCGATAGAGATAGCCAATGAGTCGCAACCAGTCTTGGTAACAAAGTCAACAACCTCCTCGGGCTTTGTGTAGTGGCTCTCTGCTGCTGATACCTCATCCTCAACACCTGCCAATACGCCGAGCTCACCCTCAACTGTTACATCAAACTGGTGAGCATACTCAACAACCCTCTTTGTGAGAGCTACGTTCTCCTCATAGGGGAGGTGTGAGCCGTCAATCATCACTGATGAGAAGCCCATGTCGATACAGCTCTTGCAAGTCTCGAAGCTGTCGCCGTGGTCGAGGTGAAGAACAACCTGTGGGTTCTCCCAGCCGAGCTCCTTTGCATACTCCACAGCACCCTCTGCCATATAGCGGAGAAGGGTCTGGTTAGCATACTGACGTGCGCCCTTTGACACCTGAAGAATCACGGGTGACTTGGTCTCTGCAGCTGCCATAATGATTGCCTGAAGCTGCTCCATATTGTTGAAGTTGAAAGCGGGAATAGCGTAGCCGCCGTCTACTGCCTTGCGGAACATCTCGCGTGTGTTCACAAGACCCAAATCCTTGTAATTAATCATATTACAAAAGTTTTATTATTAGTTAGAAATTATTTCACTAATGTTAGAATGCAAATTCTGCACAAAGGTAAGAAAAAATATGGGGTAAATAATAAAAAAAATTAAAAATATTTTCGCAACCACATAAAAAAGCTCTATCGCTGTACTGTGTCGGCTGTTACACAAGAAAAATTTGTGGATAGTACGATTTTTTGAAAAGAATTATTATATTTGTGTCGTGTAGTCTCTTGTAATAGGTGTGTTGGTGTATGCAAAAAAGATCACATTCACATCAAATCGGGTAGATACATCACACGGTTAATGTAGTATAAATGAGTGTCAATTTATGTTAAGAAAGTATTTAGAGACCACCGTAACGGAGTATATCTCTCCGTGTTTAGATGTGGTGTACACGCAAGTAGAGTGCGGTTTTTCGGGTAGCTATGGCGAAGATGGTGATGCTGGAGATGGACTTGGAAATAATGATAATGGAGAATTTTAACACTTGTTTATTATGAAAAATTCTTTTATCGAGAAGATAATATTCGTAGGCGTGATGCTTGTGAGCATTGTTGCTTGCCAGAAGCACGATGAGGATGCTTTTGATGGTTTGATTTCGGAGCAGGTGAAAATGGTTATCACGGCTGATAATGCGGTCGAGGATAGTCGCACTGTGCTTAATGAGGCGCGTAGCAAAGTCGATTGGAGCGCGGGAGATAAGCTGTGTGTGATTGAGTATACATCAATTGAGCATCCCGCTACCTGGTTTGATGACCCGTGGACAGAGGAGAATTTTGATGCTGTGGAGTCGTCTTCGGCAAATATAGATGCCTTTAACAAGGCAACATTCACTGCGACATTTACCAAGGAGATAAACACCGAGTTTAATTATTATGCTATATATCCGTATAGCGCAGTTTATTTCAATGATAACATCAATAGTGTTAGAATCACCCTCCCACGTGAGCAGAATTCTACTGAAAAATCGTTTGATGGCAGTGCAGATTTGCTCGTTTCAAAGCCCGTTACGAGTCAAACACAAGCACCTTCGCTCAAGATGCAGTTTAAGCGTCTTGTGTCGGTCTGCAAGCTAAATATTAAGGGTCTGCAAGCAGGAATGACCATTAGCAAAGTGGCATTCAAAGCAGAAAATAAGGCTTTAAGTGGATATGTATATGTTGACTGTGAGACAGGTGATGTTTCGTCTGCTGGTTTTTGCAATAATACAAATAACAATGTAGTCATCAACTATGCCACACCAATTGATGCTGCAAAGCCTGTCTTCTTTACTTGTCATCCAGTAGAGTTTGCCGAGGGGGACTCGTTCACTCTCACTTTGACTACAAGCGGGGGTGAGTACACTAAAAAGGTAACACTTCCTGCTGGTCGTAAGTTGACATTAAGCCAAGGCGACCTTTCAACATTTACTGTAGATTTCTCTGGTATCGCACCTAATCAGAATGAGGAGTTGTATAAGGTGGGCGATTTATATAGAGAGAATGGTGTGGTCAAAGGCTTTGTTTTTGCCATCAAGGAGGATAACAACGGCAACAAGTGGTGCTATGTAGTATCTAAAGATGAGGAGTTTTTGCAGTGGTCAACAGAGAATTATAACTGCAACTGCCACTCGAAAGTTGGCGCATACAATACAAACGACCCATTTAACTATTGGGGACGAGATATTAACAACTACCCTGCGTTTAAATGGTGTAAGGAGTATGGTGATGGTTGGTTCCTGCCATCATCAACAGAGCTTAACTGGCTATGGAGTGCTATAACTGATGGTGAAAATGACTTTGATGCAGAGTCTGTTGGGTTGTTCAATGCCCTGCTTTTAGCCAATGGCGGTGTCCCATTTGAGGAGACTTTCTATATGTCATCAAATGAGACAAGTGAATCGCTCATTGAGGTTGTGACATTCTCTGCTGATAAGGGTGTATGTCTCGATCCTCAAAAGAGCAGTAAATTTGATGTACGAGCTGCTTATCGTTTCAAAATATAGTGTTCGTAAAGTGAAAATAGTGTAAAGGTAACGGAGGGCTATCGCAGCTCTCCGTTACTTTTATGTGGGCAAGGAGGTCGTTGTATCGTACTATTTCCCGCATTTACGATATAGCTGATATTTACGAGTGTTGTCGTCAATTGTAATTTGAATAGTATTCATAAGTATATACGTGTAGCCCAGAAAAAGACTACACTTTTATTTTGCGGTCATCAAACGCCACAAAGAGAGTTACCCGTAAATATAGTAAAACCCTAAACCATCTCGCAGAAAAGTGTGATGTGGCCTTTTCTCTTATGTAAAAAAGTTCGGCATAGATTTCTTTTTTCGAAAAAGAATTGTTAACTTTGTTACGGTTTATGCGCAGAGGCGTAGCACGCAGTGTGCTTGTATGCCGAGCATCAGCCATTTAGAGTAATAATACGCCAAAAATCAAACACAGTGAGTAAAGAGTATAAGCGTTATCTTATCACATCAGCCCTACCCTATGCCAACGGTCCGGTACATATTGGTCACCTCGCAGGTGTATATGTTCCGTCGGATATCTACACACGTTACCTTCGTCTGAAGGGCTATGACGTGATATCGGTATGCGGTAGTGACGAGCACGGTGTGCCCATCACAATAAAGGCGCGTAAGGAGGGTATCACGCCACAGCAGGTGGTAGACCGCTATCACGAGATTATAAAGTCGTCGTTTGAGCGTCTCGGTATGTCGTTCAACATATATTCGCGCACATCGTCACCCACACATCGTGTGACAGCATCGGAGTTCTTCCGTAAGCTATATGACGATGGTAAGTTTATTGAGCAGACATCTATGCAGTATTACGACGAGGAGGTGCAGACATTCCTTGCCGACAGATATATTGTGGGTACGTGTCCCCATTGCCAGAATGAGAAGGCGTATGGTGACCAGTGCGAGAAGTGTGGTTCTACCCTCTCGCCAGACGAGTTGCTAAACCCTCGCAGTGCCGTGTCGGGTGCAGTGCCCGTGAAGCGCGAGACAAAGCACTGGTACTTGCCTTTGGACAAGTATGAGGGCTTCCTTCGTGAGTGGATATTGGAGGGTCACAAGGAGTGGAAATCAAACGTATATGGTCAGTGTAAGAGCTGGCTCGACCTCGGTCTGATGCCGCGTGCTGTTAGCCGTGACCTCGATTGGGGTATTCCCGTGCCTGTTGAGGGTGCTGACGGAAAGGTGTTGTACGTATGGTTTGATGCGCCTATTGGCTATATATCTGCTACTAAAGACCTTACGCCCGATTGGGAGAAATATTGGAAGAGCGAGGATACCAAGATGGTACACTTCATCGGTAAGGACAACATCGTCTTCCACTGTATCGTCTTCCCATCTATGCTCAAGGCACACGGCGACTATATCTTGCCAGAGAATGTGCCTGCAAATGAGTTCTTGAACCTTGAGGGCGATAAGATATCGACTTCGCAGAATTGGGCTGTGTGGTTGCACGAGTATCTCGATGAGTTCCCGGGCAAGGAGGATGTTTTGCGCTATGTGTTGTGTGCAAATGCCCCAGAGACCAAGGATAACGACTTCACCTGGAAGGACTATCAGGCGCGCAACAACTCGGAGCTTGTAGCGGTGCTTGGTAACTTTGTTAACCGTGCGCTGGTGCTTACCAAGAAGTACTATAACGGTGTTGTTCCCGCTTGTGGTGAGCTTACGGAGTATGACCGTGCTACTATCGACGAGTTGCAGCAGATTAAGGCATCGTTGGAGCGCAATATCGAGCACTATCACTTCCGCGAGGCGTTGAAGGATGCTATGCAATATGCCCGCATCGGTAATAAGTATCTTGCCGACACAGAGCCGTGGAAGGTTATCAAGACCGATGAGGAGCGCGTTAAGACCATCCTCAATATCGCTTTGCAGATTACAGCCAACGTGGCTATCGCCATTGAGCCGTTTATGCCCTTCTCGGCAGAGAAACTGCTGAAGATGTTGGCTTATGAGAAGTTTGATTGGGAGCGTCTCGGTAGTATGGAGCTTGTGGAGGCTGGTCACACTATTGGTGAGGCTCTCCTTCTCTTCGAGAAGATTGAGGATGATGTGATACAGCGTCAGCTTGATAAACTCGCGGCATCACGCCGTGCGAAGCTTGAGGCAGAGGCGGCACAGAATGTTGCAGAGCAGAAGGCGGAGGTGTCGTTTGATGACTTCCAGAAGATGGATATTCGTGTGTCGACAATCCTCGCAGCCGAGAAGGTTGCCAAGACAAAGAAGCTGCTTAAGCTAACTATTGATACGGGTATCGACAAGCGAACTATCGTATCTGGTATTGCCGAGTACTATACGCCCGAGCAGCTTGTAGGTCGCCAGGTGCTTGTATTGGCTAACCTCGCGCCCCGAGAGATTAAGGGCATCGAGTCGCGCGGTATGATTCTTATGGCAGAGGATGCGCTTGGTCGCTTGGTGCTCTTGCAGCCCGAGGATAAGACTATGGCAGGTGCTATGGTAGGATAGTTAAATCACTGAAACACAACAGGTTATACCTAATAACTATTATAAAAACTTAAAGCTAAACTATGGAAAACATTAAATGGGGAGAGCTTGGTTTTGCGTACTACAAGACCGCTTTCAATGTTCGTTATCACTACGCTAACGGTCAGTGGAGCCAGATGGAGGTAACTGATGACGAGTACATCAAGATGCACATGTCTGCAGCTTGTCTACACTACGGTTTGGAGATCTTCGAGGGTCTTAAGGCTTTCCGTGGTGTTGATGGTAAGGTACGTCTTTTCCGTCCCGATGAGAACGCAAAGCGTATGATCAACTCTGCTAACCGTCTCTGCTTGCCCGCACCTACTGTTGAGCAGTTTGTTGAGGGTTGTGTTGAGTGTGTTCGCCGCAACGCAGACTTCATTCCTCCTTATGAGACTGGCGCATCACTCTACCTGCGTCCTACCCTTTTGGGTACAAAGACCTGCTTGGGTGTACGTGCTGTAGATGAGGCTGATTTGATTATCTTCTGCGCACCCGTAGGTCCTTACTTCAAGGGTGGTATGAATGCTATTAAGGCTCTTATTATGCGTGATCAGGATCGTGCTGCTCCACGTGGAACAGGTGATGTTAAGGTGGGTGGTAACTACGCTTCATCTATCTGGTCATTGGAGGAGGCTCACCAGAAGGGCTTCTCTAACGTGCTCTACCTCGATGCAGCTACTCACTCAAAGGTTGAGGAGTTCGGTGCTGCAAACTTCTTCGGTATTAAGGATGGCAAGTATGTTACTCCAAAGTCAACATCTATCCTTCCCTCAATCACAAACAAGAGTCTCCGTCAGATTGCTACAGACCTTGGCTTGACTGTTGAGGAGCGTGATATTCCTGTTGAGGAGCTTGCTACATTTGAGGAGGCTGGTGCTTGCGGTACAGCTGCAGTTATCTCACCCATCGGTGCTTTGTACGACCTCGATAACAACGTAACTTATGATTACGGTATGAAGGTGGGTGAGACTTGTAAGAAGATGTACGATCACCTTCAGGGTATTCAGTATGGTCGCGTAGAGGATATTCACAACTGGAATGTTGAGGTAATGTAATCTACTGCAACCAATAAAAAAAGACTCGACTTAATTGTCGGGTCTTTTTTTTGTGCTGTTATTTGGTATATGAGGTGCGATTTTGTTTGTTTTTTCGCAATAGTTTGGCTCTTATCTTCCAAATTTAATCAATAAAACATTGATATCTGCGGGCGATACACCTGGGATGCGAGATGCCTGTCCTATTGTTGTAGGTCGCACGCGACTCAGCTTCTGGCGAGCCTCGATAGTAAGTGACTGCATTGCGTTGAAGTCGAAACCATCTGGGATTGCGATATTCTCCAGTCGGTGTAACTTATTTGCAAAGAAACGCTCGCGCTCGATATATCCGCGATACTTTATCAGTATCTCCGCCTGCTCTATAACCTCGTTGTCTACCCCATTATCGTCGATATACTTTTTGAGTTTTGGAGCTACCTCTGCGAGTGATTTTATCGTTACACCGCTTCGCAAAACGATGTCATAGAGCTTTTTTCCCTGCGTCAGAGGCTCCTCTCCAACAGAAATTAAATAGCTGTCAATTTCGCCTATTTTGACCGAGAGTCTTCGTAGTGTTGAAATAAGCGATTCTACAGCGTGATTTTTTTCGACACATTTTTGGTATTTAGACTCCTTTACAAGACCAATTTCGTAGCCAAGTGGCGTAAGTCGTGAGTCGGCATTATCTTGTCGTAGGAGTATACGGTACTCCGCGCGCGAGGTAAACATACGATATGGCTCATCCACACCCTTTGTTACAAGGTCATCTATAAGTACGCCTATATATGCCTCGTCGCGCTTTAACACTATTGGCTCAAGCCCCTTTATCGAGCGGTGCGCATTTATTCCAGCCATTAGTCCCTGTGCTGCCGCCTCCTCATAACCCGTAGTGCCGTTTACCTGTCCCGCGAAGTAGAGACCATCAACGAGCTTTGTCTCGAGCGAGTGACGTAGCTGTGTGGGAGGGAAGTAGTCATACTCAATGGCATATCCTGGGCGATATACGTGTACATTTTCAAGACCTCTAATCTTGTGAAGTGCCTCAAGCTGAACTTCATACGGCAGTGATGATGAGAATCCGTTTAGATAATACTCATTTGTCGAGCGTCCCTCTGGCTCTAAGAATAGCTGATGCTGCTCCTTCTCGGCAAAGGTGCGCAACTTATCCTCAATGCTTGGGCAGTACCTCGGGCCAATGCCTGATATCGTGCCGTTGAAGAGTGGCGAGCGGTCAAAACCTGTGCGTAGTATGTCGTGTACCTCCTTTGAAGTATATACCATAAAACACGGTAGCTGATGCCTAACTGCCTCTGTATCAGTGTCAAACGAGAATTTTGAGGGGTTTTCGTCACCCTCCTGTATGTCGAGTGCTTCAAAGTTTATTGTGCGAGCATCAAGGCGTGCGGGAGTTCCAGTCTTCATACGACCCGTCTCGAAGCCAAGCTCCACGAGTCGCTCTGTTATGCCGTATGCCGCCTGATCGCCTGCGCGACCGCCCTCGGCACTTGCCGCGCCACAGTGCATCATACCACCAAGAAACGTTCCTGCTGTCAGAACTACCCTACTACACTCTATCTCCACGCCCATACGCGTTTTTACGCCCGTTACACGCGGTTTCTCTACTGACCTATCTACCAATATGTCGACGACAGAATCTTGCCACAGATAGAGCTTATGCGTGTTTTCAAGGGTGCGTCGCCATAGTCTTGAAAATTCCTGCTTATCGCATTGTGCACGCGGGCTCCACATAGCAGCACCCTTTGAGCGGTTGAGCATACGAAACTGTATGGCTGTCTTGTCTGTGATGCGCGCCATCATACCGCCAAGAGCATCTATCTCCCTGACTATCTGTCCTTTGGCAACACCGCCTACCGCTGGATTACACGACATAGAGGCAATCTTCTCCAAGTCGATAGTTATGAGCAGCGTGCGCGAGCCGAGGCGTGCGGCGGCAGATGCAGCCTCACAGCCAGCGTGACCCGCACCAATTACCACTATGTCGTATGCGAGTTTCATAATAACCTTTCGCGTAGCTGTTTAAGGTATTTATTCTCAAGACGGCGCATCTGCTTTTCGGCTGTAGGCGACTTATCCTTACGTCCGCATAGGTGCAGTGCTCCGTGCACCAACACGCGGCGCATCTCGTTGATAGGCAGAGCGTTATACATTGGAGCATTATCGTGAACGGTGTCTACGTCAATATATACTTCACCTGAAACAATACCCTCCTCTACCCTACTTTCGCGGTTCTCAAATGTGATGACATCCGTAAAGTAGTCGTGACCGAGGAAGTCGCGGTTGAGCTGTCGGTGGTACTCCGACGAGCAGAATATATAGTTTATCTCGCCTGCCTCGTAGCCCTCTTGGCGTATCACGTCCTCTATCCAGCGACGTATGACAAGGCGTTTAGCAAGGTCATATTTACTCTCCTGATTATAGAAATGTATCATAACTTCGAGCGTTATCTCTTTTTAAAGCAATCCACGACGTTCATCTTCTTTGTTGGCTCGGCGTGGTTTATCATAAACTGCATATAGGCACTCTCGCTACCGTTATGGTCTATGCCAATGCCTATTGTGCCAATCTTCTGGTCACGTTTCACTGTCTGGTTCTCCTTGACGCTCACCGAGCCGAGATGTGTATATACCGAGATATACTGTCCGTGGGCTATGAATACCATATGGTGGTTTGTGTTATCCTTTGCCAGACGTATAACCTTACCCTCGTAGATGCTGCGTACCGTAGCACCCCTCTTTCCCGATATCATAGCCATATTTCCCTGCGACTTGACAAGGGTGCCATCTACCACAGGAAGGCTCAAGTTCTTGGTCTTATCCGAGAACGACGCACCTGTGGTGTTTCCTTCTGTGAGCTTGCGAAGCTCGGCAAGAGCGTTATCAAGACGTTGTTGCTGCTTTCGCTGGTTGTTTAACGCCCTCTTCTCCTGGTCTGACAGGCGGTTATAGCTGCGCTGTGCCTCCTCTTTATCTGCGGCAAGGGCTTTGCGCTCATCCTCCAACGTCCTTGTTATAGAGTCCAGCTCATTGCGGCGTGCTGTGAGCTTGTCGCGCTCCAGCTGAAGTCTCACCTCTTGGCTCTTTATCGAGTCAGCGAGGGCGCGATACTTCTCGCCTACGTGCTCTATCTGTCCTATGCGACGCGCCATATCCGAGGCGTTCTCTGCCGAGAAGATATACGACGTAAAGTTGTTCTGCGTGTAGTTTCTGTGGGCTATGCGCACAACCTCGGCATATAGCTTTAGGTTGCGCTCGAGTTCTTGTCTCAGTGAGTCACAGCGGTTGCTCACATTGTTCATATCTGCCTCGACAAGGCTGCGCTCCTCCTCGGTCTCGGCTATGTAGTTGTTACGCAGGTTCATTTGCTTCTTCAGAGCCTCCACCTTGCGCGAAGCCGAGCCCTTCTCCTTCTTAAGTGTCGACACCTCACTCTTGGCACTCTCAAGATCCTTGCGATACTGCTCCACACGCTTACGCTGCTCATCAATCTTCTGCTGCGACTGCGCCGAGAGTAGCAGTGGGGTAGTGGTGAGCACTACTATAAGCACAAAACGTGCTAACGTATATAGGGTTGCTCTCATCGTCTATTGCTGTGTTATGGTTAGTATATGCTCCGCCATTTTATCGCTGTCGTAGCCCTTCTCCACCGCCTTCTTCCAGTAGGTCTCTGCCATAAACTTCTCGCCCAGCGACCATAAGATGTCGCCATAGTGGGCTAAAATGTCGGGATCACGCTGTCCATCTAACGACAATGCTTGGCGCATTAGTGTCTTTGCCTCGCTGTTACGACCCAGGCGGTGCAATACCCACGCATAGGTATCTATGTATGTGGCATTGCCACGCTCCAGCTCTGTGGCGCGTTTTGCCATAGCCTCGGCGCGTTCAAGATCCTTATCGAGCAGACTTAAGAAGTAGGCGTAATTATTCAGAACAGCCACATTGTCAGCATTATAACCTAAAGCCTTATCATAGGCCTTGAAGCTCTTGCTGTCACACTTATCCTCGTGGTATATATCGCCTATCATACCCCATATCTGGCTACGCTCAATGTCGTTCTCGGCAAACTTTACACCACGCTTAAGACCCTTTATGGCTGTGGCATAGTCGCCCTGCTGCATTGTGTTATATGCTGTGTATAGTATAATATTCACATCGTCAGCAAAGCGAGCCTGTGCTGCAGCAAGGTCTATGGCCATCTCCTCCGTGCGTCCCATAAGCTCCTCGAGCTGTATCACCGCAATATAGTCATCTGCGATAGTCGTGGGGTGGTTGAGGTTGCGACGCAACAGCTCCAACGCCTCGTCATCGCTGCCTGCGGCAAGCAGGTGTGTAGCATATCGCTCCACCACAGGCTTGTCGTTAGGATAGTCCACAGCTAATTTCATTATGATACCGCCCAAACGGAAGAAGTTATTGCGATAGAAGTCAGTGTTTGTCGTGAGCCTGTCTATATACTCGATTTTGCGAGCTACATCATATCGCTCGTCGGCAAGGAGTCGCTCAATGTAGTCGAGCATCTGGCGGTGGTTGCCACGTCGTGCGTGGTACTCTGCAATCTCCTCCAACGTATTTAGGTTGGTGCTATCTATACGGAAGGCGCGCTCGTATGTCGCTGTTGCCAATGAGTCCTGACCCGATGCCTCGTATGCCTGTGCGAGGTTTATGCATATATCAATGTCGTATGGTAGCTCACTAACAAGCTGCTCGCCCTCCTTTATCACGCGTGCATATTGGCGTGTGTCGAGCAGCAGGTTCTGTTTGAGCATACTCAACACCGAGTTACGCCCCATACGTAGCTCTGCAGAGTCGAGTATAGATATCGCCGAGTAGGGCATACCCTCGATACCGTAGAGCAGTGCCAGGGCGTGATATGTGGCAAGGTCGCGGTTGTCAAGCGACATAAGGTGGCGATATATCGGCAGAGCTTTGTGGTATTGCCCGAGTGTCAGCAGTAGCGAGCCGTAGTTATTCACATACCACTTATTGCTGCTGTCTATTTTGTAAGCTCTCTCGGCGTGGTGCAGGGCGCGACGACGATCTGTCGACGACGAGAGGCTCAAGTAGTAGTGTGCGGGTGCGTATGTCGAATCCTCGGCGATAAGCTCCTGCCAGATGTTACGCGCTGTGGTGGTGTCTCTATGTATGGCAAATCGCTGCACCGCCTCGCTATGGCGATAGGTGCGTCTGTGTGATGGCTCAACGCCCTCGCTTATGCTGTCACGCACGATGGGCATAGCGCCGTATGCTGACTCGTGTGCTGTAATCACGAGTGCTGCTACAACAGAGAGTATAATGCCTATAAACCTCACAGATGTCGCGTTAAAGTGTTAAATAATAGTGTTATATCTACTATTAAGGGCTATTAATGGTCTTTGGAGAATACTCCTCTTGGGACCCTTAATTGCCCTTAAATCGTCTTGCGCGGTTATGCGCCGTTTAGAGTGCGCTCTCAAACTGGTTGAGGAAGCGTACATCGTTCTCGAAGTATAGACGCAGGTCGCCCACGCCATACTTGAGCATTGCGATACGCTCAATACCCATACCAAATGCGAAGCCAGAGAACTCCTTGGGGTCGATGTTATTAGCCTCCAACACGTTGGGGTCAACCATACCGCAACCCATAATCTCAAGCCAGCCAGTACCCTTACATACACCGCAACCCTTGCCACCGCAGATTGAGCAAGATACATCAACCTCTGCCGAGGGCTCTGTGAAGGGGAAATAGGATGGACGCATACGTATCTGTGCCTGCTCGCCGAAGAGCTCCTTGGCGAAGTAGAGCAGCGACTGCTTCATATCGGCAAACGATACGTTACGGTCTATGTAGAGACCCTCAATCTGGTGGAAGATGCAGTGTGCACGATAAGAGATAGCCTCGTTACGGAACACTCTACCTGGGCAGATAACACGGATAGGGGGCTTCTGACGCTCCATTGTGCGCACCTGAATAGATGAGGTGTGAGTACGCAACACCACGTCGGGAGTCTTCTCAATGAAGAATGTATCCTGCATATCGCGTGCGGGGTGCTCGGGCGGGAAGTTGAGTGCCGAGAATACGTGCCAGTCATCCTCTATTTCGGGGCCATCAGCTACGGTGTAGCCCAAGCGCGAGAAGATGTTGACAATCTCGTTGCGCACAATAGAGATAGGGTGGCGCGAGCCAACCTGCTCTACCGAGCCTGGACGTGTCATATCGTCGATCTTCGAGGCGTTGCGCTCGGCAGCAGCACCGATACTCTCTTTGAGGGCATTGATACGCTCTGTGGCTCTATTTTTGAGGAGGTTGAGACGCTGTCCTAACTCACGCTTTTCGGTGGCAGGAACGCTCTTAAACTCCTCCATCAAGGCTCCTAAAGCACCCTTCTTACCCAAGATCTTGATGCGGAAAGCCTCGACGTCGGCAGCTGTCTGTGGCGCGAATGTGTCGATTTCGTTTAAAAGTTGTTCGATTTTATTGATCATACGTTATCGAAGTATTATTTTTGTCGAATATGTATTAATTTTATCGTGGCAACGTTCATTATATGTATATTGAACGTACAAAGTTACTAATAATTTCCGAAATGAGAATTTTTTCTACCATAATAATCACTCTTTTACTCTCTTTGCCGCTATTTTTCGCGCCAAAAGCGGCAGCACAGAGCGTGGGTGTAGTAATGAGTGGCGGTGGCGCAAAAGGTCTTTATCATATTGGCGTACTACGTGCATTGGAGGAGAATGAGATACCTATAGACTACATTGCGGGAACATCTATGGGCTCGATAATAGGTGCTATGTATGCCTCGGGTTATAGTGTCGAGGAGATGGAGCAGGTGGCCCTCTCGGGCGATATGGCTAAATGGGTGAGTGGTAGCATAGACCCCAAATACAAGTACTACTATATGGAACGCGACAAGTTTAGTAGTATGTTGACGCTGCGATTTGACACAAGTTCGCGTGCCGATAAGTCCAAGAGCGATAGACGATTACACCTGCCTATATCGGTGATAAACACCGCCGAGATAGATGTGGCCCTCAATCGCTTCTTTGCCCAGCCATCAGCCGTTGCCGAGGGTGACTTTACGCGACTTATGATTCCCTATCTGTGCGTGGCTACAGATATGAATGCCCACACAGCCGTAGTTCTCACCAAGGGTGATTTGGCGCGTGCTGTGCGTGCCTCAATGGCTCTACCCGTAGCCTTTCCACCTGTGGAGATTGACTCGGTGATGATGTGTGATGGTGGATGTTACGACAACTTCCCGTGGCGATCTATGGACGAGGCGTTTCATCCCGATATACTCATTGGCGCGTGCTGCGTTGAGATAGAGAGCGAACTGGATAACGACACCTCGGTTGTGGATCAGGTTATGTCGCTGATAACTATGCCTTCGGACTTTAATATGCCCGAGGGACGCTCGGTGCTTATACAGCGAGCTGTGGACGCCTCAACGCTCGACTTTAACCTCGCCGATGAGATTATGGCACAAGGCTATAACGATGCCCTCAAGGCTATACCACAGATACGCGAGCTTGTGGCACGTCGCATAACCGATGAGGAGTTGCGTGAGCGTCGTCATACCTTCCGCAGTAGCTGGTCGCAGCCACATGTGGCAACAATCTATGCAGAGGGTATAGAGGCTAACCAGCAGGAGATGGTAGACCACGTTATGCATATGGGACAGCGCAGATCGGAGCAGTCGGAGCTCACCATTGAGCGTGCTGGTGAGAACTACCTCACGATGCTCTCTAACTTAAGTGTGAGCAGCGACTTCCCGAATATCCGCTATAACCCTGCGACAGCAAAATATAATATGCATCTGCAGCTCAAGACCAAGCCCAATCTTGACGTAGCGATAGGTGGAAATATCTCATCTACGGCATTCAACCAGGCGTATGTGGGTGTGAAGTATGGCTGGTGGGGTAGAGTTGTGCAGTCGTTCTCGGCAGATGTACTTCTTGGCCCTGTCTACACGATGGTACGAGCGGGTGGTCGCACAGAGCTTGCTCATCGCTATCCGTTGTACTTTGATTATATGTATAATTTCAACATTACAAACACTTTACGCGGACACTTCGGTAATATAACTCCCGTTGACAATAGCTTTCAAATGAAGGTTATGGAGAACTTCTTGTCGCTGTCAGTAGGCTCGGCCTTTGCCCCTAAAAGTGTGGCCGACTTCACGCTGCACTTGGGTCAAAACGGGTATAGCTATGAGATGGCAGACTACCCGCGTCGTCAATACACCCACTTCTCATACCTCGCGGGTGCTTTGTCGTTGGAGCGTTCAACACTCAATAAGCCGCTCTTCCCAACGGCTGGCTCGTTGCTCGATATCTCGGCGATATATGTCTATGGTCGTGATGAGCGTGACTCGCGTGGCGATATGATATACCCCGATGGTGATGACTATATCAATATGCGCCGTCAGTGGTGGGGTGTAAAGCTGCTGTGGGAGCAATATTTCGACATTATAGACAGGGGTGCTTTCTCGTTAGGCTATGCTGTCGAGGGGGTCTTTACCAACCACGCTGCGCTCGACTCTGTTGAGGCCACCGAGCTCTCTGCGCCGCAGTATGCGCCCCTGTTGCACTCACGAATGATATATATGCCCGAGTTCCGCGCAAACTACTATTTGGGTGTCGGCATTATGCCTACAGTGCGCATTATCGAGAACCTGTATGCACGCTTGAGTGTCTATGCTATGTGGCGTGACAGATATATGGGTGATGTTATGCACTATATGTCCGATTTCTCGCTGATTTACCACACTCCGATAGGGCCTGTGAGCCTTGCGTTGACGAAGTATGACTTCAACACCACAAACAATATGTATCTCACATTCAACTTCGGCTATGCGATATTCGGGCAAAAGGGACTCTTCTATTAGTCGCTTTTTGGGTTGGCGGCGGTAGCTTGTAAGTTTTACCTTTTTCTGTTTCGCGTTTACGGTTTTTTTACTATCTTTGCGTTGTTAACCACGACAATATGGTATCTATTGACTCAATTCGCAAACCGATATTAGCCGATCTCGAGGCATTTGATGCTTTCGTTGGCGAGAACTTCAGCGCCGAGGGCGAGATGTTGCAGGAGATGCTAACCTATGCGCTATCATCGCGTGGCAAGGGCGTGCGCCCGATGCTAACTCTTCTATCTGCATCGCTGCATAGCCCCAATGCCGAGGCTGCTGACGACAGTTGTGGTAGTGTCAGACACTGCTCAAAGCGCACATATCTCGCTGCTATGCTCGTCGAGATGATACACACAGCATCTCTGATACACGATGACGTGCTTGACTCGGCTGACGAGCGACGCGGTAAGCCGTCGGTAAATGCCAAGTGGCAGAGCGACACGGCGATAATCCTCGGCGACTATATCCTTGCTCGCACTATGTCGATAGGTATGTCAAGTGCGCAGTATGACCTTGTGTCGTATGTGGGTAGTGCTATGAGCACGCTGTGCGAGGGCGAGGTGCTTCAGAGTCAGCACGCTCAAAAGTTCGATACCACGCGCGAGGACTATCTGCGCATAATATATCAGAAGACAGCGAGCCTCTTGGGTGTTAGTGCCGCTACGGGTGCTCTGTCTGTTGGTGCTTCGCGTGAGGATGTGGAGCGTCTGTGCAAGTTCGGCGAGGCATTGGGTATGGCTTTCCAGATTCAGGACGACATACTCGACTATAACCGCCAGAACAACACGGGTAAGCCCGCCAATAACGACCTGCGTGAGCATAAGATTACGTTGCCTCTGATTGAGGTTATGGAGCGTGCCTCGGACGAGGAGCGTGCCCATATCTTGGAGCTGTTGCGTCGCTGCCACGAGGACGAGGCGGCGGTAGACGAGCTACATGCCATCGTCGTCAAGGGAGATGGTGCTGCGCTTGCGGCACAGACAATGCAGGCGTACCTGTCGCGTGCTATGCACCTTGTGTCGAAGTATCCCGACTCGCCATACCGTCGAGCTTTGATCGACCTATGCGCCTTTATTGCGGAGCGTGACCGATAACCATTGCGCCCGACGTAACCGAGAGAAATAACTTAATACATAACAATATGAGTACAGAAAAGAAAAGTAATGTGTTGGCGATTATCGTGATGATCTTGCTCTTCGGTATGATCTCATTCGTCACCAACCTTGCATCTCCTATGGGTGATGTGCTTAAGAATCAGTTTGGCGTTGCTAACTGGATGGGTACACTTGGCGTATTTGCCAACTTTATTGCCTATGCAGTTATGGGTATTCCTGCGGGTAACCTCTTGCAGAAGCGCGGTTACAAGTTTACGGCGTTGGCTGCCGTAGCTGTCGGCTTCACAGGTGTCGGTGTGCAGACTATTGCTGGTCTGTTGGAGGGCGATATCGCCTTTGGTGTATATCTTCTTGGTGCCTTCATCGCAGGTTTCTCTATGTGTATGCTTAACATCGTGGTAAACCCTATGCTTAACAAGCTCGCAGGTGGTGGTAACCGTGGTAACCAGCTCTTGCAGGTTGGTGGCTCGTTTAACTCGTTGATGGGTACCGCTGTAATCTTCCTCACAGGTGTCTTCGTTCCGAGTATCACCAATGCCGAGATTAAGCAGGTCTTCCCCTTGATGTTTATCGCGTTGGCAATCTTTGCTGTTGCCTTCATCGTCATCCTCTTCACCAACATCCCCGAGAACACGCAGCAGAGTGTTGTTAAGGAGGAGTCGAAGATTGGACCTATGTCGTTCCGTCACTTTGTGCTGGGTGCTGTCGCTATCTTCATCTACGTAGGTGTTGAGGTGGGTATCCCCAACGTCTTGCAGAAGTGGTTGCAGAATGGTGGTTTGAGCGTCACCGAGGGTGCCGAGGGTATCGCGGCTACCGTTGCCGCTACCTACTGGTTGCTTATGCTCGTAGGTCGTCTTACGGGTGCTGCTCTTGGTGCCAAGGTGTCGGCAAAGTCTATGCTTACGGCAGTTTCGCTCGTAGGCTTGTGCTTGGTGCTTGGCGCAATGTTCCTCGACCCCACTATCAGCGTTAACCTCCCCGTGTTTAAGGGCACAGCGGGCTTCGGCATTGCAAATGTCCCTGTGAATGCTGCTCTGTTGGTGTTGTGTGGCTTGTGTACCTCTGTTATGTGGGGTGGCATCTTCAACCTCGCTGTTGAGGGTCTTGGCAAGTATACCGAGAAGGCTTCAGGTATCTTTATGGCGTTGGTATGTGGTGGTGGTATCTTGCCGCTCTTGCAGAACTACGTCGTTGACTTGTCGGGCAGCTACCTTGTCAGCTACTGGGTTATTGTTGCTGGCTTGTGCTACCTGCTCTTCTATGCGCTTGTAGGCTCAAAGAACGTAAACAAGGATATCGAGACAGAGTAACCTGCGCGTTACCACTGTTTTAGCTATTTCGCGCCTGCCGATTGCGGTAGGCGCATTTTTTTGTATTCTCTCCGAACAATGTCCCTCGGAGTGTTGGTCGTTTTGGAAATTTTATTTAATTTTGTGATGCTATCACACGAGTAGCAGACATATTGAAGGTGTTTTTCGCAGTCCACGAGAATCAACTCCACACTTTCTGTTTTTATACTAATCCACCGCATAGGAGTTCTACGGTAAAATTATTTGAAGAATTACCCAATTAAAGTCTTTGTTACTATGAAAAAGATTTTATCAGTAGCTATATTGACGTTTTTCAGCGTTGTTGTTTTTGCTCAAAATCAAGAATCTGCGATAGTATATACCACATCAAATGGTAAACAAGTTTATGTCAATCATAATCTTGTTCAATCACACACCTTTGAAGCTGGGAAAGGTGAGATTATATTAAAAGATGGTATATCGGAGATAACTGGTGATTTGTGGAGCTCTGGAAAAAGTAATGTAACGAGTATAATCATTGCTGATTGTATTACTACTATCTGTAAAGAAGCTTTTTTAGGCTTTGATAGCCTTATGAGAATAACTATCCCCGATAGTGTAACAAAAATTGAAAAGAGGGCATTCCAAGGTTGCACCAGTCTTAAGATAGTATATTGTAAGCCTATGATACCACCAAAAGGAGGTAGTGATATGTTCGAGTACATTGCCGCGGGTTGTAAGATTTATGTTCCTATCTCGGATGATTATAGCATTATAAATGCATATAAAGCTAAAACTCATTGGAAGAACTATGCGTATCTTATCTTCGAAGAAAAACCCGCTAATAATGAGATATGGTACACTGCAACCGAAAAAGTTGAGCCATACGATAAAACCGTATTTGGTGCAACGTATCTTTCGAACGAGTGGTATAGCGAAATAGGTAGGGGTGTTATCACCTTTGAAGGTGATGTAACGACGATTGGAGAGTGTGCATTTCAAGAATGCAGTAATCTTACAAGTGTGACTATCCCTGATCGCGTAACAACGATTGGAGGTGGTGCATTCGCTGATTGCCTCAGCCTTAAAGAGTTTAAGGGTAAATTTGCTGCTGATGGTGGTCGTTGTTTGATTAAGGATAATACAATTATCGCGTATGCAGAGGCATCAGGTTCAACATATACTATTCCCGATAGTGTAACAACTATCGGAGATTATGCATTCGCGTGGTGTGGCAAACTTTCGAGTGTGACTATTCCTGATAGCGTAACAACGATTGGAGATTTTGCATTCGGTTATTGCACCAGCCTTACAAGTGTGACTATTCCCGATAGCGTAACGACGGTTGGAGATGGTGCATTCTATTATTGCGACAGCCTTACAAGTGTAACTATTCCCGATAGCGTAACGTCGATTGGGGCGTGGGTATTTGCAGGGTGCAACCTTACAAGTATAACTATCCCACATAGTGTAACTTCCATTGGAGAGGGAGCATTCTATGAATGCAAAAGCCTTACAAGTGTGACTATTCCCGATAGCGTAACGACGATTGGAGGTGGTGCATTCTATGAATGCAAAAGCCTTACAAGTGTGACTATTCCTAATAGCGTAACAACGATTGGAGAGAGTGCATTCAAGCAATGCACCAGCCTTACAAGTGTGACTATTGGCGATAGCGTAACGACGATTGGAGGTGGTGCATTCCGAGATTGCGACAGCCTTACAAGTATAACTATCCCAAATAGCGTAACGACGATTGGAGATTGTGCATTCTTAGAATGCAAAAGCCTTACAAGTATAACTATCCCAAATAGCGTTACAACGATTGGAGAGAGTGCATTCAAGCAATGCAGCAGCCTTACAAGTGTGACTATTGGCGATAGCGTAACAACGATTGGAGATTTGGCATTCTCTCATTGCGACAACCTTACAAGTGTGACTATTGGCAATAGCGTAACGACGATTGGAAAGTATGCATTCTCTCATTGCACCAGCCTTAAAGAGTTTAAAGGTAAATTTGCTGCAGATAATGGACGTTGTTTAATTATTGATGGGGTGCTAAATACCTTTGCTGCGGGTTGTGGTACTGCTGAATATGCTATTCCCGAAGGCGTGACGACGATTGGAGAGTATGCATTCGCTTCTTGCGACAGCCTTACCAGTGTGACTATTCCCGATAGCGTAACAACGATTGGAGAGGAGGCATTCTCTTCTTGCACCAGCCTTAAAACGGTATATTGCAAGCCTACAACTCCGCCAACAGGAGGTAGCTCTATGTTCAACTACAATGCTTCTGACCGCAAGATATATGTTCCTGCATCGGATGATAATAGCATTATAAATGCGTATAAAGAAGCATATGGTTGGAGCACCTACAAGGATTATATCTTTGAAGATGAACCAAAGCCCGCAAACAACGAGATTTTGTATACCAATGGTAGCACAACCAAGCCTACTGCGCCCAATGATCCAGCTGCTTTTGGCAGTGCTACTATCCAGTCGAATACTTATGATGCTGAAAGGGAGTGCTGGGTAATTACTTTTAATAAGGATATAACAGAGATTGGAGAGGATGCATTCTACTATGACTGGAACAGCGACTGCAATAAACTTACAAGTGTGACTATTCCCGATAGCGTAACGACGATTGGAGAGCATGCATTCTATTTTTGCGGCAGCCTTACAAGTGTGACTATCCCCGATAGCGTAACGACGATTGGAAAGTATGCATTCGGTTATTGCGACAGCCTTACAAGTGTGACTATTCCCGATAGCGTAACTACGATTGGAGAGCATGCATTCTTTCTTTGCAACAGCCTTACAAGTGTGACTATTGGCGATAGCGTAACTACGATTGGAAAGGGGGCATTCGATGGTTGCGGTCTTACAAGTGTGACTATTCCCGATAGCGTAACGACGATTGGAGATGATGCATTCAGTGGTTGCACCAGCCTTACAAGTGTGACTATCCCCGATAGCGTAACTTCGATTGGAGAGAGGGCATTCGCTGGTTGCAAAAGCCTTACAAGTGTGACTATTCCCGATAG
>JAFXHE010000012.1 GCA_017536555.1 Alistipes sp.
ACACTATGGAGAACAACTACAAAAGAACCATCGCTGGCTCAGTAGGTGCTGGTATGGGTGCTATTTTCAATGCTTCAGGTCGTCGCTACTACATCTTGGAGCACAAGACAGAGTCGGAGTTCCACCACCGCGGCGAGTCGCAGAAGATCATCGTCGACGAGATTGAGTTGGGTCGTGACGCTGCTTGTCAGGTACGCTTCGGCGAGTCTTTCGAGACTGTGAGCCGTCGTCACGCTGCTATTGTACGTGATGGCGAGAACTGGAAGCTTATTCCGCTTTCACAGACAAATGCGACTATCGTGAATGGTCAGCCTGTAAACGGCGAGTGGCACCTTAACTCGGGTGATGAGATTCGTCTCTCTTCAAACGGCCCCGTGCTCGGATTTATCGTTCCGCAGGGCGCACAGAGTATGGTTAAGAGCATAGGTCTTACAGAGCGTATGAACCTCTTCCGCAAGCAGGCTCTCGCTCCTTACAAGCGCGCTATCCTTATCTTGGCTATCATCCTCGTTTTGGCTATCGCTGGTCTTGTTGCTTGGAACATCTATCAGGCACAGCAGTTCGACAAGGAGTTGGCAGAGAAGCAGCAGCAGATTGAGCTCGTACAGAGCAACCTTGAGGAGAGCGACTTGCTCATAAACGAACTCAACGAGGAGTTGGAGAAGAGCACATCGGCATCGGCTGCAGAGCGCGCACGTGTTCAGAAGAGACTCGAGGAGGCACAGGCAGAGCGCGAGGCGTTGTTGAAGGAGGCTGCAGCCTTGCAGGCAGACTTGCAGGCAGCTGAACAGAGGGTAAATGACGCTACCAAGAGTGCCGACGAGACAAAGAAGATGGTCGATGACCTCAACCAGAAGATTGAGGAGAAGGAGGTTAAGGAGAATGAGGCACAGCAGGAGCCCGACCTCAACGCTATCATCAACAAGAACAAGGCTACAAAGCCCGTATTAGAGTAATGCGGATAACGCCTTAATGCAAAACATTTACAGAAACTAACAATTTAACAATTAACATTTTACAACTATGAAAAGAATTATCGCTATCGCTATTGCAGCGTTGTTCATCTTCGCAGGTGACGCTAATGCACAGTCTCGCAACGACGTAATCGTACCTTACGAGCAGTTGGCTTTGGATGCTTCATTCAAGCAGTTCAAGAAGGCAAGCAAGGCTAACCAGATTGAGATTCTTAACTATCTCGTAGCACGCGCTAACGAGGAGTACCTCAAGTGCAAGAACATTGACGACTTGTACAACGTTAAGGAGGGTCTTAATATGATTAAGTTCTACAACAACGAGGCAAAGCAGAAGTCAATCTCTGTAACTAACGCTATTCGTAGACTTGACAACGAGATTACACAGACAGAGGCTGCTTACAAGAAGGAGACTGTAATCGAGAGCAATAGAACAATCTACCAGAACAAGGGTCAGGAGTATTAATCCACTGATCTACTTGTTTTAAACTATTTGAGGGGTGGCGCATAGCCGCCGCCCCTGTTTTATTTAAGGACATCATCTTCACACATTATGACCGATATTACCTTTAAACTTACTGCTGCAACAAACGTAGGACTTATACGTAGCAACAACGAAGATAACTTTATTGTATGCCCTAACTTAGACTCAAAGAGTGCGTGGTTTGTGCCCGATACTCCCGACCAGACGTTGACACTATCGAAGAATGGTGCGCTGTTTGTCGTGGCTGACGGTATGGGTGGTATGAATGCTGGCGAGGTAGCATCGGCAATAGCGATTGAGACTGTGCAGGAGATGTTCTCACAGGATGACTATTCATCTATCATCAACGACGACAACAAGATATGTAAATATATGAAGAGGGTCGTCGAGAAGGCTGATCGCAACATCAAGGACCGCGTAAAGAGGGATAGCAGCACCGAGGGTATGGGCACCACAATCGTTATGGGTTGGGTGATTGGCTGCCGTGTGCATATATGCTGGTGTGGCGATAGCCGTGCCTATCTGTTTAACCCGCAGGTGGGTCTTAAGCGTCTTTCGAAGGATCACTCATACGTGCAGCAGCTCGTAGACGAGGGTAAGCTCGATCCAGAGTTGGCATTCGACCATCCCAACAGCAACATCATCACACGTAGCCTTGGCGACTCATCGCAGAAAGCGATGCCCGACTACATGTCACAGAGACTATCATCAGGAGATATCATCCTGCTATGCAGTGACGGTCTGTGTGGACTATGTGACGACCCAGAGATATTGGAGGTTATGAGTCAAGAGGCAGAGAGCATTGATGATGTCAAGAACAGGCTTATCACAGCGGCTCTCAACGCAGGTGGTCACGACAATGTAACACTCACGCTCTTCCAAGTAGTACACGCACCCGAGGCTACATCATTCGGTATGCAGACACACGCCGAGGGTCTCACCTCAAAGCGTAAGGAGACAGCGGCGAGCGTCGTGGCAGAGGAGCCTAAAGAGGTAGAGCCTAAAGATGACAGTAGCACACAGAGTGCCGAGATAGAGATGACAAGTGAGGTAGCAGATAAGAAGGTGGAGACACCCGACAACATAAACTCTACGTTGGAGCCCAAGAAAAAGCAAAAGCGCAGCAAGGGGCGTGGCTGCTTTATCACCCTTGCAATACTTCTGATATTGGTGGCAGCAGCCTATATGTTGCGTGCCGAGCTACAGCCCATAGCAGAGAAGACGTGGGCAGAGTGCAAGAGCTGGGTTATGGAGAAGTTGCAGAGGGCAGAGGTGGCAGAACAAGCCGAGGAGGCTGTTGACGGCGACGATAGTAGCGTAGCAGAGACCGAGGAGGTTGCAGAGGGTGATAAGAGTAGAGTTGAGAGCGATGCCGCAGCAGAGCAGCCCGTAGAGGCAAAGCCCGCTAAAGCAAACACAGCCTCAAACAACGGCGAGAACACTCCCGCAGCACCCACCAAAGAGGAGAGTGCGCCCGCAGCTAAAACAGCTGCCGAGGAGAGTGCGCCCGTAGCTAAAACAGCTGCCGAGGAGAGTGCGCCCGCACCCGAAACAGCACCCGAAACAGCACCCACAGCCGTGGAGAGTACATCTGCGGAGGTAGTGGCTGAATAGCTACCACGGTGCAACAACACAAACAACACACACAACGGATAACAAAGAATAGAGATACTAAATATGCGATATTCCGAAGGTCAATTATTGGATGAACGCTACGAACTAAAGAGATTTATCGGTAGCGGAAGCTTTGGTGAGGTGTGGTTGGCTATAGATAGCCAGACCGATCTTGAGGTTGCCGTCAAGATATATGTATCAATGGATGATCAGGGTCTCGACGACTTTAAGAAGGAGTTTAAGTTGTCGTTTAACCTCAACCATACCAACCTACTACACGCCAACTATCTCGGTGTAAACTCACAAGATAGTCGTCCATACTTGGTTATGCCCTTCTGCCCCGATGGCTCGGCGAGCAAGCGCGCAGGAAAGATGCCCGAGAAGGAGCTATGGCGATTTATCCGCGACGTAGCATCAGGCTTGGCATACCTACACGAGCAAGACCCACCTATCATACACCAAGACATCAAGCCCGACAACATCCTTATACTTAAGTCTGGCGGCTATGTCATCACCGACTTTGGTATCAGCAAGCAGCTAAAGAGCTCGTTGCGAAGGAGTGCTATGCAGCAGCTCAACTCGACAGGCTCAATAGCATATATGGGCCCCGAGCGTTTCAGCAAGCAATATCAGGCTATCAAGGCGAGTGATATATGGTCGTTGGGTGTCACCATCTATGAGCTTATTATGGATGATATGCCCTTCAATGGTATGGGTGGTAATTTGCAGAAGCACGGTGCCGAGATTCCCGATCTTCCAGAGGAGTTCTCGGAGAATATGACCATCATCTTCACATCGTGCTTGGCTCTTGAGCCGTGGAACCGTCCCTCGGCACGTCAGGTGGCAGAGTTTGCTGCGAAGTGCTACGCTGGCGAGACCCCAAAGATTACGTGGAACTATGTGCCACCAACCGAGACTCCCGAGATAATACCAACACCGCCCGTAACACCTCCAGCGACAGAGGCGGAGACAGAGGTAAAGACGGAGGTAAAGACGGAGACAAAGACGGAGACGGAGAAAGAGAAGCCGAGCAACGACACCAAGACATCAGGTAGCGGTGCAGAGGTCGTTGGCACAATCGTATCAGATGGCGACACAGAGGTTAAGGACACGGAGTCGTCTGGTGGCGGTGCGCAGCCAAATATTGGCACAAGCACCATACCCATAAGCAGCGTTACAGGTGGAACAAGCTCTAATCAGCCAGTGACACCCGTAGAGACGGAGGAGCAACGTAAAAAAATCCCGAACCCTGTATTCAGCTCAAATGACTACAAGGTTACTAACAGCTCAAAGAGTGGAAATAGGCTTGTGTGGTTAATTCCTCTGTTGCTAATAGCACTTGGCGGTTTAGGATTTCTGGCATACACTATGCTTGCAGGCGACAAAGCCGAGGTTAAGCCCGAGATAGCAGAGATAGCGAAAACGCCAGAGCCAAAGGTTGAGACACCCGCAGCAGCCGTCGAGGAGAAGGCTACGGAGGTAGAGCCGAAACCCGCAGAGGAGGTAAAGCCAGCCGTAGAGCAACAGAAAACTGTTGTGGAGACAAAGCCCGCAGCCGAGCAGCCCAAGCCTGCGGAGAACGTGGTTGCGCCAACCAAGACCGAGAAGCCTACTCTTACCGATAATAAGCCCGCCGAGGAGCCTAAAAAGGTGGAGAGACTGAGTAAACAATTCATAAAGAATTATTTGATATATGGAAACATAGCCGACAGGCAAAAAATAAATGATAGTTTTGCTCCAACAGGATCTAACATCTATTTTGAAAATGATAGACTTAGTGCTCGCAATATAGATATGTTAAGGAACGAACTTAATGATGTGAACGATTTTGACGTAGAGGTTGCATACAATAATAATAATCAAATTACACTCATTCGTGTTATCCCTCTATAAGTTAGACATACTATCCACCACAAACAGTAAGCCCTCGAGAGTGTTCTCGAGGGCTTCTGTTTTCATCAATGCGGCGTGTTGCGCTAATGCCACAAGTACAACTACAAGCGTATCACAAGATTATAGCTCTCGCCGCCAGAGGTGAGGCTCAAGGTATAGCTACCTGCGTTATACTCCGACATATCTACACCAACAGATGAGTGCGCCTCAATGCTACCCGATGCCACCTGCATAATACCACTTGTGATTGTGTAGTTAAGCGCGATGGGAGCACCCAGCGTAAGGGTCTTGGTCACATTTGAGTACTTCAGGTTCAGCTTCTCGGCAATATCGGCAGCCGATGACTTTATAACAATCTCGCTCACGCACGTATCGTCGCTTGTACGCGCCCACGACCACTCCGTAGCACCATCAGCCATATAATAGATGCGCAGACGGTCGCCATTGGCGACATCCGTGTTTATAGTAACACTGGGTGTTGCATACTCATTATAATTTGGTTTAATAGTTACAGTTTTTGTATAAAGCTCCTGCTTGACACTACCGCTCTTATCGCACAAAACCAGGGCTACCTTACCTGTAAAGTTCTCATAACCAGTGTTCCTTATTCCACCGATTTTGCAGGTAAAGGTTGTGCCATTGCTATACTCCGTAGCACTCGAGATTATGCCCTTGTAGATCGGCACAAAGTTGCCATAAGCATCATACGAGCCCAATGCTATCAACTGCAAATCGCCACGATAGACGGTTGTTCCTGCGGGGTCGGGCTCAAGATAGCAGATAGCCGCCTGCTCCTTATAGAACTCAATATCGGGGAGCTTGAAGTAGCCATTACCCAAGCCATCCCAGCCGAAGTTTACACTAAAATAGTATTTCGAGGTATAGCCGTCGATGATAAATGCGTGACCACCAGCATCACTACTTCCTCGGAAGATTGTGGGGCCATACTTATCGAGATTCTCCTTAAGCACAGCGTTCCACTCCTTATCGGTATAGTCTCCGCGCGAGACGCTCATAGTCGCCTTGCTATAACCGAAATATTTGCTCAAAGCCTGCGGTATAGCTGTGTGGAATGAGCCAGACTCGGCAGGTGAGTACTGCATCTGCACGGCTGTGCCCATATCATACATCAGCGCAGCAACGGCACTGCCCTGTGCTGACGTATAACCTTCGTTATAGCTTAACGGCATATTGTCATAGTCGTATGTGCGTCCGAGCGTATTTGCCGCAATGGTCTTTGTTGAGCCATTCAGTGTGTAGCTATATGACGGTATAGTGCCGACACCCTTTTCGGGGTATCGGTGGTAGCGCGCAATAATAGCCATTGCCGTAGCCACACAGCCCGTAACAGATTGCGAGCCACTATACACGGGAGCCTCACCATTAAAGGGGGCATTCTGACCCCACTGCGCTGTGACATACTTCTTAACGACACTGCCTATTGCAGCATCGTCGGCACGCGTAACAGGCTTTGCCACACGGCGCGATGCCGACACCTGCTTGCCCCACGCAGCGAGGATTGCACGTGTCGCCTCTGCCATATTATTCACATCAATACTATTCTCAAACGAGTAGGCGACGATAGGTGCTACGGTATCATCACCCGCAATAACGACAAAGCCCTTTGCATCGGTAGGCTCATAGATATAGAGCATAGCGAGGTCTACGTCCGTGGCTGCTACACCCGCCTCGATGTCGTCGCCAGCCCACGCGAGGGCAACATCCGTAGAAGAGCTGCGCGTGGCATTCTGCATAAAGAAGCTCTTTGCAATCTCGCGTGCACGCTGCTCTCCAATGGGCGAGCCATATACGAGTGCCGAGATAGAGATAAACGCTAAAAGTAGAAGTATCTTTTTCATTGTTCGATGCAATTAAAAGTTTGACAAATCAATCTCGGTAACACCGCTACAACTCTCAAGCTCGACAGCCGTTGCGCCAAGTGTAACAACCTCGATAACGTGCGTAGCCGCGCCATCGGTGTATGTGTACTCGTCATACTCGCCAAATGGCGACATATAGCCATCACCCCAATATATCTCACCCGACAGCGAGGATGCTCCATACATAATAGGTGCTGCGACAACAGAGCCTGCGTGGTATATCTTAACTCGCTGCCACTCAACCTCGCCGCCAGTGTCAATATTCGCCATAGGCAGTATAGTGTTGCGCTTAATCGTTACACTCTTCGAGGTAGACTTGGGATAGATTGTCTCGTCGGTAAAGTTTACCGAAATAGAGATACCCTGCTCAAATGTACATACAGGCATCACAACGTAGAAATAGGTGGGCCTGTTTGTTAGCTGCACGCCACCATCACACTCAATAGTGATAGATGTCGATTGGTCGCTGTTCCAACCCAACGAGGAAAAGTCCGACAGGTACTTATAGATACCCGCAAGCACCTCGCTGCCATTGCCTGAAATCTCGATGCTGTCGACAACCTTACTACCAGTAAGGCTCAAGCGCAAGTAGCCAAAGACATTCTTAAACGAGAAGTTCGTGCCATCGGCACTTGTGCCAAGCATTGTATTTGTGGTAAGACCGTAGCTGCCCGACATATAGTTCTGCGTAGCTGGCAGCTGCGTATAGAAGACAGGTGTGCCCTTACCATCGTTGAGCCAACCATAAGTGGTTGAGTGATTATACATTGCATAATACTTGTCATACTTAACTCTTGTGTCGATGCCAGAGTATGAGCCTACATAGGAAAAACTACCCGATCTATCGCCCGTCTTACCGTTAAACTCCCATAGATCCATCGTCGGGTTACCAGCGTTATCGCTGCCGTAGCGAATTATCCTATCGCCCGCAGTCCACACAGTCTGCACCTTATCGTTGAGCTGGACACGTGTGTCATCCTCCTCAATGGTGGCATATATAAGCTCGCCACCCGCCTTGTCTAACTCATTAAGTGAGGCAACATCCTCGGTACACGCCACACAAAATGCAGCAAACAAGCACCATACTAAAACTTTTTTCATATCTTTATATTAATTTATCTCTATCCTGACTTTACCAAAATATGTGGGCAATCGAAAAATGCGCCACAACACAAGGACAAGCATAGCCCTCGCAATCTCCTATTCACATATTTTGTGGTTATCGAATCAAGGTGTGAATGTGTAAAAAATGCCAACACTCACGCAATTATATACAAAGTTACGAAAAATTATCAAATAACAAAACAAAAACAGATATGTTTTAGAGAGTTAGGCTATATTTACAGTATAAGAGTTAGGCTATATTTAGAGTATATATAAAAAAAGCAACCCGAGAAGGTTATACGTATATCGTATATCCCTCTCGGGTATAATGTATTTGGTTTTATGTGCCTGTAACGCCTATTTCGCAACATTAGGTTCCGTATAGGTTCAACACTTTTGTCGCACTTTGTCGTAATGGCTAAAAAGGTAGTTCTACCGTATATAAAGATTCTATATCTGACAGAATATCGCATCGAGACTCAACACTGCAAATTCGAGATTGTTTTTGCAATTTCTCAATATATTCATTCTGCTTTACAGCATCAATGATTTCTTCTTTCCTTGCCTTACTTATATGTAAAAAACTTTCCTCTTGATCTATCCCTAAAAAACGGCGACCTAACAGGTTTGCAGCAATGCCCGTTGTACTACTACCTGTAAAAGGATCTAAAATCCAAGCTCCTTTTACTGTTGAAGCTAGAATTATTCTAGATAGTACACATAATGGTTTTTGTGTGGGATGCTTACCGCAAGATTTTTCCCACTTAGCAATTGCAGGCAAGTGCCAAACATCTCGCATTTGCGTGCCACCATTAATCTCCTTCATAAGTTCATAATTATAGTAGTGAGGAGTTTTAACATCTTTTCTTGCCCACAAAATATACTCTGCTGAATGCGTAAAATAGCGGCATGAAAGATTTGGTGGTGGATTAGTTTTTACCCAAGTAATGCAATTTAATATCTTAAAATTCAATTCTGTAAGACAGCGTGCAATGGAAAAAATATTGTGATATGTACCACTTACCCAAATAGTCCCATCATCTTTTAATTTATTTCTACATACAGACAACCACTCTTTATCAAAATTATAGTCTGCATCTATACCATGCGATTTATCCCATATACCTTTATTAACACTAACCATCCTACCACTCTGTACACTTATACCATCATTTGATAAATGGTACGGTGGATCTGCAAAAATCATATCGAACTTAAATTCAAATGAGTTTAATAGTTCGATGCAATCACCCTTTAAAAGAGTGAAATTCCTATCTGGCGATTTATAGAATGGAGTTATCATTAGCTCTCCTTTATATCGCTTATAAATTCGGCAATCGATGTAAGATTATATACTCTTGGGATTATACTATACGCCTCTTCCAGCTTATTTTTAGCAGAATGCCAACCTTGACCATCTGTTATCCAAACAAATTCATATTGAGGATATTGGTTTATCTTGGGTGCAATATCAGAGTACGAGCGAGCTGTTTCGTTAAGCTTTGAGCCCCCTCCATTGTAATAATTTGTCTCTATCAAATATGTTTTATTCTTAGTTGTTATTACAAAATCAAAACGTTTCAGATCTGCTCCAAGTGCGGTTATTTCAGGGAACTCTGTACTATTAACCTCTGTTCGGAACTCGACACCTGCATCCGTAAACTTTTTAGCAACAGCCGCTGCCATTATATTTCCACCACGATTTTTCCTTGCATTTGTATCAAGTCCAACCTCAACACCAAATACATAATCCACAAGATTTGTGATCTTCTTTGAAGCAAACACCTCCGCAAGTCCAGTTTTCCCTATAAACTCAAAAATATGCTCTACATCAGAAAAATAGCACTGGACAGGAACAGGCTTATAGTCATCATTTAACACTTTTTTATTATCCAAAGACCTCACGGCAACTAGAATGTCTAGCACCTCAAAAGTGCTAGGATTCTCTTCAAACAACTCTGTTATAGCCCTTCTTAAATCATTTTTACCTAACAAATAGTTAAGTTGATTAAGTTTGATTGCAATTCTTGCGACATTTCGCGATACTTTATCAAAATCTGTAAAAGATTCTAATGTAGCATTTGTTTCGCTTAATTGCGACATAAATAGATTAAAGTCTTTCATACGGCTATAAGTTTCCAACATTTGAAATCATTATCTCAGACACCAACCCCCTATTGTTAGGATTTGCATTTATCAGTCTTGTAGCATACACTCGCTTAATCTTAAACTGATAATATATCTTTTCAAAAAAAGATTCTCCCGTCCTATTTCCTACAGGGTCTGAATTGCTCGCAATAAATATTGCATTATTTTGCGCAATGCGAGAGCAGAAGTCTCTTAATCGAACTTGTTCCGAATCGTCAAAACCATCTTTCGAATATGACGTAAAAGAAGATGTTTCAGACAATGGCTTATACGGAGGATCTAAATAATATATAGAGTTTACGCTTGCAAATTTTTCGGTTTCTGCAAAATCTCCACACATAATCTCGACTCTCTGCAAAAGTTCCGAAACAGCAAGCAAATTATCCTTGTCACATATCCTAGGGTTTACATATTTGCCGTGTGGCACATTAAACTCCCCTTTGGAGTTAACTCTATACAAACCATTAAAACATGTTCTATTTAAGAATATAAATAATGACGCTGTTTCTATGTCTGATTTGTTTTTAGTGTTAAACAATCTTCGCTTTTCCAAAAAGAAACATTTTCTGTCTTCTGAAGCTAATGACAAATATTGTGTTTGTATAGACTCTAATTGACATATCAAGTTATGTACATCATTTTTAATCACTCTATATGTACATATTAATTCCTCGTTTATATCGTTGATAATTGCACGATTGATATTAGGATATTCTTGTAGTATCCAAAACAAAACTGCGCCACCTCCCACAAAAGGCTCAACATAAGTAAGGTTATCAAATTGATGTAAATTTGCAGGAAGAGATTTTTTGACCTCATCCAATAGTTGAGTTTTACCTCCCACCCACTTCACAAATGGTTTCGCTCTAAACTTATTCATACTCGCACAAAAATACGAAATTTTCAGTTATAATCCAATATGCAATTTTGGTTCACACAATTTTTCTTTGGTTCAGCATAGGTTCAACAAATGTTGCGGAGAGGTTTGATTTTGCCTAATTCCGCCACGAAACGCTGCCAAGCCAAGCGTATTTATACAAAAAAAAGGACGGAAATCGTTGTGATTTCCGTCCTTCGTACATCCCTCTCGGGTCGCTAATTATTAAGGTCGTATCGACCTCGTATCCTAACTAATTACTTGAAGTAGCGGTTGTAGAGTCCCTCGAAGCCCTTACCGTGGCGAGCCTCATCCTTTGCCATCTCGTGAACAGTGTCGTGGATAGCATCGAAGTTATTCTGCTTTGCAAGAGCTGCAATACGCATCTTATCTGCGCAAGCACCACTCTCGGCATTCATACGCTTCTCGAGGTTAGTCTTGGTATCCCATACGCAGTCACCAAGCAACTCTGCGAACTTTGATGCGTGCTCTGCCTCCTCAAATGCGTAACGCTTAAATGCCTCTGCAATCTCGGGATAGCCCTCACGATCTGCCTGACGGCTCATAGCCAAGTACATACCTACCTCGGTACACTCGCCCATAAAGTGGTTATTCAAACCCTCAAGAATCTCGGGGTGGTCAACCTTGCCATCGCCAATCTTATGCTCTGTGACGAACTCGAGAGACTTGCCCTCCTCCTGCATCTCATTAAACTTATCTTTACCTACCTTGCACAAAGGGCACTGCTCGGGTGCCTCGGGTCCCTCGTGAATGTAACCGCATACTGAACAAATCCATTTCTTTGCCATAATCTTAATAGTTTTAAAGGTGTTTATTAATCTTTTTGTTTTTTAGTTTCTTATTCTTTTCTGGTGCAAATATACAGCTATTTTTTATTTCTGCAATAGATTTTCCTTAATGATTTCTTATGGCACAATAAGGAAAACCTATACAGATGCTCTACCCTACTTTTTCTTCAGACCAATGGCGAGTATCACACCGAGAGCTACGCCCAACAACGCTGCAAAGAGCACACGCAGCTCACCTGGGAGCATAAATGTAATAGTGTGCGCAGGATACCAGAACAGCGGAATGGTCTTCTTGAAGATAAAGCCCCACTGCACATCCCAATTTATGGACTTTATAAGACGCTGCATAGGTATCGGCGTGATGAGGGCGCGCAACGAGCCACCACACTCGGCGATATGAGCATCGGTAATCTTATGGAAGGTCATAAAGACGGGCGCAAAGAAGGTGTTCATCATAACAGATATTGAGAGAGCTACGACAAACTTGCCCCACGTGATGCCATCGGCATAGAAGTCGGCAACGAGGCTCGCACCACCCATATTTGTAATAAATGCGGGGATGCCTGCGGCAAAGACCGTCATCGCCATAGATATCGCCATACCGAGCAGACCCCACACCACCATACGTGGCATAGCTCCAAACGTGGGATGTGTATAGTTGCCTGTAGATATGCGGCAGCCGAGCATCTCGCCGAGCGTTGATAGTATAGCAAACTTGAGGAATGCCATAATCATAGCGTGCTCCGCATTAAATGTCTTATACCAAGCATAAAGCTCTGGAGAGATGAAGAATGGCACAAATATCGCCAACATAACGAGGGCGAAGTAGAGGTCTTGACGTTTCATTTACCTTCGGTTTTAGTTAATACATACACAAAGGTATGTAAAAAAAGTGAAAATAAAAATGAGATATCGCCTATATTTACAAAAAAGCCGTCGACGGGTAGCACTCGGCATAGGCGTCCCAATGGCGGCAGAGGGTGTTAGCTGCGGCAGATGATGTCCTATAATAGAAATTAGATAGTTTATGAAGGAGTAAACTTTAGCAACTTTATTCGATATATAGTTGTAATATGCCACTATATTGCCATCTTAACATATAATGTTTTTGCTTTGTTGCTCAAAATTTGCTAACTTTGCAAATAATGTATCACTATTATGTCGGAGCAGGAGTTAAAAAAATATAGACTTACGGGGGCCGAGGAGCCCTCGGATGAACAATTGGAGGCATTGATGCGTGCAGCAGGTGATGAAGCTCGCCGTCGTGGAGCTGAGGCAGAGGCACAGTTTCAGGCAGAGTTGGAGCAGTTGGTATCGGATAATTTAGCTAATTACTCGTGCAGCAATGGTAAGTAATCATAAACCTGTCTTGATTGAGCAAGCCGAGTAATGAAAACAATGTGCGAAAGCACTTGTGACGACTATATAAACTCTGAATAATTCTTTGTTAATTGGGCGTAATTTATTATATTTGTAATATATTAATCTACATATCATGGAGCTACAGGTTATTCAGAATAAGATATACGAAATTCGTGGGCAGAGGGTGATGTTGGATAGAGATTTGGCAGAACTGTATGATGTACAGACAAAAGTACTTAATCAGGCTGTTAAGCGTAATATCAAAAGATTTCCTGCTGATTTTATGTTTCAACTCACCAAAGATGAGTTTGAAACCTTGAGGTCACAAATTGTGACCACAAGATGGGGTGGCACGAGAACAAAGCCCTATGCTTTTACCGAGCAAGGTGTTGCTATGCTATCAGGACTATTACATAGCGATAGGGCTATTAGAGCTAATATTGCCATTATGCGAGCCTTTGTAGCGATGCGTAACTATATCACCTCGGCATCGACTGTTACGGCAGAGCTTGCAGAGATAAGAGCGAAACTTGCACTCTTGGAGCGCAACGACGAGGACAATATGGAGGCGGTAAATGACCTCTCTGAGGATGTGCGCAAGGAGTTGGATAATATCTATCAGGCGATAGCGGCACTATCCGTTAAACCCCAACAAGCACAACCTCCTCGCAATCCTATTGGATTCACGGTTGATAATAAGTAGATGTAATTATGAGGCCGGCTAAAAAGAGATTTTTAGTCGGCCTCCTTTCATAACAAGCTATCTTTCAAAGCATTACTTTGACATATAACCCTTGGAGGTCGGTAGCAACAGTGAGTAAGTCCCCCTTTGTCAGCGTTGCGATTAAGGCGAGAGCAGAATAAGTTTACTTGTTATGACGAGCCGAAGCAACGAAAAGGAGCGAAGCGAACTTAAAGGGGGATTTAGAGGGTTTGTAAATATGAATGGTGGTGACACCACCACTATATTAAAAGCAAGGGAGGTCATCGCATTATCGACAACCTCCCAAAGCCTTAAAGCCTTAACTATTAGTTATTACTTCATATAGCTTTTAATATAGTGGTGGTGTGAGCCGTAGCGGTTGAACGCTGCCTCATCCAATGCCTCCTGTGCGCTGGGGTGAGCAACAGAGATGATAAGGCGTGCACGCTCCTGCAAGCTCTTGCCGTAGAGGTCAACAGCACCATTCTCCGTTACAAACCAGTGGATGTGGTTACGTGTTGTAACGACACCTGCACCCTCGGTAAGAACGTCCGAAATCTTCGATACGCCCTTGTTTGTGATTGAGGGCATTGCGATAATAGCCTTACCGCCCTTTGAGAGCGATGCACCATAGATGAAGTCGATCTGACCACCTACGCCAGAGTAGAACTTACGACCAAGCGAGTCGGCACATACCTGACCTGTGATATCCACCTGAAGTGCAGAGTTGATGGCTGTAACCTTGTCGTTCTTGGCGATAACAAAGGGGTCGTTGGTGTAGCCTACGTCCATCATCAAAACACCTGGGTTGTCGTCGATGAAGTCATATACCCTCTGTGAACCCATCAAGAAGGTAGATACCATCTTACCCTTATCAATATTCTTCAACGCACCGTTGATAACACCCTTCTCAACCAAGGGGAGTACGCCGTCAGCGAACATCTCGGTATGTACACCAAGGTTCTTGTGACCGCCAAGCTGCGCGAGAACAGCGTTAGGAATAGCACCGATACCCATCTGAAGGGTAGCACCATCCTCGATAAGACCTGCACAGAGGTTACCAATCTTTGTCTCCACCTCGTTAGGTGTAGAGAAGTGTGCCTCCTCAAGGGGCTGATCGTCCTCAACAAAGAAGTTAATCTTTGATGAGTGGATCATAGCGTCACCAAATGAGCGAGGAACATACTTATTTACAACTGCGATAACGTAGTCTGCGCACTCAACAGCTGCCAACGTAGCATCTACCGAGGTACCGAGAGATACGTAACCGTGCTTGTCGGGGCGAGATACCTGAATCATAGCAACATTACAGGGAACTGCGCCTGAACGATACAACTTCTGAGTCTCGCTCAAGAAGATTGGAATATAGTCGGCGTAGCCACTCTGTGTCACCTTACGAACATTGCCTCCAACGAAGAATGAGTCGAGCTGGAATACGCCCTCGAACTCGGGATCTGCGTAGGGTGCAGGGCCCTCGGTGTGGAGGTGGTGGATATGCACATCCTTAAACTCACCGTTACGACCACGGTCGCACATAGCTTTGATAAGGCACTGGGGAGCTGATGCCACAGAGCTGAGGTGAATATGGTCACCCGACTTGATACACTTAACTGCCTCTTCTGCAGTTGTAAACTTAATGTTGTTCATGTCTTTAAGCTTTATTTTAGGTTAAATCTGTTTGTTTTCGTTTAACTATCGAAGCGAAGTTGTAAATAGTTGTTTCAGCCTCGCCACACGGCAATAGGCTTTTGTTGTTAGACGAAGAGGTACTATCACGCCCTACTCGTCCGCAGCAAAGTCATTGGGTTGAGGCTATTTTGAAGCTGCTCGCAGAGTGACAGACCGCAGCATACTGAAACGTATGTGAGGATCTGTCACTCAAGGCAGATGCCGAAAGAGCCCAACAGAATGGCTTTGCCCTTATAAATTACTTTCTCTTCACCTCTACCTGCTCATAACCCTCGATGATATCGCCAACCTTGATATCGTTGAACGACTCGATGTTAAGACCGCAGTCCTGACCTACGGTAACCTCCTTCACGTCATCCTTGAAACGACGCAACGAGCCGAGCTTACCCGTATAGATTACGATACCATCACGGATGACACGTATGAGGGTGTTACGCTGCATCTTACCCTCACGCACGATACAGCCCGCAACAGTACCCACCTTCGAGATCTTGAAGGTCTCCATAACCTCGGTAGAGCATACAATCTCCTCCTTCATAACTGGCTCAAGCATACCCTCGATAGCATCCTTAATCTCGTTGATAGCATCGTAGATGATTGAGTAGAGGCGGATATCAATCTGCTCCTTCTCGGCAGCCTTACGTGCCGCAGCCGAGGGACGTACCTGGAAACCAACGATAACGGCATTAGATGCTGCTGCAAGCAATACATCAGACTCCGAAATCTGACCCACAGCCGAGTGGATGACGTTAACCTGCACGCTCTCCTTCGAGAGTTTGATAAGCGAGCCTGTCATAGCCTCAACAGAGCCATCCACATCACCCTTAACGATGATGTTAAGCTCCTTGAACGAACCGATAGCGATACGACGACCAATCTCGTCGAGTGTAACGTGCTTCTGCGTCATTATACCCTGCATACGCTGCAACTGCTCACGCTTATTGGCAATCTCACGTGCCGAGCGGTCATCCTCCATAACATTGAAGGTGTCACCCGCCTGCGGTGCGCCATTAAGACCAAGCACCTGAACAGGTGTCGAAGGCCCTGCCTCGGTAACCTTCTTACCATTCTCATCGAACATCGCCTTAACACGACCTGTATATGTTCCCGACAGGAGGACATCGCCAACACGCAGTGTACCATTCTGCACAAGGATTGTAGCAACATAGCCACGACCCTTATCCAACATCGACTCGATGACAGCACCCGTAGCCTTACGGTTGGGGTTTGCCTTGAGCTCGAGCATCTCTGCCTCAAGCAACACCTTCTCAAGCAGCTTGTCGAGGTTCATACCCTTCTTTGCCGACACCTCCTGACACTGGTACTTACCGCCCCAGTCCTCAACGAGGTAGTTCATCTGTGAGAGCTGCTCGCGGATATGGTCGGCATTAGCCTGCGGCTTATCCATCTTGTTGATAGCAAACACCATAGGCACGCCAGCCGCTGATGCGTGGTTGATAGCCTCAACGGTCTGGGGCATCACGCTATCGTCGGCAGCGACGATGATAATAGCCACATCCGTCATCTTCGCACCACGCGCACGCATCGCTGTAAACGCCTCGTGACCAGGGGTATCAAGGAAGGTTATCTTCTGTCCATTAAGCTCCACAGAGTATGCACCGATGTGCTGGGTGATACCTCCCGCCTCACCTGCGGTGACATTTGTCTTACGTATATTATCCAGAAGCGAGGTCTTACCGTGGTCTACGTGACCCATAACGGTCACCACAGGGGGACGCGCCATAAGTTCGTCGGCACTATCCTCCTCGCTCTCGATAGCCTCCTGTATCTCTACCGAGACAAACTCTACGGTGAAGCCAAACTCCTCGGCAACAACCACCAAAGCCTCGGCATCGAGACGCTGGTTGATAGAGACCATAAGACCGAGGTTCATACACGCCGAGATAACCTCCATAGGCGACACGTTCATCATTGTAGCCAGCTCGCTCACGGTAACAAACTCTGTCACCTTGAGTACGCTGCGCTCCATCTCCTCGCGCTCTATCTCCTCGTTCATACGCTCGCGTACCTCGTCGCGCTTCTCCTTACGATACTTTGCACTCTTTGTCTTTGTGCCCTTCGCAGTAAGACGTGCCAAAGTATCCTTAATCTGCTTCTGTACCTCCTCGTCAGATACCTCGGGACGTACCACAGGCTTGGGCTGCTGCTTCTTCTGCTTCTTATTGTGGTTAGGCTGGTTGTGCTGACCGCCCTGTGCGTGGCTCTGGTTGTTGTTCTTACCACCACCATTATTGCCCTTATCCTGCTTGCCGCCACCCTTGCCAGCCTTGTTTACATCTATCTTCTCCTTGTCGAGACGCTTACGCTTATGCTTGCCACCAGGTGTCATATTTGAGACATCCATAGTACCCAATATCTTGGGGCCACCAAGCTGCTCCACCTGCGGACGGAAGACGCTATCGCGCTTCGGCTCGTCGTGGCTCTCCGTCTGGGGCTTTGGCTCGCTCTTGGGCTGCACAGGCTTCGCCTCCTCACGCTTCGGCTCCTCCTTTTTAGGCTCCTCCTTTTTTGCCTCCTCCTTTTTAGGCTCCTCACGCTTGGGCGCAGGCTCAACGGGTGCCGCCTGTGGCTTGGGCTCCTCACGCCTCTTGCCGTCGAGGTCTATCTTACCCAAAATCTTGGGGCCACGCACCTCCTCCTTGACATTTACAACGTTGCTCTTCACGACGACCTCCTCCTCGATGTCGTCACCCTTCTGTCCTGGGTCGTTGATGCTCACCGTTACCTGCTTCTGCTGAATACGCTCACGTATGGCGTTACGCTCATTGCCAGACTGACGGTTACCACCAAACTCCTTCTCAAGGGCTGCATATACCTCGGCTGTCACAGGTGACGAGGGCGAGCAGTCGCTCTGCAAGCCCTTGCGCTGGAGAAAATCAGCGAGAGTGTTGAAACCCACCTTAAACTCCTTGGCAACCTGTATAAGCCTTATCTTTTTGCTATTATCCATCTAAATCTCCTTTCGTTGTTAATCGTTATACCCTACTCCTCGAACTCTGCCTTGAGAATCTCCACTACAGCCTCTGCCTGCTCAATCTCAAGGTCGGCACGCTGCGCTATCTCCTCTACAGACAACTCGAGAACACTCTTGGCGGTGTCGCAGCCCGCACCCTTGAGAGCCTCAATAATCCAGCCCTCAATCTCGTCTGCGAACTCTATGAGTGCAACATCCTCCTCCTCAATCTCACGATATACGTCGATATCGTAGCCTGTGAGCATCTTCGACAGGCGGATGTTCAAGCCACCCTTACCGATAGCCAAAGATACCTCCTCGGGCTTGAGGTATACCGATGCTGTCTTACGCTCCTCGTCGATGACGATTGACGACACCTTTGCAGGGTTGAGTGAACGCTGAATCATCAGCGATGTGTTTGCAGTGTAGTTTACAACGTCGATATTCTCGTTACGCAACTCCTTGACGATGGTGTATATACGCGAGCCCTTCATACCGACACAAGCACCTACGGGGTCTATACGCTCGTCGTATGACTCCACAGCAACCTTGGCGCGCTCACCAGGGATGCGGGCAATCTTCTTGATGGTGATTAGACCATCATATATCTCGGGTACCTCCTGCTCGAAGAGACGCTCCAAGAACTGGTTGTCGGTACGCGAAAGGATGATACGGGGCTGGTTGTTGGTCATCTCGACGCTCTTTACTATCGCCTTGATGGTGTCACCCTTGCGGTAGAAGTCATTGGGTATCTGCTCCGACTTGGGCAATGAGAGGTCGTTGTCCTCGTCGTCGCGCACCAATACCTCCTTCTTCCACACCTGATATACCTCGCCTGAGATAATCTCGCCAACCTTCTCCGAGTACTTCTCGAAGAGGGCCGCCTTCTCCAAATCGAGGATGCGTGATGCAAGGTTCTGGCGTAGCGACAACACAGCACGGCGACCAAACTTTGACATATCAATCTGGTCAACATACTCGTCACCAATCTCGTAGCTGGGGTCGATGCTCTTAACATCCGAGAGAGATATCTCGGTGTTCTCGTTTTCTACGGCATCATCCTCCACTACTACGCGGTTACGCCAAATCTCCAAATCGCCCTTCTCGGGGTTGATGATAACGTCGAAATTCTCGTCACTCTCAAACTGCTTCTGCAATGCGTGACGGAAGACATCCTCCAACACACCAATCAGAGTTGTGTTGTCGATGCTCTTAAGCTCCTTAAACTCAGCGAAGTTGCTGATAAGATTAATGTACTTCATCTCTGTATATTTTTATTTTGTTTTTGTTTTTCAGTTTTTATATGCGTACTGCCCATTGACGGCATATTTTGTTAGCGGCAGCAGATAGCCCTTTATCGCAACCCTAATTTTCGTTAGAAAGGGTTAGATGCAACGCTCGGCAAAATTGACGGCGATGGGCTGTACATAGGCGTACTGCCCATTGACGGCATATTTTGTTAGCGGCAGCAGATAGCCCTTTATCGCACCCTAATTTTCGTTAGAAAGGGTTAGATGTGGGGGCTGGTCGCAGGCGTTGAAAGCGGAGCATACCTGACGTATGTGAGCATTTCAACGACAAGCCAGACGCCGCAGATAGCCCTTTATCACGAAAATTACTTGAAGTCGAGATACTCTTTAGTATACTTTATCTCCTCCCAACGATACTCCTTCGTGACCTGCACCACCTGCTTACGCTTCTTACCCTCTACGCTCTGCTTCTCCTCGTAGGAGATGACAATGCCATCGTCTGACACGGAGTCCAACTTTGCCAAAATCTTGACACCATCCTTGAGCAACACCTCTACTGACTGACCTAAAATCTTACGATACTGTCGCAACTGCTTCAGCTCGGAGCCTATGCCTGCCGATGCCACCATCAGCGCGAAGTCCTCAACTTCACGATCCAGCTCGCTCTCGATAGCGCGATTTAGTGCTGCGCAATCTTCGAGTTTTACAGCGGTGTCGCTATCAATAAGCAGCTCAATCTCGCCCATAGGCGTAATCTTGCAGTCGACAACGAACATATCGCTACTTTCGAGGTGTCGCTCGGCAATCTCTATAACTCTTTTAGCATCAATCATATACGGCTTGTAATTTATAATATTTTCAATAAATCTTTTGCTACAAAGTACGAAATAAGGGGACTCTCCGTCCCCTTACTTTCGCTCAATAACGCCACAAAGGTATAAATTATTTTTGGATTACCAATATATATAAGGTATTTTTTTAGTGCAACAGAGGTATTTTAGGGTCGGTGGTGATCTTGGGGGGGGTGGATAGGGAGGTTAGGGAAATTAGGGAAATTAGGGAAGTTAGGGAAGTTAAGACTTTCCTTAAACTCCCTAAACTCCTTAAACTCCTTAAACTCCCTAAACTCCTTAACTCCTTAAACTCCTTAAACTCCTTAAACTCCCTATTCCGCCAGATTAAATTCAGCGCAGAGGGCAGAGGGTTATATGGCAAGCAAAAAATAGAGGGGTATTGTTGTATTATACGAAAAATTGCTATCTTTGTATAATAAACCAAACGCAAAGACTATGTCAGTAGAAAGCAATGTAAGGGCGGTGACGACACTACGACTTACAGAGATGAAGCAGCGTGGCGAGAAGATTGCTATGCTCACCTCGTATGATTACTCTATGGCGAAGATTGTGGATCAGGCGGGTGTCGACGTGATACTCGTCGGCGACTCTGCAGCCAATGTTATGGCGGGCTACGAGACCACACTCCCCATAACCCTCGATATGATGATTTACCACGCGAGATCGGTGGTACGCGCCGTGAAGCGTGCCTTGGTCGTTGTAGACCTGCCATTTGGCACATATCAGGGTAACTCAAAGGTGGCTCTCGACTCGGCAGTACGCATTATGAAGGAGACCGAGGCAGATGCCGTAAAGTTAGAGGGCGGCGAAGAGGTTTTGGAGTCGATAAACCGCATTTTATCGGCGGGCATCCCCGTAATGGGACACCTCGGACTAACGCCACAGTCGATACACAAGTTTGGCACGTACAACGTGCGCGCAAAGGATGAGGCAGAGGCGACCAAGCTGCTGCACGATGCCCACCTATTAGAGGAGGCTGGATGCTTTGCCATAGTCATAGAGAAGGTGCCCGCGACACTCGGCAAGCGCGTATCGGAGGAGCTACACATACCCATCATAGGCATTGGTGCTGGTGGCTCAACAGACGGTCAGGTGCTTGTGGCACACGATATGTTGGGTATAACACAGGCATTCTCGCCGCGCTTCCTGCGTCGCTATGCCGACCTCGGCACAGAGATATCAGAGGCTGTAGGACACTATGTAGACGATGTCAAGAGCCGCGACTTCCCCAACGAGAAGGAGCAATATTAACAGCCACAGAGCATAGTAATAACGACGGCATACAACAAGCAGGGGTGCGTCTAACAAGCGGTTAGCACACCCCCGCTTTATAGAGGGCTCACAACAACATATATCATCAGCGATATGACGACACTCACTCAACTCTCCGCAACACTTCGCCACGCCGTGGAGCTACGACGCAACAAGGGTGTGTCGTGCGTAATCATTAGTGGCGGTGATGTTTTGTGCTTTGAGCGTCGCGGCATAGCCGACCTGCACATATTGCTACACACGCATCCCGAGATATTGCACAGCTGCGTCATCGCCGACAAGGTTGTGGGCAAGGGTGCTGCCGCGCTAATGGTTGCAGGCGGCGTAGCAGAGGTATTTAGCGAAGTTATGAGCCGTCCCGCCGCCGAGCTCCTGGAGGAACACAACATCAAATATGGGTGCGACACGCTTGTCGACAACATCATAAACCGCACGCAGACAGGGCTATGTCCCGTTGAGAGCATCTGTTGCGAGCTACACACAATAGGCGAGATGGTAGAGTCCATCGACAGCTTTGTGGCAAAGCCGCACGACAATAATAATTAACGTAACTAACACACTGATAATATGAGTAATAGGACACTACAACTACACAGCTTATCGCTACAAGAGGGTCGCACATACCTCTTTGCCACGCTCTTTATTGCGGGTAACATCATCCTTCCGCAGCTCTGCCACCTGATACCAGAGGGTGGACTACGCCTGCTGCCCATATACCTATTCACGCTTATCGGCGCGTACAAGTATGGTGCAAACGTGGGTATGCTAACAGCTGTGGCATCGCCCGTAATCAACTCGCTACTCTTCGGAATGCCCGCAGCGGCAATGCTGCCCATCATCGTAATAAAGTCGATACTGCTCGCACTCGCAGCAGCCTATGCCGCACAGACGACACGTCGCGCAACGCTCCTTACGCTGGTGGCTGTGGTAGCCTTCTATCAAGGCGTAGGCGCACTTATAGAGTGGGCAGCAACAGGCTCATTTGCAGCAGCCACGCAGGATATTGTGCTGGGCATACCTGGCATCGCCATACAGATATTTGGCGGCTGGTTTATCATAAACAACATCCTCAAAAGGTAAGCAACTATGTTTGGCACAAAGAGATTAGGTTTTGGATGTATGCGTCTACCCATCACCGAGCCAGGAGAGTTCAAGAAGGTGGACATAGCACAAGTGGAGCGTATGGTTGATGAGTTTATCGCGCGCGGCTTCACATATTTCGACACGGCGTATATGTACCACGACTTTGAGAGTGAGCGCATTATGCGCGAGACCCTCGTAAAGCGTCATCCGCGCAACAGCTACACGCTCACAACAAAGCTGCCTGTGATGATGCTTAAGACCGAGGAGGATCAGGAGCGCGTATTCAACGAACAACTTGAGAAGTGCGGCGTAGACTTCTTCGACTTCTACCTGCTGCATAGCATAAACCTCAAGACATACTCGCGTGCAAAGCGTCTCGACAGCTTCGGCTTTGTGCAGAAAAAGCGCGACGAGGGTAAGATACGCCATATAGGTATGTCGTTTCACGACACCGCCGACCTGCTTGATGAGATACTCACCGAGCATCCCGAGCTGGAGTTCGTGCAGTTGCAGATAAACTACCTCGACTGGGAGAACGACAGCATACAGTCGCGCAAGTGCTATGAGGTGGCACGCAAGCACAACAAGCCGATACTCGTAATGGAGCCCGTAAAGGGTGGCACACTTGCACGTGTCCCCGAAGAGGTGGAGAGGCTGTTCAAAGCCGAAAGAGCCGATATGTCTATCGCCTCGTGGGCTATACGCTACGTGGCGAGCCTCGATGGTGTGGAAGTGGTGCTCAGTGGAATGTCCGATATGTCACAACTTGAGGACAACACCTCGTATATGCGCGAGTTTCAACCCCTTAACAGCACCGAGAGTGCTATTATCGACAAGGCGGTAGAGATCATCAACGCCTCGATACCCATTCAGTGTACAGCGTGCAGATACTGTGTTGACGGCTGTCCGAAGCATATCGCCATACCAGAGTACTTCAACCTGTATAACGCCAATAAGCAGTCGCTGAACCACCTCTTCTCGACGCAGGAGTTCTACTATGACACATATACAACACGCCACGGGCGCGCTGGCGACTGCATAGCGTGTCGCAAGTGTGAGCAGGTGTGCCCGCAACATCTGCCAATAGTGGAGCATCTAAAGCGTGTGAGCGAGATGTTCGATAAGAGATAGCCGCATCAGGCACAAATAGAGAGGGGATGACTTCAAAGTGATAGTCATCCCCATCTCGTTTATGGGTCGCAATAAGTGGTAGGGTTTGGAAGCGACGATACTTAATTATGAGGTACTTAATTATAAAATATTAAGCCGTCGCCGTCGGCATCAATGCGTATCGGCTTGGTGCGGTCTACCCTACCCGCAAGTATTCGCTTCGACAAGTCGTTGACAACCTCGCGCTGTATGGTACGCTTCACGGGGCGTGCGCCATACAGAGCATCGAAACCGACATTGGCGATATGACGGCGCGCCTCGGAGGTATATATAAGCTCTATGCCGTTGTGGTGCAACATCTTGGCAACACTGCGCAGCTGCATATCTACAATCTCCTCGACAGCCTTGCGGCTGAGTGGCTCGAACATCACAATCTCGTCGACACGGTTCAAAAACTCGGGCTTGAGGCTCTGCTTCATAAGCTCGATAACATCGTTGCGCGTCTGCTCCACAAGCTCGGGTGACGGCTCGCCATCGCACTGCGCAAAACGCTCCGAGATGAGGTGTGAGCCCATATTGGAGGTCATAATGATAATGGTATTGCGGAAGTCCACCGTGCGCCCCTTATTGTCGGTGAGTCGTCCATCGTCGAGCACCTGAATCAAGATGTTGAAGACGTCGGGGTGTGCCTTCTCAAACTCATCAAGCAGCACCACCGAGTAGGGCTTGCGGCGCACCGCCTCGGTGAGCTGACCGCCCTCATCGTAGCCCACATATCCTGGAGGCGCACCCACCAAGCGCGATACAGAGTGTCGCTCCTGATACTCCGACATATCTATACGCGTAAGCATCTGATCGTCATTGAACAAGAACTCGGCGAGAGCCTTTGCTAACTCGGTCTTTCCGACACCTGTTGTACCGAGAAATATGAACGAGCCCACAGGACGACGACCATCCGACAAGCCCGCACGCGAGCGACGTACAGCATCCGATATCGCCTCAATCGCGACATCCTGCCCCACTACTCGCTGGTGCAGCTCCTGCTCCATATTGAGTAGCTTCTCGCGCTCCGACTGCAACATACGCTTAAGCGGTATTCCCGTCCAACGCGACACCACCTCGGCGATGTCATCTGCCGACACCTCCTCCTTTATCATTGCCGTTGCCGACTGTAGGCGCAGCTCCTCCTCAAGCGTAGAGACACGCTTCTCAAGCTCCACGATGGTGCCATAGCGCAGCTCTGCCACACGTCCATAGTCGCCCGCACGCTCTGCCTGCTGCGCCTCGACCTTTGAACGCTCAATCTGCTCCTTGAGGTGCTGTATCTCCTGTATGCGGTCACGCTCCGACTGCCACTTGGCACGTAGCGATGCATAGTGCGCCTTCTGCTCCTCAATGTCGGCATCGAGTCGCTCGATACGCTCGGCATCTCCCTCACGGCGTATAGCCTCACGCTCAATCTCAAGCTGGCGTATACGACGGTCAAGCTGGTCAATCTCCTCGGGCACAGAGTTCATCTCAAGACGCAAGCGCGAGGCGGCCTCGTCGACAAGGTCTATCGCCTTATCGGGAAGGAAACGGTCGGTAATATAGCGGTGCGACAGCTCCACAGATGCCACTATAGCCTCATCCTTGATACGCACGCGGTGGTGGTTCTCGTAACGCTCCTTAAGACCACGCATAATAGATATAGCATCCTCCATCGTAGGCTCATTCACCATAACCTTCTGGAAGCGTCGCTCCAACGCCTTATCCTTCTCAAAGTACTTCTGGTACTCGTCGAGGGTCGTCGCACCTATCGTGCGCAACTCGCCACGTGCAAGTGCAGGCTTAAGGATGTTTGCCGCATCCATAGCTCCGTCACTCTTACCTGCGCCCACAAGCGTATGTATCTCATCAATGAAGAGCAGCACCTCGCCCTCGGCAGCAGTAACCTCTTTTACGACAGCCTTTAGACGCTCCTCAAACTCGCCCTTATACTTTGCTCCAGCTATAAGCGCACCCATATCGAGCGAGTAGACTACCTTATTTTTGAGGTTTTCGGGCACATCGCCATCGACGATACGGTGAGCAATGCCCTCGGCAATAGCCGTCTTGCCGACACCCGCCTCACCAACGAGTATAGGGTTGTTCTTCGTGCGGCGCGAGAGTATCTGCAACACACGTCGTATCTCCTCGTCACGCCCGATAACGGGGTCAAGACGACCTGTGCGCGCCCCCTCATTGAGATTTATGGCATACTTGCCAAGCGCATCAAACTCCATTGTCTCGGTCTGCGAGTCTATGGTCTGCCCCTTGCGGAACTCCTTGACAGCATCGACAATCTGTCGCTCGCTCGCGCCGTTGCGATTGAGGATGTCGCGCGCTGTGCCACGCTCCGCAGCAAGTGCCGCGAGCAGGTGCTCCACAGAGGCGTATCTATCCGAAAATGTGCGTGTTAGCTCTACGGCACGCTGCACGACAGCCGATGCCTCGCGCGAGAAGTAGACATCGTCAGCATTCGCCACGCGCGGAAGATGCGACATAGCCTCATTTAGCTCCTTACGCAAAAGTGCAACATTGGCACCTACACGTCCGAGGAGGTAGCTCGACAAAGAGTCGTCATCGGCGATTGCCGCCGACAAGATATGCAGCGGATCGAGCGACTGCTGCTGCTGTCCGCGAGCAAGAGTCATTGCACTCTGCAAAAGCTCTTGCGCCTTGATTGTAAGTGTGTTAATGTTCATAATATCTTTGATTTTTGTAATTTCACTGCCGTTTTGCTACTACAATGTCAAAACTCTTGCCACAACCCAAAAGACGAAATTTTGTCAGTTGTAAAAGACATTTCGTCAGTCGCAGGTGTCATCCAACCGACATTATGGCACCTCGGCGTGACAGGTGTGACACCAAGAGCGCAGAGCTCGTAGGCGACAATTGTCGCAACAGAGCATCCACATAACCGTTGTATTGGTTGTTATTTTTTTCACATATAGGACAATATTTCAAAAAAAATTGCGTACCTTTGTTTGGTTTGATGTGTACTTTAAATTTTTAAACTTAAATAATTAATTCTATGAAAAGACTATTGACACTGTTGGCAGCCGTAGGCGTATGCTTCTCGGCTATTGCTGACGAGGGTATGTGGCTGTTGCCCTACATCAAGAAGATGAACAGCAAGGATCTTAAGGAGCACGGTTGCAAGCTCAAGCCAGAAGATATCTACTCGGCAGAGAAGTCATCACTCAAAGATGCTATCGTCGTATTTGGCGGTGGCTGCACAGGCGAGATTGTATCGCCCAACGGTCTACTCTTCACCAACCACCACTGCGGCTACTCATCTATTCAGAAGCTCTCATCCGTAGAGCACGACTACTTGAAGGATGGCTTCTGGGCACAGAATAATGCCGAGGAGCTTCCTGCAGAGGGTCTCTCTGTTCGCTTCGTGCGCCACATCTTCGACGTTACGGCAGAGATCAAGGGCAACATCCCCTCGACAGCATCGCAGCAGGAGTATATGACGCTCGTTGAGCAGAACAAGACTGCACTTATCACAAAGTTGAGTGAGCAGCACCCAGGAATGCAGATTATCGTCCCCTCGTTCTTTGGCGACAACCAGTTCTTTGCATTTGTCTATGAGGTATATACCGACGTGCGTTTAGTAGGTACTCCCCCCTCGTCTATCGGTAAGTTTGGTGGCGACACCGACAACTGGATGTGGCCGCGTCACACTGGCGACTTCTCAATCTTCCGCGTATATGCAGGCAAGGATAATCGCCCCGCAGCATACTCGCCCGACAACGTACCATACAAGGCGGAGAAGTGGCTCAACATCTCGCTCAAGGGTATCGACGAGGGTGACTTCGGTATGATTATGGGCTTCCCAGGCTCAACAGAGCGTTATATGACCTCTTACGAGATTGACTATATGTTGGAGGTAGACAACCCACAGCGCATCTACATCCGTGGCGAGCGTCAGAAGATTTTGCGCGCCTTTATGGATGCAGACCAGGCTGTACGTATCAAGTACGACTCGAAGTATGCACAGTCGGCGAACTACTGGAAGAACTCTATAGGTATGTCACGCGGCATCGAGAAGCTCAACGTACGAGAGAAGAAGGTGGCACAGGAGGCTGCATACACAGCTTGGGCAGCGAAGAGCACCCTGCCCGAGGAGCGTTATATCGACGCACTCTCGCTCATCGAGCAGTCGCAGGTGGAGGCAAAGCGTGAAAACGCTACATTGCAGTATCTCTCGGAGGCATTTATCCAGTCTGTGGAGCTTATACAGACTATGCTTGGTGTAAACGACTATGAGCAGTTCTACAAGGACTACGATGCAGCGGCTGACCGCGCCGTAGCAAAGCGTATGTTCCAGATATACCGCGAGAACAACGAGATACTACCCTCGATATACACCAAGATTGACAACGAGTTTGGTGGCGATAGCGACAAGTATGTTGACTGGCTATATGACAACTCACAGCTCACAAGCTATGAGGACTACCTCGCCGTAGCCAACCTCTCGGCAGAGGAGCGCAAGGCTGCGTCGGAGAGCGACCCCGCCTACGAGCTAACAATGTCGATTATCACCCTTTACCGCCAGCTCATCCCCGCAATATCGGCTGCACAGGAGAAGTATTCGGAGGGTCATCGTCTATACATCGACGGTCTTATGAAGATGCAGCCCAACAAGGCGTGGGCATCGGATGCCAACTTCACCATCCGTCTTACATACGGTAACGTCCTGCCATACAGCCCTGCTGACGGCATCATCTACAACCACTACACAACACTTGATGGTGTCATCGCCAAGGAGGATCCATCTAACCCCGTAGAGTTCACCGTTCCCGAGCGTCTTAAGGAGCTATATGCCAAGAGGGATTATGGTCGTTATGCCGATAAGAATGGTGAGCTTCCCGTAGCATTCCTCGTAAACTGCGACATTACAGGTGGTAACTCGGGCTCTCCCGTAATGAATGCCAAGGGCGAGCTTATAGGTCTTGCATTTGATGGCAACTGGGAGGCTATGTCTGGCGACGTTGCCTTTGAGCCAGAGTTGCAGCGCACAATAGCTGTCGACATCCGCTACGTATTGTTCATCATCGAGAAGTATGCTGGCGCAGGCTGGCTGCTCGACGAGCTTACAATAAAATAGTGGCCTAAAAAGTATAAATAGTTGGGTTGTCGTTAGCGCGGCAACCCATTTTTTGTATCTTTGCACCGTTTAAGCGAAGTATAATGGAGCGATATATCGACATAAACGACTTTAACTACACGCTGCCCGACGAGCGCATAGCGAAGTTTCCGCTCGCAGAGCGCACATCATCAAAGCTGCTCGTATACGACAACGGAGAGATAACTGAGAGCTATTTCCACGCTGTGGCAGACCACCTGCCCGAGGGTGCACTGTTAGTATTCAACAATACGCGCGTGGTGCGCGCACGTATGGTGATGCACAAAGCGTCGGGAGCACGCATCGAGGTATTCTGCCTTGAGCCTCACAACCCCAAAGACTATGAGCGAGCCTTTGCCACGCGTCACCAGAGCGAGTGGAGCTGCATTGTGGGCAACCTCAAGAAGTGGAAAGAGGGCGAAGTGGGCATTGACTTTGAGCTTGGTGGCGAGCAGCACACACTACGCGCAGAGATTATAGAGCGCGGAACACGCGAGCATATAGTACGCTTCAAGTGGTCGGCAGAGTGTACCTTTGGCGAGCTGCTTGAGACACTCGGACGCATACCCATACCACCCTACCTCAACCGCGAGAGTGAGGAGGTGGACAACACCCGCTACCAGACGGTATATGCGCGCTACGAGGGCTCTGTGGCAGCACCCACAGCGGGTCTGCACTTCAGCGACGAGCTGATGAGCAGGATGCGCGACACGGGCTTTGAGTTTGACGGCGTGACACTCCACGTCGGAGCAGGCACATTCCTCCCCGTAAAGGATGACGATGCCACGAAGCACCCTATGCACACCGAGCACTTCTCTGTAACACGCGCCACAATAGAGCATCTACGCGCCAAGTATGACAACATCGTCGCCGTGGGCACTACATCTGTACGCACGTTAGAGTCACTCACAGCCCTTGCGTGGCGCATACACATATCGGGCAGTGCCGACACAGAGCGTACCATAGGACAGTGGGAGCTATACGACATCCCCGAGACGTTCTCTGGCTACGACGCACTCACAACGCTACTCGACTATATGCAGCAGCACAACCTCGCGGAGCTAAAGTCGGCAACACAGATAATGATTACACCGTTAGGATACCGTTTTCGTATTGTTAAGTACATAATAACCAACTTCCACCAGCCCAAGTCAACGCTGCTGTTGTTGGTTAGTGCATACGTTGGCGACAACTGGAGGCGCATATACGACTATGCCCTCGAAAACGACTTCCGCTTTTTGAGTTACGGCGACTCGTCGCTACTCAAAGTAGATAGAGGCTAAAATTGGTCTATTTCAGAGATAGCAACATATACGCCTCATAGAAAACAGCGTCAAAAATAGGCACAAACAAGGAGGTGACTAAAAAGTTAATTAGCCACCTCCATTTTGTTATAAGGTTGAATAAAAAGATGTAGTTTTAGGCCTGCGATGCCCGAAAAAGCGGAGTTTACTGAGCGTAAATGAGCATTTTGAGGGCGAGCATAACGACAAAATACACTTATTATTCAGCCTCTTACTGCTAAACCGCTCCTTGCTAATTTAGCGGCGAGATAATATATCCGTAGCTATACCTATCTGCCGTCAGGCGGTACTGCGGATGGGGTGACGCACCCCACGAGTTATCGCCACCAAGACCACGCTGCGCAAGGTCGACGTGTAGCACAACCTCACGGCGAGGCTCAATATCCGAGTAGTGCATCTGCTTCTTCGTAAATCCTGGGTCGAGATCCTCCGAGCGGTAGGGCATAGCACTGACACTCAATGGCTGCAAGCCCTCGACACGCACGCCGACACCTGCATCATTGGTAAGCTCCAACCAGCGTACATCGGTCTTATTACCAGACTCCTGCGGACGCACGTAGGGGAAGAGCTGCTCGTCGGTAGACTGCGCATAGACTCCCAAGAATGACGACTCACATCTATCGACATAGTTCTCCCACGGCCCACGACCATAGAACTTGAAGTTCTTATAGTTGGCAGGAAATATCATACGCATACCGAGGCGCGGAAGCTCGGGAACAAACTCACCCTTACGCTCCCACTCTACCTCAACCTTAAGCGAGCCGTCCGCCATAAAGGTATAGAGGGTAGTGAAGGTTGACGGAGCATCGACAAGCTCGCGCACACTTCTCACAACGACTCTATCGGCATACTCCTCGACAGATGAGTCGATAGTGCGACCACGATTGGTGCGCCACACGTTGCAGGTGCGATATAGACCCTCGCCCCAATCATTATCGGTGGGTGCGCGCCAGAACCACGGCTCGGGGAGCTGCGACATAAGGTTGCGACCATTAGCCACGTATCTCTCAAGGCGACCATTCGAGGTGTTGAACAGCACGCCTATATCACCAACAAAGGCGGCAAGCCAATTATCCTGCCTCTCTATCTCAAGGCTGCCCTCGGGCTGTGGCTGCGGCTTACTAAAGTAGTCGCCACGCAACTCTATCTGCTCCATAGCAACGTCGTGACCTGCGGGGATAAGGGGGTGTGGGTAGTGCTGCAAGGCGTAGAGGTTGAGCAGATACTCGCCCTCGTCATCCATAGCGGGGAGCGCAACAGTAACATCTACATAGCTGCCCGCAGCGCACTTAACAGCATCTATCACGCCCTCTACGACAGCGACACCGTCACGCAACACCTCATAGCTAAACGAATACTCCGAGAGGTTGGTAAAGAGGAAGTCGTTATAGATGCGCACCCTACCCTGCTCCATATCTACAACCTCGAAACGGATATCCTGATAGACCTTCTTCACCTCGCGCAAGCCTGGGTGCGGCGTGCGGTCGGGGCTAACAAGACCATTGCAGCAGAAGTTCTCGTCGTGGGTATACATCCAAGCACCGAAGTCACCGCCATAGCCCCAATAGTGACGACCATCACGACCTACTGCGTCGATGCCCTGATCTACCCAATCCCAGATGAAGCCACCCTGCATGTGGGGATGACCCTCCATAATATCGAAGTACTCGCGGAAGTTGCCGTTGGAGTTACCCATAGCGTGCGAGAACTCACACATAATATATGGCTTAACATCTCCCTCGCGCTCGGCATATCTCTGCATCTGCTCGACAGAGGGGTACATAGGGCACGCTATATCGGTGTTAGCACCACCCCACGCCTGCTCAAACTGCACGGGGCGCGACCTGTCACGCTCCTTTATCCACTTATACTCGTCGGCATAGACAGGGCCGTTACCGCTCTCATTACCCATTGACCAGATGATGACAGAGGGGTGGTTCTTATCGCGCTCAACCATAGCCACGATGCGGTCGTGGTGCGTGCCGAACCACTCCTCGCGCCACGAGGGATGGTAACGATAGTAGGCATCGCTCTCGCCCGTGCCGCAGCCGTGTACCTCGATATTTGCCTCGTCGACAAGCAGGATGCCATACTCGTCACACAGGTCGTACCACTCCGTAGGCTGGGGATAGTGGCTCGTGCGCACAGCGTTGATGTTATACTGCTTCATTGTGGCGATATCCTTAAGCATAAGCTCACGGTTGACAACGTGACCCGTCGCGGGGTTATGCTCGTGGATGTTCACACCATTTATCATAAGAGGCTTACCGTTGAGCCTCAACACGCCATCAATAATCTCCACCTTGCGGAAGCCTGTGCGTAGCGATGTTGCCTCGACAACATCACCACGCTTATCGCGCAAGACTACAAGAGTGGTATAGAGGTTAGGCTTCTCGTCGCTCCACTGCTTAACACGTGCTATACTCTTTGCAAACTGCACCTCAAGGGCACTGCCCGCAGCAACCGTGATGCTCTTCGCAAACTTGGCAACAGCCTTGCCCTCACAATCGAGGAGCTGCAACTCGACACTGCCACTAAATGGCTCTGATGAGCTATTCTCGATATTTATATCGGTGCTATACAGACCATTACGGTAGTTTTTATCGAGGTCGGCGTGAACAAAGACATCCTCGATACGCACCTTATCGACAGTATAGACCTGAACGCCGCGGTCGAAGCCCGACAAACGCCAGAAGTCCTGATCCTCGAGGTATGAGCCATCCGACCAGCGGTAGCCCTCAATAGCGAGGATATTCTCGCCGCTCTTGGCGTATGGCGTAATATCAAACTCCACGGCGGTCTTTGTGCCCTCCGAGTAGCCCACCTTCTCGCCATTAAGCCACACGTGCATAGCGGTAAGTCCCGACTCGAAGTGAAGTATCACGCGGTCATCGACCCACTCCGCAGGTAGCGTAAAGCGGTGACGATAGCAGCCCGTAGGGTTATCATCGTGCGGGATATAGGGCGGGTTGAGGGGGTGCGGGTAGGTTACATTGGTGTAGATGGGCACGCCATAGCCATTAACCTCCCAGTTGCCTGGCACAGGGATAGTACCCCACGCCGCATCGTCATAATCGGCAACCCAAAAGGCATCGGGACGCTCCTCGGGGGTGGGTGTCCAGCAGAACTTCCAGTCGCCATCAAGACGGATAACCTGCGATGATGCACCACGCGCCACAGCATCCTCCACAGAGGCATACGGAACTAACGAAGCACGCGACGGCAGCTTATTGATAGCATATACTTCGGGCTGCTCCCAATAGGGTCGCTCACTCTCCTGCGCGTAGGCGTGATGAAGGCATACCACAGCGCAAACAAGGGTAAGTAATTTTAAAGCTCTTCTCATAGACATTTACTTGATTATAAGTTCTTCAACATTTATTTTAGGGACGTAGTGTATGTTATCACGACGGTAGTAGTTGAGGTTATCGCCTGCGCTACACTCCACAAGCTCGATATGCTCCTTCGGGCGACCTATGGCAACCACCAACAGCGGCTCGTAACATAGCGACAGCTCACGACGCAACGCCTCGTGGTCAAAGGCTCCGATGCATATACCCCCAAGACCAATCTCCACCGCCTGCAACAGAATAGACTGCGCCAAGATGCCAAGGTCGATATCGACATACTTCGACTCCTCGACAGTGGAGCATATAACGATAAAGGCGCGCGGCTCGGTGCCAGCAAAGGGTAGATGTAGCTCGGGAAGTGCCCCGCCAAGACGTATATGGCGCAACACGACATCTGCCTCATCGTCGAGCACGGGGCGCATACGCAGCACCTGCTGATTGCGTGCCGAGGGGATAAGCGTAGCCACCTCCATAAGGCGGTGCAGCTGGTCGGGACGCACCCTATATGTGGTGTCGTAGCCTCGATAGCTGCGATTGGCGCGCAGCAACCTACGCAATGTCGCCACACGTCGCTTCACAGAGGGTTGGTGCAGATAGTCCTCCATACGCTTCTCAAGATAGTTATCAGCCATTACAACGCTTTTTATTGGTTTATGGTTACAAAGATAAGTAATTAATTCAAAAATCACTGCACGACAACACCATTTTCACAACATTGTAACATTTGTACGTTATCGCCTAAAAAAAGAGTCTCCCCAAGTCGGCAAGTGGCCAACTTGGGGAGAGAGGTATGCCGCGCCTTGCGGCTCATAGATTGTCTATTTGAACTTGATGCCGTAAGCCTTCTCAAGGTAGGCCTCTGTACGCTCGTGGAAGGCATCAACGCCACTCTCAATCTTTGTCTTGGGAGCAATACGCTCGTAGGTGACAATCTTTGAGATGTCCATAGGAGTCATACTATAAGGACGCGCCTTCGGAGTAGGTGTCTTGCCAAGTGAGCGAACAGGTGCTGCCTTTGTATCGCCCACAGAGGCGTTGCTCTTAACGGCTGATGTAGAGGCACCCTTACGCTTGAGGACGATGTCGCCCTCGACACGAGGATTGATAGGTGATGCCATACCATACTGGAGCTGTGCTACGCAAGGATAGTATGTCTCGGTTCTACCATTTGAGTCTTTGTAGACAATAGGCTTGATGGTGATAGTGTTGCGGTCATCAGATACCTCAACAGGGAAGCGAGCATCCAAAATCACCTTGCCATTCTCTCCATAGATAGGGCCACCAAAATAGCTATACTGACCTACGCCAAGCATATAGAATGCGTAGTCCATACCGTAGAAGAATGTAGACATCGGGTACTCACGCTCGATATCAATAGGCAACCATACAGAGCCATCGGCATCAATCTCAAGATTCCACTTGGGGCCGAAATCATAGAAGATGTCCGATACAATGGTGAAGCTAAACTCCTCAGACTTGAACAAATCCCACGGTGTCTGAACAACGTCGAGACAATATGCGGGGTCTGCGAAGTCGTAACCGAGGCACAACAGACGGTTGAAACCACGTGTACGGCTATTGTACTCATCTGCCAACTGCTTGAACTCCTCGAACAGAGCCTCGGTGTCACCGCGCGATACGCCAGCGTTAGCATAGATGTCGATAACCTCCTCGGGGAGTGTCTCGGGATAGTCAACCCTACCGCAGATGGTTACATCGCTGGTATAGGTGCCTGCATCCTTAATCTCGTAGGTGTTGTCATCGTTAAGGCTATAGCTCTTCATAGGTGCAGATGCCTCCCACTCGCCTACCAACTCATCGAACAACGGTGAGTTAACACGTGTAGGATAGTTTGCACGAGGTGTAGTGTACTCGCAAACAGCCTTTGAGCCTGTCTCGTTGGGGTTGTTGCCTGTACCCTCCCAGTTGTAAGCCAAAACAGCAAGACGTGTAGTAGCATTCTCACGACTTGAGAGTGTCATATTAAAGCCCTTCTCGCTGTTGATAGCGTCAACCTCGGCTGTACCAAACTTATTACCCATAGACTGGAGGAGTGTCAAGTATGAGTACTCCTTAAGGATGGTGTTGAACTCGCGGACATAGTTACAAGCGAAGTATGCCTCGGTGATAGGCTGGTTGGTAGCGCGAATGTTGAATGTTACGCTATATGGGTCATCGCTCTCAACGGCATTAATCTCAATCTCGGGTGCAGGAAGGGTAACCTCGGGAAGCTGGAAGGTAGTAGTGTTGAAGCACTGTACGTGACCATCGTTATCGCCCATACCTGTTACCATAACGCGGATAGTCTTACCTGCCATACCCTTGGTGTCAACGAACCAGTCGGTCAGGTACAACTCCGAGTTACCGCCTGCCACAGTCTGTGTACCATAAGAGTACATAGCCCAATATGAAGCGGTGAACCACTGCAAGTAGTCGGTGTTGTTATCCAACAGAGGCAATACTGTTGCCTCATACTCGCTCTCCTCAACGAGGAAGACGATATAGAACATCACGTCATCGCTGGGGATGAAGCGGATAAGGGCATCAATAGGTGTCTTATCGGTAACCTTAATCTCGACGTTGCCCTCAAGCTTCTCGGGAGCAATGCAGTCAACCTGAATACGCTCGTAGTAGCCTGTCCAGTAGCTCTCGCGGTCATAGGCATCGGTATCCCACTCGGCATACCACTTCGCCCAGTCGAACTCTGCTACGTAGTAGCCCTCGCCCCAACCATAGGGACCTGAATCTGTCTCACCTGTCTCGGGATCGGGATCCTGAAGGTGGTACCACGAGAACTCACCTGCCATAAAGATACCAGGCTCACCAGGGGTCTTGGGGTCAGCATAGGTTGCAGAGGCATAGTTACCATTCTCATCATAGATCTCGTTACCATTCTCATCGCGCTCAACGCTGTGATACTCATCATAGATGATGGTCTTGCTCTTTGTGGTGTACTGACCAGCATTGGTAAGCAGCATATCTGCCTCAATCACCTCGCGCATAATCTGGTAGTTGTACATAGGAAGTGACGTAGTAGAGTAACGGATAGCGTTACCTGCCTTCTGAACCTCCTCGGGGATGTTGATATGCACCTTGAAGCCGTCGTACATAGTCTCAACAACGGTCAACGCCTGACCAAAGTTTGTGGTAACAAAGTCAACCTTGATGACATCCTCGTAAATCTCGCCCTTGTATGTGTGGAAGGCGAAGTATACAGAGTACGCAGTGTTAGGCTCAAGGTCATCGAGCTCCACGACATTCTCCGTAGAGACGTTCATATCCTCAATGGCAACCTTGGTACCGCCACCGAAGATAGCTGAAGCAACAACCTCCTTGTCGCTCATAAGGTAGGCGAAATCTGCCATACCCTGTGTAGTAACCTTGAGGGATGCCTGAATCTGCTCAATAGATGCGATATCTACATTAGCAGACACCTCCTGCTCGGGCTGGGGTTCTGGCTTGGGCTCCACTGTGGGATCCTCACCGCAAGCAGCAAATGTTAAGCCTGCTACAAGTGCAATCGCAGCAAACAGATAGTGTTTAATGTTTTTCATAAAAATTAGTTATTTGGTTATTAATGTGTTTCAGCAATAAAAAGTGCGCAGTAAACAGTTTGACAAAGGTAGTAATATTTTGCAAATACAAAATAGCCATATTGAATTATTTTTGCATATATGCTCATTTTCTGCATAAAACACCCTATTTAATGCATTGACAGATGCATACATCCAACATATTGGTTATTTTGTGTGACGAGGCGTGGTTAAAAATATATTCTTTTTACAGCGTAGCAACGCTAAATTTCACAAAACAAAAAAGGCCCGCGCGGGCAACGCTGATGGTTGCGCCACACGGGCAGGGCTCGAAGCATCGAGAATATCTATTCGCGCATCGGACTCACAGATAGTAGTAGACATTTTCGTAGTTCTCTACATCCACCGATGTACGCAGCAATGTTCCATCCTCAAGATAGTCGAGGTAGATATCGGCAAGGAAACCGTTAACCACGACTGTCGCCTCGATAAAGTAGATGGTGTCCTGTTTATTGCGCTCGAGTCGCTTGACATCATCCACGGGGGTCTGCGTGCCATAGCTACCCTCAAACGAGTCGCGCACACTCTTTGGCAACTCCGAGTAAGGGATGTCGAACTGGGTCATAACCCATACCCCGTCCAACGTATACCACGCTTCACAATCATTCGAAACACCTGGCAGGTGGAAGTCGGCAACGGCGTGACCGCGACGACGCTCCCACTCAACGTCGATAGCTCCAGGATACTGCTTAAGGAGCGTATCTCGCATAGACTGTGGCGCATTGTAGTCATCGTCACAGCCGACAATAAGCATAGCCGCGAGAGCCATCGACATTACAAACATAAATTTTCTCATAACACAAACACATTATTAACCTAACTAACTTGGGAGTAAGTTACTCTCGAAAATAATCGGACAGAAAGACTCTTTTTGACTAATCGTCGATGTCAACGAGCTTGAAGTTATCATTGAACGTAAGCTCCAGACCGCCTGTGAGCTTTACCTCCCAGCCACGGTAGTCGTGCTTAAGCTCCACAATCTTGCTCTCGGGATAGTACTCATTTACATAACCAACGATTGCAGAGGGTATCAACGCCTCGGGAACAGCCGTATAGCGACAATCAATCTCCTTCCACTCGCCTGAACCTACAAACTCAAGTTTCGTGCCACTCATAAAGACCACCTTATACTCTGTGCCGATAAGGTCGCGGTCGATGGTCACGTGCGACACCTTCTCCTTGCTGAAATACTCATCAATAAAGCTCTTCGACTCTGCGGGGAGCTCCTCATACTTTATTGGTCTGTCGTCATCACACAGGGTGAATACTGCAGCAGAGGCTGCTGTAACCGTGAAAATTAGCGATGCGGCGATAACAAAAAACTTCTTCATAATTAACACATTTTATAAATTAATACCTTATTCTTACCTTTTAGTGTTTTATTCTAACCTTTTAGTGTTTTACTTCTCACTATGTAGTGTTTTGCTCTGTTTGGTAGTGCAAAGATTATACACAAATTTGAAATGAATTTGAAATTTTAAGATGTTGCCCACTTTTTTTGGCTAAACAATAAAAAAATCCGCTTTTTTTTAGAAGCGGATTGTGAATATATGGCGGCAAGTGCGCTCGTCGTAGCTATATGTAACCCTGAAGTTATAGTGCTCGCATATCGACCTTACGATAGGTAGCCCAAGCCCCGTGGAGCCTGCGCGCGATGTCGCAGTATAAAATCTCTCGAAGAGGCGACTGCCATCAAGCGGGGTATCGCCACTATTGGTGACGCACAGCACCTTGTCGCCAACCGAGACATCCACGTCGCCACCCTCGGGCGTATGGGTAAAGGCATTCTTGATGACGTTGCTCACAAGCACACGCAGCAGCGACTCATTTATATATATGTATAGGTGCGCAGCAAGGCTCATCGAACACCTTATGCCACGCTCGGCATATATCTCGCCGAGGCTCTCGACAACATCTCTCACAACCTCAACGACATCCTCCTCGCTACTCTCTGCCACCTGTCCGCTCTCAATGCGCATAAGCAGCAGCAATGTGCGGTTCAGGCGCACGCTATGGCGCAACGAGTGCTGTATCTTGGCAAGCTCCGCAAGCTGCTCCTCGCTGGGCGACGTGTGGTCAATGAGGTACTCCACGCGGTTGCCTATAACAGCCAACGGCGTTTGCAGCTCGTGCGAGGCATTACCTATAAACTGATTTTGTCGCTCCAGGAGCATCTCCGAGCGGGTTATGGCACTCTGCGCCGCAGCATTGAGGCGACGGAACTCCGAGACATCGGTGTCGTTAGGCACCTCGACGATGCCACGTCCTGGGGTGTAGCCATCGAGCCAGCGCAGCAGCGCGTAGAGAGGTCGCAGCGCGTGGCGGAATACAAGCAGCGATATCAGCACAACAACAAAGAGCAACAGAGCAAAGAGCGTCACCACCCAGTAGAGTATCGTCTCACGCAGGTCATCCTTCTCGAAGGTGGGCATAGCCACCTCCAAACGCAGATACTGCCCCTTGCCATTATTAAATATCTTTGTGAGCACACGCGCAGGCTCGGTCTCGCCCCTCTCTGGGATATAGACCTCACGGTCACTATACACAGCACCGCGCGACTGCATAGCCTCCCACTGCTCAACAGGCTCAATGGTATAGCTGTTGTTTGAGCCACTGTTGAGTGCTGGCAGCTCACGCCCCTCGCGGCAACGCCTGATGATAAGCTCGGCGTAGTTCTCCAGCGACTCGTCAGCCTCGTCGTTTATCTCACGCGCCACAGCATAGTAGAAGAGTACCGCCCACAATGCCATAATGGGCACGAGGGCAGCAAGAAGGCTTATCGTAATGCGGAAAAAGAGCTTCATATTACCTCTATCTCTCTTTATGCGTTAGTTTATAGCCGAAGCCGTAGACCGAGCGCAGCTCAATGTCGGCACCAGCATCCTCTAACTTACGGCGCAGGTTCTTTATCTGGGCATAGACAAAGTGGAAGTTGTCGGACTCATCGGCATAGTCGCCCCACACCGCCTCGGCAAGCACCACCTTATCGACGATATGGTCGGGACGCTGCATAAAGTGGAGCAGTATGTCGTACTCCTTCTTAAGCAGGTCGACCATAGCCCCCGCCACCGTAACACGCCGCGACGCAGGGTCGAGCACAACATTTCCTAACTCAATAGTGAGGCTGCCACCACTACGTCCACGACGCAACACCGAGCGCACGCGCGCCACAAGCTCCGCCATATGGAAGGGCTTTGCAAGGTAGTCATCTGCGCCCATCTCCAAGCCTGCGACCCTGTCGTCAACGGAGTCGCGCGCCGAGATGATTATAACATTGTCACCACGCCCCATACTGCGCAACTTATCAAGCAGCGTAAGACCCGAGCCTCCAGGCAGCATAACATCGAGAAGGATGCAGTCGTAGTTATAGCCAACAATCTTTGTCTCGGCAGAGATAAAGTCGGCAGCCGCCTCCACAACATAGCCCTCACCCGACAGCTCCCTTGCGATAAGCTCGCGCAAGGATGGTTCGTCCTCAATAATTAGTATCTTCATACCCCAAAGATACAAAAGGATTTTGAAACAGAGTTAAAATCTGTCACAAAATCCTCTCATTATCCAATATTTCGGCTTGTCAGCCACAATAGCTACTATAACCCGCACTACTCGACTACACCCGAAGCCCCATTTTTAGATGCGGCAGGCTCCGATGTGTTGGCAGGCTCCGATGGTTTTCAAGGTTAGTGGGGCGGCATTTTTCCCCGAAAGCTTGCGGATCCATACCTTGGAGGTAAGCCTATCGTTGATGGTGACAAGTGCTCCTTTATGGTTGCTTCCTATAACTGTAAGTTTACGCTTACTATCTGTGATGTCTGGGTAATTCGTGCCTAAATAATTGTTGGTGTTTTGCCTGCTCTTGAGCCCCGATTATATTCCAAGAATATAAGCCAACGAACCGATGCTGATTACTATCCAGAGCAAAACCCCTTGCACGAGCG
>JAFXHE010000013.1 GCA_017536555.1 Alistipes sp.
AAGACAACATTAACGGAAAGTTTATTATATACCAGTGGTGCAATTGCAGAACTAGGGAGGTTAGGGAGGTTAAGGATAGCCATATCAATCCTATCAAACCCTAAATTCCCTAAATTCACTATCTCGCCCTATCTCGCCCTATCCGCCTGCTCTCGACACACAAAAAAACAACCCCACTCGAAAGTAGGGTTGTTGTCGTTAGTTGTGAGTAGGTTAGATTACTTATTTTTCATCTCCTCCATTTTTCTCCACTCCTCATATGAGGGGATGTCGCTATTTAATAACTCTTCGCGTCTTTCGTCTCTGAATTTCATAATAAATCTGCAATATTCATCGTAATACCCACCTAATAAATGACCTTCGAGTATCATCGTGTCGTCTTTGAAATATAATACCTTTGCCTCAAATTTATTACCCTTAATAGTTGTTAAAGTGTTACTCTTTGCATCATATTCATATTGAAATGTGCTGTAATAACGACTATCCTCGGGATCAACACCAGGAGTGGGACCGTAATAGATCGAGCCTGTTCCGTTCTCATAGAGGATATAGCCCCAAATGGGACGCGCTCCATCTTTAAATGTGTCTCGCCACGAATCATCTACACGGTTGAATATCTCGATGTGTGAGAATAAGGATGTATATAGTTTCGCAAGTAATTCATTATCATTAAACTTTCCCTTCTGCTTTGCTATAAGATTTTCCATCTCAACTATTGCCGGGTCGACCGTCGGATCAAACTTATCATCCTCGCACGCCACCAAACCACAACAAACCAAAACTAAAAATAGATAAATCTTTCTCATAACCGTAATATTTTAAATGTTAGATATAACGAGTTAGCCGCAAGATAGCATAAATAAATGAAATTTCCAAATAATTTGAAGATTTTTATAAAATATTGTGTAAGATTTTTTTAATTTGCAGTAATTAGCTTATCTTTGTGCGCGAATATAAAGTAAATATAGATTATAACTATGAGCCTTGTAGCTATTGTAGGTCGCCCAAATGTGGGTAAGTCAACACTCTTTAACCGCCTTGTGGGGCAGCGTCAAGCTATCGTCGACGAGACTGCTGGTACAACGCGTGACCGCCACTACGGTAAGACTGACTGGAACGGTAAGGAGTTTTCGGTGATTGATACAGGTGGTTACACCGTGAACTCTGAAGATATATTCGAGGATGAGATTCGTCGTCAGGTGATGCTGGCTATAGACGAGGCAGACCTCATACTCTTCCTTGTCGAGGTGCGCACAGGTATCACCGATTTGGATATGATGATGGCGGATATCTTGCGTCGCTCGGGTAAGAAGGTGATGCTTGTATGTAATAAGGTTGATACCTACGACCTTATATACTTCTCGCACGAGTTCCACGCCCTGGGTCTTGGCGAACCCTTCTGCATCAGCTCGATGTCGGGTAGCGGTACGGGTGATATGATGGATGCAATATTGGCAAATCTTCCAGAGGACACCTCGGCAGAGTATGATGCTTCGTTGCCGCGTATCGCCATTGTGGGTCGCCCCAATGTAGGTAAGTCGTCTATGACAAATGCCCTCTTGGGTCAGGAGCGCAACATTGTAACCAACGTGGCAGGCACAACACGTGACTCTATCCACACGCGTTACAATATGTACGGTATGGACTTCTACCTTATCGACACCGCAGGTATGCGTAAGAAGGGCAAGGTAACAGAGGATCTCGAGTTCTACTCGGTGATGCGCTCGATACGTGCTATCGAGAACTCGGATGTGTGCGTGTTGATGCTTGATGCCGAGCAGGGTATAGAGTCGCAGGATCTCAACATCCACAACCTTATTGTGCGCAACCGCAAGGGCTGTGTTATCGTTGTCAACAAGTGGGACTTGGTAGAGAAGGATAGCAACACTATGAAGGTGTGGCGCGAGTTTTTGGAGAAGAAGCTCGCTCCGTTCAACGATATACCCATCATCTTTACGTCGGTGATTAACAAGCAGCGTATACTCGATGTTTTGCAGAATGCCATACGTGTATATCAGTCGCGTAAGCGTCGCATATCTACATCGGAGCTTAACGACTTCTTCTTGCCGCTTATAGAGAACTATCCTCCCGCAGCAACGAAGGGTAAGTATATCAAAATCAAGTATGTAACGCAGCTGCCTACGCCTACTCCGCAGTTTGCATTCTTCGTAAACTTGCCACAGTATATCAAGGAGTCGTATCGCCGCTTCTTGGAGAATAAGCTCCGTGAGCAGTGGGACTTCTCGGGTGTGCCTATCCAGATATACTTCCGCCAAAAGTAGCCGCTAATAGGGTGGCAGTGGCGCGTCTCGATGCCACGATAATTGGATTTAAGCTATATGGAGTGATCTCATAAGTTCGTTAACCGAACTTTTGGGGTCACTTCGCTGTCATAGATATTTTCAGTTTTATCTTTTTTTCGTATCTTTGTGCGGATGATTGATAGGGATACCATAGAACGAATATTTGCCGCTGCCAATATCGTCGATATTGTCGGTGACTATGTCACGCTCAAACGTAAAGGTGTGAACTATCAGGCGTGTTGTCCCTTCCATCAGGAGAAGACACCATCGTTTGTTGTCTCGCCCTCGCGCGGCATATATAAGTGCTTTGGCTGTGGTAAGGGTGGCAATGTCGTTAACTTCGTTATGGAGAGCGAGAGTGTTACCTACCCCGAGGCACTCAAGATTATTGCAAAACGCTATGGTATAGAGGTCAAGGACGAGGTGCTAACCCCTGAAGATATCGAGCGTAACAACAACCGCGAGAGTATGTTCGCGCTCAATCGCTGGGCTGCCGACTACTTCACGCGCTTTATGTTTAGCGAGGATGAGGGACGTAGCGTTGCTCTCTCTTACTTCTCGTCGATGCGTGGCTTCTCGGATGCCACAATACGTAAGTTTGAACTCGGCTTCTGTCCATCGCGTGGCAACCGTATGTCGGAGGATGCTCGTAGTGCTGGTTACAAGGAGGAGTTTCTGTTGTCTACAGGCTTGAGCATTAAGCGCGAGACAGATGGCGCACTGCGCGACAGATTTTATGACCGCGTGATCTTCCCTGTGCATAATGTCTCGGGACGTGTCGTAGCCTTTGGTGGTCGCACGCTGCGTACCGATAAGAAGGTGGCAAAGTATCAGAACTCCCCAGAGAGCGAGATATATAACAAGAGCCGTGAGCTGTACGGTCTATTCTTTGCCAAGAAGAGCATACAGCAGGAGGATTGCGCTATTATGGTTGAGGGCTATGCCGATGTTATCTCTATGCATCAGGCTGGCATAGAGAATGTTGTGGCGTCATCGGGTACATCGCTTACCGAAGAGCAGATACGGCTGTTAAGTCGCTTTACGCGCAATATTACCCTTATGTATGATGGTGATAAGGCGGGTGTCAAGGCGGCACTACGTGGCGTAGACCTCATCTTGAAGGAGGATATGAATGTCCGCATCGTGTTACTCCCCGAGGAGCACGACCCCGATACCTTTGCCCGCGCCCATAGCTCTGATGAGTTGCGTGGCTACATAAAGGATAATGCACAGGACTTCCTCGCATTTAAGGCGCAGCTACTCTTGGGAGATGCTACCGACCCGCAGCAACGCTCGGCAGCTATACGCGATATGGTGCAGTCGATATCGCTCATACCTGATAGCATACGTCGCTCGGAGTATGTCAAGTATTGCGCTGGCATTATGGATATAGATGCCTCTACACTTGGTGTTGAGGTGGCGCGCAACCGTGACGGCATCAAGGGTAACCGCGAGGCAACCGACTTTATCCACCGTCAGCAGATGCGTGAAAAGGAGGCTACGGAGGCTAATGCTGCAACTACGCCGAGCGTGGATGTTACGATGTCTGCGGAGCCTATGACAGCAGGCTCGACGATAGCTACGCTTGAGCGCGACATTGTGAAGTATCTTGTGAAGTATGGTCACTGCTTCTTCCACGTTGTTGAGGGCAAGGATACGGTGCGAATAAATGTTGCCGAGTACATATTTGCGGAGCTTGATGCTGATGAGTTGCAGTTTGACGATGCTGTCTATCGTGAGATTAAGGATGAGTATCGCCGCGAGTGGGAGCAGGTAGAGATCGGCGAGGAGGTGTCGGTGCATCGCCTTGTGCAGAGTGCCAACCCGAAGGTCAGCGAGACTGTTGTCAACATACTTACGGAGGACGACAATTATGTCATCAGCAAGATATGGCAGCAGAAGGATGTTCACACAGAGAGCATCGAGGAGCAGCTTGCCGATGGCGTGCCCAAGGCGTTGATGATGTTTAAGTGGCGCACGCTCGACAAGCATATATGCGAGTTACAGAGGGAGCTACGCTCTAAAGAGGGGGATGATGGTGAGGCATTGAGGGTGTTGATGCTCTTGTCGCGATATAACGAGGCGCGCAGGAAGATATCTGCCCTTGCCAACCGACTGATATAGTTGCATCACCTGCGGATTGCTACCTAAAAAGGGAGGGTCTGGAGGATCGACGTATCACTACGCCGATAGTGTGCAAACAGAAAATAAACAGAAAGATGTGTAAAACATATCAAAGATAAAAGAATTAGTTACCTTTACCAGACCCACCCACATCGAGGTAATCAAAACTTATGCCGAAGCGGTTTGGTTATTGTGATGGGTACTTATTAGATATTGTTTGATTGTATTGAGGCTTTAGGATAGATACTATGCACAATGCCAATGATATAAGATAGTATGGCTGATTATAAGAATGTAAATATACGAAACAAGCGCGCTACCTTCGATTATGAGATTATTGAGGAGTTTATCGCGGGTGTTGTGCTGGTTGGCACCGAGATTAAGTCGATACGTTTGGGCAAGGCGTCACTCGTTGACTCGTACTGCTACTTCGAGCAGGGCGAGTTGTGGATACGTAATGTCAATATCGCCGAGTATACGTGGGGCACGTGCAATAACCACGTTCCCAAGCGAGATCGCAAGCTGCTGCTTAACCGTAAGGAGCTCAATAAGTTGCAGCGAGCATTGCAGGATAGGGGATTGACGGTTGTCGGTTTGCGTCTATTCCTTAATGAGCGAGGTTTGGCGAAGATAGCCATCGGTCTTGCGCGTGGTCGTAAGTCGTATGATAAGCGCGAGTATATCAAGGAGAACGACGCCAAACGAGAGATGGACAAGGCGATGAAGGTAAATCGTAGATAATAGATAATTATGGCACTTATACTATCAATAGAGACGGGTACTGATATATGCTCTGTGGCACTATCGCAGGGTGGTGAGCTTATGGCACTTCGTGAGAGTGACGAGGGGCGCGACCACGCCAAGAAGTTGGCGGTGTTTGTTGACGAGCTGTTGCGCGAGACGGGTGTCCAGCCCTCCGACCTCGATGCTATCGCTGTGGGTAAGGGCCCTGGCTCATATACAGGTCTGCGCATTGGCGTATCATTCGCCAAGGGTATGTGTTATGCTCTTGGTATTCCGCTTATAGCCATTGGCTCGTTGGATGCTCTTACGGAGGTTGCCCGCGAGGATTTCGAGGCAGGTATTGTTGATATTGAGGATGATACGTGGGAGAGAGCTATGCTATGCCCGATGGTTGATGCACGTCGTATGGAGGTCTATGCACAGGTCTTTGATGTTGAGGGCAGAGCGCAGTCGGATGTCGTTGCCGAGGTTGTCGATAATATGAGTTTTGCTACGTGGCGACTCTCGGGTAATGAGTTTGTGATATTTGGTAATGGCGCAGCCAAGTGCAAGGAGGTGCTTACCGATGCAACGCTTATAAACGTTTCGCCCTCGGCACGTGGTCTTGTTCGCCTTGCAGAGGAGGCGTATAATGCGGGTCGCTTCGAGGATATTGCCTACTTTGAGCCATTCTACCTCAAGGACTTTATCGTCACCACGTCGAAGAAGAGACTGCTTTAGGTGTAGTCGTCGCCTACATACAAGCTCAATATAAGATGGGGATGTCTAACCGTTTGTTAGTCATCCCCATTACCATCTCTAAAGTGCCGTGTTACTGCTTTAGAAGTATCTTTGCCTGCTTACGGGCAGTCTCTGTTATCGTGCTTCCCGACAGCATCTTGGCAATCTCGTCTACGCGCTCTGTCTGTGAGAGTCGGCGTATGTTGCTCAAACCATCCTCCTTATATACCACGAAGTGTGTTCCGTGTTTTGATGCTACCTGTGGCAGGTGGGTGATGTCTATGACTTGCATAACCTCTGCTAATGAGGCTATTATGTCACCCATCGCATCGGCAATTCGTCCCGATACGCCTGTGTCAATCTCATCAAATACTATTGTCGGCAGCTTCACGCGCTGCGCTATTATAGCCTTGAGTGCCAACATAACACGCGATAGCTCACCACCTGATGCTATGCGCTCAATAGGTGCTGGGGCTGTGGTGCGGTTTGCGGTAAACATAAACGCCACGCTATCAGTGCCGTGTGGTGTAAACTGCTCCGTTATTGTTATCTCAACCTTGAAGCAGGCATCCTCCATACCGAGCATATTGAGCATTGCTACAATACGGCTTTCAAGCTCCTCGCATACGCTCGTGCGCGTGTTGTGTAACCTCTCGGCAACCTCTCGGCAACTCTTCTCGGCTGTGGCAACATCTGCCTGTAGCTCGCGCAGTGCTGTGTCGCTGTTGTCAATTGTTGCAAGGCGCGCCTCAAACTCCGCTGCCTTGCGCAACAGGTCGTCATACGACTCTGCGCGGTGCTTCATCTCAAGCGAATATATTGTGTTGAGGCGGTCAGATAGGTGTTGTAGCCTCTCGGGGTCAGCATCTATGCGCTCCATCTCGTCGCTGGCAGTCGCAGAAATATCCTTAAGCTCCTCCACGACGTTGTGTATGCGCTCGGCAAGTGCGCCACCAGCGGGGTAGCGTTGCTCTCCGATGTTATTTAGGCTGCGCTCGCTCTGCGAGAGGGCAATGAGTGAGCCTATCTGCTCATCCTCTAACGTGTTACGCAATGTGGCAAGTGTCTCGATGATGCGGTCGGCACTCTCCAATGTTGCGAGCATCTGCTCTGTCTCTGCCTGCTCGTTCTCTTTGAGGTGTGCTGCGCGTAGCTCCTCTACGGTGTAGCGCAACCACTCCTCGTCGCTACGTGAGCGTTGCAGCTCTGCCTGCATACGGTTATACTCCGTGCGCAGTGCAGTAAGCCTGTTCAGTTGTGTGGTGTACTCTGCGAGCAACTCGCCATTTTGTGCAAGGCGGTCAAGTGTCGTAAGGCGGAACTCCTCCGACGACAACACAAGATTATGGTGCTGTGAGTGTATGTCTACGAGGTGCGAGCCTAACTCCTTGAGTAGTGATAGAGGTGCTGGTATATCGCCAACAAACGAGCGACTCTTGCCCGCAGGTGTTATGATGCGTCGTATAGTTACCACTGGCTCATAATCAAGGTCGTTCTCCTCAAAGAGTCTCTCCAGATTGTATCCCGAGATATCAAACGTCGCCTCGATTACGCAGTTACGCGACATATTCTTGATAGCCTGTCCCTCGTTCTTTGCACCGAGCAGCAACCCGAGTGCGCCGAGCAAAATTGACTTTCCTGCACCTGTCTCACCCGTAATAATGTTGAGATGGTAGTCCCACTCGACGTGCAGTGAGTCGATTAGTGCATAGTTGTCTATGGTGAGGCTCTTTAACATAGTGTGCTACTTGTTGAGTGTTATGCTCTCAATCTTGTCTACAATGACCTTTGCTGTGTCGTGCTTCGACATCAAGGGGTGCTCGACCTTTGTGCTGTGGTCGATGATTGTCACCTTGTTGGTGTCGCCGCGGAAGCCAGCACCCTTATCGCGCAGTGAGTTGAGCACGATGAAGTCGAGGTTCTTGCGCTGTAGTTTGCCCTCGGCGTGGAACTCCTCGTTGTCAGTCTCCAGAGCAAAGCCTACAAGAACTCTACTTTCTTTGGTTGCGCCGAGCTCCTTGGCGATATCCTTTGTGCGACATAGCTCTATGTGCATATCGTCATCCGACTTCTTTAGCTTGTGGTCGGCAACGTGCGCGGGTGTGTAGTCGGCAACAGCAGCACACATAACACCACCATCAGCATCTGCCCAACACTCTACCGCAGCGTTATACATATCCTCGGCTGTGAGTACGTCTACACGCTCCACACCATAGGGCGTATCAAGGTTCGTGCGACCACTTATGAGCTTGACCTCTGCACCACGACGTGCCAACTCCTCGGCAATGGCGTAACCCATCTTACCTGTCGAGTGGTTAGTGATATAGCGCACAGGGTCTATAGGCTCTATCGTAGCACCCGCCGTAACGATATATCTCTTGCCTGCTAACCTCTTCTTGTCGCATAGCAGTGCCTCTACTTGGCGAACAATCTCTTCAGGCTCCGCCATACGACCCTTACCCACCAAGCCGCTGGCAAGCTCGCCTGCCTCTGGCTCGATGATGGCGACACCGCGCTCGGCAAGCGTGCGCAGGTTTTGCTGTGTTGTTACGTGGGCGTACATATCGAGATCCATTGCTGGAGCCACTGCAACCTTCGAGCGTGCCGACAGATATGTTGTCAGTAGCAGGTTGTCTGCTACGCCTGTGACCATCTTGGCAAGGGTGTTTGCCGTAGCTGGGGCTATAAGCAGCATATCTGCCCACTCGCCCAGCGACACGTGAGAGTTCCACTCGCCATTTTCAGGGTTGAAGAACTCAACGAGGATGGGGTGTTTAGATAGCGTAGCCATCGTAAGGGGTGTTATAAACTGCTTTGCAAGGGGTGTCATCACCACTCGCACCTCGGCACCCTCCTTAACCAAAAGACGACAAAGCATAGCGGCCTTGTAGGCGGCTATGCTACCAGTGATACCGAGTATAATATGTTTGCCTGTAAGCATAACTGACGGTTAATTGATTAAAGGGCACTGCACCTTATCGGAGATTCAAGACACGCTGTCCTGTAAGCTCACGATAATCTGCAATGCCCCAATGCTCTGTATTACTCCTTATCTGCGTGACGGAAGTATACCTCGCCATCGAGGAACTCCTCTGTAGCGATGATTGCGGGCTTGGGAAGACGCTCATAGAAGCGTGAAATCTCAATCTGCTCGCGGTTCTCGAAGGTCTCCTCCACAGAGTTGTCGTTGGGCGATGAGAAGTCAGCCAGCTTGCGGTTAAGCTCGGTCTTAAGCTCTGTTGCAATCTGGTTTGCACGACGTGCAATGATGTTGATGCTCTCATAGATGTTACCTGTGGGAGCGTCCAAATCCACCAACTTACGTGTGATGGTGTTACCAGGGATAGTCTTCTTGATTTCCATTTTATATATTGTTTAATCTCTTGTCATTTTGACGGTGTCGGTTAATTCGACTCTGTTGTCTTGTTCTTGTCGATGAAGTTACGCGCATCGCGTGCCATTCGCTCAAGTTGCGGGCGATGCTTCGACTCGGGGTACTCGCTGATGTATGAGTAGTAGTGGTCAAGCATCGAGATATATCTGTCAAGCTGCTTGCTCTCCACAGAGTTGGCTGCAAGTCTATAGGCCGATACTGTGGTGTAGTACATCATCTCCTCGGTACGTGGCGAGTTGGGGTAGTTCTTCATTGCATTTTTGAAGGCTACGATAGCCGACTTGTAGCGACCTATCTTGTAGTAGGTGTAGGCGTTGAGGTAGCTCTTCTCCTGAAGTCGCTCGGTGAGATCCTTGAGCATATTGTTAAACTCGGGGAGGTTCTCCGACTCTGGGTAGCGCGACATAAACTCGGTGATTGCGATGATTGCCTGTGCCGTTACCGACTGGTCGTGCTCGGGTGATGGCGACATATAGTAGTAGCATAGTGCATACATACCCTCGGCATCCTCAATAAAGGGGCTACGACCAAACTTGCGGCGATACTCATCCAAAAGCATTGATGCCTCCTCCCAGCGGTGCTCCTTGAACTTGCAACGGGCATTATAGAACGAGAGTGAGTCCTCGCGCGGTGTACCCACGTATATATGTCGACACGCCTCAAAGAGCTGTGACGCCTTCTGCCACTTCTCTTGCTCGTACAGCATAAGACCCTGTTGATAGGCGTGCTGTGGGTCGCCCGACTTGATGGCCTTGTTTACAACGTCACACGATACTGTGATGGCGATTACGACTAAAGATATAACTATATATCCAAACTTACGCTTCATCTTTCAACAATTTCGCTTCGCTAAAGTGCATAGTATGCACAATAAGCGCACAAAGTTACACATAATTTTTGAAATAACGCACCTTCGACTGAAATATTATTGAAATTCAAACCTTAAAGTCTACGCGTAAAATTGTTTTGGTCGAAATAGGGTAGCCATACAGCATATAAATCTTTGTGAGTATAATAAAAATGGCTGCCAACATATTGCTGGCAGCCACACTTTAGCGACGACTTACGCTTATCGCAAGTTTACATACAACTCGTGATACTTGTTGTACTTATCCATCATACCCTCCATATCGCGTAGACGGAAGCAGATACCGTTCAAGTACTCGATAGTAGCAACGTCTGTGGGGTTGTACTCGTGAGCCTTCTCCAACCAGGGAAGAGCCTCGGCATAGATAAGGTTGATGCGAGCGTTCTCCTTCTCGTAGTCCTCATAGCTGAGGTTTGCTGTGTTGTTGAGCTTCTCAATCTCGGTGTTAGCCTTCTCGATGATGAAGTATGCAGTGTAGAACACGGGCTCAAACTCGCCTGGGCGAAGCTCTGCGCACTTCTCGAATGACTTGATACACTCGTCGTACTGCTTCAATGCGTTGTAAACGCGACCACGACCAAACCACAAATCGTAGTTGTTAGGATCGTTTGCCAATGAGCTCTCAATCATCTCTGTAAGCTCTGCGGGGTCACCTACACCCTCCTCGGCAGTGTAGAACTGCATAAGACCATCGAGGATAGTGACATTCTTGGGATAGAGCTTAATACCAGTGAGAAGAGCCTCCTTTGCCTTTGCGAGATACTCCTTGCGGTTCTTCTCCTTCTGACCGTAGTAGCAGTGGAACAAGTAGTAGTAGATGTTACCGTCGTTGTCGTTGAAACCTGCCTCAAGAGCCTCTGTAAAGAGCTTCTCGCCCTTCTCGAAAGCTGCCAAAGACTCCTCGCCCTGACAAGTTGATGCGTACATTGTCATCTGCATACCTGCGTTGAAGAGGTTGTCGGTGTTTGCCTTGATTGAGGGGACAACAGTCTGTGCGCGGTAAGCAAGCTCAAAGGTCTTTGCAGACTCAACGCTCTTGTTGATGTTGTAGAGAGCCTCTGCCTGCTCTGCGAGTGAGTTTGCGAGGTTCATAGCACCCGATGCAATCTTTGGCTCCTGCTTGGGATCCAACTCGTATGCCTTTGCGTATGAAGCGATAGCAGTATGGGGAAGGTTGTCGCCCAATGACTTGAGCTGCTCCCAGCCCTCAATCATATCGTTAACAACATATACCTTAATCCAGTTGTAGTGGCAAATCAATGCGGGCATACCTGCGAACTCGCCCTCAACAACCTCGTTAGGCTGACCTACGTTCATCATAAGAACCTGTGCGGGAACACCACGACCAAGATCCTTTGTGGGAAGTGCATAAGCATCAGCATAAGCCTTTGCGTGAGCAATCCACGTTGAAGCCTTTGTACCCTTCTTTGCATCAGCAATAGCTGCATCAGCCTTCTCAAGCTTTGCTCGCTCCGAGCTCTCGTTGATCTTCTGTGCATTTGCTGCGGGAGCTGCAAGTACCAGCAATGCAGCAACCATCAATACTAACTTTTTCATAATTTTAGTGTGTATTAGATTAATTATTCGTTCTTTTCGTTGTTTACTATCTTTATAACGCTACTCTTGCTTGTTTTCGTCTGTTGCAACCGTAGTAACTTCTGTTTGAGCCTCTAATGTAGCCTCTACAGCCTCTGCTAACTCCTCCTCGGTGCGTGGTACAGCGGTTACCGATGCGATAGAGTCACCCTCGCGCAAGTTGATTACGCGCACACCCTGTGTAGCACGTCCCGACACGCTAATTTGGCTGACAAGAGTACGTATGGTAAGACCTGAACGGTTGATAATCATAAGATCGTTGTCATCCGTAACAGCCTGTATAGATATCAGCTTACCAGTCTTTTCGGTAATGTTGATAGTCTTGACACCCTTACCACCACGGTTAGTTATGCGGTACTCATCGAGGTCGGTACGCTTACCGTAGCCATTTTCAGAGAGAACGAGAACATCCTGCTTTGAGTCAGGCTCGATACATATCATACCTACAACCTCGTTGTCGTCATCTACGGAGATAGCTCTAACACCCGAGCTTACACGACCCATAGGACGTACTGTCGACTCGTTGAAGCGGATAGCCTTGCCCTCGCGAGCAGCAATCATAATCTCGGCATTGCCACTTGTGAGCTTAACCTCCAAGAGCTGGTCGCCCTCACGAATGACGATGGCGTTAACACCATTTGCGCGTGGACGTGAGTACTGCTCCAATGTAGTCTTCTTGACGATACCACGCTTGGTACACATCACGATATAGTTGTTCTCGACGAAATCTTTGTCGTTTAGATTCTTGACGTTGAGGTATGCACGTACCTTGTCGCCTGGGTCAATCTGTATGACGTTCTGTATTGCGCGACCCTTCGATGAGCGTGTACCCTCGGGAATCTGGTATACCTTGAGCCAGTAGCAACGACCATTCTCCGTGAAGAACATCATAGTATTGTGCATCGACGCCACGTAGATATGCTCGATGAAATCCTCGTCGCGTGTTGCGCTACCCTTGGCACCTACGCCGCCACGGTTCTGTGTGCGGTACTCTGCCAGCGGTGTACGCTTGATGTAGCCCATATGAGAGATGGTGATAACCATATCATCATCTGCATAGAAGTCTTCGGGATTAAACTCCTCTGATGAGTAGATAATCTCTGAACGACGCTCATCGCCATACTTCTCCTTAATCTCAAGGAGCTCGTCCTTGATGATCTGCATCTGCATATCGACATTTGCCAATACTGCATTTAGGTAGTCGATGGTCTTGACTAACTCATCGTGCTCATTCATAAGCTGCTCGCGCTGCAAGCCTGTGAGCTGACGCAGGCGCATCTCAAGGATGGCTGCTGTCTGCAACTCCGACAGACCGAAACGCTCCTGAAGACGTGTTCGTGCCTCGTCGCCAGTCTTTGATGAACGGATGATATGCACCACCTCGTCAATGTTGTCCTGCGCTATGAGCAAGCCGTTTACGATGTGTAGACGCTCCTCTGCCTTCTGCAAATCGAAGCGCGAGCGACGTACTACAACGTCGTGACGGTGATCTACGAAGTGGTGGATGAGATCCTTTAGGTTGAGCAGCTGCGGACGGCCATTCACAAGTGCGATGTTGTTCACAGCAAATGACGACTGCAAGGGGGTGTTCTTGTAGAGGGTGTTGAGCACAACGCTTGCTACAGCATCCTGCTTGAGGATGATGACAATGCGCATACCCTGGCGGTCCGACTCATCGTTGATGTATGAGATGCCGTCAATCTTCTTCTCGTTGATAAGGTCGGCAATCTTCTTGATCATCTCCGCCTTATTTACCATATATGGAATCTCGCTAATTACGATGCACTCACGACCCGATGCTGTATGCTCAATCTCGGTCTTGGCGCGCATAACAACACGACCACGACCTGTAAGCAACGCCTCCTTGACACCCTCATAGCCGTAGATGATACCACCTGTGGGGAAGTCGGGGCCCTTAACATAGTCGAGTAGCTCCTCGCACTCGCACTCGGGGTTGTCGATATATGCGCAGCAGGCATCTACCACCTCCGATAGGTTGTGCGGAGCCATATTTGTAGCCATGCCCACAGCGATACCGCTTGCACCGTTTACAAGCAGCAAAGGAATCTTTGTGGGAAGCACTGTCGGCTCTTTGATGGTGTCATCAAAGTTGAGCGTCCAGTCGATAGTCTCCTTGTCGATATCTGCCATCACCTCGTCGGTAATCTTCTGCATACGTGCCTCGGTATAACGCATTGCCGCAGGTGAGTCACCATCCATTGAGCCGAAGTTACCCTGACCCTCGACGAGAGGGTAGCGCATCGACCAGTCCTGTGCCATACGTACCATAGCCTCATATACCGGGCTATCGCCGTGCGGGTGGAACTTACCGAGTACATCACCGACAATACGCGCACTCTTACGTGTGGGCTTGTCAGAGTATAGGTTAAGTTCGGCTGACATATCATACAATATTCGACGGTGCACGGGCTTCAAGCCATCGCGCACATCGGGCAGCGCGCGCGACACAATCACCGACATTGAGTAGTCGATGTATGCCGACTTCATCTGTTCTTCGAGGTTTACTTGGACGATGCGTCCCGTCAAACCTGTGTTGTTCTGCTCTTCAGTCATTTTATTGTTTAGTTTGTATTGCTCATTTTTCGGAGTGCCGAGCCACTTCGCGCAAGTGTCGTTGTAACAGCGAAACGTTGAGAGCACTCTTTGCACCTATATATATAAATATATAGACCCGCAAATTTACGCCATATTTTCGATTTAAGCAACTTTTACTCGATAAAAGTGATGCGTGTGACGGTCTATTTTCTCGAAAAATGCCATATTTGCCCGTTTTCGTGCGATTTAAGCGCATTTAGCTTGCTGCTCGGTATGGGTACGGACGAAAAAAGACCGTGCGGCACTTACTACCACACGGTCTATGCTTAAAGTATCGTCCACACAGGGTCGATAGAGTCTTGTCTGATGTGTTAGATGATGTCGAAAGCAATCTTCATCATATTGGTAAACGATGTCTGACGCTCCTCTGCCGAGCAGGCTGTGCCGTGTACCAATGAGTCGGAGATTGTGCAGATGCAGAGTGCCTTCTTGCCTGCGCGTGCAGCATTCATATATAGTGCCGTAGCCTCCATCTCTACTGCGAGTACGCCCATCTTCTGCCACTTCTTCCACTCCTCGGGGTTGTCGCCATAGAACACATCGCTGGCGAGGATGTTACCCGCCTTATAGCCTATGCCAAGCTCCTCGGCTTTGGCGGCTGCGCGGCGCAACAGGTCGAAGTCGGCGATAGGGGCAAATGTGCCTGGTAGGTCAAACTGACGTGCATAGTTAGAGTCGGTGCACGAGCCCATACCAAACACCACGTCACCGAGGTTCAGCGAGGGATCGTATGCGCCTGCCGAGCCGCAGCGAATGATTGTCTCCACGTTGTAGAAGTTGAACAACTCGTAGGTGTAGATGCCGATTGATGGGATACCCATACCGTGTCCCTGCACCGATACACGCTTACCCTTGTATGTGCCTGTATATCCGAGCATACCGCGTACGCTGTTGTACTGTACGGGGTTCTCAAGGAAGTTCTCTGCCATAAACTTGGCGCGCAAGGGGTCGCCCGCCATAATTACCTTGTCGGCTATCTCGCCCAACTGTGCCCCGATGTGAGGCGTAGGAGTCTTACCTGCCATAGCTATAATAGTTTTATTAATTAGTTGTCTAAAGTGTGGTCGTGTCATAATGACGACTGTACAAATTTACAAATAAACCACGAATAAACAAGTCGTAACCATAAAAAAAATGGCGTTGCTCTAAAAAAAAGCGTTGTGCGATTTTGTGGTTTTGAGTAAAATGTGTATCTTCGTATGATTATTCTTGTGTGAATAATCAATAGTTACAACGAAAACTAAAAACTACTATATATGGACTGTAAGTTTACACAGCAGGAGCGTAAAGATATTATCGCCCTGATGAACCGTGAGATTGTGCCTGCCATAGGTTGTACCGAGCCTATCGCTGTGGCATTGTGTGTGGCAAAGGCTACAGAGACCCTGGGTTGTCGTCCCGAGCGTATCGAGGCGCGCTTGAGTGCCAACATCCTGAAGAATGCTATGGGTGTGGGTATCCCTGGTACAGGTATGACAGGTCTGCCTATCGCTATGGCGTTGGGTGCTATCGTTGGTCGCTCGGAGTATGGTCTTGAGGTGCTCAAGGATGCCGACGCGGCTGCCGTTGAGGAGGGTAAGCGTATGATTGATGAGAAGCGTATCGCCGTAGACCTCAAGTATAACATCAGTGAGAAGCTATACATAGAGATTGAGGTCTTTGCGGGTGGTGCCAATGCCATCGCTATAATCTCTGGAGGACATACCCACTTTATCCACGTGTCGCGCTGCGGCGAGGTTATCTTCAGTGCCGAGAATGGTGCTACAGAGAGTGCTGCTACGGCTACCGAGGTGCGTGAGCCCGAGTTGACACTGCGCAAGGTGTGGGACTTTGCTACGACAGCTCCACTCGACGAGCTGCGCTTTATCCTTGAGGCACGTCGCCTAAATATGGCTGCGGCACACTCTTCACTTGCTGGCGACTATGGTCACGCTATTGGCAAGCTGTTCCGTGCCGAGTCGGAGCGCAACATTATGGGTGATACTCTCCACTGCCAGATTGTGGGTATGACAACTGCTGCGTGTGATGCCCGTATGGCGGGTGCTATGATTCCCGTTATGAGTAATTCGGGTAGTGGTAATCAGGGACTCACCTCCACTGTTCCTGTGGTGGTATATGCCGAGCAGACTGGTGCTAACGAGGAGCAGATTATACGTGCCCTTATCTTGAGCAACCTCACTGTGATATATATCAAGCAGAGCCTGGGTCGTCTGTCGGCTCTTTGTGGCTGTGTTGTTGCTGCAACAGGCTCTTGCTGCGGTATAACCTACCTTATGAATGGCACCTACGACGAGTGTGCTGCGGCTGTTAAGAATATGATTGCCAACCTTACAGGTATGATTTGTGATGGCGCGAAGCCATCGTGTGCGCTGAAGTGTGCATCGGGTGTCTCTATGGCTGTGTTGTCGGCACTTATGGCGAAGAATGGTCGCTGTGTAAAGTCGGTTGAGGGTATCATCGACGACGACGTGGACAAGTCTATACGCAACCTTACAGATATTGGTCGTGATGCTATGGTGCATACCGACGCGATGATTTTGCGTATTATGACCTCGAAGTGCTAATCGGCATATTGCCCTTACGCACCTCGATACAAGGTTATCAGCCCGAGCGGAGAGCATCTGTTCGGGCTATCTTATGCGCTGTTACAACATTACCCATCACAACAAAAAAGCCCGTCAAGGGTAAATCTTGACGGACTCTCTATGGTTGAGCTACCGAGATTCGAACTCAGAATAACAGAACCAAAATCTGCTGTGTTACCATTACACCATAGCTCAATCGCTGCTCGTAAGCGAGCGCAAAGATAGTGTAAAGTTTTTAATTATCAAAATTTTGTCCTGCGTAAAACATCGTAAAATGTTGTGCAGAGCCTGCAATAGTGGCTAATGCGACGCTCTGTCCATATTTAGCTTTTTGAATTGGTTGGGTGTGCAGCCCTCGATGCGCTTGAAGATGCGTGTCAGGTGGTGCGGGTATTTGAAGCCGAGGCGGTAGGCTATCTCGCTAATATTTAGCTTGTTGGTAACCATAAGTATCTTCGCCTCGTTGATGATGCGTCGCTGTATATACTCTTGTGCCGATATGCCGGTGTGTCGTTTTATCAGGTCGCCAAAGTAGTTTGCCGTAAGGTTGAAGTTCTTGGCGCACCACGCAACAGTAGGCAGTGAGCCACCCTTGGTGGCAATGGTGTGTAGCTGTGTGTTGAGTAGTCTGTCGAGACGTGCAATGACACCGCGCGAAGAGCTGATGCTGTTAAACTGTCTGTCGTAGTAGCGTTGACACAGGCACAACAGTACGGCTATACCCGATATGATGATATTGTTTGTGTGCTTGTCGATAGGCTGTCGCGTCTCGGTGTAGATGCTTTTCATACAGTTTACAACCATATCGCGCTCATCTTTAGTGAGGTATATCACGGCGTGTGGCGTGTGGTTGAAGAAGGAGAACTCCGACATATTGTTCATCAGCATCGTATTCTTCATAAGGTCGGGATGAAACAGTAACAACCACCCTTTGGGGTTATCCGTCTTACCATAGCTGTACTTGCCGTTGGTGTTGGGCGCGATGAAGTGCATCGAGGCGAATATCTCGTTTATGCCAGAGTCGGTTATGATGTTACGGTCGCAGTTACACGCTATGCCATATACGCTGAAGTGTTTGGCTGTGTGCTGTATGGTGTCAATGTCATTAAGGTCAATGACGCTAACAAGTGGGTGATAGCTCTCTACGTGCAGGTAGTCGTTGCACCTATGTATGGTATCGAGATTTGTGATGTGACCGTTCATATCTCCCTATCTATTAGCAATTATTAATTATATGAGCCTTACTGCTTATGTGAAATCAGTAATATTGGTATAAATATCAGTTACGCGTCTATTTCGCATAACTCATATTCACACTACTTTTGCGCCTGTATTGAGTGTTACTTAATAGCAAGTCTCTACAGGCTGGAGTACAGGTTATTGCCAATATTGGGTTAATGAAGCTTTCATTTGGGTATTTGATTGGTGATATATCTGGGGGGGACTCCAGCCTCTTTTATTGTCTACCCAAGTAGCCCTTTGTTGATTGGAGCGACCTTACCTGCGGGGGTGGGTCTTTTTTTAATGTATCGTGCTACGTGGGCTATCGGTAGCACGATACACGGTTTTCAGTGTTATAATTTTGCAAGAAACTTCTCGCGGTTGACCACAAAACGCACGTGGTCGCCCTCGCCAATGAGCGTTTCGCCATCGTATGCGCGCACTTTGAATGTGAGCTTACGTCCCTCGATGGCTGTTAGCTCTGCCTCGGCAAGCACGTGTGCGCCGACCTTTGAGGGCTTGAGGTGTGTTGTCGAAATCATTGAACCCACGGTGGTCTCCGAAGGCTCTATCTTGGTGGCTACGGCGAGCATTGCAGCATTCTCCATAAGTGCCACCATAGCAGGTGTAGCAAGCACAGCCATATCGCCCGAGCCGATGAACTCGGCGGTGTTGCCCTCGCTGACCTTCATTATAGTCTGGTGTTTCAGTCCTACTTCAAGCATATCTGAATAAGGTTTGGTCTGTTGTTAAACATTGTCTTTGGCAAATATACAAATAATTTTGTTAATTTCGTCGAATAATATTAATTTTGTTACACCGTTATCTTATGTAGTGTGATATAGCATACGCCGTATCGCCGTGTAGATAGTAACACTTATAATAACTGCTATGACAACAATCATCTGCATCACTATTCTCGCCTATCTTATTATGGGTAAGAGCGTCGACGAGCTACTCGACAAGATTAAGGATACCGACTGGCGCGCGAAGCTCAATGAGCTTATAGACAACATACGCCCATACGCCTTGAAGGTGGGACGCACAGCATCACGCCCGCTACTACAGTTCTACTATGTTATGGAGGACGATAAGACCGATACGTTAGATAAGGTGCTTATCTATGCCGCCATCATCTACACCATCTCGCCCACAAGCATCCTGCCGAGTGCCGTCTATAAGCTGCTTGGTGTACTGGATGAGGGTGCAGCGATGCTCTTTGTCTACCGTAAGATTAAGGATAAGATTACACCCGCTATAAACGCCCGCGTCGACCATAAGCTAAACGACTGGTTTGGCGTGGAGTATGAGTCGGTGAAGTAGCCCTACGTGTAGCTACCCAACACACTATAAACTGATAGTTGCGATGAGAGAGGTTGACCCCAATACGACAAGCCGCGCCAAAGCCTTTGAGCAGTGGATGAAGGCACCTATGCCTATGGTCACGATGACCAAGACCTTTGATATCACACACCTGCGCCGCTTGGCAAAGCGTCGTGGCGTGAAGCTAAATATGCTTATGTGCTATGCCGTGGTTAAGGCTGCCTCGGCGTTCAAGGAGTTCTATATGTTGCCCGTAGGCGATAAGTTTATGGAGTTCGACCACTTGGCGATAAACACTATTGTTATGACCTCGTCGGGTGGCATCAATACCTGTGACATCCCCTTTAGCGAGGATATCCGACAGTTTGCCGTAGACTACCTGCGCCTAACTGCGGAGGCTACACATAGCGACAGCGATATCACGCTCGACGACAGCTATATGGTCATCGGCTCATCGGCACTCACAAAGTGCGACCTCGACGCTGTGGTAAACGTCTATGCTGGCTGCTGGAATAACCCGTTTGTGGTGTGGGGCAAGTACCGTAAGGGGTGGTTTAAGACCACGTTGCCACTATCGTTCCAGTTCCACCATACACAGATGGATGGCCCTATCTCCACAGGCTTCCTTAATAGGCTGCAAGAGGTGATGCGCGAGCTAGAGTATTAGTGGCGGTGGGGTCGCTATACCTCCATACCGCGACGTGTGCGCGACAGGGTATCGCTGTCGACAAGACGGGCTGCTACTGCCAGCGCAAACTCTACAGAGACACCTGCGCCTGCTGCCGTGATAAGGGTGCCATCCTCCACAACATTGCCGCCAACATAGCGGTAGTCGCCCATCTGCTCGATTACCGTCGAGTGGCACGTAAGGCTGCGCTGACGAGCTATGCCCGCTGCAGAGAGCACCGTGGGAGCACCACATATAGCTGCTACAATCTTACCACTGTCATACGCACGGCGCACTGCGTCGAGGACGTCTGTGTTGCTACGTAGGTTGACATATCCAGGGTTGCCACCTGGCAGTATCAGTGCATCGCACTGTGCAAAGTCACACTCTTCGATATGTGTGTCGCAGTGTAGCGTCGCAAGTGCGTGCGACGACACCACCTCAAGGCTACCGCCCACAGCCACCTTTACAACATCTACGCCTGCGCGAAACATAACATCTATGGGTGCCAATGCCTCGATGACCTCGAAGCCGTCAGCAAGCAGTATATAGACCCTTTTACGCTCTCTCATAGCTCTAATAGGTTAATTAAACATCTCCTCAAACTCGCTAAATGGCATCTCTACGATGCGGCAGCGACCTATGCTCTCGGGCATAACTACGCGAATGTTGTCGCCACTCTTCTTCTTGTCTAAACGCACCTCACGCAAAATATCTGCCATACTCACAGGCAGTGTTATCTCAAAGCCAAAGGCGGCAAGGAGGCTATCTATGCGCTCGCAGTCGCTTGTTGCGAGCAGTCCACGACGCACCGAGGCGTGCGCGATTGCTGACAGTCCCATTGCTACAGCTTCGCCGTGGTTGACCGCACGTGTACACTTCTCTATGGCGTGGGCGATGGTGTGCCCGAGGTTGAGCAGTCGGCGTATGCCCGACTCGCGCTCGTCGCGCTCGACGATATCTACCTTTAGGCGTATTGCCGAGAGTACCACCTGCTGCATAATGTCACTGTGGCTGAAGATTGAGTCGTTGGCGTGCTGCTCCAAGTAGCCAAAGAGTTCGCTGTCGCCGAGTATGCCCACCTTGATAACCTCTGCAATGCCTGCACGTAGCTCACGCAAGGGGAGCGTGCGTAGCATCTCGACATCGGAGATGACGAAGCGTGGCTGGGCAAAGGTGCCCACCATATTTTTGTAGTCTATGACGTTGACACCATTTTTGCCACCTACCGAGGCATCGACCTGACCGAGTAGCGTCGTTGAGATAAACCCAAACTCCACACCGCGCATATACGTTGCCGCAACATAGCCCGTGATGTCGGTGACAATGCCGCCGCCAATGCCCAAGAGGAGGGTAGTGCGGTCTGCGCCAAGCTCCATAAGCTGTGTGTAGATGTTCTGCACCGTGATAAGTGTCTTGCTGGTCTCGCCATAGCCCACGATGATATGTTCGTAGCGATGCACGAGGCTGGGGTATAGCCTGTCTATGTTGGGGTCGGTGATGACGATAACTCTGCGTCCTGCAACGAGGCTATCAAGACAACTCTCCGCACCTCCGACATAGATGTCCGATAGCGTATGTATGGTGTGTAGGTTAGTCATTGTCTACGTTTAGGTTACTGATGGCAAATATTGCGCCGATGCTGTTTTAAGGGCAATATCCGATGACAAATGTACGAAATATATTCGGTTGAAACAATCTAACATCAATATAAATCGTTATCTTTGTGGTCGTAAGATATGAAACGTCTAATAGTCATACTGCTAATACTGTGTACGTTGCTCCCTGATAGTGCAGTGGCGCAGCGTCGTTGGCAGCGTGTGCGTGGTGCTCGCTCGGCACGGTGGGAGGTTAACGAGCAGGGCGACTCGATGCTCCATATAACGATGCTCCCTGTGAACATCTATCACCGTAAGCGCGACTTGAGGGAGTATCAGCGTATGATACGTGCGGTAAAGAAGGTATACCCGTTGGCATTGGAGGCAGCACGACGTATGGAGGATGTCGATGTTGACTTAAGCGAGCTGCGTCGCCGCGATAAGAAACAGTACACGTCAGCTATGGAGGAGGCTCTTAAAAAGGAGATTACGCCTATGCTCCTGAAGATGACGCGCTACGAGGGCAAGATACTCCTTAAGCTCATAGACCGCGAGACAGACTACACCGTATATAACATCATAAAGGACTACCGTAGTGGCTTCACTGCGGGCTTCTACCAGATGCTTGCCAAGATGTTTGGCAACAACCTTAAGTTGCAATACGACCCCGACGGCGAGGACGAGATGCTCGAACAGATTGTGCTATACTACAAGGCGGGCTTGCTGTGATTTGTAGCCACTGTGTGTGCCTCGTCGTGTGCCTGCTTACGCCAGCGCAGGTAGCCAGCAACCGCCAATATGCAGTAGATGGTGTATAGACCTGCTGTTAGCGGTATGCCCTTGTAGAGGTATAGTCCCACGCTTATCATATCCACGACCAACCATACCAACCACTGCTCTACGAGCTTGCGTGAGAGCATCCACATCGCCACGATGCTCAATGCTGTCGACATTGAGTCGAAGAGGGGTACGCGGCTATCGGTAAACTCTGTGAGGAGCACATATAGTAGCACGTGCAACGCGACATATACCGCCACAAGCGGCACTATATACCCTGTCGGCGTGTGCTTTATCTTGCCGTCATCCTGCCTCTTGGGTGCTCTGCGCCACACCATTAGACCATATATGCCTGCTGCCACGTAGTATAGCTGCATAGCTGCATCGGCATAGATGCCATTAGTGAGGTATAATACACCGTGAACGAGGGGCATTATAGCACCTACTATCCATACCCATATATTCGCCTTATACTCCAACCATAGATATATAAGACCGAGCGTAGTGCCGATGATTTGCAGCGTGAGCGAGAGTGTCATTGTCTTAAGTGTTTAGCCTAAAATGTTACTGTTACGTTTGCCAGGACGTTGATTGGTGCTTGCGGGAAGTAGTAGGCGCAGTCGTAACGCTCGCCCTCCCACATATACGAGTAGCCGTAGCCGTTGGACTCGTAGAGCGTTGAAAAGAGGTTGTTTATAGCCACGCCAAAGCGCACATCGCCCCTCGTCTTGCACTGTAGCGTGTAGCCGAGGTTGAGGTTGGTGACACAGTAGGCATCGAGCGAGAGAGCCTCCGTCTGGTTGTTTGTGAAGTACTGCTTACCCACATACTGTGTGTGCCACACGGCACTAAAACGCTTTATGTGCAGGTCGGCTATGAGTGAGCCTACCACCGATGGCGAGTATGATATGGTCATATCGCCCAGCTCCTCGCCATACGTCGGGCTATCCTTGATAAGGTCTACGTAGTCGCGTATCTTGTTTTCGGAGAGCGTAGCATTTGCCGAGAGCGTCAGCCACTTTGTCGCCTGCCACGCCACCATAAGCTCTACGCCACGTCGGAAGCTGCGCTCGACATTGGTGTTTAGGGCATCGTCGCCATCGTTGACCAAGCCTGTTGCCACCAACTGGTTGTGGTAGAGCATATAGTAGAGGTTTATGGCTGCTGTGATGCGTGGTGCGGTGTAGGTGTATCCCGCCTCGATGTCCATAAGTCGCTCGGGCTTGGGATAGCTGTCGTCTGCCGCGAACATATATCTGTCTGTGAAGTCGGAGCGTGTAGGCTCACGGTGTGCCACTGCCCACGAGGCGTAGGCGCGATGACGCGTATGGGTGTAGCTTATGCCCACGTGTGGGTTGAAGAAGTTATACCTCTGGTCGACATCTATGGGCTGCATCACAACACCCTCGTCGCCCCATATAGCGTTGTCGTTTGTGCCCCACGCCTTGTAGCTCACGTAGCGATACTGCACATCTCCAAATAGACGTAGCTCGCCACGACTCTTGCCACGCATAATCACCCAGTCGGCACGCGCAAAGAGGTTGGCATCCTGCTTTGTTACGTCGTTGTCGTACCAGCGACCCGCCACAGCCGCACTCTCGAGACCATCCACCCACGACAGCGTACCCCAGTGCGGACAGGTGTAGTAGCTCCACGACCCGCCAAACGTGAGGTCGAGGTGCGAGGTGTTGTAGGTGGCTGCTGCATTTATGCCGCCGAGGTGGTTGCGCATAATCTTGTGGCGTATAAGGTCGGCTTGCTCGATCTCTGTGGTGAGGTTGGTGTAGCCTGCCAAGTAGGCATCATCCTTATACTGGTTGTAGTAGCCGTAGCCGTAGGTGTAGAAGAGCGTCGAGGCTAACTGCCACTTGTTGTTGAAGCGGTGGTTTACTACGAGCTGGTTGTTTACCTGTAGGTAGTTGTCCGTCTGGTCGTCGTAGTAGTCTACGTGTGTGCCGTCGGATAGCTGGTATGGGCCGTCGGAGGTGGTGTACTGTCCCGAGTCGTGATACCTACGTCCGTATAGCTCCATATCTTCGCGTGTTACGCCGTTGTATGTTAGGTAGGTCTTTGCCAAGCCTCCGAATGATAGCAGCTTAACCTTGGTGTTTGAGGCGTAGTAGCCCACCTGTGCCATATACGATTTGAGGTCTGTCGCGCCGCGCTCTATGTACCCCTGTGAGCCTATGTGCGTGAGTCGTGCATCCACCACCCAGTGGTCGCGCATAATGCCCGACGAGAGGTGTAGTGCCTGCTTGTTGGTGTTGTACGAGCCGTAAGATAGCGATGCTGAGCCGCCAAACTCTGTGCGTAGAGCATCTGTTGTCATTGTCACAGCGCCACCAAATGCGGCAGTGCCATTTGTCGAGACACCTGCTCCGCGCTGCACCTGCACGCTACCTACCGACGATATGAGGTCGGGTGTGTCGTACCAGTACATAGAGTGTGAGTCGGGGTTGTTCATAGCCACGCCATTTATTGTTACGTTTATGCGTGTGGCATCTGTGCCGCGCAGACGTATCGACGTTGCGCCAATGCCTATTCCCGTCTCGTTTGTGGCAATTAGCGAGGGCGTTAGCGCGAGTGCCGAGGGGAGGTCTGTGCCGTAGCTTGCACGCACTATGTCGTCGTGCGAGAGCAGGTCGTGGGCTATGGGCGTTGTGCGCGTGGCAGCCGTTGTGAGCACCTCCACCACCTCCATTTCGTAGATTTTTGTGGTGTCTAACCTCTGTTGTGGCTCTTGTGCGAGGAGCATCGTTGGCAGTGTGCCAAGTAGTGTCAAGAAACAAAAAAACCTTTTCATACTCTTAAAAATAGTTAGTTGAAAAGGGGTCTAAAAGATATGTCCAATCCTGGTATCGGCATTATCCGTATCCAGTGCAATGGGTGTAATCTCAGCCAATGCCCACCAGCATCTTTCGTTGCCAATAGCGCATTAGCACCCCTTATATGGCACAAAGATACAAAAAAAATTGAAATATGCGCGAGGTGGTGCGAAATTAGTGAAGTTAGAGAGGTAGGGTTTGATAGGGCGAGATAGTGAATTTAGAGAGTGTAGGGTTTGATAGGGCGAGATAGTGAATTTAGTGAATTTAGGGCTTTCTTTAAACTCCTTAAACTCCTTAAACTCCCTAAACTCCTTAACCTCCCTAACCTCCCTATTTTAGGAAACGACATATAGGGTCTGACAGGTATGTAAAATGTCCTATCAGACCCTATTTCGCGGCTATAAAGCCCTATTATAAGAGTTTAGTAGCAGAAAATATCCTCTGTAGGGATAATCTCAACCTTGCCGAGTGTCGACAGGTAGTTGATGTCGATGTCGTTGGGGTCGCCCAAGATGATATATGTGTAGTTGCGGTCCTTTATCCACGCCTGCTGGAAGGCGATAACATCGTCGAGCGTGAGGCTCTTAATAGCGTTATATACACCCTCGCGGCGGTCACAGTCAACACCCATAAGCTCGTTTGAGGCGTAGGTGTTAATAACCTCGCGTCCATTGGCGCGCTGCGACTCCAACGACTTGATGATAGCATCCTTGGCGAGGTCAAAGGCATTCTGCGACACAGGCATATTGTTGACAATCTCGGCGAATGCCTCTATTGCCTGCTGTAGCTTGTCGTTCTGCGTAGCGATAAATGTTGTGAAGTAGTAGGGTAGCTCCTTGCGACCACCCTCATACAAGCCTGCCGACGACGAGTAAGCCAAGCCTCGTGCCTCGCGCATCTCTTGGAAGACGATAGAGTTCATACCGCCCGAGAAGTAGCTGTTATAAAGCTCGATGATAGCGTCGTTGTCGGTAGAGAACGTCTCGCCACGGTTAGATATCTGACGGTAGTATACCTGCTTTGCGTCGTAGGGTGCTATAAGCACACGGTTTTCTGGCGTAGGCAGAATGGTGCGTATAACCTGCATATCGGCCACCGACTTAAGTGTGTCGCCAGCTATGTGGTGCTTGTTGACGATAGCCTCAACCGTTGCAATGTCGGCAGGGCCGTAGTATCTCACATCGTGCTCATAGCTGAAGAGGTTGTCGATGCGCTCCAACAGCTCCTCGCTGGTAAGTGCCATAACCTCCTCGTTAGAGAGTGTTATGTGGTCAATGAACTCGCCACCATAGAGGGCATACTGCGTAAGTGCCGCGAAGTTGCTCTGCTGGTTAAAGAGGTTGTTCTGGCGGCTCTTGATAAGGTTCTGCTTATATGTCGCCAACACCTCTTCGTCAGCCTTAAGGTTATGCATAAACCTCTCGACGAGGGCCACCGTTGCCTCCATATTCTCCTGCAAGCCGCTGATGACGACAGCAGTCTGAATGTTGCTTGAGCTGACGTGTATTGATGATGCGAGCTTGTACAACTCGTACTGGAACTCTGCCAACGACATATCGCCACTGCCGAGCAGCGATACATAGTCGCACGCAATCTTCATTGCTGGGTCATAGTCGCATCCAAAATTAAGTACGTAGCTGAGCGTGAAGAGCTCGTTTACATCGTTCTCGGCGTATAGCAGCTCCATACCCTCGCGCATCTGCTTAACGGTCATATCCTCCTCGAAGTCGATGAACTCTGGCTCAATAGGCTCTACGGTGCTCATCTGCACCTCCTCCAAGAACTGTGAGCGAGCATCGCGGTTAGTGGCGATAGGGGTAATCTGCGGCTTCTCAATCTTCTTCTGTGTGGTGTCCTCGCCCTGACGCTTGTAGACGATAGCGTAGTTGCTGTCCAAGAGGTGCTCGTTAGCCCACGCCACGACATCCTCCTTTGTAATCTTCTCAAGACGCTCTATCTCGCCCACAACGCGCTCCCACGGCTGCTGTGCAATGAAGGCATCCACCATCATATTTGCGCGCTGACGGTTGCTCTCAAGCGAGCTCATCTGCCAACGCTTGTAGTTGGCTATGGTAGCCTCGATAAGCTCCTCATCCCACTCGCCACGACGTAGCTTATCTACCTCTGCGAGTAGCATATCGCGCACCTCGTCGAGGGTCTGTCCCTCTTTGGGCATACCCATCATCACCACCTGACCGTAGTCAACGCCAGCATACGCCGAGCCACGAGCACCCAGCAGCAACTGCTTCTGGTTGATGTCAACGTCGATAAGACCGCACTTGCCGTTAGAGAGCACGTCGCTCAAGATAGCCAAGATGTCGGCATCGTCGCTGTTCAAGCCACCTGCACGCCACGCCAACTGCACATACTCTGCCTCCTGTCCCAAGACGTCGAGCTTGCGAGGCTCTGTGAGAGGCTCCTCGCCAGAGTACTCAAAGGTGGGAAGCGAGTCGTTAGGCTCCATATCGCCAAAGTACTTCTCGATGATTGCGAGCATCTCTTCGGGGTCGAAGTCGCCCGACAGACAGATAGCCATATTGTTAGGCACGTAGTAGGTGTTGTAGAAGTTCTTGATATTGGTAATAGAGGGGTTCTTCAGGTGCTCCTGCTTGCCCAATACGGTGTGTTGTCCCGAGGGGTGGTTGGGGTAGAGCAACTCCAACATACCGTAGTATACCTTGTTGCCATCGCGTGTGAGCGACATATTATACTCCTCATATACGGTCTCCAACTCGGTGTGGAAGCCGCGTATCACGTTGTGCTTGAAGCGGTCAGACTGTACCTTTGCCCAGTTCTCAATCTGGTTTGCGGGGATATCCTCCACGTAGACGGTCTCGTCCATAGCTGTCCAAGCGTTGGTGCCCTCGGCACCTATTGCCGACATCAGCTTGTCGTACTCGTTGGGTATCGACAGCTTTGATGCCTCATTAGAGATGCGGTCAATCTCGGCATATATAGCCTTGCGCTCCGCCTCATCCTCTGTTGTACGGTACACCTCAAAGAGACGCTCAATCTCGTCAAGTAGTGGCTTCTCGGCAGCATAGTCCGAGGTGCCTACCTGCTCCGAGCCCTTGAACATAAGATGCTCAAAGTAGTGAGCCAAGCCTGTGGTCTCCGCAGGGTCGTTCTTCGCACCTGCACGCACAGCTATAAAGGTCTGAATACGCGGTGTGTCGTCAAATACCGACATATATACCTTCAAGCCGTTGTCAAGGGTGTAAATGCGAACATCCATAGGGTCGCCCTTAACGCTCTCATAACCCTTATCTGTGGCACATCCTGTAGCAACGGCTACAAGTGCCAATAGACAGATAATAAAAAAGTTTCTTCTCATAGTATAGTGTTTTAGATGTTATTGTGCCTCAATCAGGGAGTTTACATCCACCTCGGCTATGCGCCCCTGTGCGAAGAGTATCGTGCGCGAGGGGAACTGCTCGATAAGGGCGATGTTGTGTGTTGACATAACCACAGCGCAGCCACTCTGTGCAATCTTGCGGAATATCTCCATTATGCCCTCTGCCGTCACAGGGTCGAGGTTACCCGTAGGCTCATCGGCGATGAGTAGTCGGGGCTTGTTTACCAGTGCGCGGGCTATTGTCAGTCGCTGCTGCTCGCCTCCCGACAGCTCAAATGGCATCTTGTAGCTCTTATGCTCCAGCCCCACGAGCTTCAGCACCTCGTCTATGCGCTGGCGTATGTCGCTCTCTGCGCTCCAGCCCGTAGCGCGCATCACGTCGTAGAGGTTTAGAAAGACGTTGCGGTCGGTAAGTAGCTGAAAGTCCTGAAAAACAATGCCCATAGAGCGTCGCAAGTAGGGTATCTCCCTGCGCTTTATGCGTCGCAGGTCGAAGCCCACAACGGTAGCCTCGCCACACACGAGGTCGGTCTCGGCATATAGCGTCTTTAGCAGCGTGCTCTTACCTGTGCCCACGCGCCCAATAAGGTATACAAACTCGCCCTCGTCGACAGTTAGGTTGATGTCGGATAATACGAGGTCGCTATCCTGCTTTATGTGCTTATGGCGCTGTGCCGACTCACCGTGATATATCGAGACACCGCGTAGCTCTATAACTCTATTATTGCTCATACGATTAGACATTTCTATAACGCACAAATATAAAAAATATTTTTGCATTACACAAATTATTACTACATTTGCGCCACATTTGCATTGCCACAAATGTCGCTACGATAGATTATCGCTTGCGCCGCCACCAGAAAATTGGGGGTGACCGGTTTTGACAGCAGGTAGAATTCGATTGTAAGCACGTCGAGCATTGTGTGGGGTCTCGTAAATCGCAACACTCAAACTACAAATGGCAATAATAGCTACGCACTCGCTGCCTAATTTTCTGGGAAAATTGGCTTAATCGCGTGACCCAAGGAGGTCGTGTGACGAGTATCCCGAAGTGCTGTTCCGCTCTTTAACGGCTCTTCATACGGGGTATCATCAATTAAGAGATAGCGCGGTATGTGCCTCGGTTATCGTGCGAGATTTAGGGGCTGGGACTCGGGTATGGCTGCCACCTGCCTGACTCGGGTAGAAGGATTAAATGGTTGGCTAAACGTGTAGAAAGCTCTGGGGTTCCTTGTTTGGACGCGGGTTCGACCCCCGCCACCTCCACTAAAGTCTGCGAATTGTCGCAGGCTTTTTTTGTTGTCGTGCTGATGTGCTGGTGTCGTGCTATTGTCGGCAAAGGCTTGCACCCTTACGGTTGCTATGTGTGGCGAGCGTATTGCCTCTTTTGTGAGCAAGCACCCCACGATTCAATAACTCGCCCCACGAGCCTATGGCTCAATCCTTTGCCTTTTATATGCCGTTTTGGTGGTGGTTTTTATCGGGGTTGCTGTATGTTGAGGCTTCACCCCAACATACAGCTATGAAAAAGCTTGCGCTTTTACATTCGACCCCCGCCACCTCCACTAAAGTCTGCGAATTGTCGCAGGCTTTTTTTTGTTGTCGTGCTGATGTGCTGTCGTCGTGCTATTATCGGCAAAGGCTTGCGCCCTTACGGTTGCTATGTGTGGCGAGCATATTACCTCTTTGGAGAGCAAGCTCCCCACGATTCAATAACTCGCCCCACCTCCATAAACCAAAAGACGCCTGACCAAAATGGTTAGACGTCTTTATCTTCAGTTGCTATGTTTTCACAGCCTCATCGCCCCCTCATTTAAGCGTTGCGAGGATGGCGAGCTATGCGTTATGAGCCTCCTGAATAGCCTCTTTGGTGGCATTCTCCTCCGATTTCTGCTTGTTGAGGCTCATCATCTGGCGTATAGACTGTGCCAAACGCTGCGGCTCTATGTTGCGCTTAATGACCGAGTTATGGGCAATGGAGATGCCACCAGTCTCCTCCGATACCGCGATGACGATAGCGTCGGATACCTCGCTCATACCGAGTGCCGCACGGTGGCGCATACCGTAAGACTTGGGCACAGCCTGCTGTGTCGACGGAAGTACACACTTGGCAGCGACAACGCGGCTACCGCTGATGACAACACCGCCATCGTGCAGGGGTGCATTTTTGAAGAATATGTTCTCAAGCAGGGCTGTAGAGACACGTGCATCAATGGCGATGCCGCTCTCCACGACGACACTCAAGTCGCTCGTCTGCTTAATGATGATAAGCGCGCCCACCTTCTGCTCGCCCATCTCTTGGCACGCTGTGACGATAGACTGCAGGTCGATAGTCTCGTGACGCTTGGGACTACGTATATTGAAGATGCGTGTCAGGAACTCGAAGTTGGTACGCTGACGACCAATAGCCTGCAAAAAGTGGCGTATCTCGGGCTGGAAGATGATGAGTATGGCGATGACACCCACAGAGATTATCTGTCCGAGGATGGTCGAGAACAGCACGAGGTTGAAGGTGCGCACAAGTATCCACACAAGATAGATGACAAAGATGCCCATCATAATATATGGTGCGCTCGTGCCCCTCATAGCACGATATAGGGCATAGAGCAGTGTTGCAACAAGCACTATGTCTATAAGGTCGACGAATGTGAATGGTATGAAGCCCATAGTCTGTTCTAAATTTGCTGCGAAAATAGAAAAAAAATTGCCGACTTGCAAATGCATATCGGCAAATAATTGTGTGACGCTCTATTTGGCGACTATTCTGCGGGCGTGTACAGCTCGTTAACCTTTGCCAACACAAGCTCCGAGATGTTGAGCGTGGGGTCTGCATCAACAACAGATACAGCGTTGAGAATCATCTTGTAACGCTTGTCGCCATTAATCTGCTCGATAGCGCGACGTGTCAAATCCTGAAAACGGTTCATCAGCACCATCTGCTCCTCTGCGAGCTGCTGCTCCTCTGTCTGCAGGCTGCGTGCCTCCGACTGCACGGTAGACTCAAGGTTAGCCATACGTGCCTGGATAGACTCGCCCTTCTTCTGCAACTCCTCCTGCTTCTGCTGTGCGTTGAGCGATGTTATAAGACCCTTGCTATACTCCTCCTGCAACTTGGCAGCGTCGTTCTGCAAGCGGTTGTACTCTGCTGCGAGGTTCTGCTCCTTTTTTGCCCAAGACTCCTGCGATGTAGTCATCTTCTGCTGGAACGATGCCATCTTCTCCTCAAGAGCCTTGCCCTCTGCCTCGTAGAGCTTGCTTGATGCCATAATATAGTCGAGGTCGATGTAAACAACATCACCACTTGCCACGCACTCAACAGTGGCTACCTGTGTAGAGTCGGCAGCTACGGCAGCACCCTCCTCGCTCTTCTTGTCTGCTCCACCACACGACGTAAGCATTGCGGCTGCGGCAAACGCGAATAAAAGTGTCTTCTTCATAATATTATATACTTCTTTTTAGTTAATTTTCAGTTTCAAAACACAAAGGTAAGAAAATTTATTTACTTTTGTAAAAAAAATAAGACAAATTTAACCTACTATGTACGAATATATATCAGGTAAGGTTGCCGAGGCGACTCCCGCGTATGCCGTTATAGAGGCGGCAGGCGTGGGCTACTTCATCAACATATCGCTGCATACCTACTCCGAGATAGAGCATCTCGACGAGGCTCGGCTCTATGTCCACTTCATTGTGCGCGAAGACCAGCAGCAGCTCTTTGGCTTTTATACCAAACTTGAGCGTGAGCTATTCCGCCAGCTTATCAGCGTGTCGGGTGTTGGTGGCAACACAGCGCGTATGATACTCTCGACATACACCTCCAAGGAGCTGCAAAACATCATTGCTACGGAGAATGCCGTATTGCTCAAGAATGTCAAGGGGTTGGGTCTTAAGACAGCGCAGAAGATTATCGTTGAACTCTCGGGTAAGATGCTGGAGCTTGGAGCCAGCGATATGATGCTTACGCAGTCACCTCTCGACAAGCGTTCAGCCGTATATGACGAGGCACTTGCGGCACTCTCAATGCTCGGTTTCCAGAAGGGCGCGTCGGATAAGGTGCTCACGGCAATCTTCAAGGAGAACCCCACGATGGCTGTCGAGGAGGCTGTGCGTACAGCTCTTAAGAGGTTGTAGATGCGGCACGTGCGCATATATGCGTGTACTCAAGTGGGCGCGCGCCCGCACTTTTTTTGTAGATAAAGAGGCTATGTTGCAAAATAATTATTAAATTTGCGCGATTATATACGTATGAACAAGGTTTTGAAAATATCGTTGAGCGTGGTTGTGGCACTTGCCGCCGTTGTTGCTATGTCGTGTAGCAACGAGTCCGACCAGAAGCTAATATCGCAGCAGAGCGCAATATCTAACTACCTCAAAGGCTCGCATAAGCCCAAGCTTATCCCCGAGGAGGAGCTGTCGTCGTCACTCGATGAGCAGCCCGAGTACTATGTGCAGTGGGGGCTCGACCTCTATCGCTATATAGCCACTATGTATGCCGAGGGTCGTGACAGCTGGGTGGAGATAGACGCAGACAGCAGCGTGGCGATACGCTATAAAGCGTATATCTTCACCAATGGAGCACCAAGTGTTTCGGCTCTGTATGCCACAAACGACGAGGCTGCGATGTTGGAGCTTGAGGCGGCAGGACTCAACGTGTCGTATGAGTGGACGACAGACCCCTATGTCATACAGCTTGGCACGACGGATGTAATAGAGGGTCTTGAGCAGGCGTTGGTGGGTTGTCGTGAGGGCGATAGCGTCGAGATATATATGACCTACGAAATGGCATACGGCAAGCAGTTTATAGGTATGATTCCGAGCCGTTCATCTGTTGTGTGGTATGTCGACATACTTGAAGTAAAACAGTAAAAGATAATATGTTATGAGAAATATAGTGCAGCCGTTGTTGCTGTTTGTGCTGATGATATTTGCGCTAACGGCTTGTGTCAAGCAGCCAGAGATGTTGTTTGAGGATATCGAGCAGCGTTCACTGCGAGCGTGGATCGAGAAGTATAAGCCCGAGCTTTTAGCCAACTATCAGGAGGATGGCGGTTACTACGTGGAGATTATCGACGAGGGCTGCCTCGACTCACTGCCCGTGACGGGTAAGGATGTGTGGCTGTGGTACGACTTCACGGGACGAGACCTCGAGGGTAATGTCTGCGAGTCGCGTAATTGGCTTACCGCATATCAGCAGGGTAGCTACACCGCATATACGCACTATACGCCCGCCTATCGCTTTAGCGGTGCCGAGTCGAACTCGTTGCTTGAAGGCTCCTATCTCGCTACGTTCAATGAGTTGAATATCGGAGGCGAGAAGTTCGCGTTGCGTTACGGCTCACACGTGCGCCTCTATTTGCCGTCATCCGTTATAGATGGCTCTGCGGGTGTTGTAGGAGATGGTGGCTATGAGGGTCAGTTCTCGTTGGATGGCAACGTGCCTATGATCTTCGATATGACGCTCTATGGTCACGTCGCAAATCCCGTGGCGTATGAGGGTAACCACGTCGACTCGTTTGCCAAGTTTAATGGTGGCTTGTGCCGCGAGCACGTTGCCGTTAAGGAGGAGGATACAGCCACACCGTCATCGCGTCGCCGCTATACACGTGCCGATGGCGAGGAGACTACCGATGCCGATGCTCGGGTTATGGAGTACTACGATGGACGTTGGCACCAGCCCGTAGATACACTTGCGCAGCTCTACGTCAACTACGCATACTCGCCTGCCCGCCAGACCTTCAACTTCGATGTCATAGGTCGTGATACAATGATGTATCCCAACCAGAGCGTATACAACAGTGGCACATTCTACGGTACGCAGTCTATGTCGGAGATTGACCGCAAGGTAAATGAGATACTTGTGGAGCGTTTTGGTGAGGGCGTAGCTCCCAGTGATATTCTCGATGCAGATTCTCTACGCGTGGGCAAAAATGCCAATGTGTGGTATATCACACGCTTCCTCGACGGCTATATCATCGACTCAAACATCGCCGAGGTGCGCAAGTTGGTCTTTGGCGAGAGTGCCGCGGAGGCTATTGGTCAGGCGGCAGTCTTTAAGACCTCCGACCCTATCGAGGATAACGAGTGGGTGCTCTCTTGGGAGTATGCCATCCCGACAATGCGTTACGGACAGTGGGCTGCGATACTCACCGTGTCAACGTATGGCTATGGTATGGCTGGCAAGGTGGGTACTACCGATACGCAGACATCGTCTAACTCGACCTACGACTACCTCAACTATATGAATTATATGAACTATATGAATAGTTACTACGGCTATGGTTATGGTGGTATGTATAACAACGGCTACTATGGCTATAACCCCTACTACTATGGTGCAGGCTATATGCCGAGCGATACGGAGAGTGAGACGGAGTCGGTGACAACGGTAAACACAGAGATACCTGCATACTGCCCGTTGTTGTTCCAGATATATATCGACGAATAACACTTTAGGTGTAGGCTACCTATGATGCTTGTCGCATAGTGCGAATGAGACGAGAAGAGGCTGTCGCAACGTCTGTTGGACAACCTCTTCTCTTTCTGTGTTGCTGCTATCGGCTATTGCGCCTGTGGCTACACTCCTTGCTGCAACCGTCACACTGCGATGCCCCGCACTTGAAGAATCGCCACACTCTGTGCGCTACGGCTATTGCCACCACCACGGCGACTATGCCCACTATAATCTCCTGCCAGCCCATAAGCCTAAATTATTAGCGAGGTTATGAGGTATGCAGCATACGCCAGTACCCAGGCTATGGCGGTGTTGTAAACTGCCGAGCCGACAGCCCATTTCCAGTTAAGCTCCGAGCCGATAGCCATTATCGTTGCTATGCACGGTAGGTATAACAGCGCGAAGACAAGGAATGCCACAGCAGAGGGTAGCGACATACTCTTTGTTATGCGCTCGCTGACCTTTGGCGATATCGTCTCGTCGTTAATAGGCTCGCCCTGCTGCGAGTAGAGTACGTTCATTGTGCTCACCACAATCTCCTTTGCAGGTATGCCCGAGAGGAGTGCTACGGAGGCCTGCCAGTTAAGACTCATAGGCTCAAATACAGGCTCGCACACCTTGCCTATGTATCCCATATATGATAGCTCATAGTTGGGGGCATCGGGAGTGTCGTTGTCATACTTGGGACGAGGGTAGTAGCTCAACATCCACACTATGATAGAGGCGATAAGTATCAACCCACCCATCTTACGCAGATACTGCGCACACTTGCTCCACATATGTCGTACTGTGGTCTTGGCTGTGGGCATACGATATGGCGATAGCTCCATTACGAAGGGTGCCTCCTGTTCGCGGAACATAAACCTGCGCATAAGGCGTGCTGTAACCACTGCCATCAACATTCCCAAGAGGTAGAGCAGGAAGAGTACCGTGCCAGCGTGGTCAGCGAAGAACGTGCCAACAATCATCATAAAGATAGGTAGTCGTGCGCTGCAGGACATAAATGGCACAACCATAATGGTAATTATGCGCGATGTGCGACACTCTATCGTGCGGCACGCCATCACAGCGGGCACGTTACATCCAAAGCCCATCACCATAGGTATAAATGACTTGCCGTGGACACCCATACGGTGCATCACACGATCCATTATAAAGGCTGCACGCGCTAAATAGCCAGAGTCCTCAAAGAATGATATGAAGAGGTAGAGTATCATAATGTTGGGCAGGAAGACAAGCACGCTACCTACGCCACTTATCACACCATCTGTGAGCATATCACGTAGCGGACCCTCGCCCATCACGCCGTGTACGGTGTCGTATAGCCAACCTACACCCATCTCTATCCACTCCTGCGGATATGCGCCAAGAGCAAAGGTGCAGTAGAACATAAACCACATCAAGATAAAGAATATGGGGAAGCCCCAGATGCGGTGTGTGACAATGGCGTCGAGCTTGTCGCCTATGGTGTTGCGCTTGCGCTCTGTCGCCTGATATGTCTCCTTCAACGCACCCGATATAAAGCCATACTTCTGGTTGGCAAGTGCCGTCTCTACATCCTCGCCCAAAGCCTCCTCAATCTCTGTGCGGGCACGCTGTGCCATACGCTGCCACCTCTCATAGTTGGGCGTAGCTTCGAGTAGTGCCGATATCTCCTTGTCGCCCTCAATCATCTTCAGTGCGAAGTATCTCGGAGGGAAGTGTGCCGTCAGCTCATCACGATGCTGGCGCATATCGGTATTGAGAGGCTCAAGGCTCTCTTCAATCACCGAGCCATAGCCAATATGAATATGTCTTACACGCTTGTCGCGGTTTTCGTGTACAGCAATTATGGTGTCGAGCAGCTCCTCGATGCCTCGTCCACTTGGGGCTACGATGGGTATCATTGGCACACCTATCATCTCGCCTAACGCGTTGTGGTCGAACTTCGCACCGCTACGCTCCAGCTCGTCGTACATATTGAGCGCAATGACCATATTGGGGCTTATGTCGATAAGCTCGGTGGTCAGATAGAGGTTGCGTTCAAGATTTGAGGCGACGACAGTGTTTACTATGATGTCGGGTGTGTGGTCGACAAGATGTCTACGCACGTATACCTCCTCGGGCGAGTATGCCGATAGAGCGTATGTTCCAGGCAGGTCGGTAATCTCTATAGTGTAGCCCTTATGGCGCAGCGTGCCACGCTTTGCATCTACGGTCACACCGCTGTAATTACCTACGTGCTCACTGCGTCCACAGAGTGTGTTAAAGAGCGAGGTTTTACCCGAGTTGGGGTTACCTACCAAGCCAACGCTTATGTGGCTCGTGCTGTGCTTTATTGCATTTTCAACAACATCTGCGTCGACGTCTTGTATTGAGGTGTCATCGTATGATAGTTGCTCTGCCTCCTCACGAGTCATCACAACTACCATCTCTGCCTCCTTGCGACGTAGCGATATGTCGTAGCCCATAATGTGGTACTCGATAGGGTCTTTTAGGGGTGCTGCAAGAACGACTGTCACACGCTGTCCGCGCACGAAGCCCATCTCCATAATGCGACGACGGAAACCTCCGTAGCCTAAAACCTTGACTACGGTAGCCGATTCACCTGTTTTTAGTTCACTGAGTCGCATAATTACCTATTTTTATTATATCACGCCACAAAGGTACAAAATTATATCTATCTACATATCCCCACTATTTGGTATTTTGTATGTTGGTTTACCATTTAGCACGATATACACTATATGTTGGAGGATATTCTAACGATATGCTAATTGTCGTTAAATTGGTCTAAAACTCTATGCGTGTGATATAATTGTACATAAGGGTAGGTATAATGTTTTTTTGATGTTGGTGTAGATAAGTATTTATACTATAATTGAGGGCGAAAAGGTCGATTTATCGGAAAATCACTACTTTATGTGCGATTTTTTTTGGTTGAATAATTGCAATAAGAAAATATTTTTATAACTTTGCCAAAGGAAAAACCTTTAAAAATTATTGATATGAAGAATTTAGTTGAAAAGATCAATGCCCAGTATGAGGCTTTTGCAAAGGATGCTGCATTGCAGGTAGAGAAGGGTAACAAGGCAGCTGGTACACGTGCTCGTAAGGCAGCTTTGGAGCTTTCAAAGCTCTTGAAGGATTTCCGTAAGGTATCTGTTGAGGAGGCAAAGAAGTAGTCTCCGTGTGCGATAGCGTATTTACGCGCTCACTTAAGCCTTGGATTGAAAGAGTATCCGAGGCTTTTTTCTTACGGTTTGTCGCGGTGACATTACCGCATTTAGCCTAATCACTTAAATATGTAGATATGCTGAATACTATTATTGTCGCGCTGTTGCTGTGTGTTACACCTGCTGCTGTCGTGTGGCTCTGTCGTCGCTTTGCGCTACTTGGTAAGATAGGGCCTATTATGGTGCTATATGCTGTGGGTATGCTGGTGGGAAATCTCCCCTTTATGCCCGCAGAGCTTAAGACGGTTCAAGATATTCTGCCTAATGTCGTGGTGCCATTGGCTATCCCGATGATGCTCTTTGGCTGTCATTTTAATTTTAGCGATGCACGCTTGCAGCTAAAGGTCGTGTTGAGTGGATTTCTATCGGTATTTATTGCCGTGGTGAGTGGCTATCTGCTCTTTGGTCGACATCTCGACGAGGGTGCTGCCGTAGGTGGCATCATCTCGGGTATGTATACTGGTGGCACGCTCAATGCTGCGGCACTACAGACCATATTCAACACAAATGGCGAGACATACGTTTTGGTCAACTCCTATGACATCATAATATCGTTCCTCTACTTTGTCTTTCTGTTTAGCTTTGGCATCAAGCTGTTTCGTCGCCTTTATGGTCAGTCGGCAGTGTGTAGTGTTGACGATATGCCTGGGCTGGATAGCTCTGTGGCGGCGAGTGACGATAACCCCTATAGAGTGCTATGCACGCGTGGCGGTATGCGCCAGCTGGGTAAGATTCTCGGCGTAACGCTCGTTGTTGTGGCACTCTCGGCTGGCGTGGCACTACTAATGCCTGATAGGTGGTTTATGGTTGTCTTTATCCTCCTGCTCACAACATTGAGTGTCGCCAGCTCATTTATCAAGCCTGTTAGAAAATTGTCGTTGAGCTACGATGTGGGTATGTACCTTATATATATCTTTAGTGTGACTATCGCCTCTATGGCAGATTTCTCCAACATCGACCTTCAGAGTGGTGCCAACCTCGCAGCTTATATGATCTTTGCGGTGTTTGTGTCGCTCTTGCTGCACGCCGTTATATGTCGCCTGCTGCGTGTCGATGCCGACTCAATGGTTATATCTTCAGTGGCCTTCATCAACTCGCCACCGTTTGTGCCTATGGTTGTTGCCGCTATGCGCAATAGGGGAGTATTGGTCACAGGACTATGTGCGGGTATCTTTGGCTACGCTTTGGGTAACTACTTCGGAGTGCTTATGGAGCGCATACTCTCGTTAATGTAGAGAGTGCACCACATACTGTAAACAAAGCAGATGCCTCAAGAGTTGTGATTACTATTGAGGCATCTGTTGTTTTAGTGTAGAGCTGTTTGTAGGCTACTCCTCTGCTCTCTGCACAATCTTGCCGCTCTCCTTATTTACGAAGCGGTCTACAACAGCTGCACAAGCAGCATCGCCTGTGATGTTGAGTGTTGTTCGTATCATATCAAATATACGGTCAAGTGCATAGAATAAGGGGAGTCCCTCCAATGGGATGCCCGCAGCAACGAGCACGGCAGCTGCCAGGAGCGTAGGGCCTGGAACACCCGCCTGACCAATAGCACCAAGTGTGCAGACGACGGTTATTGACACGTAGTCAGCCATAGAGAGGTCTATGCCGTAGAACTGAGCAAAGAATATGGCGAGTAGTGCGTAGTAGATGGCGTTACCAGCCATATTGATAGTAGCACCGAGTGGTAGGACAAAGCCCGATGTCTGCTTCGATATACCCATATTATCGCACGCATCCATATTGACGGGTAGGGTAGCCAACGATGATGCGGTAGAGAACGACACTACCTGTGGCTTGACCATTGCGCGGAAATAGTCGCGTAGCTTAACGCGCGAGAAGAGGTACACGGTGGTTGGATATAGCCCTAAACCAATGATAAGCACGGCAAGAAGGTCTAACCATAGCACGTTGGCAACCTGCAACAATATGTCGAAGCCAAATGTTCCCGTTGCGTCGGCAATAAGACCGAACACGCCAAACGGAGCTACAATCATTACCTTGCCGATGCACCAGATAAGAGCATCAAGAATGGTGTTAAGACCACCTACAACCTTACGACGTGGCTCATCCTTGAGCGTAGAGATGCCGAAGCCGAGGAATAGACCGAAGATGATTATCTGCAAGATATTACCCTCGGCAAGCGCGCGTATAGGATTGTCGGGAATCATACTTATAACAGTCGCCCAAAAGCCCATAGGTGCGGGTGCTGCGCTGGGTGCTGTAGCCGCCTTGCCAGCCTCTGCGATAGCTGCAACGCCCTCTGCGCCAATGTGTGCACCAGGCTGAAATATGTTGGCAAGGAGGATGGCAACGACGATTGAGATAGCCGTTGTGGTAAGCATATATGCAATACTTATGCCACCCACAAGACCTGCTGAACGGGTCTCGCCAAGTGCCGCTGCACCACTGATGATTGATACCGCCACGAGAGGTACTACAAGCATCTTAATAAGTTGGATAAAGAGGTCGCCAAGAGGCTTGAACATTGCCGCCTCGGGACCCATTATGATTCCCACAACGATACCTACCGCCATCGCTATCAGAATCCAAACACCTAAATTCTTGATAAATCGTTTCATTTATAAATGGTTATATTTATACAAAGTTAGCAAAATGTGTTGACTATGCAAAATATTGTTACAAAAATTGCGCATCGTGAGCTAAAGTGTTAAATATTTTGTAACTTTGAAAAAAATATCGTGCTATGAAGCCAAGAATAGTTGTATTTACAGGTGCTGGTGTCAGTGCTGATAGTGGTATCGCCACCTTCCGCGATGCTGACGGTTTGTGGGCTAACTACCGTATTGAGGAGGTATGCACGCCCGAGGCATTGGTGAATAACCGCGCCAAGGTTATTGAGTTCTACAATCTGCGCCGCCGCGAGTCGCTTACCAAGAAGCCCAACGCTGGACATTTTGCCATAGCCTCTATGGAGGAGTGGGCAGATGTCAAGGTCATCACACAAAATGTCGACAACCTGCACGAGCAGGCTGGCTCAACAGATGTCTTGCACCTACACGGCGAGCTTATGAAGTTGCGCTCGGAGCGTAACCCTAACCTTATCTGCGATATCGAGGGCTGTGAGCAGAGGCTCGATGCGCGTGCCGAGGATGGTGCGCTACTGCGCCCACATATCGTCTTCTTCGGTGAGTCGGTGCCTATGTTTGAGCCCGCGTGCGCGGTGGCTGCAACGGCAGATGTTATGATTGTCGTCGGAACATCACTCGCCGTATATCCCGCTGCCTCCTTGGTGCACTATGTGCGTGCGGGTGTGCCCATCTACCTCGTCGACCCTGGAAGCCCCAATGTGAGCCTTATACGTAACCCTATAACACATATAAAGGGGCGTGGCGCAGTCGGCGTTCCACAACTTGTCGAGCAGCTTAAAGATGAGTTTACGAAGTAGAGTAGCGGCACGTGCCGAAGAGGTGCTTGAGTTTTGTCGTAAGGAGGGTTATAATACAGATATAGCCCTCTTTATAGACCTTGCGCGCCACTCTGGACGTAGACGTTTCGTTGTATGGAGCTTTGCGGAGAAAAAGGCGATATTGTGCTGTCCTGTAAGCCACGGTAGCGGCTCTCAAATGTCGCACACGCGCTCTGCCTATGCCCGCCTCTCCAACCTCGATGGCTCGCACCTGTCATCATTGGGTAAGGCTCTTGTTGCTGAACGCTATGAGGGTCGCTACGGCATTGCTTATAGGCTTGATGGTCTGGATGATACAAATAGTAGCCTGCGCTCTCGATGTGTTGTCCTCCACGGCTGGAAATACACGACCTCCTATCCAATATTTCCGCGTGCTTCGGTAGGTAGCTTTGGCTGCCCTGTATTGTCACGTCGTATGATGGCGCGTGTTGACGATATTCTAAAAAACGAGAGCAGGGTGATTTTAGATATATTTGTATAGGTCGGGGAGCAGGTAACTATTATTGTTTTTTGAGCTTAGGACTTTAAGACGATAGGATTTTTTCTTATTGGTCCTAAAAATTATCTTTGCTCTTGATGCTCTACCATCATAACCCATTTTAACCCATTATTTTTTTGCAACGCTTCTATAATGATAATATAATAGGCGGTAACTTTTACAGCTGCCGCCTATTCTCTTTGTTCGGTTATTTGCATTTTTCCAACCTCATATTTATATATTCAATAAGTAGGTCTTCGCAGTGATTCTTAATAAGTGTTTCAATTGTTTTACCTTTGTATACTTCGTATATGGAGATTCTTATAATTGGCACACCTATTACCAAAGATGTGATATCTTTGATATAATCATAAAACGCTCGTTGCTTCCATCTTGTTCTATTAACATCTTTCAGATCTCCATCAACTACGCTCTTGCCAAATTGTTTGTTCGTTGAGTCACTGCTTACGTATTTGCCGTAAGTACGACACTTATTTTCATAGCTTTTGCAATAACCTTTGTACAGCTCAACATCTAAATTATGGTTATCATTGTAAACATCTGATTGAAGAGTAGATAATCGATATCGATTAAAATGATTCTCTTCATCAAGTTCAATTATGAAGTTTGGTGTATCTATATCGTATCTCCCAACCCCGGCAGGAATCGTTGTTAGAATACCTCCTAATCGATGATAAACATTTACTATCTCGTCATAATAACTAGATGCTTTCAACTTGTCAAGTGATAGTCTTTCGTGTGTGTGAGTGCTAAAATGTTTAGTACATATTTTTTTTAAAATTTCCTGTTTTAAAATTTTCTGTTTATTTGCTTTGGGCTTAGTATTAAAATCATAACGCGGTGAATCTATGTCGCTAGATTGAATTGCATTATTTGCTGTGTTGTTTGATATCCTTTGTTCACTATCCGAGTGTCTTTCAGACTGCGTGGTAAAATTAACTTGAGGTTTTTGACAATTGGCAGATTTATATATCTTCCACCGATTGCTCCCGTCTTGTTGCGCGTCGAAAAGTCCTGCATCTTGTCTCAGTAAATCTCTTACATCTTTGCCTTTCATTCCCAATTTCTCTGCTAACTCATCGGGTGTACAATAATCTTTGTTGTTTTCGATAAGGTACTGATTTTTATACTTTATTATTCTGTGTAGATCTTGAATTTTCATATCAAATGATGTTAATCTAATTATTTTTACAAAATTACCCAATTAAATGATAATTCGCAATAGTTTTCGTGAAAATCATAGGCATCAAATAAATCCATTACCTTGGTTGTTTGAGCGATTAGGATAATGGTGCGATAGCCACTTTGATAGGCGCGAGAAATAGTTTGCTGCATATACTCCTGATTGTGGGTGTGCTTCTCGATAAGGCTAATAACTGTCGCCCTGTTCTCCTTGTTTGTTGCCTCCATGATAAACGAGGGGGTGCCAATCCCATCTATGACCCTTGTGGAGTTGTAGCCCATGGTCACTAAGGCGTCGATTGTACGCTGTTGAATTGTTGTCATATTAGTAGTTGTTTAGTCGTGATAATATTCGTATAAATCGTAGTAGTCCGATAAGTCGTACCAATCTACAAAACTGCTATTTGTCGTTGTGCTCTCACATTTCGTTGAGCCTTTGTATTTTCCTTCGGGTCGGTAGATAATCAACCTATTATCATAGTCCAGCCATTGAATATCTGTCGCACTACGACTTTTATCCTCATTCAGCCAATACGACTCTTGCTTAATGTACTGTTCGCTTTTGAAAAATCTATCGTAAATACAAAAAGCAGAAGAGACTATCATAACTGACCAAAATATCGGTCTTATATAATGCCAAGATATTTGTATTAGTTGCTTTATCTGTTCGTGATGATACATGGCTAACTATGTGTTGTATTGCGTTTTAGAGCTTCTAGATAAATATCCTCTACTCGTTGGCGTAGTGATAGTGGGGCGATAACCTCCATTGAGCGACTACGGGCAAGTAGAGCCATTACGAAGTCGTTTGTTATCCTTAGTTGCAGACCGATAGTTAGTGAGTTTTCATTCTCTTCGATAATGTACTGCGAAGAGTGCAAAGGCATACTCTTAACAAATCGACTATCTAACTTATCGTACCTAATCACAATATCCTCGACAGGCATATTCTCATCAGCCCAAATGCCGAAGCTATCATCAAATATATGGAGTATATCTTTGGTCTTCTTGGGCTTAAATTTTGATATTTTAAGTTCTACGCGCGATATACGCTCCAAGGCATATACTCTCAATTTATCCTCCTCGTTGTAGCCCACTAAGTACCATCGTTGTTGCGACTCTTTGAGAAAATGGGGGCGAATAGAGTGCTTTGCCACTCTGCTATTATCGCGATAATGTTCGTACTCAATCTCGATAACTCGGTGCTCACGGATAGCATCTAATATCTCCTCGAAGCACTCACCTAATGGTGGTCGCCTATGCTCAGAAATAACGCAATCCATTAAGACTGAGTCGTTGTCTATGCGACTTAGTAGCTCGAAATTTTGTAGTAATATCTCATACTCTGATGCCGTCTTGCCCCTCTCTTTGATGATATATCCACCCGCGCTACGGTCATAGGCGATTTGGATTCCGAATAGCTCGTTTATATACTCAAAATCTCTTTGCAGAGTTCGTGTAGTGATATCACTATTTTTGTCGCTGAGATTTTGGCAAGCACATCTAATAAGTTCCTCTTTCGATGTAACTTTTGTGAGGCTTACTTTATTGGCTATTTTAACTATTCTCTTTATCTGGTCTGTGATTTTCATAGTGTTGCGATTTTTCACTACAAAGATAATAGATATGGGCGACAAAATATGTCGCCGTGAAAATTATTTTTTGAAATTATAAAGAATCAAAGGGGACTGCCGAAGCAATCCCCTTTGTGAATATTAACAAGTTGCGATAGGCTACTTAAAGTATATATCCAGCAACTCCTTTGCGGCGATGAATGATGATAGCTTGGCGTCGAGCACTCGCTGCTCCACTTCGGCGAGGCGTGCCTCGATTTCGGGGTTAGTGTAGAAGCTCGACTTAAGAGTCTCATTTATCGTCTCATACATCCAATACTTATTTTGTCTGTTGCGGTTAGCCTCGAAGTAGCCGTTAGCCTCGATATGGTCGAGGTAGCTCTCTACGCCCTTCCATACCTCCTCGAGACCTGTGCCCATATGAGAAGAGCAGGTGTATACCTCGGGGCGCCAGCCCGACTCTGCAAGCGGAAAGAGGTGGAGTGCCCCCTGATACTGTGCCTTGGCAAGCTCTGCCTTGGTGATATTCTCGCCATCCGCCTTGGTTATAACCATCATATCTGCCATCTCCATAATGCCGCGCTTGATACCCTGAAGCTCGTCGCCAGCACCCGATATCTGCAACATCATAAACATATCAACCATAGAGTGTACAGCTGTCTCTGACTGACCTACACCCACAGTCTCTATAAATATCACATCGAAGCCTGCAGCCTCGCACAACACAATGGTTTCGCGCGTCTTACGTGCTACGCCACCCAATGAACCTGCTGACGGTGAGGGACGTACAAAGATGTCGGGATTGTGGCAGATGCTCTCCATACGTGTCTTATCGCCGAGGATAGAGCCACCGCTGCGCTCCGACGATGGGTCAATAGCAAGTACGGCGAGTTTATGGCGCAGAGACGTAACCATATTACCTATAGCCTCGATAAAGCTCGACTTACCAGCACCTGGCACACCTGTAATACCGATGCGCACAGACTTGCCAGAGTGGGGTAGACAACGCTCTATAATCTCCTGTGCCTGTGCATAGTGCGTGGGGTTATTGCTCTCGATGAGGGTTATTGCCTGCGCCAAGATGGTAATGTTACCTGCGAGAATACCCTCGACATACTCATCTGTGGTGAGTACACGACGCTTGCGACGCACAAAATGGGGGTTTACGACGGGCTTATCCTCAACACCCTCTGTGACGTTGAGTGCGCTGTCGTGGTGAGCATCTAAATACTCTTTTTCGTAGTGTTCTATCTTTGTAAATGACATGCTATCTATTGTTTTTCGGGGTTATTACTCTGTCTAAAGTCTTGTTGTCGAGTGAGTGTATCGAGCCAAACCAACGTGCGTGGCATCGTTTAGTGTCATATATCACGACAAATGGTACATAACTAATGCCATAGGCCTGTAACGTATGGCGGTTGTTGTCGTATGCAATGATTACATCCTTTCGCAAGGGTAGCTCTGGTAGCTCCGTAACATCCTGGTAGCCTTGAGGTGTTAGCAGCACCAGCGTCAGGTCGTCGTAGCTGGCTGTGATGTCGAATAGCTCTACGAGAGCCTCGTTGGCGGGTGCGCTGTCAAAGTGTGTAAATATCAGGCATACGTGCGATGTCTTGAGGTTGTTCAGCTGTTCGCCTGTTAGTGTGCGGGCGTCGATGTCGGGTACGCGCTCACCGAGGCGTATGTTTTGTGCACCGGCAGATATTGTCGTGAGAAGTAGCATTAGCGATATGGCGAGCAGCTTTTTCATAGCTTGATGTGTTATTACAATATGCGAAGTTAGCGAAAATTTATGAAAACGCAATTCTTGAGCCACCTTTTTTGCTCTGCAAAGAGATTTATGGGTGGATATTTTGGAGAAAAAGTCCCTGCTGGAAATAAATATAGGTGAAAGTGAAAAAAAGAGTCGAAAATATTTCGTTGTTTCAAAAAGTTGGAGTAACTTTGGATGATTTTTGAGACAACTAAAGGGTATAAATTTTTCAAAAAAATATTAAGTTAAACTTTATAAAAACTAAACACTATGAAAGTATCACACATTGAGCATCTCGGCATCGCCGTTAACAGCTTGGAGGAGGCAATTCCCTACTGGGAGAATGTATTGGGTCTTAAGTGTTACGCTATCGAGGAGGTAGCTGACCAGAAGGTTAAGACTGCGTTCTTTATGCTTGGTCAGACAAAGATTGAGCTTTTGGAGCCCACATCACCCGAGTCAACAATTGCAAAGTACATCGAGAACAAGGGTATTGGCATCCACCATATGGCTCTTGCTTGCGAGAATATCGAAGAGCAGCTTGCCGATGCGGAGGCTCACGGCATTCGCCTTATTGACAAGACTCCCCGCAAGGGTGCAGAGGGCTTGACTATCGCATTCCTTCACCCCAAGTCAACACAGGGCATCTTGACAGAGTTGTGCGAGAACAAGAATAAGTAGTCGTGCGGCACAAGGTTTTGAATAATTAACATTAATAATAAAAAATACGATTTTATGAGCGAAATTCAGAAAGCCATTGAGAAACTCATGGATAACCGACAGACGGCTCGCATGGGTGGTGGTCAGAAGGCAATCGACAAGCAGCATGAGAAGGGTAAGTACACTGCACGTGAGCGTATCGCTATGTTACTTGACGAGGGTAGCTTCGAGGAGTTCGATATGTTTGTAACTCACCGTTGCTATGATTTCGGTATGGATGCAAAGCATACCTTTGGTGATGGCGTTGTTACAGGTTATGGTACCATCGCAGGTCGTCTCGTGTATGTATTTGCACAGGACTTTACCGTAACTGCTGGTTCTTTGTCTATCTCTTTGGCAGACAAGATTTGCAAGGTTATGGATATGGCAGTTCGCAACGGTGCTCCCTGTATCGGTCTTAACGACTCTGGTGGCGCACGTATTCAGGAGGGTGTAAACGCTCTTGCTGGTTACGCAAACATCTTCCAGCGTAACGTTATGGCATCAGGTGTTATCCCCCAGATCTCTGCTATCTTTGGTCCTTGCGCTGGTGGTGCTGTTTACTCGCCCGCATTGACCGACTTTATCATTATGCGTCGTGAGACCTCTAATATGTTCCTCACAGGCCCGAAGGTTGTTAAGACTGTTACTGGTGAGGATGTAACACAGGAGCAGCTCGGTGGTGCTAATATGCACACTACAAAGTCGGGTGTTGCACAGTTTGCAGTAGATTCAGAGGAGGAGGGTCTTAAGCTTATCCGCGACCTTCTCTCATATATGCCCCAAAACTACACAGCTCTTGTGCCCGATCAGCCTTGCACCGATGATATCGCACGTAAGGAGGATATCCTTAACGACATCATCCCTGACAACCCCAACAAGCCCTATGATATGATGGAGGTTATCAAGGCTATCGTTGATAATGGTGAGTTCTTGGAGTCTGCAGCAGGCTACGCAAAGAATATCATCACTGGCTTTGCTCGTTTCAATGGTCAGAGTGTTGGTATCATCGCTAACCAGCCCAAGTTTATGGCGGGTGTTCTCGATATCAACGCTTCACGTAAGGCAGCTCGTTTTGTACGTTTCTGCGACGCGTTCAACATTCCTTTGGTTACTTTGGTTGACGTTCCTGGCTTCTTGCCTGGTACTGCACAGGAGTACGGTGGTGTTATCACCCACGGTGCAAAGCTGTTGTTCGCTTACTGCGAGGCTACAGTGCCCAAGGTTACTGTTACCCTTCGTAAGGCATACGGTGGTGCATATATCGTGATGTCATCAAAGCACATCCGTGGCGATGTTAACTACGCTTGGCCTACTGCCGAGATTGCTGTTATGGGTGCAAGTGGTGCTGTTGAGGTATTGCACGCCAAGGCTTTGGCTGGCTTTGAGAATAAGGAGGAGAAGGCGAAGTTCGTTGCCGAGAAGGAGCAGGAGTACCGCGACAAGTTCTCTAACCCTTACAATGCAGCTCGCTACGGCTACATCGACGATGTTATCGAGCCTCGCAACACACGTTTCCGCGTAATTCGTGCTTTGGAGTCTTTGCGCAACAAGCGTCTTGAGAATCCTGCAAAGCGTCATAACAATATTCCGTTGTAATAAATTTGTGATAAGTTATGATGATCCTTGCAACAACAAATTGGGGAAATGCTGCTCTTATGGCACTTGTCAGCATTATGCTGGTATTTGTCGTACTTGTACTTCTTATCTGCGTGTTGAAGCTCTTCGGAGTTATCTTCCGCGAGAGAACGAAGGCAGTAGCTGCCCCCGTAGGTGCATCATCTGACGAGATCTCTGACGAGGAGGTGGCAGCTATTGCGGTAGCTGTCAACCTCTTCTTCAATCGCCACGATGAGGAGAGCGACGTACTTACATTCCGCCAGAACCACGATGTTTCGGCATGGCAGGTACGCAATATTCACAAGCAATTGTAAAACAAACATTCAAAGCTAACAAAAACGCATTATGCAGAAATTTAAATTCAATATTAACGGTAAGGGCTACGAGGCTATTGTAGAGGAGACAGATCGTAATACAGCCCGTGTAGAGCTTAATGGTAAGAGCTACACTGTTCAGATCGAGAAGGAGGAGGCTATCGTATCTCCCAAGATCGCTGCCGTTAAGCCTTCATCATCAAGTGCAGACTTCGTTGATGCTCCCCAGCAGGTTATCACAGGCAATGCAGGCTCAATCAAGGCTCCGCTGCCTGGTAACGTATCAAAGATCAAGGTTAAGGAGGGTCAGGCAGTTCAGGCTGGCGAGGTTCTCATCACCCTTGAGGCAATGAAGATGGAGAACGAGATTATGGCCCCCGCAGCAGGTACCGTTAAGAAGATCTACGTAGCAGAGGGTAAGGCTGTACAGCAGGGTGAGGCTCTTATTGATCTCGCTTAATTACTAACTCTTTAATTAATTGCTTAATATGAAGAGTGTAAAACTTTATTTTTCGTTGCTTGTTTCGGCGTTGATGCTCTCAATGTCGGCACAGGCTCAAGATGTCGAGGCGGCTGCCGAGCAGCTTGCCGAGGCTGCTACGGAGCTTGCTGTCGAGTCTGTTGAGGCGGCCACAGCAGCTGTTGAGGTTGCCGCAGAGCAGCTCGCTGCCGAGACAGCAGAGGTTGAGTCACAGCCCGCTGTTGCTAAAAGTACACAGGGTCGTGATAACACCGACATCGATGCAGAGTTTAGTGTAGGCAAGGCTGTTGGCGACTTTGTTGAACAATCTGGTTTCAAGGGCTTTGCCAAGGACTGGCGATTTGCTGTGATGATTCTCATCTCATTCGTATTGCTCTATTTGGCTATTGTAAAGAAGTTTGAGCCGCTGCTCCTTATGCCTATTGCATTCGGTATGTTGCTCACCAACCTCCCTGGTGCAGATATGTTCCACTCGGAGTTCTTTGCTGGTGGTCACGTACATTGGGATAACTTCGCGCTTGGCTCGGCTGGTCTTTTGGACTACCTCTACCTCGGTGTTAAGCTTGGTATCTATCCCTGCTTGATCTTCATTGGTGTAGGTGCTATGACCGACTTCGGTCCGCTTATTGCTAACCCCAAGAGCTTGCTGTTGGGTGCAGCTGCGCAGATTGGTATCTTCGCTACATTCCTCGGCGCATTGGTTCTTGGCTTCAACTATTGGGAGGCAGGCTCTATCGGTATTATTGGTGGTGCTGATGGCCCCACTGCTATCTACCTCACATCGAAGCTCGCACCCCACTTGTTGGGTCCCATCGCCGTTGCAGCTTACTCTTATATGGCTCTTGTTCCCGTTATCCAGCCTCCTATTATGAAGCTGCTTACCACCGACAAGGAGCGTAAGATTGAGATGAAGCAGTTGCGTACCGTGTCACAGCGTGAGAAGATTATCTTCCCCATCGTTATTACCGTTATTATCGCCATCTTGTTGCCCTCGGCAGCACCGCTTATCGGTTGCTTGATGTTGGGTAACCTTATGAAGGAGTGTGGTGTTACAGAGCGTTTGTCAAAGACCGTTCAGAACGAGTTGATGAACATTGTAACTATCTTCCTCGGTATCTCGGTAGGTGCTACCACTACGGCAGATGCATTCCTCAACTGGCAGACTTTGGGTATCTTGCTCCTCGGTGTTATCGCCTTTAGTTTTGGTTCTGCTTCTGGCGTTATCCTCGCCAAGATTATGAACCTCTTCTCAAAGGAGAAGATCAATCCGCTTATCGGTTCTGCTGGTGTATCTGCAGTGCCTATGGCTGCACGTGTATCGCAGACCGTTGGTCAGCAGTACAACCCTGGCAATTTCCTTTTGATGCACGCTATGGGTCCTAACGTCGCTGGTGTTATCGGCTCGGCTGTTGCCGCTGGTATCCTTTTGGCGTTCCTTCCCATTTAGTTGATGTGTGGCGTTTGCCACCAATAAAGATTATGGGCTGTGCCGCGAGGCATAGCCCATAACTATTATATATTGGTATCAGTGATGTTGTGCGCCCAGATTAAATGTTCTTGTTGAAGTACTCCAAGAACTTATCCTTGTAGTTTTCGCCGAGTGGTATGTACTCGCCGTTATCCAAGAATATGCGACCCTTCGTGTAGCTCGATATATGCTTCAGGTTGACAATGTAGCTGCGATGCACGCGCTGAAATATCTCTGCGGGCAGTGATGCCTCCATATTCTTTAGGCGAAATAGGGTGGTTATGGTGTGGCTGCTGTCTATATGTAGGCGTACATACTCACCAGCACTCTCCAAATATATTATATCGGCAATCTTTACCAACTGTGTCTTGTAATCAGCCTTTACCGATATGTACTCCTTGTCTGCGCTCTCTGCCTCGTTTTGTGCTATAGCACTCTCTGCGGCGTGACATCTATCTACGAGGTCTACCAGCGACACAACCTTTGTTGTAGCCTTCTGAAACTCCTCTACGGTGAATGGCTTGAGTAGGTAGTCTATGGCGTTGAGCTTGAAGCCGTCGAGGGCATACTCCGAGTGCGCGGTTGTAAATATTATATAGTAGTTGTTCGTCAGTGAACGCACGAAGTCCAAGCCGTTGAGGTCGGGCATATTTATATCTACAAAGATGAGGTCTATGCGCTCACTCTTGAGTAGCTCTTGCGCCTCTATGGCACTGCGACACGCCGCCACAAGTTCAAGCTGGTCGTTGCGCTCAATATAGCTCTTTATCTGTCGAAGAGCCAACGGCTCATCATCTATTGCAATACATCTTACCATAGTCTTACTTTGTTATGGGTATTATCAGCGTTACGCGGTATATATCCTCCTCCGCTTTATCTACCTTTAGTGTATATTGGTTGCCATACAGTAGTTGTAGGCGTTTTTGCAGGTTACTCATACCTATACCGCTACGTGCCGTGCCGTGCGTGTTGTGCTGGCTGTTTGCTACGGTGCAACATAGCATATCTCTCTTTATCGTCAGCTCAATGTCGATGAACGAGCGGTGGTTATAGCTAATACCGTGCTTAAAGGCATTCTCTATAAGTACGATTAGTAGCAGCGGCGGCAGAGATACCTTGCGGCACTCTATTGTCGAGGGTGCAGTAATGTTTATTATTACCTCATCTATGTACCTTATGCGCATTAGCTCGATGTAGTTATGCAAAAACTCGACCTCTTTTTCAAGCGTAGTGCTCTTCTCTGTCGAGTCGTATAGCACGTAGCGTAGCATACGCGATAGATCCATAACACTCTTCTTTGCCATCTCGCTGTCGAAGTCAATCATAGCGTGTATGTTGTTGAGAGTGTTCATCAGGAAGTGGGGGCTTATCTGATATTTAAGATACTCCATCTGTGTCTCGATGTTCTGTCGCTCCAGCTCTGCCATACGCTTGTCGGTCTCCAGGGCGAGGTAGTAGAGTTTAATCATCGAGTTAGCACCCGTCATAAATATACCAAGCAGCACGTTCCAATACCACTCAAGGTCGGTGAATGATGCCTTGTTGCGCAGATAAATGTCTGACTGCCAATATCTGTAGTCAATGATGTCGATAGTACCAAATATTATCAACAGCATCACTATTAACAGCGAGCTGTACCACCAATATCTGTGGCGCAGAAGCAGCTTGGGTGCTAATATATTGTTGTTGATAATGAATATCAGGAAGTAGGGCGCGATTTTCCCCCAGGAGATAATTATCTTGTTGATGTCTATTATCTTCTCGGACATAAGCTGTGAGCTCATTATGGGTATAAGCAATACGATGATCCACACCAACGAGTAGACCATATTCTCTCCCACCTTTACCGTTTTTAGTCGCTCTACGAGTTTCATATACGCAAAAATAGAATATTTATATCAATCGACAAAACAAAAGTAGTGATATTAAACGGGCGCACACTTTTCTTAAACAAAAATTACTAACTTTGCTCTGTAAAATTTTATGAAGATGCTTAAAGGAGTGCTTTTCGATATGGACGGTGTTCTTGTAAACAACCTTGAGATTCACCGTGCGGCTTTTGCAGAGTTTTTTCGTCGTTACGGCGTTGAGCGCAGTTTTGATGAGTTGAGTCGTGTCTTTGGCAAGGGCAATGATGATATTATGGGCGAGCTTATGCCACGTGATGTCGTGGAGCGTGTCGGTATCCGTGAGTTGGGCTATGAGAAGGAGGAGATATACCGTGAGCTGTATGCACCCATCATCACGCCACAGCCTGGTCTGTTGCCATTTCTTGCGCAGTGCGAGGTCGCAGGGTTGAGATGTGCTGTCGGCTCGTCGGGGTATCGTGCAAACGTAGACTTTGTCCTCGACAAGTGCAACATCCGTAAATACTTTGAGGCACAGGTTGCGGGTGACGAGGTTACACGCTGTAAGCCCGATCCAGAGATATATCTCACGGCTGCTGCGAAGTTGGGTCTTCAACCTTCGGAGTGTATCGTTTTTGAGGATGCCGAGGCTGGTATAGAGTCGGCAAAGAGTGCGGGTATGCGTGTCGTAGCACTTGCTACAACATTTGATAGAGAGTTTCTTGCGACAACAGATGCCGACCTTATTATCAATGACTTCCGCGATATCACGGTCGAGCAGTTACGCGAGTTAGTGGAGCGTTAAACGCGCTCAAGCAGGCGGCGTATTGCGCCGATACGCAGTATGGGGTATAATATACGTGCAGGGAGTAGTGCGCATACAGCCACTATAACCTTTGTAAAGAGCCCAGGTATAAGCCGTCTGCGTCCTTTAAACATTGCGCGTATGCCACGACGGGCAATCGTAGCTGGTGGAAGCATTACGCCGAGTCGACATAGCCAACGACGCATATTATCGTTGAGTGTATAGAATGGGGTGTCAACAGCACCTGGGAAGATTGCTGTTACGCTGACGTTGTATGGGCGTAGCTCGTACCATAGCGACGAAGCGAAGTTTTTTAGGTATGCCTTTGTTGCGCCATAGTGCGATATAGTAGGGTAGGGCAGCCACGCTGTCGCCGACGACATTATGAGTATGTGTCCTGCCCGACGCTGCTTCATATCATCGCCAAAGAGTCTACAAAGTAGCGTTGTTGTGGTGCAGTGTAGTGTTATGATATTCTTGAGATGCTCTGTGTCGGTGTTGACAAGTGTGGAAAAAAGCAATATTCCAGCATTGCAGACAAGTACGTCAACCTGCCAGGAGTTGCTGTGACAAGTGTCGTAGAGTTGTTCTGCGCGGTAGCTGTCAGTAAGGTCGCAACATAGTGCGTGTGCCTCTACGCCGTAGTGCATACGCAAGTGCTCCACAACGAGTTGTAACTCTGTGGGTTGGTTGCTAACAGCAACGATATTGTAGCCACGTGAGGCAAGCTCCGAGGCGTAGTGACGACCAATGCCCGATGAGGCACCTGTTATTAGTGCGTAACTCATAGTGCAAAGTTAATATTTTTAGTGTGATTTTTAAACGTGAGAAGATAAAAATGGCGAAAAAGATAGAAAAGACCAATGCTGCTCGCCTCTTGGATAGGGCGAAGATAGCCTATGACCTTGTGCCATATACCGTTGATGAGGATAATCTTGCTGCAACGCACGTTGCCGAGGAGCTTGGCGAGGATATAGCTACGGTCTTTAAGACGCTTGTGCTGAAGGGTGACCGCACGGGTTATTTCGTGTGCGTTGTTCCTGGCGACCACGAGGTAGACCTTAAAGCTGCTGCGCGCGTGTCGGGAAATAAGAAGGCTGACCTTATACCTATGAAAGAGCTGTTGCCGACAACGGGGTATATACGTGGAGGATGCTCGCCAATAGGTATGCGTAAGCCGTTTCCGACATTTATACACTCGACGTGTCGTGACCATACGCGCATATACATAAGTGCAGGCATAAGGGGGTTGCAGATTGCCATTGCGCCCGATGACCTTATATCATATACGCGTGCAACGGTTGCCGATATATCAACAAAAATGGGGTAGTGCTATCACTACCCCAATCTTTTATTATCTCTATTAGTGGTTGTGGCACTCGTGGTGGTCGCATCCCTCGCCCGAGTCCATTATAAACCCTAACAAATAGCCCTTTACAACAGCCTCAATATCACCCTTGCAGCCACGTACAACCTTGATGTTGTGGCTCTCAAGTTTATTCTTTGCACCCTCGCCCATATTGCCAGCAAGCATTACGTTTATGCCCATACGCTCCATCTCTGCGGCAATGCCCGACTTGCAGCCGCAGCCCTCTGGGGAGTCAAGACGTGAGGTTGCGACGATGGTGTTATTCTCAATCTCAAATATTGTGTAGTAGGCGCAGTGGCCGAAGTGGTCGTCTATGTGCCCGTCACGTGTTGGTACTGCTATCTTCATAGTATTAAATATAAAATCGGGGCGTATGGATACACTGAAATCTCCAAGTCGCCCCGATGATTATAACGTCGCAGATGCGCCGTTGTTACAAAAAATTACAAGTTGGGGTTAATCTTTGACCACTCCTCAATTGCGGGAACGATGCCGAGAGTAACTAACTCGTCACGCATCTTGCAGAGGTGAGCATAAGAGGCATCAAGCTTTGCCAACTCCTCCTCGGTGCCTACGGGCATCTTGTAAGAGCAACCGTTCTTGTCGAGAACAGTGTCCATAGCCATCATAATATGGTTGTACTTCTCGTTAGATACGTATGTACCTGCGGGGAAACGGAAAGGCTCGCCACCCATTACCGAGCGAATCATCTCTACAGAGAGGTATGAGGGGCTCTGGAATGATGAACGACCACGCAACTTGATGATAGCTGCACCGCCCTGTGTTACATCCTTCTTCATCTGCTCCCACTCTGCCTCGGGGAACTCCTCTGTGCCGATGATGTCAGTGAGCTTGCGACCAGCAACCTTTACTGCGCTGCCGAATACTGCCATCTGCTCGCCGTGACCACCATAGGTTGCGCAACCCTCGATCTCGCTCTGCATAACGCCGAACTTCTTTGCAAGTGCGCTCTTAAGACGTGTGGTGTCAAGACCTGCAAGTGTAGTAACCTGACCAGGCTTCAAACCAGAGTAGAGCAATGTTACAAGACCAGTGAGGTCAGCAGGGTTGAAGATGATAACAACGTGCTTTACGTCGGGGCAATATGTCTTGATGTTCTTGCCGAGCTGCTCTGCAATCTCGCAGTTACCCTTAAGCAAGTCCTCACGAGTCATACCCTCCTTGCGGGGAGCACCACCTGAAGAGATGATATATTTTGCATCCTTGAAAGCCTCTGCTACATCGGTGGTAGCTGTGATGTTTACGTTATCGAAGCCGCTCTGGCGCATCTCCTCTGCAACGCCCTCGGGAGAGAAAACGTCATAAAGACAGATGTTGTTGGTAAGACCCATCATAAGAGCCGACTGAACCATATTTGAGCCGATCATACCGGCAGCACCAACGATAACGAGCTTGTCGTTTGTTAAGAAAGCCATAATTTTACTTGATTTTAAGTTATTTAAATTGTTTGCTATTGTCTAATTTTTCTTGTGTCGTATGTTGTGTTTTGTGCGTCCACACCTTGTACGGCGCAATATCCTTGCAAAATTAGAAAACATTTCAACCATTTGCAAATTATAAACGCAAAAAAATATGATTGAGTATGGATAAATAATTTTGCGTTATTACTACATAAGAATTATTGATTCTATTTTGTTGCTATTGTGAATAGTTTTTGTTACTTTTGCGTGCTATTAAATAAAGAATATGTCAGAGAACACAAATAATATATTAGACTCCCTCGAAAAGAGTGACTACAAGTATGGCTTCGTGACCGATATCGAGACCGAAACAATACCTCGTGGTTTGTCGGAGGATGTCATTCGCCTTATCTCCGAAAAGAAGGGCGAGCCCGACTGGATGTTAGAGCGTCGACTGAAGGCGTATCGCCATTGGCTTACACTTAAGCACCCCAATTGGGCTCATCTTGATATACCAGAGATAGACTTTCAAGATGTCATCTACTACGCCGCCCCAAAGCCTAAAAAGCAGCTCAACTCAATGGATGAGGTCGACCCCGAGCTGAAGCGCACCTTCGATAAGCTGGGTATTCCTCTTGAGGAGCAGATGGCGTTGGCGGGTGTCGCTGTTGATGCCGTTATGGACTCGGTCTCTGTTAAGACCACCTTTCGTGATACGCTCGCCGAGAAGGGTATTATCTTCTGCTCTATATCGGAGGCTATCAAGGAGCACCCAGAGCTTATAAAAAAGTATCTTGGCTCTGTTGTTCCGTATACCGATAATTTCTACGCCGCACTCAATGCCGCTGTATTTAGTGATGGCTCGTTCTGCTATATCCCCAAAGGTGTGCATTGCCCTATGGAGCTATCTACCTACTTCCGCATCAATGCCGAGGGTACGGGACAGTTCGAGCGCACACTTATTGTTGCTGACGAGGGCTCCTATGTGAGCTACCTTGAAGGTTGTACCGCTCCGCAGCGTGATGAAAACCAGCTGCACGCAGCAGTCGTTGAGATTGTTGTGGAGCGCGATGCCGATGTGAAGTACTCAACGGTGCAGAATTGGTATCCAGGCGATAAGAATGGTAAGGGTGGTATCTATAACTTTGTTACGAAGCGCGGTCTGTGCCGTGAGGGTGCGCACCTCTCGTGGACACAGGTAGAGACGGGCTCGGCCATTACGTGGAAGTATCCCAGCTGTGTGCTTCTTGGCGATAACTCGTCGGGCGAGTTCTACTCGGTTGCGATGACCAATAACTATCAGCAGGCAGATACAGGTACCAAGATGATACATATCGGCAAGAATACCCGCTCGCGTATCGTCTCAAAGGGTATCTCTGCAGGTATGTCGCAGAATGCTTATCGTGGTATGGTTAAGGTTGCGCGAGGTGCCGACAATGCACGAAACTACTCGCAGTGCGACTCGCTGCTTATCGGCGATAAGTGTGGGGCGCATACATTCCCCGTTATCAATAGCCATAACCCTTCAGCGGTATTGGAGCACGAGGCTACAACGTCGAAGATTTCGGAGGATCAGCTCTTTTATAGCCGTCAGCGTGGACTCTCTACGGAGGATGCTGTAGGTATGATTGTCAATGGCTATGCTCGTGAGGTGCTTACCAAGCTGCCAATGGAGTTTGCTGTTGAAGCGCAGAAGTTGCTCGCTATCAGCTTGGAGGGTAGCGTGGGTTAATTCTGTCATATTTAGTAAATAAGAACGAAAAAGATAAACGATATGTTAAAGGTAGAAAATCTACACGCCTCTGTGGGCGATAAAGATATTTTGAAAGGTATAAATCTTACCGTCAAGGCAGGTGAAGTACACGCCATAATGGGGCCTAATGGCTCTGGTAAGAGTACTCTTGCTTCGGTGTTGGCTGGTAACGAGAAGTTTACTGTGACCGAAGGTAAGGTGGAGTTCTTGGGTAAGGATATGTTGTCGCTCTCTATCGAGGAGCGTTCACGTATGGGTCTCTTTCTTGGTTTCCAGTATCCTGTTGAGATTCCAGGTGTTACTATGGCAAACTTTATGAAGCTCGCGGTAAATGAGCAGCGTAAGGCTCGTGGTCTTGAGCCGTTGTCTGCTGCCGAGTACCTGCGTATGATGCGCGAGAAGAGTGCTGTTGTTGAACTTGATTCAAAGCTCACATCACGCGCTGTGAATGAGGGCTTTTCGGGCGGTGAAAAGAAGAAGAATGAGATATTCCAGATGGCAATGCTCGATCCGAAGTTGGCGATTCTCGATGAGACGGACTCTGGTCTCGATATTGACGCTTTGCGTATTGTTGCTACGGGTGTAACGCGCCTACATACTCCAGAGAATGCAACTGTTGTCATCACGCACTACCAGCGTCTGTTGGACTACATCGTGCCCGACTTTGTTCACGTGCTGTACAAGGGTCGTATCATCTATTCTGGCGATAAGTCACTTGCCTTGAAGCTCGAAAAAGAGGGCTACGATTGGCTTATCAACGACTATAAGGAGGAGTAGCTATGACTGTTGAGCGTATAGTAAACGAGATGGTAGCACAGCCTGCGCCAGATACCCTTACGCCTGGTAGCTGGAGCCTTGTGGCAGATAGTTCGCGTAGCCTTGTTGTAGAGCAGGGTGTACGTGCCGAGCTACTTGTCATTGATGCTGAAGCTGCGGTCTCGATAGATATAAACGTTGCACAAGGTGCAGAGCTGCGAATGGTATATGTGTCGCAGACGCAGAGTGCTAATCATATCAAGCTCACTGTTGCAGAGGGTGGACGATGTGACGTCACACAGGTTATGACGCACTCATCGGAGGTGCATTTTAACACTATGCTTGATGGTCGCTTTGCTACGTTTGAGCTTAACGGTGTCTTTGTCCTCACGGGTGATGATCGCGGAGGTGTCACCGTTGATGTTCATCACAATATGCCAGACTGTACATCGTGCACCATTGTTAAGGGTGTTGCATCTGGTAGTGCTCACGGTAGGTTCTCGGGTGTTGTTTACGTAGCACCTGACGCGCAGCGCACCGACTCGAAGCAGTTAAGCCGTAATGTTACGCTGGGCGATGCACGTATTGAGACACTGCCGCAGTTGGAGATATATGCCGACGATGTTAAGTGTAGCCACGGTGCTACTGTCGGTCAGATGGATGCCGAGGCTGTGATGTATATGCGACAGCGAGGCTTGAGCCTTGTTGATGCCAAGCGTCTGCAACTTGAGGGCTTTGTTTCGGATGTTGTGATGCGCTCGGCGATAGGTCGCATTGCAGAGCCTTTGCAGGAGCTTATTTCCGAGAAAATCAACAGACTTTAGGATGATGAATATTGAGAAGATACGCGACGAGTTCCCCATCTTGGGGCGCACGGTAAATAACCGCCCGTTGGTCTATTTCGATAGTGGTGCAACAGCGCAGAAGCCGCGTTGTGTGATACGCCTTACCGAGGAGCTTATGGCGGAGCATAATGCCAATATACACCGTGGCGTACACCATCTGTCGGGACGTATGACAGATATGTATGAGTCTGCTCGTGAGCGTATTCGACGATTTATAGGTGCTCGTGAGCGTGAGGAGCTTATCTTCACTTCGGGAGCAACTATGTCTATTAACCTTGTCGCTACGGCGTGGAGTGCGAAGTATCTTCGCGCGGGAGATAATATCGTTGTGAGCGAGATGGAGCACCACTCCAATATCGTGCCGTGGCAGCTCGCTGCGGAGCGTCAAGGTGCAGAGTTGCGTGTTTTGCCTTTTGATGATGCTGGTGAGCTACGCATTGACCTGTTGCCACAACTCGTTGACAGCCGCACCCGCCTTGTTGCCGTTACGGAGGCATCTAATACTTTGGGTACGTGTCCCGACCTAAAGCCTATTGTTGATGCAGCCCATAGTGTTGGTGCTGTGGTGATGGTTGATGGCTGTCAGGGTATCGTTCACGGAGGCGGAGATGTAGCGCAGCGAGGATATGATTTTTATGCCTTCTCGGGACATATGCTCTACGCCCCCACGGGTATTGGTGTGCTGTATGGACGTCGTGAGCTATTGGAGTCGATGCCCCCATATATGGGTGGTGGCGATATGGTTGATAAGGTGACCTTCGCCAAGACAACCTATGCGCCTCTGCCACTCAAGTTTGAGGCAGGTACATCCAACTTCCTTGGGGCTGTTGCCTTGGGCGAGGCTATCGACTTTGTGGAGAGCATAGGCGTTGATGTTATCGAGGAGCACGAGCAGATGTTGTTGCGTGTTATGACAGAGCGTCTGTCGCAGATTGAGGGACTGCGTATCTATGGTACAGCTAAACATAAGTGTCCTATTGTGTCGTTCACGGTTGATGGCACACACCCCTACGATGTGGGTATGATACTCGATAAATTAGGTGTTGCTATACGCACTGGACACCACTGCGCCGAGCCTGTTATGACCCACTATGGCATTAGTGGTATGTGTCGTGCCTCTATCGGTATGTATAATACTGTTGAGGAGGTAGAGACCTTGGCTCGTGGCGTTGAGCGCGCTGTAAGTATGCTACGATGATTTTTTAGATATATGTTTATTGTTTTAGAGGGCTTGGATGGTGCTGGTAAGTCTACGCAGATTACCAAGCTTATAGAGATGTTTAAGGAGCGAGGTGTGGAGTGTGAGTATGTTCATTTTCCGCGTTTCGATGCCCCTGTATATGGCGAGCTTATCGCGCGTTTCTTGCGTGGTGACCTCGGCTCGGTAGATAGTGTGAACCCATACCTTGTGGCACTGCTCTATGCAGGTGATCGTGCCGACTGCGCCAAGACTATACGCGGGTGGCTTGCAGAGGGTAGGGTTGTCATTGCAGACAGATATGTCTACTCTAATATAGGCTACCAATGTGCCAAGATATCTACGGGCGATGAACGTAATGCTCTTCGTGAGTGGATATTAGATACAGAGTACAATAAGTTTATGATACCGCGCCCCGATGTGTCGCTGTTTTTGGACGTGCCCTTTAAGTTCACCGAGCGTAAGCTTACCGAGACGCGCGAGGGCGATGACCGTGCCTATTTGCAGGGAGGTCGTGATATCCACGAGGCGTCGCTCGACCTTCAGCGTCGTGTGCGAGAGGTATACCTTGAGGCTGCCGCATCGGGTAATGACCTTGTGGTTGTCGATTGTTCGGATAACTCGGAGATGGCGTCGCCCGATACTATATTTGAACGTATCAGAGAGCATCTTTGCCCACTCCTAAAGTAGCCACCGATAATGAGGTGTATCAATTTTGCGGATATCTTCCGCTGGATATTGGGTAGTGTATTTGTCTTTTCGGGCATAGTCAAGTGTGTCGACCCTGTTGGCACTTCGCTCTTTGTCGAGAAGTACCTTATAGCCTACTCACTCGATGTGTTACTGCCTTTTGCACTTCCTATTGCTATTACTCTCGCCGTAATTGAGTTCTCGCTTGGCGAGATACTTATATCTGGTAATACCCACCGCATTACTGCCATTGCTACCACACTCTTTTTGGCATTTTTTACTGTTATAACACTCCTTAATGCCACGATACTCCCTATCGGCGACTGTGGTTGCTTTGGTGATGCTGTTAGGCTGACACCATTGCAGACACTTCTTAAAAATGTTGTCCTGCTACCAATGGCTATATATCTGTGGGTTAAGGCGAAGCCTGCGCGTTTCAACCTCTTGACGCTCTTGTTTGCACTTATCATATCATTAGGTGTTAACCTATACTCTTTGCGCCATCTACCCATTATTGACTTTATGTCATATAAGGAGGGTGTCGATTTGCGCAGTGCTATATCGCAGCGCAGAGCTGTTGACTATGTGCTTGTGTGCCGTAATAGTGTAACGGGAGAGGTGCGTGAGTTTGCCGCTGATGATACTGCGTGGTATGATGGCTGGGAGGTTGTCGATACACGCGATGCTAATAGTAGTGAGTTGTCGCCATTCACCGACTTTATGGTGTATGATGCAGCGGGCGTTGAGCAATCTCGTGAACTTCTGCAGCGCGAGGGTAGGACTATTTGGCTATGTGTGCGTAGCGTTGAGAGCCTTGACTCAAAGCGTATGCGTGCTATTGAGCAGCTCCTCGAACAAACGACCGATAGCAATATTGTCGTCCTTACGTCGGACAACGTAGAAGATGTATATGATACTCTTAACCTTGAGTGCTATGCCATAGACTCTGTGGTACTTACATCTATAATGCGTGCGGATGTTGGTGTTGTTGTGCTTGAGGATGGTGTTATTGTCGATAAACTCAATATCCTCGATATATAGACCTACAAAACGCATTGCCACTTAGGCGGTGCTCCTTTGGCAAGATAATTGACCGTTATTTGTTGAACGGTCAATTATTTTTTATGCGTACTACACTCATTATACTCTCTATGCTCTTTGTGGTGGCGTGTGACCATACAGCCACAGATACCACGCGCGATAATCTGCACCCTGTTAAGTGTGTGGTTGCACAGCCTCTTAAGTATGTAAGCCGCGATTTTGCGGCACTCACTACGGCGGATGACGCTGTAAACCTCGCTTTTAAGATTGGAGGTAGAGTCGTTGATATCCCCGTGGCAAAGGGTGTTATGGTAAAACGCGGAGAGCTGCTTGCCGAACTTGATGGGCGTGATGTTGCGCTTCAGGTCGAGTCTGCGCGTGCTGCATATACCGAAGCGCGCCTACGCTATGAGCGCGCTGTTCGTCTGCTTGAGCACGATGCCATCTCGCGCCAAGAGGTCGAGTCGTTGGAGAATACTATGACTCAGGCTCGCTCGGCATACGAAAATGTCCTTGATTTACAAAATGATACGCGTATTACGGCACCCTTTGATGGTGTTGTTGAACGCACCTATGTTGATGCATTTCAGCGAGTTGCTTCAGGCGAGACCATTGTCCGTGTTGTAAATCCTGTTAGTACCACCGTAGGCTTTACTGCACCAGAGAGTATAGTGACAATACTCTCTGATAGCACCACACGCTTTAGTGTTGAGTTTGATGCCTATCCCGATGTACAGTTTAAGGCTGTCATCAAGAGCTTTGCGCGTACCTCTTCAGATGCGTTGGGCTTTCCTGTCTCCTTGCGCTTGGTTGATGTAGATACTTTGCGCTATAAGATATCCCCAGGTATGACCTGTATAGCTACCGTCACAACGCCGCAAGGCGATGTCCACGCAGTGAGCCTGCCGCTTACTGCCATATATGCTCCTGTGTCGGGTGGTGACTATGTGTGGGTTGTAGATAGTGATAATCGTGTCGAGCTACGACGAGTTATGCTCGGTGTACCTGTCGGTAGGTCATCCATCGAGATATTGAGTGGCGTTGATGCTGGCGATAGGGTGGTTGTCGCAGGTGTATATAAGCTTAAAGAGGGCGATAGTGTGCGTATAATACAGTAGTATAAGTATATGACTAATATTTCGGAATACTCAATACAGCATCGCCTTGTTGTGTGGTTTTTTCTCGCAGTAACACTTTTTGGCGGTGTCTATGCCTTTCTTACGCTCGGTAAGCGCGAGGACTCAACATTTACTATTAAGAGTGCTATTGTCAGTTGTAGCTACCCAGGTGCTACACCCGAGCAGGTGGAGCAGCTTGTTACAATCCCTCTTGAGCGGGAACTGCGTACGCTCAACAGCGTCTATAAGATATCATCGGAATCACATTTTGGCTATGCGCGTCTAACTGTTGAACTTCAGCCAGCCACATCTGCGAAACGTGTCCCGCAGCTATGGGATGAGCTCCGTCGTAAGGTCGATAATGCCTCACGAGCACTGCCCGACGGTGTCGGAGGAATAACTGTGTCGGACGACTTTGGCGACGTATATGGTATGTACTATGCGCTGGTGTCGGATGGGGGCTACACGTGGGATGAGCTACGAGACTATGCGCGTGATGTGGAGACTTCGCTATATACCGTCTCTGGCGTTGAGAAGGTTATGCTCTATGGCGAGCAGCAACCCGAGGTAAATATCACGATTAGCCCATCTACACTTGCTGCCTTTGACCTTCGCCCCGATGCTATAAGCCGTGCCGTAGCAGAGCAGAATGCTGTGGTTGGTCTGGGTGTATATAGTGCAGGTGATGTCGAGGTGGAGTTGTCGGAGGGTAGTACATATATGTCGCTTTCAGATGTTGAAAACCAACTGCTTACAGCTGTCGATGGGAAGCAATACCGCTTGGGTGATATAGTACGTGTTGAGCGTGGCTATCATACCCCCGCAGATGTGCGTTTGCGTGTTGATGGCAGAGATGCCATAGGTGTCGCCGTATCGGCGGATTCGCAGCGCGATATTGTTGCTGTGGGAGATGAGGTAGATGCGCTACTTAAGAGTGTGCAGGATAGGCTCCCTCTGGGCATAGATATTGTGACGCTCTATCCCGAAAATGAGATTGCTCGAAGTGCCAATAACGACTTTATCATCAACCTTGTCGAGTCATTGATTATTGTCATACTGCTTATTATGCTAACAATGGGCTTTAGGCAGGGTGTTGTTGTTGGGTCATCGCTAATCTTCTGTATTGGAGCTACACTCTTGATGATGCTCTTTATTGGCGAGGGTCTTAATCGCACATCGCTTGCAGGCTTTATTATAGCTATGGGTATGTTGGTGGATAATGCTATTGTTGTCACCGATAATACCGTGTCACTTGCTAAACGAGGTGTCATCCTGCGTCGTGCCGCAGTGGAGGGTGCTACCACTCCGCGTATAGGCTTATTGGCTGCTACGCTGATTGCCATTGTATCCTTTCTGCCGTTGCAGCTTGCTCCCTCATCCGTAGCCGAGATTATACGCCCGCTATTTGTGGTAATTGCATTGTCGTTGCTCATTAGCTGGGTGCTTGCGCTTACACAAGTGCCTATGATGTGTGTGTCGTGGTTACGAGTTAAGCCAGATAGTGATTATGTTGAGCGTTCTGTGTGGTTCGCAAAGATTGTTAGCGGGCTATTGCGCCATAGATGGCTTACGGTGTGCGCCGTATTATTGATGTTTGGCGTGTCGCTATGGGCTATGGGACGTATGCCACAAAACTTCTTTCCACAGCTATCAAAGCCATATTTCCGTGCCGATGTGCTGCTGCCCGAGGGCTATGATATTGACGCTGTGGAGCAAAATCTTGATGCTATGGCAGAGTGGCTAATGGCTCAAGGTGAGGTGAAACGTGTCTCCACGACGGCGGGAGCCACACCCCCACGTTACTATCTTGCAAGTAGCAGCTATGCCAATCGCCCGAACTATGGAAATGTGCTTGTTGAGCTACACTCTCCGAAGCATACTGCCGATGTTGAGCGACGTTTCGATGAGTGGGTGGAGCAAAACTTTGCAGATGTATGGCTGCGCTCCTCGCTGTTTAAGCTCTCTCCCGTTCCAGATGCTACTATTGAGTTTGGTTTTGTGGGTGAGAATATTGATACGTTGCGTCGTCTGACAGCCGATGTTATGTCGTTGATGCAGCAATGCCCCGACCTGCGTAATGTGCGCAATAGCTGGGGTAATAGGGTGGCTGTATGGCAGCCTCACTACTCACAAATTAAGGCGCAACGCATTGGTGTCGAGCGAAGTAGTATGGTGCGCTCATTGGAGATGACAACCTCTGGCTACCGCATAGGTACATACCGCGAAAAGGAACTATCTATGCCAATTCTGTTGCGCTCCGAGCAGCTCGCCGATGCAACACTTACGTCGCTTGAGACGATGCCTGTATTCTCTCGAAGTGGTCGTGCCTACTCTGTTGAGCAGGCCTCTGAAGGTTTTGACTTTAGCTTTGATGTGCCTGTCATAAAACGAGTGAATGCCGAGCGTGTTATGAAGGCACAATGTGACCCTGTGAGAGGTGCTAATACCATATCTCTGCTTGGCGCACTGCATCGTGATATTATTGAGCGCGTTGACATCCCAGAAGGCTACCGTATGGAGCTGTTTGGCGAGGAGGAGAGTCGTGCTGATTCAAATGCTGCGATTGCCTCTAAACTGCCGTTAACACTGATACTTATGGCGGTAATATTGCTGTTGCTGATGAATAACTATCGTGACCCACTTGTGGTGCTATTGACCATACCTCTGATATTTATTGGCGTTGTCGTGGGCTTGATGGTTACAGGCAAGATGTTTGACTTTTTCTCGCTGTTGGGACTGCTTGGTTTAGTGGGTATGAATGTGAAGAATGCCGTAATCTTGATACTACGTATACGCGAGTTACGCACTGGTGGATTTGATGGTTATACAGCTGTGGTGCGTGCAACGCAAGACAGATTTATACCCGTCGTCACGGCATCGGGAACGACGGTATTGGGTATGGTGCCGTTGCTCTTTGACTCAATGTTCGGTAGTATGGCGGCAACAATAATGGGTGGTCTTATTGTAGCGACGTTACTTGTATTGTTGGTGCTGCCAGTTGTCTATTCACTCTTTCATAATATAAAATATCAGCGCAATGAGATACATAGTATATAGTTTAGTGGCGATGTTGATGTCGGTATCTACTCTTTCGGCGCAACTTACGCTTGAGGAGTATTGTCAGCAGGTGGTTGATTATAGCCGTATGTTGCACCGCGCCGAAGATGCTGTTGAGGCATCCGAGGCGGATATGCGTTTGGCGCATAAAGATTATCTACCCTCATTGACTATGGATCGGGATTTTACTCTGAATTTCCGTGATCGTGGCGACGAGCGACAGTGGGGCTGGAGTATGCGTGCCGATATAAGGCAGCCGATATACACGGGCGGTGCTGTGCGTGCGGCGGCGAAGCAATCGGAGCTTAAGTATGAGATGGCTATCGACAATATGCGTAGCTCAATATTGGAGGTGCAGTATGCTGCCGAATATGCCTATTGGACGTTGTCGCGTGCCGAGATATATCGTCGTGCTATTGCCGATTATGTCACTATCATAGGGTCGTTGCGCGATGTGGTATCTCGACGCTTTGATGAGGGCTACACCTCCAAGAGTGATCTATTGCAGGTGGAGTCGCGTATGAGCGATGCCGAGTATCAGTCGTCGGCAGCCGAGCAGGAGTATCTTGTTGCTCTGCATAACTTCAACCTTCTCAGAGGTGCCGATGCTATGGTAGAGGTCGTCTTGGCAAGAACACTTACAGATAGTGAGCCAATGCCCGAGAGGGAGTCTGTTGCGAATATTGTTGCTCGCCATCCCGATTACCTCTCTTCTGTGCGCGACGAAGAGTATGCACGCTGGGGCGTCAGAGCGGCAAGTTCGCGCTATATGCCATCAATATATGCAGGGGTCTTTGGCTTGTGGCAACCTAAATCGCCTAATATCAAGGGTGCGGGCACTATGCTTGATGGCGGAATTATGCTTACTACGAGTGTTCCTATTTTTCACTTTGGAGCACGTCGACAGGCTATGCGCTCGGCACGTAGCGTGTGGAGTAGCGCGCAGTGGGCAACATCGGAAATGTATGATAGCATAACGCTTGATGAGAGTAATGGCTGGACAAATATAGTTACGACATACTCGCGTATGGAGTCGACACGACGTAATCTGCAACTTGCGGCAGAAAATCTTGAGATAAGCACCTACTCCTACCACGAGGGTATGACCACTATTCTCGACGTATTGCAGGCGCAGATAAGCTGGTTGCAGATATATACAAACGCAATCACCGCACAGTTTGACTATGCGGTGGCGGTGGCAGCATATAGGCTTGTTACGGCTGCTATGTATTAACCTCGCGGGTTGTGACTATTGATGTCTCGTGAGATAGTGGTGCGATGCGACGCATCATCTGCAGTAAGCCGCAATACTTGTCGTGGGCAAGATTTATCGCTCGGCTCACGATGATTTGATCTTTGAGCGTGTCGCACTCAACGCGGTAGATGATGTTGAAGTGCGTAAATACGCTCTCGGCAACAACCGTTGGTGTAGATAAGCTACCCTCAATGGATAGCTCCATAAGGCTTACGCTTGAGACGTGTTCCTTGAGCAGTGAGACTATTGTGCGTCCTGCGCAGTCTGCCGTGGCATATAGCAGCAACTCTTTTGGATTTAGGTCGCTTGCTGTGCGACCATCGGTGGGGTGAAATCTCTGTTCAGCGTCCATTCCGAGAGTTATTTTTAGTATCATAATACAAAAGTTTTGATTTATACACCAAAACCGAGGCAATAATCGTTCCTAAATATAGTGCAATATTTGTTAAAAAAGATTATCTTTGCCCTATATTATATATGTGCTATGCGAAGAACGATTATAACATTTGCTGCGATAGTGTGTGCCACCTGTCTTACGGGTGTTGTGTGGGCTACCTCTCCAGAGATTAGTCAGCGTCGTAGCGACATCGAAGAACTACTCGAAAGAAACCGTTGGGGCGAGGCTCGTGCTATGCTCAAGGAGCTGCGCAAGGATGTCGACAAGGTTAAGGATAAGTATGACCTCGAGTGGATAGACTACCACTATGTGCGTTGTGCTGTTGAACTCGACATAGAGGATGCTGATGGTATGATGCAGCAGTATATGCAGCAGTACCCAGCGAGTGTCTATGCCAATCGTATGCAGTTTTTGCTTGGCTCGTATTACTGCGATAGAGGCAATCTTGAAGCTGCTTACGCAGAGTTTATGAAGGTAGATTATATGGGTCTTGATGCTCGCGAGAAGGAGCGTTACGATGTGCGTATGGGTTACATCTACTTCGTTCAGGGCGATTATTCGGCGGCATACACCCATTTTAAGCAGATAAATAAGCATAGCGACTACTACACTCACGCACTCTATTATATGTCATATATAGACTATCGTGAGGGTAGATATGTCGAGGCAAAGCAGGGCTTTACTGCGCTCAAGGAGCGAGAGCCATACCGCAATCTTGCGCCGTACTACCTCTTGCAGATAGAGTACCGATACCATAACTACGACTATGTCATTGAGCACGGCGAGAAGCTTATCGTGTCGGCAGCAGGCAGTGTGAAGGCTGACCTGGCAAGAATTATTGCGGAGTGCTATTTTAAGCGTGCTGACTATAATAGTGCCTACAAGTATATGTCGCTCTATCCAGAGTCGCTTATGAGTCGTCAGGAGAACTATATTATGGGCTACTCGCTCTATCGTCAGGCACAGTATAAGGAGGCTATAGCTCCGCTCAATAAGGTGTGTGGCGTAGATGATGCCTTGACGCAGAATGCATCGTACCATCTTGGCGACTGCTACCTGCGATGTGGCGATAAGTCTAATGCGGCGAGTGCCTTTGCTATGGCAGCAAATAGTGGCGAGGATGCCACCATTGCAGAGGATGCATTGCTTAACTATGGACGTTTGAAGTTTGAACTTGGTGGTGGACTCTTCAATGAGTCGGTTAACGTGTTGCAGAGCTACATTGAGCAGTATCCCGAGTCGGAGCATATCCCCGAGGTTAAGTCGCTGCTTATCGCTGCCTACTATAACTCGAAAAACTATGATGCCGCCTATGCCGCTATCAAGGAGTTTGATAACCCAGATAATGAGATACGTGCGGCATTGCAGAAGGTGGCCACTCTACGTGCTGTCGAGGCTGTGCGCAACGGAGACCTTGAGACGGCAGATAACCTGCTGCTTGAGGCAGAGCGCATAGGTCTTAATGCCAAGTATGACGCATTGGTGTTGTACTGGCAGGGTGAGATAGCCTATCGCCGAGGCGATATGGAGCTTGCCAAGCAGAAGTACGAAGAGTATGCTCTTCGTGCCCCCAAGAACGAGGTGGAGTATGCCTTCGCAAACTACGGTATAGGATACTGCAACTTTGCGCAGGATAAGATGAAGGAGGCAGCCGAGGCCTTTGAGGTGTTTGTGCGTAGCTATAACAACACCGACGAGTATCTATACGATGGTCACAACCGTTTGGGTGACTCATACTATGCTACGCGCGATTTCGGAGCTGCGCGCCGTGCCTATAATATCTCTGCATCTGCAAAGGTGGCTCATTTGAGGGACTATGCACGTTACCAGCTTGCTATGGTCGATGGTATTGAGTCAAAGACACGTAGTAAGATTGACCGCCTGAATGATATTATATCGGATGATGACAGTGAATATAGGGATGATGCTTGGTATGAACTTGGTAGAACTTATATCGCTGCGGAGCGTTATGCCGATGGTGCTGCAACACTTCAAAAATTTGTGTCGGCAGATACTCTGTCGCCCTACTATATACCAGCACTCTCTGACCTTGGTCTTGCATACTTCAATCTTGGACGTAAGGGCGATGCCCGTAGCTGCTATGAGAAGGTCGTTGACTACGACCCACTCTCTGCATCGGCTATGGAGGCTATGCGCGGTATTCGTGAGATATACGTGGCAGAGAATAACCTTGATGGCTACTTTGCTTATGCCGAGCGATGTGGTGTGCAGAGCGATATGAGTGCTGCGGCACGCGACTCATTGTCTTTTGCCGTTGCTAAAAATGCATACCTTGAGGGAGATATGAAGGGAGCTGGCGAGAAGTTGCAGAAGTATCTCAAGGACTTCAAAAAGGGGTATAACCGTACCGAGGCACTCTTCTATTTGAGTGATTACTATGTGCTGTCGGGGGATGATGCATCTGCAATCAAGACGATGTCGGAGCTTGTTGAGCAGGGTAATACACAATACACCGAGCGTGTGTTGCGCGTTCTCGCGCCTATGGCTTTTGAGAATAAGATGTATGACAAGTCGTCGGATGCTTACCGCAAGTTGTATGATATCACCACGAAGGACGATATCCGTCAGCTCGCATCAGAGGGCTATGTCGAGGCTACGCTATGCCACGCTACGTCAAGTGAGATTAAGGCGTTGGTAGATGATGTTGCTACAATGGAACACGCCTCGCAGTGGGCTGTGCGCCATTCACTTTTGGCGAAGGCTCACGTGTTGAGCGATGAGGGTAATATGGAGGAGGCTTTGGCCATCTATGAGGAGCTGTCAAAGGAGCGTATGACAGAGGAGGGTGCCGAGTCATACTACCACCTTATCGAGGCAAAGTATAACTCTGGCGACTATGCTGTGGCGGAGCAGATGGTGTATAAGTTTGGAGACAGCGGCTCGATGTATTGGCAGGCAAAGGCATTTATACTGCTTGGCGATATTCTCGTAAAGATGGATAACACCTTCCAGGCACGTGCCACATATCAGAGCATTGTCGATGGCTACTCACCTACGGATGATGGCATTGTTGAGGAGGCAAAACAACGTATTAAAGCACTTAAATAGCACTATGAGAAGAGATATAACCACACTGATTACAATATCCGTTATCTTCTGTTTTGCGCTTGCGCCAAATACTCTATGTGCGCAGGAGAGCAAGCGTGTTGAGGTCACCACATACTATCTTCCAGAGGTCTCGGAGGCGAGTAAGATAGATGTGCCAGTAAGGATTAATGATGAGCCAGTTATACACCCCGATATCGAGTATTCGGTAAATCCCGAGACGTGGCAAATAGAGCTTAATCCCTATACCTTTAAGCCTGCAACAGCCACATATTGGGACTATAACCGTGCCAGCCATTTCTACGCAAAGTTGGGTGCGGGCTATCCTCTGTTGACCGTTGGCAAGCTGCACTATATGACACAGAATGAGCGTGTAGGCTACTTTGGCGTAGGTGTCGACCACGATGGAGACTTTGCACTACGTGTAACCCCAACAGGTGTTGAGCGTACTATGGCGCAGAGCTATGCTATGAACAATAGGGTAGCTATGCAGGGTGGCGTTTTTGCAGGTAGGCGTATGTTTGAGGCTACTGTGAACTATGATTACGACATCTATAACACCTATGCCGATATAGCGGATGATCCCTTCCGTCAGCAGTTCCACGATATTGGTGCGGGTGTGCGCTTTGGCGATGATTTTGCTGACTTGTCGCGCCTAAACTTTGATGTTGAGATACACGGCGGCTACTGGTCGCATCCCACCTATGATGCAATCAATAATGCATCTACGGCAGCTATCCAGGAGCTGCGCATTGGTGGTACGGCGCGTGCTGCCCGCATCTTTGGAAAGAATCGTGTAGGAGCTACTATTGGCTACGACTTGTGGAGCGATGGCGATAGGGGTGCGTATAGCGATAATCGAGCAATGATAGGTGTAGACTATGCGCGTAAATTTGGCATCGTCGATATAGATGCTGGCGTGATGTATATGTACGATAAGGTTGAGGCGCGCGAGAAAGCGTCGCACTTTGTTATGCCGCACGCCAAGGTGTTGGTAGACCTTCAGAAGGCGGCATTTGCACCCTATGCAGAGTTTAGAACAACTGTTAGCCAGAATGGCGTGCGCGAGCTATATAAGCAGAACCCGTTTATTGATTATGCCCTGCTACGTCCAACGCTTGAGACGATGCCTAATACACGAAGCTACGACGTTGCCATAGGCTTCTCGGGTAGTGCGTGGTCGAAGCGTTTGGCATATCGCGCCTATGCTGGTTTCAACTTTATACGCAACCAGCTCTTTTGGTATATGACGCAGATGGGGTGGTTTGGTGTTCACGCAGCAGACAACACACGCTCATTTGTAGGTGTCGAGGTGGAGTGTCAGCCTGTGGGTGGTCTAAACATTGCTCTTGGCTTCTATGCACACGCAAATAACAATGACTGCCCCTACCTCGATAGCGAATCAAAGATGACTGCCGATATAAAGGTTGAGTACATACATAAACGCTGGAAGGTATATGCCAAGGCTGATCTCTTTGGACGTAGGGAGTGGTCGGGCGAGATTAATGGCGAGGGTGGTGCACCATTGGCATTTGAGATGCCCACAACGGTTGACTTGGGTGTTGGCGCCAGCTTCCGCGCAACACGCTTTGTTGAGCTCTATGTGGATGGTCTAAATCTGCTTAATAAGCGTATTTATGACTTTGCGCACTACTATCGCCCAGGTGCTGGCTTTAATGCTGGTGTGAAGTTACACTTTTAGTGGTTTAGAAAACAGGTAGTATGGAGAATAGTGCACGTGTGTTGTCGTGGTGGCAACGTCTCATATATAAGCCATATCTTATTAGCCGTCGCAATGCCCTGCTATGGGGTGCGGCGTGGCTTATTATTGCCTCGATGATAGGGTGGTACTTTCGTATTGTGCCGACATCCATAGTGGATTTCACGCTGTCAGGCTATGTGCCCTTGATATGGCACGTGGCACTTAATGTGGTGCTATGGCTATGCTCGTCGGTTGTAGTATATCTGTTCGCAGTGATGCTTAATCGAGGAGTATCTGTTGTCGAGTTGTTCGGACGTATGCTCTTTGCCCATTCACCCATCGTCGTTGTGATGTTGCCCGCGCTTATCCCAGGTGGTCGCATCGCCTATGCTGAATTTATGAATGACTCAATATGGAGCCTTAAGGCAGACCTTTATTGGATACTGTTTACGCTGTTGTTTGTTGTCGTTGTGTTATGGTACTTCTGGTGGGGCTATCAGGCTCTGATGAAGAGTATTCGCATCGACGAAATTGCAACAAAACGCGATAGGGTAAAGTTGATATATGCCATAGCACTTGTGTTGTCAAACACAGTGTCGGCGTGGTGTGCAGAGTTATTGTTTAAGGTGATAATGCAATGATACAAAAAAAGGGTAAGCTACTCATATCGCACCGCTACAACCACATACCCTTGCTCGATTCCTCGCCTGGGGGAGTTCTGTAGGAGCTGGTCGTATAAGACTTACCCGAGCGCAAAAGTACAAAAAAAATGCATCTTTGCAAAAAAAAATAGAAAATGATTAAGAAAATTATTCGTGCAATTCTGTTACTCGCTGTATGTGTGGGTGTTATGGGATATGTGGGTTATCGGATGTTTTATGGTTCGGCTGTTGATGCTGACTATGTTGTTACTATCTCGACAGACGATAGCTACTCTGCAAATATAGATAAGGTGAAGGCTGGAATGCGCTATCATTGGGCATTTGACCTCTATGCTGACCGCATAAACTTGAGCGGTACAATCAAGCCTGGAAGATATGATGTGCGTGCGGGTATGAATGTGATTACAATAGCCCGCCTGCTCAAGATTGGAAATAGCCGCGCAGTGCGACTTACAATAAATAATGCACGCACGCCCGAGGCATTAGCTGGTAGGGTAGCGCGACAGATTGATGCCGACTCGGTGGCTATGCTCTCGGCATTACGCGATAAGGCTCTCGCTGCAGAGTTTGGTTTTACGTCGCCCGAGGCTATGTTCTCGATATTTATACCTAACACGTATGAGGTTTACCCCGATATCGAGCCCGAGGCTTTGGTGCGTAAGCTAAAGGGCGAGTCCGATAAGTTCTGGGCTAATGAGGTGCGCAAGCAGCGATTACACGATATTGAGCTTACACCTTATGAGGTGATGACCCTGGCATCAATTGTCCACGAGGAGACTAATGCTGTGGATGAGATGCCACGTGTTGCGGGTGTATATATGAACCGCCTTAAAAGAGGTATGCTCCTTCAGGCAGACCCCACGGTGAAGTATGCTGTGGGCGATCCTACACTGAAGCGCATTCTATTTAGGCATTTGGAGGTGGACTCTCCGTATAACACATATAAGCACCTTGGTCTGCCGCCTACACCTATTGCTATGCCCGATATGGCGGCTATTGAGGCGGTGCTAAACTACGAGAAGCACGACTATATGTACTTCTGTGCGCGCCCCGAGATGGATGGGCGTCATAACTTTGCACGTACACACAGGGAGCACGAGCGTAATGCCGCAGCCTATCATCGTGCGTTGGAGCGACAAAATATAAGATAATATAGAGTTATGAAGGATTTTTTTAATGATGCCTTGAAGCACGGTGCCATATTGGGTGTGTTGATGGGTCTTTCTCGCGTATATGAGACGTGGGAGCTGTTTTTGAGCGATACCTCGGGTGTGAGTATGCTCTTTATGGTAGAGTGGCTTGTGTCTGTTGTGTTATTTGTCACCTTGCTGTATCGCTTTACGAAGTCATACTCTACGCGCTTTGATGCCGCCGCTGGCTTTAGTTTCTCGCAAGGCTTGTCGTATGTCTTTGTGGTGTCTATACTCGCAGGTATCATTGTTGGTGCTATGTACCACATCTATATTGGTGTTGTAGGCTATTCAGCCTATGTTGAGGGCTATCTTCAGCTCGTTGACGAGTATGTCGCAATGCTCAATAAGGCGGGCGTGGGCGATATGTACGCCACTATGCTCAACGACATACGTACACTTGTACGAGATTCGGAGCCGCAGTCAATATTCGGTACTATTGTCTCATCAATGAATAACTATATTATTGCAGGTGGCTTTGTGGGAATTATCATTGCCGTTATTTTGAGCCGCAAGCCTGAAGGTGAGTTTTAAGATATTTATCTATGGAGCAGAAATTGGATATATCGGTGGTTGTGCCACTGTATAATGAGGAGGAGTCGTTGCCCGAACTTGTGGCGTGGATTAGGCGCGTGGCAGAGGAGAATAACCTGTCGTACGAGATAATTATGGTCGACGATGGCTCAACGGATAACTCGTGGAGTGTCGTCGAGAGGCTTAAAAGCGAGTATCCTGCAATACGTGGTATCAGCTTCTCGCGTAACTATGGCAAGTCTGCCGCCCTCTATTGTGGCTTTGAGATGGCTCGTGGCGAGGTGGTGTTTACTATGGATGCCGACTTGCAGGATTCTCCTGACGAGATACCCGAGATGCGTCGTATGATTATCGAGGAGGGCTACGACCTTGTGTCGGGCTGGAAGCGTAAGCGTTATGACCCAATAGGTAAGCGTCTGCCCAGTAAGTTCTTCAATCTTACGGCACGTGTTATGTCGGGCATCAAGCTCCACGACTTTAACTGTGGTCTTAAGGCATACCGCAGCAAGGTGGTTAAGTCTATTGAGGTATATGGCGAGATGCACCGCTATATACCTATTTTAGCAAAGCACGCGGGTTTTAAGCGTATTGGCGAGAAGGTCGTCGAGCACCACGAGCGCAAGTATGGTAAGTCTAAATTTGGTCTTGAGCGTATGGTAAAGGGCTACCTTGACCTTATCAGCGTTACCTTTATGTCGCACTTTGGACGTTCACCTATGTACCTGTTTGGAGGTCTTGGTACGCTTATGTTCCTCTTTGGTGGCATTACGGCACTGTGGATAATTGTCGAAAAGCTCTATTCACAGTCGCACGGTCTTGTGTGGCGTGGCGTTACCGAGCAGCCGCTGTTCTACCTCGCACTCTTGGCGATAGTGCTTGGCGTGCAGCTCTTCCTCGCGGGTTTCCTTGCCGAGCTTATTAACCGCCGTTCAGCAGAGCGTAATAAGTACCTTATTGAGAGTAAAATTGAGTAAATTACTTGAAAATAATAACGTAAAACTATAAACTATGATTCAGCGTATTCAAACACTCTATCTGTTGCTTGTAACAGCACTTATGGCGGTAACACTCTTTGTGCCTATTGCCACGTTCCACTCTGGCGATGTTGTCTACACCCTTACTGCTTTTTCGCTTGCTGGTGGTGGTGAGTCGCAGAGCACACTCTGGATGGGTATCATCCTTGTAATTGCTACGCTACTTCCGTTTGTGACAATCTTCCTTTTCAAGAAGCGTCAGCTTCAGGTGCGTCTGTGTGGCGCAGAGATGGTTGTTTTGCTTGGCGCGGTGGCGTTCATTGCTATATACTATTGGCTCGCATCATCGAATGCTCTTGCCGATGTCGCTATCGACCATAAGCAGTTTGGTTGGGCTGCTCCTATGCCTCTTGTGTCGCTCGTGTTGACATATCTTGCAGGACGCGCCATATTTAAGGATGAGTTGCTTGTACGCTCTTTAGACCGCATCAGATAGTAATATCGCATAACCTAAAACCATATAAACAATGAAAAAACGTATTCTTGTAACAGGTGCAACATCGGGTATTGGTCGTGCTACGGCACTGCGTCTTGCCGCTCCCGATACCGAGATTATCATAACAGGTCGTCGCGCCGACCGCCTTGCAGCCCTTAAGGCGGAGGTTGAGGCACGTGGCGCAGAGTGCCTTGTGCTCAATTTTGATGTGCGCTCGGAGAGGGAGTGTATCGAGAACATTGAGCCTCTTGGACGTGTCGACGTGCTTATAAACAATGCAGGTCTTGCTGCTGGCTTGGAGCATATCGACTGTGGTGATAGTGCCGATTGGGATGCTATGATTGATACCAATGTCAAGGGTCTGCTCTACGTCACCAAGATTATCAGCCACGCTATGGTCGTTGCTGGCAAGGGCGGTCATATCATCAATATTGGCTCAATTGCGGGTACCGAGCCTTATGAGAATGGTGCTGTGTATTGTGCCTCGAAGCACGCTGTACACGCTATCTCGCAGGCTATGCGCGCCGATTTGTTGAGCGCAGGTATTAAGGTTGGAGAGGTGCGCCCAGGTATGGTAGAGACGGAGTTCTCGGAGGTACGTTTCCACGGCGATAAGGAGCGCGCGGCAGGCGTATATAGGGGTGTCGAGGCGTTGCAGGGCGAGGATATTGCCGAGGCGATACATTGGATGTTGTCGCTGCCTGCGCATATGAATGTCAACGACATCGTGCTGATGCCTACGTGTCAGGCTGGCGCGTACTACACCTATCGTAAGTAGCGTATAACGGATGCTTGTAGCGGTGCAGCTAACACAATGGCTGTGACCGTGGAGTTTTTAACTATTTCATTCGAGACACTATCGCAGTTTTGAATAAATATTTATTATAAAACCATAGGACTTATATGGCGCAATAGGAAACGCTCTATCCAAACCTATAAAGCCCTATCACGCCCTATCACACCCCACAAAAATTTAGCGCGAGTACCTTTGTGATACCCGCGCTAAACTTTTTAGGCAACTACGCCCCGCGATTACTCCTCCTCGAAGATATAATCTTTGTATTTACTCCAACACGATGCTTTTTTATACGCATTTATAATGCTATCATCATCCGATGCAGGAACAAAGATTCTACGTCCTGCAGCATTGCTATCGAACATACAGTCACCACCTGCTGGCGGTGTTGTAGGCTTACAATATACATATTTAAGGCTTTCGCAATATTCGAATGCCCACTCTCCAATCGTTGTTACGCTATCGGGAATAGTCACACTTGTAAGGTTGGTGCAATGATTGAATGCATAATCTCCAATCGTCGTTACGCTATCGGGGATAGTCACACTTGTAAGGCTGTCGCAATCATAGAATGCAGAACCTCCAATCGTTATTACGCTATCGGGAATAGTATATGTAGTGCCAGATGCTTCTGCATACGCGATAATTGTATTATCCATAATCAAACAACGACCACCGTCAGCAGCAAATTTACCCTTAAACTCTTTAAGGCTGTAGCAACCACTGAATGCATCAACTCCAATCGTCTTTACGCTATCGGGAATATTCACACTTGTAAGGCTGGTGCAAGCATAGAATGCACCCTCTCCAATCGTCGTTACGCTATCGGGGATAGTCACACTTGCAAGGCTTTCGCAAAATATGAATGCATAACTTCCAATCGTCTTTACGCTATCGGGAATAGTCACACTTGTAAGGCTGGTGCAAGACTCGAATGT
>JAFXHE010000014.1 GCA_017536555.1 Alistipes sp.
CTTTTTTCATTCCTACAACCTCTTTTCCAAATTATTTTTCACAAAACCAAACATTTATTATGGGCTCACAACATTTAGACAGGGAGATTTCTCTAAAAAGTTGCATAATTACGCGTTTTTGCTTAATTTTGTAAATGTATCGAGAGAGGTGTATCTCATAACAAAAATGCGTCACCACCAAAAATTTAACAGCTATGAGAAAATTTTATCTTTTTTCGCTACTATTCTCCGTGGCAATAGTAGCTTGTCAGACAGCCTATGCACAACAGAGTGACGAAACAGAGCTAAAGGCGAATATTCTGCCAGAGAAGAGTGGTAAAGCAAAAAAGATGGAGTATTCACTCTATTTTGGTGCATCGTATCTATTTGATGTCCCTAACACGGATGAATTCCCCGTTTACAGAACATACTACGCACCAAAATGGGGATATCAATTTGAATTTAACACACGCGTAAAGCTACATAAAAACATATATTTAGGTGGCGAGTTCTCGATGTTGCATATAGAACCGCGCAGTGGGGACATAGCATATTTAAACTTTAACTTTGCACCGAGTGCCAAGTTTGTACTTCCACTAAAACGCGACGACGTATCACTATTTGCAAATATCAACCTCGGTGCTACGGGCGAACTGATGTGGTATTGGGGCTTTTATATGAACTACGGCATTGGTATTGACGCAAAGTGGTTTAGCGCGATGATTGGATATAGGGGCTACCTATCGGATAGTATGTCAATAGAGCGACACAGTATAGGTTTGGGAAACTCGGTGTATGTTCAGCTTGGCGTAAGGCTCGGAAAGTAGCAGCGGAAAAGAGATAATTTTGCGAGTACAGCACCCGTAGCATTGGGCTATGGGTGCTGTTTTTTTTGATTTTTCTTTGACGACTCAAAATTTTGTACTAACTTTGCACTGATATATGGGCTTGATATTAGCTCGTAGGATGTTTAACCAAACGGAAAAAGTTCTATGGACGATGGCTATCATTCCAAAAATAACCGCCGTGTCGTATCTCAATACGATACCATTCGTCTATGGTATGAAGCACGCAGATAACCTGCGCGCAGACCTTCTGTTAGCACCACCCGCCGACTGCGCACGCAACTACATCGAGGGCAAGGCTGATATAGCCCTGCTGCCATCTGCCGTAGTGCCACAGCTGAAAAATACAAACATCATAACAGACTACTGCATAGGCGCAGTGGGCGCAGTACGCACCGTGACGGTGATGTCGAATGAGCCTATAACGACCATCAAGCGTATATGGCTCGACGCACACTCGCGCACATCGGTACAGCTATGTGGCTACCTCGCAGAGCATAAGTGGCACATACAGCCCGAGTGGCGACACCTCGACGACTACGCATTAGTGGACAACCCCGAGGCGGGAGACGCCTTCCTGCTTATCGGCGACAAGGTCTTCGGATATGAGGGTAAGTTCCGATACGTATACGACCTCGCCATAGAGTGGCGCGAGGTGACAAAGCTCCCGTTTGCTTTTGCCGTATGGGTGGCACGCAAAGATGTGTCATTAGAGGTAACAGATGCCCTGCAACACGCCCTGACATTTGGCGTGGAGCACACGTGGGAGGCTATAAACGAGCTTGGCTACTTAGGCAACGACGGCGGAGTGACAGCATACGAGTATCTCACACGAAACATAGACTTCATACTCGACGACGAGAAGCACAAAGCACTCAAAAAGTTCTGGGATGCAGGTCTCAAGGTAACACCCCGATCCTATTAGGTAAGTCGAGGAGCGCAACATAAGAGGCATCCACGGCTTACACCTCCGACACAATGAGACGTTTTATTGTATTCCGTCTCGAGAAAGCCCCCGAGGGCAAAGTTGAATAAAAAAGAATAAAACTTTTGGAGGAGATATGATCACAATATATCTTAAGCAATACAACAAGATTATACGCAACGCTGACCCCGACTTGTTTGACGAGCTGGGCTTCGACGATATTCTCTGGATAGACCTGCTCGACCCCTCGATAAAGGAGCAGAAGGCGGTGGAGAACTTTATGGAGTTGAGCCTGCAGACAAAGCAGCAGGTGGAGGAGATTGAGTCGACATCAAAGTACTCGGAGACGGAGAATGCCATAATATCGAACTCTAACTTCTTCGTGCCACAGGGCGAGAGCTTCACAGTGGAGCCTGTGTCGTTCATAATATCAAACGAGGGTGTGTTGGTGTCGATGCGTCAGGCAGAGTTCCGCACATTCCGCGAGGCAGAGAAGCGTCTACAGATGAACTACCGCAGCTACTCGACGGGATACCACATACTCATATCGCTGCTCGAGGTGCGCATCGACTACGATGCCGACCTCGTGGAGATGGTGGGCAAGCAGGTAGCAGCCGTGAGCAAGGAGATAAGCAGTGGTACAACCATCGACAAGGAGGTGTTGTACAAGATTAACGCCTTGCAGGAGAACACAATGTTGCTGCGCGAGAACATCTTTGACCGCCAGCGTGTGTTGTCGTCAATATTGCGCTCGGAGCGTTTCCCGAATGATATATACCCGCGTCTACAGCTGATGCTCAAGGACGTGAACTCGCTCATCAGCCACGCCGACTTCAGTTTCCAGCGTTTGGACTATATTCAGGATGCGGCACTCGGTCTTATCAATATCGAGCAGAATGAGATTGTAAAGATATTCTCTGTGGCTGCCGTAATCTTTATGCCCGCGACGCTCGTGGCGAGTATGTACGGTATGAACTTTAAGTTTATGCCCGAGCTAAACTGGGAGTATGGCTACGTGTGGGCTATCGCACTGATGCTCCTTGTGTCGGGCGCGACATTCTGGTTCTTCAAGTTCAAAAAGTGGCTGTAAGATAGCTACCAACAATAGGCATAACAGCAAGACAAACCTCCGCCAAATCCTCTCTTTTGGCGGAGGTTATTTTTCATATATTGTAATTTTATATCCCAAATTATTTGGTCAATTAATTTATTTTATTTACCTTTGACAAACGAACAAACAATCTAAAACCGATACACTATGAGAAAACTGTTTACACTTTTGGCACTTTGCACATTTGCTCTTGTAGCGTGCGAGCCTACCGAGGAGCCTGAAAACAATCCTAAATTGGAGGTGGAATTTAGTATCACTTCGGCTAACCCTATGGAGTTTGATGCCGCTGGCGGTGCTGGCGAGATTACATACGAGGTAAAGAACTTCGAGGGCACACCTACCGTAATTGCAAGACGCGATGTGGCGTGGATTGAGAACCTTACCAGCGCCGATGGCAAGGTGACGTTTAACGTAGCTGCCAACGAGGTTACAGAGGCTCGTTCAACGACTATTGAGCTTACTTTCGAGGGTGAGGAGTACACCGTGACTGTTAATCAGGCTGCTGGCGCAGAGAAGCCTGCTGTTGAGTTTACCATCACCTCGGCTAATCCAATGGAGTTTGAGGCTGCTGGCGGTGCTGGCGAGATTACATACGAGGTAAAGAACTTCGAGGGCACACCTTTTGTGGGTGCAGAGTGCGAGGCAGCGTGGATTGAGAACCTCACACCCGATGCTGGCAAAATATCGTTTAACGTAGCTGCCAACGAGGTTACAGAGGCTCGTTCAACAACTATTGAGCTTACTTTCGAGGGGGAGAAGTACCCTGTAACAGTTAACCAGGCTGCCGCAGAGAAGCAGCCCGAGACACAGTACGACGTAGACATCACTGTACCATATCTCAACGGTACATACTACGGCTCTTATGGTGGCTCAAATGGCTACAACTACTACATATACCTATCTGAAATGGGTCTTGTTGGCGAGGATTCTCTAAAAGAGGGCGACGGTCACTGCTATCGTCTTGACCTATATTCATCAGTTATGGCTACCGATGACCCAGCTATCCTTCCACAGGGCGTATATACTGTTGACTTGAGCGACTCTGGAGCGGCTGGCACTTGCGGTATCACATATAGCTTCCACATAAACATCGTCAATGGCGAGATTAGCGGTAGTATGGATGGACTGGAGAGCGGTACTATCACCGTTACAGAGAACCGTGTAGAGGCTATCTTGGAGCTATATTCTGGTCAGGTACACCGCGTAGTCTATGAGGGCTCACTCGAGTTGGACTACGAGGAGGGTGGTGTAAGCTACGACAGCGTAAGTACGCTTGTGGGCGACCTATCACTCAACTACGAGTCTGATTACATCGTTGCCGAGACCTATGGTGACGAGGAGGGCATTGGCTGCAACTGGTGGTATGTATATCTGTATGAATCTGTAAACTGGGATACACAGGAGATATCTGGTCACGGCTTCAACATTGAGCTGTTCGTAGACCCCGCAGCCGAGGATATCACAGGTACCTACGTGGCTCTTACAGATGAGAACATCGACAACCCCGCTGGCACATTTATCCCTGGCGCATACGACATTGACGGCTATAGCATCTATCCCTACTACTCGTGGTACATCACTGGTGACTACAGCTCATTTGCACCAATTATGGATGGTACAATCACCATCACAGCAGATGCCGATGGTGTTTACACCTTCACATTTGACTGCGTAGACGATGCTGGCAATGCAATCACTGGTCAGACTTGGGGCTATGCAGAGCTATACAACGAGACATTGACCAGCGTGGCAAAGCCCAGCTCAAAGCAGCTTAAGAGCAAGACCACACTTGCACGTGAGGTTAAGAAGAGCAAGACACTTCGCAACTAACAGATAGCTGCACAACATCAATACGGGGATGGCTCATTTACCTTGAGCCATCCCCGCTTTTTCGTAAGGAGGACTATTAAAGGGGACGGGAGAGGCGAGCGAGACGGAAGAGACGGGAGAGACGGGAGAGGCGATAGGCTATAACTTGAAGGGGTATTCGCCAGCGAGATGCTGCGTTGGTAGAAGCTGTTGGTGTCGCAACGCTGCACAGAAGAGCAGAGAGCATTCAATTAAGCCTCGTCGCCTAATTTTTTTTCAAAAAAAGTGTGTTCCTGTTGCACTATACAAAAGTTTAGCTATCTTTGTTTTCAGAAATTTATATTAATACGTAAACTTGAAAGGTAACAATACGAGATGCAATAGAATAAAACCTAAAATTACATTATACTAAAGCTATGAGAAAATTATTCACCGCAATTTCACTTTTTGCACTCTTGCTCACTGGTTGTGACACACCCAATGAGCCTACTACGCCCGCTTACACGTTGGCACTAACCTCGGAGAAGAGCATCACCTTTGATGAGACTGGCGGCAGCGGCGAGATTACATACACCCTCACGGAGGTTGTTAGCGAAGCAACACGCACAGATGCAGCCCTGCCGACAGCTACCTGCGAGGCGGAGTGGATTACCGACCTTACAGTGGGCGACAGCATCACCTTTAACGTGGCACCTATGGAGTATACTGCCGAGGATCGCTATACCGTAATATTTGTATCATACGACAATCAGAGCTTCTCGGTAAATATCCTCCAGCAGAGCACACGTCCCGACTACGATGTGGAGTTCTTTGCCACACACCTCAACGGTGCATACTACGGCAAGGTTGGCTCTCCCGATTTCAACTACACGATAACACTCTCGGATAAGGGTGTCCCTGGACGCGGTCAATTCTACTACAACAGCCACGCCTACAACATCGACATCTTCTCGGATGTCTCTTGTGGCTTCAGCTGCGAGCCACAGCGCGTGCCTAACGGTGTGTATAAGTTTGACGGACGCAACAGAGGTGAGGCTGGTACCTTTATGGCAAATTTCGACTACACATACTACACCGAGCTTTCAGACAGTGGCCAGACCTTCTACAGCATCATTGATGGTACTATTGTCGTTACAGACAACCATATTGAGGCTTCGCTACGCACTGATGATGGTCAGTGGCACCACGTAGTCTACACAGGAGACCTCACCCTAACTTATGACTACATCAAGGATATCAAGCGACCATATACACGTCTTGCAGAGGACTTCAATTTTGAGTATAAGAATGCATACCTGCACACCTACTATCGCGGCGACCACCTCGGTTTGGGCTACGACGTATGGTATGTAGATATGTGCCCCACGGTGATGCCTATGAATGGTACATATATGATGCTTACTGTGATGGTGGACAAGGCAAAGGGCGGCTACACGCGCGATGCTTTCCTTGGCGAGTATAAGGTGGCACAAAAGGGCGCAGAGAGCTACGCCAACACCTTCGTTGCGGGCGACCTGCTAAATGGCTATGAGGTGATATACTCGTGGTGTCTGACCTGCGAGAATAGTATGATTAGCAACGCGTGGGGAGGCCCTATTGTCGATGGCACGATAAAGATTGAGCTTGTTGACGGCTACTATGTTGTGAGCTTCGACTGCGTAGATGATGGTGGACATAAGATTGTTGGCTCGTACAGCTGTATGCACGACGGCTACATAAACCAAAATCCTAACAATCCTGACGAGCCACTCAAGTAGAGGTACGTATGGCATAAAGTGTCGAATGGGGTGCTGAAAATATTTCAACACCCCTATTTTTATCTAATTAGCACCAAGAAAATTGGCGAATTTGGTAAATGTTCGTATATTTGTACTATCAATTGTAAATTAACACAACTATATATTATGAAAAGACTTCTCTATTTAATGCTCTCGGCTACACTCTTTGTCGTAGCCTGTGAGCCAGACAGCACACCTGTTGTTGACACATCCAATTCAGTGCTTACACTCACATCCGAGAGTGTATTAAACTATGGCGCGGAGGGTGGACACGCATTGATAACATACACGCTCGAAAATGGCGTCGAGGGTGTAAAAGTAGAGGCAAAGCCATCGGTAGATTGGCTTACAGACTTCTATATCAACAATGGTCAGATTGCATTCTATGTCGAGGCAAGCACCGTTGAAGAGCCACGCGAGGGTACCGTACACGTGACGTATGGCACACACTCTTTCATTGTAGGCGTAAGGCAGGCTGCCTATATTCCTAATGAGGTGACTCTCAACAACTGCGTTCTAAATGGCTCATTTAATGGTCGTGACACTACCGCCAACACGGTGTTTAACTATACCATTTGCCTCTCGGACAACGGTATGACAGGCCCTAACGACAGCCAAACAAGCAGCTATTCATACCATATAAACCTCTATTCGGAGAAGCTCCACGGCTTTATTGTTGACCGCCTGCCTAACGGTGAGTATCAGTATGATGTGCGAGGTCGCGGTACAATCAACTCATTTGTTCCCGACGGTAGCTACTACACCATATATGGTGGCGAAGAGCCTGTATCATACAAGATTACAGATGGCTCGATAACAATCACCGACGACGGCATTACAGCCACTTTCTATACCGAGGATGAGCGTGTACACAACATAAATTACAGCGGAAGTAAGGAGCTAACATACCTTAATGCCGAAGAGCCTGCACCATATAGCACCCTCGAGGAGGATCTAAATTTTGAGCTCGATATGGCATATATACGCTGCCACTTCTACGGCGATGGCTACGGCTTGGGCTACGATAACTGGAGTATCTCTATTATTGAAGACCACTCGTCATTCTCTGGTATGTACTTCTTGTTTAACATCCTCGTAGACCCATCAAAGGGCTACACCGAAGGCGCATATCTGGGCGAGTATCAGGCGTATAATATTGAGATGGGAGATGACTACACCAACACCTTTGTTCCAGGCACTTGGCGCGGCTTTGCATCATACTCTTGGTTTGTTATGTGCGATATGGGCTACATAATGTTTGATCAGGGCTCTGCACCTATGGTCGATGGCGTTATACGCTTTACGGAGAACGAGGATGGAGTATGCATAGAGTTCGACTGTGTGGATGACAACAATCACAAGATTAAGGGTAAGATACGCAATAGAAGCATTGGCGAGATAGTCGATGTACGCGACCCGAAACATCCGCAGTACGGCTTCTAACGACCTAAAAGCTACAACATAGCGTCGCAACCAACCCAAGATATTGTCCATTGTGTTGGTAGCCGATTTTTATGAGGCTGACCTCAAAGCATACGCTTTGGTCAGCCTCTTGTATGCAGGGAGCGCAACTACTGCAAAAGCCCGCTATCTGTTTTACTGCAAGAGCCCGCTATCCGTTTTACTGCAAAAGCCAGCAATCCGTTTTACTGCGAGAGCCGCGCTTATGACAATATCCAAGTTGATAAAATATTATCTATTTCTGGTTGTAATTATTGAATTTATTACTACCTTTGCCCCCGAAAACAATGTGGAAGGATTTGGACTTATTGCAACCACAATAAAAAATTGCTAAAAGGCACTCTTTTATACGCAATTTCCCCTTCCATACGTTTATTTTATAACTATTAATGTATATTTTTAACGTATGGCTTTTTTATTCACTTCAGAATCAGTTTCGGAGGGACATCCCGATAAGGTAGCAGACCAGATTTCGGATGCTATCCTCGACGAATTTTTGCGCCACGACCTTAACTCAAAGGTTGCGTGCGAGACAATGTGTACCACAGGTCTTACCGTCGTCTCTGGCGAGGTGCGCTCAAATGCCTATGTCGACATTCAGGGCGTAGCACGTCGTGTAATCGACAAGATTGGCTACAACCGCAGCGAGTATCAGTTTGATGCCGCCTCTTGTGGCGTACTGTCGGCTATCCACGAGCAGTCATCAGACATCAACCAGGGTGTAGACCGCACCAATGGCGAGGATCAGGGTGCTGGCGACCAGGGTATTATGTTCGGCTATGCCGTGGAGGAGACCCGCGAGTTTATGCCCGCAACGCTCATCCTATCACACGTCATCCTCAAGGAGCTTGCCGTCATCCGCCGCGAGGGCGAGGTTATGACCTACCTGCGTCCCGATGCCAAGAGCCAGGTTACCATCGAGTATGGCGATGACCGTCGTCCCAAGCGCGTACACACCATCGTTGTATCTACGCAGCACGACGAGTTCATCCTCCCCACTGCTACACGCAGCGAAGAGGAGGCAGAGCGCGAGATGCAGCGTATCATCGCAGACGATGTGCGCAACATCCTTATACCGCGTGTTAAGGCACGCCTTGAGCGCGCACAGGACAGGTCGGCAGAGCTTATCGACAACGACTACATCCTGCACGTAAACCCCACAGGCAAGTTTGTTATCGGCGGCCCGCACGGCGATACAGGTCTTACAGGTCGTAAGATTATCGTCGACACCTACGGCGGTCGCGGTGCTCACGGTGGCGGTGCATTCTCTGGCAAGGACTCTTCAAAGGTGGATCGCTCGGCAGCATACGCCGCACGCCACATCGCCAAGAATATGGTTGCAGCAGGCATCGCACGTGAGGTATTGGTGCAGTTGAGCTATGCTATCGGCATTGCACAGCCCCTCTCAATCTACGTTGACACCTATGGCACAGCAAATGTCAAGATGAGCGACGGTGAGATTGCCGAGAAGATTGGCAAGATGTTCGACCTGCGCCCCGCAGCTATCGTGGAGCGTTTCGGCTTGAAGTACCCTATATTTGAGGCTACGGCAGCTTATGGTCACTTTGGTCGCCGTCCCTACACCGAGGTTGTACGCTTCAATGGCGGCGGCAAGGAGTTCGCCAAAGAGGTTGAGTTCTTCGGCTGGGAGCGTCTGGACGAAGTAGACCGCCTGAAAGCAGAATTTTCGCTTTAGCGTAACAGGCTCGGTAGCAAGATGTTAGCCGCCGAGCCTCTATTTTATCTAAAACTTTTTTGCAAAAAAGTTTGCAGAATAAAAAATAGTTACTACATTTGCACACCCAAACCTCGAAGCCCAGGTGGTGAAATTGGTAGACACGCTACTTTGAGGGGGTAGTGAGCATTAGCTCGTGCAAGTTCGAGTCTTGTCCTGGGCACTGAAAAGCATCGGAAATATCCGATGCTTTTTTTTGTGTGTGCTAACGTGAGATGGCTGGGGGGCGACGGCTAACGCTCAACACTCTCTCTACCTCTTGCCTATCAAGGCACGCAAGCAGTATTCCTTCGCCAACAAATTCCGTCTCTCCTGTGAGTATTATCTTTATAGCCGTTGTTTATATATATCTATCGCTAAAATAGCTTGTTGATATCCATTGATAAAAATTCCTCCACTCCTATACCGCCATCACCAACGATAAACGAGGCCTTAGGGTTAAACATCTGTCTGAATTTCTCTAAGCCGTTTGTGTTTTTCTCAGCATTGCTCTTTACCTCAATAGCCACAATAGAGCCCTTTTTCTGAAGTATAAAATCTACTTCGTCATTACGCTCTCGCCAATAGAACACTTCAAAGCGATGAATAAATGCCTGGCTGACGAGGTATGCTCCAATGCCCGATTCAAAGATATGTCCCCACGCTTTACGGTCAAGAATAGCCTGCTCAAATGTAAGAGGACTGTATACCATCTTTAACGCATTGTTATATACTTGGAACTTTGGAATACTGGCTCTTCGGCGGGACATATCAACACTATATTTTTGCAGGCCACAGAGCAAACCACTCTCATTAAGCAGGTTAACGTATCCAGCCAATGTAGATGTGTTGCCTGCATCTTGCAAAGAGCCCAACATTTTATTTAATGATAGCAGGTTTCCGGAGTAGGCAGCTCCAAGTTCAAAGGTTTGTTTCAAAAGAGCAGGTTTACTGATTGGAGTATCCATAAGGATATCTTTATTTATAGTGGCATCGATAATCGCTGACTGGATATACTGCTCAAAACGGTCACTATCATCAATCAGTGTTGCTGCTCCGGGGTAGCCTCCGTAAAACATATATTGATCAACAGTGAAGCCAAAGCACTCTTTCATCTCCTTATAGCTCCAATGACTCATGCGAATCTCTTCGAACCGTCCTGCCAAGGACTCAGACAAGCCTTTTTCCAGCAGTACACGACTACTACCAAGAAGCAATACCTTAATATTTCGGTCGTGGAATGTGTCATCATCCCACTCTTTTTTTACAACTTCACTCCAATTAGCAATTTTCTGAATCTCGTCAATTACAAGGATGACACTCTCCCAGCCATTATTCTCTTTGAGACTGCGTGTAGCTGCCCAACAATTGGAAATCCACGCAGTATTGGTGGCAGGAACATTGTCCGCAGAGTAGAACTGATAAGGCAGTGATAGATCTTTGAGTACCTGCTTGACAACTGTTGATTTGCCAATCTGGCGAGCACCCATTACAACCTGAATAAACGTTCTTTCTTCTTCAAGCCTTGATTTAATTTTCTGATATTCAGCTCTTTTATACATAACATTACATTTTACGCAGTGAGTTGATTATTTTTACGCAATGCAAATATATGTCCGATTTTTTAGATCTCCAAAGAATTTAGCATATTATATCTTAATTATACATAATTTATACTACATAGAAGACTGCACGCAAAAGGGTAAAATCAACGCTTAAACCATTTTTGCACAAAAAGTCGTTTCACAACGCAACAACCTAATGCAATGTATATCAACAAAATCGGCGGTGAATAGTATTTCACCGCCGATGAAGGGTAGTCCTCAAAGGATAACTCTCTGTGCCCAGGATAGGACTCGAAGCGCAGCACCATAGGTGCAAGCTCGCGGGGATACCGCATAGCGCAGGCTACAAGCCGAGCATTAGACATAATATCATCCCCGCAACCTCATCTTAAGTGAGCAGTCTATCCTTTACTTACAGCGTGACCACGCAGTGGCGTGGTATTGGGAGGGCGCACCGAGCTTGCTCAAAAGTCGCTCTCCTAATACCGCGGTATCGCACTGCGATTGCACGCTGTAACTACACAAACCGACAGACCACATAGTACCAGCACAAAAAAAGAGTCACCCTCACGGATAACTCTCTGTGCCCAGGATAGGACTCGAAGCGAAGCACCATAGGTGCAAGCTCGCGGGGATACCGCATAGCGCAGGCTACAAGCCGAGCATTAAATATAATATCATCCCCGCAACCTCATCTTAAGTGAGCAGTCTATCCTTTACTTACAGCGTGACCACGTAGTGGCGTGGTATTGGGAGGGCGCGCCGAGCTTGCTCGTAAGTCGCTCTCCTAATACCGCGATATCGCACTGCGATTGCACGCTGTAACTACACAGACTGACAGACTACACTCCCACTATCGACCAAAAAAAAGAGTCACCCTCAAAGGATAACTCTCTGTGCCCAGGATAGGACTCGAACCTACATGCCGTTAAGCACTCGCACCTGAAACGAGCGCGTCTACCATTTCGCCACCTGGGCATCGTTTCGGATGACAAAAGTAGTATATTTTTTTTAAAATTTCGTATATTTGTAAAAATTTTATCGGTGTTTTTTGTGCAGGACGACATACGCCTGTCACTTGCAAGCACCCAAATTATTGATATTTATGACATTAGCAAACATTTCGAGAGGCTATAAGCTCACTTTATGGGTTATTTTACTTGTTGCAATCGACCAAATTGTAAAGTTACTCGTACACGCAAACTTGGAGGTCGGAGAGAGCATTCAGGTATTCAAGTGGTTTAATTTGTGCTATGTCGAGAACCCTGGCTTCGCCTTTGGTATGCGTCTCGGCTCGGGCGAGGGTGCTGTTGACTGGGGTAAGATTGTGCTCAGCTGCTTCCGTTTAGTGATGATAGGTGCTATCATCTATGGCATACGCGAGCTGCTTAAGAGGGGCAACGAGATACCTACGGGCGTGATTGCAGGTGCGGTGCTTATCCTTGCAGGTGCTATCGGCAATATGGTAGACAGTATGTTCTATGGGCTCTTCATCGAGGCACAGGGCACAGGCTTTATGACGGGCAAGGTTATAGATATGATACATCTGCCACTCTTCAAGTGGGAGAGCTGTCCCGCGTGGCTCGACTTCCTCGTGGGCTCTGACGGCTACTTCTTCGGGGCTATCTTCAATGTCGCCGATGCCTATATCTCGGTGGCCGTAGTATACCTCATTCTCTTCCAGCACAAGTTCTTTATGTAGGTCACTATGCGTCGTTTATGCCTCATACTAACGATGTTAGCTACGGTGTGTGCCACATCGGCACAACGTCTGTGGTCGGAGTATGACGTGCGCCAAAGGCAGAACATACTCTCCTCGAAGCAGGTGCCAGGCATCATTCGTGAGAGCATTGAGACGCTAACGAGCATTGACGACAGCACGCGCGCCGCGCTATGGCAGATAGTGACGACACCCACAAAGGATAAGCGTGTAGCATCGCTATACCTATATTTATATGAGTCGCTTCGCCCGTATGATGCGTCGTATGTAGCCGAGGATGCCACAATCATCAAGAGCTACCCCGCCTATATGCTTGCACGCTGGAGCGAGGATGCACACAGCCACGACGTTATAGAGCATGCCCACAGCCTCGGCTGCTATGTCGCAGAGGGGCATAGCGCAGAGGTCGTGGCGGCACTACGCCCACTATCCAAGCGACGCTACCGCAAGAGTTATGGCGAGGTTATAGCGACGCTACGACGTGGCATAGAGGTTGCCGCCGAGTCACATAGGTTAGGCGAGTGGCTAACCATCGACCACACCATACCCGAGAGCATAGAGCAACAGCCATATATCATCAGCGCAGAGGAATACGACAATGCCGAAGCCGCCATCAAGCCCTATGGCGCGAGCTACACCGAGCAGGAGAGCATCGTGGAGAGCATAGCTTCGCACTGCATAAGCTGTGGCGACGGCTACTATATGGCGTGTGGCGCGCTTGGAAGAGATATAACCGCTATTGAGGCGTGGAGAGATAGCGACACCAAGTCTTTTGCGATAGTTGACCGCAAGGGCGTGTGTCACACATTGCCAGCACCGCTATACATACTCGACAATGGTGTGTTCTACGCCATTTGCGACGATGACAACCACTATATTGTCGTGGGGAGCATCACCGATGGCAGCATAGAGATATATGGCTCTGTGCGCGTAGGCGAGATTACAGCAGGTAGCATCAAGTGCAACGCCAACGGTCTCTATATGCGCTCCCACGACAGATACCTACACCTCACCATATAGCCGCTATGTCACTTATAGACAACTTCATAGAGTGGCTCTCTGCGGAGCGTCGTTACTCACCCCTTACCGTGCGCAACTATCGTCGTGACATAGACGACTTCCTGCGCTTCAAGGCTATTGACCCAGCGCAGTTCGACCCGCGCGCCATAAAACGTGGCGACATCGAAGATTGGATAGTCTACCTCTTTGACGAGCGCAAGCTGAAGGCATCGTCGGTGAATAGAGGCGTCGCCACGCTGCGCACGCTATGGCACTGGATACTTGCACGAGGATACACCGAGCAGGATGTTCTGGGCACAATACACCAGAGCAAGATGGCACGCCGCCTACCAACATTTGTGGCGGATAGCCGTATGCAGGATGTCATAAGCCAGCTGCGCGAGGATATAGCGTCGCACGACGTGGAGCGACTGCGCGATGCCGTAGTCATCCTCCTCTTCTACACCTGCGGGCTGCGCCTTGCCGAGCTATCGGGGGCTACGTGGGGCGATGTAGCAGCCGATTTTAGCACGATACGTGTTGTGGGCAAAGGCGACAAGGAGCGGTGCGCGCCGATACCCTCCGTCACGGCAAGAGTAATAAAAGAGTATCGTAATGAAATTTCTTCGCAAAATATTTGCATATATCCAAAAAAAGCACTAATTTTATCGAAGAAAGGAGAGCCTATATCCCAGCGCACGGTGCAACGCATTGTAAATCGTGTTCTTAAAAGTTCGGGGGTGCAGGGCAAGAGTTCTCCACACGTTCTGCGACACACATTTGCCACACATCTGCTCAATGAAGATGCCGACCTGCGCGAGATACAGGAGCTGTTGGGACACAGCTCGCTGCGCGCAACACAGGTCTACACGCACAACGACATACGCCGTCTGCGCGATGTCTACCTCGCTGCCCACCCGCGCGAGCGCGACTAAAGGGGTCAAATAAAGGGGGGCTGCCGAGGGGGCAAGATGAGAGGAAGCCTTCTGAAGAGGTGAGAGTGATTAGAGGAAGCCTGCCGCCTATGGGGGTGGCAACCTATACCGTATAATGAGGGTGTGGATAGTGTGTTGATGGTGCGTCTTGACAACGGGTGCCACGCGAGCAGCCGTACTATATATATAACTTAAAACCTTAAAGCTATGAACGTACAGATTCAGTCAGTAAAGTTTGATGCAGGTAAGCAGTTGCTTGATTTCATTCAGAAGAAGATGGATAGATTGGATCGCTTTGTCGACGAGAGAGCGGGAGACGTTGAGGTAACATTGCGCCTTGACCCCGATTCAGAGAAAGGCAACAAAGTAGTCGTTGTTTCGCTTCGTGTTCCTGGTAGTGATATCCGCGTTGAGGAGCGCGCATTCACCTTTGAAGAGGCAATAGATAACTCAATGGATATCATCAAGCGTCAGCTTGAAAAGGCAAAGGCAAAGTTCGAAAAATAACCTAAAACCACTCATAACCTGATGTCAGCGGCTGTTCTCCTTGTGAGGCAGCCGCACCTTTTTTGCTATGAGGGGGGGGCAGAGATAGGGAGTTTAGGGAATTTAAGGAATTTAGGGAATTTAGGGAAAACCCAAACTTCACTAATCTCCCTAATCTCCCTAAACTCCCTAATCTCTCTAATCTCCCTAATCTCCCTAAACTCCCTAAATTCCCTAAACTCACTATTTTCCTCCCACACGCGCTTATTTCAAGATATTTTTGTACCTTTGCGCCGAGATATTAACACGATAGGATAGTTTATGGCAGGTAGTAACTTCGTTGATTACGTAAAGATATTTGCACGCTCGGGACACGGTGGCGCAGGCTCGTGTCACTTCCGACGCGAGAAGTTTGTCGCCTTTGGTGGCCCCGATGGTGGTGACGGCGGCAAGGGTGGCAGCATCATATTGCAGGGTGACAGCCAATATTGGACACTCATACACCTCAAGTACAAGCGTCACCAGTTTGCCGAAGATGGTGAGAATGGTCACGGCGCACGCTCAACGGGTGCCGATGCCAAAGATATCATCATACCCGTACCCCTCGGCACGGTGGCAAAGCAGGTATTCACAGACGAAGAGACAGGTGAGACATACACCGAGGTCGTGGGCGAGGTTACGGAGCACGGCGAGAAGTTGGTGCTGCTCAAGGGTGGTCGTGGCGGCTTGGGCAACTGGCACTTCAAGACGGCAACAAATCAGACACCGCGCTATGCACAGCCTGGCGAGGAGGGCGCAGAGGGTGCCTTCATACTCGAGCTTAAGGTGTTGGCAGATGTGGGCTTGGTGGGCTTTCCGAATGCTGGTAAGTCGACACTGCTATCGGTGGTATCTGCCGCAAAACCGAAGATTGCAAACTACGCCTTTACAACGCTTGAGCCAAACTTGGGCATCGTATCGGTGCGCGACGACCACTCGTTTGTAATGGCAGACATCCCAGGTATTATCGAGGGTGCTCACGAGGGACGAGGACTCGGCACACGCTTCTTGCGACATATCGAGCGTAACTCGGTGCTGCTCTTTATGATACCCGCCGACAGCGACGACATTGCAGCAGACTATGAGGTGCTGCTCGGCGAGCTTACACAGTATAACCCCGAGCTGCTCGACAAGCGTCGCCTGCTTGCCATAACGAAGTGCGATATGCTCGACGAGGAGCTTATTGCTCAGATGCGCTCACACCTCCCCGAGGGTGTAGAGTCGATATTTATATCGTCGGTGGCAAATATGAATATCGCCAAGCTGAAGGATATGCTCTGGAATGCCCTGCAGTAGCAACACCAAAAAAGTGTAGGCTAACAGCCAATACTTTTTGTAAGTTGGCAATATTTTTATATCTTTGCGCGTCCTTACGACAGTAAAGCATTGATACTCGAATATATAATTTAACTAAAAAAAGATATAATTATGACAATTACAGCAGCAGACATCAAGATTGGTATGTGTGTCGAGATGGATGGCAAGACCTTCATCGTCGTAGACTTCCAGCACTGCAAGCCCGGTAAGGGTCCCGCCTTTGTTCGTTCAAAGCTCAAGAACCTTGAGAATGGCAACGTTCTCGACAAGACATTCTCTTCAGTATCACAGAAGATTGAGCAGGTGCGCGTAGAGCGTCGTCCCTACCAGTTCACCTATGAGGATGACCTCGGTGCACACTTTATGCACACAGAGACCTTCGAGGAGATTAACATCGACAAGAACCTTATCAACAACGCCGACCTTATGGCAGATGGTCAGATTGTCGAGGTTATGTTCCACACAGAGAAGGAGACAGTGTTGTCTGCCGAGCTTCCTCCTATCGTAGATATGGAGATTGCATACACCGAGCCTGGTGTTCGTGGCGATACCGCATCTACAAACTCACTCAAGGCTGCTACGGTGAACACTGGCGCAACAATCAAGGTTCCCTTGTTCATCAACACAGGCGACAAGATTCGTGTTGACACCCGTACACGTGAGTACTACGAGCGTATTAAGTAATCTTGCGGTTGTAGCTTAATACAACATTTGGTCGGATGGGGACTCCATTCGACCTATTTTTTGTTTGTAAAGCAGTGTTGCAGCGCCTATTTTTATGACTACGAGGTTGACGCTTTCGAGATAATTTGTATCTTTGTTAAAAAATAACACGTTATGAGATACATATACACCATACTTACTGCCGCAATGTGCGCCCTACTATGTTGCTGCAACAAGCCTACAAGCAGCACCCTCTTTGACGAGGGCGTATCTTTCGAGTTGGCACAGCACCGTAAAGGAAGTATCAAGAATCTGCGCTATAACCTCCACTTCGACATACCCGAAGATATAGACAGCCGCGTTACGGGCAGCTCCGAGATTATCTTTACGCTCGACACTCCGCATACAGTCATCGTCGACTTCCGCAGCGACGCGAGTGCCATCAGCGCGGTTAAGGTAAACGGCAAGAGTGCCGAGTATGAGTTCCGTAACGAACATATCATCCTCGACAAGCAGCTGCTGAAGGTGGGTAGCAACAGCATTGAGATAACCTTTACCGCCACCGACCAGTCGCTAAATCGTAACGACGAGTTTCTATACACGTTGCTCGTGCCTGACCGCGCACGCACACTCTTCCCCTGCTTCGAGCAGCCCAACCTTAAGGCAGAGTTCACACTATCGCTCACACTCCCCGTCGAGTGGTGCGCAGTATCCAACACCTCGCCTCGCAGCGAGCATATTGCCGACGGACGCAAGGTTGTGACATTCAACCCCACAGAGCCGTTGAGTACCTACCTCTTCTCGTTTGTCGCAGGCAAGCTACAGAGCCAGAGCTATGACGATGGCACACACACCTTTACCGCCTACTACCGCGAGACAGATCCCAAGCGCGTGGCACAGCTCGACACTATCTTCAAGCAGGTGGCATCGTCACTCGACTGGTTAGAGCACTACACCGACATAGCATACCCCTTTGCCAAGTACGACATAGTGATACTCCCAGGCTTTCAATATGGTGGAATGGAGCACACGGGAGCTACGCTATATAACGATACACAGATGTTCCTGTCGGAGCATCCTACGCCTGACGAGGAGCTACGACGCATACAGCTAATAGCCCACGAGACAGCGCATATGTGGTTTGGCGACTATGTGACAATGGCGTGGTTTGACGACGTGTGGACAAAGGAGGTCTTTGCCAACTACTTCGCAGCACGTATTGCCGAGCCCCTCTTCCCCGACATCAACCATACGCTAAACTGGCTTAAGACGACAGTTGCCGCCTCGCTTGCCGAGGATCGCACAGCGGGCAGCACCGCCATAAAACAGCCATTAGACAACCTGCGCAATGCGGGACTCATCTACGGCAACATCATCTACAACAAAGCACCCGTTATGATGCGCAAGATGGTGGAGATAATGGGCGAAGAGCCATTCCGTGACGGCATACGCGAGTACCTGCGCACGTACGCCTACGGCAACGCTACGTGGGACGAGCTAATAGCCATCCTCGACTCATATTGCGACGAGAATCTTGCTGCATTCAGCGACGTGTGGGTAAATCAACACGGTATGCCACATATTGAGCTTAAGCGCGAGGGCAATCGCCTGACGGTAACACAGAGCGACCCCTATGGACGTGGTCTCAAGTGGGCTCAACAGTTCAACATAACGCTCGTAGGCGAGAGCAACACCTCAATAGAGGTGGATATGTCAAAGGCGACACTCTGCATTGAGCTACCCGAAAATGTGCGCTACATCCTGCCTAACACCGATGGTCGCGGATATGGACTCTTTATAATGGATGCAACGAGCCGCGAGTGGCTGCTGCACAAGCTCGACAGCATAGCAGACGACACAGCGCGCCAATCGCTGCTTATGGCACTCTATGAGGAGTATCAGCACGGCATAATAGGCAATAGAGACTTTGTAGATATGCTACTGCGCAGCCTGCCCGCCGAGCAGAACGCACTCATAGCCTCAACTATGTGCAGCTACCTTCGCGAGCCACTGCACGCCCTGCACGATAGAGAGATTGAGGCGCAGCTGCTACGTCTTGCCGAGAGCCACCCCATAACTTCGTGTCGCCAACAGCTGTTACGCACGCTTATCGGCGTGGCATCATCACAAGAGGTGTGCGCTGCACTATACGACATTTGGCAGAGCGGAGAGCACACACTATTGAGCGAAAACGACTATATGACAATGGCTTATGAGCTTGCGGTACGCTATCCAGAGCGTTACGACGCGATTGTCGCCAAGCAGCGCGCACGACTTAAAAACCCAGACCGCCAGCGTCAGTTTGACTTTATATCGGGTGCCACAACACCCAACATAGAGCAGCGAGACTCCCTGTTCGAGGCTCTGCTCGATGCTAAAAACCGCGTCACCGAGCCGTGGGCAGCCTCGGCATTGGGTTATCTCAACCACCCCTTGCGCAGCGATGAGGCCGTGAAGTATATACGCCCCGCCCTCGACATCCTCACAGAGATACAGCGCACAGGCGACATCTTCTTCCCGCGCAACTGGGTAGGCGCACTACTCGGTGGACACCGCAGCAGCGAGGCCAACGCCTGCGTAGAGCAATTCTTTAGCGATAATCCCAACTACCCGCAGCTACTCAAAAATAAAATTTTGCAGGCAGCCTGGGCACTACAGCGAGTTCAAGATATTGGAGATAGTTCAATTTGCAAAGAGTGCAACAGCGAAAAAACGGCTGGTAATTAATAGCTGTAGAAAGATTAATACTCCAAAAGTTGCATTTTTGGATATTGTTTACTACATTTGCATTAATAATAGGTCGTTTATGGGAGAACTCCCATATAGTTAAGAGTTATATATACTGTTATAAAAAAACCACATTATGCTGCCAACACCCGCTGTTGCAGCACTTTTTTGCATACTTGAGATTAAACCAATTGGGTGAACACTGCACTTATGGGAACAATTTATACATCTAAAGACCTTATCGTCAATCGTGTCGACTGCAAAGCAGGTGATATGATAAATGGCAAGTATCGCATAGACAAGCTCCTCGGCGAGGGCTCGTTTGGCTGCGTGTATAAAGTTGCTGACATAAGTGGTCAGGTGTGGGCACTTAAGCTCCTTCGCCTATGGGATGTGCCGTCGGATATACGTCAGCCGCTTGTGGATCGCTTCGAGATGGAGTTCAAGACGGGATGTATCCCCAGCGAGCATCTTGTACACTCTGCCGACTCGGGCTACCTCAATGGCAACCCCTATATCGTTATGGAGTTTTGCAGCGGCGGCGACTTAAGCGGCAAGATTGGCAGTCCGCTATCGTCACTTACCACCTATGCACAGCATATACTCTTCGGCTTGTGGGATCTGCACAAGAACGGCAAGGTTCACCGCGACCTTAAGCCCGAGAATGTGCTCCTGAAGAGCAATGGCGTAGCCGTGCTCACCGACTTCGGCATTAGTGGTGACCGCAATAAGCGTATGACCGAGCGCAATATCTTCGGTAAGCCCTATCAAATCTTTGGCACGTATGCCTATATGCCTCCCGAGCAGGTTAACCGCGCACGCGGCAACACCACCGTACTGCCCACAACCGACATATTCTCGTTTGGCGTGCTTATGTACCAGCTTATCACAGGAAGTCTCCCCTTTGGCAAGTTAGAGGATCAGAACGACCTTGTGTTATATCAGCGACGTGGCAAGGCGGGCGATTGGGATAGGATGACGCTCTACAATGCCGCAAATGGCAGATTGTGGGAGCCGATGATAGATGGATGTCTCAAGCCCGACTATAAGCAGCGTCTACAGAGCGTCGATCAGGTGCTTAAGCTAATACCCAACAGCGAAGGCACGGGGGGATATCAGCCAGCACGTCCACAGAGTGTTGTCACAGCGCATACGCCTGCCGTAAGCAGCGGAAGCAAGCTACGCATTATGCAGGGTGAGGAGTATGGCAAGGTCTACGACCTCAAGCTCATAACAACGCAGACAAATCGCAAGATGATAACGGTGGGTCGTGACCCAAGCAACACCATACAGCTCAAGGAGTACTCTACGGCATATACCTCACGTCGCCACTTCACGTTGGAGTGTCACAACGACAGATGGATAATACGCGATGGTCAGTGGTCGATGGAGGATAAGATGTGGCTGACATCATCAAATGGTACGTATGTAAACTCCTCGGAGGTATCACAAAACGGTATGGTGCTCAACAATGGCGATATAATCTCGGCTGGCGAGATAAAGATAAAATATGAGGCATAGCCAACTGTGACGCGCCGACAATATAAGCCGACAATATAAGATTTATATATAGAGATAGACACATATATAATTAATTGACTAACTAAACAAGTTACACTATGGAGAACAACTACAAAAGAACCATCGCTGGCTCAGTAGGTGCTGGTATGGGTGCTATTTTCAATGCTTCAGGTCGTCGCTACTACATCTTGGAGCACAAGACAGAGTCGGAGTTCCACCACCGCGGCGAGTCGC
>JAFXHE010000015.1 GCA_017536555.1 Alistipes sp.
AGATAGTGATTTATTGCTCGACCTTCAGTCTGCGCTTTTTTTATTAGGTATCGGCTCTACAGCTTCGCTGTTCGAGTCCTCAATCATTTTTACATTCCCTCCCCTATGTCCCCTCCCTTTGTCAAAGGGAGGGGATTTCCAATCCACTCAACAAAGAGAATAACGACTTCAAGGTCTTTCAGGAATGGGTTAGAGATTTCGATGCAATCTCCTACCTTAACGGACAACTCCGGTTGTCCGTTTTTTTTGTTGCAAGCGCAGTCTACTGCGTAGCCATCGTGGTATAGTGGTGTGTGGCATTGTGTGCAAGCCCACAGAGCAGTTATTTCGCGCTATTGGATAGCCCTTTTATAGCTTACTATTGCCATTCGTCGTAGTAAAATTACCATCCAGCAACGTAAAACGGATATATGGCAATTTGTCTATTGCCTTACGGCAAAATATTTTATACCTTTGAGCGATTTTTGCGCTCTTGGCATAGGCGTGCGGCGCGTGATATGTGGCTCGCGGTGCTAAATCTCTTATGCGTAAAATCGTGACAAGCAGAAAATAAACGAAAAGAGAAAGAGGATATGAAGAGGTTTTATCTTTATGCAGTGGTGTGCACGCTGCTTATTGGTTGTACAAATGCCGAGCTCGAGGAGCAACGCGGGGTAACCTGCCAGAATGGTATACCCGAGCGTGTGGTGGCTTCACTCGATGGCGATGATACGCGCGTGGAGCTTAACGATGCGCTACAGACGGTGTGGACAAAGGGTGATGAGGTATCGGTATTCTACAACAGCGATGCCAACAACCGCTTCTTGTACGCTGGCGAAACAGGTGAGCGTAGTGGTGTTCTTGTGCGCGATATGGCGGAGGCGGGAAGTGCTATGGATGGCATAGTGGCAATATATCCCTACTCGGCAGAGTATGAGCTTAACACCTCGGCGCACAGTGTAGAGGTCGCAATTCCTGCCGAACAGCACTACCACGAGGGATCGTACGGCTTGGGCGAGAACATCCTCGTATATAGCGGTAATAGCGATAACTTCTTCTTTAGCAATGTGTGTGGATGGCTGCGTTTGCAGCTCTACGGCGCGGAGCGTGTAAGCCGTGTGACGCTACGTGGTAACAATGGCGAGGTGTTGGCGGGCGATGCTCTGCTCGACTACACGACACTCGACCTGCAACTTGCCGCAGATGGTGCGAAGCAGCTCACCATAGATTGTGGCAAGGAGGGTGTATTGCTCAAGCCCGCCGAGACAGCAGAGTTCTATTTTGTCGTTGCACCACAGACATTTAGCAAGGGTATAACCGTGGAGGTGACATTTGAAAACGAGACGACAATAACAAAGTCGACATCAAAAAGTGTCACTATCGCGCGCAACCATATACAGCCGATGAAGGTCGTCGACACGCTTATTGAGGGTCTCGACATCGAGTCGATGCCGCTTATTACGACCTACCCAGAGACTATATATGACGATATGACCGATGATATCGTGGTGTTGGTAAATGCCAACGGTACGACTATGGCTGGCTTTACGGGCGATATGTATGCCCACACGGGAGTTATCACTGACAACAGCACTTCATCGGGCGATTGGAAGTATGTAAAGGCGGGCTGGAGCGAGAATATCGAGGCGTGCAAACTCGTAAATCGCGGTAACAACATCTGGCAGTTCACTATCAAGGGTGGTGTGCGTAATTTCTATGGTGCCGACGCCAGCGATGATATAAATCTTGTCGCCTTCGTCTTCCGCTCCGCAGACGGCAGCAAGCAGCTTAAGGACAACGGCAATGATATCTTTGTGGGCGTGCTCAACCGTGAGGAGGAGATGATGCAGCTTATATCTACCTCGCCGCGAGAGTTCTCGGAGAACTCGACGCGCGACATTGTGGTTACGCTGAATACTACGTCGACATCTATGGATGGCTTTGCTGGCCCTATCTACGCCCACACAGGCGTACTCACCAACAAGAGTACTTCGACAAGTGACTGGAAGTATACCAAGGCTGATTGGGGTGTCAACACCGAGGCGTGCAAGCTCACCAAGGTTGGCACAAACCGCTGGCAGCTAACAATCAAGGGTGGACCACGTGCCTTCTATGGTGTGCCCGAGAGCGAGAATATCGAGTCACTCGCCTTTGTATTCCGCTCGGCTGATGGCAAAACAGAGCTTAAAGATAAGGGCAACGACATCCTTGTATATGTCGAGAATGAGCTTACGCGCCGTCCGTTGGGAGCAACACACGGTGTCACGGTGCGTGGCAATTCGGCAACCTTTGTGCTCTATGCCCCTGGTAAGAGTAGTGTTCATCTGCTCGGCGACTTCAACAACTACTCTACGACAAGCGAGTCGCTTATGAATAAGGACGGCAACTACTTCTGGAAGAGTGTTGAAAATTTGCAGGTAGGTGTGGAGTATGGCTATCAGTATCTTGTTGACGGCTCGATACGTATTGGCGACCCATATTCCGAGAAGGTGCTCGACCCGTGGAACGATAAGTATATAAGCTCGTCGGTATATCCCAACCTCAAGAGCTATCCCTCAAAGGCGAGCGAGATTGTCTCTGTCTTTGAGCTTATGCCAGAGCAGTATCCGTGGAGCGTCACAAACTTTGACCGCCCTGCGAAGAACTCACTGGCTATCTACGAGATGCACCTCCGCGACTTCACCACCGCAGGCTCTGTGAAGGCTGCTATCGAGAAGCTCGACTACCTCGATAAGCTGGGTGTCAACGCCATCGAGCTTATGCCTATTCAGGAGTTCGACGGTAACGACTCGTGGGGCTATAACCCCTGCTTCTACTTCGCTCCCGACAAGGCATACGGCACAAAGGAGGACTACCAACGCTTTATCGACGAGTGCCATAAGCGCGGCATTGCCGTTATCTTGGATGTTGTGATAAACCACGCTACGGGACAGTTCCCCTATGCCAAGATGTGGTGGGATGGCTATAACAACTGCACAACATCTGCCAACCCCTTCTTCAATGTCTATGCGCCCCATCCATTTAGCGTCTACCACGACTTTAACCACGAGTATTCGGAGACACGCACCTACTTTAAGCGTATGCTTAAGTATTGGCTCGAGGAGTATAATATCGACGGCTACCGCTTCGACCTCGCCAAGGGTCTTACGCAGAAGCAGTCCGATGAGGGCTCGTGCAGCAACTATGACGCATCGCGTATCGCCATCATCAAGGAGTATGCCGATGCTATCCGCTCGGTGTCGGACGATGCCTATATCATCCTTGAGCACTTCACCGAGTGGAGCGAGGAGAATGAGCTTGCAAACTACAAAGACATCCTCTTGTGGAATAACCAGTGTAACCCCTTCTACCAGAGCGTTATGGGCTACAATACCGATAGTAACTTTGCGGGCGATATTGCGTGGGGTAGAGTGAGCTACATCGAGAGCCACGACGAGGAGCGCGTTGCATATAAGGCGGTGACCTACGGTCAGGACTGGGTGAAGAACGATTGGGCGAGCCTCTCAAGCCGCCTGCAGGGTGCCTACTGCTTGCACTTCCTTGCTCCCTATCCCAAGATGATGTGGCAGTTTGGTGAGCTCGGCTACGACTACTCTATTGAGTATAATGGACGTGTCGGCAAGAAGCCCGTGAAGTGGGACTACTATGATGACCTCAACCGTCGCGCGCTCTACGATGCTGTGTCGAAGGCTATCTCTTGGCGTACGTCGCACGAGAAGATGTATAGCCACGATGGTGTCTCATATACGTGTGAAGTTGATAATGACGACTTCGGCGGTAAACATATCGTCTACCACACTGGCGATGGCAGTGTTATCGTTGTCTGCAACTTCGGTAATAGCCATGTGTCATTTGATATTATCGATGTGCCTGTCAGTGGCACGTGGACAAACCTTATGACGGGCAAGAGTGTGACCCTCGGCTCAACATATAAGGTGTCGCTCTCGGGTGGCGAGTATGTTGTCCTTGTGCGATAACATACTACACAAGGTCGTGTGACCGACAAAACGTATAAGCCCCATTGCTATTTGCAGCGGGGCTTAATCATATATTATCAGCTATGTAGCGGGCTATTGTGCCGCGATTGCGTGTTAGCCTATCTCTTTCCGAGCCTTACGCCAAGCTGAACATACACCTCTCTTGATACATTTACAAAATTAAGCAAAAACGCGTAATTATGCAACTTTTTAGAGAAATCTCCCTGTCTAAATGTTGTGAGCCCATAATAAATGTTTGGTTTTGTGAAAAATAATTTGGAAAAGAGGTTGTAGGAATGAAAAAAG
>JAFXHE010000016.1 GCA_017536555.1 Alistipes sp.
ATCTCCGTACTATGGACGTTACCGGTGAGGTATCACTTCCCGAGGGCGTAGATATGGTTATGCCTGGTGACCACGTTACTATCACTGTAACTTTGATCTATCCTGTTGCTTTGAACGAGGGTCTTCGTTTCGCAATCCGTGAGGGTGGTCGTACAGTAGGTGCAGGTCAGGTATTGAAGGTTCTTGAGTAATCAATTAACCCGATTATATCAGAGAGGCAGGTGATGCCTGCCTCTCATTTAGGAGCATAGTTCAAGGGTAGAATAGCGGTCTCCAAAACCGTTGATGGGAGTTCGAATCTCTCTGCTCCTGCTAATTTAGAAATTTAGAAGTTATGTTTAAGTACTTTAAGGATTCATACAACGAGTTGGTTAACAAGGTGACGTGGCCTTCGTTCCAGCAGCTTGCTGGCTCTACAAAGGTCGTTATGGTTGCCTCTGTTATCTTTGCTCTGATTGTATTGGTAATGGATATTACCTTCGAGAGTATCATGAACGGTATTTACCATTTGTTGGGATAATAGCGGCTAGCGATGGGAGAGATTACTAAGCAGTGGTATGTAGTTCGTGCTATTGGTGGCAAGGAGAAGAAGGTCAAGGAGTATATCGAGGCCGAGGTTCGTCATAGCCACCTTGAGGACTATATATCACAAGTACTTATTCCGACTGAAAAGGTCTATACAATTCGCAACGGAAAGAAAGTATCCAAGGAGAAGGTCTCATATCCAGGCTATGTCCTGATTGAGGCTGCCTTCGTTGGTCAGATACCAATTATCATTCGCAACATACCAAATGTACTCGGCTTTCTTGGTGACACCAAGGAGGACAGCCGTAAGATGAATCCGACTCCTCTACGTCCACAGGAGGTGAGTCGTATTCTCGGTCGTGTCGATGAGTTGAGTCAGGCGGACGAGGAGAACGAGGTATCATATATCGTCGGCGAGGCCGTCAAGGTTACAGACGGACCATTCTCAAGCTTCCAAGGTACCATTGAGAGTGTCGACAATGAACACCGCAAGCTCGTCGTGAGTGTGAAGATTTTTGGACGCAAGACTCCTATGGAGTTGAGCTTTACACAAGTAGAAAAAGAATAATTAACCAAGGAAAATTATGGCAAAAGAGGTTGCTGCATTTATTAAATTGCAGATCAAAGGTGGTGCTGCCAATCCTTCACCTCCAGTAGGTCCCGCATTGGGTTCAAAGGGTGTGAACATTATGGACTTCTGTAAGCAGTTCAATGCTCGCACACAGGACAAGGCAGGTAAGGTTCTTCCGGTAATCATCACCGTTTACACCGATAAGTCGTTTGACTTCGTAGTTAAACAGCCACCGGTAGCCATTCAGCTCAAGGAAGCAGCCAAGATCCAGACTGGTTCAGCACAGCCTAACCGTCAGAAGGTTGGTCAGGTAACATGGGACCAGGTTAAGGAGATCGCTGAGGGCAAGATGCCCGATATGAACTGCTTCACTGTTGAGGCTGCTATGCGTATGGTCGCTGGTACTGCTCGCAGTATGGGTATCAACGTAGTTGGTGAATTTCCTAACATGTAACGAAAATTACAAGAATGAGTAAGTTGACAAAAAATCAAAAGATTGCATACGCAAAGGTCGAGGACAAGGCGTACAAGCTTTCTGAGGCTGCCGCTCTTCTAAAGGAAATTACCTTTACGAAATTTGATGCTTCGGTTGATATCGACGTGCGTTTGGGCGTAGATCCTCGTAAGGCAAATCAGATGGTTCGTGGCGTTGTGACACTTCCTCACGGTACTGGTAAGACAGTACGTGTGTTGGTTCTTTGTACTCCCGAGAAGGAGGCAGAGGCAACTGCAGCTGGCGCTGATTATGTAGGTCTTGACGAGTATGTAGAGAAGATCAAGGGCGGTTGGACCGATGTTGACGTTATCATCACCACACCCAACGTAATGGGTAAGGTAGGTGCTCTGGGTCGTATTTTGGGTCCTCGTGGCTTGATGCCTAACCCCAAGACAGGTACCGTTACTATGGATGTAGCGAAGGCTGTTCAGGAGGTTAAGGCAGGTAAGATTGACTTCAAGGTCGACAAGTATGGTATTATCCACACCTCTATCGGTAAGGTATCATTTACCCCCGAGCAGATTGTAGACAATGCCAAGGAGGTTATGAGCACAATCATCAAGCTCAAGCCGTCGGCAGCAAAGGGTACATACGTAAAGAGCATTTTCCTCTCTACAACAATGAGCCCTGGTGTTGAGGTTGATCCTAAATCAGTAGAAACCAAATAATTGAAGGAGGATAGAAAATTATGACAAAGCAAGAAAAGTTGGCCGTAATCAACGGTCTTACCGAGCAGCTTAACGCCTACCCTCACTTCTATTTGGCCGACATCGAGGCTTTGAACGCTGAGCAGACTGCAGCATTGCGTCGCCAGTGCTTCGAGAAGAAGATTAAGCTTGTTGTTGTTAAGAACACCTTGCTTAACAAGGCTTTGGAGAATGTAGATAAGGCCGATGAGGATTTGGTAGCTGTATTGAAGGGCTCTACTTCAATCATGTTCACCGAGGTAGGTAAGGCACCTGCACAGCTTATCAAGGAGTTCCGCAAGAAGTGCGATAAGCCTGTGTTGAAGGCCGCTTACGTTGAGGGTTGCCTCTATGTTGGTGACAATCAGCTTGACACTCTTTGCAATATCAAGAGCCGCGAGGAGCTTATTGGCGATATCGTTATGCTCTTGCAGTCGCCTGCTAAGAATGTCATTTCTGCTCTGCAGTCAAATGCAGGTCAGAAGATCGCGGGTCTCGTAAAGACTCTCGAGGAGAGAAATAACTAATCAAACGAAACAAAACAAAAAAATTTAATAAAATTACACAACTATGGCAGATGTAAAGGTATTGGCAGAAGAGTTGGTTAACTTGACTGTTAAGGAAGTAAACGAATTGGCTACAATCCTCAAGGAGGAGTATGGTATTGAGCCTGCTGCTGCAGCTGTTGCAGTTGCAGCTCCCGCAGCTGGCGCTGGTGAGGCTGCTGCTGCTGAGAAGTCTACCTTCGATGTAATCTTGAAGAGCGCTGGTCAGGCAAAGCTCCAGGTAATCAAGGTTGTTAAGGAGGTTGCTGGTTTGTCTTTGGGCGATGCAAAGGCATTGGTTGACGGTGCACCCAAGGCCATCAAGGAGGGTATCTCTAAGGAGGAGGCTGAGTCTATCAAGGGTAGCCTTGAGGAGGCTGGTGCAGAGGTTGAGCTTAAGTAATCCGACAGGACTTACTCAAGTCTACTACAACCTATAAGGTGTAGAGCTTACGCTATGGTAAGCTCTATGCCTTTTGTGGTCTAATACTTGGGAGTGCGTAGTTGAGCTGTGCCCGAGTGTTAGAAATTTAGATGCTCTCAAAGTGTACGTATGTGACATTGAGGGCATTAGCGGGATAAACAACTCCCCATTTTTTGAGGCTTATACCCTCGCTGTGACCTTCGATGAGTTGCTGGTATGGTGGTTGTGCCATATAGGGCTATTGTCGGGGTTAGGATTTCGACAGCTGAGAAATCAGAATCCGTACGGTGGGGTGGTCGGAGCTGTTGCCGACCTTGTAGGTCTTATGAATTTTTTGCTTCAACTAAAACCTTTTGGATTATATGTCCACAACACAACAACAAAGAATAAGCTTCTCTACAATCAAGAACAGGGTTCCCTATCCTGATTTGTTGGAGATTCAGCTTAAGTCATTCCGAGATTTCTTCCAGCTTGACACTGCTGCAGAGAATCGTAAAAACGAGGGTCTGTACAAGGTGTTCAACGAGAATTTCCCGATTACAGATACAAGAAATAACTTCGTTCTGGAGTTTATAGACTACTATATCGACCAGCCCCGTTACACTATTGAGGAGTGTTTGGAGCGTGGTTTGACGTATAGTGTACCCCTTAAGGCTAAACTTAAGCTATACTGCACCGACACCGAGCACGAGGACTTTGATGAGGTTGTTCAGGATGTCTACTTCGGTCTTATTCCCTATATGACCGAGCGCGGTACCTTCATCTTCAATGGTGCCGAGCGTGTTGTAGTTTCACAGCTTCACCGTTCTCCAGGTGTATTCTTCGGTCAGAGTATGCACACAAATGGTACAAAGCTCTACTCTGCACGTATCATCCCCTTCAAGGGTTCGTGGATTGAGTTTGCTACCGACATCAACAATGTGATGTATGCCTACATCGACCGTAAGAAGAAGTTGCCTGTAACCACACTTTTGCGCGCTATCGGTTATGAGACCGACCAGCAGATTCTTGAGATCTTCGACCTCGCAGACGAGGTAAAGGTTACCAAGGCAAATCTTAAGAAAAATATTGGTCGCAAGCTTGCGGCACGTGTATTGTCGACTTGGGTAGAGGACTTTGTCGACGAGGATACTGGTGAGGTTGTCTCTATCGATCGTCACCAAGTTATCGTTGACCGTGAGGTTGAGTTGCAGGAGGAGCATATCGACCAGATTATCGAGTCTGGCGCAAAGACCATCCTTTTGCATAACGATAACCCCTCTGGTATCGATTTCTCGATTATCTATAACACACTTCATAAAGACCCGTGTAACTCCGAGAAGGAGGCCGTTGTCTACATCTATAGGCAGCTGCGCGCTTCGGAGCCACCTGATGAGGCTACTGCCCGTGACGTTATTGAGAAGTTGTTCTTCTCGGATAAGCGTTACGACTTGGGTGATGTGGGTCGTTTCCGTATCAACAAGAAGTTGGATTTGTCGATAGATCCCGCTATCCGCACGCTCACACGTGAGGATATCATCGAGATCATCAAGTACCTCATCCAGCTTATTAACTCAAAGGCGGATGTCGACGATATCGACCACTTGTCAAATCGTCGTGTACGTACTGTTGGCGAGCAGCTCGCAAACCAGTTCTCTGTTGGTTTGGTGCGTATCGCACGTACTATCCGCGAGCGTATGAATGTACGCGATAATGAGGTCTTTACACCCGAGGATTTGATCAATGCCAAGACTTTAGCAAGCGTTGTAAACTCGTTCTTCGGTACGAGCCAGCTGTCGCAGTTTATGGATCAGATCAACCCGCTTGCCGAGATTACGCATAAGCGACGTCTTTCGGCGTTGGGCCCTGGTGGTCTTTCGCGTGACCGCGCAGGCTTCGAGGTGCGAGACGTTCACTATACACACTATGGTCGTCTCTGTCCTATTGAGTCGCCCGAGGGTCCGAACATCGGTCTTATTTCGTCGTTGTGCGTATATGCCAAGATTTCGGATATGGGCTTTATCGAGACTCCGTATCGTTCTGTAAACGATGGTGTTGTCGACCTCAATAACGATAATATCCGTTACTACTCTGCCGAGGAGGAGGAGGGACAGATCGTAGCCCAGTCAAACGAGCAGCTTGACGACGATGGTCACTTTATCAACAGAGAGCGTATTAAGGCTCGTCTTGGTGCCGACTTCCCTGTTGTTCACGACACCGAGGTTAACCTTGTGGATGTAGCACCCAACCAGGTTGCATCTATCGCAGCGAGCCTTATTCCGTTCCTCGAGCACGACGATGCTAACCGTGCGTTGATGGGATCTAACATGATGCGTCAGGCAGTGCCCTTGATTACTTGTGAGGCTCCTATCGTTGGTACAGGCATCGAGAAAGATATGATTGTTGACAGCCGTATCCAGATTGTTGCCGAGGGTGATGGTGAGGTAGTATTCGCTGATGCAACACGTATCGAGGTGCGTTACGAGCGTACGGAGGATCAGCAGATTTCATCGTTTGCTCCCGAGGTTACAGTATATGAGTTGCCTCGCTACCGTCGTACAAACCAGAATACCACAGTTACGTTGAAGCCTACCGTCCTTACAGGCGAGAAGGTTACACGTGGTCAGATACTTACCGAGGGTTACTCAACCGAGAAGGGCGAGTTGGCATTGGGTCGTAACCTCAAGGTGGCGTTTATGCCCTGGAAGGGTTACAACTTCGAGGATGCTATCGTTATCTCGGAGCGTATCCAGCGTGAGGATATCTTCACTTCGGTACACGTAGATGAGTATATTATGGAGGTGCGTGACACCAAGCGTGGTGTCGAGGAGCTTACCTCGGATATTCCTAACGTGTCGGAGGAGGCAACCAAGGATCTCGATGCAAATGGTATCATACGCATCGGTGCCAAGGTTACTCCAGGTGATATTCTTATCGGTAAGATTACTCCGAAGGGAGAGAGCGATCCTTCACCCGAGGAGAAGTTGTTGCGTGCTATCTTTGGCGATAAGGCAGGCGATGTTAAGGATGCATCACTCAAGGCGCAGCCCTCATTGCACGGTGTTGTTATCGACACCAAGCTCTATAGCCACTCACAGAAGGAGGGCAAGCGTAACCGCAATGCCGAGAAGGCACAGATGGAGCAGCTTGACCAGGAGTATGCATCAAAGATCAACAACCTCACAAAGACGTTGATAGAGAAGTTGTGGCGTCTGCTTGAGGGTAAGACCACAGTAGGTGTCTACGACTACTACAACGTAGAGCTGTTTGCTCCAGGTGAGAGCTTTAGTGTCAGTATGTTGGAGTCTATTGCCTCTACCAGCCACGACAGCAAGACGGGTGTTGCCAATGGTTATATGAACCTTGGTCAGACACGCTGGACAGGTGATGAGCACGACGACGCATTGATCAGCCTTACTATTAATAATTATATTATAGAGTGTAAGAAGGTTGCTGCGGCAGTAAACCGCGAGAAGTACAACCTCACAAACGGTGACGAGATACCTACATCGGGTGTTATCCAGATGGCAAAGGTTTACATCGCAAAGCGTCGTAAGCTGAAGGTCGGTGATAAGATGGCGGGTCGTCACGGTAACAAGGGTATCGTAGCGAAGGTTGTTCGTGACGAGGATATGCCCTTCTTGGAGGATGGTACTATCGTAGATATCTGTCTTAACCCGCTTGGTGTGCCTTCGCGAATGAACCTTGGTCAGATCTATGAGACCGTTCTCGGTTGGGCAGGTAAGGAGCTTGGTTTGAAGTTCGCAACGCCTATCTTCGATGGTGCTTCGTTGGAGCAGATCAACGAGTATACAGCCAAGGCAGGTGTTCCTCGCAGTGGTAGAACCTACCTCTACGATGGTGGCACAGGTGAGCGTTTCGACCAGCCCGCAACCGTTGGTGTTATCTATATGCTCAAGCTCGGTCATATGATCGACGATAAGATGCACGCGCGTTCTATCGGCCCTTACTCACTTATTACCCAGCAGCCGTTGGGCGGTAAGGCGCAGTTTGGTGGACAGCGTTTCGGTGAGATGGAGGTATGGGCGTTGGAGGGCTTCGGTGCTGCCAACATCCTTCAGGAGATCCTCACCATCAAGTCGGATGATGTCGTAGGACGTGCCAAGGCTTACGAGGCTATCGTTAAGGGTGATAACCTGCCACGTCCGGGTGTTCCCGAGGCAATGAATGTGCTTATGCACGAGTTGCGCGGTTTGGCACTTTCGGTTAAGCTCGAGTAGTAGCAGGTATTAATGCGGATTAAAAAATTGAGACACTATGTCATTTAACAGAGATAATAATAAGATGAGCAGCTATAGCCGTATTTCGATTGGTCTTGCCTCTCCCGAGGAGATTCGCGCCCAGTCGAGCGGCGAGGTGCTTAAACCCGAAACCATCAACTACCGCACCTATAAGCCCGAGCGTGATGGCTTGTTCTGTGAGCGTATCTTCGGTCCTGTAAAGGATTACGAGTGCCACTGCGGTAAGTATAAGCGTATCCGCTACAAGGGTATTGTCTGCGACCGATGCGGTGTTGAGGTTACCGAGAAGAAGGTGCGTCGTGAGCGTATGGGACATATCTCATTGGTTGTTCCCGTTGTTCACATCTGGTACTTCCGTTCTCTGCCCTCAAAGATTGGTTATCTGCTTGGTATTCCCTCAAAGAAGCTGGAGGCTATCATCTACTACGAGCGTTATGTTGTCATCAACGCTGGTGCTGCAAAGGAGCAGGGCGTAGAGCGTCTTCAGACCTTGTCGGAGAAGGAGTATCTCGATATCGTAGCAGCTCTTCCGAAGGGTAATCAGGCGTTGAGTAACGACGATCCCGACAAGTTTGTAGCCGAGATGGGTGGTGAGGCTATCCTCACACTGCTCAAGCAGGTTGACCTCGACAGTATGTCTTACGCATTGCGTGACCGTGCATCAAAGGAGACCTCGCAGCAGCGTAAGACAGAGGCTTTGAAGTGCTTGAACGTCATCGAGTCCTTCCGCGCCTCTAACGGCAAGAACCGTCCCGAGTGGATGGTGCTTACCGACATCCCTGTCATTCCACCCGAGTTGCGTCCTTTGGTGCCGCTGGATGGTGGTCGTTTTGCTACGTCGGATCTCAACGATTTGTATCGCCGAGTTATCATTCGTAACAACCGTCTTAAGCGACTTATTGAGATTAAGGCTCCCGAGGTTATCTTGCGTAACGAGAAGCGTATGTTGCAGGAGGCTGTTGACTCGCTGTTCGATAACTCGCGTAAGAGCAATGCCGTTAAGAACGAGTCTAACCGTCCTCTTAAGTCGTTGTCTGACTCGCTCAAGGGTAAGCAGGGACGTTTCCGTCAGAACTTGCTCGGTAAGCGTGTTGACTACTCTGCACGTTCAGTTATCGTCGTAGGCCCCGAGCTTAAGATGCACGAGATGGGTATTCCGAAGGATATGGCGGCAGAGTTGTACAAGCCGTTTGTTATCCGTAAGCTCATCGAGCGTGGTATCGTTAAGACTGTTAAGTCTGCAAAGAAGATTATTGATAGAAAGGATCCCGTTATTTGGGGTATTCTTGAGAATGTCATAAAGGGTCACCCCGTGTTGATGAACCGTGCTCCGACCCTTCACCGTCTGGGTATTCAGGCATTCCAGCCCAAGCTTATCGAGGGTAAGGCAATGCAGCTTCACCCGCTCTCTTGTACTGCGTTTAACGCCGACTTTGACGGTGACCAGATGGCGGTACACTTGCCCCTTGGCAATGCCGCAATCTTGGAGGCACAGCTGCTTATGTTGGGTTCGCACAACGTCCTCAACCCCGCTAATGGTGCGCCTATCACCGTGCCTTCGCAGGATATGGTACTTGGTCTTTACTATATCACCAAGCCACGTCCTGGTGTTAAGGGTACAGGTCTTGTGTTCTATGGCCCCGAGGAGGCTATCATCGCCTACAACGAGAAGCGTGCCGAGTTGCACGCCGTTGTTAAGTGCGTTGTACGCGACCTCGACGAGCAGGGTAACGAGGTATACGTGTTGAAGGAGACCACTATTGGTCGTATCCTCTTCAACCAGTATGTTCCCGCCGAGGTAGGCTATATCAACGAGGTACTTACCAAGCGTTCATTGCGTGATATCATCGCTGTTGTGATGAAGAAGGCGGGTGCTGATAAGGTAGCCAAGTTCCTTGACGATATTAAGAATATGGGTTATCGTATGGCATTCCAGGGTGGTCTGTCATTTAACCTCGACGCTGTTGTCATCCCCGAGAATAAGCAGAAGCTCATTGACGAGGGTTATGCAGCTGCTGATGCTGTTATTGGCGACTATAATATGGGTCTTATCACCAATAACGAGCGTTATAACCAGATTGTCGACATTTGGACAAACATCAATAACAAGCTCACTAACCAGGTTATTACCACCCTTAAGAGCGATCAGGACGGCTTCAACCCCGTTTATATGATGCTTGACTCTGGTGCGCGAGGCTCGAAGGAGCAGATTCGTCAGCTCTCGGGTATGCGTGGTCTTATGGCGAAGCCCCAGAAGTCGGGTGTTGAGGGTGGTCAGCAGGTTATCGAGAACCCTATTTTGTCAAACTTCAAGGAGGGTCTGTCGGTGTTGGAGTACTTTATCTCTACCCACGGTGCTCGTAAGGGTTTGGCGGATACCGCGTTGAAGACTGCGGATGCGGGTTACCTTACACGTCGTCTTGTGGATGTGGCACAGGATGTTATCATCAACGAGGAGGATTGTGGCACGTTGCGTGGTCTTACCGCTACGGCAATTAAGCGTAACGACGATGTTGTGCAGACTATGTATGACCGTATTCTTGGTCGTACGGCTCTCAACGACGTTATCCATCCGCTTACAGGCGAGGTTATGTGTAAGGCAGGCGAGGAGATTACCGAGGATATTGCCGAGGCTATCGAGAAGTCACCGCTGGAGTCTGTTGAGATTCGCTCGGTACTTACTTGTGAGGCACGTCGCGGTGTCTGCGCCAAGTGTTATGGTCGCAACCTCGCAACAGCCCGTATGGTACAGAAGGGTGAGGTTGTAGGTGTCATCGCGGCACAGTCTATCGGTGAGCCTGGTACGCAGCTTACACTTCGTACATTCCACGTCGGTGGTGTTGCGGGTGGCTCTACTGTTGAGACAAATGTCGTTTCGAAGTATGATGGTCGTCTCGAGATTGATGATTTGCGCACAATCAAGGGTAAGAACTCTGCGGGTGAGGCTATCGATATTGTTATGTCGCGTCAGTCGGAGTTCCGTATCGTTGATCCCAAGACCGATATTACACTCTATACACACGCATTGCCCTATGGTGCAACCCTCTTTATGAAGGATGGTGCCGATGTTAAGAAGGGCGATATGATCTGCGAGTGGGATCCGTACAATGCTGTTATCATCGCCGAGAGCGAGGGTAAGGTTGTCTACGAGAGCATCATCGAGGGTGTTACCTACCGTGAGGAGCGTGACGAGCAGACAGGTCTTTCGGAGCGTGTTGTTATCGAGTCGAAGGATAAGACAAAGAACCCCGTCATCAAGATCGTTAACAAGGACGGTGACGAGATCAAGGCATACAACTTGCCCGTTACGGCACATATTATGGTTAAGAACAACGGCAAGATTCACGCTGGCGATATTCTTATCAAGATTCCTCGTGCCGTAGGTAAGACTGGTGGTGATATCACTGGTGGTTTGCCTCGAGTAACCGAGTTGTTCGAGGCTCGTAACCCGTCTAACCCCGCTATCGTATCGGAGATCGACGGTGAGGTATCATTCGGTAAGATTAAGCGTGGTAACCGCGAGATTGTCATCACATCGAAGGATGGCGACGTTAAGCGTTATCTCGTGCCTCTGTCACGCCAGATTATCGTTCAGGAGAACGACTATGTGCGTGCAGGTATGGCACTGTCGGATGGTGCTATTACCCCGAGCGACATCTTGCGTATCCTCGGTCCTACCAAGGTTCAGGAGTACATCGTGAACGAGGTACAGGAGGTATACCGTATGCAGGGTGTGAAGATCAACGACAAGCACTTTGAGGTTATCGTGCGCCAGATGATGTCGAAGGTACAGATCGACGATCCAGGTGATACACGCTTCTTCGAGGATCAGGTTGTCGATAAGTGGGAGTTTATGGATGTCAACGACGAGTTGTACGACAAGGTTGTTGTTACAGCTGCTGGCGACTCACAGAATGTTCAGCCAGGTCAGATTATCTCGTTGCGTAAGCTGCGTGATGAGAACTCGGCACTCAAGCGTCGTGATATGGCATTGGTTGAGGTTCGTCCTATCGTTCCCGCTACCTCTAATCAGGTGCTTCAGGGTATTACACGTGCTGCGTTGCAGACATCGAGCTTCATCTCGGCAGCATCGTTCCAGGAGACTACCAAGGTGCTTAACGAGGCAGCTATTCAGGCGAAGACCGATGACCTTGTTAACCTCAAGGAGAACGTCATCACAGGTAATCCTATCCCTGGTGGTACAGGTTTGCGCGACTACGACGACTTGGTTGTCGGCTTGAAGGCAGACTTGGCACTGTAGTAGGAGAGCTTATAAAGAAAAATACGAGTGGGAGGTTACTCTCGCTCGTATTTTTTTTGTTAACCAAAACGCCGCTTTTTGCATCATTACCTTTGTTCGCTGCTATATCTTGCGCTATACAACCATCTCAAGTATCGCCGCGGCGCACTTCTCGGGCTCTTCGTAGAAACCCATATGTCCCGACTCCTCAAGCCATACGATGCGTGCCTCGGGGTGGTTGCGCACGTGCTCCTCGGCGACGTCATTGGGTATATAGTGGTCGTAGCGACCAAATATAAGCATATGGGGCACAGTTGTCTTGCGTAGCACCTCGTCGCGGTCTTTGCGCTCAATCATACCCGCCAATATCGCCATCACGCCCTCATCCTCGGTAATCATTATCAGCTCCTCGACATCCTCGATGCGGTCTGCTAAACGCTTGGCATTCTGCGGTGCGAAGCCTGCGTGGGGCACAAGGCGTGCCATCATACTCTTCTTACCAGCCTTTATAAGCTCAATCTCGCGGCGGCGGCGGTCACACTTCTCTTGGCTGTCTGCCGAGGTAGTGGAGTGTAGCAGTACCAGCGAGTCGAGCCTCTCGGGGTATGCCTCGCACATAGCCAATGCCACGTATCCACCCATCGAGTGACCCACTACCGAGTAACGCTCAATGCCGAGAGCCTCCATCGTAAGTGCCACGCACTCGGCAAGATACTCCATTGTGTGTATCTCGCCATTTATCACCGAGATACCGTGACCAGGTAGGTCGAGGGTCACCACACGCACCTTGTCGCGTAGTAGATATACGAACTCCTCCCAGACGATCATTGATTCGAGGTAACCGTGCAATAGTACCACACACCTGTCGCCCCGCTCCGTGTCGCACACGTGCATAGGCGTTGAGCCTGCCATTATAAACTTTTCGACCATCTTCGCTTGATTTTGTTTACAATATTACAAAAATTTAGTGACAAATGCAAGTGTTATGCATAAAATGTGGGCTTTGTGGAGCTATAATTTTGTCAAGCCCGAAATTATTTGTAACTTTGAGCGAATATAGACATATCTCGAAGAGAGTTTTGAGTGTCATATTTGACAATCTTGTGCAATATGTTGATATGGAGAGTATTGAGATTATAAAGTGTCACGGCTCGGGTAACGATTTTGTGATGGTCGACACCACTGCGCTTGCGTGTGCAGCGAGCGTCGACTGGGCTCTTTTTGCGCGTATGGCATCCGCTCGTGAGGGGGGCATCGGCAGTGATGGCATATTGCTTGTTGTGCGCCACGAGGATGGCGTGTATGGTATGGATATGTTCAACCCCGACGGTACACGTGCCGAGATGTGCGGCAACGGCATACGCTGTGTTGCGCGTTTGGCAATTGAGCGTGGCTACATATCGCACAGGGGTATCTTGCGCTCGGGTGGACGCGACTACGTTGTGCAGTCTACGGATGATATCGCCGAGGGTGTTAAGTGCTTTATGGTGGATATACCTATACGCACGTGGAGCTCTGATTTCAGCTTCTTTGCGGACGGTGAGTCGTTTGTGGGTCGCAAGATAGAGGCTCTTGATGCAGGGTTGCAGTTTACGGCACTTAATTTGGGTAATCCCCATATTGTTGCTGCTGTCGAGCATATAGATATGGAGCAGCTGTCGCGTCTTGGCGCGATGGTTAAGGATAGTGCCGTGGGACGAGAGCTCTTTCCGCACGGTGTGAATGTGTCGCTATATGAGCGAAGGGCGCATAATAGCTTGTTTGTAGCTACCTATGAGCGTGGCGCGGGGATAACGCTGTCGTGTGGTACGGCTATGACAGCCTCGGGCACTGCGGCGGCACTACTTCGTCTGGTGGAGGCGGGTAGTCGTGTAGAGGTGTGCAACCGTGGTGGTAAGGTCTACTGTTGTACGTCGATAGACAATAGTGGCATCGTCACACGCCTTGAGGGTAATGCCACGTTTGATTGGTGGGGGCGAGCCTCGCTGCGAGAGGGCGTATTTGGCTACGAGGTAGTGCGTCGCACGTCGGAGGAGGCTGCGTGGCAGAACTTCGTGAAGAGTGTTGTAACAGATTTGTAGACTATTGTGAGCGGGCGATTGAGAGATATAACGGCGGTTGTTGTGCTGTTGCTTGTTGTGGTGTGCATCACAGCCTGTAATGTCACACGCTCGATTCCCGATGGGGAGTATCTGCTATCACGGGTGGATATAGAGGCAGATAAGAGCGTTGCCACAGAGGAGCGCATCACAGAGGAGAGGGATAACCTCGATATCTACGTGCGCCAGTCGCCTAATAAGCGTATTCTCGGCTTCGACTTCTACGTGTGGGTCTACCAGAAGGCAAACCCCAATAAGACAAACTGGTGGAATAATTTTAAGCGTAAGGTGGGTCAGGCCCCCGTCTTGGTGGATAGTATGCTCACAGAACGCTCGATAATAAATCTTGAGACCTATCTCAAAGAGCGCGGATACTTCTCGTCGGATGTTACCTGCCGTATAGACACGTCGCGCCGCCATCGTGCCAATGTGACATACTCCATAAAGCAGGGCGAGCCGATGCGTATTGATACGTTGCGATATGCCATCCTCGACACCTCGCTCTACTCGACCATTATGGCCGACACCACGTCGTGTGTGATACATAGTGGCGACATCCTCGACATACAGCTGCTCAACGAGGAGCGCGCGCGTATAGCCAAGACGTTGAACGATAGGGGCTACTTCGACTTTACCATAAACAACATCTCCTATGAGGTAGATACCATAGGTCGTGCCAATCGGGCAAGTGTTGTTATGGAGGTGCGCCCTACCGTTGTGCGCCTCGAGGGCAAGCGGGCTGTATATGAGGACAACGCCATCTACCGTCTGCGCAATATCAATGTTTACCCTACGTATGACCCCGCACTGCGCTCAACATCGGGCTTTAAGGCGGGTGCTGTCATAGACACCGTGTCGTACAACGGACTCAACATTATGCGCGATGTGGATGCTACGCCGCAGCTGCGTAGTGGTGTTCTGCGACGTATCATATCGCTCTATCCCAACTACTTGTATAATGCCCAGCAGGTTGCGCACACCTATAACGAGCTTATGTCGTTGGGCTTCTTCAATAATTCGCGTATTGCCTTTTCGCGCGTTGAGGGCGAAGGCAACTATGTGACATTTGTCGGGGCGGATAACGGCGATGAAGAGGAGCTGCGTAATACACAAGAGAGGTTCCTCGACTGCGATATATATTGTTCGCCCGCCCTTAAGCAGAGTATGAAGGTTGAGCTTGAGGCATCCACAACATCTACCTTCTATGGTATCAGTGCCACGCTGGGTTATACCAATAACAATGTCTTCCGTGGTGCAGAGGTCTTTGATGTCGCGCTGCGTATGGGTTACGAGTTTATGTATGCCCCCGATGCCGCAAAGCGTAATGCACAGGAGATAGGTCTAACGGCGGGTCTATCATTTCCGCGATTTCTTGCCCCGTTCCGCTCGTCGTATAATAGTCGACTGTCGCAGCCACGTACACGCCTTGAGTTGTCGTTTGACTACCAGAATAGACCCTACTACCGTCGTAACCTGTCGTCGTTGAGATGGGCGTATAGCTGGAAGTATGGCAACCCGTCATCATTTGTATTGCGACCTATTGATATCAACTGGATTGATGTCAAGAGCGTAGATAAGGAGTTTCTTGCCGATATCGACAACCAGTATCTGCGTACCAGCTTTGAGTCGCAGCTAAATGCGGGTCTGTCGTTTATGTATATGTTTAATAACCAGCTTGATAACGACCATAATAACGCTACTGTTGTACGTGCCAATTTCGAGAGTGCTGGTAATTTGATACACGGTCTTGAGCGACTCTTCTCGCACCCTGCGGCGGGCAAGGACTATTACGAGATTTTGGGCGTTAGATACTCGCAGTATGTGCGTGCTGATGTCAGCGCGAGTAGAAAGATTGCTCTGGGTCACAATATGGCACTTGCAGGTCGTCTCTTTGCTGGTGTGGGTGTTACGTATGGCAACTCGGCGGGTCGTTCAATACCCTTTGATAGGATGTTCTATTGCGGTGGTGCTAACTCTATGCGTGGTTGGGTGCCTCGCACACTCGGACCAGGTAACAAGCCACAGGTTGAGGATTCGTTGTATCCCTCGCAGGTGGGTGATGTGCGCCTTGAGGCAAACCTTGAGTTTAGATTTCCGATATACTCTGTCTTTCACGGAGCTCTGTTCTTCGACGCGGGTAATGTGTGGTATCTGCGTGATACAGAGGATAATAACCCCGAGGAGGTCTTCCACTTCAACTCGTTCTATAAGCAGTTAGGCTTTAACACGGGTTTAGGTATTCGTATCGACATCAAGTTTGTTATCTTGCGTCTCGACCTCGGTTTGCAGCTCCACAACCCAGGACGACCTGTTGGCGAGCGATGGATACACGACTTTAAGTGGGATAATATGGCTCTTAACTTCGGTGTCGGCTATCCCTTCTAAATGTGAATATAATTATTGTTGTATATGGCACTTCTCCCTAAAGTCAGCGTTGTAATACCTGTATATAACACAGCACCGCTGCTTGCGCGATGCTTGGAGAGCGTTGTGCGCCAGAGCCTTGCCGATATAGAGATAATATGCGTCGATGATGGCTCTACCGACTCGTCGCCTGAAATCCTCGATAGCTGGGCGGAGCGCGACAGCCGTATCAGGGTCATTCACCAAGCCAATGGTCGTCAGGGCAAGGCGCGTAATGCCGCTATGAGTATTGCGCGTGGCGAGTATATCGGAATGATTGATAGCGACGACTACATCCCCGAGGAGTACTTTGCACGACTGTATGATGCCGCGTGTCGCAATGGTGCCGACATCGCTGTATGCGGCATAGTCAAGCAGAAGCATCTGTCGTCGCGCAGTGTGATACACTTCACGCGTGAGCAGACGGTGGAGCGCGCCGAGGATAAGTTGCGCACTATGCACTGCCCACCCGACTTCCACCCTGTGAATAAGCTATACCGCCGCGAGATGCTGGAGCGTCTTGGCTTGCGCTTTGCGGAGGGTGTTCAGTATGAGGATGTTATGTTTGTTACGCGGGCGTTGTGTGAGAGCGGACGTATGGTCACCGTCCCCGACCTCGACTATGTCTACGTGTTGAACCCAACGTCTACTGTTAAGTCGCGCCAGACTTTAGCCAAGCAGCACCAGAAGTATGTGGCGCACCGCGATATGGTGGAGTATTTAGAGCAACGTGGAGTGGCTGTTGATAGACGACATCGCACAATCACCGTCCGCCACTACTCGCTATGTGGCGTTTGTCTTTGGAAGATTAAGGAGCGCGGCAGGCGACGCACTGTGCGCCTGTTTGATGTGCTACCCATCTGGAGCTATACCGTATGATGGGGTGGTGGTGCCACGTGTGGCGCGTAGAGTATAACGTTGTGGTGTCGTCCAATGCGCGGATGACACCACCTCTCTTTATGCGGGCTACTCTCCTTTACATAGACGCTCCAGGTCGTTGCGGAAGATGTCGCAGACGTGCTCTATCGAGAACTGCTCAATTAGAGGCTTACGCTCCGAGTAGTCCTGCTCGCTCTCTGCCATTGCTAAAGCCTTGACCATACCTTGATAGAGGCTCTCCTCGTTGTGGTCGCATTGTATGATTGTCTTGTAGCCTGCAAACATCTCGCGGGAGGGGGTATCGTGTCCCGTCTCGCAGATAATCATACGGTTCACCTTGAGGTATGTCACAATCTTGCTTGAGAGGAATGGGTCTTTCTCGCGGTCTGCGTCTATATCCACCAAAACCTTGGCGCGACTAAACAGCGGGTTTAGGTCGTTAGTATGGTCGGCAAGATGTATGTGCTCGCGCTCTTCGGGTGTGAGGATGCTCTTTATGTGCTTCATCTTCATCATCTTACCCACCAGCAGGAACTGCGCTTCGGGACGCTCCTTGAGCAGCCGTTTGAAGGCCTTTAGAAAGTGGTCGGGGTTGCGCAACCCATAGAGCGTGCCCGTGTATAGTAGTAGCGTCTCGTTGGATATAGGGTTGTTGTATAGCTCGTTTGGCGATGGCGTGAGCAGCACACCAGTCTGTAGGTTGGGCTTGTGCTTGAATGTAGTAAGCTGAAACTCCAGCATATGCCTATTTGACGATGCTACATAGTCGGCGGCACAGAAGTTGCGCGCTACGACACGCAGCTTGCCGTAGTACTCGCGTGGCATTGTCCATCCTCCAGGTGCAGGTATCGCATCGACGGAGTAGACTGCCAACTTGCATTGCAGCCTCTGTGCTATTATGCGACCCGCTATCACGGGCGTTAGCTGTGAGCTTGCGGTGAAGGCTATTACCACGTCGTAGTCCTCCCCAACCATCGTCGCCGCCCTTTTGCTCCAGCGGTTGGATATGGGTGTTGTGCCAAACCACCTGACACATTTGCGATACCAGCTATGCATACGTTGTGTGTAGGGTAGGTGGTACTGCTTGCGCACATACTTGTCGAGGTGTGGCTTTGGCTCGAAGTCACTTAACACATCTACTGTCGCGCTCTTTGCTAACTCGCAGAATATGCGCTCGTAGATGATTGATATGCCACTTCCTGAACTGAAATATATTGCAAGAATCTTCATTTTACACCTGTTTTATAGTCTATATTCATTTTGGTTTTTACAGCCCTTGAGCATCTATATCGCTCAAGCGTAGTATGAATAGCCGTACAAATATACTAATAATTGTCGAGATACGCAACGTATGGTACATATATGCCCTATATGTGGTAAAGTGGCGTGTAATATGAATAAAAAATGAGTTATGGATGACACATTAAGAAAAATGTTGCTATATTTGCACCTCGAATGAAGACCACACTGCAATGTGTTATGGAGAGATGCCGGAGTGGTCGAACGGGCCGCACTCGAAATGCGGTGAACGGGCAACTGTTCCGGGGGTTCGAATCCCTCTCTCTCCGCAAGAGAGTTGATTGAGCAGCGAGCGGCAGAACTTTGGTTCTGCCGTTTTTTTGTTGGCGTTTAGTGACCTTGATAAATGTATTTATCAGTCACTACACACCAACAAAAACGCACCAAGTGCGGCTCGCAGCTCAATCCTTGCGGAGAGAGAGGGCTTGCTTACTTAATGTTCGGGGGTTGAGCCGATATGAGAGTGTTTTATTGCTCGGGCTATGCCCTGCGCTGTTTTATTAAGGTATCGGCTCTACGCTTCGCGTTCGAATCCCATTCTCTTGCGCAAAGACCAAAAAAAGCAAGAAGATGTCGCAAGACATCTTTTTGTTTTTTATGCCTACGGCTCAAGCTCGCTTGTTGACGGAGGTATGGAAAACAAAAAATGGGCTACGTAGTAGCTTCTTGCTTTGTGGTCTTTGCAAGGGCCATCGCGCGAGGCGATATATATACGTATCCACAAACTTGCCTATGGCAATAGTTGGACGTACGACTACGAGGAGTTCGTTGCATACGACGCAAAAAATCGCAAATAGAGGTTAGCCAAGAGACACTTTCTGCGAATCTCTATAATACCGCGCTGTAATAATGCAAAAAAATAGTGCTTACATTCTATCATAAGCACTATTTTTTTTGCATCATTATCTACTCTTTGTTCACTCACGATAAGCTCGCAAGAGTACCCTATACCTACCAACCATAAATACTCCAAAGCTTGCCTTCTTGGAGACAGAAGCGACCCTCGCTATAATGTACACTCTTGTATGCAGGCGGCAGAATCTCCTCTCCGAGGCAGTTATAAGCACCCCAAAGTTTCTTTACTTGTACTAAGAATATGCCATCCGTAGTACTTATTGCCACATCTGCAAAGTCCATAGGTATCACCTCAACTCCATCACGTCGTACCACACCGTGGTTCTTAACACTCGTTCCCACCTCCGCAAAGTCGGGATGCTTAAAGTCGGTAATCCACTCATAAATAGCAGGGATGACCATTTCGCCAGCGCTATTCATATAGCCCCAACTTCCATTACGCTTTACGGCTGCCAAGCCATTATAGAAGACATGAAAATCTTCTATATTACCCTCAACGAATGGAATTACCTCCTCACCAGCTCTATTAAAGTAGCCAATCGAGGGTTTGAAAGTGCCTAACTTAACCACTCGAAGCAGACCTTCATCACGATATTTAGTATTGGTGTAGTTGGCGTGTTGAACATCGTAATACACGGTAGGGATAATCTCCTTACCTGTTGCGTCGATAAAGCCATACCAACAGCTGGGGTCTGCCTTACGACTTACTCCCACCTTAGCCAAGCCGTTATCAAACGGGTAGGCTTCATCATAGATAAAGGGTACTACCACATTATTATTGATGTCGATATAACCCCACTTTCCATCTTTGTTTTGAACAGGTGCAAGCCCCTCTTCGCTAAAAGAGCCAGCACCCTTATAGCTCAGCGGGATAATTACCTTACCTTCACTATCAATAAAGCCATAATTAGCTCCGTTACGAGCAATACGAGTACCATAAGAACTTACACTGTACCAATCATACGTAAGCGGAATGGTCATCTCACCCTTGGTGTTAATCAAGCCCCAAATAGCACGCGGCGGAATTTGCGATACATAACGCATAACAGGATGATAGCCCAGAGAGAAGCCTTGCAACGTAAAACCGACATCGTTCGGTAGCGTAAAGACCACCTCACCCGCCTTGTTTAAGGCTCCGCGCGTGATATTCTTATCTTCATCGCGCTTAACAAACATTGCAAGCCCTTCAGAATAGCTATTCAACTGCCAATATTCGGTCGGAGCGACAATATTTCCGTCTCTATCAACCGCACCAGCACGGTTGCCCATTGTAACAATTGCCATACCATCAGAATAGGCTGCCATAGACTCAAACGTAGGAGCAACAATCATATGGGGCTTACCAACATATGTTGGTTGCTGCGCCCATAAATTACCTACAAAAAGTAGCATCAGAGCCAGAATCAGGGAGTAACTCTTCATCGTTTTCATAGTAGTAATATTTTTAGTTAAACAAAGGGTTTCTACTATGCATCCTACTCAACAAAATAGGTCAAGTGGGATATTATACCTACTATCTGCGCCTCAATGGTATGAATATACTCTTGAAGATAAAGAAAGCGTGGAACGTAATACTTATTTAATAATTGCAGGTCGTAGGATAACCTAATGGCATAAATAAGCAACAGCCCACGCCATATCCATTTTAGGATACGACGCAAGAAGATGTCCGCCTACCCCCTGCCATTTTCGAATTTCCTACGTTCGCAATTAGAGAATAAACTTACACTTTCCGCGTAAATAGTATGTCACTACAAATGTAGCAAATATTTTCGCTCAGTGTACTATTTAGGACATCTTTTTTACTGTTGCCATATAATATATAGTTGTATGCACCACTATTTTCGATGTGCAAAGTTGAGGTTATATTTCCTAAAAAATAATATTGAAACAAAACTTTGTTATTTGCAAATTGGAGGTGTTTATATAAATCTTTTGGTGTAATTTAAATACTTACAGCACCTCAATAATGAGAAATTGAGAAGAAGCGTTCAAGTGAGAAAATGCGTAGTAGCCAATTCCTCTCTCTCCGCTCTATATACGACCCTATACAACCATAATGCAGATAATGTTTGCATAGTAGCTACTTCCTCTCTCCGTCCACGTGTGCGACAAAAAACAAGAGAGCCTGCCGTGGTCGGGCAGGCTCACTGTTAGAGTATGTGATATAGACTACAAGCGTGCCTTGATAGCCTTTGACTCCTCCTCGTAACCAGGCTTGTCGAGAAGTGCAAACATATTTCTCTTGTATGCCTCTACACCAGGCTGGTTGAAGGGGTTGACACCAAGCATATAGCCGCTGATGCCGCAAGCCTTCTCGAAGAAGTAGAGCAGCTGACCAATAGTGCGCTCGTCGATGCGCTCAATCTCTATCTGCATATTGGGCACGCCACCGTCAACGTGTGCGATGCGTACACCAAGCTCTGCCATCTTGTTGATGTCTGATATACGCTTGCCAGCCAGGAAGTTAAGACCGTCGAGGTTTGCCTCGTCAGCCTCTACGCGTACCTCATACTTCGAGTTCTTGACAGAGATGATTGTCTCGAAGAGTGTGCGCTCGCCCTCCTGAATATACTGACCCATAGAGTGGAGGTCGGCAGTGAGCGTGACGCTTGCGGGGAAGATGCCCTTAAGCTCCTTGCCCTCTGACTCGCCATAGAGCTGCTTCCACCACTCGGCGATATACTGCAACTTGGGCTCATACGAGCCGAGAATCTCAATCTTCTTGCCCGCCTTATAGAGCTCGTTGCGAACAATAGCATACTGCGCTGCGGGGTTCTTCTCAATGGGTGTAGCCTCGCCACACAACTGCTCCATATCGAGTGCGCCCTGCACGAATGCCTCTACGTCGATGCCTGCAACAGCGAGTGGCAAGAGACCTACGGGTGATAGCACCGAGTAGCGACCACCCACGTTATCCTCGATGACGAATGTGGGGTAGCCCTCCTGTGTTGCAAGGGTCTTGAGTGCGCCACGTGCCTTGTCGGTGATGGCAACGATGCGCTCGGCAGCCTCTGCCTTGCCATAACGCTTCTCTATCTCTGCCTTGATTAGGCGGAAGGCGATAGCAGGCTCGGTTGTAGTACCAGACTTTGAGATGACGATTGCAGCAATAGAGTACTCCTTAACAGCCTCCATAAGCTCGTAGGTGTAGTCCTCCGAGATGTTCTCGCCAGCAAAGACAACCACAGGGTTGTCGTGTCTTCTCTTCAGCGACTCAAAAGAGTTGCTCATAGCCTCCAAGACAGCCTTTGCACCGAGGTATGAGCCACCGATGCCGATGCAGATTACAACCTCCGCCTTTTCGCGCAACTTGGCAGCTACAGCCTTTACCTCTGCGAGGTGCTCTGCGCTAATTGATGAGGGAAGATTTACCCAACCGAGGAAGTCGTTGCCAGCACCCTCGCCAGAGTGAAGAAGTGAATTTGCGCGAGCTGCTGCGCTCTGCATATCATTGGTGATTGTTACGCCAGAGTGTGCGGCGTTAAATTTAATAAGCTCCATAACTATTTTGTGTAATATGTTAATAATTAGCGTAATATCTTCTTGACTGTCTGCATTGCATCATAGGCCGTTGCACCATTATACATCACCTCCCATACCATATCGGCGATGGGCATATCAATATTTCGGCGCATAGAGCTGCGGCGTATGCACTCTGCGGCGTAGTATCCCTCGGCGACCATTGTCATCTCATTGAGCGCGCTCTTCACAGAGCACCCCTTACCAAGCAGCGTGCCAAGACGGCGGTTGCGGCTCAAGGGTGAGTAGCAGGTGACGAGCAGGTCGCCAAGATATGCGGCGGCGTTGATGTCGCGCGAGGCGATGGGCACAGCCTCATTGAGAAAACGGCTCATCTCCGAGGCACAGCCCGCGATGAGCACCGCGAGGAAGTTGTCACCTTCGCGCAGACCTACCGCCATACCCACAGCGAGGGCATATACATTCTTCATTATGGCAGCACCCTCCACGCCAAGTACATCGTGCGAGAGGCTGCATCGGAAGTAGTCGTTTGCAAGAACGCCCTCGACAACCTCTGCTGTGTGGCAATCTTCGGATGCTACGGTGAGGTAGGAGAGGCGGCACTGACCAACCTCCTCGGCGTGAGAGGGCCCTGTGACCACGCACATATTCTTCATCGGCACGTCGTAGTAGCGGTTCATATGCTCGACGATGGTGAGGTAGTCGCCAGGGATGATACCCTTGACAGCAGATACGACAATCTTATCGGAGAGCGACTCTGTGAGTGGCTCTAAAAACTTCTTTAAAAAGGCGGAGGGCATTGCAAGAAACACCACGTCGGCATCCTGCACAACGCTATTGATGCAGGGCGACGGTGTTATCAACGAGCGGTCAATGTCGCACCACGGCAGGTATTTCGAGTTACGTCCGCGACGCACAAGTGAAGCTCGTATATCGTCATTCAGTACCAACCAATCTACGTGATGGTGGTTGGTGGTAAGAGTTTTGACTATGGCTGTAGCCCAACTGCCGTAACCCAGTACGGCGCATTTTGGTCTCTGTTGAGTCATCATAAGTGAAAAATTATTGACAAATTTATAAAAAAAACTCCAAACTCTTGCAAAATCTCCATATCTTTTTCCTACCTTTGTCGGTGTATATACGCGCGCGGATTTTGCCTAAAGTCTATGTCGCTGTATATCAGTAAGTTCAAATGTTTTGACAAAAAAGCTGCAGCAAGTCTGTTTTTTACTGCCTTTTGCTGTTGGGCTGTTGTCGGCAGAGCGTTGATAGATTTGAAAAGATAAAAAATAGATAGAGATATGGGACTTTTTTCACTAACACAGGAGTTGGCGATTGATTTGGGTACAGCCAACACCCTGATTATGCACAACGGTAAGGTCGTTGTCGACGAACCCTCTATTGTGGCTCTCAATATCAAGACGGGTAACCTTATGGCAATCGGTCATAAGGCTCGTATGATGCACGAGAAGACCAATCCTAACATCCGCACCATTCGTCCGCTTAAGGATGGTGTTATTGCCGACTTCGAGGCTACGGAGCTTATGTTGCGCGGTCTTATCAAGAAGGTTAACGCCACACGTGGTATGTTTGCCCCCTCATTGCGAATGATGATTTGTATACCGTCAGGCTCTACCAATGTGGAGATACGTGCCGTGCGTGACTCGGCGCAGCACGCTGGCGGACGCGAGATATACCTCGTCTTTGAGCCTATGGCGGCAGCACTCGGTGCAGGTCTCGACGTTGAGGCTCCCGAGGGTAATATGATTATCGACATTGGTGGTGGTACCTCGGAGATTGCTTGTATCTCGTTGGGAGGTATCGTATGTTCGGAGTCTATCAACGTGGCAGGTGATGTATTTACGTCAGATATCCAGAACTACATACGCCAGCAGCACGGCATCAAGATTGGTGAGCGTACTGCCGAGGAGATTAAGTGTGCTATTGGTGCGGCTGTTCCAGAGTTGGAGAATGAGCCCGAGGATTACATCTTCACAGGTTCAAATATGCTCACCAACCTTCCACAGACGGTAACACTCAACTATAGCGAGATAGCTTATGCTCTCGACAAGTCACTTGTGAAGCTCGACAACGCGCTTATGAAGGTGCTTGAGGAGATGCCCCCCGAGTTGTACTCTGATGTTGTTAAGAATGGTATCTACCTCGCTGGTGGTGGTGCTCTTATCAAGGGTCTCGACCTGCGTTTGAGCAAGAAGTCGGGTCTGCCTGTACACATCGCCGAGGATCCACTGCGTGCTATTGCTCGTGGTACGGGTATCGCGCTCAAGAATATCGGCAACTTCTCGTTCCTTATGGGTGGCGACAAGTAGTAGGAGGTATCATTAACCATTTTCGGCCCCTATGTAGCTTATATTCTGGGTGGCTGTTTTATCCCTTTAAGGCTGTCCACGGGCAGCCTTTTCAAAGTTAAGTTATGCACCGATTAATAGAGTTTATAAAGCGCATTTATGTTGTTGTGCTCTTCATACTTTTGGAGGGTCTCGCACTATGGCAGTATGCAGCATCTACGCCCTATACCGAGGCGAAGATACTATCGCGCACGACTTGGTTTGGTGGCTTGGTGAGTGGTGCTGTCAGCGATGTTGCGCACTTCTTCTCGCTGCCCGACGAGAACCGTGTGCTCACAGCGCGTGTGGCAGAGCTTGAGCAGACGCTGGATCGTGAGCGCGAGATGCGTGGCGGTGGAGCACTACCTGTGGAGCAGGTCGAGGCAATGGGCTTCGACTACGTGCGTTACCGCTATTACTCGGCAAATGTTGTCTCAATGACCACTAACCGTCAGCGCAACTATGTTGTTGTTGACAAGGGCGAGGCAGATGGCATAGTGAACAATATGGGCGTTATGACACCCGACCGTAAGCTGGTGGGTTATGTTGTCTCCTGTTCGGAGAACTACTCGGTGGTTATGCCAATGCTCAACACCGAGTTTGGTATAGGTGGCCGTCTTGTCGACAATAACTACGCTTGCTCGATACGCTGGTCGGGTAGCTCGTCACACTATGTCGAGGCTATCGACCTCTCTACCTATGCCAACCCGCAAGTAGGTATGTCGGTGGAGGTTAGCTCGGAGCGTCTGCCCGAGGGGGTGCTCATAGGTACTATCGAGTCGTATGAGCTGAATGCTGTGAGTACGGCATATTCAGCAAAGTTGCGCATTGCGGCAGACCTCGCAGCTTTAGACAATGTGCTACTTGTGGAGAATGTCCACTATGGCGAGATTGAGGAGCTGTTAGAGAGTGTTCAAAGTAATTAATGTGAATGTTAGGAGTATTTTAGGAGTATTTTATTTTAGGAGTATTTTAGGAGTATTCAGAAATGTATAAATACGTATCATATATCTGGTTGACCGTAGCGGTGTTGTTTGTGCAGATATTCCTGCTCGACAACATCTCTGTTGCCCTGTGGTTACGCCCGATGATATTTCCGTTAGTGGTGCTGCTGCTGCCTATGGAGTGGCGCACGGTGTGGGTGCTGCTCTCGGCACTTGGCGTAGGCTGCGTTATGGATCTCGCGCTGGGTGGCGCGGGTCTCTATACTGCGTCGCTGTTGCCTGTGGCTGTTACGCGCCGCAGTGTGATGTATGTTACCACACGTCGCTCGGTTGAGGCGGGCGACCACGCCGAGCTGCTGTCGAAGTTGAGCCTCACGCAGCTTATGCTCTATATAGGAGCAGCTATGGCTCTCCACCACATCCTCTTTTTTGTGCTTGAGACATTGTCGTTTAAGGCTCCGTTCCTGCTGCTGGCGGTTATTGTTGCCAGCACTATTGTCTCGATGCTTCTTGCGTGGCCTATTGCTCGATTGTTTCTCGCTAAAGTTGTGGTGAAATGAGTAACTTTGTAAGATACCGTAACTTGCGTTACGTGGTGTACCTCGTATTTGTGGTGCTCGCTTGTAGACTCTTCTACGTGCAGATTATCGACGACAAGTATAAGGATCTCGCCACCTCAAACATTATGCGCTCTACTGTTGAGTACCCTATGCGTGGTGAGGTGCTTGACCGTCGTGGCGAGTACCTTGTGCGCAGCCGTGTATGCTACGATGTGATGGTCGTTGCGCGCAATATCCCCAAGACAGGTTTCGATACCGTGCGCCTCGCCTCTATCCTCGACATCACGCCCGAGCGTCTTAAGTCGCAGCTAAAGAAGGCGCGACAGGCTCCGCGTGCCCCCTTCCTTGTTGCGGGCTACTTGTCGCAGGAGGCGAAGTTGATATTCGACGAGGGTAACTTTGAGGGCTTCTACACGCGCTTCCGCACGGCACGTGAGTACCCCCGAAAGATTGGAGGCAACCTGCTTGGCTACGTCAGCGAGGTCAACGATGCACAGGTGCGCCGCTGGGAGTACTACTCCGCAGGCGACTACATCGGTGTCGGCGGTGTTGAGTCGGCGTACGAGACGATGCTGCGTGGCGAGAAGGGTGTGAGCTACAAGATATACGATACGCACGGTGCTATCAAGGGTGCGTATATGGATGGCAGTATGGATGTTATGCCCGTCAAGGGTATGCAGCTCACCTCGACTATTGATGCTCGTTTGCAGGAGTTTGCCGAGGAGCTTATGGAGGGCAAGGTGGGTGCTGTTGTCGCCATTGAGCCATCTACGGGCGAGATTTTGGTGATGGTGTCGTCGCCTACGTATAACCCCGATTTGATGGTGGGTCGTCAGCGTAATAACAACTATGCCCGAATGTTGCACGACCAGCGTAACCCGCAGTTTAACCGTGCTGTGAAGGCGAAGTATCCTCCAGGCTCGACGTTTAAGCTCGTGCAGGGTCTTATCGGCTTGCAGGAGGGTGTGTTGCGCCCGAATGATATGCACCCGTGTCACGGCGGTTATAAGTATGGTCGTCGTACTATGGCCTGTCACGACCACCGCTCACCTATCGACCTGCGTGATGCTGTGGCTACGTCGTGCAACGCCTACTTCTGCTACGTGTTTAAGGATATCATCACTAACCCCAAGTATGCCAATATCAGTGATGGCGTGCGTGCTTGGAACGACTATGTATATAGCTTCGGCTTTGGTCGTAAGCTCGATAGCGACTTTACGGGTGAGGGCGCAGGCTATGTGCCTACTCCCGAGTACTACGACCGCGCATATAACGGACGTTGGAACTGGGGCTCTGTGATATCGTGTGCTATTGGTCAGGGCGAGATGGGCTGTACGCCGTTGCAGATGGCAAACCTTGCAGCTATCGTTGCAAATCGCGGCTACTACTATATCCCCCACATCGTCAAGCATATCGAGGGGCGCGACTCTATTGACCGCCGCTTCTATGAGCGTCAATACACTATGGTCGACTCCATCCACTTTGTGCCTATTGTTGAGGGTATGTGGCGAGGTGTCAATGTGTGGGGTACTTCGGGCGGAGCACGTCTTCCAGGTCTTGATGTCTGCGGAAAGACGGGTACGGCACAGAATCCCAATGGTAGGGATCACTCGACATTCTTGTCGTTTGCGCCAAAGGATGACCCGAAGATAGCAATCTCGGTATATGTTGAGCACGGTGGCTTTGGTGCGTCGGTGGCACTGCCTATCGCGAGCCTCCTCGAGGAGCTATATCTCACCGATACCATCACACGCCCCGAGCTTGTGGAGCGCGTAAAGAACTATAAGATAAACTATACAAAGTATGACAGGATGCAGCGCGAGTATGACCAGCGTCGCGCAGAAAGGAGCCAGAAATGACATCTAAATATAACATATCATCATCGTCGGCATACGGCAACGGAGGCTCGCTCTTTGGACGCGTAGACAAGGTTGCTCTCGGACTCTATGTCGCATTGGTGGCTGTAGGTATGGTGTGTATTACCGCCGCAAGTTTTGACGAGGAGTCGGCGAGTATATTCTCCTTCTCGCACAACTATATGAAGCAGCTTGTGTGGGTGGGTATCTCGTGGTGCGTGTCGCTTGTGTTGTTGTTGCTCGATAGACGCTTCTTCCATATGTTTGCCTATCCCGCCTATATCGTGGGTATATGTTTGCTGCTATCGTGCCTTGTCTTTGGTAAGGAGGTAAATGGTGCAAAGGCGTGGTTTGAGTTTGGAGGTATGCGTATTCAGCCTGTGGAGTTTGTGAAGATAGCCACTGCCCTTATGATGGCGAGGGTTATGAGTAGCTACTCCTTCAACATAAACCGCTTTACAGACCTCGTTAAGGCGGCGTGTGTCATCCTTTTGCCGCTTGCTATCATCGTGTTGCAGAATGATACAGGCTCGGGTCTGGTGCTCTGCTCGTTCCTCTTTGTGATGTACCGCGAGGGCATAACCAAGTATATCTACTTCCCAGCACTCTTTACGGTCTTTCTCTTTATTGTGTCGTTTATCTTCACGCCAGAGACCATATTCATCTTTCTGTTAGTGGCGTTTACCGCCTATACCGCTGTTAAGACGGGAGCCTTTGTTGCGCACATACGTTTTCTCGCTGCTGTGTTGCTTGCCGCGTTGTTGCTCGCTGTGTGTACGCCGTTGAGTGGCTACGCTGCGCTGATGATTGTGTGTGGCGTTGTTGCTGTTGTGCTCGTTGTTATGGCACTTAAGATGCGTGCTATGATGTTGCTGTGGCCCGTGTTGATGTTTGTCTATGCTATGGTCTTTGTGCCCACGTGCGACTTCCTCTTCACGAAGCTTGAGCCACACCAGCAGAACCGCATATTGACCTTCGTGGGTATGAAGAGCGACCCCAAGGGCATCGACTATAATGTCAACCAGTCGCAGATTGCTATCGGCTCGGGTGGACTCTTTGGCAAGGGCTTTATGCAGGGCACGCAGATACGCTACGACTATGTTCCCGAGAAGCATACCGACTTTATCTTCTGTACCGTAGGCGAGGAGTGGGGCTTTATGGGAGCTTTGGTGGTGCTGGCTATGTATATGGCTCTCATACTGCGGCTTATGCGTATGGGAGAACGAATAGGCGAGCCCTTTGGTAGGGTATACTGCTACTGTGTGGCGGCGATACTCCTCTTCCACGTGTGGGTAAATATAGGTATGACCATAGGACTTATGCCCGTGATGGGTATCCCATTGCCGTTGTTGAGCTATGGAGGCTCGTCGTTGTTGGCGTTCACAATGCTTATAATGATTGCTATATGTCTCGATGCCTCGACAAGTGACGAATCAAACATTATGTAATAGAAAAGAGAGTAGAGCAATGAATAATGACCGCCTAATATTCCTTACCAACGACGATAGCTATATGTCGAAGGGCTTTCGCCTGGCTGTTGAGTTAGCGCGTGAGTTTGGTAGGGTCATCGCAATAGCCCCTGATAGGGTGCAGAGTGGTATGAGCCAGGCAATAACTATAAATATGCCCCTCTTCCTGCGTCAGATAGAGCAGAGCGAGGATGTTGAGATATACGCCTTCTCGGGTACGCCCGTAGATTGTGCCAAGCTCGCCTTCGACCACTTCTTTACACAGCGCAAGGTCGACCTTGTGTTGTCGGGTATCAACCACGGCTCTAATGCTGCTGTGAATGTTATGTACTCGGGAACGATGGGTGCTGCCATCGAGGGTAGCTTCTATGGCGTGCCCTCTATTGGTCTGTCGCTCGACGACCACGCTGCCGATGCCGACTTCGAGGGTGCTGTGAAGTATGGTCGTGAGATTATCCGCGCGGTGCTTGATGCTGCCGATAGGCTGCCGCGCCCGTTGTGCCTGAATGTCAATGTGCCGCGTTGCTCTGCCGACGAGATTCAGGGTGTGCGCCTTGCGCGACAGACACGAGGCTTCTGGCGCGAGGACTTTTATGCGCGCCAAGACCCCAACGGCAGGGACTACTTCTGGCTTACGGGAGCCTTCCAGAATGCCGAGCCCGATGCGGAGGATACCGATGAGTGGGCTTTGGCACACCGCTACGTGTCGGTTGTGCCCGTGCAGGTGGATATGACCGACTATAAGATGCTAAAGAGCCTCGATGGTGTAATTAAGTAACATATACGCAGGTGCTATGACGGGTGTTGAGATATTGGTGATTGTGGCAATCGTGATGCAGAGCATTGCGGCATTTATTGCTTTGTATCTCGTCAACCGTACCAAGTATAGGGCGTTGTGGATATTTTGTCTTGTCGCGCTTATCACGCTTACCGTCGAGCGGTCGGCGCAGCTGCTCGCTTTCGACGGTATGAAGATCTCCTCATTGGCCTTTGCGTGGATGGGTATCATCGTGTCGTTGAGCTTCTCGTTAGCTGTTGTCTGCGCCCGCTTTTTAGTGCGACACGTCGACAAGGTGACCTTTGAGCGTCGTCTGCTTGAGAACCGCTTTATGACAGCCGTGCTGCGCACAGAGGAGCGTTCACGAGCATCATTCTCGCGTGAGCTGCACGACGGCTTGGGCCCTCTGCTCTCGTCAGCAAAGATGTCTCTGTCGGCACTCTCCAAGACCAACCTCAATGACAGAGATCGCCGCACGCTACAAAATACAACCGCCGTCATTGATGAGGCTATACGCTCGCTGCGAGAGATATCAAATAACCTCTCGCCACACGTGCTTAATAACTTCGGGTTGGCGCGAGGCATCAAAAACTTTGTCGATAGGCTTTCTACGATACATACCGAGCGTATAGAGTTTGTTACAACACTGCGTGATGAACGCTTCGATGCCAACATCGAGGTTATCATATACCGTGTCGTGTGCGAGCTTATCAACAACTCGCTAAAACACGCTAAATGCACACATATCAGGGTGGTATTGCGCCTCGAAGACGACTGCCTCAAGTTGGAGTATTACGACGACGGATGCGGCTTTGTGCCTCGTGATATGCAGGATAGATGTATGGGTCTTTCAAACATCAGCTCGCGCATATCGTCGCTCAGTGGCTCTTTTAGGCTTGTAAGCAGCCCAGGCAGTGGCGTGCAGGCATTTGCTGTGGTGAGTATTGACAGCGCACTATCCACGCCTAATGAATTTACGACATAAAACCGAAGACTATGATAACTGAAAATGTACGTATAGCCCTTGTCGACGACCACACGCTCTTTCGCACAGGTCTTGCAGGGTTGTTAGCGCAGCACGATTGCTACGATGTTGTTGCCGATGTGGGTAGCGGCGAGGAGTTTTTGTCGTTGCTCCCCGACCTTGCCGTCGACGTTGTGTTTATGGATATCTCGATGCCTGGTATTGATGGTGGCGAGACTACACGTCGTGCGCTTGCGCAGCGACCCGACCTCAAGGTCATCACACTCTCGATGTATGGCGATGAGCAGTACTATGAGCGTATGATGGAGTGCGGCGCATCGGGCTTTCTGCTCAAGGACTCCGATATTGAGGAGGTCTATGCCGCCGTTGACGCTGTGGTTGATGGCGATAGTTACTTCAGTTCGGCACTTCTCGGCACGCTGACAAGCAATATGTCTATGCAGCAGAGCACGAATGATGGCGAGGATACACTCTCGGATCGTGAGATAGAGATACTTGTTGAGGTGTGTCGTGGTCTATCAAATCAGGAGATTGCCGACAAGCTATTTATCTCGAAGCGCACCGTCGACAAGCACCGTGCCAATATCCTTGAGAAGACAGGGTGCAAGAATACCGCAAACCTTGTGGTATATGCAATAAAGAATAGACTTGTAAATATTTGATTTGGGCTTGGGCGCGTTGAGGATTATACAGTGCGCCCTTTTTTGCATCATTACCTGCATTATTACCCCCCCCCTTTTTATGTGCCTACTTAAGCATATTGTAGTGGCAATACATCAGCTTGCCCTCATCATCGCGTAGGTGCATACCTCCACCGCGACAAAACTCCCACACCTTGCAGTCGGCGCACTCTGCGCTCTTTGTCCACTCGCGGTTGCGGAAGGGCTGAAACCTATTTTGCCATACATCCCAGAAACGGTCTTGGTATATGTTTCCCTGCGTGTAGTTGCCGCGAACACTTGTGCAACCCGAGATGTCTCCATTTACGCGTATCGAAGCTACCGAAATGCCCGCTGTACACATATAGAAATGGTCGCGCACCTCGCTTTCGTAGCCTCCGAGGAAGCCCTCACACGCGTAGCTCAACTCTATTCGTTGCTCACGGCGCGTAGTGCGTATAAACTCCATCATACGGCGATACTGCTCGGCGTTGAGGTGTAGCGTGTCATCCTGCTTGGCGCGTCCCGCAGGGAATATTGAGAATATGCGCCAGCGTGTGATACCCTCTAATATGAGAAACTCTTTGAACTCCTTGAGGTGGTCAATCATAGCGGGCGTGACACACGTTATCACGTCGTATACAAGACCATCTATCGAGCGTATGTTGCGTATCGCCTCGAGAGCCTTGCGAAAGCTCTGTGGGTTGCGGCGTATATGGTTGTGCGCCTCCTCGAAGCCATCAAAACTTACCGACACCGAGCGTAGACCCGCCGACACTAATGAGTAGAGACGCTCGCGCGTGAGAGCCATACCATTTGTCACCATACCCCACATATACCCACGGCGTGTCACCTCGTGTCCCGCCTCCTCAAGGTCGCGGCGCATAAGCACCTCGCCGCCCGAGAAGATGATGAGTACGTCTTTAGGGTTGACGTTGGGTGTTACCTCATTGTCGAGAACGCGCAAAAAGTCGGCAAGGGGCATATCGGGTTGTGCTACGTCGACACGGCAGTCGCTGCCGCAGTGACGACACGCAAGATTACAACGAAGCGTACACTCCCAGAAGAGTGTACGCAACGTGTGATTCTCTACGGCTTTGTCGTAAAGACCCTTGAATAGCTTTAGTCCAAGCCACTTGCGTAAGCCCAATCTCTTGCCTCGCGTCATAGTGTGGGGATGTTACTCCTGTGTTGCAGCCTTTGTTGCAGTCTCTGTTGCAGTCTCTGCCTCGCTTGCCTCGCTCTCGGCAGCCTTTGCCTCTGCCTCCTGCTTCATACGCTCCTCCTCGGCACGTACCTCCTCCACGCGCTTTTTTGCCTCCTCCTCGGTAAGCTCGATGGCTACTCTGCCGTCGGGGTTAGGCACGCCGTACATCAGCATAATGCGTGTGTCGATGCTGTCCGCCTCAATTCTTGGAGGCTCCTGATCCTGTGAGCTCTTTGCAGCCTTCTTCTGTGCGCAGCACGCTGTTGAGAAACCAAGTAGCGTAAGGATTGCTATCTTCAACTTTGCCTTCATACTATCTATATTTTATATGTTTATAGACTATTACACATTACAAAGATACGTCCATTTTTCCTATTCTGCAAATATAACGTGAAAAAGAGGTGGTTTATTCTTGGCATATCTGTAAAAATGTTGTAACTTTGACTTCGTAAAATGTGAAATGCTATGCAGGGCAGGGTAAAGTGGTTTGATACCAAGCGCGGATATGGCTTCATTACGGGCAGTGATGGGGTGGATGTCTATGTGCATTATAGCGCAGTGCAGAGCGAGGGTTTCAAAAATCTTAAACATAATTGGCGCGTCGAGTTCAGCGTTGTGACTACCGACGAAGGCAAGGTCGAGGCGCGCGATGTCAGGGTGTTGCGTTAGCGGTGTGCTGTGCCCGAGTGGTTGTCGCCTCTCTTGCGGTTACGTGTCTATATACCGCAGTGGTCTAAATATCCTCTATTATAATAGGTGGGAGTTCGGTATTTGTCGAGCTCTTTTTTTGTTTTTGTGTTCGATGCGAAGGTATTTTTTAAAAAATATTAAAAAAGTTGTGTTAAGACTTTCACAGACCAAAAATATTTTATAACTTTGCATCGATTTTGTGGTATGATGTATTATATCGCATTTGAGCTGCGTTTGTTAGTGTCGAGTGGTTATTATGAAGCTATCACAATATCACCAAAATAGAGAATACAGAAGACAATAAATTAATAAAAAAAGAGATTATGGCTACAATTGATTTATCAAAGTATGGCATTACCGATGTCAAAGAGGTGTTGTACAACCCTTCGTATGAGACACTCTACGAGGAGGAGACCAAGAGCGACCTTACAGGTTTTGATAGAGGCGTAGTAACCGAGATGGGTGCTGTGAACGTGATGACAGGTGTCTACACAGGTCGTTCACCCAAGGACAAGTTCTTCGTGATGGACGATGTTACCAAGGATACCATCTGGTGGACATCTGACGAGTACAAGAACGACAACAAGCCCGTATCGCAGGAGACTTGGTCAGAGCTTAAGAAGCTCGCTGCGGAGGAGCTCTCATCAAAGAAGCTCTACGTGATGGATACCTTCTGTGGTGCAAACGAGAACACTCGTCTTAAGATTCGTTTCATTATGGAGGTAGCTTGGCAGGCACACTTCGTAAAGAATATGTTTATCCGTCCTACCGAGGAGGAGCTTGCTAACTACGGTGAGCCCGACTTCGTAGTGCTCAACGCCTCAAAGGCAAAGGTTGAGAACTACAAGGAGCTTGGTCTTAACTCGGAGACAGCCGTTGTGTTCAACCTCACCGAGAAGATGCAGGTTATCCTCAACACTTGGTATGGTGGTGAGATGAAGAAGGGTATGTTCTCATATATGAACTACCTGTTGCCTTTGAAGGGCATCGCCTCTATGCACTGCTCTGCAAACACTAACGAGAAGGGCGAGACAGCTATCTTCTTCGGTTTGTCAGGTACAGGTAAGACAACCCTTTCAACAGATCCCAAGCGTCAGCTTATCGGTGACGACGAGCACGGCTGGGATGATGATGGTATCTTCAACTTCGAGGGTGGTTGCTACGCAAAGGTTATCAACCTCTCAAAGGAGAACGAGCCCGATATCTGGAACGCTATCCGTCGTGATGCACTCCTCGAGAACGTAACAGTAGATGCAGAGGGTAAGATTGACTTCGCAGATAAGTCGGTTACCGAGAATACACGTGTATCATACCCCATCTACCACATCAACAACATCGTGAAGCCCGTATCAAAGGCTCCCGCAGCAAAGAAGGTTATCTTCTTGTCGGCTGATGCATTTGGTGTGTTGCCTCCCGTATCAGTGCTTACTCCCGAGCAGACAAAGTACTACTTCCTCTCTGGCTTTACCGCAAAGCTTGCAGGTACAGAGCGTGGTATTACCGAGCCTACTCCCACCTTCTCGGCTTGCTTCGGTGCGGCATTCCTCTCACTCCACCCCACAAAGTATGGTGAGGAGCTTGTAAAGCGTATGCAGGCATCAGGTGCTACAGCATACCTCGTTAACACAGGCTGGAACGGTACAGGTAAGCGTATCTCTATCAAGGATACACGTGGTATCATCGACGCTATCCTCGATGGCTCTATCGACAAGGCAGAGACAAAGCAGATTCCTATCTTCGACTTCAAGGTGCCCACAGCACTTCCTGGTGTTGATCCCGCAATCCTCGATCCTCGTGACACCTATGCAGACGCTGCAGAGTGGAACAAGCGCGCAGAGGATCTTGCAGGTCGCTTCGTGAAGAACTTCTCGAAGTTCACAACCAACGAGGAGGGTAAGGCTCTTGTAGCTGCTGGCCCCCAGTTGTAATGACTCTATAAGGTCACTTGTGACCGTATGATAGCGAGGCTGTCGCACAATATGTTGCGGCAGCCTCTTGCTTTACCCCTCCACAAAGAGCCGCCAGCCCTCGTTGACATCCGCGAGGTTGGCACTCTCGCCATTCTCTATCTTGGACATCGCCGCCACGATAGCCACCATATCGCGCTCGGAGCGTGTGTCGATGTGGCGGTCAGCATCTATGCCCGAGGCGGCTGCCACAAAGCGTATGTAGCCCTCGGTAAAGTTCTCCGACGACGGCGCATAGCGCGCAATCATCGTGCGTATGGTGTTGAGGTTGTAGCGTTTAGCATACGTGTCAAGGAGCTTGAACATCGCGCGGTAGCCATACGCCATCGAGATAAACTGCTTGAAGCTCTTGTCGCGCGAGGGCTGCACCTCGCCCCGAAAGTGTGTGGGCGAGATGCGTATGTTCCCAGGGTTACAGTTGTCAAGCCCTCTACTCATCCTCCACCTCCTTTCGTATGCGTCGTTTCACAATCTTGCCGAGCCATACGAAGATGGGGGCCTCGCTGATGTTTGCGGCATTCTCCAGAAATGACCACAGCTCCACGCCGCAGACAAAGCCTGTGAAGAACTTGGCGAGGTGCAGCTCCACGACACCCTCCAGGCAGCACTCCATTATCCACGTCATCACTATCGCCATAGCAGTAAAGCCGAGCTTGAAGAGCGTGCGCCACGCCTTGCGGCTCTCAAACCACCACTCCTCGCCCTCGCGCTGTGCTATGGTGCGCGAGGCTATTACACCCGTTATAAAGTCGACGATGATAAATAGCGTTACGGCACCTATGAGTGGGGCTACGGGGCAGAGCAGTGCCACAAGTGCGGCACACGCTCCGCTAACGAGTCTGAATAACGCCTCCATAGTTGTAGTAGCGGTTTAGTATATTCTTGTAGGGCTTGTATTCGTCGTATTCGTCGCGGTGGCTGTTTAGGTGGTCGCTCAAGCGACGTGAGAGTGTTGTCGCCTTGTGGTGCAGGATGCTCTGCACGCGCTCACGGTAGCTGTTCTCGGCAGCGGTGAGCGTGTGGGGGCTCTCTGTTGCTGCACAGGTCGAGCTGCGCAAGCCGAGCATTGGGCGCACTATGAAGTGTGTCCACGCGGCGAGCATAGGTGCCACGTACTCCTCCATAAGTGTAGGGTATGCGCCGTCGTGCAGTGCTTCGAGTAGCGCGTCGCCCACTATCGGGCGCAGGTAGCTGTACTCCGCCTCGGCAATGTCGGCGGTTGTTATCATCGACGAGTTCACAGGCTCGTCGGGCGAGAAGGCGAGCTCAAGCACCTCCTCGCTGTTGATGAGTGTCTTCATTGTTAGTCTACTGATTTGATGTTATACTTTGTTATCTGCGACAGGAACTGCTGCTGCTCCACATCCTCGGGGTCATAATCTAAACCATCCGCCTTGCGTGCCTCCCACACTCGCATATATATAGGCTTCGAGCGTGTCGGCGGGCGGTTGATAATCTCAAGCGATGTGCCGTCCACGCCTAACACCTGACCTATGATGGTGCGTATAGGCTCTAACAGCTGCTCCTGCTCGGTTATGATGACGGTGTTTAGTGCCACCTCGTACTCGTGGAGTATGCGCTCTGTGGAGAAGCCCGAAGAGTAGTCCAGACCGCTGAGCGAGCGAAACCACGAGTGGGCTATCACCAGGTCGGACTCCGACTGCTCGTGCAGCTTATGCCAGTCGCCATCCGATGCAGCGTCAATGGGTATAAACTGCGAGTTGTCGTTGTCGTTGTGGTCGCGTAGCACGAAGAGCACCTGTCCTGGGTGTCCTGCGAAACGCTCCTCTGCCATACGCACAATGCGGTCAGCCTCCTCGTCGCTCTCGGTCACGCTGTCGAGCATCATCACACCCGACAGCTGAAACGAGTTGTCTATGCGCGAGATGTTCCACCTGTCTGTCTTGTAGGCGATGGCGGCGACGTCGAGTCCCGCGATGTATGATGCCACGCCGTAGTGCGAGAACATAGGCTCGTAGTTTTTGTAGTGTACGATGCTGCGCAGTGTGCCGTCGTTTTGTGGCTCGAAGAGGGGGTATAGGGGCAGTGTGTGTGCCTCCTCCTTGCGGAATGATGCCCAGTTGTGGTGGAGTATCACGTGCTTCGAGTCGCGTGCTACGCGGCAGGTCGAGGCGTCGCGGTGGTATAGTGACAGGAAGGTGTTGTTGTCATCTGTTACCACCTCCATAAAGGCGTTTCCGAACATCGCCTGGTCGAGGGCGAGACGTGCTATGATGCTGCGCAGGGTGTCACCACTGCCATTTGCTCGTGCCACGAATTGCCCGATTAGTGGTATGCTCTCGTCGTAGGTAAGCCCCTTACCCGCGATGTAGTCCGCTTTGTCGTTTATTATGCGGCGGTGTGCCACCGAGCGACGTGCCATTAGCGAGAGTGCGAGTGGCAGCATATTGTCGCCACCCCACCTCCATACGCTGTCGCACGTTGTCATCGACCCACCCACCGATACCGAGCCTAACTGTGGCTCGGTGCGGTTGTCGGTGGTGGTCGCGCGTGTTACAATCCTCTTTTCAGACATAGCTTACGCACGTTTAATGGTTACTAATTCTCGCCTCGTGTGATGAGCTTGCCGTCGATGATGTCGCAGCCTGCGAGGAATGTCGCGCGCTGGCGGTTCTCCATCTCGTCGGCGTTGTACCACATACGCACCTCCGAGCCAGGGTAGTCGCTGGTGTTTACTGCCAACACGAGGTTGCGGCGATCTGTGAGGAAGATGTACGTTGCCTGCTCTCTTACGGCGATGGGTAGGTGCTGCGTCACGTTCATATCAATAACCTGTATGCCGTGGTAGTAGAGCTCGCGGCGACCTGTCGACATATCAAGGTATGCTGCATCCGAGCCGTGCTGGTCGAGCCATAGCTCGTATGCCTCGTACAAATCCGACGACACGAAGAATGCGAGATGTCCCTCACCCTTGAGCACCTTTAGCTCGGGGTTTGACTCTGCCCACATACGGTCAAAAATCTTGGTTATGTTCTCTGGCGTTACCTCGAACTCCGAGATGTCGCACACGGTGGCCTCTTCGTCGGCGTAGGCGCGTGTGAGCAGACCATCAAATAGCGAGTAGTCGCCGACACCTTCCTGACCCACCCACATCATTGTACGCAGGCTCTCGGCGATGGCTCTGCGGAAGAGCTCGGTCTCTGCCGCCTCAAGCTCTGTGCCTGTGAGGTCTTCGAGGTTGATGTCGCTGTTGCATACGAGGCTCTCGTATACGGTGTTGAAGTAGTCGACAGCCGCAAAGCTCTTCTCCGCCTTGATTTTGTGCATTGTAATATCCTTCTGCTGGTGGCTGTTGTTCTCCGAGCCGCTCCAGCCGCGGTCATACTCCTGCAGGATGTTGCCCTCCGAGCGGAATACGTGTACGCTTGTCGGCACGGGCATATTGTAGAGTACGCGGATGCCGATAGCCTCGGCGTTGTTGCCCACGAGCATCGGGCGGAAAAAGATGTTGTCAAGCTCCTTACCTGTGTAGGTCTTTGAATTCTGAATTGTTCCCATAAGTTTTAATTTGTTAGTTTAGTAATTAGTTAATTAATTAGTTAGTTAGGTTGAAAAATTAGGATTGATAATTAGAATAAAAAATTAGAATAAAATAGTGAGCGAGGGTTGAAGGTTGGTTGTTAGTATCGCTGGCGTATCGTGCGTGCATCCTCATCGTAGGCACTCGAGCGTGGCGACGTGTGTCCATCCACCAGCATCGGGTCATCCACCTCCTTTAGGGGTGTAGGCTCTACGCTGCGCTGTCGCTCGTCGAGGGTTATGGGCGAGGTGTGTGGCTCGCTCGTTGCGGGAGTGATATTCTCGGTACGCGGGATGTAGTTTATATCCTCCTCGATACCAATCTTCTCTGCGCTCTCTATGCCCATCGCCTTGAGCAGCGCGTGTACTCGCTGCATAGCACGTCGTGCGAAGCTGTTTGTGGCGGCTGTGGGCTGTGCCGATGTCGCTGTTGAAGATGCCTCTGTTAGCGTGTCTGCCAGACCATTGGCAATCACCTCCTCGGGCGCAAGCCAGCGTCCGCGACCACCATTCTCTGCCATCAGTGCGGTTATCTCCTCCACCGAGCGGTTGGCGCGTGTGGCATATATCTCCGCAAGTCGGCGGTCTGTCTGGCGTAGCATCTCTATCTCCTGTTGCAGCTCGTCGGCATTGCCCTCTGCCGAGCATAGCGAGTTGTGTATGAGGTAGAGCGATGAGGGTGCTACCTGACGGCACCCTTCAGACGCTGCTTGTGCCACTATTGTTGCTGCCGATGCTGTGTAGCCGTAGCAGCGTGTGGTGATGTGTGCGCCAGTGTTACGCAGTGCCTCGTATATCAGCAGCGCGTCGTTTACGTCGCCACCTGTCGAGCGTATGTTGACCACGATGCGGGCGTTGTCGATGTCGGCAATCTGTGACACGCACTCCTTAAATCGCTCGTATGTCGCCACACGGCTCGCGGGGTTCTCAAACTGCCACTCCTCCGAAACACCTATCGTCCCTTCGATGTCTATTACGGTGCAGTCTGCCTCGTTTCTGATTTTGATTGTCTGATTCATTCTCTTTGTTCTCTGTTTTTAGGTTGTTGTTACTTCTTTTTTGGTGTTGTACAGTTAGTTAGTCGTTCAGCGTGCGCCAGAAGCTGCACGTCGCCGTCTGGCTCTCGGGGTCGTATTCCGCTATTCGCTCCAGACGGAAGAGCGAGCTGTTTGCCCCTACGCGCAGTCTGAAGCGTGAGCGTATCGTCGCCCTGTCGCTTCGTGGGTCAAAGAGCGCGGCATACTCTACGGGTGTCAGGCGCAGACGACATACGAGCCTCTCGCGTTGCGACCTCTCGGCGTGCTCCGTGTCGTGGTAGTGGTGCAGACCACGACATCCGTCACGATCCTCGAAGCATAGCGTCGCCTCGCTGTCGCTGTCGTGAAACAGTGCCAGCGGGTAGCACGGCGTGGTTGTCGTCGCTGCCCAGTGCTCTGTTGCGGGCAGGGGCTTGAGACCCTCGTATAGCACTATGCGTGGCTCAACATAGTCGTTTGTGGCAATCGTGTCGCGGTCGCCCACCGTGAGCACCTTTGCCGAGGGAGCCTGTGCGATGTATCCCGCAAGCGAGGCTACGGGGGCAAAGAGTGGGTTTGTGCGACTCTCTGTGCCCTGCTTTGCGCCATAGCTCGTCGTGTGGTAGCTCCACTCGCCAACAGGGGTGCCATCCTCGGCTATGCGGCTCAACACGCCGTCGGCAGCCTGATATTTGAGCGTCGTGGTCTCGAAACACTCTGTCACACGCTCTTCGAGTGAGGTGTTGTCGTCGTCGAGCTGCTTTGTGCGCCAGTCTACAATGTCGTCCCTGAAGAAGTCGTCGTATGGCTCTATTATGAGCCTCTGCGAGGGCTTGTGCGAGTATATGCGCAGGTTGAACATCTGTGCTATCGCCTCGAGTAGCTGCGCCTGTGTGAATGGGTGGTTTGCCACATCCTTGAACTCCACCCACTCGCCATATCCTGCCACGCCGCCAAATACGGGTGTTACGCTGCAGCCGCTGTGTAGCGTGAGCCGCTGTCCTGGCTCGGCACCCTCGAATATCAGCTCGTCGAAGCGTTCAGGCGATGTTGGCGTGAGGAGCTTGTATGGCGAGCGCACATCCACCTCTACGGTGATGCTGCCCGAGGTCTCCACATAGTCGTTGTATATCGCCCAGTCGCCCTCAAAGGGTGTGTACGCGCCCTCGTCGCCAGCTCTTACGTAGAGCGTCAGTGGCTCGGTTACGTTTTCCTGTGCCACAAAGCTGTGGGTGTCGCCCGCGAAGCGTGTATGCCCAACTAACATATAGCCGTTACCCTCCGTGTGGTCGAATACCACCACCTTGTAGGCGTAGCCCTCGGTGAGGTTGTCGCGGCAATCCTTGTGCGGGTTGTTCAGCACGATTTGTACGGCGCAGTCGCCTGCGAGCGATATCGTGTCAAAGCCCCTCAACTGTCGGCTCGATGCGAGGCGATACTCCGTGGTGTAGCGTATGTGGTAGTCAAAGGCGGTGCTTATCTCGCGTGTCGGCGTGAAGCGTATGCCACTCTCATCGGCACTGAAGCAGCCACCATTGTTGTAGGCTCCCGTCAGGCGGTTGCCATCCTCGTCCACAGCATTGGGGTCGGCAGTGTCGACGATGCTGCCGATGTTTGAGGCGAAGATGGGCAGTGCTGCGTAGATGCGTCCGCTGCTGTCTGCCGTGTCGCTTGTCGTCGTCGTGCGATACGCCTTGAAGCCCATTGTGGCGTAGGCTGCGTCGCTCTCTACGTGTGGGTATGCGCCACTGAACATCAGCTTGCGGTATAGCTCGCTCTGCATAAAGCTGCTGTCGAGGGTGTAGCCGCTCTCGGCGAGCATCGCCTCAACCACTGCGCGCACCGCGATAAAGGGGTGGTAGTTGTGCGGCATTATGGGTGTCTGGGGCGTGTACATACCGCCGTCGCTCGGTGTGGGATACCTGTCGCGCCATAGCGGCAGGTAGCGTACATTCGCCTCGTCGTGCCACGTGCGTTCAATGTCGCCCAGCGTCATACAGCAGCTATGTTCTACCGTACTCTCGTCGAGGCGTGTTGTCGCAGCGCGCTTCGCCCACTCCTCGCCACCTGTGCGCAGCAGCAGCTTGAACTGCTTGGTGTTACCACTCTGCCTAACGCCTATGAGTGTCGCCATACCCTCAAAGAGTGTTACGCCGTCGGCTGTGAGCGTGGCACGGTGGTAGCTGTCGTTGAATCTCTCGGCGTGGTAGATGTCATCGGCAAAGCGCATCAGTCGCTCCACCTCGGGTGTTGCTGCCACCTCCACCGTCATAGTGTCGCCCTCGCGCCACGCCTCCACACTTGCGAGCCTCTTGCTGTCGTAGCTCGGTAGGGTGACCTTGCCAACTAAAGGGCACTCTACGCCGTCAATCTTTAGACGTGTCATCTTCCACCTCCCTTCACCTTGTCGCGCACGACTACCCTCATCTGGCGCAGCTTGCCGTGGCTGTCATACTCCATCTTGCGCGTTAGAAGCTCCACCTGCTGCGGTGTGCTCCCCACAACCTCGTACACCTCCTCGGAGTGTATCAGCTCTGTGAGGCGTGCCATCTCCTTGTCACCGTCATAGCCCGATGCAAGCAGCGTCTCACGATATGCCTCGCGCAGGGTGTTGTGCTTGTGGTTGCCGCACTCCACCGTTGCTACATCTGCTACGAGGCGTTGCGGCAGCGATGTCGGAAAGGTGTAGCTCTCGTAGCCGCCTTTGCTGTTGAGCCATATTAGGCGGCGTGACGAGGTGTTGCGTGCCACTACCGCGTAGTTGAGGTGGCAGACTATCGTCTTGTCGCACCATACAACCACCTCCACGCGCTCTATGCCTCGCTCAAGGTCGGTTATGGGCACTATCAGCTCTGCGGGCTTGCCCTGTGTATCGTAGCTTATGCGATTGGCGTCAGTGTGGTCGGCATAGACCTTGTTTAGCTGACACGCCACATCGTGCTTGGCATATAGCGTCAGGTGGAGGGTGTCGCCTGCCGATATTGTAGCGCGTGTTGGCGGGCTGCTCAACGGTGCGAAGAAGGTGGTATCTATCGCCGTGCGAAAGTAGAACTGCTCTACTGACGAAACCTCTCCAGAGCTTACCACGATGCAGGCCGTCGAGGGTGATGCCACAATCTTCATCGTATCTGCCATCTGCGGTGTTAGCGTTGCCACCTGTCGCACGTATGGTGCGATGTCAAAGCTGCCGCGCGTGACGCCCGAGAGTCGCACCGTGCCGAGTGTCATATTGCGCATCGTGTCGAAGATGGTAAACTCCACGTCGGTTGGAGACGCAAGCTCGGTGTTGAAGCTGTAGATTAGTGGGTCGCGCCAGGAGGCTCCGTTTTTTGGTAATGTTGTAAACTTCATTGTTAAATAATTTAAGTGTTTAAGGCAGCCTCCAAAGTGGTGGCTGATGCGCCCCCTTTTGCTGCAGTCATCAGAGGGTCGTCGGCTTGTTAACAATATTGTTGAGTGTTTATTTAGACCTGTTTATAGGTCGCTTAAAGCATTTGAATAACAACCATATAACATTGTTGATAACACTTGCTGTGTGAGTGTTGAAAGTGTTGATAATGCTATTTTGGTTGGTTGCTTTTGTTTGTGAATCACAGTGCAAATATACAACATAAAAAAGCCTTTGTCAAGAGCAAAAGTTAAATTTTTGATATTAATTTTTTATCCCGAAGTCAATTTATTTAACACTCATCGTGTTACGAGAATTGGCGATATGAAAAAAAATTGTTATATTTGCGCGAATTAATTATAGATGCGGTGCGCGAGTGCCGCGACAAGAGGATTTAGAATACGAAAATTACTAAAACTTATGGCAGATAATTCAATATTGGTGCGCCTCGACGGATTGCGTCTTAAGTACGAGGAGATTGGTCAGAAGTTGACCGACCCCGAGGTGATTGCCGACGTAAAGCAGTTTGTGCAGCTCACCAAGGAGTACAAGGAGCTGGAGCCTATCATCGAGACCTCGGAGCGTTTCCGCACGGCTCTCGCTAACCTTGCCGAGGCAAAGGATGTATTGGCAAACGAGAAGGACGAGGAGTTCCGCGAGATTGCGCGCGAGGAGATAGCAACGCTTGAGCCCGCTATCGCAAAGATGGAGGAGGATATCAAGCTCCTGCTCATCCCCAAAGACCCGCAGGACGACAAGAACGCTATCGTCGAGATACGTGGTGGCACGGGTGGCGACGAGGCGGCAATCTTCGCTGGCGACCTGTTGCGTATGTACACCAAGTACATCGAGTCGAAGGGCTGGCGTTACGTGATTACCTCATCATCCGATGGTGCTGCTGGCGGCTACAAGGAGGTTGTTATGAAGGTTACGGGACAGAGCGTCTACGGCACTCTGAAGTATGAGTCGGGCGTACACCGCGTGCAGCGCGTGCCCCAGACCGAGACGCAGGGACGTGTACACACCTCTGCGGCATCTGTGGCTGTGCTCCCCGAGGCGGAGGAGTTCGATATCGAGATCTCTATGAACGACATCCGCAAGGATATATTCTGTGCATCGGGCCCTGGCGGTCAGTCGGTGAATACCACCTACTCGGCAATTCGCCTTACCCACATCCCCACAGGTATTGTCGTGCAGTGTCAGGATCAGAAGTCGCAGCTCAAGAACTTCGATAAGGCATTCGAGGAGTTGCGCACGCGTGTCTTCAACCTCGAGTACTCGAAGTACCTCGATGAGATTGCCTCGAAGCGTAAGACGATGGTATCTACGGGTGACCGCTCTGCCAAGATTCGTACCTACAACTATCCGCAGGGACGTATCACCGACCACCGTATCAACTACACCATCTACAACCTCTCGGCATTTATGGATGGCGACATTCAGGATGTCATCGACCAGCTTATCGTCGCCGAGAACGCCGAGCGTCTCAAGGAGAGCGAGTTGTAGTGAGGGTAGGGGAGATATAGAGTGTTGTTCGACAACCCCCACACCATTGTATCGACCCGACCCCTCATCTGGGGTTAGGTCGTTTTGTATAATATAACCCTGCTGCGCGACGTTTGTGGGGTATAATAGTATCGGATATGAGCCTTAAGAGTCTGTTGCTGATGATTATGTGTACAGCCCTCGCTGCTGTGGCATCAGCCAATGAGCCAGAGCGTAGTGCTATGGCGCGCAAGAGTGGTAAGCAGCTCACTGTCAAGGAGTGGAAGACGACACCCGACGGCAAGAATAGCTGGATAGACCACATCGAGGTATATAACGCCAAGGGCGAGCTTATACGCGAGGAGGAGTATGCCGACTATGGTCGCCACCTGTCGTGGCGGTCGGAGTATACCTACGACACGCAGGGTCGCTTGCAGATGGAGGTTGTCTATAATGAGCGTGGCAAGGTGCAGAAGGTGCGAAAGTTTGAGTACGACGACAAGGGTGTGTGTACGCGCCGCCTGAACTACTCGGCAAACGGCATCCTTAACTCCTACCGCCGCTTTGAGTATAGCTACGAGTAGGCGAGCAGGGTAGGCGAGCAGGCGAGGAGCAAGCGAGGGGCGCAAACGAGCAGGGTAGGCGAGCAGGGTAGGCAAGAGAGCAGTGGGAGAATAGAGTGTATAGAATAAAAAGGCAGATGTGGCGATGAGATACGAGGAGCTTAATAGCCTTAAGTTGTGGCGCACGATGGCTACAATCACGCTCGATGAGATGCGTGGTGTGAAGCTGATGAATCGTGTAGACACCAAGTATGTTATGACCACTGCCGAGGCGTTGGAGCTCGTTGAGCGAGGTGCCGAGCGTGGCTACCGCGTGCAGACTATCGGCGATGTGCGTGCTGCGCGTTACGATACGCTCTACTACGACACTGCGGAGCGCGCTATGTATGTCGCCCACCACAACCAGCAGCTCACGCGCCAGAAGATACGCACCCGCCACTATGTTGAGAGTGGAGCCACCTTTCTTGAGATTAAGAACAAGAGCAATCGTGGCAGAACGCGCAAGCGTCGTGTGGCTATTGCGCACACGCTCTTCGAGGAGTTTCGTGGCGATGCTGCGGCTATGGCACACTATGCGGAGTATGCGTGGTACGATGCGCAGAGGCTCTCGCCAGCACTCTCGACGCGCTTTGTGCGTATCACGCTTGTCAACAGTGAGCTTACGGAGCGTCTTACCATCGACCTCGACCTGCGCTACTGCGATGTGCGTAGTGGTCGTGAGGCGCACATCGACAATATGGCTATCGTCGAGCTTAAGCAGGATGGCACGGCGGAGTCTGTTGCCAAGCGGCTGCTGCAAGATATGCGCATACAACCCTGCAAGGTTAGTAAATATTGCCTCGGCACGTCGCTCACCGTTGCCGACATTAAGCGTAACCGCTATAAGGAGAAGTTGCGTACCATAGAGCTGCGCCTGCAACGTGGTATGCTAACCTCCCGAGAATAAGATGATAACAGGGCGGACAGCCCACAACCCGAGAATAAAATGATAATTGGGCGGACAGCCCACAACCCGAGAATAAGATGATACATTTTGAGAATGAGGGTCTTGACCCAGATATCTTTGATGCCGAGATAGCCGCCCTGTCGGGTGCTGGTAGCGATATGGGTGCTACCTTTCTTGGAATACCTTTGTGTGACACGCAGTCACTCTTGCAGTTGGCACTCCAGTTTGTCTTTAACTTGGTGGTGTGTGCCGTCGTCGTGCGCTACTTCTACTATCCGAAGAGCCGCCGCAAGGACTTCTCCGTGACCTTTATGCTCTTCTCGTCGGCTGTCTTTTTGTTACTCTTCTTTATGAAGAGTGTGGGTATCGACGTGAGCATAGGTCTTGGTCTGTTTATGATATTTGGCATTATGCGCTACCGTACCGAGATGGTTCCTATCCGCGAGATGACCTATCTCTTTTTGACCATTGCCATCGCCGTCATCAATGGCATCAACCTTATGGTGTCGTATGCCGAGCTTGCCCTCGCTAACGCCCTCATCTTGCTGCTGTTGGCAGTCTTGGAGTATGGCGTTGTGCGTCGTCGCACCGCCACCAAGTTAGTCTGCTACGAGCGCATCGAGCTTATACGCCCCGAGCGTCGTCAGGAGCTTGTTGCCGACCTTGAGTCGCGCTTGGGCATCCGTGTTGAGGGTGTCGAGGTCGGCAATGTCGACTTTCTACGCGATGTAGCCTTCCTCAAGGTTAAGTATACCCCTGCGGAGGGCGAGAGCGGTGCGAGCGATGCTACGCTAAAGCTGAACGAGAAGAACGCATTTAATGAGTAACCTGCTAACACCTACGCTGTTATGAGAAATATCTATTATATTGTTACTTGTGTCGCTATGCTGTGTGCTACAACGCTGCGCGCGCAAAGTGTCCCTGCGCCCGAGCGTGCTACTAGCAATGACCTCCGCGCCCGTGTTGAGGGAGCCTTCGAGTGGGAGCCTGTCAAGCACTTGTCGCTCGAGGCATCGTTCCAGATGCGCCTCAAGGAGGATATGTCCACTGTCGACCGCCTGCAGACGGGTGTTGGCGTGGAGTATGAGGTGTGTAAATACTTCAGTGTCGGTGCCGACTACCTTCTTATAAACCCCCACGAGCGCAGTGGCTGGGAGCATCCGCGCCATCGTGCAAACCTAAACTTGGAGGCCTCTGTTAAGGTGGGACGTGTCGATTTGTCGTTGCGCGAGAGGCTGCAAACCACCTTCCGCACCGACTCTGTAAACCGCTTCGAGAAGCCCGACCCCGAGATGGTGCTTCGCTCGCGCCTTGAGGCGGAGTATAACATACGCCACTCGAAGTGGACACCCTATCTGCTCTTTGAGCTCAACAACACGCTCAATGCTCCGCGCGTTGTAGAAAACTTTAAGGAGGCTGCGTTGCGCTGCGATAACTATGTTACGCGCTACCGTGCTGGCGCAGGTGTCAAGTACCGCATCACACGTAACCACCGCTTGGAGTTCTACTACTATATGGACTATGACCGTAGCTATAATATTGACTATAAAGGCAATAAGGGTGATTTGAAGGGCTACGTTCAGGAGAATGAGTTTAGACACATCTTCGGTGTGTCGTATAAATTTAAGTTGTAGCTATGCGCCGACTGCTGCTTATCGTATCTCTTGTATGTTGTGCCGCGACGCTTGTTGCGCGTGAGCCGCTCTATGTCGTCAATGGTGTTGTTGTTGCCACTATCGACAACATCCCGCACGAGGATATAGAGTCTATCGACGTGCTCCCTGCCGACGATGATACGGTGCTTAAGTGGGGTGTTGAGGCGAGTGAGGGTGTTATCCTCGTCACGCTCAAGTATGACACCCCTGCGCGCTTTGTTGTGGATGGCTACACCAACTTCACCGACTACCTGCTGTCGCACGTTAGGTGGGACGATAGTATGCCTGTTGCGCGCGTGTCGTTGCGTGTCGTCGTGGGCGAGGATGGACGTGCCGTCGTTAGTGAGGTGCTGCAATCCACCTCGCGCCAGCTGCTTAAGCGTGTTGAGAGGGCTATCGCTGTGGCTCCTGTGTGGCGGCCTGCTATGCGTGATGGTGTCGCTGTCGGTAGCACCCACCTTGTCAATGTACAACTCCCCGAGGGACGTAAGATGCCCGCAGAGCTGGGAGTGATACTACTATAATGTAATCCCTATAACTCTATTAATATGGAACAGCTAAACATAACCACTACACCTGCGTCGAGTATCACGCTCTACGACCTGCAACGCTTGGTGCGTAGCACGCTTGAGAGCCGTTTTGCCGACCCCGTGTGGATTAGTGCCGAAATATCGGAGCTTAAGCTCAATCGCTCGGGACACTGCTATCTGAACCTTGTTGAAAAGGGCTCTACGGATGCTACGCCACGTGCCGAGGCGCGTGCCGTCATCTGGAAGTCGAGCTATGACCGTCTGGCGCGCCTCTTTGAGGATGCCACACATAGCGTCTTATCATCGGGAATACGCGTCTTGGTGCGCGTCATTGTCACCTACCACGAGGTCTATGGCTTCTCGTTGCAGATTATCGACATCGACCCGAGCTATACGCTTGGCGATATCGAGCGTCGCCGTATGGAGACCATAGCACAGCTCAAGCGCGATGGCGTGTGGGATATGAACCGTGCTGTGCCGCTGCCACACCCTGTACTGCGTGTCGCCGTCGTGTCGAGTCCCACTGCTGCGGGCTATCAGGACTTTCTGCGTGAGTTGCAGCGCACCCCTTACCGCTTTAGTATCACCCTCTTCGAGAGCCTTATGCAGGGCGAGGGTGCCGAGGCGAGTGTCGTGGATGCGCTCACCGCTATTGCTGCGCGCAGTGATGAGTTTGATGCTGTCGCCATCCTGCGTGGTGGAGGCTCTACGAGCGACCTCGCACTCTTTGATAGCTACCATATATCGCTCTGCGTGGCACAGATGCCGTTGCCTGTTATTTCGGGCATCGGTCACGACAAGGATGTCAGCGTCGTCGATATGGTCGCCCACACTATGTGTAAGACCCCTACGGCTGTCGCCGTCTACTTCGCGGAGCTTGTCGATGCGGAGCTTCTGCTCGTCGACGGCTATGCCCAGCAGTTGCGCGATACTGTCGTTGCGCGCATAGCACAGGAGCGTCTACGTGTTGAGCGTTCACAGAGCGAGGTCACACGCTCCGTTGTCGTCGCTCTCAACGACCACCGCTACCGCCTCGATAGATGCGAGGAGGGTCTTGCAGAGGCGGCACGCCTCAAGATTGAGCGCATACGCCAGCAGCTCGATATGGCTGCCAGCATCGTCGAGGGTCACTCTGTGGAGCGCATCCTGCGCCTCGGCTTCTCCATTGTGCGCCACGCCAGCGGAAGGGTGCTTCGTGCCTCTGATACCGCTCTTGATGACTATATAGGCATCAAGGTCGCAGATGGTTCACTTACAGCCACCGTGCAGAGTGTGCTGGCTGTTAACCCCGCGCTTAAGAGTGCGCCCAAAGGTAAGAGAGGCATAAAGGGCAAGACGACAACGAAGAAGTCGGCAGAATAAAACCCCCAGAATAAGACCGTAATTCAGACAGATAAAAGTAATAACGTATAACGTATAAAATTTATAGACTATGTTTACAGAGGAGTTAGCAGATGATATCATTGCAGTAGAGAAGTTGACCTATCGTGAGGCTATGACCGAGTTGGAGCAGATTTTGACACGTATGCGCTCTGGAGAGATGGCTGTTGATGAGCTTACGGAGGCGGTGCGTCGTGCCAAGGAGCTTATCGCCAAGTGCCGAGGTGAGCTTCTCGTTGTGGAGAAGGATGTTGAGGAGCTTATAAGCTCCGATAAGTAGTATGAAGCGAGTCATACGTTGGTTGCTCAACCACGTGCCACGTCGCTGGTTGCAGCGCATAGCAGGCTGGGCTGTGCCCATTGCTGGTGTGTGGTATGTCGGGCGAGGCAGGGAGTGCGTCGTGTGTGGTGCTCGTCGCCGTAGGTTTATGCCCTATGGCTATGTACACCTGCGCGAGGATGCATTGTGCCCGTCGTGCCTGTCGTTGGAGCGTCACCGTATGATATGGCTGTGGATGGGTCGCTCGACGAAGCTCTTCGAGAAGCTGCCCACCGTGCTGCATATAGCCCCCGAGGTCTCGCTTATGCGCCATCTGCGTAGGCTCTATGGCGACACCCCTCGCTATATCACCGCCGACCTTGAGTCGCCACTTGCGGATATGCACTTCGACGTTGAGTCGATACCACTTGCCGATGAGAGTGTCGACGTTATTATATGCAACCACCTCTTGGAGCACGTGCGCGACGATAGACGTGCTATGCGTGAGCTGTGGCGTGTGCTGCGCCACGGAGGGTGGGGCATAGTGCTTGTGCCCGAGGATAGGTCGCGTGAGCACACCTTCGAGGATGACAGCATAATCGAGCCTTCGGAGCGTACTCGCCTCTTTGGGCAGTATGACCACCGCAGGGTCTATGGTCGTGACTATGACGAGCGTCTCTGCGAGGCGGGCTTTGCTGTTGAGCGCATCGCTGTTGCCGCGAGCCTCACGCCCGAGGAGCGCACGCTCTATGCCATTGGCTCGGATGACCTCGTTGTGGTGCGTAAATTGTAATGAAGATGATAGCCTGCAACCACAAAGAATAGGTAGCCTGTAACCACAAAGAATAGGTAGCCTGTAACCACAAAGAATGGATAGCCTGTAACCACAAAATTTAGCAATGCAGAGTCTGTTAGATAGATACGAAGGTCTGCGCAAGATTGTCGCCGACCAATTCTCTCAAACCACGCGCGATATGGTTGACGAGGCACTGCGCTTTGCTGCCGAGCACCTGTCGGGGGCTACGCGCTATGATGGAGAGCCTATGCTCGACCACGGTGTCGGCGTGGCACATATCGTTGTCGAGGAGGTGGGCTTGGGACGTAATAGCACCGTTGCCGCCATCATCCACGATGTCGTGCGCATCGCCACGCAGCAGCGCAGCGAAAATCTCGATGAGCTTACAGCCACCATACGTCGCAAGTTTGGCGACGAGGTGCTGGGCATAACCCTCGCGCTGTGCAAGATTTCAGATATACGCCTTAAGGTGTCAAAGGAGCAGGCGTCGGACTTCCGCGATATGATTGTCAGCTACTCGGAGGACCCGCGCGTGATACTCATCAAGCTCGCCGACCGCCTTGAGGTTATGCGCCACCTCGACATCTTCCCTCGCGATAAGCACCGCGAGAAGAGCTGGGAGAGCCTTAACCTATATGCGCAGATAGCACATAAGCTCGGTCTCTATAACATCAAGAGTGAGCTTGAGGACTTGTCGCTGAAGTACCTTGAGCCCGAGGCATACCGCAATATCGTCCACGAACTCAAGGAGAGCGAGTCGGAGCGTATGGCATTTATCGAAAAGTTCTTGGAGCCTGTGCGCAAGCTGCTCGATGGCGACGGCATAAAGTACCATATCAAGAGCCGCACAAAGTCGGTGTACTCCATCTTCCAGAAGATGCGTAAGCAGCGTGTGGGCTTTAAGGGTGTCTTTGACATCTTCGCCCTGCGCATCATCATCGACTGCCCGCTTGAGCGCGAGAAGGCGCAGTGCTGGACTGTCTATTCGCACGTCACGAGCCTCTATACGCCCAACCCCGAGCGTATGCGCGACTGGATATCTATCCCGAAGTCCAACGGCTACGAGTCGCTGCATACCACCGTTGTCACGGCTGATGGTCGCTGGGTGGAGGTGCAGATACGCACCGAGCGTATGGACGAGGTCGCCGAGCGCGGTATCGCCGCCCATTGGCGTTATAAGGGTGTCCAGCAGGGAGGTATGGGTGCCGAGGAGTGGCTGCGCCGTCTGCGCGAGCTGCTTGAGGACACCACCTCGGAGTCTATCGCACGTCGCTTCGATGCTGGAGCCTCTACGGGCGAGATTTTTGTCTTTACCCCCTCGGGTGATATACGTAAGCTGCCTGTTGGTGCTACCGTCCTCGACTTCGCCTTCGATATACACACGTCGTTGGGTGCTATCTGCGTAGGTGGCAAGATTGGCGGACGTGTCGTGCCTATCAAGGAGCAGCTGCACAATGGCGATATATGTGAGGTTCTCACGCGCAAAGACCAGACGCCCAAGGCGGACTGGCTCACTATATGTGTAACGTCGAAGGCGCGCACGCGCATACGTGCCTACTTGCGTGAGCAGCGACAGAAGTATGCGCGTCTGGGTCGTGAGCAGTTAGAGCGCAAGCTCAAGAACTGGAAGATAGACATCTCCATAGATGAGGCTGTCGCCTACCTGTGCAAGGAGCTTAAGGTGCGCACGGGCAATGAGATATATGTGCGCATCGCCGACCAGAAGCTCGATATTATGCAGGTCAAGGAGATGCTCCAACGCTGGCTCTCTGGCGAGGCGGAGGAGCAGCGCAGGCTTGCCGCTGCCGAGCAGGAGGCGGAGAAGCGTCGCCGTCAGGAGGAGCGTCAGGAGGTGCCTGTGCGCAGTAGCGATGCCCTTGTCATCGACGAGAATATAAACAACATCGTCTATAAGCTCGCCAAGTGCTGCAACCCCATCAAGGGCGACGACATCTTCGGCTTCGTTACCATCAATGCAGGTATCACCATCCACCGCGCCGACTGCCCCAATGCCCGTCGTATGCGTGACCGCTACCCCTACCGTGTTATGGAGGCACGCTGGAGGGATGATGCGTCGGGTGCATTTCGTGTTACTGTTGCTGTGTCGGCAGCCGATGTGCCAGGTCTTGTGACTACGATAATGGATGTTGCCAGCAAGGAGCTAAAGTTGAGCGTCAGGTCTGTTAACTTTCAGCCGCGTGGCGATGGCTCTGCGTCGTGCCAGATTGCTGTCGAGGTGCCGAGTGTCGGTGTCGTCGATATGCTGCTGCACTCGCTGCGCCGTATCAAGGGTGTCAAAAACGCCTACCGCCTAAACTAACGGCACCAACTAACAACCAACCAACCAACCGCTAACAACCAACTAACCAACCGCTAATAATAAACTACTAACAACCAACTAAATAGTCCTATGAACTTTGAAGAGATTAGTTGCCCGTGGGGTGACAACCTTAAAACCTGTGCTATCACCGTCTGCGACTGCGACGGCGTGGTGCTCTACCAGAACCGCCGCTCGCGCGAGGTCAATGGCGATGTGTGTGGTCGCTCGATGATACCTTGCCACTCGGAGCGTTCTCGCCAGATTATCCAGCGACTGCTCACCAACGGCGAGAATAATGCCTATACCATCCAGAAGCGCGATTTGCGTAAGCTCATCTACCAGACTCCGTGGTATGAGGGTGACAGTGTTGCAGGTCTTGTAGAGTTCTCGTTGGAGATACCCGCCGAGATGCCGCACTACGTGCGTGAGTAGCCGTCAGTGTAGCTGCGTATAACAAATTTCTGCGGAAAAAAGGTTATTTTTCCAATTTTATTTGTACCTTTGACAGCTGGGCGCGCTCTTTGCAATGGTTTATTTTATGCGCTCGCTATGTTTAAGATTGTAAAAAAGTAGAAATATGGACAGATACCAACTCCCCAAACACGGTGGTCTTGTTAAGGATGCCCCGAAGGATATCGTGCAGCGTTACGAGAAGATACCTACCCGCGTCTTTGATAGCGAGTACCTCGGTGTGCAGTATGTCGCCGACATCATCTGCCGTATGGTCAACCACCACCGCGAGGAGTCGTCGGCACGCGACATCTACGAGGAGGTGCCCCCCTTTGTGCTTGGCATAACCACAGGACGCACGCCGTTGGGACTATACCGCGAGCTTGTGCGCCGCTACGAGGCGGGTGTTATCAGCTTCTCGAGGGTTGCTGTTGTATCGCTCGATGAGTTCTATCCCATTAAGGGTAGCGAGCACCAGAGCCGCAACTACCGCATCCACGACGACCTCCTCAAGCATATAGACATCCTCCCCGAGAATATCCATATCCCCGATGGCACAGTGCCACAGGACGAGATTTCGGAGTACTGCGCCAAGTATGATAAGCTCGCGAGCAACATCGACCTTATGATTATCGGTATGGGTGAGCAGGGGCAGATAGGCTTCAACGAGCCAGGCTCCTATGCCAAGTCGCACACGCGCCTTGTCGAGCTGTCGCACAACTCGCGTAAGGTGCAGTCGAGTCAGTTCTATGGCTTGGCAAACACCCCCAAGATGGCTATCACAATGGGTATAGGTACCATTATGAGTGCTGACCGCATCGTGCTTATGGCGTGGGGCGAGGAGAAGGCGGAGGCTGTGCATAATGTTGTTGAGGGCAGCGTGAACGACCTTGTCCCCGCGAGCAACCTCCAGGCGCACCCTAACGTCGAGGTTGTCATCGACGAGAATGCTGCACAAAACCTCACGCGCGAGCAGACGCCGTGGCTCGTAGGGCCCTGTGTGTGGACGCCGAAGTTTGTGCGCAAGGCTGTTGTATGGCTCTGTGGCGTTGTTAATAAGCCTATATTGAAGCTCACCTACAACGACTATATAGAGAACTCGTTGGGCGAGCTCCTTGAGAAGTATGGCAGCTATGCCAAGATAAATATCGACGTATTCAACGACCTGCAACACACCATCACGGGCTGGCCTGGTGGCAAGCCCAATGCCGACGACTCTACGCGTCCTGCACCCTCGTTGCCCTACCCGAAGCGTGCCCTTATCTTCTCGCCGCACCCCGACGATGATGTTATCTCTATGGGTGGCACGTTTATACGCCTTGTCGAGCAACACCACGACGTGCACGTCGCCTACCAGACCTCGGGCAATGTCGCTGTTCACGATGATGTGGTGCTGCAAAATATCGACACTGCGCGCCAGATAGGTCTCGGCGACACCTTTGATGAGGTGTGCGAGCTTATCGCCTCGAAGCGTCGTGGCGAGCCCGAGCCACGAGCTCTTCTCGACATCAAGGCGGCGATACGTCGTGCCGAGGCGAGTGCTGCTGTGCGCTCGTTTGGTCTCAACCCCGACACCCACGCCCACTTCCTCAATATGCCCTTCTACGAGACGGGCGGCATCAAAAAGGGGGAGCTTACCGACCGCGATATAGAGATTATCATCGACCTCCTGCGCGAGGTACGTCCCCACCAGATATATGCTGCTGGCGACCTTATGGATCCGCACGGCACACACCGCGTATGTATGGAGGCACTGTTGCGCGCCTTGGAGTGTACGCAGGATGACGACTGGCGCGAGGAGTGCCACCTGTGGCTCTATCGTGGTGCGTGGATGGAGTGGAACCTCGGCTTGGTGGATATGGCTGTGCCGCTCTCGCCTGACGAGATGCTCAAGAAGCGTCACGCCATCTATCGCCACCTCTCGCAGAAGGATATCGTCCCCTTCCCAGGTAGCGACACGCGCGAGTTCTGGCAGCGTGCCGAGGAGCGCACGCAGAACACGGCGAAACTCTACGATCGTTTGGGTATGGCGGAGTATCAGGCAATAGAGGTCTTTGTAAAGATGTTTTAGGCGGTGACCACGCGCGGGTATATGCGCGCGCGTGACACGCACACATAAATAAAATTGTACTACTTATGAGAGTTATCATCAGGGATAATGCTGGCGACGTTGCTCGCTGGACTGCCCGTTATATCGTTGACAGCATCCACCGCAAGGCTGCGGTGAGCGATGCCCCCTTTGTGCTTGGTCTGCCCACAGGGTCGACACCTCTTGCGACCTACCGTGAGCTTATCGAGATGTATAAGCGTGGCGAGGTGTCGTTCAAGAATGTCATCACCTTCAATATGGATGAGTATGTAGGCTTGGCGGAGGAGCACCCCGAGAGCTACCACTCGTTTATGTGGAGTAACTTCTTCAGCCACGTAGATATCGACCCTGCCAACGTGCATATCCTCAATGGCAATGCCGAGGACTTGGCGCGCGAGTGCCGCGAGTATGAGGAGGCTATATCTATGGCGGGAGGCATCGACCTCTTTATGGGCGGTGTTGGCGAGGATGGACATATCGCCTTCAATGAGCCCTTCTCCTCGTTGCAGTCACGTACACGCATCAAGACCCTTACGCCCGACACCATCGCTGTAAACTCTCGTTTCTTTGGTGGCGACATCTCGCAGGTACCTACGCAGGCACTCACTGTGGGTGTGGCAACCATCCTCTCGGCACGTGTTGTTGTCATCCTTGCCACAGGACGTAAGAAGGCGCGTGCTCTGCGCCACGCCATCGAGGGCAGCTACAACCACCAGTGGACGCTCTCTGCGCTCCAGACCCACCCCGCAGGCATCATCGTCTGTGATGAGGATGCTGTCGACGAGCTCCGCGTATCTACATATCGCTATTTTAAGGCTATCGAGGGGTAGGCTTGTTTGGCTGGATAGGATTGATAGGATAGGGCGAAATAGGAGAGCATTATCAAATCCTATTCCGCCCTAATTTATTCTCTACTGCGCTCCGTCCGCTCTCTGCCGCCCGCGCCCTCTGCCGCCCGCTCTATCTTCCTAATATCGCCTTTTGCAGGGCGTTGCTGTCGTAGCCGCAGTCGGCATATAGCTCTTGGGGCTTGCCGTGTTCGACAAACCTGTCGTCGATACCTAACGTCACAATCTCGGGGTGTACGCCGTGGCGTGCCATAAGCGCGCTCACCGCCTCGCCTACGCCACCACGCAGTATGCCATCCTCTATCGTTATCACGCGCTTGTAGCGTCGTCCCACCTCCAATATAAGCTCCTCGTCGAGGGGTTTTATGTAGCGCAGGTCGCATACCGCCACCTCCCGAGCACCGTCACGTGACAGACGCTCTGCCACCTCCATTGCCACATTTGCCATCGTGCCTACGGCTATCACTGCCACGTCACGACCCTCGCGCAGCATCTCGCCACGCCCCTCCTCAAGAGCCTCGAAGGGGGTATTGCGCCACGTCACGCCCACGCCTGTACCTCGCGGGTAGCGTATGACGCTCGGATGTGAGGCGCGAGAGGCTGTGTACATCATCTGGCGCAACATCCACTCATTGCGCGGTGCTGCAACCACGATGTTGGGCACGCAGGCGAAGTATGCCATATCGAATGCTCCGTGGTGCGTAGCACCATCCTCTCCTACGATGCCACTGCGGTCGAGGCAGAGCACCACAGGTAGCTTTTGCAGGGCTATGTCGTGTATTACGTTGTCGTATGCGCGCTGCATAAACGACGAGTATATATTGCAGAAGGGACGCTCGCCACCTGCCGCTAAACCTGCCGAGAATGTCACGGCGTGCCCCTCGGCGATACCCACATCGAAGCACCTCTCGGGCATCTCGCGCATCATAATATTGAGTGAGCATCCCGACGGCATTGCGGGTGTTATGCCCACTATGCGCTCATCGGCGCGTGCCAGGTCGAGCAGCGTCTCGCCAAATACATCCTGGTAGCGTGCCGCCGCGCTCTCGCTCTTTATCCTCTCGCCCGTCGTTACGTCGAAGCGTCCTGGGGCGTGCCACGTTGCAGGCTCCCTCTCGGCGGGGGCATAGCCCTTACCCTTTATGCTCTTTATGTGCAGCAGCTTGGGGCCCTCGATGCTCTTGAGTCCCTGAAGCGTGTTTATAAGCTCCTTGATGTTGTGTCCGTCGACGGGGCCGAAGTATCGGAAGTTGAGGCTCTCGAAGAGGTTGCTGTTTTGCAGCAATCCCTGCTTTATGGCGTTTCCCGTCTTGCGTATAAGGTTGTGCACGGGTGGCACTACGGCAAGTATGCGCCATAGCGAGCGTTTGAGGGTGTTGTACCACCGCGACGTAGACATACGCACGAGGTATCTGTCGAGAGCACCTGCGGGCTTATCTATCGACATCTCGTTGTCGTTGAGCACCACGAGTATATCTGTCTTGGGTGATGCTCCAGCGTTGTTGAGACCCTCGAAGGCTAAACCTCCCGTCATCGCGCCATCGCCAATTACTGCTACGACGTGTTCGCTGCGTCCCTGACGCTCCAACGCCTTGGCTATGCCGAATGCTGCCGATATGCTCACCGACGAGTGTCCCGCGCCAAACGAGTCGTAGGGGCTCTCCTCCATACGCGGGAAGCCGCTTATGCCGCCACGTGTGCGGTTTGTGCGAAAGGCATCGCGGCGCGAGGTTATAATCTTGTGGGCGTATGCCTGATGTCCCACATCCCATACAATGCGGTCATTGGGCGTGTCATATACATAGTGCAGTGCCACCGTCAGCTCCACAGCACCGAGGCTTGAGCCGAGGTGTCCAGGGTTTACGGCGCAGCACTCAATCATATACTTACGCAGCTCGGCACAGTACTCCGTAAGCTCGCTTATTGCAAGTTGTCGCAGGTCGTCGGGGGTATCTACGCGCGTGAGATATTTATATGGTGTGTTTGTCATCTTTTCGGTGCTCTCATTTATGCATCCACAAATATAGACATTTTTTTTGATGCCACACCCTAATTTACCCTAAAATAGTGTTGTGGGTAGTGTTGCGGGAGTGTTGTGGCATCTGCTCGAGTTCTGCTTGGGTAGCTGCTCCTATTGTTGAGGTGTGCTATCTTACGCGCAGACGCTGACCTATGCGCAGTATGCTCTTCGACGATATGTTGTTCAGCGCGCAGAGCCTCTTTACTGTGGTGTTGTAGCGCGCGGCGATGTGTCCCAGCGTGTCGCCACTCTTTATCGTGTACCACACACCGTCTGTCGTTGTGGTCGCCGCTGCTGTGCTCTTTGCCGTTGTGTCGGGGTCTACCACGTTGAGCTTCACGCTGTTTAGGTGTAGCCCCGAGTATGCCTTGTCTATGCGTGCGCGTGTTATCTCCACGTCGCGGTCTACCGTGCGTGGGAAGTCTGCCGTAGAGTGCTTAAATAGCCATTCGTAGGTCTCGCGGAGGTAGAACAAACGTGCCAAGAGCGAGTGTCCTGCTCCCGACAGCTCGTCGTAGCGCATAAGGTTTGCCGTGTCGCTACTTTCAACGATGTCGCGCACGCGGCGTGATGCACTCACAGGCACATCGCGGTCTGCTGTGCCGTGCATTATCCATAGTGGCACGCGGCTCAATGATGCGGGGTTCTCTATAGATGAGCCGCCACACAGGGCCATAGCTGCTGCTGTCTGGTGGGGGTATGTCGCTGCGAAGTCGAGTGTGCCGTAACCACCGAGGCTCATACCCAAGACATAGAGGCGCGTAGCATCCACCTTGTAACGCTCCTTCACCCACTCCACTATCTGCATCACCCTCTCGGGCCTCCACCAGCCGTCGCCACGGTTCTGCGGTGCTATGACCACAGCGTCAATCGCCACACCCATCGTCAGAGCATCTAACGTGCCATACTTTCGCACGCGGTATAGATCCCTGCCACAGAGGCTGCGTCCGTGCAGGAATATCACTATGGGCAGACCCTCATTGCGCTCGCCTGTGGGTATTATGCGCTCCACAGTGGGGTAGTCGCCAAGCAGGCTGTCGGGCGTTATCCTCTCGCGGCGTAGAGCCACCTGCCTCTCTTCGGCTGCCTGTTCTGCCTCTTGTGTAGCTGCCGACAGTCGCTCTGCACCCTCGGGGAGATACAACCAGAAGTCATAGCCATTGGCGACAGAGTCGCGCATTGCGTATAGCTGTGCCGAGCATAGTGTGGGGAGTGCCACCCCGACGATGATAAGTATTGCGATATGTAGTCTGCGCATAAGCCTAATTTTATACTATGTTGTCTGTGAGCGTTGGTTACAATGGACGTATATGGCGGTTACGATATACGGAACTTGTATATATGTTTGCCGCGTGTGCCGACAACCACGCAGTCGTCGATGACTACGGGTGACGACTCGAAGTTCCACGCCATACGCCTCTTAAAGATTATTTTGCCCGTCAGAGCATCAATGAGGTAGACGTTGCCTATGACATCGCCCGTGAATATGAACATCTCGCCCTGCGAGGTACATAGTGCCACAGGTGATGACCACGAGTAGTGGTCGAGGCGCGTGCGGTAGACGATGTTTCCCGAGCTGCGGTCTATGGCTACGAGTGTGCCATTGTCGTCGCCCCAGCCACAGATGTTGCTGAATATCAGGTGTGAGCAGTTTGCGCGTCCGAGCAGCGGTGTTGCGAACATACCACCCTCGCGCAGCTTCTCGGCGTAGTCTATCTTGTGGCAGGGTATGCGCTGCTGCCATATCTTCTCGCCTGTCAGCGCATCGAGCTTCGTGAAGTTGCAGTATCCGCTATCGCCCTGCTTGTCTACGGCGGTGCCGCTGTATAGCACCACGCGACCCTGCTCCTCGGCTACGACGGGTGAGGAGTCGCTGTCGTCGCCTGTCGAGAACATCCACACGGGGCGCATCGTCTCGGCGTTCACACATAGCAGTATGCCGCTGTTGTCGCTGAAGTATACATAGTTCTGCCACACCGCTGGCGAGGACTCCATACCTGCTGCGGGGTAGCCACGACGACGATAGCGCAGGAGCGAGTGTATCTCGGCGCGTGTGTCGTCTGCTGTGAGCTTGTATAGTGTGCCATTCTCCGAGGCGCGTATTATAAAGTCGCCCACAAGCACTGCCGATGGGTCGTAGGCACTCCATCTGCGCCACGACTTGCTGTCACGCCCGTAAAATGCTATGCGTCGGTGTGTGAAGATGTTGAAGACCTCCGCACCTATGGGCTCTTCGGCAGGTATGCCCTGCCCTATGTAGAGGTTGCCGTTTAGACGCGGATCGAGCGACACCGTTCCCTTTATGGGGTTTCCTGTGTTGTGTGCGCGGCGTGAAGCCCTGCCTGTGTCGTAGTTTATGAAGTATACCTCGCCCGAGAGTGAGCCCACGATAACCTCGCGGCGCGCTGTGTCGAGTATCGCCGACGATGTGGCGAGCTGTGCCTCCACCATCTCGTCGCTCCACTCCACATATAGTGGCTGTCCTGTCCATCCCGAGCCGCCGCCCCATACGCCTGTCGATGTCTTGCGGCTGTCGTAGGCTGTGGCAAACTCCCACACCTTCTCAATCTGCGTGGGACGACTCGTCAGCGTGCCTGTCTGTGGCATACTGCGCTGTGCCGAGCCACGGAACGTTAGCGTGTGGCGACGGTTGTCGTATCTGTCGACGTAGTCGCCTATGGTGGGAGGTGTCACCGTGTCGCGCACCTCTACGACATACTCTATGCCCTTTGTCGAGCTAAATGTTGTGTCGGGGAGTGTTGTAGCACCCTCTGCGCTGCATATCGCCGCAAGCGCAGCTACGATTGCAAATACTCTTTTGTAGGTAGTAGTTCTCATAACAGCCGCAAATATACTCATTTATTTGCTAAAACGCTCACATCCACCCAATTTATTATGGCTGCGCCCTGCGCCACACCCTGCACCGCTTCTCCCTTTCGCGCCCTATCCAAGCCCTGTCCCTCTCTATCTCGCCCTCTCTTGCCCTATCTCTCTTGCAAAAAATTACGCTCGGATGTGAAATAAGTGGTCAAAATTTTCGTCGTTTCGCCAAAAAAATGTATCTTCGCAGAAATTATAGAGTTACAATAGCTATGGCACAATCGAAATATAGAAGAATACTCCTTAAGCTCAGCGGCGAGTCGTTGCAGGGCAAGCAGAACTATGGTCACGATGTAGAGGTGTTGCGCGCCTATGCAGAGCAGATTAAGCGCATCTCGGAGCTCGGTGTCGAGATAGGCATCGTCATCGGTGGCGGCAACATCTTCCGCGGCATCCAGGGCGCAGGACGTGGCTTCGACCGCGTCAAGGGCGACCAGATGGGTATGCTCGCAACCATCATCAACTCGTTGGCACTACAGTCGGCACTCGAGTCGGAGGGCGTTAAGTGCAAGGTGTTAACCTCAATACGTATGGAGCCTATTGGTGAGTACTACTCGAAGGCAAAGGCACTCGAATTGCTCGCTGCGGGCTATGTTGTCATCATTGGTGGTGGCACCTCCAACCCCTACTTCTCTACGGACACCGCCTCGGCACTACGTGGCATCGAGATTGAGGCAGATGTTATGTTCAAGGGCACGCGCGTCGATGGCATCTACACTGCCGACCCCGAGAAGGATCCCACAGCCACGAAGTTTGATAAAATCACCTTCGATGAGGTGTTGGCACGCCGCTTGAAGGTTATGGATCAGACGGCGTTCACGCTCTGCCGCGAGAATGGCTTGTCGCTCATCGTCTTCGATATGGACACTGTGGGTAACCTTGAGCGTGTTGTTGCAGGCGAGAACATAGGTACTGTGGTAACACTCGAGTAACTCAAATACGTTCAAAACTCAAATACGTCAAAAGAACTAATAAAACCAATTAAAACCAAATAAGACTATGGCAAACACTAAACATAAGAGGCGTGGCTCTACGCTCTCGCTCGTTATTATGCTCTTGTTGCTTGTGGCACTCGCTGCGGCAATCATCTTCTTCCCCGTTGAGGCGAAGGCTACGACCTCGCTTCAGCAGCCCGATGACCTTGCAAAGACCACCCTTGTTCACGCGGGCGACACTGCTCCCGACTTCACTGTGCAGATGCTTGATGGCAGCCGTGTTAAGCTGTCGTCGCTTCGTGGCAAGCCTGTGCTTCTCATCTTCTGGGCTACGTGGTGTCCTCCCTGCCGCAATGAGCTTGCACACCTGCAGGAGGGTGTCATTGATGTATATGGCGACAAGATTAGTGTGCTGCCCATCTCACGAGGTGAGGATGAGGGCAAGGTAAAGGCTTTCATCAAGAAGATGGGCTACAGCTTCAATGTCGGTCTCGACCCCGACCAGTATATATACCGCCTCTATGCCACCAACTATATCCCGCGCTGCTGCGTCATTGACGATGCAGGTGTTGTTGTCTATGCGGGTGTAGGCTACGACGATGTTGTGGCTGCGGAGGTGCGTGCCGCCCTCGACAAGGCGTTGGCGAAGTAAGCCAGCCATTGCGTACAACTACTGAAGTGTAATAACAAACAGGAAGTGTAATACAAACAGAATAAGAGTATGGATACCAAGACTATTATTAATGAGGCTACCGATCGTATGCAGCGTGCTGTGGATCACCTCGCCGATGAGCTGTTGAACATCCGCGCAGGCAAGGCGTCTGTGAATGTCCTCAATGGCGTATTTGTTGACTATTATGGCTCGCAGACCCCCGTGTCGGGTGTTGCAAGTGTCACTGTCCCCGATGCCAAGACGGTGCTTATTCAGCCGTGGGATAAGAATATGATTCGTATGATAGAGAAGGCTATCATCGACTCGAATATTGGTCTTACACCGTCGAATAATGGCGAGCAGATTCGCCTGTCGATACCTCCCCTTACAGAGGAGCGTCGTAAGGAGATTGTTAAGAAGGTTAAGGCAGAGGGCGAGACCGCACGTATAAGCCTGCGTAACGCGCGCCGTGATGCTGTCGAGGCGTTTAAGAAGGCGCAGAAGGAGGGTATGTCCGAGGACGAGCAGAAGGATGGCGAGGCACAGGTACAGAAGCTCCTTGAGAAGTTTACCAAGCTCCTCGACGTAGAGCTCGAGAAGAAGGAGAAGGAGGTTATGACCGTATAGGGTCAACCTCTTACGCTCTGCACACCAACAGCACTTATAACACTATAACATATATATCATAGATATATGTTATAGTGTTATTGTGTTTATGTTGGTGGCAGCCTCACGATGTTATCATCCGTGATCTTTATTATGCCGCGCTGCGCACTGCGTAGTATGCGCATCTGTGCCGCGCTCTGGCTCATATTGAGCCTCTCCTGTAGCTTACTCACAAGCACGCTACGCTCGATGCCACCACCATACTCATCGCGTAGCAGCTTTATGAGTGGGTCTACGCGTGGCTCGTTCTCTGTGGGTAGCGCACATAGCTCGGGTAGTCCCTCGGCGTTTATGGTAAATGCGAAACGCTCGAAGGCTACGTTACGGCAGTACTGTGGCTCTACCACCGAGCACTCTCCAACCTTATGCACATACAACACCGACTCTGCCTTGCGTTGTAGCGACGAGCCTAAATGACCACGTGCCTTGTCGCTACCAGGGTTGGTGTGCAGCACACACATAATATGGCAGTTATACGCCGTCGAGAGTGATAGCAGCTCGCTCACTATGCGGTCACTCTCCTCGATGTCGTTGGTGTTGTTCACAAGGTCGGCGATGCCATCTATGACCACTATGTCCAACGGCAGCGGCGCACCCTTTAAGACATCATAGAGGAGGTGTAGCCGCTCCTTGGGCAGGTACTCGCGCATAGTGTAGACATCAAGTCGCGCGTCATACTTTATGCCTAACCCCGTGAAGCCCGTCATCGTGTATATGCGCTCTACCACCTTGCGCACGTGGTGTATGCTCTGCTCGGTATCCATCCACGCCACCTGCAACGACAGGTTGTTCTCCACCGTGTCGAATACGTGGCTGTGCTTCGTGGGAAATGCCATCGCCGAGGCAATCAGAGCGGTGCTTAAGAAGGTCTTTTTGCTCTTTGCCTCGCCCACGACAACCGAGATGTTTCCGCGCGAACATACGCAGCTGCCACCAATCGTTATCAGTGGCTCTATCTCTGGCGCAGGGGTGTTCATATCTACGCGACAGCTATCTAACCTCTCGCGTATCAGGTCGAGCTCAAGGTTGCGTAGCGCACGCTGCACATCGCGCTCGTTTTGTAAATTTTTTGACCCTGTGCCCGTACTTATAGGAACACAAGTCCCCTGCGGCTGATTCAAAATTGTACCAGTTGCATCCATTTGTAGTATATTTGGTTGTTTGTTAACGTGTTATGGCTGTTGGCGTATCTGCTGTGGTCGTAGCCTCACAACAAATCACCACACCTTCGTACCACAAAGATACAACATTTTGAAGCCGTTGTCAAGTCTTTTATGGTAAAAAATTTAACTTTTTTGTATTAGTCGGACTTGACAGGGTCGGACTTGATAGGGTAAGGTTGGATAGGGCTGATAGGGTCGGGTTGATAGGGTTGGATACGGCTGGATAGGGTATGGTTGATAGGTCGGATAGTATTGTATGCAAGAATAAAAAAATGCCGTAGCGAGAGGGCTACGGCAGTAATCATATATTGTTGATAGGGGTGTTACTCCTGATTCTCAATCTTCTCGAACTCTGTAACCTCCACCTCTGACTCTGTTGCAGCGGGCTCTGTGGGGATAGCTGCGGCAGTTGTCGCGGGGCTCTCTGCAACCTGCTCTGTGGCAGCCGCCTCTGCGCCCTTGTCACCCTCAAGTGCGGGCTTCACGATGCCGAACATAAGCCAAGCTACGAAGAATGTTACGATGATGTTGAAGGTCTGTGCGCCAAGGAATGCGTACAAGGCGTTGCGGTTCTCCTTCGAGATGATATCCTTGAGGCGTGTATCCATACCTATACATACGAAGGAGAGCGAGAAGAAGAATGTAGAGAAGTTCTTGGCGAGCGATGTCTCGATAATCTTGCTCTTTGCGTCGAGGTGGAGCATATCCTGTGACTGGAGGATGCTGAACACTGCCGATGCGATGATAAAGCCGAGTATGAACTTCGGGAACTTCTCCCAGACGATGCCGAGTGACGGCGCACCACTCTTACCCTCGCCACGTGCCGAGAGGTAGAGGGCGATGAAGAATGCTACCACACCGATAAGCACATTCTGTGTAGCCTTAACTATGATAGCCGTCTTCTGTGCCACGTCGCCCGCCATTGCTGATGAGGCACCTACGCCCGATGTGGTGTCGATAGTACCGCCAATCCACGCGCCGATAATCTCATTCTGTATAGCAACGTTGTCGGTAATCATAGGCACAACCATCTTTGCTATCCAGGGCATAAGGTATATCATCGGAACAACGATGATGAGCACCAATGAGATGATGTATGAGAGCTGCTTACGGTCTGTGCCAGCAACACCTGCTGCTGTTATACACGCCGACACACCACATATTGAGCAGCCGCTGGCGAGCGTCATTGCTGTTGCGCGCTCCACCTTGAGCTTGCGGGCAAGTGCGTATGCGAAGAACCACACTACGCCAACGACGATAATCGCCTGAAGCAGACCTGCTGCGCCCGACTTCATAACATCGCTGAAGAGCACGGTAGCACCGAGGCATACGACACCAATCTTTATGAAGAACTCGCCCTGAATTGCGGGCTTGAGCCACTCGGGGATGTGGAAGACGTTGCGGATGATAAGACCAAAGATTACCGAGAAGAATACAGCCTCAAAGCCGAAGTACTTAACCTGGTCAATCTTTGCTATCCACTGTGCAAGCAGCGCAATGGCGAAGATTACTGTGAACGATAGTAGTAGACCCTTCATAGGGCGGTTTAGGAGCTTGTTGCCTATGTAGAGCAGTACGAGGGCGATAACAAAGAGTACCGCGATGTTTATCCAAGCCTCACCTGTAACAAGTGTAGAGGGCACTTTGGGGCCTCCACCAGGCAGAAACGACGCAAATGCCGCAATGATAAGGAGGGGTATGCTCAAGAAGGTCACAACCCAGTCCTCTGTCAGAAACTTTTTCATACTATCTTATTTATTGTTAATTCGTTAGAATATTGCCGATACCATAAAGTTTATGCCGTTGCTGTTGCGCGTAGCGACCTTGTCGATGGTATAGCTGTAGTTTAGCTGCATACGCAAATACTTGATAGGCTTGTAGACAGCACCTACGGTGATGCGGTCGCGCTTTAGACAGTCGATGTTGTCGTTTATAAACTCGTAGCGTGCCACTACCGACCAGGGCTTCTCGAAGTGGTAGCCTGCAAGGGCGTAGAATGCATCTGTCTTAACGTCGCCAAACTTCGCAGATGCATACTCTGCGCGTGCTATCCAGTGGCGTACATCGTATATAGCACCTACCGACCAGCGGGGGCTCTTCATATAGTTGTCGCCGTTGTAGTTGGTCTCGCCATACATATATGAGCCCGAGAGAGATAGACCCTTGATGGGCTTGATGATGAGTCGTCCTATGACATCCTTCGAGCTGTTTGTATCCTTGCCGTTGATGCCCGAGCCGTTGAAGACACCTATATTATAATTGATTATGCTGAAGCCATCCTTGTTGATGAAGCCACCATATATCTGCGCACCCATATCACGACCTGTTGCCGATATGCCGTCGTATGTCTTGTCGTTGCGCACGAGCATAGATGTAAGGTATGAGTACTCTATAAGCTCAAACTTGGTAGGGCCATAGAGCTCATTCTCCAATGAGAAGGGCAGCTTGAACTGTCCGAGCTGGATGTTGAGTGCCGTGAAGGGCTTGTAGCGCATATATAGGTCGCACACCTTGGGTGTTCCCGCCATATCTACCTGAAGACGATAGTCGAGCTTTGCCTTCTCCACGCTGCCCGATAGGCTGACACGTGCTCGGCGCAGGTAGAATGTTGTGGGGTTGCTCGCGCTCTCGTCCCACTGCACACCTGCCTGAAGATAGCCCGACAGCTTTAGATATTGGTCGGCAAATGCCTTTGCCTTGCTCTTTTTCTGCTCCTTCTCAAGCTCTGCTACGCGCTCCTGGAGGGCTGCAATCTCCTCGCTCTGCTTCTGCTCCTTCTCCGCCTCTTCTACGAGCTCCTGGAGGGCGTCATACTTCTTGGCCCACTCACGATCCCTCTTTTCCGCTTCTACGAAATCCCTGTGGATTTGAGTATCCTCGTCGGCTGTCGTTTGAGCCTCTGCTGTTGATCCTATGGCGAGTGCCGCCACGGCTAAAAGTAGATGTTTAAATTTCATAGTGTCATCATTTTAAGAATGCACAAAAGTACAAATATTAAGTTTGTATTTTGGTAGTATAAATACCTAAATTTGCTATATTTCCATATTCCCGTAAACCCTTTACCATATTATATATGGTAAAAGCTCAAAAAGAGTTGCTTAAAATGTATCTTTTTTCGCTATTATCTCGACGTGATAATCTGCACAATTACTCTATTCTACGACAATATTTATCTATTGGTAGACTCGGTCAAGGCTTGGTAAAGATGCGGCGTGTGCTCGATGTAGACTTGATGTAGGCTTGGCGCAGACTTGGCGTAGGTTGATGTGTGTGCAGGGGCTCTTATAGTTGAAGTGTAGGCTCGTTGCTGGGGTGTAGATTGATTATTGCCGCCCCCTGCTTCTGTGCGCGACGCACGGTGTACTCGGTGCCGCTATGTGAGCCATTCCACCAGGCTACAACCACTCCAGCACCCTCGACAAGCATATCGTTGCGGCGGTGATATATGCCTAAATGGTACCTCTCGGCGGTGTAACGCACCGTGTCCGCGTGGTCTATTATATGGTGATAGCGTCTGTTGTCGGCAGGCCCGAAGCGTTTTACGAAGCCTGACCAGGGCACCACGCACTCCAATACAACGTCTGCGTGTAGCCCCTTCAGGCGCAGTGTCGCCTCTGCTGCCGCGAGGTCAAAGCCCTCTGCCATACCGCAGCGGAAGTGGCGTATGCCCTCGTCGTATAGCCTCACAACGGTACTCCACAGCGCATCCTCCGACGAGTTGTCGTAGGTGCGATGTCCCGTGAAGGCGGCTATGTTACTGCGGTAATTCACTTTGCAAATATACAAAAAAATGGCTGTGCGTGCAACATCTTTGGCGTGAACTTTGCCACTATCCGAGATGTATAACACTCTAAAATTTACGATTATGAAAAATTCTTGTTTTTGCCTTATGTCGGCAGTGGGTGGTGCCCTGGTGGGTGCTGCTATCGCTATGCTTGTAACACCGCAGTCTGGTAAGGAGCTGCGCGGAAAGATTCGTCACGCCTTTGAGGATTCGGCCGAGCGTCTCCGCGAGGAGGTCGACCACCTGCGTTCTTGTGAGTGTGACAAGTAGCCCGCCGAGAAGCTATGATGTTGCTGTTGTTCTCCGTGACGCTCCTGCTGGCACTTATGTTCCTCTGTGGTGCGCTCGCCTTTGAGCTATACCTCCTCGTGGGAGATATGGCAGTAGCGTTGGTCGCGGTAGGCGTGGTGCTGTTAGCGGTGGCGGTGGTCATCTATATACTCTCTGTGCGATACGACTTTGAACGCTGGAGGCGACGTCTCGACACCGTCTACGAGGTGAGTGCTACGATAGATATGGTCGCAACGCAGGCGACAGCATTTCTAAAAAAAATATTGGGGTAACCGCCCCAATATTTTATTCTGGGCGCACAATGCACCGCACCCTACGTCGCTACTCCGACAGGTGCTCCACAAGTATTTTGATGCCTATGCCCATCAGCAATAGACCGCCAAATATGCCTGCGCGTGCCCCAATCTTCGCGCCGAAGAGTCGTCCGAGGTAGATGCCTGCCGCCGCGAGTACGAAGGTTATAATGCCGATAACGGCTATTGCGTGCCAGATGTTTATATCCATAAACGCCATCGACACACCTACGGCAAGGGCATCAATGCTTGTGGCGACAGCCATAATAAACATCGTGCGTGCGCCAAAATCTCCCGTGTGGCTCTCCTCCTCGCCCCAGATGGTCTCGCGTATCATATTGCCGCCAATGAGCATCAGCAGCGCGAAGGCTATCCAGTGGTCGACGCTTACCATAACACTCGAGAAGCTATGTGCCAGGAGGTAGCCTATGACGGGCATAACAGCCTGAAAACCACCAAACCATAGCCCCGTGATGCAGGCGTGGCGCGGCGTAATCTTTTGCAGCGTCAGCCCCTTGCCTATGGCTACTGCAAAGGCATCCATAGCGAGTCCCAAGCCGATAAGGGTAAACTCTAAAAGTCCCATCCGAGAGGTGCGTTACTTGTTTGCGAAGCTCTTGAGTTTGGCGACCTCCTCTGCCCAGAGGCTCTCGTCGGGGGTCTCCAAAATCAGTGGAATGTTGTCAAAGCGCGGGTCGCCAGCGATATACTCGAAGCACGCCCAGCCAATCTCGCCACCACCGAGGGGCGTATGTCTGTCGATATGGCTCGACAGCGGGCGCATAGCGTCGTTGAGGTGCATACCTCGCAGGTAGTTGAAGCCGATGATGCGGTCGAACTCTGCAAATGTCGCCTCACAAGCCTCGCGCGTGCGCAGGTCATACCCCGCAGCAAAGGCGTGGCAGGTGTCTATGCACACACCCACGCGGCTCTTATCCTCCACACGCTCAATGATATAGGCGAGCTGCTCAAAGGCATATCCGAGGTTTGAGCCCTGCCCCGCCGTATTCTCCAACACCGCCGTAACCGTCGATGTGCGCTCCAACGCCATATTCACCGACTCGGCGATACGGTCTAACGACTGCAACGCTGTGATACGCTTAAGGTGGCTTCCAGGGTGGAAGTTGAGGCGGTCAAGACCGAGCTGCTCGCAACGCTCCATCTCCTCGAAGAATGCGTCGCGCGACTTCTGCAGCCCCTCCTGCTCTGGGTGTCCGAGGTTTATGAGGTAGCTGTCGTGCGGAAGTACCTGTGCCGCGGTGAAGCCGCCCTCCGCCATAGCCTCCTTGAAGGCGGCTATCTGTGATGCGGTGAGTGCGGGTGCCGACCACTGACGTTGATTCTTTGTAAATAGTGCAAAGGCATCTGCCCCTATCGCCTGGGCATTGCGCACAGCATTCTCCAAGCCGCCAGATGCGCTTACGTGGGCTCCAAAATATTTCATAGTGCTACAATATATCTTTATGAGTGTTATATTGGTGCAAAGATAGTGTTTTTTAGGAAAAAGATTTGTATCTTTGTGCGGTAATTTAAAAATAAACCACACTTAATACTATGAAGAGAATTTCAGCACTACTGCTTATTGCTGCTGTGATGTTGTCACCCACAGCTATGGCACAGATATCTATCGAGGATATGGCTCCCGAGACCCCCAAGAAGGAGTTTGAAAACGACCTCAAGACACAAAAGGTGGAGACCGACTACTTCTCGGAGGCAAAGTATCGTGCCGACCGTATGGCAATACGCAAGGAGCGCAACACCCTCGACTTCTCGGCAAACCTGCACGGCTCGCTCACAGCCTTCAGCAATACGTGGCAGGCGGCAGGCGACAACACCATAACCCTCCTCGCCAACATCAACTTCTTGCACACCTTCAAGAAGAATAAGTTTACCATAACCAACACCGCCTCGGCAAAGTTTGGTTACAACAATATGAAGATAGACCTCAACGGCAAGCAGCAGGGTGTGTGGTTCAAGAATGTCGACGAGATAGCGATATCTACCGCGCCGCAGTGGGCAATGGTGAAGAACTGGACGTATGGTGCAAACATCAAGTTCCGAACACAGTTTGCACGCGGCTTCGAGGCACGCGGCGACCAGCAGAAAAACGTGGCTCCCGTATCCAACTTTATGACCCCAGGATACCTCGACGCCTCACTCGGTTTTACCTATGTGCTGCCCTCGCAGAAGTTCCCGCTCAAGGTCAATATCGCTCCTATAGCGATGAGTGCCACCTACCGCCACGACCTCACCACAACAAAGGACTATGGCGTGACCAAGGGTCGCTCAAAGTATGAGGGAGGTCTCTCGTTGCAGCTCGACTTCGACCGCACGTGGGGTAAGAATGGCTGGCTGCGCTACCGCACCACAGCCTACTCATTCTACGGCTGGCTCACCGACCTGTCGTCAATGCTAAAGTTTGAGGCGACAGAGGCTGCGCCCGAGTATGTACACGTAGTGCCCACCGTGCGCTGGGAGAACACCATCGACATCAAGGCTACAAAGTACTTCTCGACACAGATCTACGTGCAGCTATACTACAACAAGGCGGAGATTAACAAGTTGCAGCTACAATCAATGTTAAGTGTAGGTGTAACTTACACCTTCAAAAACAAGTAAAAGTTTTTTGTGATAAGGGCGCATCTGCGACCTCTCAATCATTGCCCTGAATGGGAAATACGTAGAGTATGTCCCATCCAGTGCAATCTCTTAATCGAGGTCACATCTGCACCCTTCTGACAAAAAACCGCTCTCAAGTTTTTCGTGATAAGGGCGCATCTGCGGCACCAAGCTCATTTTCCCGAATGGGACGTACTTCAAGTACTACCCATCCGCAAAAATTTCGACTTGGCACCACATCTGCAACCCTTCTGACAAAAAACAGTTTTTTGTGATAAGGGCGCATCTGCGGCGTTGAGCTTGTTGCCCCGAATGGGAAATACGTTTAGTATGTCCCATCCGTGCCAACTGCGACTCACCACCACATCTGCAACCCTTCTGACAAAAAACTCCTCTCAACAGAGAGCCTAAAGCTGTGCTCGGCAGCGTGGAATAAACCCACTATCAACAGAGTGGAACTAAAATTGTGTGCTCAACAGTGTAGCCTAACGGTGCGGCATAAAACAAATTTACAGATGGGACGTTAGTTATTGTACCCATTTTTTGATGTTATGATTAATAGAAAAACAAAGATTATAGCAACCAAGGTTGTGGTGGTGGCACTCTTCGTGTCGCTGCTATGGATAGGTATCTTCATTGGTCGTCGTGGCGAGCAGCGTCGCACGCTCGGTGTGTTACGCGAGTTATACATAGAGGTTGACCGCAACCGCGAGCATCTCCAGAAGTTCAACGAGGACAAGCTCGCATTTGAGGAGCTTATGTCGGGCAACGACAAGATGATGCAGACAATAGCGAGCATACGCAACTACTACGTCGACCCCATAGCTTTGGACACGATATACGAGAAGGCGATACCGAAGCTCTTGCAGGAGCTCGACCCGCACTCGGAGTACATCCCTGCGCGCTACTTCTCGCAGGTAAACGAGTCGCTTGAGGGCGAGTTTGATGGTATAGGCATCGTCTTTAATGCTATGACAGACACCATAACCGTACTCAACGTAATACCGCAAGGGCCCTCGGACAAGGCGGGAGTACGTGCTGGTGACCGCATAATGCAGATTGATGGTCGCGCGGTGGCGGGACAGAGGATACCGCAAGACTCGATGGTGAGGCTTATGCGCGGCCCTCGTGGCTCAACGGTAAGGCTCGCAGTGAAGCGCATAGGCATAGACCGCCTTGTGGACATCGACGTTGTGCGTGCAGCGATAGAGATACACAGCATTGCAACAGCATTTATGCTCGACGACGAGGCGAAGATTGGCTTTGTGCGCCTGTCGCAGTTCTCGCGCACGTCATATGCGGAGATGCGTGCCGCCATCGACAAGCTCCAGAGCGAGGGTATGAGGTCGCTGATAGTTGACCTGCGCGGCAACGGTGGTGGCTTCCTCGACCAGGCGATACTCATAGCCGACGAGTTCCTGCCTGCCGAGCGTCTTATCGTCTACACCGAGGATCGCAATGGCTATCAGGAGAAGCAGTACACGACGGGACGTGGCAAATCGACAGAGATACCCCTCGTGATACTTGTCGATGAGTCGAGTGCCTCGTCGAGCGAGATATTGGCGGGTGCTGTGCAGGATAACGACAGAGGCTTGGTTATCGGACGACGCACCTTTGGTAAGGGCTTGGTGCAGAGCCAGATACCCTTTGCCGATGGCTCGGCGATGCGCCTTACCGTAGCGCGCTACTACACACCGACAGGGCGTTCAATACAGAAGCCCTACAAGTCGGGGGATGTTATGGCATACCACATGGACATCATCAACCGCTATAACAACAACGAGTTCTTCTCGGCGGACTCCATACACTTTGTGGACTCGCTGAAGTTTACAACGCCTGCGGGACGTACTGTCTATGGCGGTGGTGGCATTATGCCCGACATCTTCATACCGCTCGACACGGTAGGTATGTCGGACTACTATAACGAGGTGTGGCACAGCAACGTGCTATATCGCTACACTATGGAGTTTGCGGATCGTCATCGCGCTGCCCTCGATGGTGTGCGCACCCTCCACGAGCTCGATAGCCTTCTTGGTGCTACCGACCTTATCGGGGAGTTCACGGTGTATGCCGAGCGACACGGCGTACCCACCGACAAGAGGGGGTTGGCGACATCGCGTGATATCATTCTTGCGCAGCTGCGAGCATACATTGGGCGCAATGCGTTAGACAACGAGTCGGGCTTCTACTACAACATCTATCCCATTGACGATGCTATGCAGCGTGCTGTGGAGGAGCTCAAGAAACCGAAAACAACAAACAAGAGATGATAAAACGAATTGTAGGAACACTCTTTGTGCTTGCGACGTTGGCAGTTATTGTCTTTGCGGCACTAAATTTTGGAAACTATCGCTCGATGGTATTTAAGCCGAGGGCGGTCGACAGTGCGGCTGCGGCTGTGGAGCAGAGAGACTCGCTCGGTATGCCTGTCGAGGAGGTGTCGCAGCAGGCGGAGCCTACCCAAGCGTCGGAGCCTGCCAACACATCGGAGCCTACTCAAACATCGGAGCCTGCCGCAGCTAAAAATGGTGCTTCGGATTTAGTTGAGTAGCGCAGGTTATAGTAGCTATTGTGGCTGACAAGCCGAAATATTGGATAATGAGAGGATTTTGCTACAGATTTTAACCCAAAAAATGATCTAAAAAATGATTTCTTTCCTGAAAACGAATAACAAGGCGATATACACTGGGATTCTCTCCATACTGACCGTATGTTTGTTGGCTGACTATGTGCCCGGTATGTCCGCATTTTCTTCCTGGGTTACTCCTCCGCTTGCCTTGTTCATAGGATTGGCTTTTGCCTTATTGTGCGGACAAGCTTACCCAAAGTTCAACAAGAAAGTATCAAAAAAGCTTTTGCAATACTCCGTAGTGGGACTCGGCTTCGGCATGAATCTTCAAGCTTCATTGGCTTCAGGTAAGGAAGGGATGTTGTTTACCATTGTTTCGGTAGTGGGTACTATGCTTATCGGGACATTCATCGGTTGGAAAATCTTGAAAGTAAACCGAGATACGTCTTATTTAATCAGTTCGGGAACAGCTATTTGTGGAGGAAGTGCCATTGCAGCAATAGGCCCTGTTATCAAGGCGAAAGACAGTGATATGTCCGTTGCACTGGCCACTATCTTTGTGCTCAATGCCATTGCCTTGTTTATATTTCCAGCATTAGGTCATTGGTTAGGTATGACAGAACAAGAATTCGGCACTTGGGCGGCTATTGCCATCCACGATACAAGTTCTGTAGTTGGAGCTGGTGCCGCATACGGAGAGGAGGCACTTCAAGTGGCAACAACAATCAAGCTTACCCGTGCTTTATGGATTATTCCGATGGCACTTGTCACATCGTTTATATTCAAGGGAAAAGACCGGAAAATCACTATTCCTTGGTTCATCCTCTGGTTCATTGTAGCTATGCTAATCAATACTTATGCATTGGGCAATGTACCCGAAGTAGGTGAAGCCATTTCTGGATTGGCTAGAAAAGGGCTCATTATTACTATGTTTTTCATTGGGGCATCACTCTCTACGGATGTCCTAAAAGCAGTTGGAATCAAGCCGCTCGTGCAAGGGGTTTTGCTCTGGATAGTAATCAGCATCGGTTCGTTGGCTTATATTCTTGGAATATAATCGGGGCTCAAGAG
>JAFXHE010000017.1 GCA_017536555.1 Alistipes sp.
CATAAAGGCGGAGGTGTCGCTCGTATGGCTGATTGGACGTGGTAACGTCAATGAAAAGAAAGGGGGACGACGATGAGAAGATTGTTACGAACCCTGCTTGTCTTATTGTTGCTTACTGCCTGTGAGCATAAGGAGTTGTGTGAAGACCACGGACACATCGTTGAGATTGACGTAGTATTTGACTGGACAAATGCTGCGGATGCCTCTCCAGAGTCTATGTCACTGTATCTATTTTCAGAGGATGGTACAAACCCGCAACGCTACGAGCTTATGGGTCGTGATGGAGGTCGAATAAAGATATCAAAAGGCATCTATCACGCTATATGCTTCAATGGCGACACACATAACATTGAGTGTATAAATAGGGATAACCTATCTACATTCCTCATCAGATCAAAGGATGCAGACGATGTCACTGTCTCAACGGGATGGGGCTTCAGCTCTGTTGGGCTTTCAACTGCTATGACATCGAAGGATGAACGCTTGACACGCGAGCCCGATATGCTTTGGGTAGGCGATATAAATGACATTGTTGTTGATGAGTCTTGCCAGCCAATTGTATTAACTCCCGAGCCGTCGGTTATGCAGATTAAAATCACAATTCTCAATGCGGAGAACTTGAGCAACGCATCGGCAATTGTGGGAACGCTATCGGGTTTGGCGGATGGTATTTTAGCGAGTGACCAGATTCTTAATGAGGCTTCGGCGACCATTCCATTTGAAGTAAGTATGGCAAAGGAGGCATCGACATTATATACCGAGTTCAACGCCTTTGGAGATTGTAAAAATAGCGACAAGTCGCACTATTTAGACCTTTTCGTACTACTCAAGGATGGTAGTATCTGGAAATACTCCTATGACGTAACTCAAGAGATGCACAATGACCAAAATTATGGCACAAAAACAATCGACATCACGCTGGATGGTCTACCTATACCCAAGTTAGAGGATGTAGGTAGTGGCGGTTTTGTGCCCACAATAGAGGGCTGGGAGAGTGTTGATATTGACATAAAGATGTAAATATTTCTTAACCATTAAAAGTTATTTTATATGAAACGAGTTTTATTATTAGTATGTGCTACCGCACTGATGGCTACCACATCCTGCGTTAAGGATGAAGTAGTTAAGATTCGCGAGAGTCAGGCTATTGGCTTTAGAACCTTTGTCGAGACTCGAGGACTTGAAGCTAAAACCAATACACTAATGTCGTTCTATGTTACGGCATTGGAGACTGGTGTAGAGACACCGTACTTCAACGACCTTATGTTTATGCAGGTTGGTAACGATGGCTATACATCAACCCCTGTATACTACTGGCCTGGCAATGAGCGCAAACTGGAGTTTTATGCCTATGCGCCAAGTGTCGCCGATATGGGTGATGATGCTAACGTAACTATTAAACATAACGAGAAGAGCATAACAGGTTACACAGTCAATGACGACATCACACTCCAAAAAGATCTTATTTTCGCTTACAACAACAATAATGGAGCTGGTCTTGACGAGGTGGAGAGTGTGCCTTTAGCATTTAAGCACCTCCTTTCAAGAATCTCTGTTTACGCGCGAACAAGTTCTGACTATATTTACAACATCGCAGGTGTTCGCCTCGGTGGTGCATACAACAAGGGTGATATCGCCGATTTATACGATACAGTTTGGAGTACTGATGCATATAATTCGAAGTCTATATACTCAATGACCTATGACGATGATATCGTAACAGTGAAGAAAAACGAGAGTAGTATGTCTTTATTAAAGGAGCTTCCCAATCTTAACTCATACGACGACGATAATTATATGTTCATGATTCCCCAAACTATCACACCGTGGGATCCTGAAACTGATAAAACAAACGTCAATGAGGGCGCATATATCTCTGTAAGACTTCAGATTAACACAGCTGATGGTGTTCGCGTCTATCCGAGTGAGAGCGATACCGATGATGGCTACGCTTGGGTTGCAGTACCTATCAGCGAAGTTGAATGGAAAGGTGGATACGCATACACCTATTATCTCGACTTTACAAATGGTGCAGGATATGTTGACCCCGATGAGGAGGGCGCAGGCGAGAAGGTACTTGGCGATGCAGTCATAAAGGTTACTGCCTCGTTGCCAGAGATGAATGAGGGTGTTGAGAACATGGTTGTAAACCCCAATATGATTGGTAAGTGGGAAGCATACCGCTTCTACATTGATCATACATACTATACAAAAGACGATGCTGGAGAGAAGGTAATTGGTGAGACAGTACGCACTGAAGAGTCAGAAGATGTTAATTATATTGGCACTCGAATAGATAATTTTGCATCACTCGAAATTTTAGACGGTAAAAAGGCTTGGGTTAAGCACCCAGTAACCAAAGAGAAAGTGTCGGTAGATTATTATGTAAATGAGGACAACTGTATATTGATAGATTGCTATCGTAGAGATTATGCAGAACCAGGCTCATTAAACGCAGATGACTATACCGTTGTATCTTATCTCCATGAGATCATTCCCGCATCAGAACATAGCCAAGGACATGCCGTTATCAAGGTATACGGTAGCAGCTATGAGTATATTGATGGCGTACAGATGTATTATGATGAAGAGGTAACTATACTATTTAACCTGGATATTATATAGTAACATCATACTACATATTTATTAACTAAATATAAATCATTTGTCAATATTATGAAAAAGAGTATAATTTTGATACTATTAGCTACGTTGGCAATGGTATCGTGCAACAAGGATTATGTAGTACATAAAAACAATGGCTCGAAGATTGAGATTCGTACAGCTATTGACACACGTGCTACCGAGATAAAGGAGAGTGATCTTCAGGCGTTCAGTGTGACTGCGCTATATGAGGATGGTGTCACATATTTCGAGGAGATCTTCACACGCGAAGCAGGCAGCATATATTTTGTGTCTGACACAGACTACTATTGGCCTGCAGACGAAGATTTGACATTTATTGCATATTACCCCGCAATGGAGAATGTAACAATAAATGGCGAAGAGAAGGTTATTACTGGCTATACACCTGATGCAGACATCGCACAGCAGATAGATTTTATTACTGCTGTCAAGAAGACGAACATTGAAGATAGCGCAAATGGCGTAGCGTTGGAGTTTAAGCACCAGCTTTCACAGATTGAGGTAAATGGCAAAAACACAAATAAAGGCTACACAATCAAGGTGAAGGCAATACGTCTTAATAACGTTGCGAAATCTGGCGATTTTGACTTCGTTGCACCTATGGTTAACTGGAAGCAGAGTGATGAACTCACAAGCTACGAGATTGAGTTTGCAAACGAGATAACTTTAGGCGACGACCTTGCCTCTCTAATGGGTGGAAAGGGTAATGCAATGCTTATTCCTCAAACACGTCTGCCTTGGGGCATAACTCCATCTGACGATGATGCAGCAGCAGGTGAGGGCTCTGGCGATGACGACGACCAGAGTGTAGAGGAGCCTACATCTGATCCCAATGGTACATACATTGCATTCTACATCAACGCCGTTACAGAGTCAGGCTCAAAGGTATATCCGAGAGATAATGATGAATATGGATGGGTTGCTCTCCCAATCGCGTTTAATTGGGCTGCAGGATACAAGTACACCTACAACTGTGACTTTAGCGAGGGTTTAGGTGTCGTAGCTCCCGAGGAAGAAGGTGACGAAGAGGGCGAGGAGATTTTCGGCAACAAGATTAACGTTGATGCATCATTTGGTGGTTGGACCTATAGTTCTACAACTCTCGATTTCTAATTTAACGCTAAATACTCAAATCAAATGCCACCCAAGTTGGGTGGCATTTGGTTTTACAGTACTACCCTACAATGTGTATTGATACCCTGCTTTGAATTATCAAACTTAAATAATGTTTGTTTTATGCAAAAAGAGTATCTTTGTACCTGATAACAACACAAGACAAATGAAAGTAATATATTTTGCAGGTGGGTGCTTCTGGGGTACAGAGCACTATTTCAAACAGATACACGGCGTAACATCAACCGATGTTGGATATGCCAACGGCAACACATTGGCTCCTACATACGAGCAGGTTTACACCGACACAACGGGCTATGTTGAGTGTGTACGAGTTGAGTACGACCCAAGCATTGTAACACTTGAACTGCTCACTAAACTATATTTTAAGTCGATAGACCCTACTATGAAAAACCAACAGGGCAACGACATTGGCACACGCTACCGAACTGGTATATATTATACAGATGAGTCTGACCTACCAACAATCGAGAAAATATACGACGAGGTTGCAGCACACTATGACGAAGAGTTAGCCGTAGAATTATTACCCCTCAAGAATTTCTATGATGCCGAAGAGTATCACCAAGATTATCTTGACAAAAACCCCGCTGGATACTGCCATCTACCGAAAGCTTTATTCGATTACGCGCTAAAAGCTAACTCTAACTAATAAAATAATTTAGGGCTACATATCTAAAGTGATATATAGCCCTAAATTTTATATATTTTACATATTACTCCCTATACACGTATTTACCTTCAGTTATCCTCTCAAGCGGCAAACACTCGTAAGCGATGGTATAACCGCCATAGCCACCACCGCCTGAACAATACGTAGTCTCCTCCCACAAGAATGCGAGGCGACCATCTTGTTGCCACGCCATTGTCGAGTATGCAGAGTTAAGCGTTGTCACACGATATACGCCCTCCCAATCTTTAGCAATAGTTGCAGGTGATGAGTAGTCAGCAGATGACACAAGAGCCTTATAGTAGATACCCACGTTTTTACGCTCTGGCCCAAGTGGCACCGATTGTAACAACAAATCGACATCAGCACCATCCTCTACGCGTGTTGCAGGGATAAGCATCACCTCGCCATTGGTAGAGTTATCGCGCGCGATAACACCCCCGTTGCCAGAGCCAGAGAATGACGCAGTAGACCACTTACCCGTAGCAGCATTAGCATCGCTAAATGTAAATATATTATAGTAGCGACCACCCGTCCAACGCGAGCTCAAAAGCACAGACCCATCAGGCAACTCCTCCACCTTCGGCTCATCACAATTATTTGATATTGGAGCTTTAGCGACTCCACCAAGCACCTCCCAGCTATCACCAAAGTTATCGGAGTATAGCACAAAATTCATAGCAGTATTCGATCTATTACGCACAAGTATAGCGCAATACAGACGATAATAGTCACCTACCTTCACCTTGCGGCTCTGCATAATGCGTCCCGATGCTACAAACATCGCCTTAACAGGTCCAAACGAGCAGTCATCAAATTTTGAGTATATAGTTTCGGAGATATCTACAGGCTTACTCCAGGTCTCACCACCATTATCGCTATAAAAACGCGCTATATTTTGATGGTTATCACGTGTACCTGCCTGATACGACACATTTCCTGCACAACTCATAAGTAACACACGGCTGCTTTCGCGGTCTGCAACAATACACGGATCACCATATCCCACATTCATAAAATCGGGCGACGCGGCACCCAGTCCCTCAATGATAACCTCGATATCGCCCCACGTAACACCATTATCGTAGCTCTTACGCATATGTAGGTCTATGCGACCAAGATCAGCCACACCGATATCTACGCGACTATGACGGTAGTCGGCAGCTGCGATGATAGTGCCATTATTTGTCACAGCCACAGCGGGAATACGATATGGAATATCTGCATCCTCATACATCGGGAAGAGGTCAAAACGTCGCGTAAGTTCATTCTGCACAATATCCACAACGACAGGCTCGCCTTCGCCGTACGTAACCTCGATAGTGGCTCTGCGTGGCAGACGGCTACTATTCTCGGCAACGGTAAACGACACAGATAATTTATTGACTGCTACACCACTAATCCAATCAGCCGTAGAAGTAGCCACAGGCAGCTCATTGTCTGTCCTATTTTTGATGGTGTAGTAGAACACAACCTGCTCCTGCTCGCCGTTAAGGACAAACTTCGGTGTATCAACACTTATTACAGGCTTCTCCGCTGGCTGATTGTCGCCAGTGTCGGGGTTATCACACCCTACAGCACACATAGCGCACATCATAAAGAGGGTTATAATACCAAATACTCGTTTCATATAAGTTTAAAATTGGTTTACTCGTAGACAAATGTAGTAATTTTATTTCACAAAACAAAAAGACAAAACGCAGAACAACCATTTATTGGCAGCAACAATATATTTTTTTTGGCGGGCTCGATATCCTTTTCCATATTTTTTGCTACCTTTATCCGTCAAACTGATATAAACTTGGATATGGACAGCTACAATATTTTTCAGAATTTTATCAATACACTGCTTATCTATATGGGGTGCTCCGAGGCATTTGCAGCCATAGCAAATCGCTGGTTCGGTCTTATTTTCATAATAGTTTTCGCTATCCTTGCCGACATATTCTTTAACAAAGGCATACTGCGCATTATTCGCAATATTGTCACTCATACAAAGGCGAAATGGGACGATACACTACTGAACCGTATGGTCGTTAGACGAATGTGCAATATAATGACACCTATACTTATATATGTGTTACTACCCATTGCATTTATGCCACACGATGGCAATGTAGACTGGATATACACTATGCTCAAGCGTGTCACAGAGATATACCTCGTTATCGCCTGCACGCGCTTTGGCTTTGCCCTTGTCAACGCCAGCTTCGACCTTATTGAGCAGCGTCCCACTTGGCAAGGTAAGCCACTAAGAGGTCTGGCACAAACGGGATATGTTATTATCGCCTGCATCGCTATAATACTCGTCCTCGCCATTATACTCGACCGCTCCCCTACCATGCTCCTAACGGGTATAGGTGCTTCTGCCGCAGTACTTATGCTCATATTCAAGGATAGCATCCTCGGACTCGTTGCAGGAGTACAACTATCAGCTAATAATATGCTCAAAGTTGGCGACTGGATAGCAATGTCCAAATATGGCATCGACGGCGTTGTCGAGGAGGTTGCACTAACCACCATTAAGATTCGTGCGTGGGATAACACCCTACAGACACTACCACCCTACCTGCTTATTAGCGAGCCCTTCGACAACTGGCAGGCAATGCGCGATTCAGGTGGACGACGCATAAAGCGTTCACTAAATATCGATATGACAAGTGTGCGCTTTGCAGATAGCGACCTTGTAGAAAAGCTGACATCGGGCGAACACACACAGGAGCTTATGAGACAGATAGAACAACAGCGCACTGATGGTAAGAGCATCACAAATCTCGACCTCTATATGTGGTGTATGAATAGATATATCATCAACCATCCCGATATCAACCACGATATGTTGATATTAGTGCGTCAGTTGCAGCCCAACCAGTGGGGTCTACCTATTGAGTTCTACTGTTTTTCGGCCAATGTCAACTGGGTGCCGTACGAAAATCTGCAATCGGAGATTATTTCATACGTCGTTGCCACCGCCCCACTGTTCGACCTGCGCATACACCAAGCACCATCACAATTTGGCACGCAACAGGAGATGATTGAGACGGAGTAGATTGCAATGAAAAAAATGTTGATTTCAACGATAGTATATAACAAATACATTATCAGCGAGTTAAATTACAACACGAAACTTTCGCTAAAAAAAAGTAAAAAAAAACTTACAAAATATTTTGCAGATTAAAAAAAACGCCTTATATTTGCACTCGCAATTAGGAACTAAACCAAATTTGCAAATGCCTCTTTAGCTCAGTTGGTAGAGCACGACACTCTTAATGTTGGGGTCCAGGGTTCGAGCCCCTGAGGGGGTACAACAAAAGGTCCGATGGTTTTCCATCGGATTTTTTGTTTTATACCCTCGGGCGAGAAGCCTGGATGCGCCTCCCTTTCAGGGAGGTCGGGAGGGTGTAAACTAAACGAGCACACGACTGCCTACGCAGTAGCGCAGTCGAGCCCCTGAGGGGGTACGAAGGACGGAAATTACAACGATTTCCGTCCTTTTTTTTGTATGAATACGCTTGGTTTGGCGGTGGTCTGTGGCAGAATTAGGCAATAATAAACCTCTTCGCAACATTTGTTGAACCAATGCTGAACCAAAAGAAAAATTGCGTGAACCACAAATTTTGCATGTTTGGCAGATGTTCGTATTTATATTTTTGTAACTTTGTAAAACTAAAATTCACAAACTATGAAAAACTTTTTAATCTTCCTTGCAGGTTTCGTCTCTGGTATAATCTGCTTGTTCCTTGTTTCATTAGCGGTTGCATATGGCTCTAACGATGATCCCCAGGGTATACCTGGTTTGACAATCTTTGAGCAACCTGCTGATGTTATTCCTTCCGACTCATTCGAAGTATTGCAGGTCGTAAGTGGCGGCAATGCTTTAGCGAACGCTGGTGAAAAGTTCTATGGTAACGAATATCTATACAATGGTATGGTTGTTCTCTTTTTAGCAAACGAGAACACTCATTACTACGACGATCAAATAATTTCCGTTCCTCGTGGTAAAAGTGTGCGTCAGATTGGAACTTATCAGTATGAGACGAAGTTAGGCTACAAAACAGTACCCGCTGTTGCGATATTTGATAACTAATATTCCTATACACCCCTTGCGACAAAAGTGTTGAACCTATATAGAACCAAATGTTGCGAAATAGGCGTTGTAGGCGCATAAAAGCCAATACATTACAGCCCCTGAGGGGATACGAAGGACGGAAATCGTTGTGATTTCCGTCCTTTTTTTGTATAAATGCGCTTGGTTTGGCAGTGGTATGTGGCGGAATTTGGGCTCATTCCGAAAACACAGTGGAGATATTTATAAAAAGATGCTATCTTTGCATCGTGCAAAGCGTTATTTATTACAAATATTATAATCCAACAACTATGAAAATTAAATCGCTTATAATGCTGGCAGCTGCCGTAGCAATGGTATCGTGTGGTGGAAACACCTCAAAGAGCTCAACTGATGAGCAGCAGGCAGAGGCTGCTATCGAGCAGGCGGCAATGGAGATTGATGCTCTATTGACAGATGCCGCAAACCTTACAAACCAGCAGGTGGTAATTGAGGGTATATGCACCCATATTTGCAGTCACGGTGGTCGTAAGATTTTCTTGATGGGTAGCGACGATACAAAGATTATTCGCATAGAGGCGGCAGAGCTTGGTGCATTTGACCAGAAGTGCGTAAACAGCATCGTTAAGGTCGGGGGCATATTGCGTGAGGAGCGTATCGACGAGGAGTATCTCAAGCAGTGGGAGGAGCGTATTGCGACAAATACCGCTGATGAGCACGGCGACGACGAATCGGGATGCGACACCGAGAAGGCTGCGCGTGGCGAGACTGGCAACACAGCTGCGGAGCGCATAGCCGACTTCCGCACAAAGATTGCAGCACGCAACGCTGCCGAGGGCAAGGAGTATCTTTCATTCTACTTTGTAGAGGCTTTAGCGTATGAAGTTGTCGAGTAACGATATACGTCGTTGGTGTAGACTTCTGCACCGCGATATATCATTTCTATTTTCTGGGATGGTGCTGATATATGCCATATCGGGGCTATATATGAACCACCGCGATACCATAAACCCGCACTACTCTGTAACTGTCACAGAGTATATGCTTGAAGACCTTCCCACACAGGCGGAAATCAGCCGTGAGGTTGTCGAGGATATTATGGGCGATATGGGAGTCACCGAGCGTTACACCAAGCACTACTTCCCCAAGCCTAACAATATGAAAGTATTCCTCAAAGGCGGCTCGTCGCTCGAGGTCGACCTCACATCGGGCAAGGCTGTGTATGAGTCGTTGCGCCGTCGACCATTGGTTAGCACTATGACGACGCTTCACTACAACCCTGGAGAGTGGTGGACGTGGTTTGCCGACATCTTTGCCATAGCGTTGATTACGCTAACGCTCACAGGTCTTATTATGATTAAGGGCAACAAGTGTCTTTGGGGGCGCGGAGGCATCGAGCTACTTATAGGCATAGCAATACCTATTATTCTGCTGCTATTTTGCAAGTGATAGAGCACATAGATAGCAAGAAGAGGGGGGCACATCATTCGATAATTATCTTCGGCAGCGAATTAACTTTCGTTGCCGAATTTATTTATACAGAGACCGTTAAGACTGTTTTTCTATTTTACCTAAACGAGATTCCGAGAGAGTATTGTAATTTGCAATATTTTTTGTACCTTTGTATAATTGTGCGTCGCACACTTAATTCGCAATAAATAAAACAGAAAATATTATGTCATACATTCAGGAACAACACCCCTACCTTGCACCCGAGGTCGAGGTTATCGAAGCTATTGTCGAGCAGGGCTTTCAGAACTCTAACGAGGATCCCATTTTAGACCCCGAGCAGGGCTGGTAGCCTGCAAAAACTCAAAAAATCGAAAATAACAAACACAAAATAACTATGAAACGATTTCTATGTTTTGCAGTTGCTGTAATGTTGTTTGCAGCCTGCTCGAAGGATGCTCTTGACGAGCAGCAGGGCATCCAAAACATCGTAGACGAGACTCCTGCGACGCTTACCGTCGGCTTCGAGGACGACGAGACACGTATCCAGCTAAACTCGGCGCAAAAGACCGTCTGGACTAATGGCGACCTTGTATCGGTATTCTACCTCTCTGATGCTAACCAGCAGTGGCAGTACACAGGCGAGACTGGCGCACGCACAGCAAAACTGACACGTGTTAATGCGGGTAATGCAACAACCGCTACAACAGGTGTCGTTGTTGTGTACCCCTATAACGAGAACTACTATCTCAATACTCGTACTCTGAACGTTAAAGCCTCACTTCCTGCCACACAGACCTACCTTAAGGATAGCTATGGCTTGGATAGCAATATTATGATTTCGCAGAGCGAGTATAACAATATCTCGCTTAAGAACGTATGTGGCTGGCTTAAGTTGCAGCTTACGGGCGCGGGCGAACAGATTAAGTCTATCACCGTGCGCGGTAATAATGGCGAGCAGGTTGCAGGCGAGCTGTATATCAATTCGGCAGATGCTACAGCTACTCTCTCATCAGAGGCTGGCGATGCTGGTGAGGATGAGGGCGAGAATGCAACAGGTGGCGCAGGTGGCAACCTTGTATTTGAAGATACAGTGCTTACCGAGGTTACGCTGAACTGCTTGGATAGCTCATCACCCACCGAGAAGGGTGTTGCACTTGGCGCAGAGGCAACAGCATTCTATATCGCACTGCCTCCGCAGACATTTACCAAGGGTATCACCGTGGAGATTACCGATACTACCAACTTTACAATGACCCAATCTACAGATAAGGAGGTCGTTATTGAGCGCAACCATATTAAGCCGATGACGGCGTTTAAGTTCGTAAACCCAAACACACCTACCCTACCCACCCCTGCAAATAACGAGATTTGGTACACCGCTACCGCAAAGGTTGAGCCATATTACACCAATGAGTTTGGTGCAACGTATGTATCAAATGTGTGGGATAGAGAAACTGGTAAGGGTGTTATTACCTTTGAGGGTGATGTGACAAAGATTGGATATTATGCATTCTATGGTTATAAAACAGACTGCAATAAACTTACAAGTGTGACTATTCCCGATAGCGTAAAGACGATTGGAGAGAGTGCATTCTATTATTGCAAAAGCCTTACAAGTGTGACTATCCCTGATAGCGTAACGACGATTGGAGAGAGGGCATTCTCTGATTGCACCAGCCTTACAAGTGTGACTATTCCAGATAGCGTAACGACTATTGGAAATTATGCATTCGCAGGTTGCAAAAGCCTTAAAGAGTTTAAGGGTAAATTTGCAGCTGATGGTGGCCGTTGTTTGATTGTTGATGGTGTGCTAAATACTTTTGCTTTGGGTTGTGGTGCTACGCAATATACTATTCCCGATAGCGTAACGACGATTGGAAATAGTGCATTCTCTAATTGCACTAGCCTTACAAGTGTGACTATTCCCGATAGCGTAACGACGATTGGAGAGGATGCATTCTATTATTGCGAAAGCCTTAAAAGTGTGACTATTCCCGATAGCGTAACGACGATTGGACAGTTTGCATTCTATGAATGCACAAGCCTTACAAGTGTGACTATTCCCGATAGCGTAACTACGATTGGAAAGTGTGCATTCTATGATTGCAGTAGTCTTACAAGTGTGACTATTGGAGATGGCGTAACGGAGATTGGAGGTGCTGCATTCCAAAAATGTAACAGCCTTACAAGTGTGACTATTGGAGATGGCGTAACTACGATTGGATGGGAGGCATTCGCTGCTTGCACTAACCTTACAAGTGTGACTATTGGAGATAGTGTGACTACGATTGAGGAGGCTGCATTCGTTGCTTGCACTAACCTTACAAGTGTGACTATTCCCGATAGCGTAAAGACGATTGGAGAGGATGCATTCCTAAATTGCAACAGCCTTAAAACAGTATATTGCAAGCGCACAACTCCGCCAACAGGAGGTATCGGTATGTTCGGCAACAATGCTGCAGGACGCAAGATATATGTTCCTGCATCGGATAATGATAGCATTATAAAAGCGTATAAGGCAAAACAGTACTGGAGTAACTACAAGAATTATATCTTTGAGGAGTAATCGCGGGTCGTAGTTGCCTAAAAAGTTTAGCGCGGTTATCACAAAGGTACTCGCGCTAAATTTTTGTGGGGTGTGATAGGCAGAGATAGGGTTTTATAGGTTTGGATAGGGCGTTTCATATTTCGCCCTACTTTGGGTTTGGATAAGGCGTTTCCCTATTCTGTCCTATCTCTTGGTCGGTTAGGGCGCGTTTTTTGTTGCCACGCGCGGCTTTATGGTGCTGTTATCAGCTATTTGCGTAAAAGAGTTTTATGTTTTATAATTTTTTCGTAACTTTGTACGATTTATCGACCTATTGAAATTTGTAGTAACGATGTCAGAGAAAAATATCATAAAATCTATCGCCCATAGCGCGCTGCCGTGGTGTGTGGCCATCATACTCTTTGGAGTTGTCAGCTATGGCTTCTATGCCCCGCAGTTCGAGGGGCTGTCGCTTGCGCAGGGCGATATACAGCAGTATGCCGGTATGTCGCAGGATATACGCGAGCACCGTGCCGCAACGGGCGAAGACCCGCAGTGGACGGGAAATATGTTCTCGGGAATGCCCGCCTACCTTATAGATATGGAGTACCCCACGCAGAGCGTAAAGCAGGGCGTGGGACATATCATCAAGATAGTCGACTCGCCCGCCAATATGACGCTCTTTGCGATGCTATTGATGATGGTGGCGGTGGTGCTTATGGGTGTAAACCCGTGGATAGGCATCGTTGCGGGTCTGGCGTATGGTCTGTCGACATACTTTTTCCTGATTATCGACGCGGGACATATTACCAAGATGTGGGCACTGGTATACGCGCCACCGTTGGTGGGTGCTGTGTGGTACACGTTGCGCCGTAACCTCTGGGCGGGAGCTGCGCTGGCCGCGCTCTTCGGCTCGTTGGAGCTGGGTGCCAACCACCCGCAGATAACATACTACTTCTTGTTGGTCTGCCTGGCACTGTGGTTGAGCGAGCTATGCTTTGCGTGGCGCGAGCGCGGGCTGCGTATGTTCGGTTGTCGCACCGCGGCACTCGCTGTGGCAGCGATGTTAGCCGTGGCGAGCAACCTGTCGCCACTATGGTACACGATGCAGCACAGCAAGTACACTACGCGTGGCGAGCAGGTGTCGCTCTCGCAGGAGGATGACCGCGCCGAGAAGATTGCCTATAACACTATGTGGAGCTACGGCCGTGCCGAGAGCTTCAATATGCTTGTGCCAAACTATATGGGCTCGTGGTCGGGCGATATGTGCGAGGAGGCTGTTATGTTGCTTCAGAGCCACAGCGTGCTCGAGTCGATATTCAACGATGTCCTCGACGATGTTGTGGCAGACCTTGCCACGGAGTACCCCGACATCACGCGCGCCGACCTTGAGTATCTGCTGGAGGCGGGCGACGAGGGTATGACCACACAGATATACTCGCTTGTAGATATGCGCTGTCGTGAGGCTGCTGCTGCGGCATCGCTCTATTGGGGCGACCAGCCATTTACGGCGGGCCCCACATACCTCGGTGCCTCTGTTATACTCCTCGCGCTGTTGGGCTTGATGCTCACATCGTCGCGTAACCGCTGGTGGGTTGTCGGCGTGAGCCTCTTTGCGCTACTCTTGGCGTGGGGAAGTAACATTATGGGCTTCTATGAGCTTATGTACGACCTGCTACCTGCATATAAGAACTTCCGCACAGTATCTATGGCTCTGGTGGTGTTGCAGTGGAGCGTGCCCCTTGTTGCGGCATACGCACTCTATGAGTTGTGGCAGTGTAAACACGATATGCACTATGTTGTGCGCTGTGTCGTGGCGGCGTGGGGTATCGTCGTGGCACTCGTAGCCGTGATGGCACTCGTCGCCGACTATGGTGGCGAGAGCATCAGCCGCACGCTTGGCGACTCGTGGTGGGTGGAGCAGCTCAAGGAGAGTGTTGTTGCGGCACGCCGCGTGGCATTCTGGCACGATGCCGCCAACACGGTGGTATATGCTACGCTTATGGGTGTTGTGGTGTTGGGCTTCTGCTACGCAAAGCTACATTGGAGCGAGAGGGAGCAGCCAGTGTTAATGCGCCTATTGCCATACGCGATGTGCGCCGCTGCGGCTGTTGTTGTCATCCTCGACCTCGGCACGGTTGATGGTCGCTATATGAACGATGACAAGTGGTTTGAGGGTCAGCCCACAGATATACAGCCCACTGCGGCAGACCGCGAGATTATGCAGGACAAAGAGCTCGGCTACCGCGTCCTCGACCTTACATCAGATCCATATAACTCGGCACGCGCCTCGTACTTCCACCGCTCGGTGGGCGGCTACCACGGTGCAAAGCCTGGACGCTACCAGGAGGTGATTGACCGCTACCTAAATAGCAATAATGGCGATGTTCTGGCGGCTCTCAACGTGCGATATGTTATCTATGGCAACGATGTATATACGCTCGACGAGCTGTTTGGCGTTGAGCCTTTGGGCGCTGCGTGGTTTGTAGACGATGTGCGCCGCTGTGCCACACCTGCCGAGGAGCTTGAGGCATTGGGTAGCACCGACCTCTACACAACAGCTGTTGTTAGTGGCGATGCGCCTGTGGAGGATAAGCTGTATGATGCCTATGGCGACATTGCCCTCGTTGAATATGCCCCTAACCGCCTGAAGTATGAGTATAGCAGTTCGGGCGAGGCTCTTGCGGTATTTTCGGAGGTCTACTTCCCTGAGGGGTGGACAGCGACAGTTGATGGCGCAGAGGCGGAGTATTTCTCGGTGGACTACATCCTGCGCGGTATGGTGTTGCCTGCGGGCGACCATACTGTGGAGTGGACATTCCGTGCGCCGGCGTGGGGTGTGACATCTACGGTAATGGGTATTGCATCGTGGCTGATAATAATTGGCTGTGTCGCTGTAGTCGTTGTCGCTGTGGTACGCCGTAGAAGGGCTGCAACGACCAATGCGGAGGATATGCAGTAGGGTAGTAAGTAACAGATGAAGAAAACAAAAAACTATGGGAAGTAACAGAGATAAGCGAATTGAGCGTAAGGTGCGCCGCTCGTATGTCATCTCCACGATAAGCATCGCCCTGGTGCTATTTATGCTCGGTGCTGTGAGCTATGTGACATTGTCGGCTCTAAATGTGGCATACGCGTTGCGCGAGAGGGTGGTGGTGTCGGTGGAGCTTGCCGACTCGCTATTTGCCAACGAGCAGCAGGTGGTGTGTGATGCCCTTGCGGCACGTGCCGAGACGCTGAAGGTGGAGTATCTATCAAAGGAGGAGAAGATAAACGATGAAGAGTTCCGTCGACAGTTTGAGCTGCCCATCGACGATATTTTAGTCGACAACCCGCTACGTAACAGCTATGAGGTTACGCTAAATGCCGACTATGCCACACGCGAGAATATCGAGCACTTCTCCGAGGAGGTGTGCGCACTGCCAGGTGTGGAGTATGTCGCAGTGCCTCCCGTTGAGGTTGTCGAGAATATGCAGCGCGTGGTGAAGTCGGTGAGCCTCGCTATGGTCATCTTTTTCGGTGTGCTGCTCATAATTGCCCTGTTGCTACTCAACAATACAGTGCGTCTGGCGATATACTCTAAACGTTACCTTATCAACACTATGAAGCTGGTGGGTGCCACAAAGTGGTATATAATGCGTCCACTACTTGCGAGTGCCCTTAAACAGGGTGTATGGGCAGGTATCATCGCAAGTGTGCTTATATGTTTGGCGGTATATGGCGTGGATATGCTTACGCCACAGGGTGTGGCTATGCTCGACTACGTGGAGGTGGCTATCATTGTGGCTACGTTGGTTGTTGTCGGCGTGGTTATCACGCTGCTATTTAGTGCCATTGCTGTCAACAAGTTTGTGAATATGAAGTCTAACAAAATCCACCTCTACTAATCGGGGAGGTGTAGTAAATAGCAATCAAGATTATGGATATGAAGAGGGGTAGTGTCGAGGACGGTAACAAGCGTATGCCGCTGTCAACAAAGAACTACTATATGATGCTTGCTGGTGTTATTGTTATTGTCATCGGCTTTATTTTGATGTCGGGTGGCGGCGACCACACAGCCACAGAGTTCGACGAGTCGATATTCTCGTTTCGACGTATTACGCTTGCTCCGATAGTTGTCATTGCGGGCTTTGTGTTGGAGATTTTTGCCATTATGAAGCGTTTTGATAAGGGTGGCGAGAATAGTAACGATGTAGATGGTACGAATAACAAGTAAAGTAAAATTTTATGGAGATATTAGAGGCTATAATATTGGGAGCTGTTCAGGGTCTAACCGAGTTTTTGCCCGTGTCGAGTAGCGGTCACTTGCAGCTCGCCAAGGAGTTGCTGGGTGTAGAGATTGAGGAGAACTTAACCTTCGATATTACGCTGCACGCAGCAACGGTGTTGAGCACTATCGTTGTGCTATGGGGTGAGATATGGTGGCTTATAAAGGGCCTATTTTCGCGCGGTATGAACGACGAGAAGAGCTACCTGCTAAAACTTATTGTGTCGATGATACCTATCGGCATTGTGGGCTTTATGTTCCGCAATGAGATTGATGCAATGTTGGCATCGGAGTATATAATGGTTATAGTGGGAGCAATGTTGCTACTTACGGCACTGCTGCTCACCTTTGCATACTATGCACACCAGCGCGAGAAGAGTACTATCTCGTACCGCGATGCTTTTATCATCGGCTGTGCGCAGGCTGTTGCTGCTATGCCTGGTCTGTCGCGCTCTGGTTCGACCATTGCTACAGGTATCATCCTCGGCAACAATAAGGCTGCGGTGGCTACATTCTCATTTTTGATGGTGTTGGCACCTATTATGGGTCAGACACTGCTCGACGTTGTCGACGGTGGTCTTGCCACCTCAAGTATCGGTGCTATGCCGTTGTTGGCGGGCTTTGTAACAGCATTTATTGTGGGCTGCTTGGCTTGCCGTTATATGATAAACATTGTTAAGCGTGGCAAACTTATCTGGTTTGCTGCATACTGTGTTGTGGTGGGTATCATCGCCATCGGCACATACTTTTTTTAACCCAACAGCAAGATTTTAGATGAGTGATTTTTCATTGAAGGGGGTAGACTTCCCTGAAGGGTATGTTGCCGTTATCGACAAACCTTATGAGTGGACATCGGCAGATGTTGTGCGTAAGATAAAGTTCCAGTTGCGCAAGTGTGGTCATCCCAAGATTAAGATTGGTCACGCAGGCACCCTCGATCCACTTGCCACAGGTGTCCTCCTGGTCTGCATAGGACGTGCTACCAAGCGTGTCGAGGAGTTGCAGTCGGAGCGTAAGGAGTATGTGGCAGAGCTTATGCTTGGTGCTACCACGCCGAGTGGCGATATGGAGCACGAGGTCGATCACACCTACCCTGTGGAGCATATCACGCGTGAGAGTGTTGAGGTCGTGTTGCAGCAGCTGTCAGGTGAGCGCGACCAGCTACCTCCGCTGTACTCGGCAAAGAAGGTGCAGGGCGTGCGTGCATACGAGTTTGCACGTGCTGGCGAGGAGATAGAGCTCAAGCGCGCACATATCACCATCTACGCTATGGAGTTGTTGGAGTGTGACCTTCCGCGTATCAAGATACGTGTTGAGTGCAGCAAGGGAACATACATCCGTTCACTCGCCTTCGAGATAGGCGAGGCGTTGCAGAGTGGTGCATATCTTACGTCGTTGCGCCGTACGCGTAGTGGCGAGTTTACAGTGGATAAGGCACATACGCTCGACGATTTTATGGAAAAGTTGCGAGAGTGTGAAACAAAATAGATGGTTTTGCGTATATATTTTGATTGTTACACTTTTTTTGAAAAACTGAACACTATATGAAGTTATCGCAGTATGGTTACGAGTTTTCGCAGGATATGATCGCCAAGTATCCTACGATTAACCGTGACGACGCCCGTCTTTTGGTATTGCATCGCTCAACTGGCGAGATTGAACATCGCGTTTTCAAAGATATATTGGACTACTTCGACGAGAAGGATATGTTCGTGTTTAACGACACCAAAGTATTTCCTGCACGCCTTCAGGGCTGCAAGGAGAAGACGGGTGCCGATATTGAGATTTTCCTTCTGCGCGAGCTCAACCGCGAGTTACGCTTGTGGGATGTTCTCGTTGACCCCGCACGCAAGATACGTATCGGTAATAAGCTCTACTTCGGTAATGATGAGCTTATGGGTGCCGAGGTTATCGACAATACAACATCGCGTGGTCGTACCCTTCGCTTCCTCTTTGATGGCTCTTATGAGGAGTTCAAGGAGGCACTGTACAATCTTGGTGAGACACCACTTCCTCGCTGGGTGCGCGAGAACGTTGAGCCAGAGGATGAGGAGTGGTATCAGACCATCTACGCCAAGCACGAGGGCGCAGTGGCAGCACCTACGGCAGGTATGCACTTCTCGAAGCACCTTATGAAGCGTATGGAGATTAAGGGCGTGGATAGCGCATTTATCACGCTGCACGTGGGCTTGGGTAACTTCCGCACAGTAGATGTTGAGGACTTGTCAAAGCATAAGATGGACTCCGAGCAGTTTGTTATCACCGAGGAGGCTGTAAACCAGATTAATGGCGCACGCCGCGATGGTCATAAGGTTGTTGCTATTGGTACTACCGTTGTGCGCGCCCTTGAGACAGCAGTCTCTGTTGGAGGTATGATTAAGCCTATGGAGGGCTGGACTAACAAGTTTATATTCCATCCCTACCAGTTTACATCTGCCGATGCCCTTGTCTCTAACTTCCACTTACCCTACTCGACACAGCTTATGATGGTAGCGGCATTTGGTGGTTACGACCAGGTTCTCAAAGCCTATGATATTGCCCGCGAGGAGGGCTATCGCTTCGGTACTTATGGCGATGCAATGTTGATTTTGTAGAAAAATTTTACTATCTTTGCAAATAGTAAATCTGAATATTATGGCAACAAATAAAATTTTATACGTTTGTCAGGAGATCACCCCTTATCTACCCGAGAGCGAGGTCTCAAAGTTGAGTCTTGAGATGGCTCGCCAGATGCAGGAGCGTGGTTGTGAGGTACGTACCTTTATGCCTCGATATGGCTGTATCAACGAGCGTAGAAACCAGTTGCACGAGGTTATCCGCTTGTCGGGTATGAACCTTATAATCAACGATAACGACCATCAGTTGATTATCAAGGTGGCGTCAATTCCTTCGGCGCGTATCCAGATATACTTCATTGATAACGATGACTACTTCGCACGTCGTGCTGTGTTGCACGATAATGAGGGTCACCCCTTTGAGGATAATGATGACCGCGCGATATTCTTCGCACGAGGTATGCTCGAGACTGTTAAAAAGTTGCGCTGGACACCCACCATCGTACACTGCCACGGCTGGTTCTCGGCTGTTGTGCCGATGTACCTCAAGAAGGTCTTTTATGATGATCCCTTGTTCCGTGATGTGAAGATTGTGTTGTCACTTACCGATGATAAGTTCGAAGGTGAACTCGCCAAGGACTTTAAGCATAAGCTCGAGGGCGAGGGCATCATGGATAGTGGAATGATAGTTTTGGAGAATCCATCATACGAAAATCTCTACCGTTTCGTTATAGATTATGCCGACGGTGTTATTGTGAACTCGGCAAATGCTGATGCGACACTTGTGGAGTATGCTCGCAACACGGGCAAAAAGGTGCTCGACTATATGGAGGGCGAGCCAAAGGATATCTTCGATAATTATAAGAAATTCTATGACGAATTGTAAATACTTGTCAATCTTTGTTGTGGTGATGCTTGCGATGGCACAGCTCATCGTGGGATGTACCACCGAGGTTGATTATACGCAGGGTTCGGAGTTTATCCCTTCGAACCAGAAGATGGAGCTGCGTCGCAGAGTATATAAGCACGGTGAGATGCGCGAGGGCGATGCGCGTGATGTGTGCGCACTGTCGTCTACGAGCCTCTTTATCAGCGACTCTATACCGTCAACCAACCTTAAGAATGTCTACTTTGGTCGCGAGAAGAGCGATACCTTTGGTCTGCGTACTGCAGGCTTCCTTACACAGATGACATTCAGTATGTCGCTTGACAAGGAGCGCGGCTGGGGCTATCGTCCCATCTTCGACTCTATGGTTATGGCGTTGTATGTCAATGGCTATCACGGCGATACAACATATAAGCAGCGTTTCGAGGTGTATGAGGTGATGTCTAACGACTACTTTGAGCTTCCCGCAGATAAGGACACGTCGTTCTACATCAACTTTGACCCCGTGCCATATATCTCCAAGGAGCCTATCTTCACCTTCACCTTCCCCGATCAGGATAGGGGTGTCTATGTTGGTGACTCCGAGAACCCAGATACACGCATAGTGCTTATGCAGGAGACACCCGCCACAAGAGAGTATGTTAGTCGTCTGATGTTGTTGGAAAATATGGATGCTAATGGCGGCTATGCTGTCGATAGCGATAGTCTCTATGTTCCAGGCAATGAGAAGGAGTTCTTCGAGAGGGTGCGCGGTGTCTATGTTATGCCTGCGGAGGATAATAGTGGCAGAGGCGCAGTCTATTCGGCACGTGTTGAGGAGTCGTATATGTATCTCTATGCACGTAGCCGCTATGAGGAGGATCCTACCATCATACGCGATACCGTACAGATGGGATATAACTTCTATATTGACCCCACAAAGTACTCTGTAACAGCAGGTAATGTATCAATCGGCACCGTTGACCATAACTACTCTGAAGTTACGCTCTTCGATGCTCAAAACATTCCTGTCGATGATGATACTGCACCGCGTGATATCGTCAGCGTCGGCTATATCGAGGGTATGGGTGGTGTTGTCACAGAGGTTATGTTCAGCGATGAGTTTATACAGTCGCTCGCCGATGTTGTGTTGAGCAATAGTGGCTCTGTTGTGTCGGTTAATCAGGCTCACCTGTCTGTTTATGTTGAGGGCTCGGACTATGACTACACCGTCATCGACCCTTGGGTTATCACTCCGATTATGGATGCCGCTATGCCGAGTATGGGCTTCTATGCCGATTATGGAGGTCTGGAGACAGTGTCAGACTATATGCACTCTTACTCTGGTAGCGGTGTGCTGGCATTTGACGGTAACCTCAACCGTTCATTGGCTTGCTACACGATGGATATATCAAACTATATCCAGTCGCTTATGATGAAGGCTGCCGACAACCTATTGGAGGATGGTGCTACGGTAGACCTCGATAAGTTCTCGCCCACGAGCGAGAGTGGCGTAAGCTCACTTATCAAATACCGTCGCTTCTACATCGGGCCATCTGCTGATAACCTCTTTACCTTCAATCGTCAGTCGGTTATCGGTGGCGATATTGTTGAGGAGGGTGTAGCAGGCAATGCCCCTATCACGTTGGAGCTGGTGTACACTATTGTAAAGTAGAGATTTGTAAAAATATACGAGGCAACCACACGAGGGAGAGTGTGTTCACGACACAGGGTTGCTATTGAAAAGAACAAGTTTAGAGATGCAGGAAAATTTAGTTATCGTAGAGTCCCCCGCCAAGGCGAAGACCATCGAGAAGTTTCTTGGTAAGAATTATACCGTTAAGTCGAGCTTTGGTCATATTCGCGATTTGGCAAAGAGGGGTCTCGGTATAAACCTCGAGAACGAGTTTGAACCTATATATGAGATTCCCGAAGATAAGCGTAAGGTAGTTGATGAGCTTTCGCGTCTTGCACGTGCCGCCAAGACCGTATGGTTGGCATCCGATGAGGATCGTGAGGGAGAGGCTATTGCGTGGCACCTTGCCAAGGTGCTCAACCTGCCTATCGACAATACCAAGCGTATCGTTTTCCACGAGATTACCCAGCGAGCAATTCTAAATGCTATCGAGAACCCGCGCACTATCGATATGAATCTTGTCAATGCGCAGCAGGCACGCCGTGTGCTTGACCGCCTTGTGGGCTTCCAGCTCTCGCCAGTGTTGTGGAAGAAGGTGCGTCCAGCACTCTCGGCAGGACGTGTTCAGAGTGTCGCTGTGCGCCTTATCGTGGAGCGTGAACGTGAGATTATCGGCTTTAAGTCTGTGGCGCAGTTCCGCGTTGTTGCGCAGTTCTATGCTGCGGGCGATGAGTCGCGCACGCTCTTTAAGGCTACGTTGTCGCAGCCTTTCGAGCGCAAGGAGGAGGCCGAGCGTTTCTTGAATGACTGTATAGGTGCAGGCTATGTCGTTGTGAAGTCCGAGGAGAAGCCTGTGCAGCGTTATCCCGCCGCACCCTTCACCACCTCTACCTTGCAGCAGGAGGCGAGCCGTAAGCTCGGTATGAGCGTGTCACAGACAATGTCTGTTGCACAGCGTCTATATGAGCAGGGTCTTATTACCTATATGCGTACCGACTCTGTAAACTTGTCGCAGATGGCCATCACGCAGTGTAAAAATGAGGTTACACGTCTCTTTGGTGCCAAGTACTCATATCCGCACAACTTCAAGACCAAGTCGAAGGGCGCGCAGGAGGCACACGAGGCTATACGTCCGTCGTATATCGAGCGTCACGAGATTGAGGGAACAGCTGCAGAGAAGCGTCTATATGAGCTTATCTGGAAGCGTACTGTAGCCTCGCAGATGGTACCTGCGGAGCTTGACCGCAAGCAGATTGTTATCAATATAAGTAGCCGTGCCGAGCAGTTCTTGGCATCGGGTGAGGTCGTTAAGTTCGATGGTTTTATGCGCCTCTACTCGGAGTCGCAGGACGACGACACCACGCAGGAGGGAGAGGGTGGTATGCTACCCAAACTCAATGTTGGCGACCAGCTTGAGGCTGTCAGCATCTCGGCTACGGAGCGTTATACGCAGGCACCGCCACGCTATAATGAGGCTACGCTTGTCAAGCGTCTTGAGGAGTTGGGTATTGGTCGTCCCTCAACCTATGCGCCTACTATCACCACTATCATTAACCGTGGATATGTTGTTAAGCAGAACCGCGATGCCGTTAAGCGACAGTTGCAGCAGGTGACACTCGCTGGTGGCAAGATTGCCGAGAAGAGCGTTACGGAGAGCTATGGCAAAGAGAAGAATCGTCTCGCTCCCACAGATATAGGTATGGTCGTTAACGACTATCTTGAGACACAGTTCTCAACAATTATGGACTACCACTTCACCGCAAATGTGGAGAAGGAGTTTGACCGCGTTGCCGAGGGCGATATCACGTGGACAAGTATGATTGAGGACTTCTATAACCACTTCCACAAGCTGGTTGATTCTGCTGTTGGCACACAGGCAGATAAGTCGCAGCACGCCGTGCGTGTATTGGGCGTAGACCCCAAGACAGGTCATACCGTTAAGGCACGTATTGGTCGCTATGGCCCTATGGTTGAGTTGGAGGCAGAGGATGGTGAGAAGGCACACTTCGCATCGCTCAAGAAGGGTCAACTTATCGAGTCTATTACGCTTGAGGAGGCTCTTGAGCTGTTCGCGTTGCCGCGTAACCTTGGAGATAAGGATGGCGAGCCGCTGATGGTTGGTGTGGGTAAGTTTGGTCCCTATGTGCGCCACGGCAAGACCTTCGCGTCGTTGGGCAAGGGTGACGACCCCTATACGTTGACACGTGAGCGTGCCGAGGAGCTTCTTGAGGAGAGTGCCGCCAAGCAGCGTGCCGCGTCACAGCCTATCAAGACCTTTGAGGAGGATGCCGATATGGTTATTAAGAGCGGTCAGTATGGCCCTTATATCGCATATAAGGGTAAGAACTACCGCCTACCCAAAGAGGCAAAGGTTCCTTCGCTGACTTATGTTGATTGCCAGCGCATTATCGCTAAATATAAGAAGTAGGCGAGAGCAACGCGTGGGCGATGGTAGCCTACAACCCGAGGGCAGCGCGTAGGTGATGGTAGCCTACAACCCGAGGTCAGCGTGTAGGCGATGGTAGTAGACAACCCGAGGGCAATGTGTAGGCGATGGTAATAGACAACCCGAGCATAAAAATTTACCTTAAAACTATATTATTATGAAGAAAATTTTTGTTTTGGCACTTGCACTTATCTCTGCGGCAGGTGTTATGGCGCAGGAGACTACGGCTCCTGAGTTTACAGTTGTGAAGGAGAATCCTATCACAAGCATTAAGAATCAGAATCAGGCTGGTACTTGCTGGTGCTACTCATCTTTGGCATTCATTGAGTCAGAGCTTTTGCGTATGAATAAGGGCGAGTATGACTTCTCGGAGATGTATCTCGTTCACAACACATACCTTGACCGTGCTGACAAGGCTGTACGTACTCACGGCGACGTATCTTTCGCACAGGGTGGTTCATTCTACGATGTTATCTATGGTATGGAGGCATTTGGTCTTGTTCCCGAGGAGGAGATGCGTCCAGGTGTTATGTACTGCAAGGAGCTCAGCAACCACAACGAGCTTTCAGCTGTTAGCGACGCTGTTGTAGCTGCTATCGCAAAGGGTAAGCACCGCAGCTTGCAGGTAGGTCCCGACGGTCAGCCCTTGTGGAAGAAGAGTATCGAGGCTATCCACGATATCTACCTCGGTGTACGTCCCGAGAGCTTTACATACAATGGTAAGGAGTACACTCCCAAGTCATTCTATGAGTCTTTGGGCTTGAATGCTGACGACTATGTATCGTTGACATCTTTCACTCACCACCCCTTCTATGAGTCATTCGTACTTGAGATTCCTGACAACTGGCGTTGGGCAAAGTCTTATAACCTTCCTATCGACGAGCTTATGGAGGTGTTTGACAATGCAATTATGGAGGGTTATACCATTGCTTGGGGCAGCGACGTGAGCGAGAAGGGCTTTACTCGTCAGGGTACAGCTGTTCTTCCCGATGATGCAAATGGTGCAGACCTTCAGGGCTCAGATATGGCAAAGTGGCTTAACTTGAGCGAGGAGGAGAAGAAGAATACTCCCAAGCCCTCAACACAGAAGTGGTGTACACAGGAGGAGCGTCAGATTGCATACGACAACTGGGAGACTACCGATGACCACGGTATGCTTATCTATGGTATCGCAAAGGATGAGAATGGCACAGAGTACTATATGGTGAAGAACTCTTGGGGTGAGGCAGGTACTTATAAGGGTATCTGGTATGCATCAAAGGCGTTTGTTCGTTACAAGACTATGAACATCATCGTTAACAAGAACGCTATTCCCAAGGATATTCGCAAGAAGCTCGGTTTGTAATAACAACTTGCTTGGCATATATGGGGTGACCGAAGAGGTCGCCCCATTTTTTCTTTTCGCCGTTTAGAAGCGCAACGTCGCTGTGAGGCGCACAGTGCGCGGATAGGCATACAAGAGGCGGTTGTCGAAAGGCGATATATGGGTGTAGTCAGCAGTGTAGGTGCGGCGCACGCGGTTTTGCTCATATCCGCGCTGTATTATGTGGCTGCCTACGATGTTGCCGAGAGATAGCTGCACGTATAGTGATGTGCTTTCGCCAATGTTTATCCTCTTTCCCAAGCGTAGATCTATTGTGCACGCATCAGGTAGTCGCTGCTGTGCTTGTAGCATTGTTCTGTCCTCGGGCGACGAGGCGTGTTGCAGTATGCGCTCGCTACGACGTATGTATGACGGCTCAACGTGCCTAAAGCCCCAATACTGCACCGATGCTGCTGCCGTCCAGCCCGCTTTACGCAGTGTGATGTCTGCTATCGCTGTCAGCTCGGGTGCCGAGCAATGGTGGCTCTTTATCGCGGAGCGTGTTGTTGCTGCTATGTCGTTGTTAGCATCGGCATATACCACCACCGAGGCATTGTCGGTGTAGCGGTAGCTGCCGCCATTGACCATAAATGTTGAACTGAATATCTGTGACCACGTAACCCTTGCAATAAACTCTACGCCAATGTGTAGACGGTCAATGCCACTTATCACAGCGTTGGTGTATAACCCCGCTATGTCGTCGTAGTAGCGTGCTACGTGACAGTCGTTGGTGGTGTATGTTGCGTAGAGCGTCGATACGAGGCGTAGTCGCGGTAGGGTAAGGTGGTATGATGCCTCGCCCGCGAGTGTTGTTACGAGATGTGGGCTATCTACTGTGCGGTTATTGTACTGCGGTTGCAGGAACATATCATTCTGTGTGGGGCTCTCTCCGCGTAGCATCATTGAGGCACCTACGCCGTGTACGTCTAATAGCTTGTACCACGATGCTGCAACTTTGTAGGGAGATGTCCAAATTGCGCGGCTGCGCCCATAAGATGCACGACCCTTGAATAGCTCCTTCTCGTAGTATCCACGACGCTGTGTTAGCTCCGAGCCTATGTTGCCACCTATGCTAAATGACATATCCTCGCGTGCCCACTCCGCCGTGGTGTATACGCGTGCTGTGAGACGTGTCAGGCGATAGTCATAGCCACAGCGGTCACCTCTGTGTACTATGCGGTTGGGGTTACGCAGGTCATTTTGGAGCATACGCCCATAGTAGGCATCATCCTCAAGGTAGTAGTCCCAATCTGTTATATGGTCGGCACCGAGCAGGTCGTCCATAACCTTGAAGTTGCGAGAGCCACTGTGGCGTAGCTCTATGCCGTAGCGCAGCGTTACGTGCCTAACACGACTCTCGCCACCTATCATAAATGCTGCGTGTAGCCTATTTTCGCGCCTCGATTCCACAGCATAACGAGCCTGCCCATCCACTTGCAGGCGGTTGGTGTGACGTAGCTCGTTCCACGCTATCTGTGTGTAACGTGGGTCATCTGCCATCCACGCCTCGGTCACGGGACGTCGCTCGTCGTCGTCATCAAAATATGAGGGCATCCAGTGGTAGTTGTCGGGTGCAGGTGTCATCGCATCAAACCACGCTAACATACTATTTGCGCGACGCTCAAAGTATATATCTCCCCATAGCACGAGGTCTGTCACCGCCGTTAGCCTACGTCGCCATCCTGCCACAACCTCTGGTCGCAGCGTTGTTGCCATACGGCTGTTACGCACCTTGCCCGCATCAAAGCCCCACGCAGGGTTGTACATAGTGTTGTTAGTCAGTGTGAATGCCTCCTCTGTTGAGGGCTGTCGTAAGCCGCGCTCCGACCACGGTAGCATAAACATAAGCGTTATGTTGTCGCGCTTGCTTCTGTACAATGCCTCGAAGGCGAGGTCAACACTATGCGTTGAGACACCATCTACATATATATCGCGTCCCATACGTGCGCGCGCGTAGTGCGTGTAGCTCCATCCATCCTTTAGCAACACGCCATTCGTTAGAGGGCGGTATGTTGCGCGATAGCTTATGCCGCCAATGTAGCCACGTCCTGTTAGCTCGCCTTGCAGCTGATGTCCTGCGTGGCGATGAGTGTCGTAGGGTGTGAAGTGGCGTGTCAATGCCGTGCCGCCGCTATGTGTCGCTGCTGTAAGTCCCGATGTGCTTTGTGAGTAGATGCCGAGCATCGACATCTGGCGTGCCGTGGTGTAGTCTACGGTGAACATATCCAGCATATTGCGTTGCTCGTCGTAGCCCGCACCGCGTGGTGAGTATGTAACAGCCAATAGCGGGTATTTAATAGCTGTGAACATATAGTCTTGATGATACTCAATGGGTGTAGTCGCCTCTGTTAGCTGCTCAACAGCGTATATAAACCACGAGGCATCATCCACCTCGTCATAAAACTTATACTTGCGATAGTCATACTCCTCCTCTTGTGCTGCGACACGCGCCGTACACAAGCATAGTGCGCCTATTATAAGTATCAGCCTTAAAAAGTGGGTCATACTACGTAGTCGTGTTAGTAGGTGTAGTACAAAGGTAATAAATTTCCCACAATTGCCCAATGCAGCTCTCATAAAACCATATTAATCATATATATATTTGTAAATATCACCTTTTGTGGTGTAATATTGTGATGGCGGTTGTTGTGCTGATGTCGGGATGTTGCTGACGTGTAAGAGAGCTATATAGGGGGAGTAATTGTAAAAAAATTGTCTAATAACTGAAATATATTATTTAATATTTTGTGGTTTAAAAAAAAGTCTTTAACTTTATAATCTGCAACGGTGAATAAGCGAGAGACCCACAATTTTGCAGGTGTTGCGCGCTGTGGTTCACCCGAAAGAAAAAAACCTAAAAACTAATATACTTATGAAAAACTATTCAGCAAAAGAGATTAAGAACATCGTTCTTATTGGTGCACCTGGCACTGGAAAAACTACCCTTGCAGAGGCAATGGCTTTCGAGGGTAAGGTTATTGATCGCAGGGGTAGTATTGAGGCGAACAACACGCTCTCTGACAACACTGATATAGAGCACGAATACAAACGTTCTATCTATTCGACAACCCTCTTTACAGAGTTTATGGATCGTAAGCTCAACATCATCGACTGCCCTGGTTCAGACGACTTCTGTGGCTCGTTGTTCTCGGCATTTAAGGTGGGTGACGTTGGTGTTATGGTTCTCAACGCCCAGAATGGCTGGGAGGTTGGCTCGGAGCTTCAGTCACGCTATGCACGCCTGCTTAACAAGCCCCTTATCGGTGTTGTTAACCAGCTCGACGGCGACAAGGCAAACTTCGACGCAACAGTTGAGGGCATTCGTGCTAACTCTTCTGTGAAGCCCGTCATCGTGCAGTATCCTATCAATCAGGGCGCAGGTTTCGACTCATTCATCGACGTTCTTATGATGAAGATGTACAAGTTCATCGACGAGAATGGTAAGCGCGAAGAGCATCCTATCCCCGAGAGCGAGCTTGACCGTGCAAACGCCCTCAATCAGGAGCTTGCAGAGGCTGCAGCAGTTTATGATGATGCTCTTATGGAGCTATACTTCGAGAAGGGCTCACTTACACAGGATGATATCCGTGCAGGTTTGAAGCTTGGTGTATCGAAGCGTGATATTATGCCCATCTTCTGTGCATCAGGTAAGCGCGATATCGGTACAAAGCGTCTTATGGAGTTCATCATCAATGTTGCTCCTGGTCCACTGAAGGCACCCGCATTCCTCTCTACCGAGGGCGAGGAGTTGTTGGCAAATGCTGACGAGCCCGCAGTAGCATTCGTATTCAAGAGCCAGATTGAGCAGCATATCGGCGAGATTACATACTTCCGCGTGATTCGTGGTAAGATTACCGAGGGTATGGAGCTTGTAAACTCACGTACAGGTAATAAGGAGAAGTTGTCGCAGTTGTTCGCAGTAGCTGGTAAGAACCGCGTTAAGGTGTCAGAGCTCTCGGCAGGTGATATCGGCTGCACCGTTAAGCTCAAGGGTACACGTACCAACGACACCCTCGCAGCTCCCGCAGCTCCCGTTACTGTTGAGCCTATCGTATTCCCCGAGCCTCGCTACCGTGCAGCAGTTAAGGCAAAGGAGCAGAGCGACGAGGAGAAGCTCGGCAAGTTGCTCAACGATGCAAAGTATGAGGATCCCACAATCCTTGTAGAGTACTCAAAGGAGCTTAAGCAGACTATCATTCAGGGTCAGGGTGAGCACCACCTCAACATCCTTAAGTATCGTCTCTCTACCGAGAATAAGATGGAGCTCGAGTACTTCGCACCCAAGATTCCGTATCGTGAGACTATCACCAAGGTAGCACAGGCAGACTACCGCCACAAGAAGCAGTCTGGTGGTTCAGGTCAGTTTGGTGAGGTACATATGGTTATCGAGCCCTACTACGATGATATGCCCGAGCCTACCAAGTATAAGGTTAACGGCAAGGAGATCACCGTGAACATCAAGGGTAAGGAGGAGTATGACCTTCCTTGGGGTGGTAAGTTGCAGTACTACAACTCAATCGTTGGTGGTGCTATCGACGCACGCTTTATGCCCGCAATCTTGAAGGGTATTATGGAGAAGATGGATGAGGGCCCGTTGACAGGTTCTTATGCACGTGACATCCGCGTTGTTATCTATGATGGTAAGATGCACCCAGTAGATTCAAACGAAATCTCATTTAAGCTTGCAGCACGTAACGCCTTCAAGGAGGCATTCCGCAATGCAGGTCCGAAGATTATGGAGCCTATCTACAACGTAGAGGTTCTTACACCCAGCGAGTATATGGGTTCTGTTATGAGCGACCTCCAGAACCGTCGCGCTATGATTATGGGTATGGAGTCAGACAAGGGCTTCGACCGTCTTAACGCACGTGTACCTCTTGCAGAGCTCTACCGTTACTCAACATCGTTGTCATCATTGACATCAGGTGCTGCTACCTACACTATGCAGTTTGCAAGCTACGAGCAGGTACCCGCAGATGTTCAGGACAAGCTGCTTAAGGCTTACACTGATACTGACGAAGAGTAGTCTTTGTTGTTATAAGGGGTCGATTGCGTCCCCTAACATAAAATGCCACCAATGGGACGTACATCAAGTACTACCCATCGGTGGCATTTTTGCCGAGTGTAGCACTCGGCACCCTTCTAACAACAAACACCCCGCTCTATCAGATGTAGACGATACATACGCCGTTAGGGGCAATCTCAATTAAGAGATTGCCGCTATACTGTCGTTGTGCAGATCATCGTTAGCCTACGCTAAAACATCCAATCCTTATCTGTGGTATTCTCCTGACCGATATAGCTCTCACACTCTTGAGGCAACTCGTGTATTGAGTGCAGCTTATTAGTGTGCTCACTAATGAGCATATTACGTACACGGCGCGGTGTCATACCATACACATTGTTGAAGAGCCGTATAAAGTGCGACGTGTTATCGAAACCAAACATCTCCGCTACCTCTCCAATAGATATGCGCGTCTGCGTGATAGTCTTGCAAGCAAGCCTTAAGCGATGACGTACCATCCATTGGTGTGGCGACATATTAAAGCGCGCTGTGAAGCGTCTTTTGAGTGTCGATGTTGAGAGAAAGCACCTACTGGCAAGGCTGCTTATACTCTCATTGAATGCTACGGAGCCGAGCACACTCTTCATAAATCGCCTATCCTCACGCGACATATAGCCCATACTATGCAGTGTTGTCGATGGCTCTATGTGAAACAGAAACTGTTCGAACACACCAGATGTGCTCACTTGACAGTTTAGTGTGTACTCACCTCGTTCAAAGACATAGACACAGCCCTGCGGTATGGTCTGCTCCTTGCCGCTATGACACGTTGTACAACTGCCAATATACATATAGCAAATTGTCCAAAAATTTGTCTTAAACGAAATTGATGTGTTATCTGCGTTGCAATAGCACTCAAATACAATATTATTATATAGTTTATCTTGTAATACTAAATCACACATAGCATTATCTTATCTTTCATCATTAGAACTAATAAGACGTGAAATATTGTCGTTAGCAAATATATACAAATCGAATTTCCCACAAAATTATAATAAAATATTTAGAGTAACAAGTAAATTTTAATTTTGGACTGATTACAATATAAAATAGTATAAAATATTGTAATTTTGTTACAAAATGACAACTCCTAAACATCCGTTTTTGCTGTTTTTGGGGAAAAATAATGAGAGCCCGAATAAAATCGAGCTCTCGTTATATATAGATATAATGTATATTTTCTCTCTTTAGCTTATGCTCTACGGCGCAGCTTCACGACATTCTCCACGTGGTGCGTATGTGGGAACATATCCACGGGCTGTACGGCTAAAATCTCGTACATATCGTTCAGCAGTGCGAGGTCGCGTGCCTGTGTTGATGGGTTGCAGCTCACATATACCATACGCTCGGGTGCGGCGCGCTTGATAACCTCCAATACGCGCTCGTCGACACCAGCACGTGGTGGGTCAAGGATGATGACATCGGGACGACCATTGCGCTGCACAAACTCGTCGCTCAACACATCCTTCATATCGCCAGCGTAGAACGTAGTATTCTCAATACCGTTTATTTGTGAGTTGATAACAGCGTCCTCAATAGCCTCGGGGACATACTCCACGCCGACAACCTTTGCGGCGTGGCGCGCACAGAAGTTTGCGATAGTACCCGTTCCTGTGTATAGGTCATAGAGGATATCCTCCTTGCGCAGCGCGGCAAACTCGCGTGTGACCTTATACAACTCGTATGCCTGCTCCGAGTTGGTCTGGTAGAACGACTTGGGGCCCACCTTAAACTTCAGACCCTCCATCTCCTCGATGATATGGTCTTTGCCAGCAAAGCATATAGGCTCACGGTCTCCTAACGAGTCATTCCACTTGTCGTTGACCATATATATAAGTGATGTAATCTCGCTAAACTGCTCCTTGAGGTAGCCCATAAGGGCATTTATGCGCTCTGTGTCATTTTCGTTGAATACCACGATGACCATAACCTCGCCTGTCGAGGCTGTGCGCACAACCATTGTACGCATTAGACCCTCGTGGGCGCGTGCATTATGGAACGAGTAGCCGTGCTCTATGCAGAACTGCTTGGTAGCAAGGCGTATGCGGTTAGATATATCCGCCTGAAGATGGCAGCGGTTGATATCCAGCACCTTGTCGAAGCATCCTGGGATGTGGAAGCCCACAGCGGGTACAGGCTCTATGTCGCCACCTGCTGCAATCTCTTCGTACGTCAGCCAGCGACGGTCTGCAAAGGTAAACTCGAGCTTATTGCGGTACTCGCGTGTTCGTGCCGAGCCCAGACACGGGCGCACCTCGGGAATATCGAGGTGACCGATGCGCACTAACTGATCCTCCACCTGCTTTGTCTTCTGCTTGAGCTGCTCCTCGTAAGGGAGGTTCTGCCACTTGCAGCCACCACACACGCCAAAGTGTTCACAGAATGGCTCTGTGCGCAGTGGTGACCTCTCTATGAAGCGCACTACAGTACCCTCCATAAATCGGCGGTGGTGCTTACGTATCTGAACATCTACAATATCTCCAGGTACGGTCATTGGCACAAACACGACTTGATTCTCCACCTTGCCCATAGCCTTACCCTCGGCTGCGAGGGTAGTTATATGCAGACCCTCGATAAGAGGGTAGTCCTTTCTTCTCTTTCCCATTATGACTCAATTAAAAGGCTTTTGTTCTATTGCTCTCGGCATCTTTCTCAAGCACGTCGTCACCCTCCCACTCGAAGTGCTCAAATGTCGAGCAGTTGGCGAGGCTGAAGCGTGTATATGTTATGGGGAGTCCCATAGCCACGAACTTACTCTCGTAGGCGGTCTTTACCGACAACACCTCGTCGGCATATCCCGAGCCATATATATCGTCGTTCTGTACCTCCACGTTAAGACCTAAACGCTCAATCACTGCTGCTGTGTAGTTATACAGGTGCTTCGAGTCGGTTTTAAGGTTTATCACGCCATCGTGTGTTAGCATCTGCTTATACTCGGCGAGGAATAGTGGCGACGTAAGACGTTTCTTGGCGCGACGGCTCTTGAGCTGCGGGTCAGGGAAGGTTATCCATATCTCTGCCACTTCGTCCTGTGCGAAGAATGAGCGTATAAACTCGATGCGCGTGCGCACGAAACCCACATTTTGCATACCTCGTTCAGTGGCAGTCTTCGCACCGCGCCACATACGCGCGCCCTTGATGTCGATACCTATATAATTATAGTTGGGATTACGCTCGGCAAGGGCTACAGTATACTCGCCACGACCACAGCCAAGCTCCAAGACTATGGGGTTGTTGTTGTGGAAGAAATCCTCGTGCCAGCGTCCCTTTAGTGGGTGATCCTTGTGAAATATATCTTCAAACTCGGGTTGCACAAGACACTTGAAGGTAAGGTTCTCTGCAAACTTACGTAATTTGTCCTTTCCCATCTTACTTACTATTTTGTTGTTTGGGGCGTGTTGCTGACGATGATACCTACCGAGGCAATGCCGCATATCGTAGTGTCTGGCTTTAGGCGGAAGGTGTATGCGCCCTTGTGCTTGAGCACCACGTTGCGGCGATAGATGAATGTCTGCTCCTCGGGAAGTAGCTCTGCAAGGTGAGGCACGCGCAGTGTGAATGGCTCCTCAACGACGAGCGAGTCGGGTGATATTGTGAGAATGTGCATAGGTATAGAGTCGGCACGGTAACCTCTGTCGTAGCGTAGCGTTATGGCTATGTCACGACGCGACAAGGAGTCCTCGTTGATATACTTAAACTCCTCGACACTATCCCATACCTTTGGCTCAAAATCGCGCACCTCAACACTGCGACCAGCCTCTGCACAAGCCATCACAACCACTGTTATCATCGCCAAGATGATATATCGCAAGCCCCTCATTTTTATTTGCCCCTCCTATTTTAAACCGCTGTTATTCAGCACTCTCGCTCTTGGGCGCACGACGCTCACGACCCTCACGGTGCTCTCTGTTTTCACGACCCTCGCGTGGCTCTCTGTTTTCGCGTGGCTCACGACCCTCACGACCTTCGCCATTATTGTTGCGACGTGGACGTTGATTGTTGCGACGCGGACGGCGTGCTACGTTCTCGCCACCCTCGCCACTCTCTGTACGCTGCTCCGCAGTGTTGTTCGCCTGCTCTGCTGCACCCTCACGAGGCTCGCGTCGCTCACGATTATCACGACGACGATTCTCGCGCTGTTCACGATGCTCTCTACTCTCTTTGCCCTCTCTGTTTTCGCGACCCTCGCGACCCTCGCGTGGCTCTCTACTCTCGTGTTCCTCCTTGTTTTCGCGTGTGCGGTTGTCCTCGCCACCATCGTTGCTTCGCTCCGTCTTGCCGCGACGCTTATTGCGCTTCTGGCGACGTTGCTTATCAAATCGGGTGATGCTATCCTCCTCTTGGCGGAATGTAGGCTCCTCGACCACATCACTCTCTAAATCGCCCAGCAACGTCTCTACCTTCTGTCCAGCGCGGTTGATGGCGATAATCTCCTTCACGCGCGATATGGGAAGTGTTGTGAGGTTGGCAATAGAGCCCTTGCTTGTGCTGAACGACATCGTCTGTGCTAATGGGTCAATCTTCACGAGGAAGTACTCGCCATCGAGTGTCTGCAGTGGTTCGCGCAGGCGTGGTATGGTGCGACGCGCATCAGCGTATGCATCATACTCATACATAAGGCAGCACTTAAGCTTTGAGCACTGTCCCGCCAACTTCTGCGGGTTGAGCGATATCTCCTGCATACGTGCGGCATTTGTTGTAACACTCGAGAAGCTTGACATCCACGATGCACAGCATAGCTCGCGGCCACAAGCACCAATACCGCCGATGCGTCCCGCCTCCTGGCGTGCGCCAATCTGCTTCATCTCGATACGTATGCGAAATCTATCGGCAAAGACCTTGATAAGCTCGCGGAAGTCTACGCGCTCATCGGCGATATAGTAGAATATTGCCTTAATCTTGTCGCCTTGATACTCCACATCGCCAATCTTCATATTGAGACCCATATCGGCAGCAATCTGACGCGATGCAATCATCGTCTCGTGCTCAAGGGCTATCGCCTCCTGCCACTTCTCAATGTCGTAGGGACGTGCCTTGCGGTATATCTTCTTGAACTCGCCGTTGTAGGGGTTAAAGCCCACACGGCGCATCTGCTTTGCTACCATATCTCCCGTAAGCGACACAATGCCGATATCGTGTCCAGGTGATGCCTCCACAGCTACTATGTCGCCACGCTTGAGAGTCAAGCCGTTGACATTCTGGTAGTAGGAGCGACGTGTATTCTTAAATCGCACCTCAAATATGTCTGTGGGTATATTATCGGGATACTCCTCTAACCAATTTGTCTCGTGGAGTTTATAACAGCCCTCTGAGGCCCTCGCCTCCAGCTCGTCGCCACAGTCGCAGAAGCAGCATCCACGACCCATTTCGGGCTTATGATTTTTATTACAACTCATTTTAGTATATATACATTTTGGCGTAAAGATAGCAAAAATAATTCACAATCACAATATCACGCTAAAAAACGGAGCGCAAACAATAACACCGAATGGTTGGTACTCTCTGTACGCCCCATTCGGTGTAGTCTATGAGGGTGCATTACCCTCTATGTTGCAGCTATTTAGCAGTTCATAGCACCACAGCAGTGGATAACCTGACCGCTAACATACGATGACAGGTCGCTTGCGAGGAACAGTGCCACATTGGCAACATCCTCGGGAGTGCCACCACGACGCAACGGAATCTGCGCTGCCCACTGATCCTTGATCTCCTGTGAGAGCTGGTTTGTCATCTCGGTAATGATGAAGCCAGGGGCGATACAGTTTGCACGAATACCGCGTGGGCCCATCTCCTTGGCGATTGACTTTGCAAGACCAATCATACCAGCCTTTGAAGCAGAGTAGTTACACTGACCAGCGTTACCTGAAACGCCAACAACAGATGACATATTGATAATTGAGCCACTGCGCTGCTTTGCCATAACGGGAACAACGGCGTGGATGAAGTTGAATGCTGACTTCAGGTTGACATTGATGACAGCATCCCACTGTGCCTCCGACATACGCATCATAAGACCATCTTTGGTGATACCTGCGTTGTTTACCAAGATGTCGATACGACCAAAGTCCTCAACAATCTGCTTAACCACGTCGTGTGTCTCGTCGAAGATAGCGGCATTTGAGGCATACGCCTTTACCTTAACACCCAAAGCCTCAATCTCCTTTACGGTCTCCTCCACGGCCTCGTTGATAACCAAGTCGGTGAATGCCACGTCGGCACCCGCCTCTGCATAGCGCAAGGCAATAGCCTTGCCGATGCCTCGTCCAGCACCTGTTACGAGTGCTACTTTTCCTTCAAGAAGTTTCATACGTCTATATTTTGTGCGTTAGTTCAACAATTATTGGCTACTTGCCTGTCCACTTGCGTAGTGCTACGCAGGCGTTGTGACCACCAAAGCCGAGTGAGTTAGAGATTGCCACCGTAAGGTCTGCCTTGCGTGCCTTGAGCGGTGTGTAGTCGAGGTCGCACTCGGGATCGGGGTTGGTAAGACCGATGGTGGGTGTTACCACACCGTGGTAGAGCGACAATGCTGATGCGATAAGCTCGACAGCACCTGTTGCACCAAGCATATGACCTGTGATAGACTTTGTCGATGTGATCATAGCCTTGCGTGCAGCCTCCTCGCCCATAGCGAGCTTGATAGCCTTGGTCTCCGAAGCATCGTTGAGCGGAGTACCTGTGCCGTGTGCATTGATGTAGAGCAAGTCCTTATCTGCGTCAAACTGTGCCTCGTCGAGAGCCTGCTTGATTGCACGTGATGCAGGGATGCCCTCGGGGTGGGGTGCTGTGAAGTGGTGTGCATCGCAGCTATTACCATACCCTACGACCTCGGCGTAGATTTTAGCACCACGACGCTGCGCACTCTCCAGTGACTCAAAGACCATCATACCTGCACCCTCGGCGATAACGAAGCCGTGGCGATCTGCCGAGAAGGGCAGTGATGCCTGCAACGGATCCTCCGAGCGTGACAGTGCCTTGCTGTTGGCGAAGCCTCCGATTGCGAGCGGATGTACCGAGGCCTCGGCACCACCTGTGATGATAGCATCAGCATAGCCGTGCTTGATGGCGCGATATGCCTCGCCTGCCGAGTGAGTACCTGTGGCACAAGCTGTTACAACGGGGAGACATACACCCTGTGCATTGTGAGAAATTGCTACATTACCCGATGCAATATTTGAAATCATCATAGGTACAAAGAAGGGAGAGATGCGGTGAACGCCCTCCTCCAAAAGCACCTTTGTCTGGTTTACGAATGTGTCCATACCACCAATGCCCGAGCCGATGTATACTCCAAGACGCTCTGGTGCTATATTCTCGCCGCTCACCAAGCCGCTATCCTTCATAGCGTCTGATGCTGCAGCCATAGCATATACGCAGAATTTGTCGCTGCGACGTGCCAAGCCTGCGTTAAGTTCATACTGTGACTGGTCGAAATTTTTGACCTGTCCTGCAACTTTCACGGGGAGGTTGAACTCATCATAGCCCTTGATGAAGTCGATACCGCAGTTGCCCTCGACGAGATTTTTCCACGTCTCGTCCACCTTGTTTCCTACGGGGGTAATTGCACCGATACCGGTGATAACTACTCTCTGTTCCATTTTATCTCTCTTTTTATCGGCTGCCACATAAAACTTTTGTTGTGGCGCACCGCGTTTTACACACTTATTCTTTGTTAGCTCCTTGTTATGGCTGTGCCTCAATGAGTCTTTGCTCACTACGATTTGCGTTAGGCGATGTTACATTGCCCACTCGATGATGCAAGCACCCGTTGTGAAGCCTGCACCAAAGGCACTAAATACCAGCTTATCGCCCTTCTGGAGCTTGCCTGCACGGTTGAGCTCATCAAGAAGTGCGGGGAGTGCTGCCGATGAAATGTTACCGTAACGCTCCACGTTATGGGGCACGCGCTCCTCTTCAACTCCGAGGAAGTTGCGTATAGAGTCGATTATACGACGGTTTGCCTGGTGCAACACGTAGTACTTGATGTCGGCAGGAGTCAGACCTGTCTGGTCGAGCAGGGCCTTGATGTCGCGATTTGAGTTTGTCACAGCGTGCTTGAAGACCTCGCGACCGCGCATCACCAAAGGCTCGAAGTTCTCCTCCTTTGATATGTAGGGCGTAGGCTCCAGTGTGCGCTGGTAGTACAACACCTCGGTAAGTGAGCTTGTGGTAAGGCGTATAGCCTTAAGCTCATCGCCCGCCGTAACAACGGCAGCACCTGCGCCATCACCAAAGAGTACACACGTACTACGATTCTTCCAACTCACCATACGTGATGGCTCCTCGGCACATACGATAAGGATGTTCTTTGCCTTGCCAGCCTTGAGTTTGTCGTCGGCTATATCCATTGCGTAGATGAATCCTGCGCAAGCAGCATTGATATCGACAGTGGGACAAGTCGCGCCAATCTTACCTTGTATGATGCAGCTGAGTGCGGGGGTAACATACTCGTTAACAACATTCGAACAGATGAGGAAGTCGATGTCGGCAGGTGTGAGGTTTGCATTCTCGAGAGCCTTCATAGCTGCCTCGCACGCCATATCCTCCAACTTCTCCGACGAAATCACGCAACGCTCTTTGATGCCTGTGCGCTCGGTAATCCACTCGTCAGTGGTCTCCAAAAACTGCTCAAGCATCTGGTTTGTCACAGCGCATTTGGGGTGCGCCGATCCTGTTCCAATAATTTTCATGAAATATTGTGTTAGTTCAACATATTTATTCTGCTACTCTATTTGCTGCCGACGGCTGAACCTACTCGGTTGCCAGGTAATTCCTTTGGTGCTATCACTCTCTACTTAACTCTTGTCCGCAACTGCTGACTCAGTCTTGTATGCTGCCAACGGCTCTCTTCGTTGCACTTCGTCAACTCTCCGACCACGTTAGCAATACAGCACAAAAGCATCCTGCCGTAGAACTCCGTACTCCCATATCAAGTATTGATATGCGGGCTGCAAATTACCACTTTCTTAAAATTATTTAAGAATAATGATGTCGCAAATATACTTTGTAGCTTTGTACCATCCCCTAAATTGTGGCGAAAAGTGTTATTTTGTGGTAAAAACACAATATGTGTGGTAAAAATTTTGTTGAACGCTAAAAAAATAATACCTTTGTAACCAAATAGATAAGTTTTTATGGTTTCACACGAGCGCGAAATTCCCAAGTTTTTAGTGTCGAGAAGATATATCTCGGTGATGATAACATTTATAGTGTTATTCTCCATTTTGTTTATGGTGATATACGACCCATTCTCACTTGCAGTATGGTTTAGCACCGATGATATGATGCGCTTCAGTTTCACTATCTTGTTCTACTTTTCGGCGGTGGTATTGCTCATTTTTAGTCGCTCACTTATGTACTCATTGCAGGATCGTATACTCCTTACGCCGTGGCGATATGTCTGGTGGATAATGAGCGAGAATGTTGCCATATCGCTGCTCTACACCATAATCACTGTTATCTTCTTCTCGCAGCCCGATGTCTCCATCCCCGAGGTCGCTACGCGCGCGCTGTTCTGTGTAACGATGATACTTGCTATACCCAATGCCCTGGTATCGTTCTATGCAACGTATCGTTCAAAGTGTGAGGAGTTAGAGGCTACGCAGTATGAGCTACAACGCTTGCGTGACGAGTATAACCGTGCTGTGGAGCAGGCAGAGCGCGACAGGCTGTCGTCGCCCGCTGCAAAGCAGAACACAGAGCGCGCACCCCGAATGGTGCATCTACACGACAACAATGGTGTATTACGCCTAACAATAAATATCGAGTCGCTATGTTACCTTGAGTCCGAGGATAACTACATCAAAGTACATTACATACATAACGACAAGTTGGCGTCATATATGCTGCGTTGCCGTACCCGCGATATTGAGCAGACATTGCAAGGTACGGGTATGGTGCGTTGCCACCGCTCCTATATTGTCAATATACGTCGCATACAGTTTATCGGCGAGGAGCATCGTATGCACTATGTCACGCTCGACTGCGATGGTGTAAAGCGTATTCCTGTGTCAAAGAGCTACTATGAGAAGCTTCTTACAATGTTAAATACATTGCAATAATTCTCTTGCAGCTACTCTTATTACGCTAAATAGCCCCCTCACGCCGTGTACATACAAAGAAATGGAGGATTATCTACTGGATAACCCTCCATTTCTTCACGATGTGTGTCTAATATACAAGGCAACACATTACTGTGCCTGCTGTTCGAGCTCTTTCTTGGCGCGTGCCTCCTTACGTATCTTAAGAGGTGTCTTCTTAAGGTACTTGCGGCAGAATAGTGCAAAGTGACCGTGGTTGGTGAAGCTGTACATCTTGATAATGCTCTTCAGCGGCACATTAGACTCGGTGAGGAGTCGCTCAATCTCCACGATACGCTGCTTCTGCATCCAGCTGTACGGAGTGTCGTTAAACTCCTGCTTGAACATATTGTTGAAGTGCTGAATGCTGAAACCACAGATGTCTGCAAGCTCCTCTACGGTCTTTACGCGTGGCGCATTGTTGCGCACGAGCGACGCAAACGACTGGTTGCGGTCGAAGAGGTTGTAGAATGTGCGGAGCTGAATCTGTGGTGTATAGAAGAATTTGAAGATTACGAACATCTCCTGAATCTTCGCACGGTGCAGATGGTTACACTTCATATTATTCTCCAAGTAGAGCTGTATTGAGCGCAACAAAAGTTCAAGTGGCTCATTGAAGGCAACCTGTGTAAACTTGTAGTTTATCTTCTTTATCTTGCCTACGATGCTGTTGAACGGAATCATATCGCACGCAGCACCCGCTGTGATGAAATGCGCCTTTACAATCTTGACGTCGCTTAATGCTGTAAGCTCATAGCGGTATGCACGGAAGCAAAATACAAAGTGACCTTCGCGTACAACGTAGTCGTGACGCTCCTCTGATGTAATGTCGAAACTACCAGACATAACGAAGAGTAGGTTGTTCTGGTCGCCTCGCTCAATAACAAATTTTTCACCCTCTTTCAAGCACACAAGGTTAAAGCCCGCTTCGGGCTCAAGCGTGTATGAATGACAGGTTGCTGGACATTGATTAGACATACTATTTTTGTAGTTTAGGTTAAATTCCTCTTAAAAAAAACCGCATATCTTTCGATAATACGAACACAAATATACGCAACAATTTTTAATATACAAGCAAATTGTGACTAAAATAGTAAAAAAATATGCAAATATTGAAATTTTGAGGCTATTTTCTGGGCTATTTTACCAATAAAACTAATGTATTTGGATATAATATCATTGTGAAAAATGCCGCTAAAAAGTGCCTATTGCGCCAATTAGTGGTGGTTACACGGACAATGTTATCACGAATAGGCAAAATGGTTATATAAACCTCTTTTATATAAACCTCTTTGACAACAACGCTAATGGGTGTGGTAGCACCCAATTTAAGATGATGGTTGTGTTGTGGCTATGGCTCGAAGTTGCAGCGAAGCATTGTCGGGGCTGGTCGCTCCGCCTTAATTTTAGCAATCATACGGTCGAGATACGCCTGTATATCGTCGCGCAGACGCTTATACAGCACGCACGATGTATAGTTCTCGTTATCGAGCAATACATCGCGTATTGAACGCAGTGTGTTGGTGTAGTTTTGAAGCTCATTCTTGAGTGCTATGCCCTCTACCTTCGACATATTTATCTTGGCTATTGCAAGTTGGCGCAGCTTGTCGCATACGGCACTCAATGTGGGCAGTGCGACATTATCCATCAGCGTATGTCCGTGCATAAATAGGTAGCAGTTATCGCGCTCAACGCCACGCTCTTGGAGTTTGCGCTCGAAGACATCAAGATGTGGTATCATCTCGCTGTTGTTGTGCTCAAGAGCTGCGACGCGGCGTTGCACGTTACGCTCAAGCCACGCGAGGGTGTACTCGCCATTTCGACGTATGTCGACATAGTTTAGACGCACCGAGGCGCGGAACTCGGCAAGGGTAAATACGCTCTCGTGAGAGAGTTGTGCCGAGTAGGTGTACCACAAAAACAGGGGGTATATAGTGCGCGAGTAGTCGGCAAAGAAACGCTCGAAGTCGAAGATGCGCATATCGTTCTTCGTAGCCTTGACACATACGTTGCGTAGCGAAGGTGCGTAACACAGATAGTTCTCCGTAGCGTATGTATATGTATGGAACATATTGTCGGCAGCGAGTATCTCGCGCGACTGCTCCGTAGCACCATCGAATAGGTAGTCGAAGTCGGAGTCCACACACAGTAGCACATCCTCTGCCGATGTGCGCCCAATCATAGACATAAGCACCTTCTTGCCTTTGGGCAGGTCATCGCGGTTGGGTACCGATATCTCGAAGCGAAGATAGGGGTTGTGGAAATGGTCGAAGATGCCACGCCAGAAGGCTACATCCTCGTATCCCTCAACGTATACCTGCACCAACTTACGGTCATCCTCGGGTGGTAGCACATCGGGCAGATTGTTGGGGTTGTATGCTGTGAGGTCGCGTTTACGCCTATTTCGCCTATTCGGTTTCATAATTGAAATGTTTTCGCTGTTGTAAAGATACAAAAAATATTGTAACTTTGTCATCAGAAATCCTTTTTGGAGTAATTTTCCGATAAAATACAACAACTAAATATGGCAAACGACTGGAAAGAGCGTCTGGGTGTTGTCTTTTCGACAAATCCCGACTTTAAATATGAGACAACAGCCACAGAGGAGGCCGAAACGCTCGAACCACAAAAGCAGAATTTGCGAGTATGGCTCGATAGACTCAAGGGTGGACGTGTGGCAACGGTGGTGCGTGGCTATGTGGGCGCATCCGATGACCTTGCGGCACTCGGCAGAGATCTTAAGACAAAGTGTGGCGTGGGCGGTAGCGTCAAGGATGGTGAGATTATCATTCAGGGCGACCATCGTGACCGCGTGGTGGAGCTACTCACAAAGGCGGGATATAGGTGCAAAAAGGCGGGAGGTTAGCCGTCTGTACCACTTGCTGGTATCATTCATCGAAACACCTCCGCCGCAACGAATGATTTACGAATGATTTACGACTAAACAATTGGTTTACCGCGATATTATTTCTATATTTGTGGTATCAAAACTATTTCCGAATAAAAACAAAAAATATATGAAGCGTTCACTAATACTCTTTGTCGTTGCGCTCGCCGCGACATTTACCGAGGCATACTCTACGCCTGTCTATGCACCGATGTATGGTTCTATGATACAAGACCCATCATCAATAGCTGGCATATATGAGGAGGGTATGCGACTCTACGAGCAGGAGATGTACACCGCCGCTGTCGAGAGATTTCGTCAGGCCGCAAGTTGGGGATATGCCAAGGCAGAGTATCAGCTCGGTATGTGTTACTTTAGTGGTGAGGGTGTTAAGAACATCGACAACACCGAGGCGGCACTTTGGTTTAGCCGTGCTGCAAACCAAAATTTAGCCGAGGCGCAGCTGAAGTTGGGCTATTGCTATATGTACGGTATGGGACGCGAGGAGGATATCGAGTCGGCGATATATTGGTACAAGAAAGCAATGGATCAGGGCAATGGCGAGGCTATGTACTACCTCGCGGAGATATATGCCAACGGCAATGGCGTGCCACAGAACTATGGCGAGGCGGCGCGTCTATATCGTATGTCGGCGGAGAGTGGTTACAACAGAGCGCAGTTCAACTTGGCAGAGTGCTATGAGCAGGGCCTGGGCGTAGCTCCAAATATGCAGGAGGCTATCGTGTGGTATAAGATGTCCGCGGATGGTGGTAGTACGCGCGCGCTAAATAAGATTATAAAGTACTATTTTAGTGATGCTAATGCCAACTATGCCGAGGGTGTAGTGTGGTGTCGTCGCGCTGCCGAGAATGGCAACTCCGAGGCGCAGTACCGCCTTGCAAATTGCTATGCTACGGGTAAGGGTGTGCAGCAGAATATCGACGAGGCTATCGTCTGGTATCGCAGTGCTGCCGAGAGAGGTCACGCACAGGCACGTTACGAGCTTGCCGAACTTAATATGCACGGTGGCTTGCAGAACTATGAGGAGGCGTTTGCAATATATACCGAGTCAGCTGCAGAGGGAGTTGTTGACGCACAGTATAACCTCGCGCTATGTTACGACAAGGGTCTGGGAGTTGCTGTAAATGAGGATTTAGCCTATATGTGGTATCGCAAGGCTGCCGAGCAGGGACACGCCGAGGCGCAGATGGCTCTTGGTGACTGCTACACTTTGGGCAAGGGCGTAGAGACCAATGCGTGGGATGCCTTCAATTGGTATCGCAGTGCCGCCGAGCAGGGTGTCGTCGAGGCGCAGTGCCGTATGGGTGACTGCTATAGCAAGGGTAGTGGCGTTATGCAGAACTATGGCGAGGCGGTAAATTGGTATCGTCGTGCTTCCGAGGGTGGCTCTGCCGAGGCTATGTATGCCCTTGCGCAGTGCTACGAGCAGGGACTTGGCGTTACGCGCGACGAGTTTACTGCCGTGAGCTGGTATGGCAAGGCTGCCGAGAAGGAGCACCCCGTGGCACAGTACCGTATCGCCGAGTGCTACTACACGGGCAATGGCAAGGTCAAGGATAACGCATCGGCATTCGATTGGTATAAGCGTTCAGCACAGCTCGGATATGGCCCTGCACAATATATGTTGGGTAAGTTCTATGCCGATGGTGATGTTGTAGCACGCAGTATGTCGGATGCGGCACGCTGGTATCTTATGGCGGCAGAGAATGGTGTTGCCAAGGCTCAATATGAGGTTGCGCAGTGCTACACCACAGGTAATGGCATAGCACCCAATGAGGATGAGGCGGCTATGTGGTATGAGGCAGCTGCCGAGCAGGGACACGTGCTTGCACAGTATGAGATTGCGCGCTGCTACGAAACAGGTAAGGGTGTGAGCGTGCGTGTGTACGAGGCGGCAAAGTGGTATGAGAAGGCTGCCGAGCAGGGACACGTGCTCGCACAGTATGAGATTGCCCAGTATTATTGGCACGGTGTAGGTGTTAAGAGGGATATAAATAGGGCGGTGGCGTGGTATCGCAAGGCTGCCGAGCAGAACCACCTGCGCTCACAGGTTAATCTTGGAGACTACTACACCGATATAGCACGCTTTGAAGAGGCTAACAAGTGGTACCGTAAGGCTGCCGAGCACGGTGATGCCTTTGCGCAGTATAACCTCGGCTACAACCTCGCGGGAGGTTTGGGCACAGAGCGTAATATTAGCGAGGCGGCAGAGTGGTATGAGCGTGCTGCCGAGCAGGGTATAGGTGAGGCACAGTGCCAGATAGCAAATATCTACTACTATGGAGAGCTTGGCTATCGTGACTACCAGAAGGCGTTGCGTTGGTATGAGCGTGCTGCCGAGCAGGGTATTCCCGAGGCACAGATTCAAGCTGCCGATATGCTCTATTATGGTGATGCTGGCGCGCGTGACTATCAGCGTGCGGTGATGTGGTTTGAGAAGGCTGCTGTCAATGGTAATACCAAGGCTACGCACTACCTCGGCGAGTGCTATTTCCGTGGTGATGGTGTTGCTCAAGATTATGGTAAGGCTGTGGGCTACTATCGTCAGGCGGCAGATAAGGGTTACCGATTGTCGCAGTCGGCTTTGGGCGAGTGCTACTACCGTGGCGAGGGTGTTGCCAAAGATTTTAACGAGGCGATATATTGGTTCCGTAAGGCTGCCGAGCAGGATGATAAGTATGCACAATACTTCCTCGGTGTATGCTATGAGTATGGCGATGGCGTAGAGATAAATAAGTATGAGGCTGCACGCTGGTATGAGAAGGCTGCCGAGCAGGGACACACCACATCACAGTTCCGCGCGGGTATAATATATAGCCGCGACCTCAATGACAACGACAAGGCGTTCAAGATGTTCAGCCTCGCTGCCGAGCAGGGACACGCCGAGGCGCAGTATGAGACGGCCATCTGCTACCTCGACGGCATAGGCACTGCTCCCGACAGTAGCAAGGCGTTCAGCTGGTTTGATAAGTCTGCACAGCAGAACTATGCTCCCGCTATCTTTGCTGTTGCGGAGTGTTACCGCTTGGGTGAGGGTGTTACGCAGAATAAGATTTTGGCATTCGATAACTATATGAAGGCTGCCAAGGATCATATATACCTCGATGCGCAGTACTACGTAGGCTACTGCTATCGTAACAACATTGGTGTAACCACATCAAAGACCGAGGCTGTATATTGGTACACCAAGGCGGCGGGTGGAGGTCACGTCAGGGCGATGAGCGAACTTGGTATGTGTTATCTGCGTGGTGATGGTGTGCCCTATGGTAATTTTGATGAGGCATTCCGCCTATTGAGCGCGGCTGCGGAGCATAACGACCCGCAGGCACTCTATGGTCTTGCCGAGTGCTATGCCAATGGTAATGGTGTTGCCCCCAACGAGGCAAAGGCGGCAGCTATGTTGCAACGCTCTGCCGAGCAGGGCTTCACAGAGTCGGAGTACGCATTGGGTGTATTCTATAAGCGCGGACGTGGCGTGGCGCAAGACACAGAGGCTGCCCGTATGTGGCTCACGCGAGCAGCAAATAAGGGTCACGAGGCGGCTAAAGGCGAGTTGAGCACTTTATAGTGGTGCAGGAGACGAAAGATAATGGGTTGATGAACATTCATCAACCCATTATCATATCCCAGCCATATATCACCACACCCGCAATGCCCGAGGCAATGATAAGGAGTATGGGGTTAACTTTACGTGTCGAGGCGAGGAGCGTCACGATAAATATTACCCAGCTCCAGCCATCTATAAAGCTGCGCCCATCGTCGGAGTGTGGAAATATGAGCAACAATGCCGCCGAGGCTATCATACCCACCACTACGGGGCGCATACACACCACAACGCTCTGCACGTAGTTGTTGTTATGTAGCTTTATGAAGAAGCGCGTTATCAGCATCATCAGTGTAAGTGCTGGTATGCATACCGCTGTTGTTGCCACTATTGAGCCCGTTATGCCAGCCACCTCATAGCCTATGTATGTCGCCGAGTTTAGGGCGATAGGGCCTGGTGTCATTTGCGATATTGCAACAATGTCGGAGAACTCACCATTTGTGAGCCAGCCATTGCGCACAACCACCTCGCTATGTATTAGCGACAGCATAGCATAGCCGCCACCGAAACCGAAGAAACCTATCTTTAGGTAGCTCCAAACGAGTTGTAATAGCGTGATAATCATCTGTCAACCTCCTTTCCCTGACGTGCTGCAAGCAGTATGCCCACAGCTGCCCCTGCCACCAAGAACCATACGGGCGACACTCCCCAATACCATACCACTAAAGCCACTGCTGCCGATACCGCGAGCAACCACGGGCGCATACCTCGCGTAAGACCCATTATGGGAGCTACGATAAGTGCCACTACAGCGGGACGCATACCCTTAAATGCGGCATCCACCCACGCGTTGTGGCGCATATCGGCAAAGAATATCGCCACGATGAGTATTATCACAAACGACGGCACAACGACACCAAGCACAGCGGCTAATGAGCCAACATAGCCGCATCGCCTATACCCCACAAATACCGCAGTGTTGAGGGCAATAGGGCCTGGGGCAGCCTGTGCGAGTGTCAGCAGGTCGATAAAGTCGCGCTCGGCAAGCCAGCCGCGATTGTGTATCACCTCGTGCTGTATGAGTGGTATCATCGCGTAGCCACCACCAAAGGTGAAGGCTCCAATCTTGAGAAATGACCAAAATATGTCGAATAGCTCGCGCATAAGGTGCTTGTTTATAGGCGTTTGGTTGCGTTGCGGTGGCTATCTGCGAAAACGATAATATGTTCCGAAGGGTATCTGCTTGCCGCCCTTGTCACAGAAGTATAGCTCGCCCATCTGCTCTGTTTGTGGCGCACCAAAGGTCTGATGTACGGCTGTGCGTGCTAACATTGATGATAGCCCCATCGAGTAGAGGTTTAATACCAAAAAGGCGTTCTCGCGCTCCAAGAGGTTGGCGCAGCACTCCAACATCTCGCATATATTATCTTCTAACACCCACTTCTCGCCATTAGCACCACGACCATAGGCGGGTGGGTCAAGTATTATGCCGTGGTAGCGGTTGCCACGACGCACCTCACGTTGCACAAACTTCAGTGCATCCTCCACTATCCAGCGCACGCCCTCCAAACCCGAGGACTCCATATTCTCGCGCGCCCACGTCACCACCTGCTTTACCGAATCTACGTGCGTAGTGTCGGCACCTGCGGCGCGTGCTGCAAGTGTTGCTCCACCTGTGTAGGCAAAGAGGTTGAGTACGCGCGGACGCTCTATGCCCGCTGCGCGCAGCTCCTCAACGGTGTCATATATAAAATCCCAGTTCGCTGCCTGCTCGGGGAAGATGCCCACGTGCTTGAACGAGGTGAGAGCCAAGCGCATATTGAGCCTCATATCCTTATGCTGGTAGCGTACCATCCAGCGTGATGGCATCTCGGGCTTCAGTCGCCACTCACCACGCTCCTCCGACTTTGTGTCGCGCAGAAACGATGCATCGGCACGTCGCCACTGCTCCTCGCCGAGAGTCTTGCGCCATATCGCCTGTGGCTCGGGACGGCGTACTACGTAGCGTCCGAAACGCTCCAATTTCTCGCCACCTCCCGTGTCTATGAGCTCATAATCCTTGATATCGGGTGTTAACAGCTTTATCATAATATACAATTTACTCTTTAGAACAGTCTATGAGCGACATACGGCACTTCGCACAATCAAACTTCAGCTTGTAGCGGTGTCGTCCGTGCTCTATGTATAGCTCGTCGCGGAGCTTTGTGCCACGCTTGAGGCACTCGCCAATCTCGCGGCGTATGCAGTAGCTCGACTCCATAACCTCATATCCGAGTGTTGTGGGCATACTGTCGAGACCGCGCTCTATGCGCTCCACGCCGTGACGTGTGTAGAAGCGTTGTGCGAGGCTGTTTACAACATTATGTCGTGGTGTTAGCTCCTTTAGGGGGTAGAGCGCGGCGGTGTTCTCCACACGCACATAGCGTGCGTGAGCGTGACCATTGAAACGCTCCACCGCAAGGCGTGACAGTGCCTCACGACGCACCTCGGCAAGGAGCTTGGCTGTGGTAAACCACTCGCAGCCCTCCACGTCGACCTGCGTCACACGAAATATGCTGTCGCCGCTCTTTGCCATCTGCTCCACAGCTACTGCGCGCATCTTCTCGGCACTCTTCGCGCTGTCGAGAGCTGTGCTACGCGTTACCTCCACACTGTAACCCTCCTCGTCGGTGTAGCGTGCTGTTATGCCGTCGCTGTTTAGGCGCAATAGGCACACAGCATCTATGGCGCGACGTATGCGGCTACGCTCCACACTCTGCGTGAAGCGGTGGTCGTAGTTGCGATATACCTCCATCCCAGGCTTTATGCCCTCCATACGGTTTGGCTCAATGGTGTTGCCCTCAACGCGGTTTATGTTCGTGCCGAGTATGCCCTCGTTAGTTATGAAGCATAAGCCGTCGCCAGCATTTAGCGTGTGTCTGCCCACGAGCCTGAAGTCGCGCTTTGTCACCGTCGCCACACAACCTATATACTCGCCCACAGCCTTTGGTGTGAGTAGCGATGCCACGCCTGCGCGCTTGCCCATAAACATATACTCGCCACCGTCGCGCGAAAAGCTCTTCTTGGGGTCGGGTGTGAACTCTATCTCGCTGCGTCCCACCGATGCACGCCGACAGTCGGGGTGTGTTGCAAGGGCTCTGTCTATCGCGCGGCGATAGTGGCTCACAACATTCTTTATGTAGTTGTCATCCTTGAGCCTGCCCTCAATCTTAAACGACATTATCCCCGCATCTATAAGGTCGCCTATGCGCTCCGAGAGGTCGAAGTCCTTTACCGAGAGCAGATGCTTACCCTTTATCAGCGTCTCGCCGCGCTCTGTCACAAGGTCGTATGTCAGGCGGCAGGGCTGTGAGCACTCGCCACGATTTCCCGAGCGTGACGACTGTGAGCGCGATAGGTAACACCTGCCGCTATGTCCCACGCATATCGCACCGTGTACGAAGCACTCCAAGTCTACGGTTGTCGCCTCGCGTATCGCGCGTATCTCGTCGAGCGATAACGCGCGCTCCAATATCACACGCTCGAAGCCACACTCCTCCAGGAAGCGGCTTGTGTCGGGTGCCATATTGTACATCTGTGTCGATGCGTGTAGCGGTATGGGCAGGTTCATCTCGAAGTATGCCATATCCTGCACTATGAGCGCATCTACACCCACCGCTATCAGCTCGCGTGCAAGACGCTCCGCTTCGGCGAGTTCGCTCTCGTAGAGTATTGTGTTGAGCGTCACAAAGACCTTCACGCCAAACAGATGGGCATAGTCTACCACGCGGGCAATGTCCTCTGTGGTGTTTGTTGCGGCACGTCGCGCACCAAATCCCGCTGCACCAATGTATAGCGCATCGGCACCGCAGTCTATTGCGGCTATGGCAGCACGGTAGTCTCGCGCTGGGCAGAGTAGCTCGATATTGCGTTTTGGGGCATCCATAAAGTTGTCTGTTATTGCACAAAGATACAAAAAAATTGATGATACGCTGTACAATATAATTAATATTGTTGTATCTTTGTCGATTGGAAATATAATCAATAAAGAATCTATGCTTACACTAAAGCAATTACGCGATGATAAAGCGGAGGCAATACGCCGCCTTCAGAAGAAGGGTGTAGATGCTGCTCCCATCATCGCACGCATCGAGGAGCTCGACGACAAGCGTAAGGCGTTGCAGTCGGAGCTGGATAACTGTCTTGCCGAGCAGAATAAGGCAGCCAAGCAGATTGGCGCACTTATGGGCAAGGGCGCACGCGAGGAGGCAGAGGCAAAGAAGCAGGAGGTGGCAGCACTCAAGTCACGCTCACAGCAGCTTCAGGAGGAGTCGAAGGTCGTTGCCGACGAGCTTCAGGCGGCAATAGTAACACTGCCCAACTTCCCTGCCGATATCGTGCCCGAGGGTCGCACCGCCGAGGATAATGTCGTTGTAAAACTCGTAGAGAACTATACCGAAATCTCGGGCGAGGCATTGCCCCACTGGGAGCTCGCACAGAAGTACGATATCATCGACTTCGACCTTGGCGTGAAGCTCACAGGCGCAGGCTTCCCCGTATATAAGGGCAAGGGCGCACGCCTGCAGCGTGCACTTATCAACTACTTCCTTGACTGCAACACACGTGCTGGTTATCAGGAGGTTGAGCCTCCCATCCTCGTTAACGAGGCATCGGGCTTCGGCACAGGACAGTTGCCCGATAAGGAGGGTCAGATGTACCACGCATCTGCCGACGGCTACTACCTCGTGCCCACTGCCGAGGTGCCCGTAACAAACATCTTCCGCGATGTCATCCTCGAGCAGAGCGAGCTGCCCGTAAAGCTCACGGCATATACACCGTGCTTCCGTCGTGAGGCAGGCTCATACGGTAAGGATGTGCGCGGCTTGAACCGTCTGCACCAGTTCGATAAGGTGGAGATCGTGCAGGTGTCACACCCCGACAGCTCTTACGAGGCACTCGACAAGATGGTTGAGCACGTCGAGAGCATCGTAGCGTCGCTTGGCTTGCCCTACCGCATCTTGCGTCTGTGTGGCGGCGATATGTCGTTTACATCGGCTCTCACCTACGACTTCGAGGTATACTCGGAGGCGCAGCAGCGTTGGTTGGAGGTGTCGTCGGTATCAAACTTCGAGTCGTTCCAGGCTAACCGCCTTAAGTTGCGCTACCGCGACGATAATCGCAAAACACAGCTCGCACACACACTGAATGGCTCGTCTCTTGCATTGCCACGTATTGTCGCAGCGTTGCTTGAGAACAACCAGACAGAGGAGGGTATACGCATCCCCGAGGTATTAATTCCTTACACAGGTTTTGATATTATAAAATAAAATTATATATTTGCACCAAAGAAACACTCATTAAAACTAAAGTAATATGGCTTACAAAATTTCTGATTCGTGTGTTGCATGTGGTACATGTATCAACGAGTGCCCCGTTGAGGCTATTTCAGCAGGTGATATCTATGTAATCGACGCCGATAAGTGCATCAGCTGCGGTACTTGCGCAGGTGTTTGCCCCTCAGAGGCTATTGCAGAGGAGTAATCAGTAACGATTGCGTAAAGAAAAGGAGCTATCTCACAACGAGATAGCTCCTTTTCTTGTTTGTAGGGGAGGGTATAACTACCAGTCATACTCATCCTGCGTGTCACCTATTACATAGCTTTTGTAGCCCAACTCCATCTCGGTATCGTCGTAGTGCATTGAGATATTGTTGCTTCCAGCCGACTCATCCTCATAGTAGTCAAGAGTCACAACAGTCTCCTTCAAGCGTGTAAACTGAATGCTCTTCTCCTGCCACTCAACAGTTGAGCCATCATCCTTTATCCATTTAAAATCAATATCTCTATTAACAGTTGCTTTTGTTACGTCTGTTTGATTGTACCACTTACCTACCTCGTAGTGAGAATAAATATATTCTTTATTTTTATTGTCAGGTGTTAAAGTATATGTTTCATAGGTACCATCAGCACTGCCATTTGAAAACTCTAGTCTTTTAAGATATACTTCTAACTTTCCTTCATTGAAGAACTCTCCTACTTCAACTTTAAGACCGTATATCATATGTTTCATATATATGTCAATTACGGCACCTTCAGTAGTAGGTGTATAACCAACAAGTTTTCCGTAGTATGTGTCCAGTCTTGGAGCAATAAAATCTGAGTTGGGTCTACCAGCTGGCGCGAATCTTAAATCACGCTCACCGTCATATTGTCTATCAAAATATCTGTCTTCAGCATATGTAAACTCATTGCTCACAATTGTAACAGATTGTGCTGTAGCACCAGGATATAAGTTATAAGCTCGGAATGGTTTGTCATAACCAACGTATGGAACATTGTCTACTAATATAGAATCACGGGAAATCTTATCCTTACCATCATTAACAAGTATAACCTCAATTGCATAATTGTAATTCTCGGTAACTTCCAATTTTGCATTTTCAAGATTGTCGAACAAGCCGTATGCAAAAGGCTGATATCTGCTCTCACTGGCAGGCTTATGATAGACCTGAATACCATAGAGGTCGCGGTCATCGGGAGTAAAACGTGTAAGAGGGTTTTGGCTCACATTAATTTCACCGCTCATACCAAGATGCACGGTAAATGTTCTCGGCTCATCAATAGGTGGCTGCTGCTCTGGTAGAACAGACTCACACGCAGCCATAGCCATAGCTGCAACAAAAGCTGCAAACAAGAGGTTTCTTGTCTTCATAATTATTAAGGTTTGTGTACCGTAGCATCTCCTATGCGGTGGTTATTTAAAAAAGAAAGTGTGGAGATGTTCGTTTATCTGGAAATAGGCATTTGGCGTGGCCTTGACGAAAATAAACAATACTCCACACCTGCACAGTATGGAGTAGGCACAGAACGTGCCAACCAAGCATACCAATACAAGTGATGTAAGCATCCGTTATCCCTTCGTCAAAATCGCCAAATTTTATTTCCAAGGATTAGCGAAACACTTTCACTAATATATGTCAACCGTAAGTATTCCTAACGGCATTACAAATATACGAAAATTATCTAAATATATATAAGTAATACTAAAAAATGTTGTGTGTCTATATAATGGCTTGTCTATATGGGTGTTTGGATATTGTTTGATAGGGTGTATTAGCATTGCACTCTCGCCATAAAAAATGGGCTACACAACGCTTGCTGTGTAGCCCACCATATAGTTGGCTCGGTGTTGTCCTCTACTCGAAGTATGTCTCCTGCGAGCCGCAGTGGCGACCATCAATGTAGATGTCAACCTTATAAGTACCCTTCTCGAATGCCGCACCATCGTAGTAGATGCTTACAGGCACCGACTGGTTCTCGTAGTCAACCTTACGCATTGCTGATGCCATCATCTCCTCGCCCTCAAACATAAACACAATCATCTCGGGTGACGACAGCTGGTAGCCGTCAGGCCCTGTTATGCAGATGTATATGCTCTTCTCGCCTGGCTCGGCAAGCTCGTTGGCTGTAAGCTCGAAATCGGTGCGCAGACGCTCTGCCTGACGTATGCGCTTGGTCTCGTTGCCACGACCATTGAGAGCTGTCATACGGATACCGCTTGTGCGTATCACGGCACCTATGCGCACCTTGGTATTTAGCTCGTCGGCCTTCTCCTCGGCGATGTCGGCACGTAGCTCGGCGGTGGTAATCTCCTTCTTATACTCGATATTCTGCGCCTGCAGGTCCTTGTTGATGACATTAAGTGAGTCTATCTGTCGCAGGTAGCCCTTCATAACATTCTTGAGCGTATTCACCTCGCGCTTGTAGCGTGCCAGCTGCTCGTAGTTGTATGTCTTCTCCTTCTGCAACTGCTCAAGCATAACCACAGCCTCCTGATACTTTACCATCATTGTATCGTTCTTATCCTTGAGGCTCTCCAGCTCTGCCACAAGGTCTGAAGCCTCGTGTTGCAGCATTGTGTTCTGCTCCTCGAAGATCTTACGTGCTGACTCCACAAGGGCGTAGTCCTGCTCGATGCTCTTCACCTTGCCGATGTATGTCACCATAAAGTATGCCAGCGGCAGGAGTATAAGCACAAGTATTATGAGCATCGTCTTGTAGCCCTTTATCGTGCGATCTTTGCGTGTAAGCTCCTCCTCGTAGTCGTCTATACGCTGGCTTGAGCCATTGTCGGTAGGCTCTGCTGCGGGCGTTACAACGGGTATAACAGGTGTTGCTGTGCTCTTATTTGTGGGCTCTGCCGTGCTCTGTGCCGCAGGCTGCTCATTTGCAGATGTGCTACTCTCGGCTAAACGCTCATTGAGGGTCTTGGGCTGTGCGCCACGCTCCGCGATGATGTCGTTAAGTGTCTTGGGTTGTGCCGCTGCGGTGCTCTCTGCTTTAGGCTGCTCGGGCGTTGCACTCTCGACGCTCTGCGGTGCTACGGGTGTGGTGCTCTCCACAGTGGCTATAGGCTCTCCACATATTGGGCACGCCTTTGACTTGCTGGATGCAGGGTTGCCACACTTCTTACATTTTATCAGTGCCATAGTAGTATGGTATTATTCGTTTATCTGTTGTTTGCGCACAAAGATAACGCAAATTTATAAAGTCTTATTACGATATATTCGAAAAATCTATCTTTTCGCGCTTTTGATATCTGTTGCGTAGCTGTACAAGGGGTATGTTTTTCGCCTTCTCGAGCCTCGGGTCATCGTCGAGGATGGCTATAGCCTCGTCGCGCGTGAGCTGCATTATCTGTGTGTCGCTGGCGAGGTTGGCGATATTTAGCTCAAAGGCTTCGCCGCTCTGCTGCGTGCCGTGTATGTCGCCTGCACCACGTAGCTTAAGGTCTAATTCAGAGAGCTCAAAGCCATCGTTTGTGGCACACATAGCCTCTAAACGTGCGCGGCTCTCCTTCGATAGCTTCTCGCCCGACATAAGTATACAGTATGACTGCTCGCCACCACGTCCTACGCGTCCACGCAGCTGGTGTAGCTGTGACAGTCCGAAACGCTCTGCCGACTCGATGACCATCACCGTAGCATTGGGCACGTCAACACCTACCTCGATAACGGAGGTGGCGATGAGTATATCTGCCTCGCCGCGTTTGAACTGCTGCATAGCTGCCTCCTTATCCTCGTTGCGCATCTTGCCGTGACATACGGCTGTGCGATACTGCGGTAGTGGGAAGTCGCGTGATATAGACTCAAAGCCATCATACAGATCCTTGTAGTCCATCTTCTCCGACTCTTTGATGAGTGGATAGACAATATATACCTGCCTATGTTTGGCTATCTCCTGCTTCAGAAATCCGAACATACGCAGACGTGCAGAGTCGTAGTAGTGATATGTGCGTATGGGCTGTCGTCCAGGCGGCAACTCATCTATGACCGACACCTCCAAGTCACCATATAGCGTCATAGCGAGTGTGCGCGGTATGGGTGTTGCTGTCATTACAAGGATATGTGGCGGTTGCAGGTTTTTTGTCCAGAGCTTCGCACGCTGCTCCACACCAAAGCGGTGTTGCTCGTCAATGACGACATAGGCGAGGTTGGCAAACTGCACGCGATCCTCAATCAGGGCGTGTGTGCCAACGAGGATGTTAACCTCGCCCGAGGCTATGCCTGCGAGAGCCTCACGACGCTCCTTGGCGCGTGATGCGCCTGTTATTATTGCCACACGCACATTGGGCAACCCTTCGGCAAAGCGCGTCATCGTGGCATAATGCTGGCGTGCCAATATCTCTGTGGGTGCCATAATGCACGCCTGATAGCCATTGTCCACAGCCAGCAACATAGACATAAACGCCACCATAGTCTTGCCGCTACCCACGTCGCCCTGCAACAGACGGTTCATCTGCTTGCCCGAGATCATATCGGCGCGTATCTCCTTTATTACGCGCTGCTGTGCCCCTGTGAGGTTGAAGGGTAGCTTCTGCTTGTAGAAGGTGTTGAAGGCATCGCCTACACGCGGAAACACGAAGCCATTGTTTGCCGCCTTGCGCTGTGAGCGTCGCGCCTGTATTGTCAGCTGCACGCCGAGAAGCTCATCATACTTTAGGCGATACTGTGCCGCGCGTAGCTTCTCCTGTGACTGCGGGAAGTGTATGTTGTATAGTGCCTCGCGCAGGGGTATAAGTCCGTTACGACGACGCATATCCTCCGTTAGGGGGTCGCTTATGGCAGTGCTGTCGGCGGCGATAAGCTGCCACGCGTTGTGTATTATGGTGTACATCGCGCGCGTGCCAATTGCTTGCGACAGCTTCTCTGTTGAGGCATAGATGCCTTGAAAACCACTCTCCTGCTTGCGTGACATAGCCTGCTCGACAGGCTCTATCTCGGGGTGGATGATGCTTATGCGGTTACGAAATATCGACGGACGACCAAAGATGATGTAGTCGCGTCCCACCTCTAAACGCTTCTCTATCCAGCGTATGCCGTGAAACCAGACAAGTTCGCCCAATCCTGTGGTGTCGCTAATCTCTACAATAAGGCGACGCTTTGCGCCCTCACCCGTGTAGCTTAAGCCCGTGATGCGGCAGCGTAGCTGCACGTATGTCGACTCTGTGCTCTCGTCAATCTCGCTGAGTGCCCAGATGCGTGTGCGGTCGATATAGCGGTATGGAAAGCGGTATATAAGGTCGCCAATGGTGCGTACTCCCACCTCGCGCTCCAAGAGACGTGCGCGAACCTCGCCCACGCCGCCTACATACTTTATGTCGCGTGATAGGAGTGACATAGTAGCTCTGCTGGATTCTTATAGTACCACTATTGAGCGTACAGGGGCAATCTTCTCAAGACGCTTTGCGCCACCGAGCTCCTTAAGCTCTACGATAAATACAAACTCTTTGACCTTGATGCCGTACTCCTTGCCATCAACGGTAATCTTTTGGCTCTGGAGAGACTCTGCTAAACCCTCGGCTGTGCCACCTGTTGCCAGCACATCGTCGAGGATGGTGACCTCAAAATTATCGCCTGTGGTCTTGCCTACGGCGATGTCGCTCACGCGGTAGTATAGCTTGTCGAAGCCATACTCCTTCTCAATAAGCACCTCGTGCAGGTCGCCCTCCTTGAAGGGTAGCTTGCCACTCTTACGCACGGGAATAATGTTCTCAACGTGGTCGCACGTAGCCAACAATGGTGCCGAGAATAGGAAGCCTCGTGCCTCGGGTGATACGATATTTGCTGCTGTACAAGCCTCGCCTACCTCGTGCATAAGGCGGCGAAACACCTCTTTATTCTGGATAAAGGGCATAATATCGATAAAGTTGATACCCTCCTTGGGGAAGTCTTTGTAGAATTTTAGTACCTCTTTCATATATGTACAGATTTATAACTCTACAAAGTTAAGAAAAATATGCGGAATATGCACACTGTGTGCAAAATAATAGTGGGCAAGCCCGCCTCCGAGCAACTTTGTGTGGTGTGTTGCTGTGTAGTGCACTGTTTTTGCATTGAGTGCCAGTAGGTAAGATGTTTAACCTCTATAAAGTAGTGTTATGAGAACAAGGTTTTATAAGTGTCCAACTTGCGGAAATGTTGTGATGAAGTTTGTCGATTCAAAGGTACCTATTGTCTGTTGCGGAAAGCCTATGGAGGAGCTCACGCCCAATATCGTGGATGCAGCGACAGATATACACATTCCCACTATCACGCGACTTGACGACCATCGCCTGAAGGTCGATGTGGGCAGTGTTCCGCACCCAATGACAGCAGAGCACCACCTCGAATTTATCTACGTGGAAACGTCTTATGGCGGCATTCGCGTAGACCTTACTGATAGTTCAGAGGCTGTGGTATGCACGTGTGAAGGTCGTCTTGTCGCGATATATGCTTACTGCAACCTCCACGGATTATGGGTAACTCAAATGTAGTCCTATGTCGCTTCGGTAAAGTTGCATAAGTCGTGCATCTACCCTCCGCTTAAATGTGATTACCCGAGAGTCTGAACTCTCGGGTAATCCTTATTATGCGCCCCTTTTATGGGCTATGTGACATCTTGTTACTGTGCTGCGGGAGCGTCAACAATACCAAGCTCCTTCTTAACCTCTGCGGTGATGTCGGTAAGAGCATCCTTGTCGAAGTATGCCAAGCCTGCAGCCATAGCGTTGTCACCCTCGGTATTGAACACTGCGAGGTAACCTCCATTTTTAGCAATCTTGTTCACAGCCTCCTGTGCCTTGTTGTAGATAGGCTGCAACACCTCTGCCTGCTTCTTCTGCATATCCTGCTGCGCTATCTGCTGGAAGTCGGTATAACGCTGCTGAAGCTCCATAAGCTCGCGCTCCTTGAGCTGACGTACAGAGTCTGTGAGGGTTGCTGCATTCTTCTCATACTCGGCATAGAGTGTGTTATACTCAACGAGTATCTGCTCCAGCTGATCCTGAAGATCCTTGCCATAGGTCTCAAGGTTGGTCTGTGCCTCCTTTGCCTCGGGCATATTGCCGATGACAGAGCTCATGTCTACTCGTCCGAATTTCTGTGCAAATGCCGATGATGCGCTCAACATAAGCACCACGGCGAGGGTCAGTTTCAAAAAATTCTTCATCTTTATAATTTCATTATTAATTAGTTACGGTTATTTTTGGCAATTATTTAAGTGCCTCGATGATGCGCTCTGTAAAGTCAACCTTTGATGAGTAGTACAACACAGTGGGGTTTGCTGCGATGTCTATCACAAGGTCGTAGCCATACTGCTGTGACACCGACTCGATAGCATCAAACACCCTCTTCTGTATGGGCTGTATGAGCGACATACGCTGCTTCATAAGTTCACCATCTGTGCCGAAGAGCGACTCCTGATACTCGGTTGCCTCTGACTCCTTTTTGAGGATGTTCTGCTCGTACTGCTGGCGTACGCCCTCGCTCAGTGATGCGCGCTGCTGCATATAGTTGTTGTAGAGCTTCTCCACCTCCTGAAACTTGGCATCAACCTTTGCCTGATACTCCGCCGAGAGTGTCTCTATCTGCTCAAGTGCGCTGTTATACTCCTTGAGTGACTTAAAAACGGTCTCGCTGTTGACAACCATATAGTTTTGTGCTGATGCAATATTTGCTGCGAATAGCACTGCTACGAGCGCGATAATCATTCGTTTCATAGTAGTATTCTCTTTTGGTAATTAATTTTAACTCTACAAATATAATGCTTTATTTTCAAATTTATTGCCAAAGTGGTGATATTATGTGCATTTATACGCGCCTCACCCCCTTTGTAACAAGACATTTATTCTCATTATAGAGCAGCCCCACCCTCATAACGTGGACTCTCCTCATAGCACAGCACCCACCCCCATAACGTGGCACCCACCTTATAGTATGGCACCTATCCACAAAGCGTGACACCCACCTTATAGTACGGCACCCACACTTGCGGGTTAGAATTGCTGACCGAGTATAAAGTGGAACTGTGAGCCACTTGGCTTGGTCGAGCCATAAGGGGCATCGAAGCCGTAACCCCAGTCGATACCGAGCATACCCACAACGGGGAGGTATAGGCGTACGCCGACACCTGCTGAACGTTTAATCTTGAACGGAGAGAACTCCTTCCACGAGTTGAAACCGTTACCTCCCTCCAAGAAGCCGAGAACGTATATAGACGAGTTAGGCTTGAGTATCACAGGGTAGCGTAGCTCTACGGTGTACTTATTGTATGCTACAGAGTAGTAGTTTGAGGGGTCGAGTGCGCCATCCTCATAACCACGCATAGCTATAATATCCACACCATATATATTATATCCCGTCATACCGTCGCCACCAATCTCGAAACGCTCGAAGGGCGATACCTTGTCCTTGTTGTAGTGACCGAGGTAACCCATCTCTGCACCGAGCATAAGCACAAGGTTCTGGTTGGATGTAAGTGGGAAGAACCAACGTCCCTTAAGCAGCCACTTGTGGAACTCTATCCAGCGGTAGCGATCCTGATCGCTGAGGTTCTTGTCGGCGTAGTTCTTGCCGTCCCACGCAGAGAATGGCGGTGTTGCCTGCACCGATAGGGTAAACTCCGAGCCCGAGCGTGAGAAGAAGGGTGCATCGACAGATGAGCGTTGCAGCACCAACTTCAGCGATAGCGTGTTTGCATTACCGTCGCTCAAGATGAACGAATCCCAGCCCTTAAGACCATAACGCTGGTAGCCCAGCTCACCGTAGAATGTGAAGTATGGGTCGGGCCACTGCAGACGCTTACCAAAGCCGACGGCAAGACCCATCGAGCGATAGTACATTGTTGCTGCCTGCGTGATGAAGTATGCGTTGTTTTGCTCCGAGATATATCCCGACACTGTGAATGAGTTGGGACGACGACCACCCAACCACGGGTCGGTGAAGCTCAATGACAAAGCCTTGTAGTATGTACCATTTGTCTGACCCGATATAGACAGACGCTGGTTCTGTCCCGATGGATAGGGTCGCCACGCCCCCTTCTTGAAGAACTTGCGCATAGAGAGGTTGTTGAGCGTGACACCTATTGAGCCGACAAATGTGCCAGAGCCCCAGCCACCAGCAATGTTAAACTGGTCGGATGCCTTCTCCTGCAATGGCCAATTGATATCCACCAACTCGTCGCTTACAGGTTTGATGTCGGGGACTATTGCCTGCTCGTCGAAGTGTCCCATACCCATCAGCGTACGCATAGTCTGCATAAGCAGGGCGCGGTTATATAGCTCACCTGGGCGCACATACAACTCACGACGGATAACCTCGTCGTCGACACGCATATTACCCGAGATGCCCACCTCGTTAATGGTAAAGGGCTTACCCTCGAATACGCGTATCTCAAGGTCGATAGAGTCTTTGCCCACAACAATCTCGGCGGGCTCGATCTGCGACATTAGGTAGCCATTGTTCTGGTACATCGACGATATAGAGATCTCCTCGGGGTTCATCTCCTTGCCTATACCCAGTCGCTTGTGCATAGACTTCTTGTCGTATACATCTCCTGCTTGCACGCCAAACATCTTCTGAAGTTGCTCGGTGGTATATACCGAGTTACCCACCCATCGCACGTCGCGGATATAATATTTGTCGCCCTCCGAAACGGTTACATCAATGCCGAGTGTCGCCTCGTCAATGTAGTAGACGCTGTCGCTGAGGATTGTGGCGTTGCGATAACCGCGCGAGTTGTAGAAGTCGAGCAGCAGCTCCTTGTCGTTGACAAACTCCTCATCGTCGAGCTTACGACTCTGGAAGAAGTTTATGCTCTTCTGGTGTGTCTTTTTGAATGTGCGGCGTAGACGCTTATCATCAAATGCCTCGTTGCCCTCAAAGTTGATAGCACCAATCTTCACCTTGGGGCCACGGTCAATATCGAAGGTGACATTTACGCACTGCTCATATATTGAGTCATTGTCGATGCGTACATCCACCTTGCAGGTGCGGTAACCCTTCTTCGAGAAGTGGCTCTGTATAAGTTTTACATTTTTGTCGATAACATAGTCCGAGAGCTCGGTGTTGCGGCGTAGCTTAAGCTCCTCCATCAAGTCCTCGCGCTTGCTCTTGCTCACACCCTCAAACTTCCAAGTGAGGATACGTGCGCGCTCCTTGAGGAAGACCTCCAAGTCGAGCGAGTCGCCCTCGATGGTAGCACCAATCTGTATGTCGGAGAAGTAGCGTGGAGCCCACAGACGCTGCATAGCGTTTGATATGAACTTACTCGGCAGATATATCGAGTCGCCCTCCTCCAAGCCTGCCGACGACTTCAGAATGTCGTGGTTAAGGTACTTGACACCGTGAATGTTGATGTCGCGGATGTAGTATAACTCGCCATCGCCCTCGGTGAGTATCGGGGCGTGGAGATCGAAGTCTACGGTGTCGCTTATCTCGTTGTTGGCATCATCGCCGATGGTGTAGCGTGTAGATGTCTGCTGCGCATAGGTCGTGGGGATGCCTGCGAGCAGAGCTACTACGGCGATAAGAAGTATCCTGATTACTCTCATTTGCGTTGCGATTACTCTATTACGTTGTCTGTGACTAAACCATAGCGGCGGTCACGCTGTGTATACGCCTCGATTGCTCTGTCGAATGCCTCCTCGCCGAAGTCGGGCCACAATGTCTCGGGAAAGTAGAATTCGGCATAGGAAGCCTGCCACAAGAGGAAGTTGCTCAAACGGCACTCGCCACTTGTGCGTATAATTAGGTCGGGATCGGGTGTCGAGGCTGTCATAAGGTGCTGCGATATAACCTCCTCATCTATGCTTTCAGCAGCCATCTCGCCACGTGCCACATTGGCGGCTATGTCGCGCACAGCAAGTGTTATCTCACGACGCGACGAGTAGTTGAATGCGAGTATTAGCGTGAGTCTATCAGCAGCCGCTGTCGTGCGCTCGATATGGTCAATCATCTCGAGTACACGCTCCGAGAAGCGAGTGCGCTCGCCCATAATCTGCACCTTCACACCCTGGCGACACAACTCCTCTGCCTCGTTCATCACAGTCTTGCAGAACAGCTCCATTATAGCATCTACCTCGGCTTGTGGACGACCCCAATTCTCAGTTGAGAAGGCGTACAACGTGAGGTAGCTAATGCCATTACGCACGGCAGCACGCACGACAGCACGCACCGAGTCGACACCCGCAATGTGTCCCTCATAACGCTCCTTGTTACGCTGCTTTGCCCAGCGTCCGTTGCCATCCATAATGATAGCGATGTGTCGTGGTATGTTGCGCTGTTCAGCCATAATTTAGTCAATAACCCGACAAAGTTATATAAATTTATTTATATTTCAAAAAATACGACACTGAAGAGTGCCATTTCGCGTGGTTGGCGCGAGTGGTAATATGCCGACAAAGGGTTATCTTGAGTCTACGCCCCACATCATCTTCTCTCTTAACGTGTCGTAGAAGCTATTATTATGCGGCGTAGCCAAAATTAGTGGTTCGGCGGCAATGCGCAGTGTGATTGTTGCACCATCTTTGAGGGTGTATGTGCGGTTGTCGGCAGAGAGAAATGCCTCGCCACCGCGCGAATCAAGACGCAGGGTTATTGTCGCGCTGTCGGGTACTACCACAGGACGCATCGTGAGGTTGTGGGGTGCTAACGGCGATAGAACGATGCAGCGACACATAGGGTCTACAACGGGGCCTCCTGCACTCAACGAGTAGGCGGTGGAGCCTGTGGGTGTCGATACCACGATGCCGTCGCCGTGGTATGTTGCTACAGTGTCGTTGTTGATGCGGGTCTCGACGCTAACCATTGTTGCGCCGTGGCGATGTATAGCTATCTCGTTTAGGGCAAGACACTTGTTGTAATCAAAGACTATGTCTCCTTCAACCTGCAGCATAGAGCGTTGCGTGAATTTCAGTTCACGACGTGCCATACGTTCAAAGAGGGTCTCTATGCCCTTGCCATCATCGGCAGTGAGATACCCTAATCGTCCGCAGTTGATGCCTACGACGGGAATGTCGCGCGACGGGAGCATACCCACAGCCTCGAGGAGTGTGCCGTCGCCACCATACGTTACCATAATGTCATCACCCGTCGTTGAAGGGTTGTCGCGGTAGATATGCTCCGCACCGATGACGATGCCCGTGAGGCTTTTGATGGCTGCTGCAAGCTCGCTGTTTAGCGTGTAGTTCATACCTAAACGCTCGATGGTTGCAAGCATAGTGCGCAGCTGCTCTGGATGGTGGTTTACCTGTGGACGTGAAAAAAGTATGATGTTCATTGTGATGAAATGAAAAAAAATCGTAACTTTGTCTTCCGCAAATATACGAAAATTATGACAAAGTTAAGCGTAAACATCAATAAGATTGCCGTTGTGCGCAATTCGCGTGGCGGAAATGTGCCTAATTTGCTAAAGGCAGCACTCGATATAGAGCGTTTTGGTGCTGATGGCATCACTGTTCATCCGCGCCCCGATGCACGCCACATTCGTTATCAGGATGTGCGTGACCTCAAGGCAAATATCGCCACAGAGCTAAATGTTGAGGGTAACCCTATCGAGAGCTTCTGTGAGCTTGTCGAGGAGGTGCGTCCTGCGCAGGTAACACTCGTGCCCGATGCCGAAGATGCCATAACATCGTCGGCGGGCTGGGACACTATCAAGCATCGCGACTTTCTTGTGGCTATGTGTGAGCGTTTCCACAAGGCGGGAATACGTGTGAGCATCTTTGTTGACCCTGTTCCCGAGATGGTTGCTGGCGCGAAGGCGTGTGGTGCAGATCGCGTAGAGCTATACACCGAGGCGTATGCAAGTGGCTATGCCGAGAATCGTGAGGCTGCTATCGAGCCTTATGTCGTAGCTGCCGAGGAGGCGCGTCGTCAGGGCTTGGGACTTAATGCTGGACACGACCTCAATACCGAGAACCTCCAATACTTCATCGAGCGCATACCGTGGGTCGATGAGGTGTCGATAGGTCACGCCCTTATTAGCGATGCGCTCTACTGGGGTTTGGAGAATACCGTGGAGACATATCAGCGTTGTATACGTAGAGCCAAGAGGTAGCCGATGCCGTTGAAACATCCCATATTCAAGCATATCACATCCGTCGTTGACCGTATGGGTGTGGAGGCGTATGTCGTGGGTGGATATGTGCGCGACTACTACCTACATCGCCCCTCTACCGACATAGATGTCGTGGTGGTGGGTAGCGGTGTGGCTGTTGCCGAGGAGTTAGGGCGTCAGCTCGGTGTCAAGGTTACGGTGTACCGCACCTACGGTACCGCAATGCTACGTTGGCGAGGCTCCGAGGTAGAGTTTGTTGGCGCACGCCGTGAGAGCTACACCCCCGAGTCGCGTAACCCGCACGTTGAGCCTGGTACGTTGGAGGATGATCAGCGTAGGCGCGACTTCACGATAAATGCTATGGCGTGGTCGGTCAATGGCGCGACGTTTGGTGAACTTGTCGATCCGTTTGGTGGTATGGATGACCTTGATGACTGTATCATACGTACGCCGTGTGAGCCTGAACGCACATTCTCCGATGACCCTTTGCGTATGATGCGTGCTGTGCGCTTTGCGTCGCAGTTAGGCTTCGACATCGACGACTCTACGTTTGAGGGTATATGCCGTCAAGCGGAGCGCATAAATATCATATCGCGTGAACGTATATCGGTGGAGCTTAATAAGATACTTGCTTCACCTGCGCCGTCAATAGGTCTTACCCTTATGCGCACATCAGGCTTGTTGCGATATGTGCTTCCCGAGTTGGATCGTATGGCGGGTATAGAGCGGAGAGGCAAGCACGCCCACAAGGATAACTTCGAGCATACTATGAAGGTGCTGGATAATGTAGCACGTCGCACAGATGATTTGTGGCTGCGCTGGGCAGCACTACTCCACGATATAGGTAAACCGCAGACCAAGGCTTACGACTCACACGCAGGGTGGACATTCCATCAGCACGAGGCTGTAGGCTCGAAGATTGTGCCACAGATATTTCGCCGCTTGAAGCTACCTATGAATGAGCCTATGCGCTTTGTGCAGAAGATGGTCTTTCTGCATATGCGTCCTATAGTCCTCTCTGAAGATATGGTCACCGACTCGGCTGTGCGCCGACTGCTCTTTGAGGCGGGCGATGATGTCGAGAAGTTGATGTTGTTGTGCGAGGCAGATATCACCTCGGGCAATGATAATAAGGTGAGGTTGTTCCTCAAGAACTTTGAGCTCGTGCGTGAGAAGATGCGCGATCTTGAGGAGCGTGACCGTATACGTAACTTTCAGCCGCCCGTCACTGGCGACCTTATAATGCGCACATATAACCTCCCGCCGTCGTCGGTAATTGGCGAGATTAAGGAGGTCATTAAGAATGCTATCCTCGATGGGGTGATACCTAACGACTATGATGCTGCCTATCGGCTTATGGAGGAGGAGGCGGAGCGTCGTGGCATAGCGCGCCCCAAACAGTAGTAGGTGTTACATAGTGTTCCGATAAGGTGTATATCGAGCTGCGAGCGAGTGTGTTGTGGTTGCCACAATCAGCGTTGCAGCTCGATATATTCTGTATACACGAGCCGCGTGTTGGGGTTTGACGACCACATCTCTTGACGTATGGCGCGCGTGCCAAAGCGCATAAACCACCAGCGTCGTGGCACACGGTGTACCACCTGGCGTATCGTGTCAACAGAGTGGAGTGAGTAGTGTATGCTGTCGCGTAGCAATATCCCAGCCAACCTGCTCCATTTATCCGAGTAATTAAATATTTTAACTGTGTCGTGAACGATTATCGTGTCACGTAGCGGTAGTGTGCCTTCGTGGTGGCTTTCGAGGGCTGTGCGGGCGTAGCTCTCGGCGCGGCGTAACCGTATGCCGAGTTTGCGTATATGCTCGGTGTCAGCCTCACGCAGAGCGCGGAACTCGTCGAGTTGCAGGGTTAGTTTCTCCACCGAAGCGGCACTCGTTGAGTCGCGTAGACGGTAGAGTGTAATGCTCTCGATAAGAGCGTGCTGGTTGCTGTTTAAGCGGCTGTTTTCGCGTCGTAAATCGGCTATGATATAGCCGAAGACGATGGTGGTGGCAGTAGCAATGACCGCCACAATGAATAGTAGTCGTTTCATTGTGTTGTTTGTTTTGTTAGTATTGATAAATGTTGTTGATGCGCGTAGACCGAATTGTTATATGTGGTCTCTGCGTACGGGGTGGATATCCAGTGCAAATATAATACATTGCATAGCTCTTTGTCAAGTTTTTATACAAAAATTTAACAATAGACAGTATTTATCCTCTGTTATGATGCTATAATTCTGCTATCTATGAATGTGTGGTTGATGTGATGTTCGCTCTATTAAGTGTTTTTTTGGCAGATTTACTCACATTTTATCTTTTTTATTTGTTTTTCTACGAAAAAAACTATACCTTTGACAAATAGACAAACCTAAAACATCAAACAATATGAGAAAACTACTTCTCGGTGACGAGGCTATTGCACAGGCTGCAATCGATTCAGGTCTGTCGGGTGTTTATGCTTACCCGGGTACTCCGTCTACCGAAATTACCGAATTCATTCAGCTGCGCGAGGAGAAGCGCGGCGAGGGACAGGCTCCCATTTTCTGCCGTTGGGCTACTAACGAGAAGACCGCTATGGAGGGTGCTCTCGGTATGTCTTATATGGGCAAGCGTGCTTTGGTATGTATGAAGCACGTGGGTATGAATGTTGCTGCTGACCCCTTTGTTAACTCTGCTATGACAGGTGTTAACGGTGGTCTTGTGGTTGTTGCTGCTGACGATCCGTCAATGCACTCATCACAGAACGAGCAGGACTCACGTTTCTATGGTAAGTTCGCGTTGCTGCCCATCTTCGAGCCATCATCACAGCAGGAGGCTTACGAGATGACACGTGCTGCATTCGAGCTTTCAGAGGCTGTTAAGTTGCCCGTATTGATGCGTGTAACTACACGTATGGCTCACTCACGCGCTGTTGTCGAAATTACAGAGCAGCCCCGCAAGCAGAATGAAGTATGCCGTCCCGAGGATGTGCGTCGCTGGATTTTGTTGCCCGCATTTGCGAAGAAGCGTTATGTTGAGCTGCTCGCACAGCAGGATGACCTTATGAAGGCTGCTGTAGAGTCGAAGTTCAACTGGTATCGCAAGGGTGACAACCCCGAGCGCGGTGTCATCACTACAGGTATCGCTTACAACTACTTTATGGAGAACTGCGCAAACTGCAACGAGCGCAGCGTATTGAAGGTGTCACAGTATCCTCTGCCCACAGCTCTTATTGAGAAGATGGTTGAGGATGGTACCAAGGAGATTCTTGTTATGGAGGAGGGTCAGCCCGTTGTTGAGGAGATGGTACGAGCTATCGTTCCCTCGACCGTTGTTGTTAAGGGTCGCTTGACAGGTGATCTACCTCGCGTGGGCGAGCTTACTCCCGATAGTGTTCGCGCATCACTGGGTATGGAGGCATTGGAGCGTCTCGATGCTGATGAGCTCGTGGTACCTCGTCCCCCCGCATTGTGTCAGGGTTGTGGTCACCGCGATATGTACAAGGCTCTCAACGAGGTTGCTGCCGAGTATGAGAATCCCCGTATCTTCGGTGATATCGGCTGCTACACTCTGGGTGCGTTGCCTCCATTCCAGGCATTGCACGCTTGCGTTGAGATGGGTGCATCTATCACTATGGCGAAGGGTGCATCTGATGCTGGTCAGTTCCCCGCATTTGCTGTTATTGGTGACTCTACCTTCACTCACTCTGGTATGACTGGTCTTTTGGACTGCGTAAACTCTAACGCAAATGTTGTTGTTGTTATCTCTGATAACCTCACAACAGGTATGACAGGTGGTCAGGACTCGGCTGGTACAGGTAAGATTGAGGATATCTGCCGCGGCTTGGGTGTACACCCCGACCACGTGCGCGTAGTAGTGCCTCTGCCCAAGAATATGGAGGAGATCAAGCAGATATTGCGTGAGGAGATTGAGTACAAGGGCGTATCAGTAGTTATACCTCGTCGTGAGTGTATACAGACTGCCAAGCGTCACGCCAAGGCAAGGGCTGCAGCAGCAAAGAAGTAATAAGTCCGCTAACAACTAAACAGGAAACTATCATGAAGAAAGATATTATTTTGGCAGGCGTCGGCGGACAGGGTATTCTGTCGATTGCTACGGTCATCGGCGAGGCTGCCTTGACCGAGGGTTGGAACATCAAGCAGGCAGAGGTACACGGTATGAGCCAGCGTGGTGGTGATGTGCAGAGTAACCTGCGCCTCTCTACCGAGCCCATTGCCTCTGACCTTATTGCCAAGGGTGGTGCCGACATCATCATCTCGTTGGAGCCTATGGAGGCTTTGCGTTACCTTCCCTACTTGAAGAAGGATGGTTGGGTTGTTACCTCTAACGTGCCCTTCATCAACATTCCTACTTATCCCGCACAGGAGGAGCTTGATGCCCATCTCGCAGCGTTGCCCCATTGCGTATCGCTCAACGTAGAGCAGCTCGCAAAGGATGCAGGTGCTCCGTTGCAGGCAGCAAATATGGTGTTGCTCGGCGCAGCTATCCCTATGCTTGACATCGAACTTGAGAAGATAGAGGCAGGTATCCGCCGTATCTTTGCCCGCAAGGGTGAGGAGGTTATAGAGAAGAACCTCGCTGCGGTACACGCTGGTTATAACAACAGTATCAAGAAGTAAGCAAACGAGTAAGTATGGATCGTCCATTAGATAAACAAACGGTAGATAACATCTGTATCGCCAATGGTCTGCGCAATGCCAAGGAGCTTGGAGCAGCCTCAATACGTCAGTTTGTAAGTGTTGTCAAGGATATCGAGGCAAAGACAGGTGTGGAGTATATCCGTATGGAGATTGGCGAGCCTGGTCTGCCCGCCGAGATGATTGGTATCGAAGCCGAGCACGAGGCGTTGCTAAACGGCGTAGGCTCGAAGTATCCCCTTATCACTGGTATCGAGCCTCTTACAAAGGAGGCATCGCGCTTTGTTAAGGCATTCATCAACCTCGACATCCCTCCCGTATGTTTCGTGCCTACGGTAGGCTCTATGCAGGGTGCTTTTGCTACATTTATGGCACTTACGCAGATGCGTGAAGACCGTGACACCATCCTCTTCATCGACCCAGGCTTTCCTGTTCAGAAGTCACAGTGTAGGGTGCAGGGCGTGCGTTATGAGTCTTTCGATGTCATCGACTATCGTGGCGAGAAGCTTGAGGCAAAGCTCGAGGAGATTTTGTCATCGGGTCGCATCAGCGGTATGATATACTCAAACCCCAACAACCCGTCGTGGATGTGTCTTAACGAGCAGGAGCTTGAGATTATTGGTCGTATGGCTACCAAGTACGATGTTATTGTCGTAGAGGATTTGGCATACCTCAATATGGACTTCCGCGAGGATCGCTCGAAGCCCTTTGAGCCGCCCTATCAGCCCTCTGTAGCGCGCTACACCAACAACTGTATACACCTGTTGTCGGGCTCAAAGATGTTCTCGTATGCAGGTCAGCGTATCGCTGTCGTTGCAATGAACCCCTCGCTTGCAGATCGCTGCTATGAGGGCTTTGCAAAGCGTTATGGCAATGATGGTCAGTTCCGTCGTAACTTCATCTTCAACATCCTTTACGTCTTGTCGTCAGGTGTGCCTCACTCGGCACAGTATGCCCTTGCTGCAATGTTCCGTGCAGCATCGGACGGACGCCTTGACTTCGTGGGTCACACTCGCGAATATGCACGTCGTGCAGCGCGCGTGAAGGAGATTATGGTTAAGAACGGTTTCCATATCGTTTACGACAAGGACTGTGATCAGGAGGTAAGTGACGGTTTCTTCTTCACCTTCGGCTATAAGGATATGACAGGCGAGCAGCTTATCAACAAGCTCATCTATTACGGTATCTCGGCTATCACGCTTGCACCTACGGGTAGTACTCGTGAGGGCTTGCGAGGCTGTGTATCAATGATTTCGGATTATCAGTACGACGAGTTGGATAAGCGTTTGCATCTGTTCTCACAGGACTATTAATAGAGTACGTATAGCGGGTGAATGTGTTGCGCTCGTCCGAAGAGTTCCTATTTACGTCAAGTAAAAAGTGACTTTTCAGCCATACAAGCCTTGTGACATCTCACGCTATCTACTACGTAGTAATAACAATAGAAGGGCTGCCCATATTGGACAGCCCCTCTTAAACACAGAAGAATATATGAAATTAGTTAGTGCGGCGGAAGCCGTAAAACTCATCAAGTCGGGCGACTCGGTGTTTATTCAGGGTTCTACCTCTATTCCCGAGGTCTTGGTGCAGGCTATGACAGACCGCGCACCCGAGCTTCGCGATGTTAAGGTGTACTCTGCCTTCGCTATTGGTCGCTTCGATGCTCCCTATGCCAAGGCGGAGCTGCGTGACTCTTTCGAGCCGTTGAGTTTCTTTGTTGCTAACAACCTCCGTAATGCTATTAAGGAGGGTGTGGCACAGACTATCCCCGCCTTCTTGGGTGAGATACCCTTCCTTTTCCGTAGCGGTCAGGTACCTTTGGATGTGACGCTGCTCAACGTGTCAGAGCCCGACGAGGAGGGCTACTGCTCTTATGGTATCTCTGCCGATTTGGCATTCTCTGCAGCCGAGTGTTCGAAGGTTATCATCGCGCAGGTAAATAAGTATATGCCTCGCACATTTGGTGACCCTGTTATACACGTGTCGAAGATTGATGCTATGGTGCGTGGTGACGAGCCTCTTGTTGAGGTGCCCACAGTTGTTCCCAACGACGTTGAGCGTGCTATTGGTAACTATATCGCACAGGAGATTCCCGATGGTGCTACTATGCAGATTGGCGTGGGTGGTATTCCTAACGCTGTGCTCGACGCTCTGCACAACCACAAGCATCTCGGTCTGCATACAGAGGCGATGACAGATGGCGTTGTGCCCCTTATTCAGAAGGGTATCATCGACAACTCGCTCAAGAAGATCTACCCTGGTAAGTCTGTTGCTTGCCTCTGCTTGGGTAGCCAGCGTCTGTATGACTATCTCGACAACAACCGTGACGTTGTTATCCGCGATGTTGCGTGGACTAATGACCCGCAGAATATCCGTCAGAACCCAAGCGTTATGGCTATCAACTCTGCTATCGAGGTCGACCTTACGGGTCAGATTTGTGCCGATAGTATCGGTGAGCGCATCTTCTCGGGCGTTGGTGGTCAGCACGACTTTATGTATGGCGGTGCGCTGTCGGAGGGTGGTAAGTGCTTTATCGCACTGCCCTCTATTACCAATAAGGGACAGTCGAAGATTGTGCCTACGTTGACCAAGGGTGCTGGTGTTGTAACAACGCGTTTCCAGGCGCAGTATATCGCTACGGAGCACGGTATCGTCTACCTGCGTAACAAGTCGTTGGCACAGCGCGCCAAGCTGCTTATCTCTATTGCTGACCCCTCGGTACGCGAGGATCTGGAGCGTGCAGCAGTTGAGCGTTTCGGCATAGGTTTCTTGCGCTGCAAGATCTAATACGCGCCTTTGTGGCTTATGGTATTGGGGTTGACCACTTGGTCAGCCCCTTTTTTGTTGGGTGGATGACAACAGGCGGACAGTGGCAAATGTATACATCTCTCTTATCATAGTGGCTAAAATCTGTACACGCCATTATCAACGCCTATAAAGTAGCACTCCGTTGTGGCACGCGCCACAACGGAGTGCTAAGAGTGTCTGAACGCTGGTATTAGCGGTGGTTGTCCACGAGCTGATACTCGCCAGTGTATGTAACAAAGTGTCTTGCTACCTCCATTAGGTCATCGTTAACCAAGACTGCTGTAAGCTCAATCTTATCGCCCTCGACAACGAGTGTACTGCCCTCATACATAAGATACTGCTCTGAAGAGAAGCCGCCCTCGTCGTTAAGCTGATAGAGGCTATGTCCAGGCATAAAGTGTCCACCTTGACCACTTGCCGACTTATCAAATGTATATGTGCCATCAGGTACGCGCAATGAGCCGTCGTCAGCCATCTCGGCATATAAGTCGATGAAGTAGTAGTAGGCATTTGGCGAAGTGTAGCTGTAGCTATCATAGGTGCCGTAGATGGGATCCTCGAATGTGCCCTGGAATATCATCTCGCCATTAGTAAGGATAAGGTAGTAGTTGAAGTCGCCACCAGCCGCGCTGTAGTCGCCATAGTAGAAGCCTGTAGCATTGGTAGCTACATTGCTAACATCAATCTCGTTATTTGAACGCTGGTTAACCATAACCTCGATGCTCTGATCCTCGTAATGGGCTACAAGTATCGTTGTGCGGCTCTCGTTGGTCTGGTTACGTTTTGCTGTGAAGGTGATAGCACCTACCTCTGATGTATTAACGTTTATGATCCAGTCAACATCGGGGGTACACGTAACAACACCTGTCTCTGTGGGGTTCACCAAATTATATGTAATGCGTCCTATACCACCATTATTGTCGAAGTTGATTGCACCCTCTGATGTAAGCGTGAAGCTATACTCACCAGGTGTAGGTTGTGGCTCGGGCTCGGGAGTGGGTTTCTCTTCGCAGCCGATAAATGCTATCGACACAAGCGCGAGCAGTAGGAAATAGATCTTTTTCATTGCTTGTTGTAATGTTATATGTTCAGGTCTATTATATCTTTGATACGCGCGCATACGGATATGTACGCGCGCGTACATCATTTATCTATACAGCGCAGTAATGTGTGTCTAACACATCTATGCGCCGATATTTTAGCGATACTCGTAGTCCTTTGAGCCGTTAACAGGGCATACAGCGGTGTTAACAACCTCGAACTTGCCATCGTGTGCGCTGCTGGGTGCCGACACAATTACCAACACCTTAAGGTTGCTCTTATCCCAGCCAGACTCTGCCTTGAGCTTGAGCTGCTTTGAAGCAATGCCGTCAGCCGAGATAACACCCATATCATCGCCCGATAGGTCGTCGGAGTTACCTGCACTAATGGCACGAATACAGTTGTTGTGGTAGTTGTGGTACTCCTCACGACCGTTAGACTGTTGGCCGTAGATGTTATCCTCGAGCAACCACGCTACAACGTGGTACTGCTGCTCAACCTTTGATGTTACCTCTACGTCAACAGTGATGTCGTCGCCATTGAGTGCCGAGTTGATCTTAATACCTGCATCTGCTGCGGGCTTCCAGAGTATATCAAGCTCTGCTTGGATCATCTTAACACCAGTTGATGCTGTGGGATAGCCACTTGTAATCTCCTTGTGGTTGAAGTTATAGGTAAGGTTGGGATAACCTGTGACAGGGAAGTGTCCGCCTACAACTGCTGCTGCATCAGAGCGTGCTGGGTCTCGTGTTGCATAACCGCCCCAGTGTGCCGCAGCCTCGCTATAACGCAAGTGGTACTTTGTCTTTGCCAACTCGTGGAGCATTGATGACATATTGGGGCAGTTAGGACAGCCTGTACCAGTGTGGTCAACAAGCAATACGCGGTGGTTGAAGTCGTTACCTGTAACGACCTCTATGACGATAGGCTCTGACTCATAGAAACCGTAGGTTGCGTAGAACTGCATCTCGCAAGACTCCGAGGGTGCAACAAAGGGATTTGAAACAACCTCGTTGTTTGCTGCATTATAGATGGTAGACTCCGCAGTTACATCCTCACCATTGAACTTAACGGTGAATGCCAGCTCCTGCTCAATGCGCACGGTCTGCGATGCTGCCTCGATAGTAACGATGTTTGTGTCTGGCTTGGGAGGCTCCTTTGTGCCGTCGCCACCGTTGTTATCGCACGCTACAAATGTTGCAGCGGCAACTATGAGTGCAAAAAACTTAAAAAGTTTCATACTCTTAATCTTTATCACTATGTTTAAATGAAAAAAATAACACCAATAGCCCACACTATGGCAGGCTATGGTGTTATATGTCATCTACGACTATTTGTACTCGTAGTTAACTGAACCACCGATAGGACACAAAGCGGTGTTAACAACGTCGTACTTGCCACTGCCGTTGTCAGCAGTTACGATGATCAAAATCTTAAGGTTCTCACGCACCCACTTCTGAGAGATAACGGGAACCTCAACGAGCTTGTTCACAACCTCGCCAGCCTTGATTACGCCAAGGTCGTCACCAGAGATGTCGCCAGAGTTGCGCTGACCAGTGATGTTACGGATACCGTTGTTGTGGATGTTCTGCCACTGCTCGAAAGCACCTGACTGCTTACCCTCAACCTTATCCTCGAGCAACCAGCAAGCTACGCGGTAGTCCTGCTCCTTTGCTGCCTTAACATCTACGCTTACAAGCACGCTGTCAGAGGTCATTGATGCTGCTGCTGCGATACCTGCGTCTGCACCATTAGCCTTATAGAGCCTGTCGATGTTGTTCTTGAACTCCTGACACAAACCAGCTACGTTGCTACCGCCACCGATAGATGCGTTGTGGTGGAAGTTGATGTTTGCCTCGGGATAGCCGTTAGTCTTCTTAATAATCGACGATACTGTGCGTGCTGCAGAAGAGTATGAGGGGTCGTTAGAGTTGAAGGTGTGAGCCATTGCCTCGTGGTACTTTGTGTGATAGTCGCTCTCGCTGAGCTGCTTGAGTGCTGACATCACATAAGGACACCAACCGCAGTTAGTACCTGTGTGGTCGATAATAAGCACACGGTGGTTGAATGTTGTGCTTGAGGGGTTAGTATCTGCGGGAACCTTGGGAGCTACAGCGTTAACAGTAACTGTAACACGGTTAGATACGTTGGGGCCCATCACTGCATAGAATGTGTACTCGCCATCAATTGTGGGAGTGAAGGGGTTAGATACCTCTGTGTAGTTCTCGGTCTCGTAAATCTCCAATTCTTCCATAGTAGTTACATCAACATCACCCTGCATAACGGTGAATGTGATAGGGCTACCAACCTCACCAGTCTCGGGTGATACGCTCAATACGAGGTCACCTGTGGGATCGGGAGTAGGCTCGGGAGTGTTCTGATCGTCGGGATCGCACGCAACAAGGAGTGCTGAAGCTGCGCAGAAGAGCGCAAGGAACTTTGTAAGTTTCATTGTTTTAGTTTTTTTAAGTTAAATTATCTATATAAATTCTATCTCAAATATGCTGTTGTTTAGAATGATGCTGTGAGCGACAGGTTAACACCTGTATATGCGGGCTGGAAGCGGCATACACCACCCGAGCACACATATCCTGCACGGTTACGACCGTATGAGAGCTGTGCGCGGTAGCGACCATACGTAAAGCTTGCACCCACCTGATAGTAGTGCAACAGCTCGTTCTGATCGGTTGCAGGGTAGTAGTTATACTCTGTGCCCTCGCAGTTCCACATATCGCTAACGTATACGCTGAACATAGGCGCGATGTTATACTCTACGAGAGCTGCTACCCAGTCGCCCTCATAGTCGTTGGACATAAGGTACTGTGCCTCCACGCGCAACGAGTGCTTCTTGTTGAACTTGTAGGTGACATCTGCCACGAAGATATCCGATGTGCAGTACTCTGCATCAATTGAGTCGAAGTGGTTGAGGCTCTCATCCCAGCGCTGGTGTGAGTAGAGCACGGTTGTCTTGAGCTTCTTGTTCCACTGACGCTCCACGTCGGCGTTGATATCTAACCAAGCATTGCGACCCTCAATCTTATCGCCCCACGGAGTAAAGTGATCCATAGTGTTGAACAACGACGCGTTGATGTGGAAGTTCCAATACTTGTTACGTACCTTGGGGTTACGCAGTGAGTAGTAGAGGTCTACCTGACCACCAATCTCGTGACCTGTCTGCGCGCTGCAACCACGATAGGGGTTGAGGTTTGCCAACATATAGGTATACTGGCGTGTGAGCAGAGGCAAGTAGTTAAGTACGTTACCGCCGCCGATAGCCTGATCACGTACCTCGATACTTGTCTGCATACCGTCAAAGTAGCGGAATGTTGCCGATGCCGAGAAACGCTTGTAGTTGTAACCGAGGTCTACATATACCACCTCGCCCTGCTCGGCGTTGATGTTGATGTTGTAGATGTCGTCGTTGAGCTTTCTGGCATACTCACCACGCAGCGAGAAGCCTGCAACGTCGAGGTTAACACGACCTGAGACCATATTGAGGTAGTTCTCTGTGAAGCCAAAGAGTGCCATTGTAGTCAGATCCTTCTGATAGCGACCTACGTAGCTACCCTCCAATGAGAGCATACCATTCTGCCAACCTGTGATGTCAGAGAGTGACAATGAGATATCACCACCATACACCAAGTTCTTTGAACGTACATCATAGAGGCGGGGAAGACCTGCCACAACCTTCACTGTTACGTAGTTGTTGAAGTTGTAGAAGGCGCGGGCACCAGCCAACGAGTTGTTGAACGCCAAAGCGCGATCCTCATAGGTACGCAACACCAAGCCGTTACCAAACTGCTCGAAGATGTCACCTACGCGAACACCATAGTTGCTATCTTCCCACTGTACGTACTTTGTGAAGAAACCTGTGAGCTTGCTGTCGCGCTGCTGGTATGTCTTAATGTCGTAGCCGTGCAGACCAGGCAGATAGCCATCAATCTGGATACCTGCAGAGAAGCGTCCGAGGCTATAGTCCAACTTAAGGAAGTCGTGTGAACCAAATGCGGGGTCGGGACGCTCTGCAAGACCGAGTGTCTCGAGTTTATCATCAGCGGTGTAGAAGATGTTGTTGCTCTCCAATGAGCCAGATAGCTGACCCTTGCCCACCTGCACCTGTGCTGATGCGCTCTGAATACCGAGAAGTGCGGCTACTGCCACACAAATAGAAAGTAAAAATCTCTTCATTACGAAATGTTTATGTTAGTTAGCAAGGGGTTGTCGATGGTGTCGGCAACCCCTTAAAACCATCCGTTAATCGTCTACCGAACAATTACTTCAGCTTGGAAATCTTCTCGAACAACTCCTGCTCGCTGCCTGGAGTATAACCCGAGTGTGAGTAAACCACGTTACCCTTGCCGTCTACGATGAAGGTGTGGGGTGTGAGGCTCACGTTCATAGCGCGCTTGAAGTCCTGATTCTTGTCATAGAGACATACAAAGTCGTCCCAGCCCTGACCCTTTGCCATAGCGCGAGCGCGGCTCACGGTACGTGCATCGTCAACAGAGATTGCAACAACCTTCATCTCTACCTCCTCCAACCACTCGTAGAGTGAGTCGTTGATGGCGTTAAGCTCCATGATGCAGGGCTTACAAGTGGTTGACCAGAATGAGATGATCATAGGTGTACCATCTACCAATTCGGTAGTGTTGATAACCTTACCCTCCTGATTCTCGATCTTGACATCGGGCATTGACTGTGCCGATGCGCTAACACCCACGAAGAGCGCGAGCATCATAAACAACATTTTTTTCATAACAGCATTGAAGTTTTAAGTTAATAATTACAATTTCTCCTTCATCTCATATTTCGGTTGGTTGTGATACACCGATCACGACAACCTCCTAACATTGTGCATTTCGTTATTTTGCCACACGGCGTGTTAAATAACCAACGCATCTAATTATATTATTTGGGTGCAAGATAGTGATAAAATTGCAATTTTTCGCAATTTTCTTAAAAAAAAGGTGCGAAACGCCCTAAATTAAGGGTGAATTATACGGTGTATGGAGCTGTTTATATCTGCTTGCGCATTCGGGCAACTGGGATGTCGAGCATCTCGCGGTACTTTGCCACGGTGCGACGAGCTATGCAGTAGCCCTTGTCGTTGAGGATATCCATAAGGTTTTCGTCGGTCAACGGATGACGCTTATCCTCCGAGTCTATGCACTCCTGCAGGATGCTCTTTATCTCGTGCGACGACACCTCCTCGCCTGTCGAGGTCTGCATACCCTCCGAGAAGAGAGACTTGAGCAGGATTATGCCAAAATGGGTCTGTATGTACTTGCTGTTAACAACGCGCGAAATGGTCGATACGTCAAGCTCTGTGCGGTCGGCAATATCCTTGAGTATCATAGGCTTGAGCTTGCTCTTGTCGCCATCTACGAAGTACTCGCGCTGGAAGTCGAGAATAGTCTGCATCGTGCGCATTAGCGTATCGTGACGCTGTTTGATAGCCGAGATAAACCATTTCGCCGAGTCTATCTTGCTCTTCACAAACTGCAACGCCTCGCGGTCTTTGGCGTTTACCGTGCCATCGGGAGCCACCATATCGCGCATCATATCGCGGTAGCGGCGAGATATGCGCACCTCGGGGATGCCTGCCGAGTTGAGCGTAAGGCGCATATTTCCATCTGTGGTGTCGAGCAGGAAGTCGGGAACGATGTAGGGTGTGGTGTCGATGCCTCCCTCGGAGTATAGATTGCCTGGCTTGGGCGAAAGGCTGCGTATATAGTCTATAGCATCGCGGAATAGCTCCTCGTCGACATCAAGGCGCGCAATAAGCCTCTCGTAGTGCTTCTTGGCGAATGAGTCGAAATGCGAGGCTACAATCTTGTGAGCCAGGCGTTTGGCAGGGCTATCAATGTTTTGACGTTGCATCTGTAGCAGTAGGCACTCCTGTAGTGTGCGAGCGCCGATGCCAGCTGGCTCCAACTCTTGTACGATATGCAGTATGCGCTCTATCTCCTCTGTCGAAACGTCCATACTGCGCGTGAAAGCGAGGTCATCAGACAGCGATACGAGGTCGCGGCGCAGGTAGCCGTCATCGTCGATGCTACCAACGATATATGCCGCTATGGTCATCTCCTCATCTGTGAGCGAGCGGAAACGTAGCTGCTCAACGAGTGACTCGCCAAGTGAGTGCCCGTCGGTGATATATACGGGGCGTTGTTTGTCATCCTTCGAGAAGTTGTTTATGCGAGCCTTATATGCGGGGGTGTCATCCTCTTTGCCTATATACTCGTCGACAGAGATCTTCTCGGGAAGCTGATCATTTTCGTCGTGGCTCTCTGTATCCTCCTCAAGCACAATGTTCTCCTCTATCTCACGCTTGATGCGCTCCTCAAGCTGCATTGTGGGCAGCTCAAGGAGTTTTATCATCTGTATCTGCTGCGGCGATATTTTAGTCTGCAGCGAAATTGTCTGTTGGAGTTTGTTTGCCATAACGTGTAACTATTATTCAAAAATAAACGGCGACCTCGGGTCTCCGTTTATCTTTTGTACTCGTCGTATTTTAGAACTCAGCGTTCTTGGGTGTACGCGGGAAGGGTATCACATCGCGGATGTTGCCCATACCCGTTACGAAGAGTAGCAGACGCTCGAAGCCGAGACCGAAGCCCGAGTGCGGTGCTGAACCCCAACGACGTGTGTCGAGATACCACCACAGCTCACGACGGCTCATACCTAACTCGTCGACTCTTGCACAAAGCTTGCCAAAATCTGCTTCGCGCTCCGAGCCACCGATAATTTCGCCAATCTGCGGGAACAAAACGTCCATAGCGCGTACTGTCTTGCCGTCGTCGTTGAGCTTCATATAGAATGCCTTAATCTCCTTGGGGTAGTTGATGAGGATTACGGGACGCTTAAAGTGCTCCTCAACGAGGTAACGCTCGTGCTCCGACTGAAGGTCGCAGCCCCAGTCGCAGGGGAACTCGAACTTCTTGCCCGAAGCCTTCAATATCTCGATACCCTCGGTGTAGTCGAGGCGCACGAAGTCGTTGTCCAAAACAAACTGAAGACGCTCCAAGAGACCCTTGTCCCACATCTTGTTCATAAACTCAAGATCCTCACGGCAGTTCTCCAACGCGTAGCGTATCAAGTACTTAAGGAAGTCCTCTGCCAAGTCCATATCGTCCTGCAACTCGTAGAATGCCATCTCTGGCTCGATCATCCAGAACTCTGCCAAGTGGCGGGGAGTATTAGAGTTCTCGGCGCGGAAAGTGGGACCAAATGTGTAGATCTGACCAAGAGCCAAAGCACCAAGCTCACCCTCAAGCTGACCCGATACAGTGAGGCTACAAGGCTTGCCGAAGAAGTCCTGTGTGTAGTCTACAGTGCCGTCCTCATTGCGCGGAGGGTTCTGCATATCGAGTGTCGATACATTGAACATAGCTCCTGCACCCTCACAGTCTGAGGCTGTGATTAGCGGTGTGTGCAAGTAGTAGAAACCCTTGTCGTTGAAGTACTTGTGGATAGCGTACGCCATAGCGTGGCGGATGCGAAGTACAGCACCGAAGGTGTTGGTACGTGGACGCAAGTAGGCGATGTCGCGCAAGAACTCAAGTGAGTGTCCCTTCTTCTGCAAGGGGTATGTCTCGGGGTCGGCAGTGCCATATATCTCAATCTTCTCTGCCTGCACCTCGACACCCTGACCAGCACCAAGCGATGCTACGAGCTTACCGTCAACACGCAGACAAGCACCTGTGGTGACACCCTTAAGCTCTGCCTCGTCAATCTTTGCGAGGTCTACAACAACCTGGATGTTAGATACACATGAACCATCGTTGAGGGCTATGAAGGCTACATTTTTGTTGCCTCGTTTTGTCCTAACCCAACCCTTAACGGTGACATCTCTACCGTCACCCTCCATGCGTAGCATCTCGGCTATTCTAATAAGTTTCATAGTCTATATATTTTTTTGTTCGTTTGTATCGTTTACATAGTATATGTGCATACAACGCTACAAAATTACTAAAAAAATTGCAAACGATTGCACTCTTGCCACTTTTTTGTACCTTTGTACACATTAATTAATGATTAAACTATGAAAATAGCAAAATATTGCACCACTATCCTTGTGTTGATGTCTGTGGCACTGCCCACATCACTCGTTGCACAATCTCGCGTCGCACGCTCGGAGTTTATATGCTATGACAAGCGTGAAGATGCCAAGCGTGATGTGCGCACCAATATAGACAAGTATGTCGACTTTAAGCCAGCGTTGCAGTTTGAGAATAGTGAGCCTGGTGTTGTGCGTGCTGTCTACGAGCAGGTGGTAAACGTCCCTGCTGCGTGGAACGACTATAACGCCTATCTGCACACGGAGAATGTCGGTGCTGACTACACTATCTTTGTCAATGGCAAGCAGATAACATCTCCTGTTGATGCCTTCACGCCCACCGATCACTTTATCTCGCCATATCTCGATCAGGGAGATAATACGATAGCTGTCGTCGTCGTTGATGAGGCGTATATGTCACTTCTTGACGAGGGCTTGCAGCAGCCCCAGCGCGAGCGATTTACAAATAGCTATATCTTTGCGCAGCGTCGCCTTGCTGTCTATGACTTCAAGGTGCGTATGTTGCCCGATTCGCTCGATAGATTTGCACAGTTGCAACTCGACGTTGTCGTGGATAACTCATTCTCTACGCCCGAGACTATTGAGGTGGGCTATGACCTCTATGCCCCCGATGGCAAGCTTATGGAGTACAGCGTAAACGACATATCGCTGGCAGGCTATTCGCGCGACACGTTACACTTCAAGCCCTATATATACCACTCAAACCCCAATCGCTGGTCGGCAACTAATCCCAAGCTATACGACCTTACGCTGTATGTTAAGCGCAGTGGCATCCTATGGGAGTATATACCTTTGAAGGTGGGCTTTGCAGAGTATGGCTTCACCGAGTCTGGCGATATCACACTCTTTGGTAAGACGTTGACACTCAAGACTACACGATATAATGCGGCAGCTGATAAGGCTACTACCGAGCGCGAAATACGTTCACTCAAAACAAAGGGATTTAATACTCTTTGTCCCGATTATCCGCAGCCCAAGTGGTTCTATGCGCTGTGCGATAAGGTGGGTATATATGTTATCGACTGTGCGGCTATCTCGTCGCCCACAAACCACGAAAATCGAGCTGTTGACGGTACACCCGCCAACCAGCCATATCTGCTTGATGACTACCTGCGACGTGTAGAAACGATGTATCGTCGTGCGCAAAACCACGTCTGTATCATCGCCTTCTCGTTGGGAGGTGATAGCTCGGGCAATGGCTACAATATGTACAAGGCGTATGAGCTGTTGAAGTCCTATGGCGACAGCCGTCCTATCATCTACCTCGGTGCCGAGGAGGAGTGGAATAGCGATATTGTGGCATTGTAACAGGTTGATGCTATGAATATTGAGTTGATTGTCGTCGGCAAGACTGATATGCGAGAGGTTGAGGCGTTAGTGGATATGTACACCAAGCGCATAAACCACTATGCTCGCTTTGCTATAACCACGATAGCCGATGTGCGCAACACAAAGAAGCTCTCTGTGTCGGAGCAGAAGCGTCTTGAGGGCGAAATGATACTTAAAAATATCGTCGACTCTGACCACGTTATGCTCCTTGACGAACACGGCGCAGAGTTGCGCTCCATAGAGTTTGCCGAGAGGCTGCAACGTCACTTGGCATCGGGTGTCAAACGTTTAGTCTTTGTCATAGGTGGGCCTTATGGCTTCTCGGATGCAGTCTATGCGCGTGCCAATAGTAAGCTCTCGCTCTCAAAGATGACTTTTTCGCACCAGATTGTGCGTGCCATCTTCACAGAGCAGCTCTATAGGGCTTTTACCATCCTTCGCAACGAGCCCTACCACCACGAGTAGCCGCTCCTGACCTCGTCATTTACACCGAGTAAACTCCATCTTTTTTGAGAGCATCGCAACCCTTATCCCTCCTCATATTATACAACTTAAAAGAGAAGAGGCTGCTGCAACAAGTATGTTGCGACAGCCTCTTCGGACACACACAAAATAACTATTCACAAAAATACACTATGCTGTTTTAACCAAAAGTGTCTTGCTCAAAAAAAACTCTCAACTTAACAAATTTTATCTCGTTGCACCCGTAGTTCATTCTCCTAAATTGTCTGTTTGACCAACGGGAGACTCTATCTTTTTAATCTAATTTTAGTTTAGTTTATTGGTTGTTCTGTTTAATTTTCGGTGCAAATATATAACGATAAAACAAATAATGCAAATCATAATTTTTTATAATGCCATAAGCAAAGTTTATACCACCGTAGGAGGTGGGCTGTGAGAGATATTTTTGTGTTGTTGTGACTCTTTTTTAGTGAATATTGGGCATAATGTGCGATTTATTGAAAAAAAATTTGGTGTTATTGAATTTTTTTGTACTTTTGCATCAATTGGAAAAAAGTGAACTTATAATGCCGAAGGTACGTGAACATAGCGACTATCTGAGGAAGCCCGACTGGTTGAAAATCAGCCTGCGCAGTACGACAAACTCGGCGGATGTCGAGCAGATCGTTGAGGGGCGTTGTCTGCATACTATTTGCAGTAGCGGAATGTGCCCCAATAAGGCGGAGTGCTGGAGCCGTCGTACGGCAACCTTTATGATACTCGGCGACATTTGCACACGCAATTGTCGTTTCTGCGCAACGCAGACAGGACGTCCTCTGCCTCCTGATGAGGCAGAGCCTGATAAGGTTGCGGAGAGCGTTAAGCTCATGGGACTGAAGCATGTTGTGGTTACGTCAGTTACGCGCGACGACCTCGAAGATCATGGTGCTACAATCTGGGCACGCACTGTCGAGGCTATACGACGTGATAACCCCGACGCAACGATAGAGCTCCTTATTTCCGATATGGATGCCCGCCCCGAACTTATCGACGTGGTGCTGGCATCGTGTCCCGACATTGTGGGACATAACATCGAAACCGTCGAGAGACTGACTCCCGAGGTGCGTTCACGTGCCAAGTATCGCACATCGTTGGCAACGCTTAAGCATATTGCTGCGAGTGGTGCTGTGGCAAAGAGCGGACTTATGCTCGGTCTCGGCGAGAGCGAAGAGGAGGTGTTGACAACGCTTGCTGACCTGCGCGAGGCGGGTGTGAGCATTGTCACGCTGGGACAGTATCTTCGTCCGACAAAGGAGCATTATCCCGTCAGGGCATACATCACTCCTGAAAAGTTTGAAGAGTACCGACTCAAAGCTCTCGAGATGGGTTTCAGCTATTGTGCGAGTGCGCCACTTGTGCGCTCCTCGTATTTGGCAGATGCCGCACTTGATGCTGTGAGAAAGGTATGCGCGAAGTAGAGATCAGAGATTTAGGAACAATGGCTTATGGTGAGTGCTGGGATTTGCAGCGTTCACTCTTTGATGCGTTGTGCGAGAAGAAGGCTTCGAAGAGTCTCTCGGATGACGATCCTGCTGGCACTATACTCATAGTTGAACATAACCCTGTTTATACCCTCGGCAAGAGTGGACACGAGGAGAATATGCTTCTTACAGAGGAGCGTCTCAAGTCTTTAGGTGCCGAGTTTTATCGTATAGACCGTGGTGGGGATATAACCTTTCACGGCCCTGGACAGCTCGTATGCTACCCAATTATCGACCTTGATACAATAGGGTTGGGTGTACGACGTTATATTGAAGCATTGGAACAGACCGTCATTGACCTTGCTGCAGAGTATGGCATCGAGGCGCACCGCTCGGAGGGAGCTTCGGGCGTGTGGGTGACACAGGGCAACTACCTTGTTAAGTTGTGTGCTGTTGGCGTGCGTGCCTCACACGGTGTCACTATGCACGGCTTGGCGATGAATGTCATCACCGACCTCAATTGGTTCCATATGATAAACCCGTGTGGCTTTACTGATCGTGGTGTATGTTCGCTCACGACCCTCACCCAGCGAGAGGTGACTATGGAGGAGGTGAAGCCCAAGTTTATTAATTACTTAACGAAAAATTTAAATGTTAAATATAAAAAATAGAAGTTATGCCCATAGAGAAAAGATGGGTTGTCAAGCCGCAGGGAGACCGCCAGGCTGTGGAGATGTTGTCTTCACACCTCGGTATGCCCACAGTCTTGACCAACCTACTTGTACAGAGGGGCATAGACACCGTGGAAAAGGCAAAGAAATTTTTCTCTCCTTCGCTTCGCGACTTGCACGATCCATTCTTGATGAAGGATATGGATCTTGCGGTGAAACGTATCGAGAAGGCTGTCCGCGAGCAGGAAATGGTTATGATATACGGCGACTACGATGTCGACGGAACCACTGCCGTGGCACTGGTCTACAAGTTTTTGAGCCAGATAGGACACAAGAATTTGTCGTTCTACATTCCCGACAGATATGTCGATGGTTATGGCATATCAATCCGCAGTATCGACCATGCTGTACGTAAAGGCGTCAAGCTGGTCATAGCATTGGATTGCGGCATTAAAGCCGTAGAGAAGGTGGCCTATGCCAAGGAGAAGGGCGTAGATTTCATTATCTGCGACCACCATTTACCTGCCGAGGAGATTCCCGACGCAGTGGCTGTTCTGGACCCCAAGCGCACCGATTGCAACTATCCGTTTGACGAGTTGTCGGGTTGTGGCGTGGGATTTAAACTCGTCGAGGCGTATGCACGACGCAACAAGATTCCATTTTCACAGATTGAGCATCTGCTCGACCTGCTTGTTGTGAGCATCGCATCCGACATTGTGCCTCTTGTGGATGAAAACCGCATCTTGGCACACTATGGATTACGTAAGCTGAACACGCAGCCGTCGAAGGGCTTGCTCTCCATCATCAAGATTTGCGGTATGGAGGGACACAACATCACCATCGACGACATCGTCTTCAAGATTGGACCGCGCATCAACGCCGCAGGACGTATGCGTATGGACGAGGATGACGAGAATGCTGCACCTTCGGGAGGTCATGCTGCTGTAAGCCTGCTTATTGAGGGTAATGAGCAGGAGGCGGAGAGGTTTGGCGAGGTTATTGACTCGTTCAACCAAGACCGCAAGAGCATTGACCGTAATGTCACACAGGAGGCGCACGACTACGTGGAGTCGCATCCCGAGGTGAAGGCGCGCAAGAGCACTGTGATATACAATCCCAAGTGGATGAAGGGTATTGTAGGTATCGTTGCGTCGCGCCTTATTGAGACCTACTACCGTCCTACGGTGGTGCTCACCAAGTCTAATGGCTTTGTTACAGGCTCGGCTCGCTCTGTTGCGGGCTTTGACCTATATCAGGCTGTTGAGTCTTGCTCCGACTTGTTGGAGAACTTTGGCGGTCATATGTACGCAGCAGGTCTTACTATGCGTGAGGAGAATGTTGAGGCATTTACCAAGCGTTTTAACGACTATGTTGAGCAGAACATAGACCCGCAGATACTTGTACCGCAGGTAGATATCGACAGTGAGTTGCTCTTCTCGGAGATTACCGACGACTTCCACCGTCAGCTCAATAGCTTCCAGCCCTTCGGCCCAGGTAACACTGCACCTGTGTTTATGACACGTGGCGCGTGCAACCGTGGTGATGCGAAACTTGTTGGTGTCGAGTGTGACCATTTGCGCATGGATCTTATGCAGCGTCAGAAGCCTTATACGACGATTGCTGCCATCGCCTTCCAGCAGCCTACACACTATGAGTGGGTACGTGCTGGCAAGCCAGTGTCTGTGTGCTACCAGATTGTTGAAAACCACTATCGCGGTACTGTGTCAAAGCAGTTGAGAGTCAAGGATATCAAGCCCGAGAGATAGGGTGTAGTCGTTGATGTGTGATAGTTAAGTATCGGGCTGAATGGTGTGTATGTGAGTACGCCTGTTCAGCCCATTTTTGTAGAATTGCCAATATTACCTCTGATAAGAGACCAATATTATGAAGAGTGCCAACAAGCAGATATTTAATCTAACGCCACAGTCGGGACTTGTGCTTGAGGGTGGTGGTATGCGAGGTGTCTTTACGTGTGGTGTCCTCGATAATCTTATGGATAGAGGCATACGTTTTGGATATGTTGTGGGTGTAAGTGCTGGTGCGTGCAACGGGTTGTCGTATATGTCGGGACAGCGTGGCAGAGCCAAGTTCAGCAATATAGACCTCTTGGAGAGGTATCACTATATCGGCTTCCGCCACCTGCTGCGTAAGGGTAATATTATGGACTTTGATCTGCTCTTCCACGAATTTCCCGAGCGCATCATACCCTATGACTATGAGGCACTTGCTGCAAATGCGTCGCACTTCGAGATGGTGACGACGGACTGTCGCACAGGCGAGGCGTGCTACTTCGAGGAGCGATATGACCCGCAGCGCGTAATCAACATCGTCAAGGCATCGAGTAGCCTCCCTTACGTGTCGCCAATATGCAATGTCGACGGAGTGCCTATGCTTGATGGTGGCATTGCAGACTCAATACCTGTGGCACACGCTATGGAGCGCGGTTGTGATAACTGCCTTGTTGTGCTTACGCGTAATGAGGGCTATCGCAAGCCTGCAAAACGTAGCTTTGTGCCCCCATTTTTCTATTCGCGCTATGGGGCATTGCGTGAGGCTATAAGTAGCCGTAATCTGCGTTATAACAGCCAGATGGAGCTTGTAGAGAGGTTAGAGGCGGAGGGTCGTGTGACAATAGTGCGCCCCGTTGAGCCACTTTGTGTAGGACGTATGGAGCGTGATACTCAACGGCTTAAAAAGCTATATGATGAGGGATATAGTTGTGCTGCCGCCATTGAGTTTCGTTGATTGCAAAGTGTCTGCGGTCTTTGTTCTCGATTAGATTATATATGGTAGCGTGGTGCGGTGCTTTGTATCGCATTTTTTATTACCTTTGCGGCGGCATATTGCCCAATGAATAAACCTAAACTTTATGCTTAACAAACTATTTGGCTTTGATGCCAAGAAGCACAATATTCGCACCGAGATTCTTGCGGGTATCACCATCTTCCTTACGATGTCCTATATCCTTGCTGTCAATCCCGACATCTTTAGTAAGCTCGATATGCCCAGTGGTGCAGTATTTACCTCGACAGCTGTTGCTGCGATAATTGGCTGCTTTGCTATGGCATTTTGGGGCAAGTTGCCATTTGGTCTTGCTCCAGGTATGGGACTTAACGCCTTCTTTGTCTATACGGTGTGCCTCGGTATGGGCTACCATTGGTCGTTTGCCCTTACTGCCGTATTCCTTGAGGGTCTAATATTTATAGTGCTTACGCTTACAAATGTACGTGAGGCTATTGTAAACTCCATACCAGCAAATATGCGCTACGCTATTGGTGCTGGTATAGGTCTGTTTATCGCCTTTATCGGCTTGCAGCACGCCGAGATTATTGTATCTGACGGTGCTACGCTTGTTACGTTGGGTAAGGTCACGGAGGGCCCTGCACTACTCGGTATTATTGGTCTGTTGATTACAGGCTTTATGTACATCAAAAAGGTGCGTGGAGCTATGCTCTTTGGTGTCCTTATCACTATGGTCATAGGTATCCCTATGGGCATCACCGAGTTTAGAGGTGTGGTCTCTATGCCAGGGTCTATTGAGCCTATCTTTTGCCAGTTCCAGTGGGAGAATATCTTCTCGCTCGATATGCTTGTTGTGGTCTTTACCTTCCTTTTTATTGATATGTTCGATACTGTGGGTACGCTTATAGGTGTCTGCCAGCGGGCTGGTATGGTGAACAAAGATGGAAGGATTGAGCGACTCAATCAGGCATTTATGGCGGATGCTATTGCCACTACCGCTGGTGCTGTGCTCGGTACCTCTACAACAACAACATACGTCGAGAGTGCTGCGGGTGTTGCGCAGGGTGGTCGTACAGGTCTTACAGCCTTTGCTGTGGGTTGCTGCTTTGTCGTTTCGCTCTTCTTCTCGCCGCTCTTCCTTTCGATACCCTCGGCAGCTACCGCGCCCGTGCTTATCATTGTGGGTCTATTGATGTTGGAGCCTGTGCGTAATATCGACTTTAGCGACTATACAGAGTCTATCCCCGCTTTTGTATGTATTATACTTATGCCTATGTCGTACTCCATCTCGGACGGTATACTTATGGGTATGATATTCTACGTGTTGCTTAATATCTTATGCGGTAAGTTCAAGAAAATATCAATAGTAATGTATATTCTTGCTACGCTCTTTATCCTCAAGTACATATTTATCGTTGTGCCTGATGAGAAGCCTGTTGCCGAGCAGAGTGTACCCGCAGAGGTGGTTGCAGTATCGGTTAATGCTGCCGACACCTTCACAGATGTTGCAGAGTTGAATTATTAGACGTAGCCGTTAAACATAAAAGACGACGTAAGGAGTACCCTACGTCGTCTTTTATGTTTATAGTGTGAAGTGTCGGCTAAAACACTACGCCAGCCTCAATGTAGAATGCGTTGTTGCCTGCGCGCATATTGGTAGCACCCTCATTGTTCAGCCACTTTATGCTCTGCGAGTTCATACCAAGACCGAAGTTAAATCTCGATATTGTCATACCTGCGCCAAACTTCATAAAGAGACCGCCACGTAGTGAGCCGTAGCCCTCGCGGCTGAAGTTTGAAAGAGCCACCACCGAGCCACCGATGCCGACGCATAGGTAGGGCATAACAACAGATTTGTTGGGTATGTATGCCTTGATATTGGCGTAGATAGGTATAGAGAGTGTACCCCACGACTCGGGTACCTTATCTGTCACAGCATTTAGTAGATTGCAGTCGCCATAGGCATACTGCAAGCCTACGCCCAAGCCTGCAAAGAGAAAGTCCGAGAAGCGTGCGCCATATACCACTTCTAATGTTGGGCGCGATAGGTTTGTCTGCACCTTGTTACCGTCGCGTATACGAAGTTTGCCTGCTGTGATATAACCAGCGTTAACCTCGACCTGATGGTCTATTGAGCGTGCATGCTTGTTACGTCCATACAACTCCTCGTCATAGCTGCCAGCGACGCTTGTTGTAATGTCGGCTGTGGGTCTATGTGCAATGTGTGACGCAAAACTCGGCATAGTGAGACACATTGCTGCGATAAAGGTTATAATACTCTTTTTCATCTCTCTTTTTGTTGTTTTGGTTATGGCTACTTGCTACGCACAAAGCGCAGTGAGTGTGGTGTTGCCTGCTTGATGATGATGCGCTCGTCGAAGGCGTAGCGGTGGTATAGCTCCTCGGTATAGTAACGTATGGTCACCATCTCCACATCGTCGCGGCACTCTACGTCGAAGCCCATACTCTCCAACTCGCTGACAACAGCAGCGATATGCCACGAGCTGTCGATAGACATATATAGGTCTACTGCCGAGTTATGTACGAGGTTGCACTTTATGCGGTAGCTCTCAAATGTGGCAAATACTGCGGCAAACTTCTCTTCAAGCACAAACGACAAATCACGCGAGTGTAGCGTGAGTAACACCTGATTGCTCTTCTGTATCATTATGGGCTCGTATGCGCGCTCTACATCGCCAGTGATAACCGAGCCTTGTGCGTGCTTGTTGCCAAAGGGTCGCACATATAGCGGGATATTCTTCTGCTGTAATGGCTTGATAGTCTTGGGGTGTATGATTTGCGCACCGCTATATGCCATCTCGATAGTATCCATATAGTTAAGACGCTCTATCTTGCGGGCATCGGGGAAGATTTTGGGATCGGCGTTGAGTATTCCATCCACATCCTTCCATACGCTCATCGACTCTGCATCAAGCACATAAGCCACCACGGCTGCCGAGTAGTCGGAGCCTTCGCGTCCGAGTGTTGTGGTAGTGCCGTCGGGAGCACCGCCAATAAAGCCCTGACCAACAAATATGCGCTCCTCGCTATCTGCGATTTCTCGCTTGAGGCGCACCTCGGTAGCATCGAGGTTGACGTTAGCATCCTTGTGACGCTGCTCGGTGAGGAAGGCGCGACGCATATCCACCCATCTATTCTTCACGCCGTGACCGTTGAGGTAGTTAGAGACGATTGTTGTCGACAGCAGCTCGCCAAAGGCTACTATGGTGTCATACCATAACTCTGCTTCAGTGGGGCGGTATAGCGTGTTACGCACGATGTTTCGCAGCTGACCGAAGAGTGTGTTTACCTGCTCAATTGTGACATCGGCACCCATAAGGTCGTCGATAATGCCGCGATGATAGGCATACGAAGCATCTATGCGCTCCATAGCAGCTGCCTCGTCCTTATGCTGCATAGCCTCGAAAACGCTCTCAAGGGCATTTGTCGTCTTACCCATTGCCGAGACTATTATAAATAGCTCCTTCTCATCCTTTACTATATCGAGTAGATTGCGAACACCTGCAGCATCCTTGACCGAGGCACCGCCAAACTTATAGACCTTCATCTTTGTTGAGTTATAATGTTTTGTTGCCACAAATGTAGTAAAAAATATTCAAAAAACAGCAACCGCAACAAATTATAAAGGTTCAGTCGTGTAGTCAAGATGCTATGTATGGTCGCAAGTGGGGTGTGTGGCAATAAAATTGTGAATAGGTGTAGATATTTTCAAGGAAAATAAGTACCTTTGAGCATCGAATATTTAAAAACTTAACGAGATATGTTTGAACAAGAGAGAGTACTTATAGAGCGCGCGTGGGAGAGTCGTGAGCTGCTCGCTACGGACGAGGTGCGCGCGGCGATACGCCGTGTTGTTGAGGCTGTCGACAAGGGTAAGTTGCGCTGTGCCGAGCCTATCGACTTGGAGCGCAGCGAGTGGCAGGTGAATGAGTGGGTTAAGAAGGCTATTATTATGTACTTCCCCATTCAGACAATGCGCACTATGACAGCGGGTGAGTTGGAGTGGTACGACAAGATGGAGCTTAAGCGTGGCTACGAGGAGCTTGGCGTGCGTGTTGTGCCTCACGCTGTGGCACGCTATGGTGCCTACATCGCTCCAGGTGCGATACTTATGCCGTCGTACGTAAATATTGGTGCCTATGTCGATAGTGGCACTATGGTAGACACGTGGGCTACAGTAGGCTCGTGTGCGCAGATTGGTAAGAATGTACACCTCTCGGGTGGTGTGGGCATAGGTGGTGTATTAGAGCCTGTGCAGGCTTCGCCCGTCATTATAGAGGACAACTGCTTTATCGGCTCACGCTCCATTGTTGTTGAGGGTGCTCACGTGTGTCGTGAAGCGGTACTCGGCTCGAATACCGTGATTACAGGCTCTACGCACATCATTGACGTTACGGGCGATAGCCCCGTAGAGTATAAGGGCTATGTGCCACCACGCTCTGTTGTTGTGTCGGGAACATACACCAAGCACTTCCCTGCTGGCGACTATGGCGTGCAGTGTGCACTGATTATAGGTCGTCGCAAGGAGTCTACCGATAAGAAGACGTCGCTAAATGATGCGCTGCGCGACTATAACCTATCATAGTAGGCGGTACTATAAGTAGCTGTGCTAAAAGAAGATGCGAAGATGTAGGATATAATACATCTTCGCATCTTCTTATATCTGCTGCAAGGTTATCGCTTTAGCTCTATAAATGTCTTTTGCAGCATAGTCTCTCCCCGTATCAGGCGCACAGTGTCGTTTGGAGCAGCTGTACCAAGCGTTGTGCCTGTGCTATGGTCATATATCGTAACACCAAGGCTGTCGATAACGCCAAAACCATCATTGAAACTCCAGTAGCCAAACTCGGGTGTGGTGCTGCGTGCAATGTCGCGGCTAAATAGGAAGTCGTCGTGGCGTATCTCCATCTGTGCAAGTAGCGTCGCCGCGAGGTCAGTCTGTGACGCATACTTGTCGACAACTATGCCGCTACGTGCCGCGCCACCTATCCATAGCATCGGTATATGGTGTCGCTGCGGCGTGTTGTTACCAATGGTTGCGGGGTATGGATAGCCGTGGTCGGGGATGATGACAATAAGCGTGTTTTGCCACTTGTCGCTACTGCGCACGCGCTCAACGAAGTTACCTATAACACTATCGGTGAAGGCAAAGGCATTGAGCATAGGGTTATCAAGGCGTGAGTATGGCACTTCAAATGGCTCGTGGCTACTCAACGTAAGCACAACATCGAGCGTAGGCTCGTTGTCGCTGTTGCGTGCAAGGATAACATCTGCAATGTGCTCTATAACCGTGTCATCGGCAATGCCCCACTTCGATAGGTGTCCTGCGTTAGGAAGTAGCTCCTGGTCTGTGACATCATCGAAACCTGTGGCATAGAGGTAGGCGCGTGTGTTGGTAAAGTTGGCATCGCCACCATACCAGAAGTGTGTGGCATAGCCCTCGTTGGCGAGGCTTCGGGCGATGCTCGGAAGCTGTGCTGCCTTTGTTGGATACTTCATAACAGAGATCTTTGGCTGCGCTGGAAAGCCACTCAACGTAGCCACCGTGCCACGGTCTGTGCGGAAGGATGATGCGTATAGATTCTCAAACCATACACCATCGCCCTTGAGCGCATTGAGAGAGGGTGTTACAGCCTTGCCCGCCTCCTCCGCATCGGTTATGGTGCGTCCCATACCCTCGACGATGATTAGCACAATGTTGGGACGCTTATGTGTAAGCCACACATCGCGTGTAGCACCATCTGCTGGATGTGTCTCTGCTATATCTCCCATTACAACGCGGCTGAATAGCTCCTCGCACTCCGCGTCGTCCATAAAGGTATAGCCCTCGAAGTCATTTGTCGAGCTCATTGATGAGAGTAGCGAGAATATGGGGTTTACAGCCGTCTGATTGAGGAACATCTTGGGCGAGAAATATGCCTTTGAGACATTGGCAGTGGCGGTGGTCACACCACCACGAATAACAACAAAGAGAGTACCTGCCAGCAGTAGCATACCGAGTGTAGTAGCTACGCGGCGGGTAATACTATCTTCTCGTGGCTGTATGGTTGGTATAAACCAGCGTCGCACAACGCCCCTAAAGAGCCATATCGCTATGGTGACAGTGGCGATGATGTAGAGTGTAGCAGCGATGCCGTTGACGAGCGACACGCTTGCTATCATCTCCTCGGGTGTGTAGAGAAATATCTGCGAATCTATGCGTGTTTGCCACGCCTCAAACATACCTATATCGGCGGTCTGTATGAGGGCTATAACTATGGCAATCAGCGCAAAATAGATGTTTAATATGCGGGTTAGAAGTCTCTCTATGCGCACACCTCTTGGTAGCCACACCGTTGCAAGTGATACAAGTAGCGGTATGGCTGTTATATATCCTGCTGTGGTGCTGTCGAGCTTTAAACCATACACCAGCGTCTGCAGAAGTTCCCACGTGCTACATCCTGCTGCCGAGGTGTGGTTATAGAGCATAAAGACCACACGGTTGGCTGCAAATAGCACAAGGGCGGCAACAAATGTCGCCACAATAAACTTCAGACGTTTGAGCATCGTCGTATAAACACTAAATTATAGCTTCTCGCCGTATGCCAAGTCGCCAGCATCACCTATGCCAGGGACGATATACGACTTTGATGTAAGCTCCTCATCTACAGCAGCGCACCACAGCGTACACCTCTCGGGCGATGTGTGCTTAAGAACATACTCCACACCCTGCTCCGAGGCGAAGGCTGCGGCAAAATGTGTGTGGTCGGGCTGACCTGCTCGACGTATAAGAGCATCGTAAACAAGCATCAGCGATGTGCCAGTGGCTAACATTGGGTCGACAAGGATAAGTGTCTTGCCCGTAAGAGAGCTGGTAGATACATACTCTACGTCAACGATAAAACTACCGTCGGGACGACTCTTGCGGTATGCCGAAACAAAGCCATTCTCGGCATCGTCGAAGACATTGAGGAAGCCCTGATGGAAGGGTAGTCCTGCGCGCAGAATGGTGGCAATCACAATCTTATCGTCGATGCACTCTACGGCAGCAATGCCGAGGGGTGTCTCCACCATACGGGTCTTATAGTTGAGGGTCTTTGAAATCTCATAGGCAATAACCTCGCCTACGCGCTCCATATTGCGACGAAAACGCATAGAGTCGCGCTGAATGCTCTTGTCGCGCATCTCGGCTAAAAACTTATTGAGAACGCTGTTTGTGGTATTTAAAATCTTTACCATAGCTCTTATTTTTGTTGTTATAACGTGCTCTAATATAGGAAGTTATTAAATGGATAACGTCCTGCGTGTATCTCGCGCACCATACCATAGAGGTCGCTACGCAACTTGTCTACACCCGTGCGGTCTCGCGCTGATATGAAGATGCAGGGTGTGTTAGCCTTGGCTATCCAGCTCTTCTTCAAATCGTCAAGTGACATATTCTCCTTGGTAGCGGGGGTGAGGTCATCCTCCTCCTTTGGAGTATATGTATACGCATCAATCTTGTTGAAAATCAAGAATGTAGGCTTGTCACCTGCCCCGATATCGCTCAACGTCTGCTTAACGACAGCAATCTGATCCTCGAAGCCTGGGTGCGAGATATCCACTACGTGTAGCAGTAGGTCTGCCTCGCGCACCTCGTCGAGGGTCGATTTAAATGATTCGATAAGCTCTGTGGGGAGCTTACGAATAAAACCAACGGTATCAGACATCAGGAACGGCAGGTTGTCGAATACAACCTTGCGTACTGTGGTGTCGAGGGTGGCAAATAGCTTGTTCTCGGCAAACACCTCGCTCTTTGAGAGTAGGTTCATAAGTGTAGACTTGCCTACGTTGGTGTAACCAACAAGTGCCACACGCACCATCTGTCCACGATTTGAACGCTGAACGGCCATCTGGCGGTCAATCTTCTTGAGATCCTCCTTGAGTTTGGCTATGCGGTTACGCACAATACGTCGGTCTGTCTCAATCTCGCGCTCACCAGCACCACCACGCGTACCTGTGCCACCACGCTGACGCTCAAGGTGTGTCCACATACCTGTAAGGCGGGGCAGCATATACTCGTTTTGTGCTAACTCGACCTGTGTCTTGGCGTATGCTGTCTGCGCACGTGAGGTGAAAATGTCGAGGATGAGGCGTGTGCGGTCTATTACGCGGCAGGGCATAGCCTGCTCAATGTTGCGGGTTTGTGCTGGCGAGAGCTCGTCATCAAATATGGCGACATCTATCTCCTGCTCCTTGCACCAGTCGGCTATCTCCTGCAACTTACCTGGGCCTACATAGATCTTCGACAGTGGCTGTGGCAGTCGCTGTGTGAAGCGTTTAACGCTCTTAATATTTGCTGTCTCGGCGAGAAACTCTAACTCGTCGAGGTATTCGTATGCCGTTTCGGGATTTTGGCTGTCGCGTATCACAGCAACCAACACTGCGCGTATCTCGCGCTCCTCGACAGTGGGCACAGGCTCTTTACTCTTGCCCTTTTGCTTTATGTTCTCCTCTTTCATCTATTATATATATAGGTGTGTCCCTTGTGTCGCTACGATACACTACTCGTTGCTTCCTATTGGGGTGGTTGCGGGTAATGTGTCGTATTGTAGTGATATGCCACCGCTGGCACAAAGGGTGCCACTATAAAATAGAGGGGTGCCACCCTAAAGAGTGGACCCCTCTTAACTCTGTGTCGTACCTTGATTAGTTCTGAATCTTGAATGATACGGGCAAGGTGTAGGTTACACGTACAGGCTTGTTACGCTGCTTACCAGGCTTCCACTTGGGAGACTTCTGCAATACAGCAACAGCTGCATCCGACAATGTCTTATCGGGAGACTGCAATACCTGAATGTTAGAGAGCTTACCGTCCTTCTCAACGACAAACTTAATAACTACGTTACCCTGAATACCGTTCTCAAGAGCAATCTGTGGATACTTCACATTAGACTGTACCCATGTACGGAACTTCGAGAGGTCACCACCCTGGAATGTGGGCATCTCCTCGGCGTTAACGAAGATCTCCTCCTCTTCGATCTCCTCCTCCTTCTCCTCGATGATAATATCGAAGTCGTCGAAGTCAGATGCGTCATCAGCGAAGACGATGTTTGTCTCAATCTTCTGGTCGTTAGAAACGATGTTGAGGACATCTGTTACCACCTGTGCCTGTGCCTTCTGCTGCTCGGGAGGTGTCTCGGGCTGATCCTGACGAGTGTTGTCAATCTGCTCAACCTCGGTAGTCTCCTTCTTGGGCGGCTTATACTCGTCGGCTACAGGTTTTGAATTGATTGAGAGTGCGAGACCCGTAATACCAAGAGCGATCACAAGACCGATCTCCAGAAAAAGCGTCTTCTTGCCTTCAAGATCCGCTTTGGGTGATTTTTTAATCTCCATTTATAGTTAATTTTTTAGTTTTTAATAACTTATCAAGAGTGTCCCCCGCGCACGCACGCAGATTACTATGCAAATATAGATATAAATTTTCAAAAAAAGTAACAATCGCCCGAAAATTATTTAATTTTCACTAAATTTGTAGTCGGTAATAGGTGATATGCTATGATTGACACAACAAAACAGATGCTTTATGGCTCGACATTGTCGGAGCTTAAAGCCCTCTGCGAGAGGCTCGATTTGCCGCGATTTGCCCACAAGCAGATTGCGCGCTGGCTATACACGCGCCACGTCACAGAGATTGACGCTATGACAGACTTGTCGAAGCGCGCGCGTGAGGTGTTGGCGGAGCATTGTTCGTTGGGAGTTACGCCACCGCTCAAGGTTTCGGTGTCGGCAGATGGTACCAAGAAGTATCTCTTTGCCACCTCCGAAGGCGAGTATATCGAGTCGGCACTAATCCCCGATGGCGAGCGTATGACGCTCTGCGTGTCGTCACAGGCGGGGTGTAAGATGGGCTGTAAGTTCTGTGCCACAGGGCGTATGGGTTTTCGTCATAACCTCTCGTCTACGGAGATTATCAACCAAGTGTTGTCTATTCCAGAGCGCGATAATCTCACTAATATCGTCTTTATGGGTATGGGTGAGCCGCTCGACAATATAGATAACCTGCTTCGCACGCTCGACATACTTACGTCGGAGTGGGGTATGGCGTGGTCGCCTACGCGTATTACAGTATCTACGGCGGGTGTGGCGAAGATGTTGCCGAGGTTGCTCGACGAACAGAGGGTGCATATAGCAGTGTCGCTACACAACCCCTTCCCTATGGAGCGCAAGGAGATAATGCCTATTGAAAATGCCTACTCTATATGGGAGGTGTGCGACATCTTGCGTCGCTACGACTTTACGCACCAGCGTCGTGTATCCTTTGAATATATTGTGCTCGAGGGTATGAACGACAGCCCGCGCCATATCAAGGAGCTGCTGCGACTGCTCGATGGCATAAAGTGTCGTATCAACCTGATACGTTTTCATCGTATCCCCGATTCGCCATTCTTCTCGCCCCCTTTAGAGCGCATATTGGCATTCCGCGATACGCTCACAGCACGTGGTATACAGACCACACTGCGCGCATCACGTGGCGAGGATATCGAGGCGGCGTGTGGACTATTATCAACCGCTGAACGCAAGTAGAATAACCGTGTAAAACCTAAAACTTTGTAGATATGAAGAGACTATGTATAATGTTTGCGGTCATGATGTGTGTGGCTACTGTATGGGCTAATGATGACCAGCGCACAACGGTTGCATCGCCCGATGGTCGCAATGTTGTTGTTGTGGATTGGGCAAATAAGGAGCTCACGTGGTCGTTGCAACGCGATGACGAGGTGTTGATCCTCCCTTCGCGCATTGCGCTTGCCACAAACGAGGGTGTGTGGGGCAGTAAGATACGCTCGGCAAAGGTCTTTCGTAGCTCTATGGATCGCCTTATCGAGTCACCGTTGTATCGTCAGTCGCACGTGCGCGATCATCACAATATCATTGTTATAGAGTTTAATAGCCGTGAGGGTGACTTTGCCCTTGAGGTGCGTGCCTTTAATGATGGCGTGGCATACCGATTCTTGTCGCATCAGTCGAAACGCTATTGGGTTATCGACGAGTTTGCCGAGTTTGCCGTTGCCGAGAACTCAAAGGTGTGGATACCATACGTCAATGCCAAGGCTGATGCCACATCTGATTATAATACACAGTTTTATACATCATTTGAGAATACCTACGACTATGTTGCAGTTGAGGATATCGACCCTCGTCGTTTGGCGTTTGCTCCAATCTTGGTGGAGTGTGATGGCGGTACGAAGCTCTGCATCACCGAGTCGGATTTGGAGAGCTACCCAGGTATGTTCTTCTCTAATGGCGATGGTAATAGTGTTATAGATACCGAGTTTGCCCCCGTGCCTGATATCGTTGAGCAGGGTGGTCACAATATGTTGCAGGGCGAGGTTAAGTCGCGTAAGGCTTATATCGCCGAGTGTAACGGCAGGCGTGCCTTTCCGTGGCGTGTTGTGGCTGTTGCCGAAAATGATACTGACTTGGTAAACAGTGATATAGTATGGCGTTTGGCATCGAGCTGCCGTGTTGAGGATACATCGTGGATAAAGCCTGGTAAGGTAGCTTGGGAGTGGTGGAACCATTGGGGGTTGTATGGTGTGCCATTCCGTGCGGGTGTCAACAATGAGACCTATAAGTACTATATCGACTTCGCCTCGGAGATGGGTATCGAGTATGTCATCTTGGATGAGGGTTGGTCGGTTACGGGGCGTGCCGATCTTATGCAAGTGGTGCCAGAGATAGATTTGCGTATGCTTGTGGACTATGGTCGTGAGCGTGGTGTGGGCATCATTCTATGGGCAGGTTATTGGGCTCTTAACCGCGATATTGAGACGTTGTGTAAGTACTTCTCGGAGATGGGCGTTAAGGGCTTTAAGGTCGACTTTATGGATCGTGATGACCAGCCTATGGTGGAGTTCTATTACGATGTGGCGCGCATTGCAGCAGAGTATAAGCTACTCGTTGATTTTCACGGAGCATATAAGCCTACAGGTTTGTCGCGCACCTATCCCAATGTGGTCAATTATGAGGGTGTCCACGGTCTTGAGCAGATGAAGTGGTCGCCAGCAAGTGTCGACCAGATAACATACGATGTTACAATACCGTTTATACGTGGCGTGGCAGGCCCTATGGACTACACGCAGGGTGCTATGCGCAATGCCGCTGTGGGTAGCTATCACCCGAGCAATACCGAGCCTATGAGCCAGGGTACGCGTTGCCACCAGCTGGCGATGTATGTCGTTTATGACTCGCCTTTGAATATGCTCTGTGACTCTCCATCGGCATATATGAAGGAGGAGGAGTGCGCACGATTTATTGCCGAGATACCCACCGTATGGGATGAGACCAGATGTTTGAGTGGCGAGGTAGGTAGCTATGTAGAGGTGCTACGTCGCAAGGGAAATATTGTCTATATAGCGGGTTTGAATGGTCACGAGGAGCGTATGATGTCGCTGGGACATCTTGTCAGCCCATACGGTAATAGTGTCGAGAGCATAGAGATATTTAGGGATGGCCCTAATGCCGATCTGTTTGGTCAGGACTACTTGCACGAGACCTTCACTCGTGAGGAGCTGCCTTCGCTTTGGCAAACGTGGATGTCACGCGGAGGCGGTTATGTGGTAAAGATTGTTCTTAAATAGTGTAAAGTGTTATTATTGTGATAATTAAGAGATATATATTAGCAGCCGTCGCGGTGTTCGGTATTGGCATAACAGGGCTTTATGCCGATATGCCCGATGTAGACTATACGGCGAGTGTCGACCCCTTCATTGGCACGGCAAACTATGGTACGACGCACCCAGGAGCTGTGGTACCCCACGGTATGATGGCTGTTGTGCCATTTAATGTTACAGGCTCTGCGCTTAACCGCTACGATAAGGATCGCACGTGGTGGTCTACGCCCTATGACCACCGTAATAGCTATATGGTTGGCTTTGCTCACGGTGCGTTGAGTGGTGTGGGCTGTCCCGAGATGGGAGCTATTGTGACTATGGCGACAACGGGTGAGGTAGCCCCAGATTGTGAGCTGCGCGGTTCGGAATACATCCGCGAGAGCGCATCTCCAGGCTACTACACAGCAACCTACACCAAGTATGACATCACGGCGGAGGCTACAGCTACGGAGCGAGCCTCTGTCGAGCGATACACATTCAATAGCGGTGGCAATGCTACCATATATGTCGACCTCGGCACAGCCCTGTCTAATGAGTCGGGTGCTATGTTGCGTCGTGTTAGCGACTACGAGGTTGAGGGTATGCGCATCTTGGGAACATTCTGCTATAATTCGCAGGCGGTATTTCCCGTCTACTTTGTGGCACGTCTTTCGCGCGCCGCGCAGAGCACAGGCTATTGGAAGCTACAACCCGAGATGACGGGTATCGAGGCGCAGTGGTCGGGCGATAGTGGCGAGTATAAGCTCTATGAGAGCTACTCGCGTGAGATTATGGGCGACGACATAGGCTTCTACTTCTCGCTGGGCGATGTGGCTGCGGGCGAAGAGGTGGAGCTGAAGATAGGTCTGTCGTATGTCTCTATGGAGAATGCTCGACGTAACCTCGAGGCAGAGGTGGGCAACCGCAATTTTGACGAGGTGCGAGAGTCTGCCCGCGCAGCGTGGAACAAGGTTTTGGGTCGTATACGTGTCAAGGGAGGCACAGAGAGTGACCACACAAGATTTTATACTGCACTCTATCACGCTTTGCTGCATCCCAACCTGTTGAGTGATGTCAGTGGAGAGTACCCCACTATGGAGCGAGGCGATATCGCCGTATGCCGCGAGGGCGAGCGTTACACAGTTTTCTCGCTGTGGGATACATATCGCAACCTGCACCAGCTGCTGACGTTAGTATATCCCGAGTGTCAGAGTGATATGCTGCGCTCTATGGTCGAGATGTCAAAGGAGTGGGGCTGGTTACCACGCTGGGAGCTTTATGGTCGTGAGACCTACACTATGGAGGGCGACCCCGCCATACCTGTAATTGTTGATAGCTACCTCAAGGGGTTGCGCGACTTTGATGTTGAGGCTGCCTATGAGGCAATGCGTCGCTCGGCGACAACGCGTGGCGAGAGCAACCCTATTCGCCCCGATATCGACCCATATATCGAAGATGGCTATATCCCTGTTGGATGGTTTGCTCAAGATATGTCGGGTGATAACTCGGTGTCGCACGCCTTGGAGTACTATGTGGCAGATAATGCACTTGCAGTCTATGCCCGAGAGATGGGTGATGTGGCATTTGCCGAGGAGTTGGAGCGTAGAGCCGCAGGCTGGAAGAACTACTACTGCAAGGAGTATGGTGTGCTGCGCCCAATATGCAAGGATGGTAGTTTTATCGAGCCCTTCAACCCCGAGGATGGTGCCAACTTCTCTAATACTGTGGGCTTCCACGAGGGTAGCTCGTGGAACTACACCTTCTTTGTGCCACACGACATCGATGGACTCATCAAGATTATGGGTGGTAAGCAGACCTTTGTCAACCGCCTATGGCACCTCTTTGAAAAGGGCTATTATGACCCAACGAATGAGCCAGATATCGCCTATGCCTACCTTTTTAGCCGTGTGCGTGGAGAGGAATGGCGTACGCAGAGACTTGTGCGCGAACTTATCGACAAGAACTACACCACCGAGGCGTGGGGACTTCCTGGCAACGACGACACTGGTACAATGTCGGCGTGGTTAGTATTCTCGATGATGGGTATCTATCCCGACTGTCCAGGCGAGCCTTACTACACCATTACCACACCGCGCTTCGCGAGTGTTGAGATAGATACCTCGGAGGGTATAGTGTCGATAACCGTTGAGCGTAGCAGCCCTGATGCCCACTATATTGAGAGTATGACGCTGGGTGATAAGCCTCTTAAGAGGTACCGTATATCGCACGATGAACTTCTAAAACATAAAGAGCTGAAACTAAAACTCAAACAATATGAAAAAGATTAAGTTAGTTAGCGTTGTTGCATCCTTGATTGCTGTTGTAGGCTGTGTAACAACCCCCGCCGAGGTTGACTACGCCTCGATGGTCGACCCCAAGATTGGCTCTGGCGGTCACGGACACGTCTTTGTTGGAGCAAATGTGCCCTTTGGTATGACGCAGGTTGGCCCTACCAGCATCACGCAGGAGTGGGATTGGTGCTCGGGCTACCACGAGTCGGAGAATAGCGTTATCGGTTTCTCGCACACACACCTCTCGGGTACGGGCTGTGGCGATCTGTTCGATGTTACGCTTATGCCTGTTATGGGCGAGGTGACCTATGGTCGAGGCAGACTTGGCGACTACTCTACGGGCTTCTGGTCAGAGGCTGACCGTTCACAGGAGATTGTCGAGCCTGGCTACTACTCTGTGCCTCTTACACGCTACAATATCCTTGCCGAGATGACGGCTACGGAGCGTGGGGGCTTGCATCGCTACACCTTCCCCGAGGGCGACAATGCCGCTATCATCCTCGACTTGGTGCACGGTGGGTGCTGGGATCGCCCAGAGAGCCTCTTTGCCGAGGCTGTCAGCGATATCCGCGTTGAGGGTCATCGCCATAGCTACGGCTGGGCGAACAACCAGAAGGTATACTTCGTTATCGAGTTCTCGAAGCCCTTTGCCTCTTTTGAGCCTATTGGCGAAGATAATTGGTACTACCGCATAAACTTTGATACCGAGGCTGGTGAGTGCATTGGTGTAAAGGTCGCTCTGTCGTCTACAAGTTTGGATGGTGCACGCCTTAACTTCGACAAGGAGGTTGCCGCTGCCGACTTCGATACTGTTCGCAAGGAGGCACGTGCCAAGTGGAACAACGAGATAGGTAAGATTCGTATTGAGGGAGCTACTGCCGAGCAGCAGGAGATATTCTATACAGCTATGTACCATATGTACATCGCGCCGTCACTCTTCTCGGATGTAGATGGCACATATCGTGGTGCCGACAACGAGATACACTCCAACCCTGGTCACGACACCTACACAACCTTCTCGTTGTGGGATACCTATCGTGCCAAGCTACCGTTGATGACAATCACTCATCCCGAGCGTATGGACGATGTTATCAACACTATGATAAACATCTGCGACGAGCAGCACTTCCTGCCTATCTGGCACTTGTGGGGCTGGGATAATGGCTGTATGGTGGGCTCACCTGGCATTATCGTTGTCTCTGATGCTGTTGTTAAGGGTATCGAGGGCATAGATGCCGAGCGTGCGTGGGAGGCTCTTAAGCTCTCATATATGCACGATATGCGTGGTGGTAAGCAGCGCAAGGAGTATGGCTATATGCCTAATGACCTTGTAGCAGAGTCTATAGCCCACGATATGGAGTTTGCTATTGCCGATGCTGCTGCTTTGGAGGTTGCCGAGATGTTGGGCAAGAGCGAGGATGCAGTGTACCTCGAGCAGCGTAGCCACTCTTGGCTCAACTACTTCGACGCGTCGACGGGCTTTGTGCGCGGTAAGTCATCAAAGGGTGAGTGGCGCGAGGATTTTAATCCGCATAACGCATCGCGTATTGCTAATGAGTATTGTGAGGGTAATGCTTGGCAGTATACCTGGCTCGTTCCACACGACCTCGATAGGTTGGTGGAGTGCTTTGGTGGTCGTGAGCAGACTTTGGAGCGTCTTGATGGTCTCTTTGCTGCCGATACAAAGATGGAGGGCGAGGATGTAACGCCCGATATCTCTGGTCTTATTGGGCAGTATGTACACGGCAACGAGCCGAGCCACCATATCATCTACTTCTACACTATGCTTGGTGAGCCGTGGAAGGGTGCTGACCGCCTCTATGAGGTTATGGAGACTATGTACTCTACGGAGCCTGATGGTTTGTCGGGTAATGAGGATGTCGGTCAGATGTCTGCGTGGTATGTTATGACAACCCTCGGCTTCTACCCCGTTGAGCCTGCTGCGGCACGCTATGTGCTGGGTGTACCTATGGTTGATGGTGCAGAGATTGATGTTGAGGGTGGTATCTTCCGTATCGAGCGTGAGGGTTATAGCGACGAGGCTCGCTATGTGCAGCGTGTAGAGCTTAATGGTGCGGAGTGGCGTAAACCCTATATCGAGCATAAGGATATCATCAAGGGTGGTACTTTGAAGTTCATAATGGGCGCAGATAAGACCCTATACTACGACCTCTAAACGATACTGCTACCACGTCACATCTCGACTTTTGGTGCGATTTGTGGCGTGGAGCATAAAATAAATCGAAAAAGTTGTACATTTCGGGAGAAATGTTTGTACATTTGCCCCGAGTTTCGGACGATGTCATCCCCTCTGGAGCAGAGTCTGCAAATTGAAATGTTAAAATTTAATTTTGGTTTACTATTAACTCGAATTAGTTATGGCTATGAAGATCACTTCTCGTGATATTCTTATCGGTTTCAAAGAGTATCTCTTGATGACCTTTGGTATGTTCTGCTATGCCTTTGGCTGGTTGCAGTGCGTTCTTCCTGCAGGTGGTATGGGTGGTGGCGCAGCAGGTTTGGCTACAATCATCAATGCTGTCCTCCCTGCAAGCATCGCATCATTCCTTACAATTGGTACATTGGTATTTATCATCAATGTCGTCTTGCTCATTTTGGGTGTTATGATTGTAGGCTGGAAGTTTGGTATCAAAACGCTATACTGTATCTTTACGATGTCGCTGATGTTCAACATTGTGGAGTCGGACATATTCCCGCAGGGCATTATGATTAAGATGTTCTCGGAGGTTGCTGCAGGCGACCTGTTGCTTGTCGTTATCGGTGCAGCATCGTGCGGTCTTGGTATTGCAGTGTCATTTATGCAGGGTGGCTCAACAGGTGGTACAGATATCGTGGCGATGATTATCAATAAGTTCCGCACCGTAAGCTATGGCAAGGTGTTGCTTGGTACAGATTGCGGTATCCTTATTTCATCACTGTTCCTCACCACAACAATCACTGTAAATGGTGTCGACACAGTAATTGAGCCGTTGTCGTCACTGGCATTTGCCCGTATGGTCTACGGTTTTATAATGATTGCTGTTATCGGATATACTGTTGACCTTGTGCAGTCTGGTAACCAGCAGTCTAACCAGATTATGATCTTCTGTAAGAACTATGAGAGTATGGCAGATGTGATTCTTACCAAGGCACATCGTGGAGCAACCCTCATCGACGCGCAGGGCTGGTACTCAAAGCAGCAGTCAAAGGCTGTGATGGTCGTATGCCGCAAGCGTGATACTGCGCAGATTCTCAAGCTCGTAAAGGAGGAGGATCCCACGGCATTTATCACCGTAGGCTCTGTTATGGGCGTTTACGGTCAGGGCTTTGATGCTCTGAACAAGGTCTGATAGGCACCCTCAAGGGCTTAAAATACTGTTGCCATGCTATACGCACAGGTGGTTCTCCCGTTGGCGCAGCCGCCATATACCTTCTCGGTGGAGGAGGGGCTGGATGTCAGGGTGGGCGATGCCGTAGTCGTACAGTTTGGCAACAGTCGTTTTTATACTGGTATAGTCTGGTCTCTCTGTGACCAGCGTCCCGACTATCCGCGCATTAAACCAATCTTACGTAGGCTCTACTCCGTGCCGCTACTCACCCCACCTATACAACAACTGTGGGAGTGGATTGCTGACTACTATATGTGTAGTCTCGGTGAGGTTATGCGTATGGCACTTCCATCTCTTGCCAAGCCCTCGGCAACGACCCTTGCTGACCTTGACGAGAAGAGTATAACACCACCCGTTGAGACATATATTGCTCTCTGTAGTGACCTCCGTAGCGAGGAGGCATTGGCAGAGTACGTGGCAAAACATTCGCGTCGCGCGCCTCGTCGTACCGATACTATGGATCGTATTGCAGCACTTGCTGTTGAGCGAGGTGCTGACGATGGCTTTGTGCCGCGACGACTTGTTGATGCCGACTATCGCCATATTGCCGATCTGCGCTCAAAGGGGCTTATAGAGTGCGTGGTGCGCGAGCGTGAGCGCACGTTGCGCGATGCCGCGCAGGAGTTTCTGTTGCCTACGCTCTCCGAGGCGCAGGACGTGGCGTTAGAGTCTGTGAGAAGTGCGCATAACGATGGTCGCGTAGCTCTGCTGCACGGTGTTACGGGCTCGGGAAAGACAGAGATATATGTACATCTTATCGCCGATGTGTTGTCATCGGGACGCGATGTGCTTATGTTGGTGCCCGAGATTGTTGTAACATCACAGCTGGTAGAGCGTTTAGAGCGTATCTTCGAGGGTCGCACAACTACCTATCATTCACACCTTACACCCACGCGTCGTGGTCAGACCTATCTGCGCCTTGCTGCGGCATCGGGTGGAGAGCTTGTTGTGGGTGTGCGCTCGGCACTGTTCCTGCCGCTCAACAACCTCGGTCTTGTCATCGTCGACGAGGAGCACGACCCGAGCTATAAGCAGAGCGACGTGCAACCGAGATATAATGCCCGTGACTGCGCTGTTGTTATGGCGCGAATATTTGGTGCTGGCGTGGTGCTCGGCAGTGCCACACCATCGTTGGAGAGCTATACAAAGGCTCTGGCAGGCAGGTATGCCTATGTCGAGCTTAAGGAGCGTTGGGGCGAGGGTGAGCTGCCCGAAGTTGTTGTGTCCGACACGCTGCGTGCTGTTAAGCGCGGTGAGCGCAGAAGCCACTTTAACCTCGACTTGCTGCACTATGTAACAGACTCACTGGAGGCAAAGGAGCAGGTTATGCTCTTTCAGAACCGTCGTGGTTATGCCCCTTATATTCAATGCCGTACGTGCGGCTATACGCCACGTTGTCCACATTGCAACGTCACCCTGACACAACATAAAACCTCTGCCACGATGCAGTGTCACTACTGCGGTTTTACTGTCGAGCGTCCCAAGGTCTGCCCGGTTTGTAATATTCAGGATTTTGCCACTATGGGCTTCGGCACGGAGAAGGTTGAGGAGGAGATACAGAGGCTCTATCCCGATGCGCGTGTGGCACGCCTTGATAGCGACACAGCGTCATCAGAACGCGCTTTTAGACAGATTGTAACCCGCTTTGAAGAGGGCGCGACAGATATTCTTGTCGGTACGCAGATTATCACCAAGGGCTTTGATTTTGGTGGTGTCACCACTGTTGGTATTCTCAATGCAGATAACCTGCTTTCGGCTCCCGATTTCCGTGCTTCGGAGCGTGCTTTTCAGCTTATGATGCAGGTGGCAGGACGTGCTGGCAGACGTAATAATCGTGGTCGTGTTGTGGTGCAGACATCGCAACCCACACACCCTGTTATACGTCAGGTGTCAGCAGGTGACTATCACGCTATGGCACTTGCGGAACTACGTGAGCGTGAGCAGTTTGGATATCCGCCATACTCGCGCCTTGTGCGTCTACTTTTGCGTTGTAGTGACTATGAACTATTGCACGCGGCATCGCACTATATGGCACAGTTGCTACGCAAGAAGTTTGCACATCGTGTTATGGGCCCAGCCTCGGCGGCTGTGGGTATGTTACGTGGTGAGCATCGCTCAGAGATACTCCTCAAGGTTGAGGCGGGTGCATCTATGTCGCTTGCGCGTAAGATGCTACGAGAAGTTATGGAGAGTATGACCTCGGAGAGACGTTTTAGGAGTGTGGTGCTGAATGTTGATGTTGATGCGTTGTAGCGCGTAGACTTACTCTACCACTACTGTATGGCAGCGTCCGAAACGGTCTGTTGCAGTTATTGTAATATGGCTATTTTGAGATGTGGGACGACAGCGGAAATAGTGATTTGCAGGACGCGCAGAACGACGCAAACGTTCCATTATAACATCGTTGTAATCAGCCTCTTGCTCTACATATTGTATATAGTCAGGGTCGATAATTTCTATCTGCTCCATATCCCCCTTTGTGATACCATTTTCTGACCATTTTATGCTCCACTTGGAGTCCCAGTCAATAACCTTTATAACAACAGAATTTTCATACTCGTTGACACTGCCCGCGGGATATGCCACGATGGTCTGTGGGGTGTCGTTTTGAAGTGTGCGGTGGTGCCATTGCCACTCGTTGTCGCGCTCCTCAATGCAGAATACCCCCTGCGGAGTGCCGTCGGCACATATTGGCGCAAACCACAGATTACCATTCACTTGTGCGACACTGTGCTCGATGATACTGCTTGTAATGTCTGCCGTGGCGTGGCGGTGGCGATGTCCTGTTATAAAGTGTAGCTCACGGCGCGCAGCAAGACGTGTTATGCGACGTGCGTAGCGCATAAGTTCGCCTGTGCGGAAGTCTGTGGCAGGTGCGTGCATCATAATAGCTATGCGGCTTGTGCGAGGCGTTGCCTTAATCTCTTTTTTTAACCACCTCAGTTGTTCTTTATCAACATTTATAGAGTAGTCGTCGTAGCTATTGAAACTGATGTTGTCGAGGGCAAAGAAGTGGGTGTTGCCCAGCTTTAGCGAGTAGTTTTTTGAACCGAATGTAGCAATGTAGTGGCTTTCTGCAAGCGACTCGTTATACGTCACCTCTCTGTCGTGGTCGTGGTTGCCGATAACGGCATATACGGGTACACCCAACTCCTCGAAAATACCCTTTACGCGCGGCAGAAACTCCATAGTGTCCCATACCACGTCACCTGTGAGTAGTATAGCAGTGGGGTAGCCACTCGCAACATACTCATCTACAATGACTTTTATCTGTGGCACAATCTCATTTTCAAGGCGCATAATCTGCTCCTCGGTCTGTGGTTGCGGGTCGCCAACGACGATAAGGTTGAAGCCCTCGCCCTGGGCTGTGACAGCAGTTATTGTCAACAGCGCTACGATTGCAAGTATAATCCTTTCGATGTATCTCATCCTCTATGCTTTGCTTTAGTGTGTTGGTGGCACAAAGATAGAAAAATTATCTATTATGTGTGACGAAGTGCAAAAAATCGCGCGTGTGCGTGTACATGTGGGAAAAATTTTATACCTTTGTCGAGTTATGGAGAATTTTGTAGTATCAGCACGTAAGTATCGTCCAGCAACCTTCGCCTCGGTTGTTGGTCAACGTCATATAACATCCACCCTTAAGAATGCTATCGAGCGAGGTCAGTTGGCTCACGCCTACCTCTTCTGTGGCCCACGCGGTGTGGGTAAGACAACCTGTGCACGTATCTTCGCCAAGGCTATCAACTGCCTTAACCCGCAGGGTGGCGAGGCATGCAACGAGTGTGAGTCGTGTCGCTCGTTCAACGAGAGCCGCTCGCTTAATGTTCACGAGTTGGATGCCGCCTCTAACAACTCTGTGGATGATATCCGCAACCTTATTGAGCAGGTGCGTATAATTCCGCAGCAGGGTCGCTATTCAGTATTTGTAATCGACGAGGTGCATATGTTGTCGGCAAATGCCTTCAATGCCTTCCTCAAGACCCTTGAGGAGCCTCCGCATCACGCGATATTTATCCTTGCGACCACCGAGAAGCATAAGATTATCCCCACAATCTTGTCGCGTTGTCAGATTTATGACTTCAACCGCATTAAGGTTGAGGATGGTGTGGAGTATCTGCGCTATATAGCATCGCAGGAGGGCGTGACGGCGGATGACGAGGCACTCAACCTTATTGCACATAAGGCTGATGGTGGAATGCGTGATGCGTTGTCGATGTTTGATAAGGCGGTGTCGTTTTGCGGCTCAACGCTAAACTATAAGGATGTGGCAGCTACGCTCAACGTCCTCGACTATGATACATACTTCACCGTAACAGATATGTTGATTGAGGGACGTTATGTCGATGCGCTGATGACCTTCGATAATGTGTTGTCGCGCGGCTTCTCGCCCCAGACATTTATTGCGGGACTTAATGCACATATGCGCGACCTGCTTATGGCAAAGGGCCCTGCAATATCCCTCGTTGAGTTTACGGGAACGCTTATTGAGCGATATAAACAGCAGGCGACACGTTGCGATGAGAGTCTACTCTTCAACGCGATAGCTCTGCTCACAGAGGCTGACGGCAAGATACGCCAATCGTCAAATCAACGACTGCTTGTGGAACTGGGACTTATGAAGATTGCGGGTCTCGGTCAAAAAAAAAATAGCGACACCGCGACCCTAACCCTCTCGGTGGATGTTGCCCTGCCCGAGTTGGTAGCCTCGCAGCCTGCAAAGCCTGCTACAACGCCTGTCTCTGCTTCGGCGGCTACATCAACGCCAGCAGCTCCCGCAATAGAGTCGGCTCCTGCTCCAGCACCCGTGGCGGCGTCTGCTCAAGCTCCAACATCTGCACCTGTGGCAGAGGAGTCGGCAACACCACGTCCGCGACGTGTGGCTACGGTTAAGCCGACACAGACACCTATGAGCATATCGCTCAACGCGCTGCTTGACACCACGCAAAAGAGCTCGGACGAGGAGTCTACGACTGCCACGACAACAGAGCTTGTGGTAGACCCCGACACAGAGACAAAGATTGAGGCTATACGCGATAGGTGGGTAGAGGAGGTGAAACACCATCGTCCGCGCCATATCTCGGTATTTGAGAAGATGCGCGTTGAGGGAAATACCATTACGCTGCGTGTGCCCTCGGCAGATCAGGGTGAGGATATAATGCGCTCACAAACGGAGATTACGCAGCGCATAGCAGAGCTTGCGTCGGTAAGTGGCTATGTCGAGCTGAAGGTCGTTGTCGATGAGCGTATACGCGCCTCTCGCCCGATAAAGATTGAGGATAGGTTGAGCCATTTGGTAAAGAAGAACGACAAGCTGACGGATATGATATCGCGCTTGGAGTTAGATGTGGAGTAGCCACATTGTGTTTATAGCGCGGTTATTTGGTAAGAGTAAAAATTTAGGCGTTAGCTAAAATAGACGCACGATATAAGTTGGTAATTTATTAAAACACAATAAGATGATTAAGGATTTTGTTCAGGAGCTCGAGTGGCGTGGTATGATTCATACAATTATGCCTGGTGCCAAGGAGCAGTTACAGAAGGAGATGACAACGGCATATTTGGGTATTGATCCTACTGCCGACTCGCTACATATCGGTCACCTCGTGGGTGTGATGATTTTGAAGCACTTTCAGATGTGTGGACACCGCCCAATAGCACTTATTGGAGGTGCAACAGGTATGATTGGCGATCCATCGGGTAAGTCACAGGAGCGTAACCTCCTCGATGAGGCGACATTGCGCCACAACCAGGAGGCTATTAAGAACCAGTTGGCAAAGCTTATCGACTTTGACTCTGATGCCGAGAATCACGCGCTGCTTGTTAACAACTACGACTGGATGAAGGAGTTCTCGTTCCTCGACTTTGCACGCGATATCGGTAAGTGCATCACCGTAAACTATATGATGGCGAAGGACTCTGTGAAGAAGCGTTTCAATGGCGAGGGCGACGGTATGTCGTTCACGGAGTTTACCTACCAGCTGTTGCAGGGCTATGACTTCTTGCACCTCTATCAGCAGTACAACTGTAAGGTGCAGCTCGGTGGCGCAGACCAGTGGGGTAATATCACAACAGGTACGGAGCTTATCCGTCGTAAGCTCGGCAGCGAGGCAGAGGCATTTGCTATCACTTGTCCGCTTATCACAAAGGCTGATGGTACAAAGTTCGGCAAGACGGAGAGTGGTAACGTGTGGCTCGATGCACGCTACACATCGCCCTATAAGTTCTATCAGTTCTGGCTCAATGTCAGCGATGACGATGCAAAGCGTTATATAAAAATCTTCACGCTGCTTGACCGCGAGACTATCGAGTCGCTTATTCGTGAGCACGACGAGGCACCACATTTGCGCGTATTGCAGAGACGTTTGGCAGAGGAGCTTACAACGATGATACACTCGGCAGAGGAGCTTGCAAAGGCAAAGGAGGCATCAAACATACTCTTCGGTAATGCTACATCCGAGACGTTGCGCTCACTCGACGAGCAGACTCTCCTTCAGGTATTTGAGGGTGTGCCTCAATTCACAATGTCGCGTGTCGACCTCGGCAAGACGTTTATAGATTTCGTCTCTGAGGTGTGCAAGGTATTCCCCTCAAAGGGTGAGTGCCGTAAGATGGTGCAGGGCGGTGGTGTGCAGCTCAACAAGGAGAAGGTTGTTGACCCTATGCGCATAATCACGGAGAGCGATCTTATTGCAGGCAAGTATATCTTGGTGCAGCGCGGTAAGAAGAATTATTACCTTATCACTGTTGAGTAACGCTGTGAACCCGATATATACCATACGCCTTGATGGCATATTCTTGCGCGCCTATCACGGTTGCTACGACCTTGAACAGCAGGTGGGTAATCGCTTTCGTGTTGATATTGTGATACGTACTCCGTTGGGCGATCTACCTCAAACGGACGATGTCACACAGGCTGTAAACTATCTCACTGTCTATGAGATTGTCGAGCGCACGATGCAACGCACGCAACGCACCATTGAGGCGGCAGCAAGCAACATCATTGCCGCTATAAGGGAGGCATTTGCACAGATTGTTGAGGTGGAGTGCACCGTGACAAAGATTGCGCCCCCGCTCGGAGGTAAGATTGACAAAGTATCAGTAACACTAATAGGATAATAATGGCACAAGAGAAGACAAAACGTGGTGGCTTTGGCGGTAAGATTGCCGCTATTCTCGCTGCAGCAGGCTCGGCAATAGGTCTGGGCAATATATGGCGTTTCCCATACATCACCTCCGAGAATGGTGGAGGTGCATTTATTCTCATCTATTTGGGCTGCATCCTCTTTTTGGGATTACCACTGCTCATCGCCGAGTTCTCGGTGGGTCATAACTCAAAGTGTAACCCCATAGATGCCTTCTCGAAGATACGTCGTGGCTGGGGCTGGCTCGGTGCTTTAGGTCTTGTGTCGGTGTTCCTAATTATGGGTTACTACTTTGTAATCTCGGGCTGGACGCTGAACTATACTATAGCCTCGGCTACAAATAGCATTGGTGGTAACTTTGGTCAGTTCTTTACGGACTTTACCACGGCTACGTGGAAGCCGCTGATATTTACCTACCTCTTTATCATCGCCAACCACTTTATCATCATTGGTGGTGTGCAGGGCGGTATTGAGAAGGCGTCGAAGATTATGATGCCGCTGCTGTTTGTTATCCTTGTCATCTTGGCTGTCTACTCGTTGTGGCTGCCCGAGGGTCGTGAGGCGTTGGCTAATGTCTTTACCCCCGACTTCTCAAAGGTTACGGGTAAGACCTTCCTTGACGCTATGGGTCAGGCATTCTTCACCCTCTCAGTCGGTATGGGTGCGATGCTTATCTATGGCTCATACTTTAAGGATGGCACCAAGCTTGCGGGCACGGCTATCAGCGTAGTGTCGCTCGATACAGTGGTGGCACTTACAGCCGCCATTATCATCTTCTCGGCAGGTGTTGAGAACGAGAGCGGTATGCAGCTCGCGTTTGTGGCTATGCCCAAGGTCTTTGCGGCAATGCCCGCAGGTAATATCTGGGCAGCCCTCTTCTTCCTGCTACTGGGTCTTGCAGCACTCTCGTCGACAATATCTATGCACGAGGCTGTTACCTCATACTTCGTTGAGAAGCGCGGTATGTCGCGTAATAAGGGTGCGTGGATTGTTACTATTGGTGCTCTTATGCTCTCTACTGTGGCATCGTTGTCGTTGGGTGACTGGAGCGATATCAAGCTGCTCGGTATGAACTTCTTTGCGCTGCTTGATAACTTTACGGCTATTGTTATGTTGCCGCTATTGGGCATCCTTACCTCGGTATTTGTAGGTTGGTTGTGGAAGAAGGAGGATATGAAGGCGGAGCTTACTGCCGAGGGTGGTATAGATAAGGCTACATACCCCGTTATTCGTTTCTTGCTTCGCTACGTATGTCCCGTGTTGGTGTCGATAGTATTCATCTTCGGCATTATTGACTTTGTGCAGAATTTATAGTCTAAACAATAAAAACTAAACATAAAAGAGTAAAACTATGGCTGATTTCATCTATCAGGAGCCGTTTCCTATCCAGCAGGATAAGACGGAGTATCGCCTTTTGACAAAGGACTATGTTAAGGTTGTAGAGTGCGATGGTCGCAAGATTTTGAAGGTCGACCCCAAGGGTCTTGAGTTGTTGGCAAAGGAGGCATATAGCGATGTGTCGTTCTATTTGCGTGCCTCACACCTTCAGAAGTTGGCAAATATCCTTGAGGATCCCGAGGCTACCGACAACGATAAGTTTGTGGCTTACACAATGCTTATGAACCAGTGTGTTGCTGCCGAGGGCGAGTTGCCCACGTGTCAGGATACAGGTACTGCTATCTGCATTGGTCATAAGGGCGAGGATGTATACACAGGTACTAACGACGCAGAGTGCATCTCACGCGGTGTATACGAGACATATAAGGAGCGTAATTTGCGCTACTCACAGGTTGTGCCCTTCACAATGACAGAGGAGAAGAACTCGGCTACAAACCTCCCCGCACAGATTGATATCTACGCTGGTCACCCAGGTATGGAGTATGACTTCTTGTTCATCACCAAGGGTGGTGGCTCGGCAAATAAGACCTTCCTCTATCAGCAGACCAAGGCGTTGCTCAACGAGGAGTCGCTCACCAAGTTCATTAAGGAGCATATCCTCGACCTCGGTACGTCGGCTTGTCCTCCCTACCACCTCGCTATATGTATTGGTGGTACATCGGCAGAGATGTGCTTGTCAACAGTTAAGAAGGCATCTGCTGGCTACCTCGACGAGCTGCCTACATCGGGTAATGAGGGTGGTCGTTGCTTCCGTGATCTCGAGTGGGAGGCAAAGGTTGAGAAGATATGCCAGGAGATAGGTCTTGGTGCATAGTTTGGTGGTAAGTACTACATCCACGATGTACGTGTCATCCGCGCACCTCGTCACGCTGCCTCTTGCCCCGTTGCTATCGGTGTAAGCTGCTCTGCTGACCGTAACATCAAGGCGAAGATTACCCCCGATGGTATCTTCCTTGAGCAGCTTGAGAAGAACCCTGCACGCTTCCTTCCCGCACAGGCTCCCGCAATGTCGCCCGCAGTAGACATCGACCTTGATGAGGGTATGGATAAGGTGCGTGAAACTTTGTCGAAGTATCCTATTAAGACACGTCTTAACCTTAAGGGTACGTTGGTTGTTGCTCGTGATATCGCTCACGCACGCATTAAGCAGATGCTCGATGAGGGTAAGCCTATGCCCGACTACTTCAAGAACCACCCTGTATACTATGCAGGCCCTGCCAAGACTCCTGCAGGTATGCCTTCAGGCTCGTTTGGCCCTACCACAGCTGGTCGTATGGACTCATACGTAGACCTCTTCCAGAAGGCTGGTGGCTCTATGGTTATGGTGGCAAAGGGTAACCGCTCACAGCAGGTTACAGACGCTTGTAAGAACAATGGCGGCTTCTATCTTGGCTCTATTGGCGGCCCTGCAGCTATCCTTGCAAAGAACTCTATTAAGTCGGTAGAGGTTGTCGACTTCGAGGAGCTCGGTATGGAGGCTGTGCGTAAGATTTATGTTGAGAACTTCCCTGCATTTATCATCGTCGATGATAAGGGTAATGACTTCTTCGCTGACTTCGCTCACTAATAGGTCATAAGAGTTGTCTGATGATTGCTTTTCGGCGGGGCTACCATCCTTTGGTAGCCCGCAGCCGTGAAGTGACAATAATAGTGTAAGCTGTCGAAACGGATGTGAACCATCCGTTTTCGATGCTTATGACGCCTATGCGCGTGAAGCTATCGCACGGCAAAATGGTCGTCGTGTCGATAATAAAAGTATGTGCCAGTACGTTGTATATACTGGCGAACCAATAACGATTTTTTGATGAAAAACGTTTTTCTGAAAATAGCTCTGCTGCTTGTTGCGCTCAATATGAGCGTTGCTGCGTGGGCGCAGGTGTCATTTACAGCCGAGGCTCCCGCACTTACGGCTATGGATCGACCCTTTCGCGTGGAGTTCTGCGTAAACAATGAGCCTGACAGCGACTCATTTAAGGCGCCCACATTTGAGGGTTTCGATGTGCTTGCAGGCCCGAGCCTGTCGACGGGACACTCGGTGCAGTGGGTAAATGGACGTCAGTCGTCGAGCTATACGTGTACCTATACGTATGTTCTGCTGCCTACAGCGAGCGGCACATTCACCATTGGTGCTGCCTCGGTAAAGGTCGATGGCAAGAGCTACTCGACAAAGCCCTTCCCTGTGGAGGTTATAGCCGAGAGCGATGCACAGACACAGCAACAACACTCCGTGCCGTCGCAGCAGCGTACTCCCGAGAGCCGTATTGCCAAGGATGATATCTTGTTGCGCTTTAAGCTCTCTAATACCGACGTATACAAGGGCGAGTCGATACGTGCATCATTGGTGTTGTATACGCGTGTCAACATCGAGCATCTTGAGAGTGTTGAGGTGCCATCTTTTGATGATTTCTGGTCGCAGGAGGTGACATTTGATAACGCTCCGCAGCGCGAGGAGTATAACGGTCGTGTCTACGAGACGTATAAGATAGCAGAGTATCTGCTGTCGCCGCAGCGTAGTGGCCGTATTACCATCGAGCCAGCAATGGTTGAGGCTGTGGCGCAGGTTGTGGTGCAGGATAACCGTGCATTCGACCCCATCTTCGGTGGTCGACAGATATACCACGTCACACGTGAGGCACGTACCCCAGCCATCACTATCAACGTCAAGGAGTTCCCCGCAGGTGCCCCCGCATCGTTTGGTGGAGCTGTTGGTAGCTTTACTATGCAAAGTAAGATGCCCGAGAGTTCTATTATGGCAAATACTGCCGAGTCGATAGAGATAACAATATCTGGCAGCGGTAACCTTAAGTTTATTACAACACCCAAGATAGCTATGCCCGAGTCCTTCGAGGTCTATGATACCAAGGTGGTGGATAATGTCAAGGTCACAGCGTCTGGTACGTCGGGTAGCATAACATATACATATCCCTTTGTAGCACGCTCGGCGGGCGAGTTTGTTATCGAGCCGATTAGCTTTACCTACTTTGATACCGCGACGGGCGAGTATAAGACCCTCTCTACGGAGCGTTTTATGATGAGCGTTGCCGATGATGGCTCAAGTAAGCAGGAGGCGGCCATCGTGGGTGGCTATGCCGACTATGGAGGTCGTATGAAGCAGTTAGATCGTGATATACGCTTTATTCATACGGGTAATCTTCCGCAGCGTGCCGCTTCGGTGTTTGTACTTTCGCCTATTTATTGGCTTATCGTTGTGGTTGTGCTTGCCGCCTTTATCACTATATATGCCATTATGCGCAAGCGCATACGTGAAAATCGTAATGTCGTGGCGCAGCGTATGAAGCACGCCGACAAGGTTGCCGTGCAGCGTCTACGTATGGCGCAGCGATATATGCAGGAGGGTCAGCGACACCACTTCTACGACGAGCTGCTTAAGGCTATGTGGGGATATATAAGCGATAAGTTTAATATCCCTGTATCTAACCTTACGAAGGAGACTATACGCGAGGAGCTGTACCGCCGTCAGGTGTCGGCAGCCGATGCCGAGCAGTTCTGCCAGATAATATCGCGTGCTGACGAGGCACAGTATGCTCCATCTACAGATGGCGATATGGGCGAGGTGTATGCCGATGCTGTTGAGGTGATATCAAAGATTGAGTCGATAGTAAAACGATAGTCGTTATGATTAGAACATACATATATAATATATCGCTCTATATAGTGATGCTTGCTGCAGTACTGCTATCAACGCAGACTGTTACAGCTGCCGATAGCAAGACAACAGCCGAGAGCGTGTGGCAGCAGGGTGTCAAGGCCTACACAGATAAGGAGTATGACCGTGCTGTGGAGTGCTTTGAGCAGGTTGTGGCACTCGGCTATGGCTCGGCTGACGTATACTATAACCTTGGTGATGCCTATTTTAAGCGAGGTCAACACAACATTAGCGGAACAAATCGACCCTTTGCTGCGGGCGAGCTTGGCAAGGCTATTATAAACTACTACCGCGCCCTGCGTTTAGAGCCCTCTATGAAGGATGCGCGCTATAACCTTGACCTTGCACGTGACCATACCAACGACACGGAGGCTGTGCCCCAGGCTCTGCTTGCACGAGCGTGGTATGCCCTGCGCGACACTATGTCGTCGAATAGTTGGGCGGTGATATCCGTAGTAGTGTTGGTGGTAACATTGTTACTCGTGCTACTCTATCTGCTGTCGAGCCGCGTAGTGCTACGCAAGGTGGCGTTCTTTGTCGCCATTGTCACCGCTGTTGTCTTTGTTATTACGACAATTCTTGCACTGTCGCAGCGTGCAGCCTATCTCAACGATGAGCGTGCTGTGGTAATGTGTAATGACACAACCCCCGTACACGCGTCGCCCGATAGCTCTTCAAAGATTGTACGCCAGCCCTCACAGGGTGTCACCGTGGATGTTGTGCGCGAGCACGGCGAGTGGTCGGAGATAGAGTTTGCCGACGGCGAGAAGGGGTGGATACGTACAACCGCCATCGAGCGTATTTAGTTACAGCTATGTCGAAGTTACTCGATAATGTCACTAACGAGCTGCAGCGACTACCTGGCATTGGGCGTCGCACCGCGTTGCGTCTGGCTATGCATATTCTGAAGATGGATACCGCTACGGTAGACTCTATGACCGAGAGCATCTCGCGCTTCAGACACGACATACGTAGCTGTCGTAGCTGCAACAACCTCTCCGACGAGGATCTATGCCCGATATGTAGCGACCCACGTCGTGATCGCTCAACGATATGCGTTGTTGAGCAGGTTGCCGACCTTATGTCGATAGAGAATACGGCGCAGTACCGTGGTATGTATCACGTGCTGGGTGGCGTGATATCGCCTATGCAGGGCATTGGGCCCTCCGACCTTAAGATAGACCTGCTGTGCGACAAGCTGCTCACGGGCGAGATAAAGGAGGTCATAATGGCTATATCTACCTCTGTCGAGGGCGAGACCACGCTCTTCTACCTACTCAATCGCCTCAAGGCGTTCCCCGATGTTAAGGTGTCAACTATTGCGCGAGGCATCGGCTTCGGCGATGAGCTTGAGTATGTCGACGAGCTTACTATCACCCACGCCCTTATCAACCGCCGCGAGCTGTAGCCGCTAACTTGCGTATTGTCAGTAGGTCAGCGCGCAGCATAAGTCTAAAATAAAGGCAAAAAAATTGCTAATTCTCTTTTTTTTACTACCTTTGCACACCAAAGCAGATGTCTATGGGGTTGCGAGTGACTATCGCAATTGAGTGGCATCGAAGTTAAACTATTAATTATTAAGTATTTATGAAGTCAATTCAGATTAACGGTACTGCACGTAAGGATTTCGGTAAGAAGTTCGCAAAGGCAGCACGTCGTGAGGGTCAGGTACCCTGCATCATCTATGGTGGTGGCGAGGAGGTAGCATTTACTATCAACGCCAAGGAGCTTAACCAGCTTATCTACACTCCTAACTCATACATCGTTGAGCTCAACATCGACGGTAAGATCGAGAAGGCAGTTATGCGCGAGGTACAGTATCACCCTGTTCGTGAGCAGGTTCTTCACGTAGATTTCTACCGTGTTCAGGAGAACAAGCCCGTTGCAGTTAGCGTTCCCGTACGCCTCACTGGTAATGCCGAGGGTGTTAAGATTGGTGGTAAGCTTCAGCTTGCAGCTCGTAAGCTCACCGTTAAGGGCTTGGTTGAGTATATTCCCGATGAGATTGTTATCGACGTTACTCCCTTGCAGGTTGGTCAGACTATCTTCGTTGGCGACGTTCAGCGTGAGAACCTTACCTTCGTTACTCCTGCAACCACTGCAATTTGCGCAGTTCGCGTAACACGTGCTTCACGTGCTGCACAGTAGTAGGCGATAATAACCTAATCTGTTATGAAGTATCTTGTTGTAGGATTGGGCAACATCGGTGCCGAGTACACCGCTACCCGCCACAACATAGGTTTCAGAGTGTTGGATGCCTTGGCGGAGGCATCCAATATCTCTTTTACGACGGTACGTTATGGTGCTATGGCTACGCTCAAGCATCGTGGTCGCACGATCTTTTTGCTTAAGCCGTCAACCTATATGAACCTCTCGGGCAAGGCTGTACGCTATTGGTTAGAGCAGGAGCGCATACCGCGCGAGAACCTGCTCGTCATCTCCGACGACATAGCCCTGCCTTTTGGCACGTTCCGTATGCGTAAGAGTGGCTCGGAGGGTGGTCACAACGGTCTTAAGAGTATCACCGAGCTGCTTGGCGGCAACAACTATGCGCGCCTGCGCTTTGGTGTCGGTGGCGACTTCCCGCGCGGACACCAGGTCGACTATGTCCTCGGCGACTTCTCCGATGACGAGAACAAGGCTATGCCTGACCGCCTAAAGCTCTTTGGCGATGCTGTGCTGTCGTTTGTGTCGGTAGGTGCCGACCGCACTATGAACGCCTTTAACGGCAAGTAACCCGTATATCAGCATATAAGTAAGGGGCCATCCACTGCGGATAGCCCCTTTGCTTTGTCGTCTGTGTAGGTGCGCTGCTTACTTTATTGCTATGCAGTCGATCTCTACGAGTGCGCCCATAGGCAATGCTGCCACCTGGTAGCAGATACGTGCGGGCTTGTCGCCTGTGAAGTACTCGGCATATACAGCGTTCATTGCGCCGAAGTCTGCGATGTCTGCGAGCAGTACGGTGGTCTTTGCCACGTCGTCATACGAGTAACCTGCCTCCTTGAGGATGTGTCCGAGGTTGTCGAGTGACTGGCGTGTCTGTGCCTCTACGCCCTCTGCCATCTTGCCTGTTGCGCCATCTATGGGCAGCTGACCAGAAATGTAGAGAGTGTTGTCGTGAGCGATAGCCTGTGAGTAGGGGCCCACAGCCTTGGGTGCCAAAGGCGAAGCGATAACTTTTTTCATTTTGTTATAGTTTTAGATGATTTGTACTATCTTTGTTGCTACAAAGATACAAAGAACTTGCGTAATAATGGCAGGATGAGGGTGAAATTTGATAAGTGGTTGGTACATATACCATTTTTGTGTTACCTCACCATATTGTTAATTTCGGCAGAAGGAGCCGTATATGGTGGGTATTAGAGAAAGAATTGC
>JAFXHE010000018.1 GCA_017536555.1 Alistipes sp.
ATCATCGGTTGCATCATCTGGGTTCATCGTTCTATTAATAAGGATTTACAGGAAAAATAGGAGGGTAGCGTATGTTAAATTTGTTTATTAATTCGGTATTTATCGAAAATATGGTCTTCGCATACTTCTTCGGTATGTGTTCATACATTGCCGTATCGAAGAGCGTAAAGACCGCTTTGGGTTTGGGTGCTGCTGTTACCTTCGTAGAGGTTATGACAGTGCCTTTGAACTACCTCCTCGACCAGTATGTCCTTAAGGATGGTGCCTTGGTTGAAGGTGTCGACTTGAGCTTCTTGTCGTTTATTCTCTTCATCGCCGTTATTGCTGCATTTGTGCAGTTGGTGGAGATGATTGTCGAGAAGTTCTCTCCTTCACTTTACAACCAGCTTGGTATCTTCTTGCCTCTTATCGCTGTAAACTGCGCCATTATGGGTGGCTCGCTCTTTATGCAGCAGATGGTGGGCACCGAGATTAACTCTGTAGGTGACTCTATCGTCTATGGTCTTGGCTCTGGTATTGGTTGGTGGTTGGCTATCGTTATGATGGCAGCTATCCGCGAGAAGATTGAGTACTCACACGTCCCCGCAGCAATGAAGGGCCCAGGTATCGCATTTATCATTACTGGTTTGATGGGTATGGCATTTATGATCTTCTCTGGTATTCAGTTGTAACCTTTAAAAAGAGTAAGGAATATGAATTTTACAGTTATTTTATGGGCAATTGTTGCCTTTCTTGCAGTAACACTCTTGTTGGTGGCACTGCTACTCTTTGCAAAGGCAAAGCTTACGTCGTCTGGTGCCGTTAAGATCGACATCAACGATGGCAGCAAGGTTTTGGAGGTTGAGTCAGGCTCTACACTCCTTAACACCCTCTCGGAGCAGGGTATCTTCCTCCCTTCGGCTTGTGGTGGTAAGGGTGCTTGTGGTCAGTGCAAGTGCCAGGTGTTGGCAGGTGGTGGCGAGATTCTTCCTACCGAGCGTGGTTTCTTCAACCGTCGTCAGATCAATGAGGGCTGGCGTCTTGGCTGTCAGGTGAAGGTTAAGGAGGATCTTAAGATCGCTGTTCCTGCATCTGTATTGAGCATCAAGAAGTGGGAGTGCGAGGTTGTTTCTAACCACAACGTGGCTACCTTCATCAAGGAGTTTGTCGTTAAGTTGCCCGAGGGCGAGCACCTCAACTTCCGTTCTGGTGGTTACATCCAGATTGATGTCCCCGCAATCACTGTTGATTATAAGGATATCGACGTTGATCCCGAGTACCGCGAGGATTGGGAGAAGATGGGTGTATTCAACCTTAAGATGGTTAACCCCGAGCCGCAGGTACGTGCATACTCTTGCGCTACATATCCTGCCGAGGGCGATATCATCAAGCTTAACGTGCGTATCGCAACTCCTCCGTTTGACCGTGCCAAGGGTGGCTTTATGAATGTTAATCCTGGTGTATGTTCATCATATATCTACTCGCTTAAGCCTGGTGACAAGATTATTATGTCTGGTCCGTTTGGTGAGTTCTTCTTGCCCGACAACCTTGCTGATGATCAGGAGTTGGTATTTATCGGTGGTGGTGCAGGTATGGCACCTATGCGTTCACACATTATGCACCTGTTTAAGACGCTTAAGACAGGTCGTAAGGTTAACTTCTTCTATGGTGCTCGTTCACTTAAGGAGGCGTTCTACCTCGATGACTACTACCAGATTGAGAAGGAGTTCCCCAACTTCAAGTTCCACCTTGCGTTGGATCGTCCCGACCCCGAGGCTGATAAGGCGGGTGTTCCCTACGTTCCTGGATTTGTTCACAACGTTCTCTATGAGACATATCTTAAGGAGCACGATGAGCCAGAGGGCATTATCTACCTTATGTGCGGTCCTCCGATGATGGCACAGTCGGTAGTGAACCTTCTCGATAGCCTCGGCGTGCCCGCAGAGAACATCTTGTTCGATAACTTTGGTGCATAGCCAGTAGCAGTAGGAGTTAAACGCTCCTTGTGATAACCAGCCCAGATGTGTGTATGAGAATCATACTCCATCTGGGCTGCTCTCTTTATGTGGTGCGACGTAGGGCGAGTAGTTGCTATTGCAAGAAAATAAAATCTCGATTTATAGAAGTATAAATTACCATTATTGCTGGTTGACTATATTTTTAAGGTCGAATAGTGCCTCAATTTACTCTATTTTAGCTTTTGCTATTGTGTTTTTTAAAATATATTCGTAACTTTGAATTAGTTTTACCTAATTAATTCTGACGCTGTGTCCGTTGAGTTAATTATACGGTGCAAATAGAGTGAAGCGAAGTAGGTATAGCGCAGCTGTTTTCGATTAAACCTATACATATATAATATATAGTACACTATGCAAAAGCTAAACAAACCCGCGATTCTTGTTGTTGATATGCTCAATGACTTTGTCTATGGTGCTTTGACCTGTGACCGTGCCAAGGCTATTGTTCCCGCAACGGCACGTCTGTTGGATGCAGCTCGTGAGGCAGGTGTTCCTGTTGTCTTCTGTAACGATGCTCACCGCGCAGGTATTGACCGTGAGTTGACCATCTGGGGCGACCACGCCATCATTGGCACTCCAGGTGCAGATGTAATCCCCGAGCTTAACCTCTCGGATAAGGACTATGTTGTGCCCAAGCGTCGTTATAGCGGTTTCTTCCAGACCGACCTCGACATCCTTCTCAAGGAGCTTGGTGTTCAGACTGTGGTTATGACGGGTCTGCACGCGCATATGTGCGTGCGTCACACCTCGGCAGATGCCTTCTGCTTGGGCTATGATGTTGTCGTTGCCAAGGAGGCTACCGACTCATTTACCGAGGAGGACTACGTGGCGGGTCTCGCCTATCTTAAGACCTGCTATGGTGCAGATGCCTACACCAATGATGAGCTTATCGCAGCATTTTAGCTCTATTGCTACGTAGGGTGGCTCTATGGGTGTCGACTATGCGACTAGTCGACACCTTTTTATTGATGCTATCTGCTAAAATTGACGATTTTATTTTGCATATTGCACAAAATATCATATATTTGTACAATTATTACCATCGCGTCTATGTGCGTGATAGATGTAAAAGAATAAATTATTAAAACAGTTTGTAATATGAAAAAATTTAGTTGGTTAATGTCGTTGCTCTTTGTAGCGGCGTTTGTTTCTGTCGGTTGCGATAACGAGGTTACCCCCGACACCCCGAAGGAGGTGACATTTGAGGTATCTATCAATGACACCGACAAGCAGTTTGTTGATTATAGCATCACACCGTCGGACGATAATGTCGACTATGTTGCTGTTGTGCGCAAGAGCCTCGGCTTGTCGGAGTATGATACTGATGCTGCGCTCGTTGCTGCATTGGGCGAGGAGCTTAACTTTGCTGACTACGTTGTGAAGGGTGCAGTTAACAATGTTGTTGTAAATGGCTTGGATGTAAATACTGCATACTCGTTGCTGGTGTTTGCTGTGGACGTAAATAATGGCTATGCTTTGACTTCGAAGGTTAGCCGCACAGCATTCCGCACAGATGCTATTAAGAAGTCGGATTGCTCGTTTGTTGTGGATACAACCATTGAGAACACCGAGGCTACATTTATCGTATCTCCGTCAAATCGTGAGCTCGGTTGGAGCTTTATGGTCATTGACCAGATGGAGTATTTGCAGTATACAGACTCGTTTGGTGAGTATAAGTACACCGACGATGACCTTGTTAAGAGCGACCTCGTTGCGAAGATTGAGACCTTTGTTTCGGAGGGTGGTAGCGTTGAGGATGCCGTTAAGGAGTATATCAAGGTAAGTAACCAGCGTGTTGTCTACTCTAATCTTGCACCTAACACAGAGTTTGTATTCCTTGTAGCAGCTGTTGAGGTTATAGGCTCTGACGTATGGGTAACATCTGATGTTACAGTGGGTCGTTTTACCTCTGGTGATACCCCTATGGAGGCTGCTGACTTCACGCTTACAGCAAGCGAGGTAGGTGCCTATGGCTTTGTGCTTAATGTAGAGACCACAAACCCCGATGTATATTACTTCCCGTCTATTGCCTTCCCTGGCTCATTTAATGAGGCGGCGCAGATAGCCGAGATTAACAGCCTCTTCGAGCAGCAGTATCAGCTTCTGCTTATCAAGTATAAGGACAACCCATCAGTGGTGACCAATGAGCTTGTACTCGAGGAGTCGCTCTATTTTAGCAAGGGTGCAAAGTCTTTCACCGTGCAGAACATACCACCGCAGACAGAGGTGATGGGTGCGATATTCACTATGCGTCCATCGTCAGGTAAGGTTGCAAAGGTCTACACCTTCGATAACCTTGTTACAACGGCTGCTGCAAGCTATATCACACCTTCGATTAGTGTTGTAGGCGTATACTCTGGTGATGAGGAGAATGGTCAGGTCTTTGGTGATGCAAGTGCTACTGCAGGTCGTGCAATTGTTGTTGCCGAGTCGTCTAATTTTGATGGTGCTTCGGAGGTATTCGCTGTACTTGGTGAGCGTGACCGCACTGATACTATGACCTCGCCATTTACTGATGCTAATGTACTCTGGTATTACGACAATTGGGTAGATGTGAATCTGTCTGCACCTTATACATTCCACGTTGCTAACTGGGATGCCCAGGCATTCCTCTTTGTCTATGCAAAGGATGCAAATGGTATTGAGGGCGGCGTAGGTCGTACAAGCTATACTCCGAGCATTGCGGGCGAGCACGGCTCAATAGATGAGCTTATGGAGTACTACAATCAGGCAGTTACTCGTAGCGCAGTGCCTGTGTCGCTTGTTGTGAATATGTAATCTTTGTCGGGTAGTCCGATATAGGTACACGTGTGATGTGTGGCTGTCGCCAAAAGGGTGGCAGCCACACTTTTTGCTGCTTGCAAAGTAGTGTTATGCGAAAAACAGAACAATGCAACGCGCTCACATTCAACCTAAACGGCTATTTATGTTAGTGTTAAAAAGTTAACAGAAAAAAAGCTATGAAAATTCGAGCGAAATATGTACCTTTGCCGCGGTTTTGATATACATTGCGGAGCGATAGTTGTAGACGTAATGGGTCAAAATATCTGTGGTGTGGCTCTCGTGCTGTTTTGGCACAGTTGGGCGGAGCTACGATATATGTTGAAAATAATTACTTAATAGGAGAAAAATATGGCAGAGAAGAGATTTATTACCTGTGATGGTAACTACGCCGCAGCGCATATCGCGTATATGTTCTCGGAGGTGGCAGCCATCTATCCCATTACACCCTCATCAACTATGGCAGAGCTTGTTGACGAGTGGTCGGCACAGGGCAAGAAGAACATCTTTGGCGATACAGTCAAGGTTGTGGAGATGCAGTCAGAGGCAGGTGCAGCGGGTGCTGTACACGGATCATTACAGAGCGGTACGCTTACTTCAACCTTCACAGCATCGCAGGGCTTGCTGTTGATGGTTCCCAATATGTATAAAATCGCTGGAGAGTTGCTCCCAGGTGTCTTCCACGTGTCGGCACGTGCTCTTGCAGCACAGTCGCTCTCAATCTTTGGCGATCATCAGGATGTTATGGCAGTGCGCCAGACAGGTTTTGCTATGTTGGCAACATCGTCGGTGCAGGAGGTGATGGATCTCGCGGGTGTCGCTCACATCGTGGCACTTAAGTCGCGTATACCCTTCGTTCACTTCTTTGATGGCTTCCGTACATCGCACGAGATTCAGAAGATTGAACTTATCGACGAGGCATCACTCGGCGCAATGTTTGACCGCGAGGCACTCAAGGCATTCCGTATGCGCGGTCTTAACCCCGAGCGTCCCGTAACACGTGGTACTGCCCAGAATCCCGATATCTACTTCCAGACACGTGAGGCATCAAACAAGTTCTATGACGCTGTGCCCGATATGGTGGCAGAGTGTATGGAGAAGATCTCTACTATCACGGGTCGTGAGTATAAGCCCTTTACATACTACGGTGCAGAGGATGCAGAGCATATCATAATCGCTATGGGCTCTGTGACAGAGACCATCAAGGAGTGTGTAGACTACTTGCAGAAGCAGGGTAAGAAGGTGGGTGTTATCACCGTTCACCTCTACCGTCCCTTCTCTGCGAAGTACCTCTTCAACGTACTTCCCAAGAGCGTGAAGCGTATATGTGTGCTCGATCGCACCAAGGAGCCAGGCTCAAATGGCGAGCCTCTGTTGCTCGATGTTAAGGATGTATTCTATGATGTTGAGAACCGTCCTATGATTATCGGTGGTCGCTATGGCTTGTCATCAAAGGATACTACACCTGCACAGATGTTGGCAGTCTTTGAGAACCTTGTATCGGAGACCCCCAAGAATCACTTCACTGTAGGTATCAACGACGACGTTACAATGTTGTCACTGCCCGTAGGCAAGGAGATATCTATGGCAAAGGAGGGTACCTTTGAGGCTCTCTTCTTCGGTCTCGGCTCTGATGGTACTGTTGGCGCGAATAAGAACTCTATCAAGATTATCGGTGGCTCAACAGATAAGTATTGTCAGGCATACTTCTCATACGACTCAAAGAAGTCGGGTGGTTACACCTCATCGCACCTGCGCTTTGGTGACAACCCCATCACATCGCCCTACCTTGTTACAACGCCCGACTTTGTGGCGTGCCACGTACCCTCGTATGTCGAGAAGTACGATGTGCTCAAGGGCTTGAAGCGCGGTGGCTCGTTCCTGCTTAACTCGGTGAACGATGCGGAGACTACGTGTGCGACACTTCCCGTGCATATGAAGAAGTACCTCGCAAAGAAGAGTATCAACTTCTATATCATCAACGCTACAAAGATTGCTGACGAGCTCGGTCTTGGCTCACGCACCAATACCATTATGCAGGCTGCATTCTTCAAGATTGCCGATATCATTCCTATTGAGAAGGCTGTCGAGGAGATGAAGAGGGCTATCTACAAGTCGTATGGCAAGAAGGGCGAGGATATCGTAAATATGAACTATGCCGCTGTTGACGCGGGCTGTGAGGCTGTTGTTAAGGTGGAGGTTCCCGCCGAGTGGGCAGAGTTGGAGGATGTAGCATCTACACACGCTGTAGATGAGAGCGTACCCGCCTTTGTTCGTGAGGTATGCGAGCCTATCGACGCTCTTAAGGGCGACTTGCTCCCCGTATCTGCATTCAACGGACGCGAGGATGGTACTTGGGATAACGGTACTGCAGCATACGAGAAGCGTGGTATCGCCACCAACGTTCCCAAGTGGAAGATTGAGAACTGTATACAGTGTAACCAGTGTGCCTATGTCTGTCCTCACGCAGCTATCCGTCCCTTCCTCGCTACAGAGGAGCAGGCAGCAGCGTCTGGCTTGGAGTGGAAGCAGGGCTTGGGCGAGACCAAGAACTTGAAGTTCCGCATACAGCTCTCGCCAATGGACTGTACGGGTTGTAACAACTGTGTCGATGTATGTCCCGCCAAGGAGAAGGCACTCGTTATGCGTCCTCTCGCAGAGCAGGCTCACGAGGCAGAGAATTGGAACTATGTAACACGCAATATCGGCTACACAGAGCACGTAGACAAGACCAAGTCTGTTAAGAACTTGCAGTTCGCACAGCCCTTGTTCGAGTTCTCGGGTGCTTGTGCTGGTTGCGGCGAGACCCCCTATATCAAGGCTATCACACAGCTCTTCGGTGACCGTATGATGGTTGCTAATGCTACGGGTTGTACCTCTATCTACTCTGGCTCGGCACCCTCTACTCCCTACTGCACCAATGCCAAGGGTCAGGGCCCCGCTTGGGCAAACTCACTCTTCGAGGATAACGCCGAGTTTGGTCTCGGTATGCGTATCGGTGTAGAGAAGATTCGTGAGGGTCTTGAGGATGTAATGCGCAAGGCTATTGCTGATTGCAGCTGCTGCTCTGAAGAGCTTAAGGGCGTTATGCAGGAGTGGATTGACGCACGCCACCTCGCTGCCAAGTCACAGGAGGTTACAGCACGTCTGTTGCCTTTGGTTGAGGCTTGCGACTGTAGCTACTGCAAGACTATTCTCGAGTATAAGGACTGGCTCGTAAAGAAGTCGCAGTGGATCATCGGTGGTGATGGCTGGGGCTATGATATCGGCTTCGGTGGTGTTGACCACGTGTTGGCATCGGGCGAGGATGTGAACATCCTTATCGTCGATACCGAGGTCTACTCAAATACAGGTGGTCAGTCGTCAAAGTCTACCCCCGTAGGTGCTGTTGCCAAGTTTGCATCGGCAGGTAAGCGCATCCGCAAGAAGGATATCGGTGCTATCGCAATGACCTATGGCTATGTATATGTGGCACAGGTATCTATCGGCGGCTCGCAGACACAGCTTATGAACGTGCTCAAGGAGGCAGAGGCCTATCCTGGCCCGTCACTCATCATCGCATACGCACCCTGTATCAACCACGGTATCAAGGGCGGTATGTCACGTACACAGACCGTAGGTAAGCAGGCTGTTGAGTGTGGCTACTGGCACTTGTGGCACTACAACCCGCTGCTTGAGGCAGAGGGCAAGAACCCCTTCGTTATGGACTCAAAGGAGCCCGACTGGTCGAAGTTCCGCGACTTCTTGATGAAGGAGGTGCGTTACACCTCACTCCAGAAGGCGTTCCCTGCCGAGGCAGAGCAGCTCTTTGAGGCAGCCGAGGAGAATGCAAAGTGGCGTTATAACTCATATATCGCACGTACCAAGTAGTCCGCAGTGGGCTAAATAGATAATGAGATGGGGATGGCTAAAAATAAATTAGCCATCCCCATTACTTTTTTTACGCTACTCGCCTTTAGCGTTGTTTGTGGGCGCAGTGTTAGCGTAGCTGATCCTCGGCACTCTTGGTTGTGATAAGCACCACGCCATTAACACCGCGGAAACCATACATATTGGCACCCTTGAGTATCTCTACGGACTTTACGTCATTGGGGTTGATGGTCTCGGGACGTGTCTCCACGCCGTCGCAGAGTATGAGCACTGCCGATGAGCCGCGTGCCGAGTTTACGGAGCGCAGACACAACTCGCCATTTATCATCGTAAGAGCGGGGTAGCATATCATTATGGCATCCACAATGTTGGTGCAGCCCGTGGCACGTAGCCTGTCGCCCGATATGCCCGACGTAAACTCGGTGCTCTCTCTGCGCTTCACGTAGCCATAGCCAAAGTTCACCAACTCCTCATCCTCCTCTGCCTCGTAGTGGTCGCCCTCGCGCGCCCAGATGATGCGTAGGCTCTGCTTGCCGTCAACCGCCACGCGCAGAGTGTCGCGGCGTGCCACAAAGAGCAGTACGTCATCAGGCTCTATGTCGGTGAGTCCGAAGCGACCCTTGCCGTCGGAGTAGGTCTGCTTGTCGCTGTTTTCGACGATGACGCGTGCGCGTATGCCCCTGCCATCAAGCGAGGTGATGCTGCCGTTGAAGGGTACGCCCGCCTCGTTTTGCGCCGATGCAAGGGTGCTAATAAATAGCGATATGGTCGTTAGAAGCAGTGTCGTAAGTCTCATAATTCTGTGCGAGTTAAAGTTGTTTGTTGTCGTAAAGTTATGCAATAATTGGCTAAATGCAATAGAATATTGAAAAAATTGGTATTTCTTAAATTATTTTATTATATTTGCGTTGTTATTTGAAGAAATCGTTAACACTTAAAATATAATCATCATGAAAGAGGCTATTGCAATACTTACGGGTGGCGGTCCTGCCCCCGGTATGAACACCGTTGTTGGCTCTGTTGCCAAGACCTTTTTGGCGAAGGGCTATCGTGTAATTGGCTTACACTATGGCTATTCAGGTCTTTTCAACCCCAATCCCCGTTACGAGGATCTCGATATGTTCCGTGTGGACTACATCTTCAATCAGGGTGGTTCTTACCTTACTATGAGCCGCTTTAAGCCCACCGATGAGGACTTCGAGAAGAACTTCAACCTCGACTTCTTCAAGGATAACAACGTTAAGTTGTTGGTGACAGTGGGTGGTGATGACACCGCATCTACTGCTAACCGTATCGCAAAGTTCCTCGAGAAGAAGCAGTACTCAATTGCTAATATCCACGTTCCCAAGACTATCGACAACGACCTTCCTTTGCCCGCAGGTATGCCCACATTTGGCTACCAGTCAGCAAAGAATGCAGGTGCAGTTATTGGTCGCGCCGTATACAACGACGCTCGTACATCTGCTAACTGGTTTGTAGTGGCAGCAATGGGTCGCTCGGCAGGTCACCTTGCATTTGGTATTGCATCGGCTTGCCACTATCCTATGATCATCATCCCCGAGATGTTCAATAAGACAAAGATTACTATCGACAAGATTATCAGCCTTATAGTATCGGCCATCATCAAGCGTAAGTTGCTCAATATGGACTATGGTGCTGCAATGGTGTCGGAGGGTGTATTCCACGCGCTCGACCAGGAGGAGATACTCAAGTCGGGTATTCAGTTCTCTTATGATGACCACGGTCACCCCGAGTTGGGTAAGGTGTCGAAGGCAGAGATGTTCAACACGCTGCTTGAGAAGCGTTGCAAGGCTCTCGGCTTGAAGGTTAAGTCTCGTCCCGTAGAGATTGGCTACGAGGTACGTTGCCAGACTCCTTGCGCCTTTGACCTTGTATACTGCTCACAGCTCGGTATGGGTGTATATAAGCTCTTTGCAGAGGGTAAGACAGGTTGTATGGTATACATCAGCCAGGAGGGTTACGTGTCACCGCTCTATCTGAAGGATTTGCAGGATCCCGAGACTGGTAAGATTCCTCCTCGTTTGGTGGATATCAATGCCGATAAGATTCACCAGGTTATCGACAACCTTATGCACTATATCACACCCGCTGACTATGAGGCTGCAAAGGCGTATGTCCCCAACCCTGAGGAGTATGACTTTAAGAAGATTCTCAACTGGTAAGATGTTGTGTTAAGGGTCTCCCTGAATAAAAGCCACCGATTATGGTGGCTTTTTTTGTTGTAGGGCGAGATAGGGTGAGATAGGGCGAGACAGGGCGAGACAGGACGAGATAGGTTATTCCCTATATTGCCATATTTAGCCCTGCACTCCTGCGCTCCCGCCCTCGATGTTAACTATTATCCTCTTTTATTTGGCGATTTGAAATTTTTTTATTAATTTTGCCTAAACTTTTAACAACTATATGGCTTCGCAGAATAACATAACGACTTTAGCAACATCGCCAATGGTGTTTATGGAGGATATTATGTCTATGCGAATGTGCCGTTAGGCACCATACTTCACACCGTGCGATTACGTATCGCATAGCACCCTTGAGTGCACTCCAAACCCCCATATTTTATAGCGTACAACTCTTCCACAAGAGGAGCTAATATATTTGATTGTTTATAAATTATAGAGATATGTCAGAGAATAAACTTCACTTCGAGACCCTTCAGATACACGGTGGTTACCACGTTGATGCCTCTAACTCACGAGGTATTGCCATACATCCTACGGCAGCATACCACTTTCCGACGTGCGACTATGCGGCAAATCTATTTACGTTGAGCGAGCCAGGTAACATCTATACGCGTCTGCACAACCCGACAACGGCAGCCTACGAGGAGCGTGTGGCAGCCTTATATGGCGGTGTGGGTGCGCTGGCTACGGCATCTGGTATGTCGGCAATACTGCTCACAATAACTGCTCTTGCAAATGCAGGGCAGAATATCGTGGCTTCGCCATACCTCTATGGTGGCACACACAATCAGTTTGTCATATCGCTGCGCAATGTCGGCATTGAGTGCCGTTTGGCGAAGAGTGACTGTGCCGAGGATATTGCAGAGCTTATAGACGAGAATACGCGTGCCGTGTTTGTTGAGTCTATGGGTAACCCAACCTGCCGTGTGGCGGATATCGAGGCTTTGGCACGTGTGGCACACCGCAACAATATACCACTCATTGTCGACAACACCTTTGGTGCTGGTGGCTATCTGTGTAACCCCTTTGAGTGGGGTGCTGACATCATCACGGATTCGGCTACAAAGTGGATAAATGGACACGGTACGGCTATGGGCGGTATCATCGTCGATGGAGGTACGTTTGATTGGGGCTGTGGTAAGTTCCCCGCAATAGATGGACCCTCGGAGGGCTATCACGGTCTCAACCTGTATAAGACATTCGGCAATCAGGCGTTTATAGTGAAGTGCCGCGTGGATGGTATGCGCGACTTTGGCTGTTGCCCCTCGTCGTTTGACTCATACCTTATGTTACTCGGCTTGGAGACCTTGTCGTTGCGCGTTAAGCACGAGGTGGAGTCTACGTATCGTCTTGCGGAGTTCTGTAAGAACCACCCCAAGATTAAGCGCGTGAGCTTTGTGGGCTTTGAGGATCACCTGAGCCACGAGTTGGCGAAGAAGTACTTCAAGATGGGGGCATCGTCGGTAATGACCATCGAGCTACAAGGTACGCTGGAGAGCACTGTGAAGTTTGTCGAGAGCCTCAAGCTGTCGGCAAATATGACGATGATTGGCGACTCTATATCTGTTGTCACCCACCCCGCGTCGACTACGCATAAGCAGCTCTCGGATGAGGCGAAGCAGGCTGCGGGCATTACGCCTACGCTGCTGCGCATATCGCTCGGCTTGGAGAACGTAGAGGATATTATCGCCGACTATGAGCAGGCATTAAGCCACGTGGAGTAATGAGCAGAGTGTATCGACATACATCGCCCGTAGAGCTGGAGTCGGGAGCTATCCTTCCAGAGGTGGAGATTGCCTACGATACCTTTGGTGAGTTGTCCGAAGAGCGCGACAATGTTATATGGGTATGTCACGCGCTAACGGCAAACTCCGATGTTGCCGACTGGTGGCCACACACCGTTGAGCAGGGGCGTTTTCTTGACCCCGCGCGCTACTTTGTGGTGTGCGCCAACTTCCTCGGCTCGCACTACGGCACAACATCGCCACTGTCGATAAACCCCGCGACGGGCAAGAAGTGGTATTACGACTTCCCGCGTATCACCGTGCGCGATATGGTAAAGTGCCACAGAGTGTTGGCAGAGCATCTTGGCATCAAGCGTGTGAAGATGCTTATAGGTAGCTCCATCGGCGGCTTTCAGTGTATGGAGTGGGCTATTGAGGAGCCTGACTTCGCCGAGAATGTGGCACTCATAGCTACCACCACCTGCTCGGAGCCGTGGGCGGCAGCGTTCAATGAGTCGCAGCGTATGGCGATACGTCTTGACCGCACGTGGGGCGAGATGTCAGATGATGCGGGTCTCGACGGTATGGCTGTTGCGCGCAGCATAGCCCTGATGAGTTATCGTGGAGGCGCAGCATATAACGCCACGCAGCAGGAGTTGGAGCACGCCGAGGAGGTGTCGTTTGAGCGTCGCGCACATAGCTACCAGCGGTATCAGGGCGAGAAGCTGCGTCGCAGGTTTAATGCCTTGTCGTATTACCGTCTTACGGAGGCTGTCGACTCGCATAACATTGCGCGTGGTCGTGGCTCTATCAGAGAGGCTCTTGAGCGCATCAAGGCGCGTGTGCTGGTTGTGGCAATTTCGTCGGACATACTCTTCCCTGTCGAGGCGCACCAGCCACTGCGTGACCATATAGCCGATGTGGAGTACCACCTCATAGAGTCGGAGTTTGGTCACGACGGCTTCTTGGTTGAATATGATAAACTAAATACAATTATACAGAACTTTTTAGAATAACAGCTTAAAATATAGCCGTATGAAAAATTTGAATATTGGTCTTTTCGGCTTTGGTAACGTTGGTCGCGGTCTGTACGACGTGCTAAAGCGCATAAACTCTGATAATGTACACATCAAGCGTATCTGTGTGCGCAACATTGAAAAGGAGCGTGGCGTTGCTGCCAACTTCACGTCAAATCCCGATGATATCTTCAATGACAGCGATATTAACCTTATCGTGGAGGTTATTGACGATGCCGATGCCGCATACGATATTGTTAAGCGTGCATTGAAGAGCCGTATCCCCGTTGTGTCGGGTAATAAGAAGATGCTTGGTCACCATATCATTGAGCTTATCGACCTTCAGGAGCAGTATAACACAGCACTGTTGTATGATGCCTCTGCGTGTGGTAGTATTCCCGTTATACGTAACCTCGAGGAGTACTACGACAATGACCTGCTCTGCTCCGTAAAGGGTATTCTCAATGGCTCGTCTAACTTCATCCTCTCGAAGATTTTTAACGAGAAGATGTCGTATAAGGATGCGCTGAAACTTGCGCAGGACTTGGGCTTTGCCGAGAGTAACCCTACGCTCGATATCGACGGTTGGGACTCGCTATTTAAGCTCATTATTATCACTATGCACGCCTTCGGTGTATATGTCGCCCCAGAGCAGATATTTACATACGGCATCTCTACTATGAACGACTCGGATATACGCTTTGCCGAGGAGAAGGATCGCCGCATAAAGCTTGTGGCACACGTCGAGAAGGTAGATGACCGCCTTATTATGTGTGTCATCCCGCAGCTTATCTCGCGCAATAAGTACATTTATAGTGTCGAGGATGAGTTCAATGGCGTAGTTATCAAGGGCTTGTTCTACGACAAGCAGTTTATGTTTGGTCGCGGTGCTGGTGGTCACCCCACAGGCTCGGCAGTGTTGAGCGATATCACCGCTTGCGCCTATAACTACCGCTATGAGTATAAGAAACGTAACGACTCGGTATTGCCCAAGTATACTACCGACCACATCTTCAGAGTATATTTCCGCTATAAGACAGCCGAGCAGCGTAACCTACTCAACTTCCTCAAGGTGCGCGAGCAGTACTCGTCGGAGGAGTATAACTACATTGTGGGAGATGTCTCTATCGCCAATCTTAAGGCGCATCAGGAGGAGCTGCGTACGGCAGATTGCTTCGTTGCAGCATACCCCTTTGATTAAGGCGTAGAGCGTTTATGTGATAGGTGAAGAGCTGTCGGCAGGGTGTCGATGGCTCTCTTTTTTAGGCTGTGAGGTGTAAATAGCGCATAAAGGCGAGTTTTTGGTTGTAAATAATGCGAAATGTGAATTGAGATTTGTGAATTGTTTTGTATCTTTGCATCGTGTAGTACTGTGTTTGTCTATATGATGAACGACAGTGAAATTGTTTGAAGAGATGATAAACTATTTAAGAATAATATTTTACGGTCTGCTCGCATTTATTGAGCGCAACCCTATATTCTGCCTGATATTGCTGCTGTTGGCTCTCTTCGCACCCTTCGTATTTAAGATTGTGGGCTGGATTATACTCGGCATTATAGCATTGCTGCTTGTGGGTATCGGTGTGTCGATATGGCGTATGCGCAAGATGCAGCGCGAGATGAATGAGCGTTTCGGTGGTATGGGTGGCAGTGGCTTTGGTAGTGGTGCTGCGGGCAACGGCTTTGGGGGCTTCAGCTATACCAATATGGGTGGCGGTATGTCACTTGAGGAGCTTGTGCGACAGATGCAGGCGCAGGCAGATGCGGCGCAGCGCGCAAAGCATAGTGGCTCATCGTCGACAGGTGCCACTGTAGACCCGACAACAGCCTCGCAGGCCTCGCGAAAGAGGGTGAGTGACGACGTGGGTGACTATGTCGACTTTGAGGAGGTTAAGGATAAGTAATCACAAGCCTGTGGTGTCGTCCTTGTAGGGTGCGGTGCTGTGGCTTAAGCATAAGTTTTTAATGATTTCGCTTTTTGAAAATATAGGTCGCTACTTTATGCTCTTGGGCAAGGTCTTTTCACGCCCCGAGAAGTTGCGCATATACAACCGCCGTATATGGTTTGAGATTGAGGCGTTGGGCTTCAACTCGATATCGCTCACGGCTATCATCTCGGCATTTATCGGTGCTGTTGTCGCCTTGCAGATGGCAATCACGCTCGAGTCGCCATTCATTCCCAAGTATATGATTGGCTACGCTACGCGCGAGGTTATGATTTTGGAGTTTTCGTCAACGGTTGTCGCCCTTATTCTCGCGGGTAAGGTCGGCTCAAACATCGCCTCGGAGATTGGTACTATGCGTATTACGGAGCAGATTGATGCGCTCGAGATTATGGGTATCAATTCGGCATCATACCTTATCCTGCCCAAGATTGTGGCTACGGTGCTCTTCTTCCCGCTGCTCACACTCTTCAGTATTGTTGTAGGTATTGTCGGTGGTTATGCCATTGCCTACTTTACGGGTATTATGATTCCTGGCGACTATGTCGAGGGCTTGTTCTACTACTTTGAGCCATTCTCGATAACGTATGCCATTGTCAAGGGTGCTGTCTTTGCATTTATCATCACCTCTATCTCGGCATACTGTGGCTACTATGCCAAGGGTAACTCGTTAGAGGTGGGACGTGCCTCGACACGTGCCGTTGTTGCAAGCTCCATTACAATTATGATATTCGACCTTATACTAACACAAATTATGCGCGTATGATCAGAGCAGACCATATATCAAAGACCTTTGAGGGTCGTACCGTTCTCAATGACATAAGTGTAGAGTTTGATACGGGTAAGACAAACCTTATCATTGGTCGTAGTGGCTCGGGTAAGACGGTGCTGCTCAAGTCGTTGGTGGGACTGCACGATGTTGACAGCGGACGTATCTTCTTTGATGATGTATGTTATACCGACCTTGACTTTAGGGGTCGCAAGTCTATACGCAAGGATATTGGAATGATTTTTCAGGGAGGTGCTCTGCTCGACTCGTCCACAGTGCGCGAGAATGTGCGCCTGCCCCTCGACCTCTTTACCGAGATGTCGGAGAGTGAGAAGCGCGATAGGGTAGACTTCTGCTTGAGCCGTGTGCGCCTGACGGGAGCCGACCACCTCTACCCCTCGGAGTTGAGTGGTGGTATGGTCAAGCGTGTTGCCATAGCGCGTGCCATTGTGCTCAACCCGCGTTACCTCTTCTGCGACGAGCCTAACTCGGGTCTTGACCCGCAGACATCGGTGGTCATAGATAACCTTATTCACGACATCACCAAGGAGTTTAATATAACCACAATCATAAACACGCACGATATGAACTCTGTGATGGAGATTGGCGAGAAGATTGTGTATATTCACGAAGGTCACAAGTGGTGGGAGGGCTCAAAGGATGATATCTTGCTCTCCGAAAACCCTGAACTTAACGATTTTGTCTTTGCCTCGGCTATGGCAAAACGTGCTAAAAGTGTGGCGCGATAGTGTAGGAATATGTGTCGCACCAGAGCGATAAGAGGCGGCGTGATGGTGTATGATGAAAAAAGATATTGTAATTTTGTAATAAAACTTGCTAAATCGACCAAAAGTATATACTTTTGCAGAGTCATTTGAAATTTAATTGTTAAATCATATAAATCAATTCAGACTATGTCACAGATTAAGATTGGTATCAACGGTTTTGGACGTATTGGACGTATGGTGTTCCGCGCTGCTTGCTCACAGGCAGACAAGTATCAGGTAGTAGGTATTAACGACCTCTGCCCCGTAGACTACTTGGCATATATGCTCAAGTATGACACTATGCACGGTAAGTTCGAGGGTACTGTTGACTACTGTATGGAGAGCAGCACTCTCATCGTTAACGGTAACAAGATTCGCGTCACTGCAGAGAAGGATCCCGCAAACTTGAAGTGGAACGAGGTTGAGGCAGAGTATGTTGTTGAGTCAACAGGTTTGTTCCTCACAGAGGAGAAGGCACAGGCTCACATCGCTGCTGGTGCAAAGTATGTTGTTATGTCAGCTCCCTCAAAGGATGCAACTCCTATGTTCGTATGCGGCGTTAACACATCAGAGTACGCTGGTCAGAAGATCGTTTCTAACGCATCTTGTACTACCAACTGTTTGGCTCCTATCGCAAAGGTGCTTAACGACAAGTTTGGTCTTGTAAATGGTCTTATGACAACTGTTCACTCTGTAACAGCTACACAGAAGACTGTTGATGGCCCCTCTTTGAAGGATTGGCGTGGTGGTCGTGCTGCTTGCGGTAACATCATCCCCTCTTCAACAGGTGCTGCAAAGGCTGTAGGTAAGGTTATCCCCGCTTTGAATGGTAAGCTTACAGGTATGTCAATGCGTGTTCCTACTCTCGACGTATCAGTTGTTGACCTCACTGTAAACCTTGCAAAGCCTGCAAAGTATGAGGAGATTTGCGCTGCTATGAAGGAGGCTTCAGAGAACGAGTTGAAGGGTATCTTGGGTTACACCGATGAGGCTGTGGTATCTTCAGACTTCTTGTCAGATCCTCGCACCTCTATCTTCGATGCTACTGCTGGTATCGCCCTTACAGACACCTTCGTAAAGGTTGTATCTTGGTACGACAACGAGTGGGGTTACTCAAACAAGGTTCTTGATTTGATCTCTGTAATGAAGGCTTACAACAAGTAATATTTGTTGCGTGTGTGGCGCGTCTGCGCCCCAGCGTAAAGCTGCACCAGATGGGTTTGCCTGTCTGGTGCTTTTTTTGTGGCAGATGCTAACCTCGGGCTTGGGTATCTGTGTTGTCGCCGTATTCGTGTTGTGGTGTAGCAGAGTAAGAGATATTGTGCTCTCTATGCCTAAATATCTGGATAAATATGCGTAAATTGCGCCAAATTATTTGACAATAAAATAATAATTATTATTTTTGTAAAATGAAGTTTGTGCGCACTGTTGATTTTGGTGCTAATGTGCTATAAACAGGTAATCTTGGTTATCAGCCGTAGCTGCAAACAGTTAGCGACATCGACAAAGTTGGGTCTTTAATGCCACAACGTCGGCTGCACTTACTAATGATGTGAAAACACAATTTTAACTAAACAAAACTATGGGAAAATTTTTTACTAATTTGAAGGCTATGGTCGGTATGCTCCTTATGGTGGGTATGCTTGCTTCAGTGGCTGTGTCGTGTTCGTACGACGATAGCGAGCTTCGTCAGGAGCTGGAGCAGATCAAGCAGGAGCTCGCAGACTTGCGAGCAGATCTTGAGGGAGAGATCAATGCCTTGAAGAGCTTGCTGGACGGTAAGGTTACTGTGAGCAGCGTTGAGAAGAGGGCTGATGGCAGCACAGTGGTAACACTCTCTGACAACACCTCATTTGTTATCTACCCCGAGTACGAGGCAGAGAAGTTGCCCACAAACCTCATTACTGTTATCTACGAGGGTAACGTGATGTACTGGGCTATGTACAACGCAAAGGGTGTAGCAGAGCCAATCTTGGTAGACGGCAACAAGGTACCCGTGGTAGGCACCTCACCGATGTTCCGCGAGAACAGCAAGAACGGCACTATCGAGGTATCATTTGACGGTGGCAGCACCTGGACAGCCACAGGCTACACACCCTCTACTGTTGACAGCATCATCAAGGGCGTGGAGATTATCTACTCTGATTGGCAGACCGACAGCGAGGGTAATCCTGTAGCTCTCTACTGCGAGTTTACACTCTCTGATGGCAGCACCTTCCGTGTGGGTATGCAGGGCGCGCGCCTCGTTATGTCGAGCGACACAGTCTTTGTTCCCTATGGCACAGAGCGTGAGTTCGGTATTCAGGCTTCAGGTGCAGCGGACTATATGCTTGAGCAGCCCGAGGGTTGGGGATGCGATATCACCTACTCGAAGGAGGATCAGTACTACTACATCAACTTCACATCTCCCTCGTATGAGGATGTTATGTCGGGTGCAGCAGAGCACACTGGCGTATTCAAGATGATGGTTGTCTTTGATGACGGTATGTCGGCTATTGCACGCGTACAGCTCACCACAGAGCCTGCAAACATCAAGTTTATGCCCGATGGCGTGAAGATTGAGGCTGGCTATGGTTGCGATTATATGATGTTCGGCTTCTTGCCCAAGTCGGTATACAAGGTAGAGACCGTTATGTCGCTTACCTCAATGGTGCTTGAGGGTCAGTCGCACGATCGTGTTAAGGAGGTTGGCTTCTTCAACTCGCCCACAGCGTTCTTCACCTATGCCGAGGCTTACAGCTCACCATTTGTCGTAGGAACAGAGTATGTATTCTGGTATGTTGTGCCTCGCTATGAGACAGGTACAGGCACCCAGTATATAGTTGAAACCGACATCGTAACACGTGACTACGTACACTCAAGCGTCACTTTCGAGGTTGTTGAGCCATTATTCTTCGATGCGAATGTCAAGTTTGAGGCTGCTGGCACTGCTGGCTATGTCGTTGGCTTCAGCACTGTCAACGAGTTTAACGCAGAGACTATCGCAGCTATGTATAGTGGCAACGAGACCTACTTCGACTACTATAGCAAGGGTAACGACAGCTATGCTGGCTCATTTGTTGAGTACTTCGATCCATTGAAGAGCACGCTCTATCCTGGTGTTGAGTACACAGTGTGGTGTCTTACACGTAGCGAGTCGTTGATATTCGAGGCTGACGAGGTTCGTGCGTGGTCATTCACAACACGCGACTTTGAGGTTGGCGGCAATCTCGAGATTGAGGAGGTAGCATCGGAGATTGGCTACACAACTATCGAGATGGAGCTTAATACGGAGGGTCATATCGCTATCTACTCACACATCGTTCCTTCGTATGAGGCGAGTGCATATCCTACAGATGAGCTTGTTATAGATATGCTACGCCGTGATGGTGCTATGCATATCGGCAACGATGCAGCTGTTGCCAAGTACGACGGTAAGAGCGCAGGTGAGAAGGTGGTATTGTTTGCTGTGGCTGTCGATGCAGATGGTAAGTATGGTAAGGTATTCAAGAAGGAGGTGACCACCAAGGCAATCAGCTATAACAACATTGATATTAACCTCAAGCTCGTTGCTGGCAAGGCTAACGATACACGTATCGAGGTAGTTGGTGAGGGTGCTGATGAGTTCTTGTATATCATCTGCCAGACATCAGATGTTTTGTGGGATCAGCGTTATGGCGGCTCTTCAACAAAGGCTGGTTACTATATCGCTACTAACCCTGATGCATCGGACATCCGTCACACAGGCGACGCAGAGTATGCATTGCAGGATGGCTGTATCTGTATGGATGACCTTATGCCTGATACCGAGTATGTTATTGTTGTGGTTGCTGCTGGCAACGATGGCACATTCTCGCGTCCCGAGGCTCTCTACTTTACACCGCTGCCCAACATCGGTGAGGTAGTCTATGCTGATGACCCCGACTGGGCTGTTGGTAAGCCCACTGTGACAGTTGGTGTGACAACTACCCTGGAGTTCTATAGCTTTGCTTGGTATGTAGCACCCGTTGAGGGCTATAAGGCGTATACTATCGCCGAGTTCCCCGATAACTTCACAGATCCTATCTACGGTCTTGGTGTCGATACTCCCGAGAAGTTGATATCGTACATTATGACAAACGGTCAGGAGTGTCTCTATGCGGAGAACTACAGCCGCACTTGGTGGGAGTATGTATGGGATGAACAGCAGAATACCTATATTGAGGAGTGGTTCTCGGAGGATAATCTGCCTGGTGTATACAACTTCTACTACTATGGTACAGAGGGTGTAACCAAGATTTATACTACTTGGTGTGATCCCGAAGGAAACTTCCACGAGGCATTTGAGGTTGACCCCGCCGAGAAGTAATATAGCGTAGGGCTTGACCCTAAAAATGATACCGTCGATTGGGCTTGTGCCCCTTCGACGGTATCTTGTTTTAAGTATGTGTCGCACTCTATGGGGTGCTGGACTCCTCTTTGACCTATGTAGCACGCCTCTGTCAGCGTACTATTATTGCAGCTACCAGGCGTATGCCTGCAAGTGTGTTAAGCTGCTCGGCGAGGCTGTCGCGGCGATAGAATAGCTCTTGTCGTACTACGCCAGAGCGCACGCGGACGTGTAGTATGTGTCCATCGAGCTTCAGCTCGGTGGTCATATCGGCAATATGGTCGCCTACCGCCATACGCCAGTATGCTGGCAGCTTGCCTTCGGCAACCTTTGCCGCAACGTATGGGCGGCTGAAGAACTCTTTGAGTATCTCGCCTATGGGTGTTGGTGATGTGCGTTTCATTGTGTTGAGCAGCCATTAGAGATGTGAAATAGTCGATACTCTGCACCCGCCTCGTCGAGTGTACGTTGCAGACGATGCTTGTTGCAGTCGGTGATGAGTATCTGCCCGAACTTCTCGCCATCTACAAGGCGCAGCAGCTGTGCCACGCGTCGCATATCGAGCTTGTCGAAGAGGTCGTCAAGAAGGAGTATCGGCTTGTTTTTAGTGTGCTCCGTAAGTAGCGTGTACTCGGCGAGCTTAAGTGCTATGAGGAATGACTTCTGTTGTCCCTGTGAGCCGAACTTACGTAGCTGATGTCCTCCAATGGTCAGCACCATATCGTCGCGGTGTACGCCAGATGTGGTGTGCTCGTTGAAGAAGTCGCGGCGGCGTGAGGCTATGAGCAGCTCTGCAAGGGGCGTTGTAAGGAGCTCCGAGCGGTACTCGATGTCCACCTCTTCACGCTCTTCCGATAGTGTGGCGTAGTAGTGGGCAACGAGCGGACGTATCTGCTCAATTATCTCGCTGCGACGACGATAGATGATGTCTGCTGCTGCCGAGAGCATACCATCGTATATCAGCAGCATCTCCTCCGAGGGGTTTATTTTGAGGAGCTTGTTGCGCTCCTGAAGGGCTATGTTGTAGCGTATGAGTGCCGCCATATAGGCGTGGTCTAACTGCGATATCAGACGGTTGAAATAGCGGCGACGCTCCTCTGCCGAGTCGCTTATGAGTGCGCTGTCAGCGGGCGATACTACAACAATAGGGAAGTGCCCCACGTGGTCGGATAGCTTGTCATACTCTTTGCCGTTGCGCTTTAGCGTCTTGCCGCCACGGTTTGTGTATGAGCATACCACCTGCTCCTGGCGGTTGTCGTCGTGACGAAATACGCCATCAACCAAGAATGACTCCTCGCCGTGACACACACACTGCTTGTCGGGTATTGTGTGCATCGACTTTGCTAACGACAGGTAGTGAACAGCATCGAGGATGTTGGTCTTGCCTGCGCCATTGTCGCCCACGAAGCAGTTTATGCGCTCGGAGAGCGTGAGTCGCTGGTCGCGGATATTCTTGAAGTTGAGTATTGATATGGTGTCAAGTATCATATCTTATGGTAATTTTTACTCGTAAAGATACGCTTTTTTTTGCGATGTCGCAACAGATTGTAACGATTATCAAAAAAAATAGGTGTAAAGCTATGAAATTAGAAGTATTTGTTGTATTTTTGTGGGTTGAAATGCAAATTGCGAAAATATAAAATTAAAATTATAAACATTATGGCAAACAAAGTACAGAACCCTGAGGCTGATGTTATGGTTGAGGCAAAGGGTAAATTGGAGTTATTTTTCGAGAAGTGGGGCAATAAGCTCCTTTACACTCTTGTAATCGTAGCCGTTGTTCTCGGCGCATTCTTTGCTTACAAGGGTTATGCAGAGCGTCGTGCTGTAAAGAAGAACGAGGCTGCAAGTATGGCGTTGTCTTTGGCTACTACTGCCGAGGCTTATGCGCAGGTTGCTGCTGACTATGAGGGTGTTGCAGCTGCAAATACAGCTGCTTACCTCGCAGGTGCAGAGTATCTCAAGGCTGGTGACTTGGAGAACGCTGCAAAGTACCTTGAGATGTACAAGGATGGTGAGGGTGCTGCAGCAGAGATGATTAACGCTGCTGTTTATGGCTTGCGTGGTGATATCGCTGTTGAGAAGGCAGAGTATGAGGCAGCTGTTGAGCTTTATAAGAGGGCTGTTGCTGCAAGCGAGGATGCCTTCACTCACACAACCTATATGCACAAGATGGCTCTCGTATATGAGGCTATGGGTGACGATGCACAGGCACAGCAGTGCTATAAGGATATCGTTGCAAAGTATCCCCAGACAAAGATGCAGTACGAGCGTTATATCAAGGAGTAACTTCGACTTAAGTAGGCTCAACGCGTGATAGATAGCGGTGTATATATGGGTAGTGGCGTACTCTCGGCAGCAAATATGAAGTTTGGTGTCGTAGTTGTTGGCGAGTTCTATGACTTTTCGCAGTTGCACCTAATGCCGCTTATCGAGGAGCTTGTGCAGATGGGCTGTCCCGAGCAGAATATCGTTGTGCGCAATGCCCCCTCAATCTTCGATGTTGTCATCACAGCGCAGTTCCTGGCAGAGTATACCGATGTCGATGCAGTGGTGATACTTATGCCCGAGAACAGAATGATAAACGCACTGCCCATTATGAATGGTATCATCCAGCTGCAGCTGCAGTGGAATATGGTTGTTACCGTGGGTGGCTCGGAGCGTGCAGCACAACTCGTAGAGATGGTGAATATGCAGTACGAGATGGTGTCGACGGCTGCGGATAACACGGCGGAGAGTTCAATATCGTAGAGTGCCTGATATAAGGTATAGCGACCCGAAGGGAGAGTATAGAGAATACCCCTTTCGGGTCGTTTTCTTTTGTCCTTGCATACTTATTCCGCCATATATTTGTGCGCGAACAAGTATGGTGGGGGGTTGATAGGGTTTGATGGGGCTTGATGGGGCTTGATAGGGAGTTTAGGGAGTTTAGGGAGTTTAGGGAAAAACCTTATTACGACCTATCTCGTCCTATCTAACTCTATTCTGCCATATTCAAACATCGAATAGCATAGAGGTTTTAAGTGGCGGTATAAAAAAAGTGAGTAAAAAATCGTTGCAAATGGAATAATTTCTTGAAAAATTACTAACTTTGCATTTATGGACGCGCGTTATAAATATGATGATATCACGCTCTCGTATACTGTTGAGGGAGAGGGTGATACGGTGATGTTGCTGCACGGCTGGGGCTGCGATAAGAGTATATGGTCGCCCATAGTCGAGACTCTTGCCGCGAAATATCGTGTCGTGGCAGTCGACTTTGCGGGCTTCGGCCTAAGCGACGAGCCGCGCACGGTGTGGGGCGTCGAGGAGTATACGCGCTCTGTGGAGGCGTTGGCAAAGGAGCTTGGCGTGGTGTCGCCAACGCTTATAGGTCACTCCTTTGGTGGGCGTGTTGCCATAGTCTATGCTTCGCGTAATAGCGTTGAGCGTGTGGTGCTTACCGATGCGGCAGGTGTTAAGCCGCGTCGTACGTGGCGTTACTACTATAAGGTCTACACGTTTAAGCTGATGAAGCGCGTGCTACCTCTGCTTATAGGCAAGCAGAAGGCGCAGATGCTTGTCGACCAGCGTCGTCGCAAGTCGGGCTCTTCGGACTATAATAGTGCTACGCCAATGATGCGTGCCATACTCTCGAAGTGTGTAAACGAGGATTTGTGCCACCTTATGCCGCGTGTAGAGGCTCCAGTGCTGCTCTTCTGGGGCGATAAGGATAGCGCGACACCGATAAGCGATGCTCGCACGATGGAGCGTCTAATGCCCAATGCTGGGCTTGTCGTCGCGGAGGGTGCAGGACACTATGCTATGTTGGAGCAGGCGGAGCTGTGGCGCGCCTCGCTTATGTCGTTTCTTAAAATTGATTAGCCGCCGATGGATACGTTGATGCTTAAATTCCTCGCTATAAGCTGGGTGCTATTTATGGTTGCTACGGTGCGCTATTCAACGCAGATGTTCCAGCAGAATAGCTACCGCACGGAGCGTTACAACCGTTGGCTGCGCTCGACGGGTGAGTGGTATTCGCGCCCAAATATCGTGGCACTGATGGGTGCTGTGTTACTCGGTGTGACAGACCACTGGTGCGTGTCGCTGTTGTTGGGTCTGTGGATGCTGGTAATAGCCGTGAGCGAGCTATCTATAGAGTATAAGCTAAAGTTGGTATATACGATGCGCGTAAAGCGACTGCTCGCAACACGCATACTTATAGTTATGGCTGCCGTTATCCCCGTAGAGATATATGCCGAGCGATATACCCCTGTGGTGGCGATGCTTATGGCACTCGACTACTGGATAATTGTTGCAAACGCCATAAACAGACCGTTGGAGGCGGCAATCACGCGTTGGTACTATAACGATGCCAAGCGTATGCTGCGCTCGATGCCTCATCTCAAGATTATAGGCATCACAGGTAGCTTTGGCAAGACCTCAACCAAGCACTTCTTGTATCGCATACTCTCGGAGCGTTATAATGTCCTAATGACGCCTGGAAACTTCAACACCACGTTGGGCGTTGTGCGCACCGTGCGCGAACACCTTAAGCCCCACCACGAGGTATTTATTGTGGAGATGGGAGCCAAGCAGCGTGGCGACATCAAGGAGATATGTGACCTTGTGCAGCCGCACGTGGGTATTGTCACGTCGGTAGGCGAGATGCACCTCGAGACCTTCGGCTCGGTGGAGAATGTGGCGCGCACAAAGTTTGAACTTATCGACGCACTGCCCACAGATGGCTTTGGCGTGGTGAATATCGACTCACAGGCGGCATACGACTATCTAAAGAGTATCGAGCGCAGGGTGGCGACCTATGGCGTATGCCGTGTTGAGGCAGAGTATCGCGCTGTTAATGTCTCATACTCGCCACAGCAGACATCCTTTGATGTGGCAATGCAGCGAGGTGTCGACGAGGGCTATGCTACACATATCCTCGGACGTGGCAACATCCTCAACATCACAGGCGCGCTTGCCGTCGCGGAGCATCTCGGCGTGGGTGTCGAGGCGCGAAGACGAGCTGTTAGGCAGATTGAGCAGATTGAGCACCGTTTAAGTATGCGTCGTGCGGGCGGTGTCACCATCCTTGATGATGCCTATAACTCTAACCCCGAGGGCGCACGTATGGCGTTGGAGGTGCTTGGCGGCTTTGTTACGGAGGGTCGTCGCTACGTGGTGACTCCAGGCTTTGTCGAGATGGGCGAGAGACAGTATGCTAATAACCGTGCATTTGGTGAGGATATAGCACGTGCCAACTGCGACGAGGTGTATGTTGTCAACGAGGTCAACCGTGCCGCGATAACAGAGGGACTGCTTGTAGGTGGCTACGACGTGGCGCAGACACACTGCGTGGCATCGTTCCAGGAGGCTATGGCAGAGCTGCGACCCAAGCTCAAGGCGGGCGATGTGGTGTTATATGAAAATGATCTGCCCGATTCGTTTAAGTAACTTATAATAAATGATATAGAAATGAAGATTAATGTAGGTGTAATTTTTGGTGGCCGCTCTGTTGAGAACGAGATTTCGGTAATCACAGCGGCACAGACCATGGCTGCGATAGATACAAATAGGTATAATGTCGTGCCCATATACATCTCGAAGGAGGGTCACTGGTATACTGGCGACAAGCTCCTAAATACGGATAACTACCGCGACCTTAAGTCGCTGCTCGCATCGGTTGAGGAGGTATACTTGCGCCCTGTGTATGGCGATAACCACCTCTACAAGGTGCGCAAGCCGCTCTTCGGCAGCGATGTTGTCTCTACGCTCGATGTCATACTTCCTGCACTGCACGGCACGTCGGGCGAGGATGGCTCGTTCCAGGGTATGGTGGAGATGACGGGTATTCCCTATGCCTGCCCCAACCCGTTGGCATCGGCAAATGGTATGGATAAGATAACAATGAAGATGATACTCAAGGAGAGTGGCATCCCCGTTGTCGACTATGCGTGGTTCTCGGATAAGGAGTGGCTGTCGGAGCGCGATAGCGTTGTGGAGCGTTGTGAGGCGTTGAGCTACCCGCTCATTGTCAAGCCTGCCAACCTCGGCTCGTCAGTAGGTATCAAGGCTGTACACAACCGCGAGGAGCTTGTGGAGGCTGTCGACAATGCTATTAAGTACTCGAAGCGTGTTATCGTAGAGGTGCTTATCGAGCGTCTTAAGGAGATTAACTGCTCGGTGCTTGGCGACTACTACGACTGTGAGGCATCTGTTTGTGAGGCACCTGTGCGCAGTGGCGAGATATTGAGCTATGAGGATAAATACCTCGGTGGTGGCAAGAATAAGCCGTCGGAGGGTATGCACTCTACCGTGCGAGAGATTCCCGCACAGCTCCCAGATGAGGTGACCGAGTTTATACGAAAGACCGCTTGTAAGACATTCCGCGTGTTGGCGTGTGACGGCGTGTCACGCATCGACTTTATGATAAATGAGGCTACGCAGGAGGTCTTTGTGAATGAGATTAACACCATCCCAGGCTCGTTGTCGTTCTATCTGTGGGAGGCTACAGGTGTCTCGTTCAGTGAGCTTGTCGACCGCCTTATAGCCGTCGCCTTTAAGCGTAAGCGTGACTCGGAGTTTAAGACCGTGAGCTACTCGGAAAATATCTTCGCATATCAGCAGAAGCACGGTGCGAAGTTGGGTGGCGCTAAAGGCTCAAAGCGTTAATTTATAAATTGTTATAGTTATGACATCGCTCTACGATAATATTATTTTTGGCCCTGTGCGCTCGCGCCGTTTGGGTCTATCTTTAGGTGTTAACCTATTGCCTATCGACTCCAAGCTGTGTAGCTTCGACTGCATCTACTGTGAGTGTGGCTGGAATGATGAGCATCCAGGCGCGCGTCGCTTCAATAAGCGCGACGATGTACGCAATATGCTTGCCGAGACCCTTGAGCGTATGGTGGCAGAGGGGACACCTCCCGATGTGATTACCTTTGCAGGTAATGGCGAGCCTACGCTGCATCCGCACTTTGCCGATATCATCGACGACACTATCGCTATGCGCGATAAGTACTGCCCCTCGGCAAAGGTGTCGGTGTTGTCTAACGCTACGCAGATACATCGTGAGGATGTGCGTCGTGCGCTATTGCGCGTGGATAACAACATTCTTAAGCTCGACTCGGCATTTGATGATACTGTGCAACTTATGAACAAGCCGCAGGGTGGCTATACTGTACGTCAGACGGTGGAGCGTCTTAAGGCGTTTGAGGGCAACCTCATCATTCAGACAATGTTCCTGCGTGGTGAGTACCTTGCTCACCCTATAGACAACACCACCGAGGAGGAGGTCTCTGCGTGGTTGGAGCTTGTAAAGGAGATTGCGCCCAAGCAGGTTATGGTCTACTCGCTTGATCGTGACACACCGTGCCAGACCATCGAGAAGGTAGATAAGGAGGAGCTGCGTATAATTGCAGCACGTGTCGAGGCACTCGGTATACCGTGCTCGGTAGCATAGCCCTAAATGGTTAATTGTGAAAAAACTAAAAAAGTGTAGATATGGATTTTGAAGGAAAAGTTCTTGAAATTTTGCCAGCTGTATCTGGTCAGTCGGCACGTGGTACGTGGGAGAGACAGACAGTCATCTTCGAGCAGCCACAGAAGCAGTATGGCAAGGAGATAGCTGTGACCTTTATGAATAAGGCACAGGAGGTGGCATCGTTGCGTGTTGGCGAGACATATACAGTCTCTTTCGATATGGAGTCGCGCAAGTTTAATGACCGCTGGTACACAGATATTCGTGCGTGGCGTGTTCAGCCCCTGCAGCCCGCAGCACAGCCCCCTGTGGACAATATGCCTCCATTTGTTGAGGAGCCTATGAGTGCTGGTGCAGGCGTTGTTGACGATATGCCCTTCTAAACGGCGAGGCTATACAAAATGGGGATGGCTAATTTACCTTTAGCCATCCCCATCTTGTGTTTATGTGGGCTATCTATTAGCGATAGAAGATTGACGAAATAGACTTGTAGTTGTGTACGCGCTCGATAACATCTGCAAAGATGGGAGCAACGCTCAATACAGTGAACTTCGACAAATCCTCGCCCTGCTTCAAAGGAATAGTATCTGTTGTGATAACCTCCTGAATAGCACTCTCGTTGATGCGGTCATAAGCCTTGCCAGAGAGCACAGGGTGGGTGACAGCGGCACGTACGCTCTTTGCGCCACGATCCATAAGCATATTGGCAGCCATACAGATAGTACCTGCTGTGTCGATCATATCGTCAACGATGATGACGTTGCGACCCTCAACCTCGCCGATAGCGGTCATTGAGCCAACAACATTAGCCTTTGCGCGCTCCTTGTGCGAGATGATGATAGGTGCATTGAAGTGCTTTGCATAAGATGACGCACGCTTCGCACCACCCATATCAGGTGAGGCAATCGACAAATCGGGGATATTCAACTTCTGGATGTATGGAACAAAGATGCCCGATGCGTAGAGAGCATCCATCGGAAGGTCGAAGAAGCCCTGAATCTGGTCTGCGTGGAGATCCATAGTCATAACGCGCTGAACGCCCGCAGCGATAAGCATATTGGCAACGAGGCGCGCTGTGATAGGTACACGCGGACGATCCTTACGATCCTGACGAGCCCAACCAAAGTAGGGGATAACGGCGATAACCTGATGAGCTGATGCGCGACGTGCTGCGTCTGCCATCATCAGAAGCTCCATAAGGTTGTCTGAAGGTGGGAAGGTCGACTGGATGATAAACACTGTACAGCCACGAATAGACTCATTGAAGCACGGCTGGAACTCGCCATCGCTAAACTGTAGTACATCAGAGTCGCCGAGTGGAATACCATACTCGGCAGCAATCTTTTCAGCGAGGTAACGTGAGCCTCGACCTGCAAAGAACTTAATTTTGTGGATTGCCATAGTTTAAGTATAGGTTTTAGTATATTGCTGTCAAAAATCAGGGGTTCTCTTTTGGTTTCACAAAGGTACGAAGATATAGCGAAAAAACAAGCCTTTGGCCCTTTTATTTCTTAACAATTATCCAAACACTCGTTTATAAACGTCAATATCTCGTCACGACCTACACCCTTTTCGCTCGACGACACAAACATCGGTGGTAGCTCCTCCCACTGCTCCGAGAGCCTCTGGCGGTAGTTTTTGACGTTGCGGTTGAGCTGTGCCTGTGAGAGCTTGTCTGCCTTTGTGAAGATTATGCCAAAGGGCACACCGTGCTCACCCAGCATCTCGATAAAGTGGAGGTCAATCTTCTGTGGCTCGAGGCGTGAGTCGACCAAAACAAAGAGGAAGTGCATCTTCTCGCACTTCAGCACATAGTCGGTTATGAGCTTCGAGAACTCGCCGCGTGTCGACTTTGATACACGTGCATAGCCGTACCCAGGCAGGTCGACGAGATACCAGCTGTCGTTGATTGAGAAGTGGTTGATGAGGCGTGTCTTACCTGGCGTGCCAGAGACCTTGGCAAGACCCTTTATGCCTGTGAGCATATTCACAAGCGACGACTTACCCACATTGCTACGCCCGATAAAGGCGATATCGCGCAGAGCGTCTTTGGGCACCTGTGATATACGCTCCGAACTACACTTGAATTTAGCTTTAATTATATGCATGGTGCAAATATACTCAAATAATTTGCAAATAACAACTCGGAAATTTACGGAGGTGTTGTGATGTTCGGCGAAAATGTGTAATTTTGTCGAAAAATAGACAGAATCTATGAAAAAGGAGTGGAATGATGTTCGTGATTTTCACGATAAGTTTGGTCATCCTGTGGCAGAGAAGCCTGTGATGATTGATAAGAAGCGTGCGCTGTCACGTGCAAAGTGGATGAATGAGGAGGTTGCAGAGTTCCTTATTGCCGACAATATCTATGAGCAGGCGGATGCAATGATCGACCTTATGTACTTTGCACTGGGTACAATGGTGGAGATGGGTCTTGAGGCTGACGAGCTGTTTGATATTGTGCAGCAGGCAAATATGGCGAAGCTGTGGCCCGATGGCAAGCCCCACTACAACCCCAAGGATGGTAAGGTAATAAAGCCCGATACGTGGGAGGATCCTGCACCCAAAATCAAGGCGTATATCGACGCTGTAATAGAGTCGAAAAAGTAGGGTGGTGACGCTGCACAAGGCGTGGTGATACGTGGTCTATGCTGCGTGTCGCGTATGGTTGTGCAACGTGCTGATAATTAGACGCTATAAAGCTATGTTGAGGTGGCGTAGGTAGGCTGCCCGTCGTGGCGTAAGATGATATGTCCGTGTGATGTTATGTCGCACGGATTTTTTTGTGATATGCCTATGTTTATATGGGGAAAAACGTGCTATTCGTTGAATTTATTTCATAAATGAGATAGTTTAGACTATATTTGCCGCAAATTATTTCATAATTAAGAGTATTATAAAGTTCGATATATGAAGATTTTAAAGTCTATACTCTCTGTTGTTGCTGCCGCGACTATCGTTGCTTGCGGTCACGATGTTGATGATTATCAGACTAATAATAGAATGGTTGAGGTCGGTTTCTCTATGCCTGTTGCTGTGGATCAGCGCACGACAATTGGCGAGGATGGCAAGACTACACATTGGGAGGCAGGCGACAAGGTTGCTCTATGGGCGAGAAACAGCTCTGGCGACTACACTTTGAGTGGCAGCACCTTCTACCTGCACCACTTCAGCACAGATTATAATCGTGCAATTTTCACTGCGACAATTCCCGAGATGGCAGAGGATATGTACGACTATATGTTCTGCTCGCCGCTGCCCAAGTCGACAAATGGCACAAAGGTAACATACACAGTGTCGTCTACGCAGGATGGCACATATCAGGGCGAGCACGACATTATGATAGCTACGCCTGTCACTGCACCCGCCCTGGACGATGCTGCGACGAGCGAATTTGAGGTGAGTATGCACCATAAGATGCACGCGCTGCGTATCACCATCCCCGAGGGTCGCAACCTCTTCGGCTATCGCTTTACACGTCTCGAGATAACATTCCCGATACCTGTGGTGGGCGACATCACCCTCGATGTCAAAAACCCCGATGCCGACCCCGTGTATAGCAACCTCTCTAACACGCTGGTTATAGAGAACGCGAATGGCTTTGATGCTGGCGACACCATCTGGGCATTTGTGCTGCCTGGCACTGTCGACGGCACTGTCAGCTATAGCGTTAAGGGCGAGAATCGCCGCTCGGTGGTAAACGAATATCCTATGTCACGCAACCTGCAAAGCGGTCACGTGACACCTATCAGTATGGCAACGCCCGAGTTGTATCTCTACACGGTGTTCTATATCCGCATCGACGAGAACTTCCTCGGCGAGGACTTTAACTCATTCACCGTCACCGACCATAACGGCAATCAGCTTGGCTCGTTTATGCGCAACGCCGAAAACCTCTATCCTCTGGAGTTCTTTGGCGAGATAGACCTGTCGCAGCACCAGAATAAGGATCTTACTCTTACGTTTGATTCGGACCACGCTATTGTGACAAATACCGTTAACACAGGCACTATCACGCCCTACTGTGAGCACTACTTGGAGCCTGTTGATGTGCCCTACCTCTTTGAGGAGGACTTCTCATCGGTGCCATCATTTGGCGATGGTCACGATGACCCTGCAAATGGTTTTAATGGAGACTCAAGGAATTATAGCAGCTGGTTTGCGGATTATACCTCGAATGCCCGTATGGCGGGCTGGTCGGGTGGTCGTTATGGCTGTTCGGGTGGTCAGTCAATACGTATGTGTTGCCGCTCGGAGACGGGTCTTGGCTCAATTAAGAACTATCGAGGTCGTGTAGACTCTGCGCCAATGTCGAAGATTAAGAGTGGCGTGACAACGGGATTGCGTGTGCAGTTTGATTATAGCGCGGCAACACGCTCATATCTACTATCTTCGGGTAGTACGTTGCTCAAGTTTGGTTGGACAAACTCAACGGGTGTGATTGGGCCTGCTACAAACATCTCGAATATCGTTATCAATGGTCTTGAGATTACCGACAGCTCGGGTAGTTATACCAACGTAGCTACGCACGCCGACGTAAAATTTACGGGTGCAAGCAATGCTACACGTCTGTCGTGGATGTCGGATACCAATGCGCCAGGTGCGCTTGCAGGTAATGCAAACTTCTGGCTATATGTCGACAATATCAAGGTTCAGATAGCAAACTAATGTTGATAAACTAAACAAATTCAAATACTTAAACCAATTTTTTATGAAAAAGTTTTTCACAATCGCATCGCTTGCTGTGTTGCTGCTTGCATCTTGCAACAGAGAGCGCACATCGGGCGAGACAACAGGTGAAGGCAGCGTTTCGATCCTCTGCGGTGTAACAACCGAGGCAGAGGTGACACGTGCAGAGCTCACTACGCAGGTAGAGTGCACTGTACCCGCTGTTGAGGACTTCGACCTCCTTATCGAGGGCGTGTCTTTGAGCTATAAGGCAGAGTATGCCAATATAGCAGAGTTCAATGAGTCTTACCTCTACAAGGGTAAGTACAAGGCGACAGTTACCGCAGGTGACATCACCGAGGAGGGCTACAACTGCCCCACGTTTGTAGGCTCGGAGACCTTCGATGTCTATGCGCGTCAGCACACCAACGTCCAGATTACTGCAACCATCGCCAACGCAATGGTGAAGGTGGAGGTTACCGACAACTTCAAGACCTACTTCCCTGGTGGCTACAAGCTCACGCTAACTACAGCTGCTGGTAAGGAGTTTGATGTGACATCGCAGAGCGACCTTATCTTCATCGCTCCCACATCATTCACAGTGGGTGGTACTGCTACAAAGCAGGCTAACCAGTCGGGTAGTGCTGCTCCCACAGTGCAGCTCCCCGAGTTCAAGAAGGAGAATATTCAGCCACGTACTATCTACACCGTTAAGTTTGATGTGTCGTCGGTAGGTCAGGCAACACTCGAGATTACACTCAACGAGGAGCTTGTTGAGAGCAAGGTTATCGACGAGGAGCTTAATGAGTTTGCATAACAAAAAGATTAAGAGAGATATGAAATCAGTAGTAAAATTTATGAGCATGGCTCTGGTTCTCGTTTTGGGCTTGGGCGCATGTAACAGAGATAAGGCAGACTACACAACTGGTGGCGACAGCGACAAGGATAACATCGGTTATCTCGCCATTGGTGGTCTCAATGCTACCGTAATGGAGGATACCGAGAACATCAACTCGGAGACACGTGCAGGCTCGGTAGACATCAACACCTTTACCGTAACTATCTACGACGCAGCAGGTGCTGTCGTTAAGGAGTTCCTCTATGGCAATATGCCCGCAGAGCCTATCGCCCTTCCTGGTGGCGTATATAAGCTTACGCTCAAGTCTGGCGATATGTCGGCAGCAGCGTGGGAGGCTCCTGTATACTCTGCCGAGGAGGAGTTTGTGATTACTCGTCTGCAGACTACAACCATCAGCAATATCGTGTGCCGCCTTGCTAATATCAAGGTAACTGTGGCATATTCAGCCGATATCATTGAGTCGCTCGATGCAAACTATACCACTATGGATGTTGCTATCGACAGCAATAGCCTTACATACGCTATGAGCGAGACACGCGCTGGCTACTTCAAGCCCGTAGCTGCCACCAACACCCTTAACCTCACGCTCAAGTGTCGTTATAAGGGTCAGGATAAGGATATTGTGATGACTAACACCATCCCCAACGTGAAGGCTGCGCAGTGGCGTAAGATCAACGTCGTTATCCAGCACGCTTCAGATGGTACAGCCTCTATTGGCATCGTCTGCGACACTTGGACTTATGACGAGGAGATAGTATTCGATACAGCGGCTTACCTTATGGAGGAGGTGCTTGTTGACGATACCGATATGCCCGTTATCAACTGGGAGGGTCACGATATGTCGGAGGAGTTTGAGCTTACCGACGAGATGTTTGATGCTGATGGCAACTTCCTTAAGAGCATCAACATCGACATTACCTCAAAGTCGCCTATCGCCTCACTCGTTGTTAAGGTGTCATCAGACAACAGCGACTTCACCGACGCATATAAGTCGGCGATTGCTCTGGAACAGGATTTGTGCAATGTAACATCGTCAATGATTTGGCAGATGTTTGGCTATCCCACAGATGCAAAGGGTAAGACCTCTACACGCATCCAGTTGGGTAAGCAGGCAGGTACAATGAAGTCGTATGAGGGTACACACACATACGAGATTACTGCAACCGACGAGAATGGTCGCTCAACAACCCAGAAGCTCTCTATCGCTTATGGTCAGATTATTGAGCCTCGCATCGTTTGGGTAGGCTATGACATTGACCAACGTCAGACCATCACCGATGATATGACTTGTATGATTCGTGTTACTGCACCGTTGGCTATCAAGGACTTCACTATCAAGATTATCTCTGATACGCTTACTCCTGCGGAGTTGGAAGGTGTAGGTCTTGCTGCAGAGTTCAGCCTTGTGACATCTACCGAGTATGCAGCGTCGTTGACAGGTCTCGGCTTCCCCGTAGGCGATGAGGTATATGGCAAGACACTCATTTCGGAGGATGACCTTAACATCACAGGCTTCCTCGCAATCTTGGGTGGCTTCCCAGGTGATCACGACTTTGAGATGACTGTTACCGATATGGAGGGCAACGTTACAACAAAGACTGTTATGTTGCACGCCAATGAGCAACTCTAAAAGAGATTTGTGACTATGAAAAAGATATTTGCATTATTGAGTCTGGTGCTTGTATTGGCATCGTGCTCACGAGATATGGAGACATACGTTTCGATGGAGAGTGGCGAGGGTGCTATGCGTATGAGTGTAGCCCTTGCAGCCGAGCCCTCGGAGGATCAGGCGATCTCTATTAAGATATACCGCGAGGTGTCGGCAGATGTACGCGAGCTTGTACGTCGCTACACATCACTTGCCGATGTCCCCGAGTACCTTACACTGCTTGCTGACAACTACATAGCTGTTGTCGAGGTTGGCGAGAAGCACGTGGTATCGTTCGACGAGAAGTGCTACCGCGGCGAGAAGAAGTTCACCGTGACATCTGGTCGTGTGGAGAGTGTTGTTGTTGACTGTAAGCTGCTCTCAACTATTGCGGCTGTTGAGTATGACGCAACTGTTTCGGAGGAGCTCGAGGCTGGCTACCACACTACTATAGCTATTGCCGATACGTATGATCAGGCAGGTGTTAACACAGGCGATATCCACTCGCTTAAGTACACCGAGTCAAAGGAGGGTTACTATATGATGCCCGAGGCTAACACAAAGCTCGTATGGCACTTCGAGGGTAAGCACCCCGAGGAGGGTAAGATTGTCCGCGAGGGTGTTATCAGCAACGTTAAGGCATCGGCGAAGTACACCGTAAAGTTCTCTTACTCAAAGGATGGCGACGGCTTCTTGGTTATCTCGGCTACTGTTGACGAGAGCGTTGAGGAGTTCGACGACAACATCTCATTCAGCCCCGATCCTACAATTATGGGTGCAGGCTTCTCACTCGACGAGGTGCAGTCGGCTGTTGGTGCAGCACGCTCATACAACATCTCGGCACTTGCAGCAATCAACGATATTACCATCATTGCTGATGGCGTTGAGTTTGATGTTTTGAATGGCAATGTTGAGGGTATTACAGTTGTCAAGACTGACGATATGAACTATGTAGTGACTATCAACGAGCCCTTCTTCGTGAATGTTCCTGGTGGCGAGAATGCTATTAAGTTCCACGTTGAGGATGTCGACGGTGGTAAGAAGGATGTATCTGTTGTCTACAACGCACAGGGCGTTCTGCCATTGACTGCTGCCGACTATGACTTGTGGTATGGTAACGCTACAATCAAGGCACAGGTGCTCAATAGCTCGGCAACTAACGTGAAGATTGCCTACCGTGTAAGCGGCGGCGCGTGGACAGAGGTTGCTGCAACATCTGCTGGTGACGGTATCTACACTGCTGCTGCTACAGGCTTCACAGCCGAGAAGGCTTATGAGTATAAGCTTATCATCAACTCTGTGGACACAGGTAAGGCGTTGATTCACAATACTGCGGCTGGCTCACAGCTCCCCAACTCTGGTCTTGAGGAGTGGCATCAGGGAAGCAACAATGCTTACTATCCCTATATGCCAGGTGCTGCTGCTTTCTGGCTCACTGGTAACGACGGTTCACAGAAGGCAGGTATAAACATCACCTATCCCAAGAGTGATGCTCGCCCAGGCTCAACAGGTACAACTTCAGCCTACCTCGAGTCAACGAAGGCATCGGTGGCTGGTATCGGTAAGTTCGCTGCTGGTAACCTCTTCACAGGTACATTCTCGATGAAGGGTCTTAACGGTATGGTAGGCTTTGGTCGTGACTTTAGCTTCAATGCCAAGCCCAAGAGCTTCTCTGTATGGTTGAAGAATAAGGCGGGTACCATCGACGAGAATAGCGGCAACCCTGCATCGGGTCTTGATGTTAATCAGGTGATGGTTATCCTCACAACTTGGGATGAGGCGCACGTTGTTGATACCAGCAACACCGACACCTTTATCTCGCACGATATGCTCGCTACTATGGATGGCGTTGTGGCATACGGCGTATACCGCACACAGACAACCAACGAGAGCTGGTACGAGCAGACCATCGACCTGACCTATGTCAGCGATGCTAAACCTACAAAGGTCGTTATATCATTCGCATCATCGGCTTACGGTGACTACTTCTGTGGTTCTACCAGCTCGTATATGTATGTGGATGATATGCAGTTCAACTACTAATATTTGATATGGTGTCGCCACGCGTGCGTCACCAAGCACAATTACTCCGAATGGGCTGTTCTTTAATGCAGCCCACTCGGTGTAATCTGTTATTTGATTGTCGTGTGACAATTATTAAACAAATCTATTGATGAAGAAGGTCTATTCACTCCTCCTAATGCTTGCTGTGGCTACTACGGCTATGGCGCAGCAGACGGAGGATATAAATGGGGGCACAGCTCTTCAAGCAGAGTCGCCGACAGCAGCAACTGCGCTTGCTGGCACAGAGCAGGCTGTTGAGCCTGTTGCGACACAGAGTGTTGAGCCTACCCCTAACGAGGCACGTCGCCAGCGTGGTTTCTCCACGGACAACTGCTTCGTTCCCAAGGGACAGTGGGTCTTTGGCGGTACTGCATCATACTCGGTACACCGCAACGACGACTATAAGTTCCTTATCATCGACAACATTAACTCCGAGGGCTATACACTCAAGGTGAGCCCTATGATAGCTATTGCACCCTGCAAGAATATGACTGTGGGTGTGCGCTTTGGCTATGGTAGGTCTATGCTTGCCGTAGATAGTGGCTCGCTCAGCTTTGGCGAGGGCGATACAGGTGTGAACATCAATGTCGACTACTACCACCAGATTAAGCACAACTATACAGGAACGCTCTTCTGGCGACCCTACATCCCGTTGGGACGTAGCAACCGCTTTGCTATCTTCGCCGAGGTGCAGCTCAATGTGTCGGGCGGTCAGTCGAAGTTGGTGGCTGCCAATGGCGAGGTCGCAGGCATTCCAGACTATCGTGGCTCCTACTCCGAGAGCCTTGGCGCGTCGATAGCCCTGCAGCCAGGTATCGTTGCCTTTATCACCAACAACACGGCGTTGGAGCTCTCTATCGGTGTCTTTGGCATTGGTTATGACCGCACTACGCAGCTGCGTAATCAGGTAGAAGAGGGTACGATGGAGTCTACGGATATAAATTTCAACATCAACCTACTATCAATAGGTTTTGGTTTTGCGTTCTACCTCTAAACTTGTGGCATTATGAGAAGAATTATACTACTGATAGTTGCTACAACACTCTCAATGATGGTAGCACACGCACAGGAGGTCGGTAATGGTGCGGTAATAGCTCGTGACGCAGTTGTCGCAGGTGGCAACACTGCTGTCGAGGCTGTCGATGGCGACGTAGCTGTCAAGAGCAAGTTTTTGCCTATGCGTCGTCGTATAGACCGCCATATTGACCTGAATAAATTTGTATATAAGGGCGAGGTTATGCTTGGTCTTACAGCATCGCACGGTAGCATCAAGGCAACAGATTCCGACCTTATGCTTCTGTTTGATGATATCAACCTCGGCTTTAAGCTAACTACTATAAAGCCATTCATCGCTTACGCCTATAGGAATAACCGCTCTGTGGGTATGCGCTTTGGCTATGAGCTTATGAAGGGCGATTTGGGCAATATATCGCTTGACCTCGGCTCGGCTGCCGACCTGTCGTTTAGTTTGTCGGACTTGAGCCTACGCAGCGAGAGCTACTCGTGGTCGGTGTTCCATCGTAACTACATAGGTCTTGACCGTCGTGGTATCATCGGCGCAATCCTTGAGACGGAGTTGCTCTTTAAGACGGGACGCTCGAAGAACTTTACATCTACTACCGACCCCGAGACGCAGCTCACGAGTCGCACCTTTTCGGCAAAGCTCAATTTTAACCCTGGTGTCGCCGTTTATGTCTTCCCCGAGGTCTGTGTAACAGTGTCGGTGGGTATAGGTGGTCTATACTACAACACTACGCAGCTTATTGACGCTTACGACACTATTCAGGGTCGTCGTGACCGCACAGGCTTGCAGTTTAAGTTGAACATCGCTAACTTCCAGATAGGCGTGGTTGCCCATCTGTGGAACAAAAAGAGGGATTAAGCTATGAGAAGAGTCTATAAATATATGCTTGCTGCGTTGGTGGCTGTTGCCGTCAGTGGCTGTATAGAGAATGATATTCCCTATCCCGTAATTAAACTTGATATTCTCTCTTTTGAGGCCGAGGGTCTGAAGTCGCCCGCTGTTATTAACCCTACGGAGCAGCGTGTGAGCCTCGAGCTGCTTGAGACTACCGATCCGCGACGTGTGAGCGTTACGGGCGTTAGCGTCAGCGAGGGCGCGCAGTCTGACGTCAGCTTCCCTGGTCTCTTTGATTTGCGTGCGCCGCTATATGTCACGCTGTCGATGTATCAGGAGTATGAGTGGGTGGTAACTGCCACGCAGCATATCGAGCGTTACTTCCACGTCGAGGGGCAGATTGGTGATTCGGAGATTGATGTGGTGAACCATATCGCTACTGCCTACGTCCCTATGGATACCGATATGAACAATATCAAGGTAACCGCCATTAAGCTCGGCCCCGAGGAGGTTACATCCTACACCCCCGACCCCTTCTCATTTACGTCGTATGAGAACACTGTGCATAACGTTACCGTGAGCTACTATGGCGATATTGAGGAGATGTGGACGCTGCGTGTTATACCCACAGAGGTCGAGGTGGAGTTTACTGCTGTCGACGCGTGGGCAAAGCGTATATGGGTATATGCTATGGGTCGTAGCGATGCCGACTTGGGCTTTAAGTATCGTCCTACGGGCACAGAGGAGTGGCTGCCTGTAAATGAGATTACCATTGACGGCGGTAACTTTAGCGCGTGCATCGAGGGTCTTGAGCCGCTTACCTCATACGATGTTGTGGCATTCTCTGGCGAGAACTTCACAAATGTTGAGACGGTAACTACGGAGGATACCTTCACACTGCTTAATGCAGGCTTTGAGGATTGGTCTGTCTACGATGGCTGCTACTATCCCTATGCCGAGGGTGCTACACCCTTCTGGGGTACGGGTAATGATGGTGCGAAGATTGCAAGCACCACGCTCACAGAGCCTATTGAGGATGTGCGTCCTGGCTCGACGGGTCGTTATGCCGCATCGTTGCAGTCGAAAAAGGCGGCGGTGATGGGTATCGGTAAGTTTGCTGCGGGTAACCTCTTTGTGGGTGCATTTGGAGGTTTGAACGGTATGGACGGTCTTGTACACTTTGGTCGTCCCTGCACAGCACGCCCCGTGGCACTACGCGGCTGGGTTAAGTATAACTGTGGTGCTATCGACGAGATTGGTCGCGTGCCGTCATCGCGCCCCGATATCAAGAAGGGCGAGCACGACGAGGGTCAGATATTTATCGCTGTGGGTGACTGGACTGCCGCAGAGTATGGTGGTACGGATGAGTGCCCCGTGGAGATTAACACCAAGGATGAGAGCACCTTCTTCAACCGCTTTGGCCCCAATGTCATTGGCTCGGGCGAGCTGCTCTTTGACAGCTCTACAGATGGTTGGGTTGAGTTTACAGTGCCTTTGGAGTACTTCTCTACGTCGCGCATACCTACACATATCATCGTCGTATTTACAAGCTCGCGCTATGGCGACTACTTCACAGGCTCGACGGGTAGTAGTATGCGTGTGGATGATATAGAGTTGGTATACTAAACCCGCCTTGCATAGCATCTTTTACTATGCCTCATACAAAAATAGGGGATGGCTACACACTTTAGCCATCCCCTATTTGTTGTGTGTTGTTTTGTTTTGTCGTGATATTGTTGTAACTTTGCTATATGTTACAATTTCACACAAGCCCACCTCTTGTCATCTTTGACTTCGATGGCACGCTTGGCGACACGCGCCAAAATATCGTGCGTACGTTGCAGGCAACGATGCAGCGTCTCGGACTCGATATGCGCGATGATGAGGCGTGTGCCTCAACCATAGGTCTGACGCTGTTTGATAGTTTTCGCGCTATGTATCCCGCGATGAGTGTCGACGAGGCGCACCACTGCGTAGCGACCTACCGCGATATATACTTCGAGGATGTAGCAGCCAATATCCCTGCGCTCTTTCCGAATGTGGAGTCTACTATCGAGACATTGCACTCATCGGGGGCTGTGCTTGCTGTGGCTTCGTCACGCTCGTCGCCGTCGCTGCACCTCTTTCTTCAGGAGTCGGGAGTTGCCGACTACTTCTCGTGCGTCATAGGCTCTGATAATGTTACGCACCATAAGCCACACCCCGAGCCTGTGGAGATGATACTGCGTAGGCTCAATTTTAGCCCCTCTCGCGCCCTTGTGGTGGGTGATATGCCCGTAGATATACTTATGGCGCATAATGCTGGCGTGCGCGCTTGTGGCGTGTCGTATGGCAATGCTACACGCGAGGAGCTGCACACGGCTGGTGCCGACCATATCATAGACAATATAGCAGAACTGCTTGACTATGTTGTAGCTTTGTAGGGTAGAGCGGTATACGGTTGTGCCACTGCCCTTATAGCCCTTATAGTGCCCTTATAGCGATACTAATACTTGCTACGTAAGATTATTTTTGTATCTTTGTTCTATTAAACGCTTACAATCACATCTGTTGGCTTTACGTTGTGTTGTTTGCTTGTCGCGGAGCGTGTGTGGCTGTGTTGGCGTTAGCACACTCTACTCTCGCTACACGTGGAGATGGCGTTGACGGATGGATAAAATCGAGCATATCAACCTACCCGATAAGTACTGCTTTGGGTCTTTAAGAATATTGTATATGGATAGAGTAAAATCACTTATTATGGCTGTTGCCTCGCTGTTTGTGGTGGGATGCAATAGCACAAAGAGCGACCTTGTGTCGCCCGATGGACGCACCGCGCTCCACTTCACCCTTACAGATGCGGGAGAGGCCGCATACTCGCTCACGTTTGACGGTGAGGAGCTTGTGCCGCTATCGCGCCTCGGTATTACCACCACCGATTCTAACTTTTGTGAGGGTCTTACCATTGTCGATATCGAGCACTCCTCTTTCGATGAAAGCTGGGAGCCTGTGTGGGGGCAGTTCGCAGAGATTAGAAACCATTATAACTCGCTTACAGCGACGCTGAAAAATGCTGATGGCAAAGCTCTTAAGATAGAGATGCGCCTCTTTGATGATGGTCTCGGTCTGCGCTATACGCTTGAGGGCGAGGGCACAGCGTCTATTACGTCGGAGCGTACCGAGTTCCGTATGGGCGGCGACTATGAGTCACACTGGATTGCAGGAAGTGATGACGATGCCGAGTTTGACTATGTACATACGCTCTTGAGTGAGATTACGCCCGCGACAATGCAGCAGTCGGCAGGTCGTGTTCGTGGTCTTATAGAGTGTGGCGTGTCTACGCCTATCGCTATAAAGAGCCCCACTACGGGTAACCATATAGCCATCCACGAGGCTGCCCTGTGGCACTACCCAGGAATGGTACTTGCGTGGGATAATGACACGCGTTGCTTCACGTCGTTGCTTGCTGGCGACGAAAGTGTTAAGAGCGAGGTCGAACTTCCCTTCTCTACGCCGTGGCGCACTATTATCGTGGGTGACCGTGCAGGGGCGTTGGTAGAGTCAAATATGGTGCTTAACCTCAATGAGCCTTGCGTGCTTGAGGATACATCGTGGATTAAGCCAATGAAGTATGTCGGCGTGTGGTGGGAGATGCACCTCAAGGTCTCTATATGGGATCGTGACGGTCAATATCCGCACTGCGCAACTACCGAGAATGTCAAGCGTTATATCGACTTTGCTGCCGAGAATGGCTTTGGCGGTGTTCTGGTCGAGGGCTGGAACGTAGGATGGGGACGTGGCGAGAAGTTTGACTACTCGCAACCATACCCCGACTTCGATATTGTGGAGCTTACGCGTTATGCCGAGGAGCGTGGCGTGGAGATTATCGGTCACCACGAGACCTATGCCAATGTTGCTAACTACGAGGAGCAGATGTCGCAAGCATATAAATACTACGCTTCACACGGCATCAATAGCGTAAAGACGGGATATGTAGGAGGCATAGCGGGTCATAAGCACTATGATCGCTGGATGGTTGACCACTATAACCGCACCGTTGTTGAGGGCGCAGCAAACAAGCTCTGTATAGACATCCACGAGCCTATACACTCTACGGGCATCTGTCGTACCTATCCTAACCTTATGAGTGCCGAGGGTATGCGCGGTCAGGAGTGGCAGGCGTGGAACGCGGGTAACTCTATCGACCACAACCCCACATTGCCCTTTACGCGTAATGTGGCAGGTGCTATGGACTTTACGCCAGGCATCTTCGACTTGCGCTACCATAATACTATCAATAAGGCGGCAGCTACCGAGGATGGCAGCGTTAATGGGGAGTATGACTACGTCTACTTTGTAAACTCGACGCTTGCTCACCAGTTGGCGCAGTATGTGGTATTCTATAGCCCTATACAGATGGTTGCCGACCTGCCTGATAACTATCGCCAGCGTCCCGATGCCTTGCAGTTTATCGTCGATGTGCCTGTTGACTGGGCTGATACCCGCTGTCTGGATGCCGAGATTGGCGACTATGTGGTGACGGCACGCAAGGATAAGCACTCCGACGATTGGTATGTAGGCGGTATCACCGACGGCGATGCGCGTAGCGTGGAGGTAGACTTGAGCTTCTTGGACGGTGACCGCGAGTATGAGGCAACGCTCTACCGCGATGGCGATAATGCGGGCTGGAATACCTATCCTGCGGATTATGTTATTGAGAAGCAGGATGTTACCTCATCCGATGTGCTGACGGTGCGTATGGCGTCGGGCGGAGGCTTTGCCCTGCAGCTTAAAGCTCTCTAAAGTAGGGTAGATACCCGCTCCTGATAAAAATCCCGACGATGGGTAGTACTTGAGCGTACGACCCATTGTCGGGACTTTTTTCAATATTGGTTGTTGTCGCTTAATTCTCTCTTCGATAAATGCGATATTCTGCGCCCTCCTTTGTGTAGTCACTGTGGACTATAAAGTTACGCTGCTTGAAGTCCGAGACCCATTGTGTCGGTCATACCGTGGGATAACTTCCATAGAGTCATATCATACAGATAATAACTATTCTCCGTAATTACTGTATATCAACTTAATAAGAACTATCTTAACCTCAAAAAGTCTCTTGGCAAGGTTAATAAATATGGTGTCGTTTCAGCCGATGGTCGCAGATAAGTAGCAGAACCAACTATTTACGACTATAGCGTACTGCAAAGATAGTGATTATTTCTTTGATATAATCACATCAGCCTACTTGGCTATACTGAGCCTCCACTCTCGTTCAACAACAGCACCTGTTCTGCTTTCAGTCCAGTCAGCATCGTCCTTTACCTTAACTGTAAGCGTCTTGGGGTCGAAGTCAAAATCAACATTAGTATTACAATTCTGTGTTCCACAGACAGTAATATACCAACACTCTCTATCTATTTGATCAACGAAATCTCCATTATCATCATATATATAGCACTCCTCCGAGTCCCATATATGACCATTCGTCTCGTCGAAGAACTGCTCACAACTTTGCACTGCGCCGTTGTCAATAGTGATTACCTCAAGGTAGTAATCCCAAGCACAGTTTGCGCCTCTGTGGTATGTCTTAATAGCATAATATAGCGTGCCGTCAAGCTCAATCTCCCATACATCGCGTATGCCTCGCGGATAGCGCAGGTCATTGAGGTAGGGTATACAGTGAACATCTCCCTCTGTATCGAGAAATTGGATAAAATTCCTGTCACAACTCATCGTGCCGCCTCCATCTAACCAGTAGTTGTAGAACTTAGCCTTGCCACTTGGGGTTGTAATCACATCAACCACCTTTTCGAGTTGAGGCATCGGCTCTGTGTAGGTGATAGGGTTGCATAAATGATATTTCATCCTACGCTCAAAAGCCCTTTGTAAACTGTCCTTTGCCTTATAGTTGCTTACATTATTCTCATAATCTTGCCACTGCAAGTTTCGTTCTGCTTTAAGCATCGTTGCAAGCTCCTCGTCTATCTCCTCGATAGAGTGATGTAGCTCGCTGCTTGATAGTTCCTTTGCTTGTAGAGTGTCGGACAGTTCTTTTGCGTTATTTTGTTTCTGTGCTACTCCGCCACACGACACAACAAGTAGCATGGCGAAGGTAAAAACGAGTGGTTTCATGGCGATATACGAACGATAAATGGTACTTCTACAAAGGTAGCAAGGATAATTGAACGATGCAACTATTTTTAGCTGCATTGTATGAAATTGTTTTAGGTTGTATGAAATGGTATGCGCGAGGCTACTTTGTCAAGAAAGCAGTCACCAATCAAGGGCTCTAACAGATGTTGTAGCCCTTGATTGACAGAAGTATTAATATCTAAAATATTTTGTAAATACGGTTTTAAATATCGTGTCAAACTTATTTTCGTTACCGATTGCCATGCAATACCCCTTAACATATAAGCCAATCCACCAACAGACTCCATCAATATCATTTGGGCTCCATCCCGATCCAGCAACAGCCTGTTTCGTCCATTCAACCATTAAGCTTGTAGTTTCGTTCAATGGATATAGATGAATCTGATTAGCTTTATAGTTTTCTACCATATCATCCATTTGCAACCTGATGTTATCAGCATTTTTTGATAATGCGTATTTAGTAGAATTACAGTATATATGAGCATCAACACTAAATTCATCATGGTTGTTCAAATCAAATTTAGGCATAGAAAATAAATCATCAAAGGCGTTTATTTTCCGCTGTTTTTCATCCATTCCTCCAAGATTGTTGTTTGATTTTTCTCTTAGATACTCCTCTTCGCTTATAAACTTAATGCCTTTTGCAGTCATTGGGACATATAGATTATCCGTAATCTTTAGGATATACACATCAAGATCAATGCCCAACGACATATCTTTATTTATCACATAAGGTACTTCAGCAACTAGACCATTTGATGGATAGAAATTGAATTTCCCCCACTCTGTCTTATTGGCAATATTTCTTAGGCGAGGTTCTGGCCATGGAATTTGAGGGAATCTATCCAATGTCGATAGGCATTCCCCTTTATCTATTATTTTGGCGTATTGCATATAATATGAGCATAAATAGTTCATATTTATTAACTTTGCTCTTAAAACATATCTGGGCAATTAATCAATTTTGCATAATTTAAGACCAAAGACTCTTCTGCAGGGTGGACACTTCCATCGATAAAACAAATCTGAGACATATATTTAATGAGAAAGGCCTTCTTTATATCTGGCATATTTCGGTGAATCTCTACAATCTGATCAAATGAATAGCTACGAGATGCTACAACAATATCGTCAGTAATGTTAAACAACTCTCTCAATTCTTTCAACATTTGTGTCTCTGCTGAATGAATAGTCCCATCTGCACGTATAACTCCACAAAAAGTTTGATACGTTGCCTTTAATTCTTCTTGAGAAAATGATTGAATAGTAAGTAGCTCTATTTCGTTCGGTTTTTTCATAGTTAGTAGCTGAATATTAATAAATATATATTTGACTCTCCCTGTGCTTTAACAACATGAGAAACTGGGATTCCATTAAAAGCGCCTAGCAAAGACACCATTTTAAGAATACTAGGAGTTACTCCTGTTAGAATAACTGCTAACAGATCCTGCCCATTGCATCTTGTTAACATCTTAAAATCTGCATATCCTAATTTGTTATTATGAACAAAAACTTCATAACCTTCTTCAATTAAATCAAAGACTTCGTAATTTCCATAAATTAATTGCAGTCTGGCTTTATCTGGCTTATATGACTGGTCAATAGCCATATAATGGACGCCATGAATATTTGCCCATTTACAAAATTCTCCAATCATAACCTCTTTGTAGGTTCTTCCGCTCCCTGTACGTTTCATAGGATGAATTTAATATCATAAAATGCCATCCAACTCCTACGATGGCTGTTAATATAAAAAGAAAGTGTGGAGTTGTCCGTTTATCTGGCAATAGGCATTTGGCGTGGCCCAAGTACAAATAAACAATACCCCACACTTGTATCGTATGGGGCTGACACAGAATGTGCCAACTAAGCATACAGAATACAAGCGATGAGTGTTATTGCCTACCTTGTACTTTGTTAAAATCGCCAAATTTTATTGCCAAGGATAGCGAAACACTTTCACTAAAATATGTTATCGGTTGCCCGATACCACAAAATTAAGCAAGTTTTCGCAAAAATGCAACACTCGGGTTGGGGTATTGTGATAAATTCTCGTTTACAAAGTTCGGAATAATATAATTTTCGAACAATAGGTTGTCGTATTTGATGTGAATTTTGTTATATCTATATTGGGAAGAGTTCGAAAATTTTGTTTCCCGACCGAGAAAATGATATCAGATCGCAGTTTGTAGTGAGATTAGAGAGATTAAGGAATTTAGTGAATTTAGGGAGGCGCTATAGACATTTATCCTTTAACTCCTTATATTCCCTACACTCCCTAATAAACCACCTTACAAAGCCCCACGACCAATTCTTTGTCAGGGTGTGCGGTAGGGAAGTTTCGCGAAACAAGCAATGGGCAGTAATTTCTTGTCAGAAGGGGGGAGTTTCGCAAAAGAGGGCTGTAGATACAACACTCGGCAAAAATCCCGACGATGGGTAGTACTTGAGCGTACGACCCATTGTCGGGACTTTTTGTTAGGGGCAGTAGATGTCTGTCCTATTTTGCGAAACTCTGCTGGATAGCTACTGCAATAGCTACAGTCGCACCCACCATCGGGTTGTTACCCATACCGAGGAAGCCCATCATCTCCACGTGTGCTGGTACTGATGAAGAGCCTGCAAACTGTGCGTCAGAGTGCATACGACCCATTGTGTCGGTCATACCGTATGATGCGGGGCCTGCTGCCATATTATCGGGGTGCAAGGTACGACCTGTACCACCACCAGATGCTACAGAGAAGTACTTCTTACCTGCAAGTGTACGCTCCTTCTTATATGTGCCTGCTACGGGGTGCTGGAAGCGTGTGGGGTTAGTAGAGTTACCAGTGATAGATACGTCTACATCCTCCTTCCACATAATTGCCACGCCCTCACGAACATCGTCGGCACCATAGCAACGTACCTTTGAACGAAGACCGTCAGAGTATGAGATGGTCTCTACCTCGTGAACCTCACCTGTGTAGTAGTCGAACTCGGTGCGAACATAGGTAAAGCCGTTGATACGTGAAATAATCTTTGCAGCATCCTTGCCAAGACCGTTGAGGATAACGCGCAACGGGTTCTTACGCACGCGGTTAGCCATCTCTGCAATCTTAATTGCGCCCTCTGCGGCTGCGAAAGACTCGTGACCTGCGAGGAATGCGAAGCACTGTGTCTCCTCGCGCAAAAGACGTGCTGCGAGGTTACCGTGACCGATACCTACCTTACGATCCTCGGCTACAGAGCCGTTGATGCAGAATGCCTGCAAGCCCTCGCCGATAGCCTCGGCTGCGTCTGCTGCATTTGTGCAGCCCTTCTTAATAGCGATAGCAGCACCCACTACGTATGCCCACTTTGCGTTCTCAAAGCAGATGGGCTGGGTCTCCTCGCACATCTTATAGGGGTCGATGCCCTTCTCGTCGCAGATAGCCTTTGCCTCCTCGACAGACTTAATACCATATTGTGCAAGCACAGCGTTAATTTTCTCGATTCTGCGCTCGTAGCTCTCAAATAATGCCATAATCTCTTAAAATTTAATGGTTAATAAATACGAAAGCTCCTCTTACTCGTGGCGAGGATCGATATACTTAACTGCGTCCTTGAAGCGACCATAAGATCCCTTTGCCTTCTCCAAAGCCTCTGCTGGCTCGATGCCCTTCTTGATGAAGTCCATCATCTTGCCGAGGTGTACGAACTCGTAGCCGATAACCTCATCGTTAGCGTCGAGAGCCATACGTGTACAGTAGCCCTCTGCCATCTCGAGGTAGCGTGTACCCTTGGCATTTGTACCGAACATTGTACCTACCTGTGAGCGGAGACCCTTGCCGAGATCCTCGAGTGATGCGCCGATGACAAGACCGCCCTCCGAGAAGGCTGACTGTGTACGACCATAAACGATCTGCTTGAAGAGCTCACGCATTGCTGTATTGATAGCATCGCATACGAGGTCGGTGTTCAATGCCTCGAGGATGGTCTTACCAGGAAGAATCTCTGATGCCATAGCTGCCGAGTGTGTCATACCCGAGCAACCGATAGTCTCTACCAATGCCTCCTCGATGATACCGTCCTTAACATTGAGGGTGAGCTTACACGCGCCCTGCTGGGGTGCGCACCAGCCGATACCGTGAGTAAGACCAGAGATGTCCTTAATCTCCTTGGCACGTACCCATTTGCCCTCCTCGGGAATAGGAGCCGACTCGTGGTTGGCACCCTTCTTCACGCAGCACATCTGCTGCACTTCGTGTGAGTAAATCATAGTTTTATTACTTTTAGTTATGTGTTTTTTAAACTCTCTTTGTATCTTATACACAAATCGTGACAAAGGTACGAAATAAAAAATGATTTATCAAACACGAGTTACTAAATTTTTTAAAAAAATCATTTTCGGTGAAATTTGGTGCGTGATGTGGTCGGGTGAGAGGGCGGCACTAACAACGAACCAGGGAGCTTAAGAGGCAAAACCTCCCCAAGCTCCCTAAATTCCCTAATCTCCCTAATCTCTCTAACCGCTCTAACCCTCTTGCCGCCGTTAGAATACCACTCGCACGCCTAACTGCATATGCCAGCGCGAGAATACGTCGTCGGCGGTGTAGTCTGCGCCAGTGAACTTATATACAGGGCGATATCCGCCATCCACCTCGCGTAGCTCGGTGACGCTGACGGGTGACAACGCCGAATTTGAGGTGCGGTAAACCATTCCCCAGCTGCGATTTAGCAGGTTGGCGAGGTTGAGTACATCGAGCGTAATCTCCACGCGGCGGTTGCTCTTCTTGTCGAAGTAGAACGACTGTGCAACGTGCAGGTCGAGGCTATGTACAAAGGGCAGTGAGTGCGAGTTGCGCTCGGCAAACTTACCACGATGTGCCTGAAGATACTTATCAGACTTTATGTATGCGCCAAATGCCCCCATCGACGTATCGTCAGCCCACAACATCGTCGCCATTTCTGCCTCTGTTGGTATGTATATCAGCGAGTTGCCGCGATAGCTGTCGCCATTAACATCAACCTTGCCACGTGCGTATGTCAGCGAGTAGTGGTCGCCCGAATGACCGTTATATAGCAACATTACATTGGTGCCAAAGAGCCCGTAGCGACGCGCGTATGATATCTGTGCCACTACCTTGTGCGGAAACTCATAGACAGAGTTGCTCAAGGCGGGTGAGTTGCTCTCTACGGCATAGGTGCGACCCCAGTTTGATGATGATTGTGCCGACACGCCGTCGTTTATGCTCTTTGACTGCGAGAAGGTGTATGCCGCCATAACCTTAAGTCCCGAGAGTGCGTACATAAAGTTATATTCCACGCGTGCAGTGGCCGACCAAGAGTATCCCTGCTGTGTGTTGCTCAAGCGGTAGACGGCAGCGTAATCCTTCGTCGTGGTGTCGTAATATGTTGCCGAGGTGGGGCTATCTGCGCCACCAACAAAGAGTCGTTTGCCGTTATCCTCGGCAACGAGGTTTTCGACAAATATGTTGTTTATGCCCTTTGTGTAGTCGGCATCAATAGAGATGACCCACGGATATAGATTGAGTGTTGCACCCGCGGCTGTGCGAAATACCTGCGGATAGCGGAACTTGCTGTCAACAAGGTCGATAGAGGGGTTGCTTTTGATGCCTACCGACTCGGGGTTTAGGCTGAAGTCGGGGGTCTCGGCAGGGTTGTTTACCGTCACACCCACAGAGCGAGTGCCCGTGTTCTGGTAGCAGTTAGAGAGCCACACAAAGGGGATGCGACCTGTGTAGATACCTGCACTTGTGCGTAGCTCAACAACCTCCTTATGCCACTCGATGCCCACGCGCGGTGATAGCAATATTTGTGTGCGTGGGATGTCGCCTGTCATCGTGCCAAATTTAGCGAAATAACTCTGATTAAATGTCTCGTTGGCAACGGGTGTGTCAAACATTACGGGGATGTCGGCGCGCAGACCGTATGTGACGGTTAGTGCGCGGCTCATAGATAGCTCATCCTGAATGTATAGCGCAAATTGACCCATCGTCATCGGCGGGTTCTGCTTGCCGTCGGCAAAGTATCCGTAGGCATATTGCGTAGCGTTATCTGCGAGGAAGTCATCGAGCGTGGCGTAGGTGTATGTGCCGCGTGCATTTGCGAGGTATAGGTTGTCGGCGCAATACACCTCGTTTGATGTGCCTAATGTGATGGTGTGCTTGCCCTTGTTGAGTGTAACGTCGTCACCAAATATGAAGACATCCTGCTTGAGGATGTTGCGTCCAGAGTAGGGGTTGGTGCCGATTGTTGCAGAGCCATTCTCACGCTCGCCGAGACCATTTATTATCACTGCGGGCAGGCTTTCGGGCGTGGTGCGACCATCCTTAAGGCGTGTGTAGCCTATGCGCAAGGCATTTGAGCCCCAGTGCTTCGATGTGTTAAGCTCTGCTACTACGGAGTGTGTGCGGTTGATGTTGGTGTACTCTGCTCCTGTGAAGTAGAATGCTTGTGCCGTATTTGAGGATGCTGCGGCATCGGCGTGTAGCATATTGTAGCGCAGCGACAAGTTGTTGTTGTGGTTGATGTTCCAGTCGATGCGTGCTACTGCTGCACCTGTGATGGCTGCTACGTTATGCTCGTTGTAGCCGCCGCCGTCGTAGCCCGTAAGTTCGTAGTAGCGTTGGGCGATGGTTGCCGCCTGTTCGGCGGTGAGTGCCGAGATGCCCGTGCCTGTGGGGTGGTTTGTCGAGGGTGTTATATTGCGGTTGAACTCGCCCGCAACAAAGAAGAAGAGCCTATCTTTGACAATAGGGCCACCTATGGTCACTCCCACGATGTTTGTCGCCTGCTGTGATAGGTGCTCGCGCTCGGCAATATTACGGCCTGGGGTAGTACCCCAGAAGTGCTCGTTGTTGAAGTATGTGTATGCCGAGCCGCGGAACTCGTTGTCGCCAGAGCGCGTCACGGCATTTATGCTACCTCCCGTGAAACCGCTCTCGCGCAGGTCTACCGTCGCCGTTGTTATCTGCACCTGCGATATCGCGTCGAGGGGTATGGGGTTTGCCTGCGTGAGCGAGCCTGTCATACCCGTAGTACCAAGACCGTAGATGTCGGCAGAGGATGTGCCGTCGATGGTGAAGGCGTTGTAGCGCGTGCTCTGTCCTCCGAGGATGATGCCTCCCGAGGCGGGCTGCACTGCCGAGGGCATAAGCTTCGTGAGGTCGTATATCGAGCGGTCGATGGTGGGAATCTTGCTCATATCGGCACTCGAGTAGTTTTGCGTGTGCATATCACGCAAGTTGTTGACGATAACAATCTCCTCGATTTGCTCCTCGCTCTCGTTGAGGTCGGCATCAAACAGGCGGGTCTCGCCGAGTGCCAACTCGACATCCTTGTACGTAATGGTCTTAAATCCGATGAATGAGATAGTGATGGTGTAAGGGCCGCCTACACGCATACCGTTAATGGTGTAGTGCCCCTCCGAGTTGCTTGTTGTGCCATACTCGGTACCCGATGGGGTGTGCCTTGCAACGATTGTTGCGCCAGGCAGAGAGTTGTTGTTTGCGGTCACACGTCCACGTATCGACGATGTTGTGACCTGCGCAGTTGCACCCACTGCCACGAGTAGCAGTGCGATGCCTAAAAGCAGTCGCTTCATGTTTTAGAATTTAAGAGTGCTATTTATGCACCAGTTAGTGAAATGTCGTCTGCGATGTTTGCCTCTCGCAGCAGGTGCAAATGTATAGTAAAAATATCGTTTTGCCAAATGCAAAGTTAATTTTTTCGCGCTTTTGGCAACAATAATCCACCTAAAGAGGCTATATGACGATAAAATGCAAAAATTATCAACATATTGCATAAATATTTAATATATGCAGCCCTGTATAATATCTAATTTTCTGTGGATGTATGTGTTACAAGCCTGTGCATCTCTGTTTTATTGCTCTCCCGCGTGTATAATGTCGTGCGCCTGCGATTTATGATTGAAGATATTGTTGAAAAAAAAAGATTGGGAAATTTTGTGAATTACGAATATTGGTTTATCTTTGTGCATTAACTTTAGGTGGATACGCTGTGTCTTGACCTAAAGTGAATGCGAAAAACTTTATAACTTTATACAAATTTTTTTATTTAAAACTAATGCTTATGGTTAGAAAAGTTGTACTATCAATGGTTGCAACTCTGGTCTTGGGCTGCTTCGGCGCTTATGCACAAGGTCAGCGTGTTACCGGTACAGTGACCGATGAGACCGGTAGTCCGGTCATCGGAGCAGCGGTTGTAGTCGAGGGAACATCTCGCGGTACTACTACCGACGTTGCCGGTTTTTATGAGATCGCAGCTCCTGCTGATGCTAACTTGGTATTCTCGTACCTCGGTTTGCAGACAGAGACTGTTGCGGTAGCAGGTCGTACATCAGTAGATGTTGTCCTCAAGTCTGATTCAGAGCAGATCGAGGAGGTCATCGTTCAGGCGTTCGGTACTGCAAAGAAGGAGGCCTTCACCGGTTCGGCAAAGGTCATCAAGTCGGATGATATCTTGAAGTCTTCGACTACCAACGCTTTGAGCAGCTTGGAGGGTAAGGTTTCAGGTGTGCAGATGCGTTCTGCATCGGGTCAGCCTGGTTCAGGTAGCCCCTCAATCATCATCCGTGGTTTCAGCTCAATCAACGCAGGTGTGTCACCTCTTATCGTGTTGGACGGTATGCCCTTCGACGGTAGCATCGGTGACCTTAACCCCGCTGATATCGAGTCAATGACCGTCTTGAAGGATGCTGCATCTAACGCACTTTACGGTGCTCGTGGTGCTAACGGTGTGATTATGGTTACTACCAAGCGTGCTACCTCAAATGACGCTATCGTAAACGTAGACCTCAAGGTGGGTGTTAACTCACGTGGTGAGCAGGACTACAACTACGTACGCGACCCAGGTCAGCACTATGAGTTGCACTACAAGGCTCTCTACAACAAGTATCGTGAGGATGGTATGGAGCACCAGGATGCTCACAAGTTGGCTAACAAGAACCTTACTGGTCCCCAGGCAAACGGTGGTTTGGTTTATAACGTGTTCAACGTTCCCGCTGGTCAGTATATGATTGGTTCTAACGGTCGTCTTAACCCCAACGCTACTCTCGGTAACGTTGTTAACTACAGAGGTCAGGACTACTTGCTTACTCCCGATAATTGGCAGGATGAGGTTTATGGTACAGGTGTTCGTCAGGAGTACAACGCCAGTGTATCAGGTCGTTCAGACCGCGCTAACTTCTTCGCTTCGTTTGGTTATTTGAACAACGACGGTATCGTTGACAAGTCTAACTTCGTACGTTACACAGCTCGTTTGAAGGCTGACTTCCAGGCAAAGAAGTGGTTGCGTTTGGGTGGTAACCTCTCTTACACTAACTATCGTGGTGAGCAGACTCAGGGCGAGGGCTCAACAGGTTCTACAAGCAACATCTTCGCATTTACTTCGCAGATTGCGCCTATCTATCCTTTGTACGTACGTGACGGCGAGGGTAACATTATGCGTGACGAGGCTGGTAACATCATTTATGACCACGGTACTGCTACACAGGCAGGTTCTAACGCTGGTTTGGATCGTCCCTTCCTTGCAGGTTCTAATGCTGTTGCAGCACACTACCTCGATGTAAACAAGTATTCAGGTAACACCTTCACTACCTTCGGTTATATTGACATCAACTTCTATAAGGATTTGAAGTTCACTTTCAATGGTAGTGTTTACACTGACAATACAGACTCTACAAATATGACTAACGGCTACTATGGTCAGTATGCATCTGCAGGTGGTCAGTTGGGTCGTGGTCAGAGCCAGGCATTCACTTACAACCTCCAGCAGATCCTTAATTATAATAAGGTATTCGGCGCAAACGAGCAGCATAGCTTGAATGTGATGGTAGGTCACGAGAACTACTACGCTATGTCAACTTCTGTAAGTGGTAACAAGTCTTCTATGTTCTCTCCCGACAACCTTGAGCTCGGTGGTGCTATCATCACATTGTCAGCAGGTTCAAGCCGTGGTGAGTACAACAATGAGGGTTACTTTGGTCGTGTACAGTATGACTACGATGGTCGTATCTTCGCATCGGCTTCATATCGTCGTGATGCATCTTCACGCTTCCATCCCGATCACCGTTGGGGTAACTTCTACTCTGCAGGTATCGCTTGGTTGATCAACCGCGAGAATTGGTTCAACGCTTCTTGGGTTGATATGCTTAAGATTAAGGCATCTTACGGTTCACAGGGTAACGACTCTATCAGCTCTTACCTCTATACCGATATGTACGGCTTTACAGAGCAGGATGGTAACATTGCAGCTGTGATGACAGTTAAGGGTAACCCCGATATTACTTGGGAGACTAACTCTAACTTCAACGTTGGTGCAGAGTTCGGCTTCTGGGGCAATCGCTTGAGCGGTAACCTCGAGTACTTCTACCGACTCACTTCAGATATGTTGTCATTCTTCGCAGTTCCTCCTTCAATGGGTTATTCTGGTTACTACGACAACATCGGTGATATGGTTAACCAGGGTGTTGAGTTGGAGTTGAACGGTAACATCATCAACAAGCGTAACTTCCGTTGGGATATTAACTTCAATATCACCTACGTAGACAACAAGATTGCACGTTTGGCTGACGAGAACAAGACTATGAAGGTCTACACAGCTGATGGCTTTGAGCCCGTTTACGGTTACTCATCAGGTAACAACTTCTACGGTGAGGGTCAGCCCCTTTACGCTCTCTATATGCCTAAGTTCGCTGGTATCGACGATAAGGGTCTTCCTACTTGGTGGCAGGCAAAGTACAAGGTTAATGATGCTGGTACAGCTTACGTAACCGACGAGCAGGGTAACCCCGTTGTTGAGGAGTGGATCACTACTGGTACTTACGCAGATGCTACACAGGTTGTTCACGGTACTGCACAGCCCGATGTATATGGTGGTTTCGGTACTAACTTCAGCTTCTACGGCTTCGACTTGTCTTTGAACTTCGTATACCAGATTGGTGGTGAGATTTATGATGGCTCTTACGCTTCAGCTTTGGCATCTCCTACATCAGATAACATCGGTCGTGCTTACCACGCTGATTTGTATGATGCTTGGTATAACTATAAGTGGGCTGATGAGAATAGCAAGAAGGTTAACAATGTTATTCCTCGTTTCCAGTATGGCGATAAGTACAATAACTCAAGCTCTGATCAGTACATTACTGATGCCAGCTTCTTGAGCTTGCAGAACATTAACTTCGGTTATACTCTGCCCCAGCACATTACCCAGAAGTTTGGTGTATCACGTCTGCGCGTATACCTCGCTTGCGAGAATGTATGGTTGTGGTCACAGCGTCAGGGTCTCGATCCTCGTAGCTCATTCACTGGTAATGCAGCAGCTGCTAACTACTCTCCCGTTCGTACCATCTCTGGTGGTTTGAATGTAACATTCTAAACGTGTAACCCTTAAAGATTAGGAGAAAAAGATATGAAAAATATATTTAAATTTGCGTTTACGCTTGGTCTTGTTGCCTCTCTTGCGGTGGGTTGTATCAAGGAGACCTTCCCGCAGGGTGGATCGGCAACTAACGATCAGTTCCAGGGTAACAACCAGGCCTTTGAGTCACTTGTGCGTGGTATCCCTGGCTATTTGATGACGCCTACTACTCACGCTGGTCAGCACTATGAGCTCGGTTATCCTGCAATGGTAACTATTCGTGAGATGCTCTCTAACGATGTTGCTATCAACAATATCGGTTACGAGTGGTTTGGTGCTTGGCACGAGAACACCTATCAGGGTGAGAACTACATCTATGGTCAGTACATCTGGAACTTCTATTCAGAGTGCGTGATGAATGCCAATAAGGTTATTGCTTTCGATAGCGAGGAGAATAACTCTGTTATTCGCAATATGATTGGTAGCGCGTATGCATTCCGTGCATTGTTCTGGTTGGATATGGGTCAGATGTATGAGTTTAAGGCAAACAACTACACCAGCAAGCCTATTGTTGAGGGTTTGACTATTCCTCATATGCACGAGAATCTTACCGAGGATGAGGCTCGTAACAACCCACGTTTGCCCAAGGCAGAGTTGGTTGAGCTTATTCGTGCCGACCTTAATAAGGCTATCGAGTACACTCACGGTCAGGAGCGTATGGGTATCCAGTTCCCCGATGAGGCTGTAGCTTATGGTTTGCTCGCACGTTTGGAGATGTGGAATGAGGACTACGAGGCTGCGAAGGCTGCTGCACAGAAGGCTATCGAGCTTTCAGGCTGTACTCCTTTGACCGAGGCACAGTGGACAAGCACATCAACAGGTTTCAACGATGTTGCAAGCCAGAACTCTTGGATGTTGGCAATGACTCTTACAGACGAGAGCCCTGCTGTTAAGACTGGTATCTTGAACCACGCTTCTTGGTTCTGTTCAGAGACCTACTTCGGTTACTGCGGTGCTGGTGCTTACCGTATGGCAGATGCTAACTTCTACTCAATGATTAGCGACAAGGACTTCCGTAAGAAGTCTTGGAAGGCTCCCGAGGGCTCAAAGCTTGATGTTCCTATGATTCCTAAGGGTACATACTACGATCCCTCTGTAATGCCCGAGTTGGCTGGTATCAAGTTCCGTCCCGCAAACGGTAACACCGATGACTACTTGGTAGGTGCTGTTTCTGACTTCCCCTTGATGCGCGTTGAGGAGATGTACTTCATCATCGCTGAGTGTGACGCTCGTAACGGTGATCCTTCATCACTCTATGACTTTATGACTACCTACCGTAACCCCTCTTACAACATCTTCTACGAGGGTGAGGAGTTGGTATCAGAGGTATTGTTCCAGAAGCGTGTTGAGTTCTGGATGGAGGGTATCGTATTCTTCGACTACAAGCGTTGCCCCGAGTATGTAGAGATCTACCGTGGTTATCCTGGTACAAACCACTATCCCGATTGTCAGTACAATGTTGACGGCTTGGCTCCTTGGATGAACATCTGCTTCGTTATGACAGTGACCAACCAGAACCCCGCCTTGATCAACAATCCTGATCCTTCGCAGACAGTTCCTTACTGGGATGGTAACTAATGTGTTAACAGAAAAAGTGTATTAACATGAAAGCATTTAAGAAATTTTTATATATGGTAACAGCGGTGGCAGCATTCCTTGCCACCGGCTGTACCGAGCAGATCGAGCCAGAACCCGCTCCCGAGCTTGTAGGTCAGCAGGTCTATTTCGAGAACAATCAGAAGACCTCTTGGTTGATTGGTCGTAGCGACGATATCAAGACCGAGGGTGGTAAGAGCTATGTTGAGATTCCTGTTTACCGTTTGACCGATGCTGATGCTTACACTGTTGAGTATCGTTTCGAGGCAGAGAGTGGTATTGAGGAGCCCGCAGCTCCCAAGTTTGCAGCAGGTGAGAAGGCTACCAAGTTCGTTGTTTACTTCGACGAGTCTGTTTTCTCTTATGGTGTAACAAAGACTTTCTCTATTCAGCTCAGCCAGAACTTGTCAGAGTATGGTGATTCAGAGTTCACATTCTCTATCACTATGCCCGAGCCTTGGGTTGAGATGGGTACAGGTCTCTATGTCGATGACTTTATGTCTGCTCTGTTGGATACTCCCGCAGGTCTTATGGCTTACGTAGAGTTTGAGCAGCACGCAGAGAACCCCAATCGTATCCGCGTTGTTGAGCCTTTCGGTGCTGACACAATGTTCCAGATGATTGGTGGCGTTCCTGGTTACTTCATCTATGGTGAGGAGCCCAGCTACCTTGAGTTCGATATCACTAATCCTGATAACGTATTGCTCTCTTCTAACCCTGTGCCCATAGGTTTCCAGATTAACTTCTCTGATGTTGGTGCTTTGGATGCATATCTTATCATCACCACTTCGGATGATGCTGGTACTTACTCTGCACCTATCACTCTTAAGGATGGCGTTATCCGCTTCCCGACTAACGATCAGGTAATCCTTGGTTACTTCGTTGATGGTGAGCTTGGTGGTTGGTATGCTAACTCTACTGGTGCGATGGCTTACGCTCTTCCTGGTGTTGAGCTTGCTGACTACTCAATCAACGTTACTTACGCTGGTATGCGCGTTCCTTCTGATAACTCTGCTACTTATGCAATCTTCGACTTCGAGTTGGGTGCAGATGTAGAGAAGTATCGTTTCGCAATCGTTCCCGAGAACGTATCTGCTGACTATGCGGCAGTTGTTGAGGGTATCGTTGCTGGTACTTTGGAGGGTGTTGTTGAGTTGGATTCTACAGAGTTGCAGTATGAGGTAGCTCTTGAGACAGGTTCATACACTATCGTGGCTGTTCCTTATGCAGGTGGCGAGGCTTCAATTGGCGATGCTACAGCTACATTCTTCTACTTCCCTGGCTCTAACGGTGGTGCAGAGGTTCCTGAGGTTGAGATTGGTCTTATGGTTGATAGCTTGGCTAATATTATGCAGAATCCTGACTATGAAGCACAGTATCCTGCCAACCAGTATGTTGCTATTGGCCTGTTCTTCGATCCTACCCTCATCTCTGGTATGCGTATCTATATCGGTGATGTAGAGGTGATTCACGCAGCAGTAGAGGCTGAGGAGATTACTTACAAGCAGCTCGTAGACGAGTATGGTAACGATGTTACCTCTTGGGTACGTGACTATAATAATGGTAATGTTCGTATTCTCCAGATGAATCCTGGCGCTAACCTCTGTATTATATTCGCATTCGATACTATCTACGGTAAGACTCAGTACTATCACTACGATTACCAGATGCCTGCTTAATTTAGCAGTGTAATTCTAATGAGCAAATATCGCTAATTAGGCGAGTTTGCTGAATATGGTGGTCTATCCTTCGGGGTAGACCACTTTTTTGTTGGCTGGGCTTGTGTGCGCTGCAATAAGTAGAGCGGTTGGACTATGGCTGGCGTATATGTTGGTGTATATGGTAGTCATATTGGTAGTTGTTGCGGTAGCGGTGGTTATTACGGGGTGTTTTTTATGCATATATGCAATTTTGTAAGTCGAAACTTTCACAATTAAATAAATTTGTGTACTTTTACACTTTGGAATAGTGTTTTATCGTAACTGCGAAACTATTAATATCTAAAACTATGAATAAAGCTAAACACCTTTTGTTTGTTTTGGCAGCTATCTTCGCGGTATCGTGCGTTAGCGACCCCGCAGAGCAGACAGCACCTACGCTCGATGCTCTTGTTGCCAAGAAGATTGTAAACACCTCGGTAGATGCTCACGCTGGCGAGCTTATCCTCTGCGTAGACACCGAGACTGCCGATTTGCTGTTGCGTGGCGAGGCTGTTACACGCTCGGGTGCTACCGAGCTTGATATGGCACTTGCCGAGATTGGCGCAAGCAATATTGAGCCAGTATTCAATATGCAGGCTGACCCCGAGCGCGCTCGTGAGTATGGCTTGCATCAGTGGTTTGTTGTGAAGTACGACGGCGACCTTAAGCTCGAGACAGCTGCGGCTACCGTTGCCAAGGTTGCAAGCGTTGAGGGTGTGCAGTACAACACTGCCATCACAAAGCCCCACGTTGAGGCTGTGGAGGTTGACCCTGCTGTAGTGGCTGTTACACGTGCCGAGAAGAGCGACTTCAACGACCCGTTGCTCGATATGCAGTGGCACTATAACAACACGGGTAACACCTCTATATATCCCACAGCGTTGGAGGGTGCCGATATCAACCTATTCCCCGCGTGGAAGCTCACAACGGGTCGCCGCGATATTATTGTGGCTGTTGTTGACGAGGGTGTAGACTACGACCACGCAGACCTCGCAGCAAATATGTGGGTTAACGAGAAGGAGCTAAATGGCGAGGATGGCGTTGACGACGACGGCAACGGCTTCAAGGATGATATCTATGGCCACAACTTCGTTACAAACGGCTCTGTGACAAGCTCACGTCCCAATGACGATGGTCACGGCACACACGTTGCAGGTACTGTTGCTGCTGTCAACAACAACGGACTTGGTGTTGCAGGTGTTGCAGGCGGCTCGGGCAACGGCGACGGCGTACGTATTATGTCGTGCCAGATATTCTCGAATAGCCAGGAGGGTGGTGTGTCAGCTACGGCGCGCGCTATTCAGTATGCTGCCGACAATGGTGCCTCTGTGCTACAGTGCTCTTGGGGCTTCCCCGCACAGTCGACAGGTCTTGCTAACGACAACAACTTCGAGAGTGGAAATACCATCGTTGAGTACAAGGCTATTCAGTACTTTATAGAGAAGAAGAACTGCGATGCTTTGGAGGGTGGTATTGTGATATTTGCAGCAGGTAATGACGGCAAGAATCAGGCAGGTTACCCCGCAGCATATAACGACTATATAGCTGTTACGGGTATTGCTCCCGATGGTAAGCCTGGCTATTATACAAACTATGACCGTGGCTGTAACATTGCAGCCCCAGGTGGCGAGCAGCTACACACAACAAATACTGGTATGGTCTACTCGCTTGGTCGTGACGACAAGTATGCCTATATGCAGGGTACATCTATGGCTTGTCCTCACGTATCTGGTATTGCAGCTCTCGGCTTGTCGTATGCACTCGACTTGGGCAAGACATTTACCGTGGACGAGTTTAAGACTATCTTGCTCACCTCTGTAAATGAGATTGACTCGCGCCTCACTGGCTTGCGCGATAGCCCCACAGGCACCGCTATGAACCTTAACAACTATCGTGGTAAGATGGGTACAGGTGTTATCGACGCATATCGCGTGTTGATGTCTATACGTGGTACTACCTGTGTGGCTGTGCCTCTCAACGAGGAGTTTGTGCTCGATGCTAACAAGTATCTCGGTGACGGTAAGGTCGACTTGCGTGTCGTTAAGAATGGTCTTATCATCAGCGATGAGGTACGCGAGGAGCTTGGCATCGAGGGCGATGTTGTCTACAACGATAAGGATCGCACCTTTAGCATAACTTGTACAAAGCCTGGTAGCGGCATTGTCACTGTGCAGCTTATCGCTGGTGGTATCTCGCAGGGCGGCGGTCTGAATATCGGCGGTATGCTTATCGAGAAGGAGTTGGCACTCATCGTGCGTCCTGGCACAACCGAGGCAGGTGGCTGGTTGTAATAGTATTAACCATAAAACGAAGAAATAGTATGAAGAGTATTAAGATATTGGCACTTGCTCTGTTGATGTTTGTAGCTTTGCCTTCGTGTAATGATGATAAGGGTGGTGGCAAGAATAGTGTCAGCGAGCTTCAGAAGAACATCGTTGGCGAGTGGCAGCTCACTGACTGGAATGGCGCAGCACAGCCCTTCGATGTATATGTAGACTTTAACGAGGATGGCTCATTTGAGATGTATCAGCGCGTATATGAGCTTAACTATGTCCTCTACACAGGCACATACTCTATCTCTGGCGATATTCTCACA
>JAFXHE010000019.1 GCA_017536555.1 Alistipes sp.
AAAGCATCGTAGAAAATGGTGTAAGCAATACTCTTCTTACCATCCAGCATAAGATTGTTCACGAAACGAGTTACCTCTACATCGTTGAACTTCGGATCCGGAAGTAGAATTCGCTTTCTTGGCTTAGCTTTTCTCATTGTTGCTTGCTAATTTAATAAATACAATTCCTAATTCTTATTACTTCTTACCTGCCTTGGGACGCTTTGCTCCATACTTTGAGCGACGCTGACGGCGACCATCGACACCTGCTGAGTCGAGTGCACCACGAACCAAGTGATAACGTACACCGGGGAGGTCCTTAACACGACCACCACGAACGAGCACGATTGAGTGCTCCTGCAAGTTGTGGCCCTCGCCTGGGATGTAGGCATTGACCTCCTTGCCATTAGTCAATCTTACACGTGCAACCTTACGCATAGCCGAGTTCGGCTTCTTGGGAGTTGTTGTGTACACACGAGTACAAACTCCACGGCGCTGAGGACACGCTGCGAGTGCAGGCGACTTACTCTTGTCAACCTGGCTAACTCGACCGTTTCTTACTAACTGCTGAATAGTTGGCATTTCTAAAACGTTTTTGTCCTTTAATTTTTTGTTAATACTTTCAATTCCCTTTTGCGAGAAATTGCCCGCAAAGATACGCATAATTTTTGATATACAATATATATGCACTGTTTTTTCGTGCCAATTTGTTGAAAACTTCCCAAAAGTCGATAAAATATTCTTATTATTTTTTAAAAGTTATAATCACACATTTATAGGCAAATATGTATATTATTGATTTTCTGCATATTACATTAATTTGATTAAATTTTTACATTTTTAATCTTTTTGAATTTAAGGCTATTTCTTATATAGGCTATTTTTGGACTATTTTACCGAACATAACGAAAAATCACGCAGACTGGATATAGCCTTGTAAGTATTTGAAGCATCGGCAGTACAACGGCAGAATATAGACCTTCGATAGTGCTCCTGCAGACAACCAGGACACCCAATATAAATATAGTTATTTTTATCGAAAAAAGCACCCCGATTTGCAGCTCGAAGAGCTGTATATTTACGACGAAAAATAGCAGTATTGCGGGAGTGACATAGGGCAGATTAGATACAAAAAGGAGGACATCGAAAGATATTCAACCTACGGCTTACCACACCGTCTGTTTTAGTAACAAAACATGCCCCTCGTTGAGTCGGCATCTTCTGCTACAACCTTTCGTTGTCCTCTCCAACCTAAAACTACTAACCTAAATGAACCTTAAAACTTCGCTGCAAAGGTAAGCACTATCTTTGAAACCTCCAAGCTTTTTATTAAATTTTTTCAATATATTTTTCAATAGTTTTAATTAATATCACTGCAAAATATGTTATATTATTGATTTACTATACTTTACATAAAACACGCAAATTTGCGATATTTTAGCAGACTGACGACTTTCAAAGGCAAAAGAAGCGAATTTAAGCGGCAACAAGGCATAAATTAGCGGCTCGTAATCCACTAACCATATAGAGTAGATAGACCAAAACCTACTAAAGGCGGAGATAAAAGAGTGAGCATTTGTTGCTAATCACACTAAAAATTACTAATTTTGCGACAAATGCGCGTGCGCGCAGGCGCGTACATTGCGAGCGCACATTAATATTTAGGAGTGTTAAATGAAGCGTAACCACACAATCGGCTTTGAGGCAAACTGTGTTAACCAGAGTGGCACAGGTCCATACAACCACGCACGCTCAGTGATTGAGGCTATTGCCGCATCTAATGAGCGCAACGTATATATGCGACTCTATGTCAACAAGAGGGAGAGTGCGCCACAAGAGCCCTCATTAGACCAGCACATCAACATCGAAACGATGGAGCCCGATGGCTCTATATGGCGCAAGATGACAAAACTATGGAATATGTGGGGCGTTACGCGCGATGCACACCGTGGAGGAGTAGAGCTATTCCACGCACTCAACAACGAGCTACCATACGGACTATCCAAATATGGCATACGCAGCGTCGTAACCATTCACGACCTTATGTACCTGCGCTACCCGAGCGTAGTAAACATCATAGAACGCTTCACCACACGATTTACCCTGCGCTCGGCGTGTCGTCGTGCCGACAGAATAATCGCTGTGAGCGAGTGTACAAAGCGCGACCTTGTAGAGCTACTTGAGATAGATGCCGAGAAGATAGACGTAATATATCCAGGCTGTAACCCAATCTTCACGCAGCCAATGGATAGAGAATACATAGACGAGGTACGCAAAAAATATGAGCTTCCCGCGAGATACATACTCAATGTCGGTTCACAGTCATCGCGCAAAAACGTTGAACTCATATTTGACGCTATGACCAAGCTCGACGATGAGATACACCTTGTGATTGTAGGCAACAAGACCTCACACACAAACAAGCTCAAGAGAGTCGCCGAGAAGCTCAACATCGACTATATGGTACACTTTGTACACAACGCCAACAACAAGGAGCTTGCAGCGATATATCGTGGTGCCGAGATGATGGTCTACCCCACTCTATACTCCAGCTTTGGAATGCCCATAGCCGAGGCTATCAGTGTAGGTACACCCGTAATTGCAGCGACAGGCTCAAGCCACGAGGAGGCAGGCGGAGCAGCAGCACTATACATATCGCCAAAGGACAGCTCGGAGCTCGCAGAGAGGATTGACGCAGTGCTACACAATGAGGAGCTACGTGCCGAGATGATAAAGCGCGGATATGAGCACGCATCACGATTTAGACCCGAGGTAATAGCATACAACATCACAAACAGCTATAAACGTATAGGGGTGAACATAATGGAGTGGTAAAAACGGATGTGTTAACACAATAACAATAATTAGCAAAATAGAAAAAATTTAATTATAGCTAACTCGCAATATAGCAGCGATTTACAATATATAACAGCAAAATAAGGATAAAACTTGTGCCTATTTAGGCAAAATTAAGTATCTTTGTCAGGTTTTATACAACCGAGCAGAGTCAAGAACTAACATATATCAAACATATAGTTATGGAAAAAGTAACGAAAATCGTAGTTATGGCAAAACAGGTGCCCGACACACGCAATGTGGGCAAGGATGCTATGACTTCGGAGGGTACGGTAAACCGTGCCGCCCTCGCAGCAATCTTCAACCCCGAGGACTTGAACGCTCTTGAGATGGCTCTCCAGATGAAGGATAGCATTGGCACAGCAACCGTTCACGTTCTTACGATGGGTCCCCAGCGCGCTGCCGACATCATCCGCGAGGCAATGTTTCGCGGTGCAGATGGTGGCTACCTGCTCTCGGGTAAGGAGTTTGCAGGATCAGACACATTGGCGACATCGTATGCACTCTCGTGCGCACTTCGCAAGATTAACCCCGACATCATCGTAGCTGGACGCCAGGCTATTGATGGCGACACCGCACAGGTAGGACCACAGGTAGCCGAGAAACTTGACCTGCCACAGGTAACATACGCCGAGGAGCTTATAGCAATAAGCGAGGGCGAGATAACCATCAAGCGTCGATTGGAGCGCGGCTCGGAGGTTGTAGTATCACCGCTGCCCGCTGTAATCACAGTAAACTCATCGGCAAAGGAGTGCCGCCCACGTAACGCAAAGCGTGTGATGAAGTTCAAATATGCCCTTGCAACATCGGAGATGGCAGCAGCAGACGAGGATACAAAGAGCTTTATCGAGCAGCGTCCCTACCTGCATATTGTTGAGTTTGCGGCAGCAGATGTAAATCCCGATCCCGAGCAGCTCGGCTTGTCTGGCTCACCCACAAAGGTTAAGAAGATTGAGAATGTTGTTTTCCAGGCAAAGGAGGCAAAGACCCTCACAGCCGAGGATGCCGACATTGAGTCTTTGATGGTAGAACTTATCTCGAGCCACACGCTCGGCTAAAAAGGAGGATATGAGTATGAATAACGTATTTGTATATATAGAGATCGAGGAGCAGCAGATTGCCGATGTCTCTCTGGAGCTTCTTACCAAGGGTCGCGAGCTTGCTAACACTCTCGGCGTAAAGCTTGAGGCTGTGGCAATGGGCAAAAACATCAAGGGCGTAGCTCCCGAGTTGGCAAAGTATGGCGCCGACACTGTATGGGTTGCTGACGACGAGATATTTGCACCCTTCCGCACCCTTCCCCACACAGCAGTAATGGTGGGTCTTATCAAGCAGGAGCAGCCACAGATAGTGCTCTTTGGCGCAACACCCGTAGGTAGAGACTTCGCACCACGCGTATCATCAGCACTGCACAGCGGACTTACAGCCGACTGTACCGAGTTGGTTATTGGCGAGCACAAGGATCCCAAGACAGGCAAGGAGTATGACTCGTTGCTCTACCAGATTCGTCCCGCATTTGGTGGTAACATCATCGCTACCATCGTCAACCCCGAGTGCCGCCCACAGATGGCAACAGTGCGCGAAGGTGTAATGCGCAAGGAGGAGCTTGCTACACCCGCTGCAGGCGAGATCCGCGAAATAGAGTGGCAGCCGATGGTTAAAGATACCGACCTTGCCGTGCGCATTGTAGAGCGTCACATCGAGGAGCGCAAGATAAATATCAAGGGCGCATCAATCATTGTGGCTGGTGGCTACGGCGTAGGCTCAAAGGAGGGCTTTAAGCTTGTACACGAGCTTGCAGACGTTCTTGGCGGCGAGGTAGGTGCATCACGTGCTGCTGTCGACGCAGGCTTCACAGAGCATGAGCGACAGATTGGTCAGACAGGTGTTACGGTACGTCCCAAGCTCTACATTGCTTGCGGTATCTCGGGACAGATTCAGCACACTGCAGGTATGGATGGCTCGGCAATGATAGTATCAATCAACACCGACCCCGCAGCACCTATCAACAAGATTGCCGACTACGCTATCACAGGTAGCGTTGAGGAGGTGATTCCCAAGATGATTAAGTATTACAAGCAGAATTCAAAGTAGGAAGCTATGGCAAACTTTTTTTCAGATAACAAAGATTTACAGTATCACCTCTCGCATCCCTTGATGAAGAGGATTATAGAGCTGAAAGAGCGTAACTTTGCCGATGCCAACGTCTATGACTACGCACCGCAGAACACAGAGGACGCTTTGGACTCGTATCGTCGTGTGTTGGACATCGTAGGTGAGGTCTGTGGCGAAGTTATAGCACCCAATGCCGAGGGCGTAGACCACGAGGGTCCCCGCGTTGTCAACGACCACGTGGAGTATGCATCAGGCACAGTGCGCAACATCGAGGCACTCACAGAGGCAGGTCTTGGCGGTATGACACTTCCGCGTAAGTATGACGGTCTTAATATGCCCGTTACATGCTTTGCTATGGCTAACGAGATGGTAGCACGCGCAGACGCAGGCTTCGAGAATATATGGGGCTTGCAGGACTGCGCAGAGACAATAAACGAGTTTGCATCGGACGAAATCAAGGCAAAGTTCCTGCCCCGCGTATCTGCTGGCGAGACCTGCGCAATGGATCTTACAGAGCCCGATGCTGGCTCTGACCTCGGTGCTGTGATGCTCAAAGCAACATACGATGAGGCGGCTGGCGTATGGCGTCTTAACGGCTGCAAGCGTTTTATCACAAACGGTGATGGTGACATCTCACTCGTGCTGGCACGTACCGAGGAGGGTACAAAGGATGCACGTGGCTTGTCGATGCTTGTATACGACAAGCGCGATGGAGGCGTTAAGGTGCGCCGTATCGAGAATAAGCTCGGTATAAAGGGTTCACCCACCTGTGAGCTTGTATTCAACAACGCCCCAGCAACACTTGTCGGTGACCGCAAGATGGGTCTTATCAAGTATGTAATGTCGTTGATGAACGCAGCTCGTCTTGGTATCAGCGCACAGTCAACAGGTTTGTGCGAGGCAGCATACCGCGAGGCGCTAAAGTATGCTGGCGAGCGTGAGCAGTTCGGAAAGCCTATCATACAGTTTGCAGCTGTTGCCGAGATGCTCAAGAATATGGAGGCAAAGACACTTGCATCACGTGCAATGTTGTATGAGACAGCTCGTTTCGTAGATATATACAAGCAGCTCAACCACATCTCGCAGGAGCGTTCACTCGAGCCAGAGGAGCGTCAGGAGATGAAGTTCTACAACCGCCTGGCTGACGGCTTCACACCCCTCGCAAAGATGTTCGCATCGGAGTATGCAAACGAGGTTGCTTACGACTCAATACAGATACACGGTGGCTCTGGATATATGAAGGACTACGCGTGTGAGCGTCTCTACCGCGATGCCCGTATTATGAACATCTACGAGGGTACTACACAGTTGCAGGTGGTAGCGGCTATCAACCACGTGACAAAGGGCACATACCTTGAGCAGATTATGCGCTACGAGGAGAACCCCCGCACCGAGGCTACAAAGGCTATGGGCGAGAAGCTCGTGACACTACGCGAGAAGTACCAGAAGGCAGTAGAGCGTGTCGAGACAATAGACAAGGAGGCTGCTGGATACAAGGAGTTCCACTCACGCCGTCTTGTGGAGATTGCTGGATACATCATCCTCTCACACATTATGCTCCGTCAGGCTGCCGAGTGCGAGGAGTATGTAGCACCTACAAAGGTATTCGTGAAGTACGCAACAAAGAAGATTACCGAGGCATACTCATACATTGAGGAGTCAGAGGCATCAGACGTAGAGCTATTCAAGGCAGAGGCTTTGCAATAGTATCTACACGGCTACGTAGCAGGGGGCTGTCCAACAAGTGCGTTGCGACAGCCCCTTCTCTTTGCAGTTGCATAAGTACCCATAATAAGAGGTAGTATTACAGACCTACCCTGAAGGGTTTAACCACTCCATCTACTCCACTTGCGATACTCCAAAAAAAAAGATCCGTGACTTCGGTCACGGATCTTTTATCAAGCACTAAAAGTATTAGTTAGTTGCCTTTGCTGCGTATGAGATGTTCAACGCATCTGCCTTACGCAACTCCTGCTTTACAGCGGTCAACTTACCAACGGTAGCACCCTCATCAACGCGCAAGTTAACAACCATTGCGCCAACATCCATCTTCTTGGTTACAGCAGATGCTGCAATGAAGTTCTGGATATCCTCCACGTCGCCAGTCTGGTCGTTGAGCTGGATCTTCAACGCATCCTCGCCCTTTGCCGCGTTAAGTGGCTTACCCATCCAAATATTTACCAAATTCTTCTTATCGAGCTCCGTAATCTCGTGTGCCTCAGGCATAGATACTGTCACCATAGGCTCTGTCTCACGCATGGTCGTTGCCGCCATAAAGAAGAACAGAAGCATGAAGATAATATCGGGAAGCGACGAAGTCGATAGCGCGGGCACCTCTTTCTTGCCCTTTTTTGCCATTACTGCCATAACTACTTCTTTGTTTGATCGTTAGGTTCAGCCTCAGAGATACTCATAGGCACAGCCTTGCGAAGAGCTGTTCCCTGAATCTCATCCAACTCGTCATACTTCTTGCCATATACCTGCATCGAGATATCGTCACGATAGAGGTTGAAGGCGTGTGTAAGCTCGTCCTGCACCTGCAAGTATACCTTATACTTTGTCTCGTCATCAGCCTTGAGTGACACAAGACCCTTACTTACATCGCACTTCGTTGTACCAATCTCCTTGGGTTCCTTAACAGAACGATCTGGCATCGTAAGGAAGTTATAAACCTCCTGTGAAAGGCGCGAGTGACGCGCACCACGGCGAAGATCGGCAGAGGTGTACTCATCGGTACCCACCATGATCATACCGCTACGCGATACGTTTACCTTAAGAACGTTACGCTCGTTCACATCAACATCATTCTGTTGTTCGGTAGTGTCGATCCACTTGGGAAGCGTACGCTTCATACCTGTATCGACATCCATCGTAGTAGTCACCAAGAAGAATATCAACAGCAAGAATGCGATATCCGCCATTGAGCTGGAGTTGATTTCACCAGCCTTTTTCTTCTTCTTTGCCATACTAATTACGATTTAAATGTTCCACGAAGTGCAGAGAATAGAGCTGCAAGAGCTGCACCAATAAATGCAATATATGTTACGATGATGCAAGCATCAGAGATCATATACTCGAATGAACCGAATACTGTACGAGTTGCGAGGTCGTTACCAACGCCCAGAGGATGACCCTTAACATCGTAGAGAACGTTACCCTCAGCCCAGCCGTGTGACTGTGCTACGAAGTAAGCAACAGCAATAACTGCTACAACAACGACTACAGATACGAGAGTCTTTGCAAGACCACCCTTATTCTGGAACAAGCCAATAATAGACTGGATCAATACAAAGAAGATAGCAAATGCCATCAAGAAGTAGAACCACAAGAGGTTGTAGTTAATAGCCTTTGCAAGGGCCTCAACACTTGCACCATCAGCCTCGGCGTTAGCGATAACTACCTCCGATGCGGGGATGTTCTCTGTCCAAGCGATATCGTTATCCTTGCGCTGCTTAAGCTCCTCAACAAGCTTTGTGTACTCGTCAACGATAGCCTGTGCCTCCTCAATCTGCTTCTTGTTACCGCGCTTTGCTGTAAACTCCTTAACCTTTGCAGCAGCCTCGGCGTCAGCCTGCATAGCAGCAACCCTCTTCTCAAGCTCGGGGATAACCTTAAGGTTCTCCTCCTTCTTTACTTTAGCCTCCTCGAGTGACTCGCCGTAGAGCACGCCAGAATCACCGTTCTTATACTGTGTTGCGAACACAGTCTTCAAAGCCTCAATACCCTCGTCGGTAGACTGAACGGGTACAGGTCTGCCATTCTCATCCATCACGGCATTGCCCTGCTCGTCGAACTGCTGTACGAGAGCCATATTACCTGCGATCTTCGATGACTCGGGGGCCTTTGCACCTACATAGATTGCATAGCCCATCAAGCATACCGAGATAACGGCAATGATGATGAATACTATTCTATTTAAGTTTTTCATAATTACTTTTTACTACTTTATTGTTCGATCTTAATTATCGCTTGCTGTATGCAGTAAGCATATCTACCAAAGTGATAGATGTATCCTCCATATTAACTACCTGTGACTCGATCTTTGCGAGGATGTAGTTGAAGAACACCTGGAGAATAACAGCAGAGATAAGACCCATAAGAGTAGTCAACAAAGCCACCTTAATACCACCAGCTACAACGGTAGGAGAGATGGTTGCCTGTGCCTGAATGTCATCAAATGCCTGGATCATACCAACAACGGTACCCATGAAACCCAATGAAGGAGACAAAGCGATGAAGAGTGAAATCCAAGAGAGACCTGACTCCATATGACCCTGCTGAACTGAACCGTAAGATACAACGGCCTTCTCAACAGCCTCCAAGCCCTGATCGTAGCGCATAAGACCCTGATAGTAGATAGAAGCGATAGGACCACGTGTGTTGCGGCAGTACTCCTTTGCAGCCTCTACACCCTCAGCGTTGATAAGCTCCTCAACCTTGGCAACAAACTTCTTGGTGTTGATCTGCGCAAATGTCAGATAAAGGATACGCTCGATAGCGATAGCCAAACCGAGAATCAAGCAGACAAGCACGGGAAGCATCCACTCCCAGCCACCTTCCAAGAACTTCTTCATCAAAGCAAAGTGCATAGGCTCACCAGCCAACTCCTCAGCCTCTGCCTCTGCCTCAACTGCGGGAGCTGCAGCCTCTACAGTCTGCTCCTGTGCGGGAGCCTCCTCCTGTGCGTAAGCAGCGCCGAATGACAAAGTGGCAGCTGCCAAAACCAAAAATAATTTTTTCATAGTGTTTTGTTAGTTAAAATTTGAAATTTTTAGTAGTTGTTTATTCTTTATATCTGTTTTGTTACAAATCTCCGCTTCACATCTTCACCCCTCGGCAACCCTGCACTCTATCTATGCCTCAATCACATCCAGCATACTACGTAGCCCATAAAATGCGTCCTACACGAGGCACACTGCGCCGAAGTCTATATCAATCAAAACTTTAGCATTCCCAAAATGAGCATATAGCTGACTAATTTGCTCTTTTTGAGACTTTTTACAGTGCGAAATATACAAATTATTTTTGTAAATACCAACGCTTTACAAAGTAAATTCTCCGCGCAACGGACGACGCATCAATTCCAGCGTTTCCGATAATGGCAAGTTTTTGCCTAAAACGTACATTAACTTTGCAACAGCCGCCTCGATAGTCATATCGTGTCCCGACACCACGCCAGCCTCCTGTAGTGCCAAGCCTGTCTCATATAGGTGCATTTGCACAGCACCATCCTTACACTGCGACACATTAACGACAACGACACCGCGCTCGACAGCCTCCTTAACAAGGTCGACAAACCAGTCGCTCGTTGGAGCATTACCCGCGCCATAGGTTTCAAGGACAACACCTCGAGCACCACTGTCGAGCAACATAGCACGCAGCGTCGACGGACGGATACCTGGGAAGAGCTTAACGACAACAACCTCATCGCACATACTCTCGCTAATACGGAACTCATCCGAGAAGTCGGGAGCATAGGGGGCAATAGCCGACATATTGTATTGTATGTTGACACCCACATCTGCCAATGCAGAGTAGTTGAACGACGCAAAGGCATTTAGAGCCTCGGCGCTAAACTTTGTAGTGCGGTTGCCACGGAACAATCTATTTTGGAAATAGAGAGCCACCTCGGGAACGAGAGGTGCGCCATCCTCATTATGTGCGCCTGCAATCTCGATAGCTGTGATAAAGTTCTCACGACCATCGGTACGCAATATACCGATAGGAATCTGGCTACCTGTAAAGATAACGGGTTTAGCGAGGTTTTCGAGCATAAAGCTCAATGCAGCTGCCGAGTACGACATAGTATCTGTGCCGTGCAAAATCACGAAGCCATCATACTTTGAGTAGTTGTCGCGGATAAGGCGCGCCATATCTACCCAGTTCTCAACAGAGACATTAGATGAGTCGATAGGGGGCTTAATGGTCAAAACCTCAAGGTCGACATTGAGGCGTTTCAGCGACGGGAACTCTTCATAAATACCGCTGAAATCGAACGGAACGAGGGCTCCTGTCACCTCGTCGGTCTTCATACCGATAGTACCACCGGTATATATTATTAGTATCGAAGATCTCTTCATAGCAGATCAGCTGTACGGCATTAGTGCCACACATATCATTACAAAGGTAGTAAAAAAAATGCAAACGTGTAACCACATCTGCATTTTTTTATCGTGACAACCCCATTTTATGGGCTTCACAGACTCTTACAGCCCGAAAATATGGCGCGCCGTAGCTGTTGTAACCATATCAACCTGCGCGGTAGATACTCCGTGCAGCTCGGCAATCTTACGACATATATGCTCTACGTACGCCGACTCGTTGCGCTTGCCACGATGTGGCACAGGCGTAAGATAGGGGCAGTCAGTCTCCAGAACAATGCGCTCCAACGGCATCTCGGCAACGACCCTATCAAGACCACTATTCTTGAATGTCACCACACCGCCTATTCCAAAGACGAACTCGCCGAGGTGGTCAAATTTATGGAACGTATCTACGCTATCGGCAAAGGCGTGTAGCACGCCACGTAGACCGCGACCACGATATGTTGCCACAGCGTCCAACATCTCGCGGTATGCCGAGCGTGTATGTATAGCCACAGGAAGGTCATACTGCAACGCAAGCTCAAATTGTGCGTGTAGCACCTCGCGCTGCTCACGATAGTAATCCTGACTCCAATAGAGGTCGAGACCTATCTCACCCACACCATACAGGCGCATAGGGGCACATCGCAGCAACGACTCAACCATATCAAGCTCCTGCTGCCACTTGGGGTTATCGTTGACAGAGGTGGGGTGTAGACCCACCATAGGCAGGTAGCGCGATGCATCACGCGCAGCAAGCTCAAACATACGGTCACGGCTCTCGGAGTCAATATCTGGCAACATCAATATCTCTACACCAGCATCAGCAGCGCGCTGGAGAGCCTCATCACGATCCGTGTCAAACTCCTCGGCATATATGTGTGAATGTGTATCTATCATAACCAATATCGGTGGATTATACCTGTTATTTATCCATTACAAGGGCTACACCGCCTCATAGCGACGTCCTGGCAAGCTACGTATAAGTCCCTTCATTTCGAGATTCAATAGTGCCATTGAAAATTCGCCGATGGTAAGTCCCGAGAGCTCCAGTAACTCTGACCACTCGCGGCTAACACCACTGCTAACAGCATCATACACAGCGCACTCGGCGGGCTCAAGCTCCGCAAGTGGGCTATTGGCGGAAGCTGCATCATCCTCACCACGCGCCACTATGGGCTGCCAGTCCATATCCTCGATAATATCATCAGCCGTAATAACAAGACGCGCCTTGCCTGTGCGTATAAGGTTATTTGTGCCAAACGAGCTCTTATCGCTGATACGCCCAGGCACAGCCATAACCTGACGACCATAGCTATCGGCGATATCGGCAGTAGCCAGCGCGCCACCCGATGCGGGAGACTCTACGACAACAAGTCCCATACTCATACCAGCAATGATACGGTTGCGCGCAATAAAGAGCTTACCATTTTGGCGCGATGCGGAGTGCAACTCACTGACGATAGCTCCGCCGTGCTTGATAATATCCTCGGCAAGGGCACGATGTGCTGACGGTGTAACCTCGGGCAGCACATTTGCCACAACAGCAACTGTCGGCACGTTGTGGTGTATGGCTGCACGGTGACAGGCACTATCCACACCATAGGCAAGACCACTAACCACGCACAACCCTTCAACCTTTGCGGCAAGGTCGCCAACAAGCACGTCGCAGGCGTGCAGTCCCGATGGAGAGACCTCTCGGGTACCAACCATTGAGAGGGTTCGCATAGAGAGTGCATCGACATTACCACGAACAAAGAGGACGTGAGGACGGTCAGAGGTTTCGCGCAGAGGTTCAGGGTACTCTGCATCGGTTGCGGCGATAGCGCATATACTGTTTTGGCGGCAATATTTTATCTCGCGCTCGGCAAGGCACATACCATCACGATTAAGTATACGCTCTGCAAGCTCCTCGCGCAGACCCGCACCCTCGACAAGCTCACCACGTGAGGCAACAAAGAGTGCTTCGGCACTACCGAAGTAATCTATAAGGTAGGCAGCACCACGGCTACCTATGCCTGGCGTAAAGATTAGTGCAAGATCTTCTATTGTCATAGCCTAAAATGCCATTAGAGCCAAAGCGCACAAATTAACGACTGAAGTGGAGGTCGTGCTCCATGCGCTTGAGTTTACGTATCTGGAGGAAGAGCAAGATACCCGCAACGATAATAGCTGCAGCATCTGCCAACGGCATAGATACCCACGCGCCCATAGCTCCATATTTGGGCGGTAGGATAAGCAACAGCGGCAACAAGAATAGAAGCTGACGTGTTGTAGAGAGGAACATCGCTAAAGGTGCGCGTCCAATATATTGGAAGAAGCTACCAGCAACAACCTGGAAGCCTACAAATGGGAACATAAGCATCGCAATACCCAAGCCCTGTGCCACGACATCGACCATTGCGCTATCTGTAGCACCGTTAGAGGTGTCGACAAATGCAGCAGCGACCTCGCGCGGGAAGAACACACCTATAAGGAAGGCGAGAGTAGTGACGCACGTAGCGCAGACAATGGTGTATTTAAGCACCTTGATAACACGCCCATACTGCTTGGCACCATAGTTATAGCCGACAATAGGCTGCATACCCTGATTGAAGCCCTGTGCAACCATAATAAAGAGTAGCAGCACACGGTTCATAATACCGTAAGCACCCACATAGACATCGCCCACATTGCCATCAAACGTCGCTGACGAGATGACATCATAGGCTCCCGTACCGCCATAGTGCAGCAGTGCCGTGTTCATAAAGCGTGTAACGAGCGAGGCACATACATTGAGCAGGAACGGAGCCATACCAATAGAGAGTATTGCCCCGATAATCTTACGGTCAAAGTGGAAACTCGTGCGCTTGAAGCGCAAAAAGCTCTTGGGCGAGGTGTAGTGGTGTATCTGTATCAACAGCGACACGCTCTGCGCAATGACAGTAGCAAGTGCCGAGCCTCGTACACCCCACTTAAAAACAAAGATAAACAACGGATTGAGGATGGTACATAGCACCATAGAGGTAAGCATAATGTACATTGCCTTGCGCGGATAGCCCGACGCTCGAAGTTGCTCATTTAGACCAAGATAGAGGTGCGTAATAATGTTACCAAACATTATTATCTGCATAAACTCACGCGCATAGTTGATTGTCTCCTCGCTCGCCTCGCCTCCCGAAAAGAAGTATAGTATGGGGTTGAGGAAGAACAGGAATATTAGCATAATACCCACACCCAAAGTGAGGTTAAGCAACACAGCATTACCTAAAATGCGCTCGGCGGCTCGCTTATTTCCCTCTCCCAGACGTATAGAGATACGTGCCGCAGCACCCACACCAACCATAGCACCAAAGGCCGAAGCTATATTCATTATCGGCAGCGTGATAGCCATACCAGATATAGCTGCGCCACCAACGCCGTGACCTATAAACACACTGTCGATAATATGATACAGCGATGACGATGCCATAGCGATAATGGCAGGTATAGCATATCGCGCCAACAACTTTCCCAAGGAGTCGGTGCCAAGCGATACTGTGTTATTTTGTGCTGTTGCCATATATTAGTCAGGTCGCAAAGATACCCCGTTTACCGCGAAACGGCTCTCGCAACAATAAAATTATCTCGAAAATCAGAAATTTCAACCTCTACACTCTCCATTCCGACCATACACCCGACAAGAATACCGCGCTCACCGTCGTAGCTCTCAACGTGGAGGTCATCCAAAAGGTCGACACCCTGCTTACCATAGTATTTATACATAGCCTCCTTGGCGCACCACACCTCGCCTGCCCACCTATCGTGCGTGGCGAGCGCAGCCTCCGCAGCCGACATATAGCGGCTTGCAGCACGGCTAAAATCGCGGTCAGCACGCTCAATATCAACACCTACGCGTCTATCAGAGATGGCAACGGCAACCATCTCGCCTGCGTGTGCCACACTTATATATATATTAGGAATACTCACCACTGGTGCTCCCACAGCGTTATAGTCGATGTCTACATCACGACCTAGCTCTCGTCTTACAACACGCCTCCACGCAAGGTGCTCACGTCGACGACGCTCATTCTGAAAGCGTGACGCAGAAGCAACATCCTGTGCCGTAATAAGCGTGTCGCAGCAAGCATAGACCTTATCAACAGGCTCGACAAAGAGTTTATCCATCAATCTCAACCTTTATCTTATCGACACGTCGACCATCCATCGTGGCGATGAAGAACCTAACACCGTGTGACGACAGCTCGTCACCACGACGTGGCAGGTCACGCTTAAGCTCCATCATAAGTCCTGCCAGAGTCTCGGCGTGTCCCTCGACATCGGCAAAGGTGTCCTCCTCAAAATTCAAGATGCGCTCAAACTCGCCTATATGTATCCTACCATCAAAGATATAGGTATTCTCTCCAACCTTCTCGTAGAGACGCTCCTCGTCATCGCTCTCATCGGTAATCTCACCCACGACCTCCTCAAGGATATCCTCCAACGAGACAAGACCCTGCGTAGCACCATACTCATCAACGACAATGGCTATATGTATCTTCTTCTTCTGAAACTCCTTAAGCAGGTCGTCAATCATCATATGCTCGGGGACAAAGTATGGCTTACGCAACAGGCTCTGCCACTGGAAATCCTTTGCCTCGGAGATATGTGCCATAAGATCCTTTACGTACAACACACCGCGTACATCATCCAAGTCGTCGCCATAGACAGGGATACGCGAGTAACCCGTCTCGACGATAACTTTACGTACCTCATCATAGTCGGCCTCATACTCAAGACCCGTGATATCCACTCGCGAGTGCATAATCTCCACGACCTCGGTCTGACCAAAGTTGATGATGCCCGACAACATCTTCTGCTCCTCCTCCGAGCCTGTCTCCGTAAGGTCGACAGCGTCAGCAAGCTCCTCAATGGATATCTCTGCATTCTTAACAGCAAAGCGACTCACACGGCTACTGGTGCGCATAAGGACGATAGCCAGCGGATAGACGAGCCAGCGGAAGAACTTCAACGGCAACGAGAAGAAGCGCGCCATACGCACAGGGTTACTCTGCGTAAAGACCTTGGGTACAATCTCACCAAAGAGCAACAACAGAAATGTTACTACTATGGTATTGAAAATAAACTCGTAGGTAGGACTATTAAACTGTAACACCTCGTCAATAATCTGTGTAGATAGTATTACCAAGCAGACATTGACAAGGTTGTTAGTGACAAGAATTGAGGCAAGCAGCCTATCTGTATTTGTGAGTAGCGACAACACACGCTGCGAGGCGGCATCGTGGCTATTAGTAAGTGTGTCGATATCGTTTCGCGTGAGCGAGAAGAAGGCGACCTCCGAGCCTGAAGCCATCGCCGAGAGCATAATAAGCACCACGGCGAGGATAAGGTTGAAGGAGAGTGCCACAATATCAATACCCTCTTTTATTGCTATTGCATCCATTACAAGAGTGATTCGTTCAACAATCTATTAGAAGAACAATGAGCCATCGCTACTTACGGACTGCGCCTCTGTCTGCGTGTCACGCGACGTAGGTCTAAACACCGTCTTTGTCTGTGTCTCGCTCTCGGCTACAAAGTTAACCTTACGACGCTTATATGCCGGCTCACGCTTCTGGAGAGCTAACTGCGCATAACGATCTTGCGACGGCGTGATAGTTGGGGCCTCGCTATGCGGACGCAACGGACGCTCAACAGGACGCTCAACAACGGGCTTCGGAGGCTCAATGATAGTGTCATCATCTCTCTTCTTGGCCACCTCAAATGGGTCGACAACATCGGTAAACGAGCTGTTTATCTTGAGGGTGTTACCATCAGCAAAGCCTGTGGCAACGACAACAAGCTCAAGCTCGCCATCGCCAAGCGTCTTCTTCTCGCTGGCACCCCAGATGATATCTGCCGAGTGGATATTGCCATCCTCATCTGTATAGCTGGCGTGCTTCTGGATATACTCCATAGCAATCACCACATCCTCCTGTGTGAGCAGGTTGATATCTGATACCGAGAAGCTCAACAATATATTCTTGGCACCTGTAATAAGGTTGTCGTCGAGCAGTGCCGACGAGAGTGAGCCCTCGGCAACCTGCAGAGCACGATTCTCGCCCGAGCCTGTAACAACTGACATATGTGCACGACCACTGCCACGCATAACCTTCTCGACATCGGCAAAGTCGACATTGACCAGGGCAAACTCCACAGTGATAAGCTCGGCAATACCCTTTGTAGCCATACCAAGCACATCATCAGCCTTACCAAATGCCTCGCGTATAGGCAACTTGCCATACATCTGCAGCACCTTCTCATTGTCGATGATAAGCAACGAGTCTACCCACTGGTTAAGTTCGTGCACACCCTTGACAGCCTGCTCGTAACGGGTCTTACCCTCAACGCGCAACGGCATAGTGACAACAGCCACAGTCAGGATACCAAGCTCGTGGGCAAGCTTTGCCAACACAGGTGACGCACCCGTACCAGTACCACCACCCATACCAGCAGCAATAAAGAGCATCTGCACACCCGAGGTTTCGAGCAAGCTACGTAGTTGCTCCTCACTCTCAATAGCGAGCTCACGTCCACGCTCAGGGTTATTACCAGCACCAAGACCAGGTCCCATTTGAATCTTATTGGGAACATCGCAGTTATCCAGAGCCTTGGCATCGGTGTTGCACACAACAAAGTTAACGCCCGTGATACCCATAGTCTGCATATGGTTAACAGCATTACCACCAGCACCACCAACACCAGCAACCATAATTATAGACTCGGAGTCAAAGACAAAATCCGAGATATTATCTCCTGCAACCTCACGAATGAGGTCATCATCTGCTATATTGTTCATTCTACTATTCATACATCGTTTCTCTGTTAAAATACTTTTTTTCGCCTACAATAGCATTGCTACACTCCACATAGCCATCTCTATCGGCTAAAAGTCATTATCATCCTCGACCTCGGTAAAGGTATTACCCATTCTGTCAAGCAAATTGCGGAATCGACCCATCAAGCCCTTACGCTTGGGCACTACATCATCTTCGATATCGCCCGCGTCGATGTCCATATCAAAGTCATCGTCATCATCTACCGCAACTCTCTTCTCCTGCTCGTGTGCAGGCACGTCGCGCGCAACCTCTGGCTCTCGCTGCGGGCTCTTGATGGTCTGCTTCTCCTGAACATCCTCCTCCAGGGCAGGAGCTGGGGCTGACTGACGGGTAGCACCACCCGCAACAACAGCGCAAGACCCGTGTGTAGCACCATACAGCAACAACGATGCGATAGTGGCGTATGCTGGCGTAGTGATATGCTTGGTCAACGACTCCTCAACAAAACCATACTCGGGATATACGGCACGCACATCGTCAATCTTGAGCTCACGCGCAAACAATCGCTCAATATCGCGCATAACAGAGCCACCACCCGTAAGCAACACCACAGGCATAAACTTTGAGCCGCAGCCTGCATCCTTAATCTCGCGGCGCACCCACTCGGCAATCTCCGTAAGACGTGCCTCGATAATCGTCGCGAGGTTCTTGCGCAGGATGCTCTTGACCATACCGCGGCGTGCCGACTGGAAGACAATCATATCGTCATCGGCAAACTCGGCAATAGCGGCACCGTGCTGTATCTTAAGATCCTCGACATAGTTCGACGGAATGCTCGATGAACGAATATCGCTGTTTATTGCATCTGCACCAATAGGTATCGAGGCTATATAACGCACCTTACCACCAAGCAACACGGTAACATCGGTAACTCCGCCACCGAGGTCAACGACAACGGCACCATCCTGCATATCCTCTGTTGTAGCGACAGAGAGGTGCGAAACAAGCGCGTTAGGCACAAACTCCTTAACGGTGATGCCCTGACGCTGCAAGCACAGACGCAGACGGTCACGCATAGACTTATCACACAAAATGAAGTTATACGTAGCCGACAGCACGTGACCATACGAGCCTACGGGAATCTCCACCTCACGCTCGTCAATCTTATAGCGCATAGGCTCCATAGTGATAATCATCTCGCGCTCGTCGGGGAGCTTGACACTGCGCATACGGCGGTCAAGGTCATCAATATCGCGCTGCGTAATCTGGTTGCTACCATTACGCAACTCATCCTGCACGTAGACGTGGTCGGTGAGCTGAACACAACGGATAAAGTCACCCGACAGACCTGCGTACGCCTCGGTAATGCGCACATCTAACTGCGACTCTATACGCTGCTTGGCGGCAGCGATAGCCTGACCTACAGTGTCGCTATTCTCAATACGTCCCGCATTGACACCATTAACAGGCTCCGAGACGATGCCACGTATCTCCACGCGACCATCATCCTCAACAGCACCAACGGCGATAACTACATTCGATGATCCTACATCAATTGCTACAATTTGCTTGGCTTTCATTATCTTATCTATTTTTTGTTTCTTAACACGACTACCACTCTACCTACCCCACTAACGGCATACAACCTGCCCGTCGTAACGTAGACTTATAGAACGATAGCTATCCCAACCCAGGTTGGTCAACGCCTTGTTATAGAAGCGACGCAGCACATCCAACCGCCCCTCAAGCCTCTGGGCATAACCCATATCTACCACAAAGCTGCCCGAGCGCGGCACAATAGCTACCTGCATAGGCTCGTCGCCACCGCCCGAAAGTACAATCTGCACAACCTCGGCACTCCAGAACTTGTCGTGGTTGATACTCTCAACAAAGCTTAACATCGACTCAAAGTCGCTGCCCACCTCTCTCAACATAAGCTGCTTCTGGCGAATGCCATCCTGTCGCAGCTCAAGTGATGCTATATGGGCATCAATACGCTTATTAGCCTCAAGGTTGATGCGACGTGCCTCTGCCTGTGCCGCCTTAAGATCCTCTTTACGCTTATCAAACTCGTAATTCGACATAAAGGGTGTCTTACGCACACGCTGCATAGTAACCTTGCGCATATCTTTCAGGGCCTGCTGACGCTCCTTAAGGTGCGGAATCTTCTCCGCCTCAAGTTGAGCAACAACAGCCTCAAGCGAGGCTAACGTATCTCGCACAGCATCGCGCATATAACCCGAGTAGTCGGGCCCAAACAGTGGGTCATAACCACCTGTTATCACAGGCACAAGCTGCGCATAGCCATCCGACGCTGGGAAGAGGTAGCCATCCGACGTGATATACATATCGTAGCCCTCGACACGCAGACGTGCTACAGGCTCGCGCTGCACTATACGCAAAACAACACATCCATCGTGCGTGACGTGGGCATTAGCCTCCGCCACAGCACTATGCATAAGTGCCACGCTCTCCAACTCGTCGAGAGGCACCTTATCAACAGCGACACCCACCGCCACGACACCGTGCTCTGCGAGCCACTCATACATAAGCCTATCGTCGACAATCTTATGTTGGTGACCTCCCTCAATGAGTATATTCATCTCGGCAGTGAGCCTGCTCTGTCGATGATGCTCGGAGCTACTGTCAGCCCACACCCACACAACGACAACCAACGCCCACAACAGGAGATAACCCGCATATTTGCCTATCTTACGTAACATCTATCGGCTCGAACACTTCTTTTGAATAACCTCGGCGACATCCTTGCACACAACATCAATATTGCCCGCACCAAAGGTCACCACAACATCCGTAGCTCGCTTCTCAAGCAACGGAGCAAGCTCCTCACGCTCGGCTAAACACCACTCAACGGTAAGCTGCTCACCGATAAACTCGGAACATATACCCTCGATAGGCTCCTCGCGTGCTGGATATATCGGCACCATTATCACATCATCTGCCAACGACAGCACCTCGGCGAACTCGCGCGCAAAATCGCGTGTACGAGTGTAGAGATGCGGCTGGAATATCGCTGTGAGCCTACGTCCTGGGAAGATACCGCGCAGCGACTCTATCGTAGCGCGCAGCTCCTCGGGATGGTGGGCATAGTCGTCGACATATACCTGCTCGGAGGTATTTACATAGACCTCCATACGTCGCTTGACACCGCCAAACGTAGCGAGTGCCGTGCGCACAGCATCATAGTCGAGATGTTTATTCTCAATAGCTGCCGCTGCCCATAGCATAGCAACCGCAGCAATAGAGTTTTCGATATGCACCTTACCCAACACGCCCAACGTACAGCCACGTATACACCCATCTGGCAGGACAATATCATACTCATAACGACCATCTGCCAAGAGTGTAATATTCTCGGCGTGGAAGTCACCACCCTCATCACACGAGTAGCGGTAGAGCCTACGCTCCGACGTATCAAACTTAAGCGAGACACCCTGCTTAAGAATGAGCGCACCACCCGTCTTTACCTGCGCGGCGAACTGCTCGAAGGCCTCAACCATAGCCTCTGGCGTACCATAGATATCGAGATGGTCGGCATCGGTGGCTGTGATAACGGCAACATCGGGCGATAGGCGTAAGAATGAGCGGTCATACTCATCAGCCTCGACAACAAGCCTGCGACCCTCGCCCAACACAAGGTTAGAGTCGAAATTACGCGATATGCCACCGAGGAAGGCACTGCCCTCACCTGCGGCAGCGTGGTTGAGCCACGCGGCAAGTGTCGACGTAGTGGTCTTACCGTGTGTGCCAGCAACAGCCATCACCAATTTACCCTCCGAGAGGTAGCCCAACATCTGTGAACGCTTCTCTATGCGGAAGCCACGCTCACGCAACCAAGCCCACTCGCGGTGGTCTGACGGTATTGCGGGCGTAAGCACCACAAGGGTATCTTCGGGTGAACGCATAGTATCGGGTATAAGCTCGGGGTCGTCGTCATAGTGCACAACAGCACCCTCCGCCTCTAAAGCTCGCGTAAGCGGTGTTGCCGTACGGTCATAACCCGCAACAGCACAACCCTCGTGCAGGAAGTAGCGCGCAATGGCACTCATACCGATACCTCCAATACCGAGGAAATATATATTTTTAGGTTTGGTGTTCACAATAGTCTAAATTACTCTGTTTTACATCACTAACGACATATCTCCTAACAGCCCTTGAGCACCTCCTCAATCTGGCGCACTACGCGCTCTGCAGAGTCTGGGATTGCAAGTTTTGCAATATTTGCCGAGAGTGACTCGAGACGACTCCTGTCTGCTGTGAGCTTCACCGCCTCTGACATACCACGCTCGCGGCACTCGCTGTCGCGCACAATCTCTGCGGCACCCTTCTCAACAAGTGCCATAGCATTCTTGCTCTGGTGATCCTCCGCAACATTTGGCGACGGCACAAATATCGTGGGCTTTGCCACAAGGCACAGCTCCGACACAGTACACGCGCCACTACGCGATATCACAACATCAGCAGCCTCATAGGCATAGTCCATACGGTCGATAAAGGCACCCTGCCAGATGTTCTTCGTAGGATGCTCCGCCAAGAAGGCGCGCATCTCCTGCTCGTAGTATTTACCAGTCTGCCATATAACCTGCACAGGAGCGACACCCTCCAAAGAGCATATCCAGCTCTTCATCATCTCGTTCATAGAGCGTGTGCCGAGCGAGCCACCTACAACAAGCACCACAGGCAACTCGTCGTTAAAGCCATAGTAGGCTAAAGCCTCACCCTTATTGCCAACAGCCGCCGAGAAGCGTCCGCGCAAGGGGTTGCCCGTCATAACAATACGGTCTGCATCAAAGAATCGCTCCATCTTATCGTAGGCAACACATATACGACGTGCACGCTTCGACAAAATCTTATTGGTAAGACCTGCGTAAGAGTTCTGCTCCTGGATAATTGTAGGAACGCCCAAACGCTGCGCCGCCCACAACACTGGAGCCGAGGCGTAGCCACCAAAGCCAACAACAATGTCGGCCTTAAAGTTGCGTATTATACGCTTGGCACGGCGCACACTCGCAGCAACCTTAAAGGGCAGTGCAAGGTTTTTAAGTGTTAGTCTGCGTTGCAGACCCGCCACGGGGAGACCCTCAATACGATATCCCAATGCAGGAATCTTCTCCATCTCCATCTTGCCCTCGGCACCCACAAAGAGGATGTCGACATCGTCGCCCATCTCACGCTTGAGAGCCTCGGCAACGGCGACTGCAGGATATATATGACCACCGGTGCCACCACCAGAGAGAATTACTCGTTTCATCGCTTACAAGAAAATATTGCATTTTGCGCTTATCCTCGGCAATATACTGATTGACAGTGTATTACATAGGCAACATTTCAACCAAGGGGAGATTAGCGCAATTTCCACCACAAAAATATAAATTCTGCACGGAAAATACAACCCCCGAAAGATAGTTTTTCTACGAAAAAAGCTAAAAATTCTGAATTGTTGCAACCCAGCGTTTGTAGGGTGCGACAACACGTGTAAAAACAAGGGCGCGAGATAGTCACCTCACGCCCACATCATAAGTCATCAAACGACACATCTGAAAGTCAATAGTTTAGGCTATTTTGCCACAGAAGCACCCCGACAATTTACACGATTATACGCTTCTTAACAAACTGTTCTCTAAACTGTTGCGGCGTAAAACCGCGCAATCTCTTAAAGATGCGGTTAAAGTTAGATATATTGTTAAAACCACACTTATAGGCAATATCGGCAATGGTGTGCGTGGGCTCATCAACCAGCAGGCGCGCCACAGCACTTACACGTATCTCATTGAGGCAGTCGATAAAGTTTTTGCCCGTACGTATCTTGATGAAGCGGCTAAATGACGAGGTGCTCATATTGACGAGTGCCGCGACATCGGTAAGCGTAACGTGCTCGGCATAGTGCTCTTGGAGGTACTCCATAACGTGCTTCACACGACGCGAGTCATAGGCAACAGAGCCTTCACTAAAGAGCTGGTGCGACAAAACCTCGGCATCTTGATCCTGTGCGAGGCGGTGCAAAAGGCGCAGGAAGATAAGCATAGAATTAAACTTATCTTCTGACGTAAGTAGCTCATTTATAATGGGCTTTACATCGAGTATTGTAGCACGCGAGAAGGCTAAACCGTATGTCGCGCGCTCCACCATCTTGCGTATTAGGCGAAACTGTCGCTTGCACAATAGACCGCCATCAAAGAGGTCATCGTTCATCTGTATCGTGACCTCATAGATATCGCTGGAGGTGCAGTTGTGGTTGACCCACGCGTGCTCAAGGCGTGAGCCTGTGATAAGCACCAACTCAAGGTCATCAATCTCGGAGGTGTGGTCACCCACAATACGTCGTGCGCCGCGCGCGCCCTCTATGTAGTTTAGCTCATAGAGCGAGTGGACGTGAATAGGGAAGTTGAACGACGATTTACGTCGCTCGAAGATTGCAAAACTCTCCTCCGCCTTTACGGGCGGAACCTCTGTAAGGATACCCGTATTCATAGCGCGTAGGTTATCTCAACTCACTCATTGTAAGCACGTCATCACGCTTCGCAAAACGTTTCATATCACGTGCCGACTTATGTCCTGGATAGGATGCATAGAAGTGATTTGGACGGTTTTGAGCATTGCGCCACAAGAGCAGATGACTACACTGCTTACCCTCTATACCTGGGAGCAGAACCGTAGTAAACCAGTCCTTATCGGGAATGGTCTCGTAGCCCGTCTCGCAAACAGCCCAAATCATACCACGCTCCAGAGCAAATGCGCGCGCTATGTCGGAGCGAATGTGCATATCTTCGATATACTCTTTGGCTGTGCCATAGTGGTAGATGTCGAAGCCAACGATGTCGACATAGTCGTCACCAGGATAACGCTCTGTAAACTGCTCAACGCTCTTATAGCCTGCCATAGAGTAAGATACAAGTATATTATGCACACCCTTTGCACGCAGGAAGTCGATGGTGTCGCGCCACAGTGTAACATATTCATCTACCGTGCAGAGATCTCTACCCCACCAGAACCAGCTACCCGATAGCTCGTGTAACGGGCGGAAGATAACGGGGATAAGCTCACCATTCTCACGCTTGAGAGACAGCATAAACTCGGCAAGTTTTTCAAGAAATTCGTAGTAGCACAGACGTGTCGAAGCGTCGTTGAGGATAGACCACACGACCTTCTTGGAGCTAATATCCCAAGAGTCACCCAATGTTAGCGGATTGCGCAGATGCCACGAGAAGGTGTTGACGCCACCATTTCTATCTACCCAGATTATATTACGACGCATATCCTCAAATGGTACTCCATCGAGGTTGCACTCCTCGCCCAACTCAAGGTGTCCGAGATCCCAGCCGAAGAGTGCGGGATAGTCGCCCGTAACCATCTGGACGTCACTCTTATAGTCGCCACTATCGAGCCAGCCAATGCCATAAGCCAAGTCGTCCTGATGACCAAGCATAACACCCTTGTCATCCCACTTAAAGAGGTTGTTGTAAAGTTCCACTGTTGCCTCCGTAGCCTCCTTATCAGAAGGGTGGCGATTAGGGGTTGTCGAGGTGGTTGTTTGCGCCTCTGCGCTACACACCACAGAGATAAATGCTGCAAGTGCAAAGAAGTATCGTTTCATATCGTAAAAAAGTATTATCACTCTACAAAGTTAGTAAAATAATTCTAATCCGCAATGATACTTTTTTAACAAAATACAATACTATTAGCCGCAGCTAAAACCAGTAAACAGCACACTTTTATACCAATTTAAATAAAATAACGAAATTTTAACTATGATATATTAGTATAAGTATATGTTAAAATAGTATTATAAGAGTTCGGCAATATATGTTAATTTTGCATTATAAATAATTTTATAGGACTATGAAACGATTTTTTGGAATACTTCTAACCGCAATTTTTGCAGTTTCAGCCCTTACATTTATCGGCTGCTCATCGTCTAAAAGCGACGAGACAACACGCACAATCATCACAGTTGAGAATGGTCAGTTTATGCGCAACGGCAAGCCTTACTACTTCGTTGGCACAAACTTCTGGTACGGAGCAATTCTCGGCTCGGAGGGCGAGGGTGGCGACCGCGAGAGACTCCACAGGGAGCTCGATATGCTCAAGGAGCTTGGCGTGGACAACCTGCGCGTATTGGTAGGTGGCGATGGCGACAATGGCGTACCTTCAAAGATTGAGCCTACACTACAGACAGCACCAGGCGTATATAACGACGACATACTCGACGGCTTGGACTACCTGCTTATGGAGATGGGCAAGCGCGATATGACTGCGGTGTTATACCTCAACAACTCGTGGGAGTGGAGCGGCGGTTACACCCAGTATGTAGCTTGGGCAGAGGGCACACCCGCACCCATACCAAGCGTAGATGGCTGGGATGCATATATGGAGTATGCCAAGGAGTTTGTGCGCAACGACAAGGCGAAGGAGCTATTTGCCAACCACGTGCGCAACATCATAACACGCACCAACCGCTATACAGGCGAGAAGTATATCGACGACCCAACAATCTTCTCTTGGCAGGTGGGCAACGAGCCTCGTGCCTTTGACAACCTCAACAAGGCTGCCTTTGCAGCGTGGATAGGAGCCACAGCAAAGCTCATACGCGAGCTTGACCCCAACCATATGATATCGACAGGCTCGGAGGGTTTCCACGGCAGCCAGAATGATATGAAGCTCTGCGAGCGCATACACGCATTCGAGGAGATATCTTACATCAACTGCCACGTATGGCCCTACAACTGGAAGTGGATAGATGGCGAAAACATCAGCAAGACGCTCAACGCAGCCTGCATAAACACACATCGCTACATTATGGAGCACGTAGCTGTTGCAGAGGCCCTCAACAAACCCCTCGTAGTTGAAGAGTTTGGTTTCCCGCGCGACAATATGGACTTCCACAAGCAGTCGTCAACCGTAAATCGTGACAAGTACTATACATCGGTATTTGATATGGTTGTTAAGGCTGCGGCAGAAGGTGGCAAGTTAGCAGGATGTAACTTCTGGGGCTGGGGCGGTTTTGCCGAGACAAATGTCGATGACCACATCTACTGGCAGCGTGGTGACGACTACACAGGCGACCCAGCACAGGAGCAGCAGGGCTTGAACTCGATATTTGCAGACGACCATACAACAATTGAGATTATACGCTCTGCAAATAACAACATAGCCACAGCCCTGGCTGAACAAAACAGTCAAGAGTAACCACTGTTCAACCTAAAATTTACAATATACCACAAAAAAACGGGTAAAGATGATGCGCCACACCTTATATATAATATTAGCTGCAACGCTCCTCCTTGTAACTACCGCAACACACGCCATTGAGCCATTAGCTGTCCGCGACGGCAAAGTTGTGGAGGCCACAACAGGTAAATGTCAGCCTCTGACAGGTGTATCGCTTGCGTGGCACCACTTCGCCGACCAATACTACAACGCGGATGTGGTACGCACACTCGTCGACGATTGGCACGCAGAGGTTGTGCGCGCTGCGGTAAGTGTGGAGCTCGGTGACGGCATACTTAAAAATCCCAAGCGAGCGTACAAGGCTCTATATAGCGTTATCGACGAGTGCATAGCACGCGACTGCTATGTCGTTGTCGACTGGCACTGCCACAACATACGTCTCGAAGAGGCGAAGGAGTTCTTCACAACAGTGGCCACAAAGTATGGCGACAAGCCAAATATCATCTACGAGATCTTCAACGAGCCAGAGTACCAGACTTGGGAAGAGGTTAAGGCATACTCGGAGGAGGTCATAGCAACCATACGCGCCATAGATAGCGATAATATCATCATCGTAGGCTGTCCGCACTGGGATCAGGATGTCGACATTGTGGCAGATGACCCTATTGATGGGTTCGACAACCTCGTCTACTCGTTCCACTTCTACGCAGCGACACACCAGCAGGAGAATATGACACGATGCGACTATGCGCTATCGCGCGGACTACCCATTATTATCTCGGAGTGCGGCGGTATGAACCACCTCGGTCAAGGTGTTGTCGACTTTGAGTGGTGGGGGCGTTGGACAGAGTGGGCTCGCGAAAATGGCGTGGGCTGGATAGCGTGGTCGCTCTCCGACAAGGTGGAGACCTGCTCGATGCTACGACACGGCGCAACACCACATCCAGCCGAGGGTGGTTGGGGTGTACACGACCTTAAAGACTGGTCATTATTAGTGATGGCATCACTACATCAGGAGTACATACTAAACAACGAAAATTAGGTGCGACAATGATAAAGAGGAGCATAGTAATAGCAGCTGTCTGCCTAATGCTCGGCATTAGCAACAGCACGGCACAGAAATTTGAGGGTATCGCCCAGACCCCGCAGATGGGTTGGAACTCTTGGAATAAGTTTGCTTGTGATATCAACGAGGAGCTTATACGCGACATCGCCGACGCTATGGTAGAGAAGGGCATTGCCGCAGCAGGCTACGAGTATATCAACCTCGATGACTGCTGGCACGCCCCGGAGCGCGATGCCGATGGTTTTATACAGTGTGACCCTGTGCGCTTTCCTTCGGGCATAAAGGCATTGGCCGACTATGTACACGAGCGTGGACTTAAGCTCGGCATATACTCCGATGCAGGCACACACACCTGCGGCGGTAGACTCGGCTCATTGGGTCACGAGTACCAGGATGCGTTGCAGTATGCACGCTGGGGTGTTGACTACCTTAAGTATGACTGGTGCTCCACTGACAATATCAACGCCAAAGGCGCATATACGCTTATGAGCAATGCTCTACGTGCAGCTGGCAGACCTATACTCTTCTCAATGTGCGAGTGGGGCACTGCAAAGCCGTGGGAGTGGGCACAAGATATAGCTCACTCGTGGCGCACAACAGGCGATATATGGTGCTCGTTTGACCAGATACTCGACCACGGCTCGTGGAAGGCGTGGAGCGTGATGCACATTCTCGATATGAATGCCGATCTACGCGACTATGCAGGCCCAGGTCACTGGAACGACCCCGATATGTTAGAGGTGGGTAATGGTTTGACACAGAGCGAGGATCGCGCTCACTTCACAATGTGGTGTATGCTATCTGCTCCGCTTATCCTCGGTAACGACATACGTAACATCAGCGATGAGACACTCGCCATAATCCTCAACAAGCGCGTGATAGCCATTGACCAAGATGAGTTGGGCGTACAAGGCTACCGCTTTCTTGATGAGGGTGACTTTGAGGTATGGCTCAAGCCGCTGAAGGGTGGAGACTGGGCATTCTGCCTGCTCAACCGTAGCACAGAGCCTATAGAGTACACCATTGACTGGGAGAGGTTCAACTGGACGGACGAGAGCGTATCAAAGCTATCAACAGACTTCAGCAACACTCGCTACAACATCGAAAACCTCTGGAAGGAGGGCAAGGCCGCCAAAGAGGGTACAACAAAACGCAGCAAAGAGGTAGTGGTGCCTGCGCACGATGTTGTTTTATATCGCTTAAGCCCCATTACAAAATAGTAAACACTTCATATTATGAGATACTTACACTACATAGCTTGCGTTGCCGCAACACTGCTTATATCTATTGAGGGACTCTGGGCAAAGGGTATTATCGACGTGGAGGCAGAGTGTACCAACAAGTGGATATACACCGATGAGGTCTTCTTTAACATAATGCTCACCGCAGGCGAGGAGGGTGCTACGGGTCTTTTGGAGCTAACTATCGCTACCGATAAGCGCGCGACGCTATATGCTATGAGCCAAACCTACGCAATCAAGGCTGGCGAGCCACAGCAGATGCAGTTTCGTATAGCGTCGATGGCCGCAGGCTTCTATCGCGCAACAGTTAAGGATGATGGCGTGGAGGTCACAGCATTTAACTTTGGTGTACGTCCCGACGAGGTTCTATCACCAAGAGATGCCAACGAGGACTTCTGGTCATTCTGGCAGAGTAGCCTCGATGAACTCAAGGAGGTCGCTCCAGAGTACAAGCTAAAGCGCGACAAGTCCCTGTCAGGAAAGCTGCGCAACGTCTACTTGGTGGAGATGAAGTCGTGGGGTGGCGAGACAATACGTGGCTACTGGGTTGTGCCCAAAGCCAAGGGCGTATATCCCGTAACCGTGACATATATGGGCTACAGCTCGAAGCCGTGGTGTCCCGAGGCAGATGCTCGCGCCGATCGTGCCGAGTTTGTGCTATCACATCGTGGACAGGGACTCAATGAGTCGGAGAATAAGTATGGTGACTGGATACGATATGGTCTTGCCGACAAGCATAACTACTACTACCGCGGAGCATTTCTTGATGCTGTGCGCGCCATAGACTTTGTGTGGTCACGCCCCGAGACTAACCGCGACCTTATATTCGTTGATGGCGGCTCGCAGGGTGGCGCACTGACACTCGTAGCAGCATCGCTCGACAATCGTGTGGCAGGTGCAGCTCCCTTCGTGCCATTCTTGTCTGACTACCCCGACTACTTCACATTAGTAGACTGGCCAATGTGGCCCGTGTGCGAAGAGGCAAAGATACTCGGCATAAGTGACGAGCAGATGTACCACACGTTGACATATTTCGACGTAAAGAACTTTGTGGAGCATATAGAGTGCCCCGTGCTTATGGGCTTCGGTCTGCAGGACTTCGTATGCCCGCCACACACCAACTTCGCGGCATTCAACAACATCACAACAGCCAAGACGTGGATAGTCTTCCCGCACGCAGGACACCAGGTCGAGCGAGAGGATGAGTGGTGGCAGGCGCGCGAAGAGTTCTACAACTCGATAATCTACAGATAGACACACAAATTCACTAATTACTAATAACAAAAGCCTATGAAAAACTTGACTTACAGAATCGCCATGATCCTTGCGATCTTGTGCGTAGGCAGTGCCTCGGCATTTGCCCAACAAGTGAAGGGTACCGTTAAGGACTCGGCAGGCTCACCGATAATCGGCGCAGCAGTCGTTGTCGAAGGTACAACCGTCGGCACTACCACAGCCGCAGACGGTAGCTTTACCATCAACGCAACTGACGGTCAGTCGTTGGTGGTGTCGTATATCGGTTATCTCGACAAGAAGGTAGCTGTCGAGAGGGGAAGAACCGAGTACGCAATTGTTCTTGAGGAGGATGCTCAAGACATTGACGAGGTTGTTGTAGTAGGTTATGGTACGCAGAAGCGCGCCGACCTTACTGGCTCAATCGCCTCAATCTCTACCGAGGAGCTTAAAACCTCGGTTATCACCAATGCCGACCAGATGCTTCAGGGTCGTGTAGCTGGTGTTCAGGTAACACAGAACTCTGGTGCTCCAGGTGGTGCTGCCTCTATCCGCGTGCGTGGTGCTTCGTCAATCACCTCATCAAACGAGCCCTTGTACGTTATTGACGGTATCCCCTTCTCGGGTGATGGTACCTCAATTGGTGGTTTCGACTGGGCAGGTGGTACAAGCGGTCAGACAAAGGTTAACCCGCTCTCGACAATTGCTCCGTCGGACATCGTATCAATGGATGTATTGAAGGATGCTTCAGCAACTGCTATCTATGGTTCTGCTGGTGCTAATGGTGTCGTTATCATCACCACACGCCGTGGCGAGAAGGGCTCTATGAAGCTCAACTACGACGGCTATGTCGCTCTTCAGCAGCAGGGTAAGCGTATCGATATGATGAATCTTCAGGAGTATGCATCATACCAGAATGACCTGGCAGCTCTCTACCCCGCTATCGAGGTTGACGAGACACTTGCCGACCCCACCATCCTCGGTGACGGTACAGATTGGCAGGATGCTATCTTCCGTGATGCGTTGGCACACTCACACTCGGTATCATTCTCTGGTGGTACAGACAAGTTCCAGTTTGCTGGTTCGGGTGGTTATATGTCACAGGATGGTACAGTTGTAGGCTCTGGCTTCGAGCGTTACAATGCACGTTTCAATGGTGATGGTCAGATTAAGAAGTGGTTGCGTGCTGGTGGTTCATTGGCATTCACACACACCGACGAGGTCATCACACGTCAGGATGGTAACGATGGTGTTATTATGGGTGCTCTCTCAATGATGCCCAATGTGCCTGTTTATGACTTCGAGGGCAACTACGCAACACCCGCCTCAATCTACGCTTCATCGGGCTACAACCCCTTGTGGCAGGCATCAGCGCAGACCAACACCCTTGTACGAAACCGTACTATGGGTAACCTCTACTTGCAGATTGACCCCGTGGATGGTCTTAACCTGCGCACAGAGTTTGGTTTCGACCTCTCAAACAACAAGAATGAGAGCTTTATGCCTCGCTACGACTTCGGTACTGTAGCCAGCAAGATCAACCAGGCGATGATTCGTACAGACGACTCTATGTTCTGGATCTGGAAGGCTTACGCCACATATAACAAGACCTTCAACGAGAAGCATCACTTCTCGGCAATGGCAGGTTTCGAGGCGCAGAAGTCAGCGTGGTCAGGCTCACAGCTTATTAAGCAGGGTCTGTCAAGTGACGATATCACTATCGTAACTACAGATGGTGAGTTTGGCTCAAACAACGGTTGGAAGGATGAGGCAACAAAGGCTTCAGCTTTTGCTCGTGTTAACTATAACTTTGACGATCGCTATCTTATCACTGCTACATTCCGTGCCGATGCCTCTTCAAAGTTCGGCCCCAGCAACAAGTGGGGTTACTTCCCCTCGGCAGCGGTAGCTTGGCGTATCTCTAACGAGAAGTTCTTGCGCGATGTAGATGCTGTATCTAACCTTAAGTTGCGCTTGGGCTACGGTCTTGTAGGTAACGACAACATCGGTACATACAAGTATGGCTCAACAATGACTACCCTCTTGTCGCCCTTCACAGGCTCGGCATACCGTCCTTCAAATATCTCTAACCCCAACCTTAAGTGGGAGGCTTCAGAGCAGTATAACATCGGTTTGGATGCTGGTTTTGTGAACAACCGCGTAGCATTCTCGGTAGACCTCTACCAGAAGGATACTCGTGACTTGTTGTTGCAGGTATCTGTACCCTCATACCTCGGTACATCAATTCAGGCTCCTTATGCTAACATTGGTAAGGTGCGCAACCGTGGTATTGATGTAGCTGTAAACCTTGTTCCTGTCGAGAAGCCCAACTTCCAGTGGCGTTCAGACATCATCGTTTCTGTCAACCGCAACGAGGTATTGGCACTCAATGACGATGCACAGGTTATCTACAACGGTGTTGACGTATACTTCGGTGCTGCCTTCAAGACTGCATCAGTAATCAAGGTGGGTGAGCCTATTGGTGCATTCTACGGCTACACTACCGAGGGCTACTTCGAGAACGAGCAGGATGTACTCTCACACGCCGTACAGGTAGAGGATGGCAACAACAAGGGTGTTAACCTCTATAACAAGAACAACGGTGTCTACGTGGGTGATGTTAAGTTCAAGGATTTGGATGGCAACGGCGTGATTGACTCTAATGACCAGACCATTATCGGCGACCCCAACCCCGACTTCACATTCGGTTGGACAAATACCTTCGTATATAAGAACCTTGAGCTTACTATAGGTCTTAATGGTGTTTACGGTGGCGACATCCTCAATATTGCACGCTACCGCGTAGAGTCACTCAGCTCACAGTGGGATAACCAGTCAGCACGTATGGTTAACCGCGCACTCATCGCAACCGACGAGAACGGTAACGACTATCTTGCAAATGCTGGCTCGGCTATCGCTCCTCGTTTCGCTCCCAACGATATCAACGGCAACCGCCGTATGAGTGACCGTTGGTTGGAGGATGGCTCATACCTACGTATTCAGAATATCACACTCGCATATAACTTCCCGCAGCACTGGATGCACAAGATCAATATGCAGAGCTTGAAGGTATATGTGACATTGCAGAACCTCTACACTTGGACTGCATATACAGGTTACGACCCCGAGATTGGTGCATTCAACCAGTCGGCAGGTATGCAGAACTACGATATGGGACGTTATCCCACACCTCGCATGTTTATCTTCGGTGTAAACATTGGTTTCTAATCTCTAAAACACTTGGATAAAGATGAAAAATATAGTTAAAATATTCGTAATCTCGATGACCCTTCTCTCGATGGGTTGCGAGCAGTTCCTAACAGTAAATCCACAGGATTCACTCGTTAAAGAGAACTATTATAACAGCGCAGAGGCTGTTCGTGCAAACACAGCTACACTCTACGACTACGTATGGTGGGATTTCCAGAACCGCTTTATGTGGATGGGTGGCGATATGATGGCAGGCGACCTGCACTACACGTATGGTGATGAGGGTCAGTTCTACCTGAACACCGTTACCGACAACAACCAGTACTCAAACAACGGTTGGACAGGTCTCTACAATGTGATCTCGTATGCTAACTCTGTAATGCTCGATATGCCCGAGGCAGCACGTCTCAATGGTGTATCAGACGACGTTATCAACAAGGCGTTGGGTGAGGCTTACCTCTTCCGTGCCGTTGCCTACTACTTCCTCACAGAGTATTGGCACGAGGTACCCATCATCGACAATGCCGAGGCACTTATCACCTCTGGTAATGTTCAGGACATCTACGTTCCCAAGGCTACACAGCGTTCACTCTATCGCTTCATCTGCGAGGACTTGGAGAAGGCCGTAGAGCTACTTCCAGAGAACGACAACGAGCCTGGTCGTGTAAATAAGTGGTCAGCAAAGGGTATGTTGGCAAAGGTATACCTGACACGCGCCGTTTATGAGAAGAATCACGGTGGCTATGAGGGTGATAGCAACGACTACTTCGAGCTTGCAAAGCAGACTGCGAAGGAGGTTATCACAATGGGCCCAGCACTCTATCCCAACTTCTCGGAGATGTTTGAGATTGAGGCAGAGAACATTTCAGAGTCACTTATCGCTATTCAGTGTATCACAGGTGGCTACGGCTACGGTAACAACCGCTCTATTGAGTGGGGTCGTAACGGTACTATTACTGGCGCGAGCTGCTGGGGTGCAGGTAAGTCGCCTACCGTATCATTGCAGGAGGCATTTGAGGAGCATCCCGAGGATGGTCGCCGTATGTGGACATATATGCAGCAGGGTGACGTATATCCATCACTTGCTGTAGGCGAGTCAGACTACTACGGTAACGGCGAGGTAGACTACTCTAACGGCTATGTATATCGCAATACATCAATGGATCTCTCAACAGAGGCTCCTAACGAGGGTCTTGCACACATCAAGAAGTATATTATCAATGCACACGGTGGCGTAAACATCGGCACAATGCAGGATGGCTCTAACAACCTCTACTTGTTGCGCGTTGCCGACGTATACTTCGTATATGCCGAGGCTTGCTTGCGTGGTGACCTCAACGCTACACTCACCGACCCCGAGGCTTTGGGCTATGTTAATCAGGTGCTTAACCGTGGTGGCGACTCTGACGCAGGCTACACCGTAGAGTCACTCACATACCTCGAGCTTATCAAGGAGCGTCGTAAGGAGTTTGCATTCGAGGGTATGAACTGGTTGGATATCCAGCGTCTGTACTACCTCGATGTAAACGTTGCTTTGGACTATATGAACAAGATGTACCGCGATAAGGTCTACGTGTTCAACTGGGAGAAGTATGCTTTGGACTACCCCGATGCAACAGATGCAAACCAGTATGACGCAATGAACAAGCGAGAGTACTACGTACGTCAGTGGTACACACGCGTAGATCAGGAGGTGTACACCGATGTTGGTGTTGGTGAGGATGTGGACACTTCAAACCGTGCAGCAGCTATCGTATTGAGCGAGAAGAACTTTACTGTAGCTATTCCTGCCGACGTTATGACCAAGGCTCCGATACTCAACTCACCTGCCGTAGATTACTACGCCGAGTAATAACCAATAAAGCATAAAGATTATGAAAAACATATTTAAGTTGATAATGTTGGGATGTGTAGCACTTATGTCGCTGCAGCTCACCTCGTGTGACAAACCCAATGTTAACGATATGGATAGCGAGGCGATACCGTCGATTAAGTATATTCGACCTACCGACCCCGCAATGGCAGACCAACTGCTTACAAGTGCTGCTATGGGCGATGTCATCGCAATCATAGGAACAGGTCTTGAGGGCGTGGTATCTATTCTGTTCAACGACGTCGAGGCAGAACTTAACCCCGCTTTGATCACCACAAACTCTATCGTATGTAGCGTACCCGCTGTGATGCCTACCGTCATCAGCAACACTATGACCCTCACAACAGGTAAGGGCAATGAGGTTGTATATGACTTCGCAGTGGAGATTCCCAAGCCCTTCGTATCAAGCGTAGACTGCGAGTGGGCAGCTCCAGGTAGCACGATGACATTCACAGGTCAGTACTTCTATCCATTTGTCGAGAGCAACACCTTCAACGTAACATTCCCAGGTGGTGCTGCTGCAGAGGTTGTTGAGTTCAGCGAGACTTCACTCACAGTAGTTGTTCCCGAGTGTAACTTGGAGGGCGCAATCTCTATCGAGGGCGAGTATGGTGTAGGTCTCACCAAGTTCAACTACCGCGACTCACAGGGTATGTTCATCGACTTTGAGGATTTGTGGTGGGATGGCTGGAGCTACTCTGGCGCTTGGGTTCGCACCGACAGCAACTCACTTTCGGGCAACTATGTTGAGTTCAGCACACCCGCTTCAGACTGGAACTGGAACACCAATGGTGGCGCACTCTTCTTCAACAACATACAGCCCGACGGCAGCAAGAAGGTGGAGCTTATCCCCGAGGGTGCTAACCCCACTGACTACTCACTCAAGTTCGAGGTTAAGATTAACAACTGGCAGGATTTGCACCTCTCAATGTGGTTCTCGGGTGTTTACAACGAGTTCACAACAGATGGTGCAGAGGCTCAATACCACTGGGCACCCTTCACCGAGGGCGTTACATCTACCGAGAATTGGATCACGGTGACTATCCCCGTGGCAGCGTTTAAGACCAACAAGGAGGAGACAGCAACAGATCGCGTGGTACTGCCCAGCGATATGGGTAACTTCTGCATATTCTTCTTCGGTGGTGTGAAGGACGCAGCTAACGCAGGTACACCTATCAACCTCTATATCGACAACCTACGTCTGTCGAAGAACTAAAACCTGAAGAGATATGATACGAAATATTTTTAGCAAGATAGCAATGCTCGTGAGCGTAGCCGCAATCTCACTCACAGCGTGTACAGAGAACCAGAACGAGTTCTCGTGGGACAAGAGCGATGCAGGTGCCACTCTTCTTGAGGCATTTGGTCCCGAGGTACAGCGCAATGGCGATATGACCATCATCGGTAAAAACTTGCAGAACGTAAATGCTGTGATATTCCCTACAGACATCCGCGTAGAGGACTTTACACTCGTATCTAACGAGAAGATAGAGGTGAAGGTGCCATACGAGGCAGAGGCAGGTAAATTGCAGCTTGAGCTTAAGGATAAGAGCATCATCACCTCTACTGCCGACATCGTCTATGTAGATGTATTCACCGCGCCTACTGTAAATATGGGCGAGGGGGTTGAGTCGGTACGTGGCGGCGACGAGATCACACTCGAGGGCGACTACCTCTATAACGTAGCAACCATTACCTTTATGTCGGGTGTGGATGTTGCTATCGACTCGGAGGCTGTCGTAGAGGTTACACGTCACACTATTCGTGTGGTTGTTCCCAACAATGCCCTCACAGGTCAGATCAAGATTGCCGATGCTAACGGCATCAATGTATACTCTGTAAATGAGGTCGTTGTACGTCAGCCCGAAATCGAGAGCATCACTCCTACCACAATCAAGGCAGGTGAGAAGCTCACAATCAAGGGTAAGGACGTTGACCTTATCGAGAGCGTTGAGTTTGCTGGAGGCAGCACAGTTAGCGACATTGAGGTAGTTGACGCGAAGAGCATCAAGGTTACTGTTCCCGCAACAGCTACCAACGGTGCTGTTAAGGCTACATCATTTGCAGGCGTAAGCACAACATCAACAGATGAGCTTACACTTGTTGTGCCCAGCGACATCAAGGTATCGGCAGCACGTTTCAAGGCTGGCGAGAGCGTTACCATCACTGGTAAGGATCTCGACCTTGTGACATCGCTTGCATTCTCTTCGGGCGTAGCTGGCGATATGCTCTATGATGTAGACACAAAGGCTATCACAACAACCATCCCTGCAACAGCTGCTGATGGTGCTATCACCCTCACTCTTGCCAACGCAACAACCGTTGATAGCGAGGCATTGACACTCGTTAAGGCTGCGGTTACAGGTGTAACACCCACAGCGTTGATGGCTGGCGAGTCAATCACTGTATCGGGTAGCGACCTTGACCTCATTACGGGTGTTAAAATCAACGGTATGCAGCACGAGTTCTCACTCGTAGGCGATGATATCGTGATTGCTACTGCCAACACCTCACAGAGTGGTACTATCACCCTCACACAGGAGAATGGCGTAGTCGTAGAGCCTTCAGAGAGCATCTCATTTACGTATGACTCACTCGTTATCGTAACCTCAATGCAAGCAAGCTGCTCGGTTGGCGATATGATGACCGTAGAGGGTTCTAACTTCTCACTCGTTGAGAACATCTTTATCGGTGGCGAGAAGGTTACAGCTTATGCAGAGCGCACCGACACCAAGCTAACCTTTACCGTTCCTGCTACTGTTGACACAGGCTCATACCCGCTTGAGTTCTTGCTCTTCTCGGGCGACACCGAGTACACAGCACAGACCGTAGAGATTCGTGGTGCTATCGCCGAGATAGTTATTGCAGAGGGTCTGTCACACGACCTCGGCTACAGCTGGAGCAACGCTTGGCAGCTCTATGATGGCTCGGTGTTCAACAAGGTGCCTCGCACAGGTGCAACCCTCCACGTAGACTACGCTCTCTCAACAGAGAACAACTACTGGCAGATTCAGCTCAACGACGCTACTTGGACACCGCTGCCCTCATTCCCTGGCAACCAGTACAACGTAGTAGAGCTTGCAGCAGGCACAACATCGTATGCACATCCTCTCACACTTGAGGATCTTAAGGCTCTTAACGCTTCGGGTATCGTTATCGGCGGTTGCGGCATTATCATCGAGAAGATATACGTAACATACGAGAATGGTTCAGCAGAGCCCTATCTCATCAGCGATGTGATGATACTTGACTATGAGCAGCACGGCGACCACAATGCCGACTGGGATGGCTCGTGGGGTGTGCCCGCAGAGATCGTCAAGGAGGATGGCAACGCCTATATTCGCACAACAGGCTCTGGTGCAGGTTGGATTATGAACTGCAACCATCAGGCTAACTACGGCGAGGGCTACTTCCCCACAGTAAACTTCTATAACTATGTCTTCAAGCTCGATGTGAAGATTGACGGCACACCAAGTATCGACCCTGCAACAACCGCTCTGCAGGTTGTGCTTAACGGTTGGCAGTGGGTAAATGCAGGTATCCTGCCCTCAACAACCGACGGCAAGTGGGTAACAATCACTATCGACTGTGCAGCACTCAACCTCACAGGTGAGTATGACCTATCGACAGGTGACCTCGGTCTTGCAGCAGGTACCGACATCGGTGCTGGCGTAGCATTCGACAATATGCGTCTTTCACTTAAGTAAGACCTAAATACTTTGGATAGCGGGGGCTGACTACCGCCGCTATCCCCAAAACTAAAAAATAGAGAGAGTTATGAGTGGTAAACAGTTACTTCACGGAGTTGCCATACTCCTCGTTGCTATGGCAATGGTGGCGTGTGGAGGCGACGAAACAGCACCCATAGAGCGCGTATCGCCCAATGTGACATCATCGTCATTAGAGAGTGGTAGTAGCGACATCGGTCTTGAGCCCTTCGAGATTAAGTTGATATATAATCGTCCCATTGTCGAGGGCGACATCACTAAAGTTACGCTTTCGCCCGCAAAGACTCTTGAGGTAACTCTGCTCAACACCACTGCGCGCATAGCTATCGTCGAGGAGCTCGACTATGAGACGGAGTACACGCTGACAGTAGGTGGCGGTGCCTTTATCGACAAGAACACAGGTGGCGAATGTGAGCCATATACACTCACATTCCGCACCATAGATGCCCCCTACACACCACCCACAGAGCCTACAAAGCTACTCGTTATGAAGAATGCAATGCCTGCAGCACAGCGCATATACGACTACCTGTGGGATATTTATGGCGAGAAGTCTCTGTCGGGAGCTATGGCAAAGGTGGCTTGGAACATCGACGAGGCACAGTGGGTATATGACAACACGGGTAAGTGGCCAGCTATGGCGACATTCGACTATATACACCTCAACTTCTCGCCCGCAAACTGGATAGACTACACCAACACAACGGTAGCCGAAGAGTGGTGGGAGGCTGGAGGCATCGTCTCGGCAGCTTGGCATTGGAACGTGCCTATAAGTCAAGGTTCGTCTACGTGCGCCTTCTATACCGACGGCAACCACTTCTCGGCAAGACGCGCAACCGAGGAGGGCACGTGGGAGAATGAGGTACTAAAGGTTGACCTTGCAAAGATGGCAGATATGCTACTCTTGTTGCAAAATAAGGGGATACCCGTAGTGTGGCGACCTCTGCACGAGGCTGCGGGCAACATCTACGAGCCGTGGCACGGCACAGCGTGGTTCTGGTGGGGTAACGACGGTGCTGAAGCCTACAAGAAGTTGTGGCGCACGATGTTCGACTACTTCACCGAGCGTGGTGTGAACAACCTTATATGGGTGTGGACAACACAGCTCAACGACTTTGAGTTCTACCCAGGTGATGAATACGTAGATATTATTGGACGCGATATATACAATGTAACCAATGCCTCGGACATCCGCACGCAGTGGGATCATATCAACCAATTCTTCCCGCATAAGATAGTATCACTCAGCGAGATGGGCAATGTGTCAGCGTATGGTGCACAGTTGGATGCAGGAGCTATGTGGAGCTACTTTATGCCGTGGTACGACAACGACAACGACTACACCGCTGGCTACAAACATATGCACGCAGATATAGCCTGGTGGCGCAACGCCTTTGCTGATAGCCGCGTTATCACACGCGACGAACTACCATCATTCAAATAGACCCAAACAAAAATAGTTAGACCTTAAAACGATAAGTGATATGGCAACATTTCAGGAAAAGTTGGCGCAGCTGAAGCGCAATCACGAAGAGTTGCTTATGCGACCCAACAGACCACTAAAAAGCACTAATAGCATCTATCGACGCTACGAGAACCCTATAATCGAGGCGCAGCACGTACCCCTCGAGTGGCGTTACGACTTTGACGAGAAGAGTAACCCCTACCTAATGGAGCGTATCGGCGTGAATGCCACATTTAATGCAGGTGCCATCAAGCTCGATGGTCGCTACCTTATGGTTGTACGCGTCGAGGGCAATGACCGCAAATCATTCTTCGCTGTTGCCGAGAGTAGCAATGGTATCGACAAGTGGCGTTTCTGGGAGCGTCCCGTGGTGATGCCCGAGTGGGGCGAGCCCGCGACAAATGTCTATGATATGCGACTTACACAGCATGAGGACGGCTGGATTTATGGTATATTCTGCGTAGAGCGCAAGGACACGACACAGCCTAACGACCTCTCGGCAGCTACCGCAGCAGCAGGTGTAGCTCGCACCAAAGACCTCAAGACGTGGGAGCGTCTGCCCGACATCAAGGCAGAGAGTCAGCAGCGCAATGTGGTGCTACATCCCGAGTTTGTGGATGGTAAGTATGCCCTCTACACACGTCCCGCTGACGGCTTTATCGAGACAGGTAGTGGTGGCGGCATCGGCTGGGCTCTTGTTGAGGATATGACCTGTGCCGAGATACGCGACGAGAAGATTATTGACGCGCGCTACTACCACACCATCAAAGAGGTGAAGAATGGCGAGGGTCCCCACCCTATTCGTACAGACAGGGGTTGGCTGCATTTGGCACACGGCGTAAGAAACTGCGCGTGGGGTCTACGCTATGTGCTCTATATGTATATGACAGCATTGGAAGATCCTACACGCGTCATAGCAGCTCCCGCAGGTTTCTTTATGGCACCCGATGGTGATGAGTACATTGGAGATGTAGGTAATGTGCTCTTCTCTAACGGCTGGATAAAGGATGATAATGGTCGTGTGCTGATATACTATGCCTCGGCAGATAAGCGTATGCACGTAGCCGAATCATCGGTAGACCGCCTTGTAAACTACTGCTTGAACACCCCCGAGGATGGTCTGCGTACAGCTCTTTCGGTGGAGACTATATGCAAGCTTATAGATAAGAATAAGAAACAGAAATAACATAACGCACTATGGCAAAATTGAGCGAAAAGATAGGCTACGGCTTGGGTGACTTCTCGTCTTCTATGTTCTGGAAGATATTTATGTACTACATAATGTTCTTCTACACACAGGTATTTGGACTGACGCTGGAGGACGCCACACTACTTATACTCGTCACCAAACTGTGGGATGCTGTCAGCGACCCGCTTATGGGTGTCATCGCCGACCGCACGTCGACGCGTTGGGGAAAGTATCGTCCCTACCTACTCTGGATAGCGATACCCTTTGCCGTATGTGGTGTTCTTACCTTCACGACACCCACGTTTGGATATGCAGGTAAGGTGATCTGGGCATACTGCACGTATGTACTTATGATGACTGTCTATACAGCTATCAATGTGCCCTACGGAGCTATGCTCGGTGTGATGTCTGCCGACTCAAAGGAGCGTAACATCTTCTCGTCTTACAGAATGTTCTTCGCCTATGCAGGTAGCTTCGTGTCGCTGATGATATTTGGTCCGTTATGCAACCTCTTCAGTTCGCACAACAACCTTACAAGCGACGGTAACATACAGCTGTCGTCAGAGCCGCAGGCGTGGCAGATGACGATGATTGTCGTAGGCAGCATCTGCGCAATATTCTTCCTTCTGTCGTTCTTCCTCACACGCGAGCGCGTGAAGGTAGACAACAAGCAGACGGAGAAACGCTCTTCTGTAGGTCGCGATATCAAACTTCTGGTGCGCAACGCTCCGTGGTGGATACTCCTCGGCGTATCGTTGGCTGTGGTAATGTTCAACTCGATACGTGGTGGCGTAGCGGCATACTACTTTGCAGACTACATCGGTAACGACAGCCTTATGGGCTCATTGTTCGGCATAAACATCTTCCTCACCTGCACCATCTTCCTCACCATAGGCGAGGTTGCAAATATGGTGGGTGTAGCTCTGGCTGTACCCTTCGCAAAACTCGTGGGTAAGAAGTGGGCATATATCTGGTCAATACTCACAGTGGCCGTGTTCACAGCTCTCTTCTATTTCATCCCCGAGAGCGGTGTGATGAGCTACTGGCTAATACTGCTACTGCAGGTGGTAATCTCTGTGGCGGCAGGTGTTACGCTACCGCTCGTATGGTCGATGTTTGCCGACGTGGCAGACTACTCGGAGCACAAGAACGGCACCAGCTCCGTAGGTCTTATCTTCTCGTCATCGTCAATGGCGCAGAAGTTTGGCGCAGCCTTCGGCTCACTGGTTATCGGCTGGTTGTTGATGTCGTTCAACTACGTAGTACCCGAGGATGCCAAGCGTTACACAGCTGACGAGGTGGCACAAGCACGCACCGAGTTTGCAGCGATGACCGCACAGAGCTATATGCTTGAGATGGAGCACGACAGCGGTGCTATGATAACCATAGAGCTGACAAAGGCGGAGGATGGTACAATAACAGAGCAAATCACAACGCGCCAGAGCGACACAGCGGTAGATGGTCTGAAGTCACTTATAAGCTGGATACCCGCGCTCACAGCACTGCTCGGCGCACTGATAATGATGCTTTATCCGTTGGGCGAGAGCCGTATGGCGGCCATCCAACAGGAGCTAAACGCAAAACGTAAGATAGATGAGTAACGTAGATACTATAATGAATAGGATGTTGTCCACACTCGAGGACAACATCCTACGTTTCTGGCTCGACAAGATGGTCGACACCGAGAGAGGTGGCTTCTATGGAAAGATGGATGCCGAGGGTGTCGTTGATAGGGATGCTCCAAAGGGGGCTATCCTCACAGGACGCATACTGTGGACAATGGCGGCGGCATACCGCATTACACAAAACCCAGAATACCTCACCGCAGCAACACACGCCAAACGTTTCCTCATAGACAAGCTATATGACGAGGAGTATGGTGGTGTGTACTGGTCTGTGACAGCAGAGGGTGCTCCGTTAGATACCAAGAAGCAGTTTTACGCCCTCGGCTTCGCAATATACGGACTATCGGAGTATGTGCGCGTGACGGGCGATGAGGAGGCCCTACACTATGCCATAAAGCTATACGACAGCATCGAGGAGCATAGCCACGACAAACGCTACGGCGGGTATATTGAGGCTACAAGCCGTGATTGGCAGCCTATTGAAGATATGCGCCTTTCGACAAAGGATCGCAACGACCGCAAGTCGATGAACACGCATCTGCACATCATCGAGCCGTATGCCAACCTACTGCGCGTGTGGCGCAGCGATGAGCTTGTGGAGAGCGTATGCGGGCTTCTCGACATCTTCGAAAAACACATTGTTGACCCCGAGAGTGGACATCTGCGCCTATTCTTCGATGACGAGTGGAGGTCGCAGACGGCAATGATATCATACGGTCACGATATCGAGGCGGCGTGGCTCATCATCGAGGCTGCAACAGTCGTGGGAGATGCAACACTAATAGAGCACTTTGGAGGACTGGCACGCCGCATCGCAGCAGCTGCCGCGGAGGGTTTACAGAGCGATGGCTCAATGGCTTACGAATATGACCCTGAAAGCCAGCACCACGATAACGACAGACATTGGTGGGTGCAAGCGGAGACCGTGGTGGGATACTTCTATATGTGGCATCTATACGGCGACGAGGAGGCTCTCGAAAGGGCTGTGCGCGCCTGGGAGTATATCGACAATGATATTATCGACCACACCAACGGCGAGTGGTGGTGGAGCCGCAAGGCTGACGGCACAATAAATATGCAGGAAGACAAGGCTGGTTTCTGGAAGTGTCCGTACCATAACTCGAGAATGTGTATAGAGTTGTTGCAGACAATGTAAGATGAAAATCATCAAAATAGCAACAAGAGTGGCTACCCAAAAGGTAGCCATTTTTTGTTGGTCGCGCAAAGCAGCTCGTTTGCATAAATATCGTTGCGAAAATTTGCATTTCTTTGCGCTAAACTATACAAATACACCTTAAACACCATCCACAGACATCCACATTAACAAAATTTATTAAAAATGTATCGCATTGTTGTTCAGTGCTTTGTATTTTACACAGCTTTATACACATCCACTTTTTTAGCTGAAAAATAGTAGTCAAAACCATCAATTTCCCGTTATAAAAATAACAGTCAATATTCTTTCCACTTTAATTTAACTCCACAAAAAGCTATATGGCTGTTTTACTGATAATTAAGATTTTTAAGCTTTATATTCGCATCTTTTTGTGCATCTACTTATGTAGATAAAATTTGTAGAAATGAAAAAACTTTCTTAATTTAGTATGTGCAAAAAATAGTATTGAATAGCTTTCAGACTCTGAAAATTGACCATATTTTTTCGTCTGATACTCATACAATGACAACCACAAACAATTATTAACTAATAACAAAAGCCTATGAAAAACTTGACTTACAGAATCGCCTTGATCCTTGCGATCTTGTGCGTAGGCAGTGTTTCGGCATTTGCCCAACAAGTGAAGGGTACCGTTAAGGACTCGGCAGGCTCACCGATAATCGGCGCAGCAGTCGTTGTCGAAGGTACAACCGTCGGCACAACAACTGCCACAGACGGAAGCTTTACCATCAATGCTACTGACGGACAGACATTGGTGGTGTCGTATATCGGATATATCCCAGCTACTCAATTAGTTGGGGGGGGGAGAACCGAATACGCAATCGTTCTTGAGGAGGATACTCAAGACATCGACGAGATCGTAGTCGTAGGTTACGGCACACAGAAGAAGAGTGTCGTAACTGCCGCTATCTCATCTATCACGGCTGATGACCTCAAGGCACAGTCGAACAATCGTATCGAGCACGTACTTCAGGGTATGACAACTGGTGTTACAGTTACTGCCCCCTCTGGTGCTCCCGATGCAGGCGCACAGGTACGTATCCGTGGTGTCGGCTCTATCAACAATTCAGAGCCCTTGTACATCGTTGACGGTATGGCAATCTCTGGTGGTATCGACTACCTTAACCCCAACGATATCGAGCGTATCGAGGTGTTGAAGGATGCCGCTTCAGGTGCTGTTTACGGTGCTCGTGCAGCTAACGGCGTTATCCTCGTTACCACAAAGCGTGGTAAGACGGGTAAGGCTACTGTTAACTACGACTTCTCTTATGGTTGGCAGAATCCTTGGCGCAAGCCCAACGTGCTTAACGCTACAGAGTATGCTACAATCATGAATGAGGGTTACATCAACGCAGGTCAGGCTCCCATATACGACAATCCGTTTGAGTTTGGCGAGGGCACTGACTGGGTAGGTGCTGTTATCAACAGCAACGCACCTGTAATGAAGCACGACCTCTCAATCTCTGGTGGTTCGGAGAGTGTGAACTATGCTTTGTCAGCAGGTTACCTCACACGTGAGGGTACAGTAGGTGGTAACTTTGATCGTTCAAACTACGAGCGTCTTACCATCCGCACAAACATTGGCGTAACCGTATTTGATAGCTCAAAGAAGCGCGACTGGCTCAACAAGCTCACCGTGCAGACCTCTGCTTCATACGCGCGCATATTATCTACAGGTATTGACGTTAACTCGGAGTATGGTTCACCTCTTGGCTCTGCAATGAGCATCTCTCCACTGTTGGATATCTATGCTACACCCGAGGAGGAGGAGTCATACAAGACACTCTATCCCGATGGCTACGAGCACATCGTACGCGACAAGGATGGTCGTGCTTACACCGTTGTTGATGGTAACGTTTACAACGAGCAGAGCAACCCCTTGGCATTCTTGTCACTTCCAGGCACAAAGTACGAGACAGATAAGTTCATCGCTAACTTCGTAGGCGAGCTTACTATCTTCGACGGCTTGAAGTTCCGCTCATCAGTAGGTGTTGACCTCGCATTCTGGGGCAACCACGGCTACTCAAAGCAGTATTTCCTCTCTTCAAAGCGTTACAGCTACAACACTGTATCATCAGAGACCACTTATGATAAGGACGGTAATGCTACAGTAACCGATAAGATGAACTATGCAGAGTCTGCATCACAGGAGATGAACCGTGGCTTGCAGTATCAGGTTGAGAACGTCCTCTCTTATGAGAAGACCTTTGGCAAGCACTCTGTATCTGTTATCTTGGGTCAGTCAGCGATCTCTTCTACATCACAGAATGTAGGTGCACGAGCAATGGGTCTTATGTATCCTTATGATCCTTATAAGATCACTGTTAACAATACTCTTGGTCAGCAGTCTGATGGTCACCGCAACGGTTGGGGCTCTTGGAACTCTATCCCCTATCGCTTGGCATCATACTTCGGTCGTGCATCTTATAACTACGATGAGCGTTATATGGCGGAGGTAACCTTCCGTCGTGATGGTTCAAGCCGCTTCGGTGATAACAACAAGTGGGGTAACTTCCCATCAGTATCAGTAGGTTGGAACATCAAGAACGAGGCATTTATGGATAACGCCGAGTGGTTGTCAGCATTGAAGCTCCGCGCATCTTGGGGTATCAATGGTAACGACGCTATCGGCAACTTCGTATATGCTGTATATATGAACTCTGGTAACAACTACGTATTCGGTTCAGGTGGTACTGGTTCAGAGGTAATCAACCTTGGTTCAAAGCCTTCAGGCTTGGCTAACCCCGATGCACGTTGGGAGGAGTCACGTCAGACCGATATCGGTTTGGATGCAGGATTCTTCAACAACCGCCTAACATTCACATTTGACTGGTATAACAAGAAGACCGCAGGTATGCTTCTTTCAATGCCCGTTCCAGGTTATGCAGGTGACTCTGCTCCTACTGGTAACCTTGGTGATATGGTTAACCGCGGTGTTGAGCTTGAGCTTGGCTGGAGAGACTCTGCTGGTGAGTTCAACTACCACGTATCAGTTAATGCTACATACAACCAGAACGAGCTTACTTACCTCGGTGACGACTCTACTCACCTCTACGGTTCAAACCACAAGATTGGTCAGCTTACACGCGGCTCAATCGGCTTGCCATTCCCCTACTTCTATGGCTATGTAACCGATGGTATCTTCCAGAATATGGATGAGGTTAACGCTCACACCAACGCTGACGGCGTATTGTTGCAGCCCAAGGCAGCTCCAGGTGATGTACGCTTCAAGGATCTCGATGGCAATGGCGTTATCGACGATGCTGACCGTACTATGATTGGTAAGGGTATGCCCGACTGGACATTTGGTCTTAATCTTGGTTTCGAGTGGAAGGGTCTCGACTTCAATATGTTGTTGCAGGGTCAGGCTGGTTGCGAGGTATTCAACGTATCTCGTCGTACCGACCTCTACTACGTAAACCTCAACAAGTCTATCTTGAATCGTTGGACTGGCGAAGGCACAACAAACAAGTATCCTCGCTTTATGTTCGACTCGGCTAACGAGAACTACCGCGTATCTGACCTTTGGTTGGAGGATGGCTCATTCTTGCGTTGCCGCAATATGCAGATCGGTTATACTCTGCCCCAGCACCTCACAAAGAAGGCTGCTATCTCACGTCTTCGTATCTTCGTGATGGCAGAGAACCTCTTCACTCTCACAAAGTACACTGGTTGCGATCCCGAGGTTAACGGTGGTAATGGCTTCGGTACAGAGGCAGGTATCGACCGTGGTGTATATCCCCAGTCACGCACATTCAGTGTAGGTGTTAACCTTACATTCTAACCTTAAAACCGAATGATGATTATGAAAAAGATATTTTTTGCACTTTGCACAGTAGCTGTGATGCTTTCGTCATGCGGTAAGGACTTCGTTACCGTTAAACACAATGGCTCAGAGCCTATGGATGAGTACTTCATCGACGAGGCACGTATCTACCAATCATTGGTGGCAGCTTATGACTCTTTGGAGTGGCTCGATTACTTTGATCAGTATGTCAATACATTGACTCTCACTGCCGATGTAATGGCTGATGATATCTACTGTGGTGGCTCTAACGAGGGTGACCAGCCTTCAATCGTTAAGACTCACTTCTATACTCTTACCTCAACCGAGCAGCTCGACCGTATTTGGACTATCTGCTACTCTGGTATCAACCGCTCTTGCATCGTTTTGGAGTATGTTGACCGTGTTCCAGGAATGTCTGATGCTCTGAAGGCACGCTACAAGGCAGAGGCTACTGTTTTGAAGGCATTCTACTACAAGATTATGTGGAAGTATTGGGGCAACATCCCTTACTACGATGTAAATCTTGAGGCTCCCTACTTTGCACCGCAGCTTAAGGCTGACGAGGTTTACGCAAAGTGTGTTGAGAACCTTGAGGCAGTATTTGAGATGGATGCACTTCCTATGAAGGCGGTAGCTGGCGAGGAGGGTCGCGTAACAAAGGCTATGGCTTATATGCTCTATGCCGAGATGGTTATGTATCAGAACGATGCTACACGTTACGAGCAGGCTCTTAAGTATATGGAGGAGATTATCAACTCTGGCGAGTATGCACTCGTTGCCGACTATGCTTCAATCTGGCTTGAGTCGGGTGAGTGGGGCACAGAGTCAATCTGGGAGATCAACTACATCTCGGAGGGTGCTGTTCGCTCTTGGGGCGCACCTCTTGCAACTGGTGGTACTGTATATCCTATGCTTATTGGTGTTACTGGTGCTCCTGCAGATTCAGGTTACGTTGGTGGTTGGGGCTTTGGTCCCGTTGCTCCATCGGCTTGGGAGTTGTTCGACGAGGGTGACTCACGTCGTGAGGGCTCTATCCTCAACTTCTACGAGGAGTTCCCCAACTTGACACTTGGTGAGGAGCGTTGGCAGTATACAGGTCTCTTCCTTAAGAAGTATGTTGCTCGCGTAAATGGTAACCACGGTCAGCTTGCTGATGGTGATATGAACTATGGTAACAACGTTCGCGTATACCGCTATGCCGAGACTCTGCTTAATGCAGCCGAGTTGGCAGTTCTTACTGGCAAGGATGGCTCTGCATACCTTCAGCAGGTACGTCAGCGCGCAGGCTGTACAGACACTGGCACCGACCAGCTCTCTATCATCGAGGAGCGTCACAAGGAGTTCGTAGGCGAGGGTAAGCGTTACTGGGATTTGGTACGTTCAGGCTTGGCAGAGCAGGTTCTTAAGGCTGACAACCACGAGTGGCGTACTATTGACTGGAATCCTGGCAAGAAGTACTGGCCATTGCCCCAGTCAGAGGTCGACAAGGATCCTAACCTTGTACAGAACGTAGGTTACTAAACAACCGACAGTGTAGATTAAGTATAACTTAAAAACACAGACAAGTATGAAAAAGATGTTTAAATATATAGCTGCGGCTCTGCTTGCACTGCCTATGCTCGTTGTCGGTTGTACACCCGACTATCCGACGCCCGACCAGAGCAAGTTGCCCTCGGCTGAAGATTTTGATGTAACGATTGACGTCAACCAAGAGACAAACTATGTAACCTTCACTATGAACAATACTGGTATGGTGCCTATGTTCATCTTTGGTGAAGACCAGAAGGTTGACGGTAAGGCTAACAAGACTTACGCCTATACGGGCAACGGCATCTCGCTTCGTTTCCGCGATGCTGGTGACTACACCGTAGAGGTTAAGGCTTATAACGCTAACGGTGTGTCGGTAGGCTCAAAGGTCTATGAGTTTACAATGGAGAACACATACCGCGATCCGTTTGACGCATCTCCTTATATGAAGGCGATGGCAAACACTTGGCAGTGGGATCAGGCAAACAAGGGTCACTTTGGTTGCGGCTCTATCAATGCCGAGACAGGTAAGGCTACCACAGACGGTACTGACTGGTGGTCTTGCGATCCTGATGGCAAGGAGGGTATGGGTCTTTATGACGATACTTTGACCTTCACAGAGGATGGTAAGTATACATTCAACCCTGGCGAGGGTGGTACTGTATATGTAAACTGGGGTATGAACGGCTACAGCGACTATGCACAGTACTGGGATGGTACAGAGACCGACTTCCAGGTACCTATGGAGGAGTTCACTTGTGCATACACCATCGAGAACAACTGGAACGATGCAGGTATCGAGGAGATCTACCTCGTACTTGAGCAGGGCAAGAACCTATCGTATATTCCTCACGTTACAGCTTTGAACGAGCCTCGCTACCGCTTCCTTGAGACTAATGCAGGTAACATCCGCAAGACATTGTCACTCGTTCAGGAGGCTCCCACCGAGAATGGTGGTGGCGGTATCGCTTGGAAGTATCAGTTTGTTCCATTTGTACACGTAGCAGGCCCCGAGGAGTTGTTGGCAGGCACTGACGCAGCTGGTAAGGTATGGGTGATGGATGCTGATGCACAGGGTCACCTCGGTTGTGGTGAAAGCGTTGAGAACCCCGCAGGCTGGTGGTCAGCACCCGCACAGGATAAGGCTGCATACGGTATGTACGACGATGAGATCACCTTCACTCCTGATGGTAAGTATATCTACAACCCAGGTCCCGACGGTTTGATGTACATCAACTGGGGCGTGACAGCTATTGGTCCTAACCCAGGTGCAGAGCCCGATATCGACATCGAGTGGTCATTGACAGAGAGCACCTACACATTTGATGGCTCGACTATCACTTTGGCAGCAAATACTCCTATGGTATATGTTCCCTCTGACCACGTTTGGGCTAATCCCGTATTCCACGTGACAGAGATCACCGAGACCAAGCTCGTTGTTGTTGCCGAGAACCCTGGCTGCTACTGGCAGATGATATTCAAGGCACGCGACGTGAAGGCTCCCGCTGTGACATTTGACGGCGTAGACGTTGCTTCAGGCTTTGCAGAGATTACTCTGGCACAGGGTCAGGAGATTGCTGTAACAGGTGTTAACTTTGATGAGGCTTGGATTGATCCCGACTTCTTCGAGGTTGTAAACGCAAGCACATTGAAGTTCTTGGCAGAGAATGGCGACTACCGCGTATCGTGGGATGGTAAGTGGTTCAAGGTTGTTCCTATGTACAACGGCGAGAAGGCTACTTATGACAATGGTAAGGCATTGTGGATCATCGGTGACGGTGGTGGTAAGCCTACTGTTGACAACCTTATCGGCTGGAACACTGGCGAGGCACCGCTGCCTTGCGCTAAGATTGGCGAGAACACCTACCGCATCACTTTGGCTATGAAGGCTGAGGGTGGCTCTGTTAAGGTATTCGGTCAGTCTGACTGGGGCGTTGAGTGGACAAAGGATAAGTATGGTACTGTAACTGACAATGGTTTCTTCCACATCCCTGGTGATGATGGTAATATCCACACTATCGAGGGTACAGAGCCTGGCTACTACACATTCTTCTTCACTGACAACGACGGCATCCTCGATATGGAGGTTAAGAAGTTGGCTGTTAAGCCATCAGAGCTTGATCCCGCAGCTGCAACAAACCTCTGGAAGGGCGGCTATGCTGTAACCTATTGGTTTGCTGATTCAAGCTGGGCACAGATTGGCGATCCCGAGGTAGAGGTAGATGGCGCAAACTATAAGATCACTATCCCCGAGGGTATTGGTGGTGCACAGTGGCAGGGTCAGATGGCTATCCTCACCGACATCAACACCGAGGAGGGTAAGAAGTATGACTTCCAGGTTAAGCTCTACTCTGAAACCGACCAGAAGGCTGACGCTATCACCATCAAGCTGTGCAACGGCTTGGAGGGTGCTGCAGACGACCCATTCTACTTCGATCCAAAGGTGGGTGTAACCTCATTCGAGGAGTTTACTTATATGCAGTGGGGCATGGCTGGTAAGGCTTGTACCCCCGCGAAGCTCGTTCTTGACTTTGGCGGTTGCGTTCCTGGTAGCGTAATCGAGGTTCGAGGACTTGTTCTTCAGGAGCACGTTGAGTAATCTCTTATCATAAATGGCAAGCAGGGCATCGTGCTCTGCTTGCCTTTATTGTAATATCAAGTATACGGCACTAATTATAACATTCTAACAATGAAATACTTACGTTATTTACTTTCATTTATTGCCGTAAGCACAGTGCTTGCAGCTACGGCCTGTTCAAATGATGGCGACGAGAACACCACAAAACCCAAGGGTACACTTTCGCTCAGCGTTGAGGTTCTTACGGTAAGCTACGACAAGCAGACCGTTAACGTCACTGTTGAGGCGGATACAGAGTGGGGAGCATACCCACAGTGTGACTGGGTAAAGGTTACACCAAGTGGCGGTGTGGCAGGCTCAACAAAGTTGCGCGTAAGCATCGACGAGAACACTACGAATGATGTGCGCACAAGCAGCATCGAGTTCCGTGTGCGTGACAGAGTATTCACGCTTCCTGTCAAGCAGAACTACGACGTAGAGGCTGTGGCTATTGCCGACGAGAAGTTCCTTGCGGCACTTGTCGCCAAGTATGACAGCGACGGTGACGGCATATTAAGCACCAAGGAGGCATCGGAGGTAACACGCATAGAGTGTGCTGGCTGCGGTATCGAGTCGATGGCAGAGCTTGGCACATACTTCACGCAGGTAACATATCTCGACTGCTCAAATAACAACCTAACAACACTGGATGTAACACAACTCACAGACCTTGTGTATCTCGACTGCTCTGGCAACAATCTTACGGAGCTTGACATACAGCGTCTGTTGCGTCTTGAAACACTCGACTGCACCAACAATGCCAACTTGGAGAAGATATATGTGTGGTTTAACTTCTCGGCTCCTGCTGGTTTCTCGAAGCCCGAAGGTGCAGAGTATATAGAACCGTCAATAGCCACACCCGAGGGCTATGAGCTGGTGTGGCACGACGAGTTTGACACAGCTGGCGTATCGACACCCTCGACAGAGAACTGGTGGTATGAGACAGGCGCAGGAGGCTGGGGTAACAACGAGCTTCAGGACTATGTGGCAGGCGGCAAGTATAAGGATGTACGCATCGCCGAGGTATCAGACGGCACTTTGAAAATCACTGCACAGAAGATTGACGGCAAGGTGCGCTCGGTGCGTATGAACACCAACTTGGGTTGGACGTATGGCTACTTTGAGGGTCGTCTCAAGCTATGTAAAGGTAGAGGTACTTGGCCAGCATTTTGGATGATGCCCAAGAACTTCCGTGCTTGGCCCGATGATGGCGAGATTGACATTATGGAGCACGTAGGCTATCACGAGAACTATGTGTCGTCGTCGATACACTGTAAGGCATACTACCACTCTATCGGTACACAGAAGACCAACGAGATATATATCGCGACAGCGACCGAGGAGTTCCACACCTACGCTGTAGAGTGGACACCCGATTACCTTAAGTTCTACTTCGACGGCAAGCTACATTTCACCTTCAATAACGATGGCAAGGGCGATAAAAATACTTGGCCCTTCAACGCGCCGTTCTACCTCAAGCTCAACCTTGCGTGGGGTGGCAACTGGGGTGGTGCTATGGGCGTTGATGAGGGATGTCTACCCACGACATACGAGATTGACTATGTGCGTGTGTTCCAGAAAATTGAGTAACTCAAAACACGACGCAAAACAGGTTTATATACCATATAAAACTGCATATAATCTAAAAAAACATAGGCTATGAAACTAAAGCATCTACTACTGTGTTGTCTATTTGCTGCTGTGGGCTGTACTACCGCCACAACAACACCAGACAATGAGATTGACCGTAAGGTTGAAGAGTTGCTCGCACAGATGACCCTGCGCGAGAAGATAGGACAGATGAATCAGGTATCGGGAGGAGCCAACCTCTGTGACTGGGCCGCCTCGGGCGACCTCGGCTCGATACTCAACTGTGTCGACCCCGCAGAGATTAATGCTGTACAGAGGGCTGCCGTTGAGCAGAGCCGCTTGGGTATACCCGTGCTTGTGAGTCGTGATGTTATACACGGCTTCCGCACAATATTCCCCATACCTCTGGGTATGGCTGCTACGTTTGACCCCGCAGTAGTGGAGCAGGGCGCACGTATCGCCGCTGTGGAGGCTACAGCCTCGGGTGTGCGCTGGACATTCTCACCTATGCTCGACATTGCACGTGACCCACGCTGGGGACGTGTTGCCGAGGGCTCGGGCGAGGATACATACCTCGACGTGCAGATGGGCGTAGCTATGGTAAAGGGCTATCAGGGCGACGACTATGCCGACCCTACATCTATGGCTGCGTGCGTGAAGCACTTTGTGGGCTACGGTGCTGCCGAGGGTGGTCGTGACTATAATACCACGATGATCTCGGAGCGTGCCCTACGCAACGTATATTTCCCCGCATTCAAGGCGTGCATCGACGCTGGCGCATTGACACTTATGACCTCGTTTAACGATGTAGATGGTCTGCCCTCAACGGGTAATAGCTGGTTGCTCGACGACATCCTACGCAAGGAGTGGGGCTTCGACGGTATGGTTGTTACCGACTGGAACTCGGCAGGCGAGATGATTGCTCACGGCTACGCCGAGGATCTCAAACACTCGGCAGAGCTGGCTGTGAATGCAGGTGTAGATATGGATATGATGTCTTTCGGCTTTATTGAGCATATCGAGGAGCTTATCAACGAGGGTAAAATAGAGATGCAGACCATTGACAACGCTGTGCGCAACATCTTGCGCCTGAAGTTCCGTCTTGGCTTGTTTGAGAACCCCTATGTCGATGAGGCAAAGGCACGCGAGAAGGTATATGCTCCCGAACACCTTGAGGCGGCAAAGCAGTGTGCTGTAGAGTCGGCTATACTCCTGCAGAACAACAACAATGTGCTGCCCCTGACAGATGCAAAGCGTATCCTTGTTACAGGCCCTATGGCCAATGCACAGTTTGACCAGCTCGGTACTTGGGCATTTGATGGCGAGGAGGCATACACCGTAACACCACTTATGGCACTGCGCGACGACTACGATGTTGTCTATGAGCCAGGCTTGACATATAGCCGTGACACAAATAAGGCGGGCATCCCCGCAGCAGTACGCGCAGCAGCTGGTGTTGACGCAGTGGTAGTATGTGTCGGCGAGGAGGCTATCCTCTCTGGCGAGGCACACTGTCTATCACAGCTCAACTTGCAGGGTGCACAGAGTGAACTTATAGCGGAGCTCAACAAGACAGGCAAGCCCATAGTGGTTGTTGTCATCGCAGGTCGTCCCTTGACCATCGAGCGCGACTTGGCAGAGTGTGATGCTATGCTCTACTCATTCCATCCTGGAACAATGGGTGGCGAGGCTATCGCCGACCTTATCACAGGTCGCGCAGTACCCTCTGGCAAGACTCCGATGACCTTCCTGCGCGATGCTGGTCAGGCACCCTTCTACTACAACCATCCTATGACTGGCCGCCCCAACAACGGCACAGAGACCCTCCTCAACGACATTCCGCTTAAGGCTGGTCAGACATCGCTGGGCTGCACATCATACTACCTCGACACAGGCTACGGCCCGTTGTTCCCCTTCGGCTACGGTCTATCGTACACAACCTTCGACTACTCTTGTATCACTATCGACAAGACAGAGTACACAGAGGGTGATGTTATCGTGGTGGAGTATGACCTAACAAATAGTGGCAAGGTGGATGCTACGGAGGTTGCACAGCTCTATGTACGCGACCTTGTAGGCTCTGTTGTACGTCCCGTGAAGGAGTTGAAGGGCTTTGAGCGCGTCTATCTTAAGGCTGGCGAGACCAAGCATTGCCGCTTTGAGCTTCCCGTAGCGGAGCTTGCATTCTGGAACCGCGATATGGAGTATGTTGTCGAGCCTGGTAAGTTCCAGCTGTGGGTGGCTGGAGACTCTGCTTCGGGCGAGGCACTCGCTTTCGAGGTTAAGTAACAGCGAACCAATAACCATAAAGCATAAGCGACAACCTGTCGGACGTGAAGTCCGACAGGTTGTCTACTTTATAGCGCGGCATCTACTCTCATAAAGCAATTAGGCTGACAGGACAAGATGTCCTATCAGCCTAATTTGGTATATTAAGGAGTAGTTATTACTTCAACATAGCCTTAACCTCGGCAGCGACGGCAGCACCATTATAGCCGAACTTCTCGTCGAGCACCTTGAAGGGTGCAGAGTAACCGAAGTGGTCGAAGCCGTGGATGTAGCCATTCTCACCAACCAAGCCTGCAAGATTTACCGACAGACCAGATGTCATACCATAGCGCGGCAAGTTACCCAATACTGCCTGCTGGTACTCCTTGGGCTGGTCGCGGAAGAGACCCTCGCTGGGGATTGAGACAACGCGTGTTGCGATGCCCTCCTGTGCCAAAAGCTCGGCACCCTCAACAAGTGTTGATACCTCCGAGCCAGTAGCAATAAGCGTAGCCTTTGCGTCGGGAGTCTCCAAAACGACATAACCACCCCTCTCTGCCTGCATAGCCTCCTCACGGCGTGTACGACCTGTGAGCGCGGGCAACGTCTTAATATTCTGGCGTGACAAAACAAGAGCAACGGGACGCTTCTCCTCCAATGCCATCTTCCACGCAGCGATAGTCTCGTCGCCATCGGCAGGGCGCAAAACAAGCATTGAACGCTCGCCAGAGTGGTTGCGCAAGTGCTCCATAAGGCGAATCTGTGCCTCGTGCTCAACGGGCTCGTGGGTAGGGCCATCCTCGCCTACGCGGAATGAGTCGTGTGTCCAGATGTAGATTACGTGCTTCTCCATAAGTGCAGAAAGACGTACTGCGGGCTTCATATAGTCAGAGAAGACGAAGAATGTACCACAAGCGGGGATAACACCACCGTGTAGTGCCATACCGTTCATCACACAAGCCATAGTAAGCTCGGCAACGCCTGCCTGGAAGAAGTTACCAGAGAAATCACCCTTTGTGAATGCCTTGGTCTTCTTCAAGAAGCCATCTGTCTTATCAGAATTAGAGAGGTCGGCAGACGATACAATCATATTCTCAACCTTCTCGGCGAAGATACCAAGCATAGTAGCCGATGCGGCACGTGTAGCCTGGTCGGGCTTCATCTCGATTGCAGAGTAGTCAATCTCGGGGAGCTTGCCAGAGTAGAAGTTATCCATCTTCTCGGCGAGCGCAGGGTTCTCCTTGCGCCAAGCGGCCTCAACCTCGTGCATCTGCTTTGCCCACGCGCGAAGCTCCTCACGACGCTGTGCGTATACCTCCTTTGACTCCTCGAATACGGCAAACGGCTCATCGGGATTACCGCCAAGATTCTTGATAGTAGCAGCAATATCAGCACCAGCAGCTGTGAGTGGCTGACCGTGTGTAGATACCTGATTCTCAAAGCTTGTGCCATCAGCTTTACGTGCGCCATAGCCCATAATGGTCTTACCGATGATAAGTGTTGGACGCTCTGTCTCGGCATTAGCGGCCTTAAGCGCAGCGCGTATCTCGTCGATAGACTGACCATTAACGGTGATAACATTCCAGTTCCAAGCACGGTACTTCATCTCGATATCCTCGGTATCAACCTCGTCACACTTTGTTGAGAGCTGCACGTTGTTCGAGTCGTAGTACATAATGAGATTAGACAAGCCAAGGTGACCAGCAACACGACCTACACCTTGTGAAATCTCCTCCTGAACAGCACCATCAGAGATAAATGCGTATGTCTTGTGTGCCATCCACTCGCCAAAACGAGCAACCATAAAACGCTCGGCGATAGCTGCACCAAGTGCCATAGCGTGACCCTGACCAAGAGGTCCAGATGTGTTCTCGACACCACGCAACACATCAACCTCGGGATGACCCGGAGTTACACTACCCCACTGACGCAATGACTGCAAGTCCTCGGTAGAGTAGTTACCAGCCAATGAAAGCACAGCATATAGCATTGGTGACATATGTCCTGGATCAAGGAACATACGGTCACGGTGCGGATACGCCATATTATCGGGATCGTAACGCAAAAACTCGGTGTAGAGCACGTTGATAAAGTCGGCACCACCCATTGCGCCGCCAGGATGACCCGACTTTGCCTTTTCCACCATCGAAGCAGCAAGAATACGAATGTTATCCGCTGCACGCTGAAGCTTGTTGTTCTCCATAGTTAGTTGTTTTATTTATATTGTTTGTTTTGTTTTTCGTCAATTTACATACACTTGAGACGTACTCACTACAAGACAAAAAGTAACCACGTCACCCATACATCATACAAAGATACTAAACTTTCTTGAATGTGTACCCTATTTACCAATTTTATTGGTGACTTTTTTACATTATGACATTTTATGTGAGTAGTATGTTGTTGCAGCTGTTAGCAATCAACATAGTAGCCCAACAGCTACTTACCTATGGTCTTGATGCGCTCCTCGAAGCTATCTCGGCTTGCCAAAGCATTGTTCTTGGTTCGTGCGCGATAGTTATATATGGTATTTACGGAGTAGCGCAGGAGCGATGCTATGCGTGACGAGTCGGTGATACCGAGACGTATAAGCGCGAAGATACGCAACTCGGTGTTTAAACGCTCACCATTTTTGAGGTGTATACGCGACTCTGGCTTAAGCTGCATATTAAACTCCTCGACGAAGTTAGGATAGAGCTGCAAAAAGGCGTTGTCGAACATCTCATAGAAGTTGTTTAGCTCCTCATCCATAAGACTCGACGACGACAACTCGCTCTCAAGTTCCGAAAGTTTACCCTGTGAGAGCTTACGACGTATGCCACGCTGCATAGACATAAGTTTTTCGATGTAGTCGGAGCACATAGACAAGAATAGTGCAATATACTCCTCCTTGACAGCATTTGCCTCACGCAGCTCGCTATTTATCTCGCCCATACGCTCATTGAGTTGCTGAAGTTCGTTATTTGTGTGACCTATGCGCTCATTCATCTCGCATATCTTATGGGAGTACTTACGTGAGCGACGCAATAGTAACGTCATATAACCACAGATGCACATCAGCGCGACAGCCAACACCGAGATAATAACAGCGAGGTGGCGTGCACGCATCTCCTGACGGCGTATCTCCTCACCCTGAAGCTGCTGCTTTGCCTGATAGGCACGCTCAATCTCGGGAATGATAGCCGATATTTGCCACGGACGCAACTTAGCGTTGTAGTATAGGGCATCGTTTAGCGAAATAGTGATATAGCGGAAGGCACGGTCGATGTCATCACGTCCGAGCAGACTCTGGGCAAGGCTACACAACGAGGCATTATCCTTTGTGGCTGTGCGTATATCCGCCATAGCAGAACGTGCAAACCACTCCACCATCTCGTCACTACGCTCCATTGCCTCGCAGATACGTGCGCGGTCATAGGCATACATTGCAAACTCGTGCTCATCGTTGGTGTAGTTAGATAGTAGCTCGCTGTTTATCTGCTCGGCTTGCTCCCATTTGCCACTATCACATAGATTGCGCACAGTGACGTAGCGATGTAAGGGTGCAGTATCTGGGGTATTTTGCAGAATAAGTGTGCGATAATAGCGTATCTTGTGCCCCGACCTCTCACGTGTCTCGTGGTCGCTGGTATAGTGCCAAAAGTCGGAGTGAAAACGCTGTTGAGCATTATAGTAGTTGATGCGCTGCGTAGCATCCAAACAGGTTGTGTCTATCTCGTTAGCGAGTATCTCACCCGCCTCAAAGAACATACCCGCCGTAGCAAAGAGCATAGCTCGCTCAATATGTACATCGGAGAGTAGCGCACGACTACCCATCGACTCTGCCAAGCGGTGACACTCCTCAAGCATAGCCATAGCATTATCAAACTGAAATGAGCGGTACTCAAGAAAGAGCTGGTAATAGATATTATACTGCTGCAAAGGGGTGAGATCACGAGCAGAGAGTCTACTCTCGACATTACGGATACGGGCATTTCGAGCCTTAACAAAGTTCTCGGTGGCGTCTATGGTGCGATCTAACTCGTCGAGTATATCCGCCTGCGCAGATGCCACACAAGGGGCGCCCAAAAAGAGAGTGGCAAGGGCGACAAGTAGCAACGAATGGGTAAACATATTTTTCATAGCACAAATATACTAAAAAGTTTTTGTATTACACACATTCCACTTTTATATATGGCTATCTTTTTTATTATCAGCATATTTTACTACGCACAGTCCATATTTTAGGTGTATTGTGTTGTAGCGGCTTTCACAGCACCGATTTTTTTTATAACTTTGTATTGCACAAATTGATAAATCTAAAAACTGAAGTGATATGATGCACCAAATCCTGATTTCTACCCTCTTTGCAGCTATGACCCTCATTGTGGGTTGCGGAGGCGACAACCAAGAGCCCGTAAAGCCCGACATTGACAACAACCCTACAATAGCCCTGACCGTAGAGTCGACAACAGAGCTATCTGTGAGCGTTGCTGTGACACTGACAAACGCCGATGCTGGCTACTGTCTGCTTACGGATGAGAGCGCAGCAACACCCTCGCTATCGAAGATGCTAAAGGGCGAAAAGATAACGGCCTCGGGGGTTGTGACCTTTGACAACCTCGCTGCGGGGTATACCTACAAGGTTTTTGGCGTGGCTGGCAAGGATGGTCTCTACAGCGACATTATCTCTATCAAGGTTAAGACATCGGGCGAGATTGACTATAACTACCCTGATGGCGGCGTTACAGCATTCACCACAACGGCTAACAAGACGATGCTCTTCAAGGATATAGAGACAGCCGAGCTTACGGAGACACCCGATAAGGCGGCGACGCTCACCATAGATGCATCGGTACGCTATCAGACAATGGAGGGCTTTGGCCCTGCCATCACTGGCTCGGCAGCATACAACCTCCTAAAGATGAAGGAGGCTGACCGCGCGAAGATTCTAAAGGATGCATTTCACCCCACGGAGGGTCTCGGATACAACTATATCCGCGTGTCGATAGGTTGCTCGGACTTCTCACTTGACGAGTACACGTGGTGCGACACCGAGGGTTTAGAGTTCTTCGCAGTACACAGCTACGACAGAGATTATCTCTTCCCCGTGCTACGCGAGATTCTGGCTATAAACCCCGATGTAAAGATAATTGCGGCACCGTGGACTGCCCCTCTTTGGATGAAGCTCGACCGTTACAAAAACGAGCCTTACAACAAGTGGGCAGGTGGTCGCCTAAACCCCGACTACTATGACGAGTATGCACAGTATCTTGTGATGTGGGTAGAGGAGATGGAGCTAAATGGCTTTAAGATTGAGTCTATAACACCGCAGAACGAGCCTCTGCACGATGGTAACTCGGCATCGACATATATGTCGTGGGAGCAGCAGCGCAACTTCATAAAGGGACACCTCGGCCCAGCCTTTGAGGAGGCGGGTCTTGATACCAAGATTTGGATATACGACCACAATTTCGACGTTACCGACTTTGTGAAGAACATCTACAAGGATAAGGAGGCTTCGAAGTATGTTGAGGGCTCTGCTTGGCACGCCTACGGCGGCTCATCGTCGGCATTGGCACAGATACACTCTGCCGACCCTACAAAGAGCATATACTTCACCGAGCAGAGTATCGGCACGTGGTGTCCCAACTTTGGCGACAACCTATTGTGGCATATCCGCGAGGTCTGCCTTGGCACTATCAACAACTACTGCCGTGCTGTGGTACTCTGGAACTTTATGCTTGACGGCAACAGAGGACCAAACCGCCCAGGAGGATGCACAACGTGCTACGGTTTTGTTGACTGTGACGCATCATACGCCTACAACACGCTAACATATCGCAGCCACTGGTACGCAATAGGTCATATGTCAAGGGTGGTAAAACGCGACGCATACCGCATAAAGAGCTCGGCATCTGGCGTAGCAGCATCAGCCTTTGAGAACCCCGACGGCACATACTCGGCAGTGGTGCTTAACGATGCTGACGAGGAGAAGACACTCGTAGTAAAGAGCCCCGCAGGCGACTTCAAATGCAAGCTCGCGGCACGCTCCGTAACATCTTTAATCTGGAAATAGCAGCACTAAATGGCTCAACTGAAGCGCATAACACTCGTCATAGCGTGTCTACTTATATGGGCGTGCGAGGAGCCTGCTCCAATAGAGACCCCCGCACAGGTACGCAGCATAGAGTGTGTCACGACATCGCTATCACTCGACAATGGTGGCAGTGGCGAGGTGCGCTTTGTGGTTAAGGATGCCAAGGCGGTATTCAACTATATCGTCTCAACCATTGGCTGTCAGGTAGAGCTGCGCCAAAACAATCACCTATCGCAGAAACCAGCAGAATTTAGTCTAACGCGCGTACGCGAGGGCAGCACCAAGGGCGAGTACATAGCCACCATAACAGACAATGGCACGGGGCGCATATATAGCCAGCAGGTGTGCATAATAATAAAACTTGAGTCGGGAGCACTGATACGCTCAAACGCTGTAAATGTCGTAAGCAATGGGTTTGTGGGCGGTATCGTCGATATACGCCTAAATCGTAGCGACAACCCATCGTTATATAGCGATGTGATATTCGATTACGATAGCACGACACACACATATCACGCACATATAGACGAATACATATCCGAGCGCAGCTTCATACCCACGATATCAACCGAAGGCATAGACCGTATAACGATAAATGGCAACAACTACGCCGCGGGTGATAGCCTCGACTTCAACCACGATGTAACAATAGTGGCGTGGCAGGGCGACAGCAGCACAGACTACACACTGCACCTAACCTGCTTCACAGGGCTTCCCGTAGTGCGCATAGAGACACCTGGGCGACAGGGTGTATGGTCGAAGGAGAGGTGGGTGGAGGGCTCACGCCTCTGGCTCGACGGTATGGGACGCTTCGACAATCTTGTTGACGTGGAGATGGCGATACGAGGCCGCGGTAACAGCACGTGGGGCTACGAGAAGAAGCCCTACAACATCAAGTTTACGGAGAAACAGAGGGTGATGGGTATGCCCAAGCATAAGAGGTGGTGTCTGTTAGCCAACTATATGGATAGGACATTATTGCGTAACCGCGTGGCATACTATCTCGCCGAGCAGACTTCGTTGGCGTGGACACCGCACAGTGAGTTTGTGGAGCTTATACTCAACGGTGAGCACCTCGGGCAATACCTACTATGTGAGCAGGTGCGCGTGGACAATGACCGCATAGCGATTACGGAGATGACACCCAACGACAATGCGGGCGATGCAATAACGGGTGGATACCTCCTTGAGTTGGACTTTCACTACGACAACCTATGGCAGTGGTACACAGCACACGGCGTACCCTTCAGCGTGAAGTTTCCTGACGAGGAGGATCTCACACAGCAGCAGTGGGAGTGGATAATAGAGTATATCGACGAGGTGGAGAGGGTGCTATATGGCAACAACTTCAAAGATAGCGAGAACGGCTATGCCAAGTACATTGACGCACAATCGTTTATAGATTACTGGCTGATATATGAACTATGCGTTAACCACGAGTTGGCAAACCCAGGTAGTGTCTACTTATCAAAAGACCGCAACGGCAAGCTCGTTGCAGGCCCCGTATGGGACTTCGACTGGGGAACATTCTCTTGGGCTGCCTCGCCACAGGCACAATGGGGACTCTTTATGACCCACGCTTGGTGGTACAGCAGACTCTTCGACGACCCTGCATTCAAAGATCTTGCATCGCAACGCTGGGCGGAATTGAAACCAGCATTTATGACCGTATTTGACTTTATTGAGCAGGAGCGTGAGTATATATTCGAGTCCTGGAAGAGGAACTTTGAGCTGTGGAGCATCGGCACAAACATCAACGGCGATGAGCAGTTGCCCTTCGGCACAGCCGTAGACCGTATGGAGGAGATACTTCAGACGCGCATAGAGATATTAGACAGAGACTTATAGCATCCTTCACGAGCATACATCCCGCCTTAACAGCACACCTCAACAACACATCAGCGCGGCTCGAATTTACAGAATATGGTCTTTGTTGTGTCCGAATATTGTAAAAAATGGGGGCGGTTTTGTATAATTTCTAAAATAATCACTACTTTTGCCACTGGTACACACGCGCATACGATGTGGAGTGTGTTTAAGGCATTTTTTGTAGCAGAAATAACTAAAACCCTAAAAAGAAAAATATGAGAAATTTTCGCTTTTTCAAGATGCTGATGTGTCTTGTATGTGGACTCCTCTTCCTTGCTGCGTGCGAGAATAATGGAGACAACACATCTACACCAGAGCTATCTTTCCGTGAGACAACAATCATCGTTGCAGCTGCGGGCGAGCAGCAGTTCGTACACTATGACTACAATGGCGATTTGGCAGATGTCGAGGCCACTGTTGATGACAGCTGGGTACACACCATTGATCTTTCAAACGAGGGCTACGTGGGCTTCATCGTTGACAAGAACCCTGGCGAGACGGGACGTACAACATTCATCCGCCTAAATGCCCCTAACTGTGAGGAGGCTGCGTTGAAGATTGTGCAGATAAAGGGCGAGCCCGCCGAATTCACTATCAACGTAACCGAGGTTGGTGCCGACACCGCCACATACACAGTCATTCCATTTGACGAGCAGCGTCCATTTATCTCTATGGTGGTAACCAAAGAGAGTATGGATTCGTATAACGGCAGCGACGACGACTTCTTCCTCAACGACCTTATGTATTTTCAGGCTTTGGCAGATGGCTATGGCGTGACTATTGAGGATGTAATACGCCAGATGTCACTCAACGGCGCACAGTCGATGACTTGGAACGGCTTGTCACAGAACACAGAGTATTGCGCCTATGCGTATGGTGTTACTGTGATGGGACAGCGCACAACATCCATTGTTCGCGAGTACTTCAAGACAGAGCCCATCACATCAAACAACCAGCTCACGCTCGATATCGCAAATATCTCTACTGTAGAGTTTGATCTCGTTATCGGCACAACAAATGAGGAGGATGGCTACATCTGGGAGGTGCAAGAGTCATCGTGGTTTGACGGTCTTGACGACGAGCAGGTTGTAGAGGAGATTAAGCTGATGTACGGAGAGTATGTTGATATGATTGTCGAGTATGGCAGCAACACTGTACATATCGGCCCTACAGCGATCGAGCCTGACACCGAGTATACGGCAGTGCTCTTCGGCTATGAGGCAGGTGGTATGACAACGCCTATGATTCGCAAGACATTCCGCACACAGAAGGGTATATCAGCCGAGGACTTGCGCTTCGATTTTGAGGTAAAGAACATTGGCAGATACGATGCCGAGGTTAGCGTTAGCCCCTCTGGCAACAGCGTATACTACTACTGGGATGTTATCGACGCAGATATGAGTGCAGCGGAGTTCGAGGCATTGATGAAGGAGTATGAGAGCGCATATATTGAAGCAGGCATAGTTGGCTCGGCTTCGGAGTTCTGGTACGAGATGACATCGCGTGGTTACAGCAGCAGTGTTGTGGGTCAGCTCAACTCTAACACAGAGTACAAGCCTGTAGCAGTGGCTATCGACGTCAAGAATGCACAATTTGCAGGCGAGGTATACTTCGGTGATACATTCCGCACAAAGGAGGCTGTGGTTGCTGACGTGGCAATATCAGTTGAGCACAATGAGTATTTCGATGGCGACGAGCTTGTTGCACGCTACGCATCACAGGGTCTATATACAAGCTATGCAGGTTTGGCGTATGTTCCCTTCTATCCCCGTCTTGAGAACAACCCTGCACACTACTACTACGCTATATTCTACTACGAGGAGGGTCTCGACGACAAGAACGAGTGGTCAGACGAGTCGTTGATGCACATATTGTTGCAGGACTGCTTGATGGATATCGACAGGTGGTATCCTGGTCTTGAGTGGGATGTTGAGTACATATTGCTCGCTATTGCACAGGACAGCGACGGCAACTTCGGACCGCTCTACCGTGAACGTATGTCGTTCAACCGCGAGGAGACTACCGACATAGACCTCTTCGAGGAGATTGTGCAGAGCCCCAAGAGTATGAAGTTCTCGGTGGCACAGCCAACAATGAAGTATAAGGCTTCACGCATCGAGGCTGGCAACATCAAGTTTGGTGACAGCGTAACCGAGAGCGCGTGGGAGAAGCGCGTGTCAGTGCGATAAGCAAGATACGACTCAAGAGAAGACAGAGAGGGCTGATCAACATCGTGTTGGTCAGCCCTCTGGGTTAATGGATGGTTGAAGCACTACTAATAGGCATCAAAAAACACATCACAGTCACCATAGTAGATATAGATACCAAATGGCTGCTCGCTATACTGCATAGTAACCTTATCTGTAGTGTTATAGAGGGCATCGTGGCAGGTGATATCGACTCTACCCGAGTAGCCTATATTATTGATATAGGCGGCAGGCGTAGTGAATGTTATGTCGAGAGTGAGGGGCTGCGTGCCACTCTCATTGGTGTCGACAGAGTGTATCTCGCCAGAGACACCGAAATGACGATTGTGCTCCTCATCACGCAGATCAACATAGCGCAGATCGGCACTTCCAGTGCGCGACTTCGATGTAAATGACGATATATCTGCGTGGTACTCATCTGCACCTATGGTAAAGGTCATCTTATAGGGGAGATATTCAAGGCGCGTAACGCTCCACGTGGTGCTGGTAAGAGGAGTGCCATTCGACGATTTGATGACGATAGAGTATTTGCGCTGTACGCCACTATTGTCGTATGCCGAGATGGTAAGCGTGTGCATATTATCTACTGCCGTAATCTCTATATCACGCAGATAGGTGTTATATATGAGCTGCTGCTCTTCCTCGTTCTCTGCGGTGAGGTAGTCGTGGTAGTATATAATGGTCTGCACAAGGTTGTTCACATCCCTAATATCGGCAATCGTGGCATTCACTATCGGGTATGCTATGTTCATTGGCGAGCTCGATCTACCCTCGTCAACGGTACACGACGTTGCAACAGTAGCAACGACAAGCAGTGTATATATCAATCTCTTCATAAAGCACTCTATTTAGTGTTAAACCTATATCCCAAACCTACACGCATCCAACCGCTGATACCGCCGCCAAACTCGATATATCCGTGAAAGGCACGACCTATGGACATACCGAAGCCAGTATAGTCGACCATAGGAACGATGATACCGTTGTTGTACTCAAAGCGTGCGGCAAGACCCGCTCCAACGCCCGAGTAGAGCTGTATAAAGTCACGGCGTAGCCACTCAAAGCGGACATTAAATAGTAAGCTAACAGTGTAGATGTTATACGGCAATATCTTCTCGTGGCTCACAATATCATACTTGCCTGCATGATATGAAGCAAAAGAGCTCTTACCACCCAGCGTAAGCCAAGGCTTGACTGTGCGGAAGTACTCGGCAGAGATGTTGGCAACAAGTATCTCCTTGCCCCAATAGCTACGCGCAGACCTTATCTCATCACTCAAAGAGTGTGACCTACTTTCCTTGAAAATCATATAATCTGACATATATATATCGCGCGATATATCACCTGTGAGCATAAGCAACGATATTATTCCGTGGGGGCCATAGCCAACACGCAGACCGTGCTGCCAGCGTATCTGCTCGGGTTGTTTTGCGTCGATTTTAGTAATCTCCGCGTCATATTGCTCGGCTGTATATGCCGCAACCTTCTCGTATATCTGCTGCTCGTCGACCTCGCTCTGCGCATACGCCACAAACGACGCAAAGAGCAATGCAACGGTAGCTGTGATGTTATAAATACCTCTCATAGCCACTATTTTTTAGATTTTGACTGAAATCTGTAACCAAAGCCCGCTGTAATTGCACCACGCGAGCCTGTACCAAAGTCGATATAACCAAACCACGTGCGACCTACCGACAAGCCTATAAACGTAAGGTCATAGTTGAAGGTGGCTCTGCTACTCACCGTGTCGCGCTCATTCTCCATAAAGTATGCACCAAAGCCTAAACCTGCACCCGAGTAGAGCTGGACGATGCCGCGACGTAGCCACGCAAAGCGCACCATAGGCATTACGCTGAAGTAGTTGACCGTGCGCGAGCCAAGTCTGCCATAGGCATACCTATCATAGCGATAGGCATAACCTTCAGTCCACGTCAGCGAGCCTCCTACATAGAACCAATCCTTTATCCAGTAGCCATAGTCACCCGTGAGTGTGAGCCAGCGCGTGTCACCATAGTAATATGGCAGAGTATGACCATTATTGTAGTTCTTGGGGAGCTGTTCTGCACTCGACATACCACCCCACACAGTTGGTACAGAGAAGCCTATACCTGCACGCAACTCGTGTGTGCGCGCCACTAAAGGACGCTTAATAGGCTTACCATCAACAACTTTCACATCCTTTTTTGGTGTGAATGTCACCTTGTACGTACCAAGAGAGTCGCGCATTATGTATTTATAGGACTGCGCCTCGCTTATTGCGGGCAGCAGTAGCACAACAAGTGCAGCCACCACGCGACATAGTAATCTTTTGACGTTGTATAATTTACCCATACTTCAAATATTTAGGTTTCAACCAAGATGAATATCTTCTGTAAGCGTTTTTCCTTAATGCAAAGATAGGATATAGAGCAGTAGTTGCCAAATTTTCGACTTAAAAACTTTTCACACGCACCCTTTAAAACGCACTGTAAATCAATAGGTTACAAAACCGTGAAAAATGGTATTTTCGTTATTGCTGATTATCAATGAGTTACAATATTGCGCCTGCTAAAATGGTGGGTAATTTATTGTATATCAGCGTAATAACTTTTCGTGATGTGGCGAAAATGTGGATATAGTGGCGAAAATGCAGAATTTATTGGGAGTGGTCAAGCACGAAATTTGCAAACAAAAAACATTATTAAATAATGTTTAGATGATTATTTCATTTTTTTGAGTAACTTTGTCGCGAATGTTTACCATATAAGAGTGGCTCGATGGCAAGAGGTTGCAGTGTAAGCACGTGCCGTGAGCGGGCGAAGCAAGCACAGCAAGAGACCTGATAAGCAAGCACAGCAAGAGACCTGATAAGTAAGCACAGCAAGCAACCTGATAAGTAAGCACAGCAAGCAACCTGATAAGTAAGTAAAATTTCTGAAATCAAGTATAACCAAAAAATATTAAGACTATGTTTGTAATCGACAACTACGATTTTACAGGCAAACGCGCAATCATCCGCGTTGACTTCAATGTGCCCCTTAATGCAGAGGGCAAGGTAACTGACGACACACGTATTCGTGCTGCTATCCCAACAATCAAGAAGGTATTGGAGAAGGGTGGCTCGGTGATACTTATGTCACACCTCGGTCGTCCCAAGAAGAATCCCGATCCAAAGTACTCATTGGAGCAGATTATCTATGCTATCGAGGAGCGTCTGGGTGTGAAGATTATGTTCGCTGGCGACTGTATGGGCGAGAAGGCTGCCGAGATGGCTGCAAACCTCAAGCCTGGCGAGGTTATGCTTCTCGAGAACTTGCGCTTCTACGCCGAGGAGGAGGGTAAGCCCCGTGGCTTGGCAGAGGATGCAACAGACGACGAGAAGAAGGCAGCAAAGAGCAAAGTAAAGGAGTCACAGAGGGAGTTTGTTAAGCGTCTGGCATCTTATGCAGACTGCTACATCAACGACGCATTTGGCACAGCCCACCGCGCACACGCCTCAACAGCCCTTATCGCTGACTACTTCCCCACAGACAAGATGTTTGGCTACGTTATGGAGAACGAGCTTAAGGCTATCGACGGCGTTATGGAGAACCCCGAGCGTCCATTCTGCGCAATCATCGGCGGCTCGAAGGTATCTACAAAGATTACCATCATTGAGAAGCTTATGGAGAAGGTAGACTCAATCATCATCGGTGGTGGTATGACCTACACATTTGCAGGAGCAGAGGGCGGCAAGGAGGGTAAGTCTATCTGCGAGCCCGATATGTTCCCCGTAGCTCTCGAGATTTTGAAGAAGGCAGAGGAGAAGGGTATCAAGATTCTTCGCTCACCCGATGCACTCATCTGCGACGACTTCGCCGAGACAGCAAACACACAGGAGGCTCCCGCAAACAATATTCCCGATGAGTGGGAGGGCGTTGACATCGCAACACAGGGTAAGGCAAAATTCCGCGAGCATATCCTCGGCTGCAAGACCATCCTCTGGAATGGCCCTGTGGGCGTATTCGAAATCAACAAGTTCTCGACAGGCTCGAAGGCTGTTGCCGAGGCAATAGCAGAGGCGACAGAGAAGAATGGCGCATACTCACTCATTGGTGGCGGTGACTCGGTAGCTTGCATCAACAAGTTTGGCTTGGCAGATAAGGTGTCATACGTATCTACGGGTGGTGGTGCACTGCTCGAGTATATGGAGGGTAAGGAGCTGCCAGGCGTAGCTGCAATACGCAAGTAATAGGGCAGACAGTAACCGCTAACGACAGGGGAGGAGGAGTAGCTACAAGTTGCTCAACTCCCCTATCTCCGCACAAAGGACTAAACTTAAAAACATAGGATTCCTTAAGATGAAAAAGTTAACATTTATTCTTGCAACTGCACTTATGATGACAGCTTGCGCTAACCAGCAGACTACCGAGGAGCAGACAGCTGCGGTACCTGCAATCGACACAGCGAACTTCGACGAGTCGATAAATCCCAAAAATGACTTCTACCAGTGGGCTACTGGCGGTTGGCAGAAGAACAACCCGCTGAAGCCCGAGTATTCACGCTACGGCAGTTTTGACGTACTTCGTGAGAACAATGAGATTCGCCTCAATGATATGTTCAAGGCAATGACCGAGAGCGTGGCAGAGGCAGGCAGCGTTGAGCAGAAAATTGCCGACCTCTATAAGATGGGTCTCGACGAGGAGCGCCTCAACAACGAGGGCGTAGAGCCTATTCGAGCTGCTCTCGACGCTATCTTCGCCATCAGCGAGCGCGAGGAGCTTGTAGCAGCTCTTGCTGGTCTACACACCGATGGTATTGGCGCATTCTTTGCCTGCTACCCTGGTGCAGACCTTGCAGACAGCAACTACACCATCCTATATATGGAGCAGGGCGGTCTTGGTATGGGCAACCGCGACTACTACACCGACGAGAAGAACGCATCTCTAAAGGCTGCATACCGCGAGTACCTCACACGCATCTTCACACTTGCAGCCGTTGAGGGTGACATCGCAGCAATGGTAGACAACGTACTTATGGTGGAGGATCGTATCGCCGAGAAGTCGTGGACAAACGTGGAGTGCCGCGACATACAGAAGGGCTACAACCCCTATACTCTCGACACATTCAAGAGCGAGTTCACGGCAGTAGACTGGGATGCCTACCTTAAGACTATGGGCGTAGGCGAGTTCAAGCACCTCGTAGTGAGCCAGCCCTCATCATTTGCAAATATTATGGAGGTTATCGCAACAGCTGATCTTGAGGCACTCAAGGCATATCTTGCTGCACACTACATTGACGCAGCTACAAGCTACCTCAGCGAGGAGTTTGCAGTGGCTTCATTCGAGTTCTTCGGCAAGACAATGTCGGGCACACAGGAGATACGCCCCCGCTGGAAGCGCGCTATGGCTGTGCCTAACTCAATCCTCTCGGAGGCGGTAGGTCAGATATACGTTGCAAAGTACTTCCCCGAGAGCGAGAAGCAGCGCGTAGAGACAATGGTGAAGAACCTTCAGGGCGCACTCTCAAAGCACATCACAGCACTCGACTGGATGAGCGATGCAACAAAGGCAAAGGCACAGGAGAAGCTTGAGGCATTCACAGTGAAGATTGGTTATCCTAACAAGTGGAAGGACTACTCAACACTCACTGTTGACCCCGCAAAGAGCTACTGGGCAAACATCGTAGAGGCTAACCGCTGGTACACCGCAGACGAGATGAAGGAGGTAGGTAAGCCCGTTGACCGCGAGAAGTGGTTTATGCCACCACAGATGGTTAACGCATACTACAACCCCACAACAAACGAGATCTGCTTCCCCGCAGCTATCCTTCAGCCTCCTTTCTACAACCCCAATGCTGACGACGCTGTAAACTACGGTGCTATTGGCGTGGTTATCGGTCACGAGATGACTCACGGCTTCGATGATCAGGGCTCACAGTTTGATAAGGACGGTAATATGAATGATTGGTGGACAGCCGAGGATAGAGCAGCATTCGAGACAAAGACACAGGTACTCGTAGAGCAGTTCAACGCAATCGAGATTCTCCCTGGCTTGTTTGCTGACGGTAAGTTCTCGCTTGGCGAGAATATCGCCGACCAGGGTGGCTTGCGTCTCGCATATACAGCACTCGTTGACTCTTGGCAGGGTGAGCACCCCGCTGATATTGATGGCTTCACTGCAGAGCAGCGTTTCTACATAGGTTATGCTACACTCTGGGCACAGAACATCACCGATCAGGAGAAGGAGCGTCTTACAAAGGAGGATGTACACTCATTGGGTCGCAACCGCGTGAACGCTACATTGCGCAACATACAGTCTTGGTATGATGCATTTGGCATCACAGCCGAGGATGAGATGTATATGGCTCCCGAGGAGCGTATCATCATCTGGTAGTACACACCATAGATAGATGCCGTGTGGCATCGACAAAAGACGAGGGGATGGCTAAATTTAGTTATCCCCTCGCCTATTTTATTGCTGGAGATAAGAAAATTTTATTATCTTTGTAGCATAGTGATTACTAACAATATATAGATATTGTGCTATGAAAACAGCGGCAAAGGTAATATTGGTTATTTGTGCCATTATAGGTGTGGCGTGTAACGATGATAACAAGACTCCAGAAGCTGTGGTACCCGAAGGCATACTCTTCGAGGCTAAATACTCGAGTGGCGCGTACTACGGCGATGAATACTCCGCAGGCGCAGACAACTACTTCATCACGTTATCAGATAACGGCTACGACGAGCGCGGATACATCAAGCCTAATTCCACTTACTACCGTATAGACCTCTACGCACCAATATACATGGGTGAGTGGAGCGAGTGGATGTCTCTGCCCGAGGGTGAATATATCTACGATCCCGAGGACACATACGCTGCATGGACATTCTCTGCCGACTACTCGGAGTATGTAGTGACAAACGACACAGAGATTATCACGCAGTTGGAGTTTGAGTCAGGAAAGCTCATCGTAGGCAGCGACTCAACGACACTGACCGTAGTAATAGCGGGCGAGACGCACACTGTGACATTCTCGGGCGAGCACGTCATAGCAAATATCTCCACCAAGCCAGCCGAGGACAGTAACCTCACGGTAGAGCACGCCTACGCAGTATACTATGGCAAGACAACAGCACCAAATGGTGGCGACAACTTCTATCTATACTTGAGCGACAAGGGTCTCGATGCACAGGGCTTTGAACAGGCTGGTGGCACATACTATGCTCTGGATCTGTACACCGAGACGGTGGCTGACGAGGAGGCGTTGGCGATACCCTTCGGCACGTATGAGTGGGATGCCCAAGATAGCTATGCGCCGTGGACAGTAAGTGCATACTACACAAAATATTACGTCTGGAACAGCGATGGCACAGACTACCTCGATGCCCGCTACCCCACAGCAGCAACGGTGACAGTAACCGAAGAGGGTGTCAAGGCAGAGGTGTGCTTCGACGAGGCAACACACACGATAGAGTACAAGGGCGAGGTGAAGATATACAAAAAGAGCTGATATGTGTGACGCAATACACGAGCGTGTGCGACGCGCCACAGATATAACAGAGTTTCAGCGCAGAGTATACTTGGCGTTGCTCGATGTGCCAATGGGAGAGACTATAACTTACGGCGAGTTGGCACGTCGCATAGGTTGTCGCAGTGCGCAGGCAGTAGGTCAGGCACTCAAACGCAACCCCTATGCTCCTGCGGTGCCGTGCCACCGTGTGATAGCAGCCGATGGCACACTCGGGGGATATAATGGTGCGCGCGAGGGCGCAGAGATAGAGCGCAAACGCACTCTACTAATGGCGGAGCGCAAGGCGTAGATATATCGTAATCAGTCTATAACCTCAACATAGAAGCTCACAGGACGGAAACCATCGTTGCACGAGAGCATTGCCGAGCGAGGATTGCGCATCCAACCATCGAAGAAGTTACCGCCACCCGCCTGAAGCTCACTAACAAAGGGTTGCAATGTCTCCCACGCGCTTTGACACATACCCTCGGGCTTGGTGCCATCATCAACAATAAAGCTCTGCCCAAGGCGCATATCGCACGTGTGCTCGATAGGATTCTCGTATTTAGCCATAAGATCGGCATAGGTCGTGATGCGCATCACCGTAATCTTTACTCGTTTCATCGTCTATCTCATTTTCTGCAAATGCCACATCTGGTGTCCGAGGAAGCGCTTTTGTCCTACGCGCACAAAGCCTAACTCGGTGTAGAGTCGCTCGGCTCGCGGGTTGTCGAAGTCGACAATAAGCCCTACGCGCTCGTGTCCCTCGCTGAAGGCTCGCTCTGTGGCAGCCTCAATAAGGGCGCGCCCCACACCATAGCAACGATACTCGGGCAAGACTCCCAGCGAGTCGAGGTAGTACTCACCAGCCTCTGTCTCATCCTCAATATGGGGCACACTGCCGAGATGCTGCTCAAGGAGCGGATAGATAGGCTGGCGCAACTCGTGGAGCATAGCACCATCATAGCCTATAATAGCACCTACCGCCACGCCATCGACCTCGCCAATAAGCGAGTTACGATAGCTATACTGCGCACGCTCACTCTCGGCAAGCGTCAAAAAGACAGGATATATGGGGTGCGACGTATCGTAGCCAACAGCCATACATACAGCTGCCGCTATCAATGCCGCATCGTCTCGCCGTGCCTCACGCACTGTAACTTTCTTGGTATTCATCACTGAAAAACAACTTTTTATACACTACAACAGTCTGACTATTCAATATATAGCGGATAGTATTCACCTCACGCGTGCCACCATCGTTATCTAACTTTGCCTCAAATATTATCATCGTGGCAGGCTCGCGCGCTACTACCCTATCTCGCCATTTATCCTGCGCCTAACCACCGAGAAGGCGTGCTCGAAGAGTGCCGACTCGGGCATCGTGCGTAGCATCTCGCTAAAGCGACACATAGGCACAGCGAAGGTAAGCTCACTCTTTGGCACAAGCGGACGTGCCGAGGGGTCGAACATACCGAGGAATGTGCGACGACCACCCTTGCGGTTCTCCACCGTGGCAAATGACACTACGGCAGCACAGCCCGAGGCAAACTTCGTGACGACGGCATCCTCCGCATCGTTGTCGTAGAATGTCCACGTGCAAAGTCCCGACAAAATATCGGGCGTGGCAAAGAATACCACCGCCTCAACACCCTCCCAGCTTGTGAGCGCGTCGACACGCACAAAGTTGAGATACGGCTTCGTGGTGAGCTCTATATCGAGGCTCTCGACATATTGGCGCACCTGCTCGGGTGTCGCTTTGTAGTGCTCGGTATGTGACACAAACAATGGCACACGCTCCATCATTGGGCGAAAGGCGGTGTATAGCCCACCACCTCCGCACTGCACATTTTCTGATGTTAGCGTCAGCGCACTGCCCTCGCAGACCTTACGTATTGCACCAATCATACAGCGTGGCACACGGCACTCGCTATTTACGGCGGTATCACCGTACCAAAGGGCGATAGGCAGCGGCGCACACTCGCCAAATGCCTCGCGGAACTTCTCGATAAACTCTTGTGGGGTCATAACAGCTCAATTTTACTCCAAAGTTACGCATAATCTCAAAAAAACAGAGAAAAACGCAGAAATCTTTGTACAAAACGAGTACATACGATGTTTGCTTCTGGACATAGTAAACATTGTAATTACCAAATAATCAATACGATAAAAGATATTGCGCATAATAACATTGGATTTCAGATCGCTTGCTAAAATCGAAGATAAACACAGCCGTTCCCGCTGTTCATAATTTCGACCTCAAAAGTGGATAGAGAAAAGTTGTCGCACCGAGCCAACTTGTACCGATTAGTTTATACTATTTCGCTCTTATGGTAAATGTTATAGGGTTGCACGAAGGTTAATCTTTTAATACTCAAGCGACTACACAAAAGAGAACAGAGGAAAGATATCATTTTTGAAGAGTGATTTTTTTGTGCAGTTTAGAGCGTTTTATATCAAAGGTGGTGCGAGACAAAAAGGTGCAATCAGAATCATATAATTCGCAACATTAAATATACCGAATATCAACAATATATAATAATTATGTTGCACATTTCTACATTATCTAAATACGACTTACCTTTGCAATATGAAAATTAAATACTTGTAATATGGAAGATAAAAACATTAAGAGAATAAATGAAACTCTGAAAGAAGTCGTAGAATTACAGCAAGATATAGATAGTTTTAACCGAGATATCTATAAAATTAATTATGCGCTAATGTATGGCGACTATAAACAAAGGGAAGAATGTAAGTGCGATATACTACGAAAGTATCCTAACTATGCACAATATCTCGACAATAGAGCATTCATATTGAATCTAATATTTGATGAGCCGACAATCATTTTAGGAATACAAAAGATGGCTTTAATAAATATGCGAAGTCGTTTCGGCTTTTCGCAAGGTATCGACAGAGGCGCAAAACTTGGGACAAAATGGAGAATGGAAGATATACAAGATAGTAGATTTGAGAAATAAGTTGTATATTTGTAGAAGAAACACTAACTCAAATACTATTATGAAGCATATTAAATTCATATCTACAATTCTGTTCATTTTGTTTTACATTCCTTGTTGGGCTCAATACGATGAGTTTTATAAGGTTGATAACAATACATATGTTACTACAACTCCTGATACAGAATTGTATGAACTATCGCCTTATAAATATGACAGATTAAAAAATAGGCCTTCGTATTTACCAAACATGCGAGACCTTGTAGATGTTAGAGATTGTAAGCTCAAGAAGATTAAAAAGCCTCAACAACTACGAGTGCTAAGATACACTAATACAAGCAAATCTCAAGATTTTAATGCGTATATTGTAGATTATAAAGAAAAAATATGGGTGCTGTATAGTTGCGATGTCCAAGATAATACGCAATTAAAAGCAAGAAGCGCCAAAATGCTATCGACCAAACAAGATTTAGAGAATAGGCGACAAGCATTAAGTAGAGAGTTAGATAGTTTGGTTGCCATATATACAAAAGAAAGCACAGATAGTTTGGAATATTATAAAAAACTCAAAACTCAACTTCCACAAATTCGAGATTCTGTGGTTAATGTCGTTAAAGCGAAGTATCAATATCAGAGAGATAGTATTTTTAATAATTGGTTGAAGAATCAAACAGCTTCTGTAAGGAGGGCGGCTTCTGTAATACGCATAGATGAAACTCGATTAGACTATCCCAATTCGGCTGGCGGTTGCGACTATCATTTGTATTTTACGAATTTAACCTCTAAAACCATTAAATATTTGCGTTGGTCTGGTCAAGTATATAACAGAGTTAACGATCCTGCATATTGCGAAATACGCGGGACAGCTTCGTGTTCAGGTTATTATACTGGACCTATTGCACCAAACAATGAAGGTTGGGGCTGTTGGGATTGTATCGTTTATAATTATGCTGCGGATACTGTCAAGTTAAATAGCATAACAATTGACTATACCGATGGCTCACATTTTAGTCTGTCGGCATCTGATATTCGAGCCTTAGCAAAAGCCCCAAGAACAAAGTATGTATGTATCATTGGTAGTGAAGAAAACCGCGCAATAGACGCTGCAAGATATTCTGTGATTTCCGATGAAACATGTGAACATAAGATAGAAATATGGAAAGATAGAGTTGATCAGATGAAATATAAAAACTTCTATATTTATCACGATAAGCAATATGATGAAATTTATAACCGCCTTGGTGGTATCAAATCGGAGATAGCAAAAATAAAATCAGAAATAGAACGATTTGAGAAGTTTATAAAGTTTGAAAGTTATTAATTACAAGTAAGGGTATGAAGAAACGAGATATTATTATTGTTACTCTCTGCGTTGTGACAGCTGCTGTCTGCATTGCATTAACTTTCTGTGGGAATTACAAAAACAATGGGGTATTAACTACCGATGCCTTTATTGGGGTATTGGCGACATTAATCGGGGTATGCGCAACTATCATTGTAGGTTTTCAGATTGCAAGTTTCGTAAAGATTCAAGAAACTGAAAGATTAACAGCAAAAGCTATTGAGGAGAGTAAAAAGTTGGAAACGGAAAAGAACATTATAAATAGAGATATAACTTCACTTAAAGTATTATTATCAAATACATTGATGGTCGTTTCTATAAATGCTAATGATAGAATAGGTAAGGTATTGGCTGAAATGATGTCAATTTGTTGCGTCTGCCTAAAAGAGGAGTCTGATATCATACTGCAAAGATATCAGAGCATAAAACGCAATTTGTTAGAGGCTACTCCTGAGGAGATATTAGTCATTGCAGAACACAAACACAATCTTAAGAATATATATATTCCAAGTGATATAGAGCATTATACAGAAATCATGAAATTACACATCGAAATTCTTGATATTCTTGAAAATACCAATAGACATTAGATTTTTTCTTTATTCTCCAACCCGCACGGCTGGGCCACAACAGCGCCTCTACCGTGCGTGTGCGGAATGCCTCGCGGAACTTTTCGATAAACTCTTGTGGGGTCATAACAACTCTATTTTACTCCAAAGTTACGCATAATCTCAAAAAAACAGAGAAAAAGCCGAAACTTTTTCTCTGTTTATATCATTGCACTACCCTATCGGTGCGCTAAAAGGTTGACAGCAGCTGGAAGATAAGATAACCGAGGTAGTTGCCGATAGCGTAGCCCGCCAAGCCATTGGTGATGCCCACAACAACGACATCTCGGTTCTTCATCGTCGCCGCAATCATAGGCACACACACGGGCGAGTTGACAAGCGTGTTAGAGGTGATAACAGCGGTATCAGCATCAATGCGCAGGGGACGCGCCAAAAAGATGGTGATGAAGAGCGAGCCAAAGACGATAACAGCTTGGAACATAAGCACAAATAGACTCTGCTCCCAGTTGATTGACGCCAGGTCTGCCATAGTCGCCATAACCAAGCAGAAGACATATATAAGGTACATACCCGCATCGTAACTCTTATCCCAGCTACGCACCTGCTTCGATATGGTCATAAGCAGCGACAAGGTGGTGATAGTGAGGATAAGTGCCACCATAGAGATACCCGACTCGCCACCAGCTATGGTGCCAACAACAACAGATATGCCCATAATAACAACCGATGCAACAAGCACCTTAAGCAGTTGAATTACAGCCGAGCGCGTAGCGAAGTCACGATAAGGATTGTCGTTGTTATGGTCTATCTCAACGACCTGATCTACGTGGTTATGACGACCAACAATCTTGCGCGCGAAGGTCACACCGCCACCCATAAGGAACATAAGGTAGAAGAACGACACAATAAGGTTGCACGTAGAGAGCATCACAAAGCTCTCGGTGCTCAACCCCACCATCTGCTTCACGGCAGCGAGGTTGGCAGCACCACCACTATATTGTCCCGCGAGCGCAGCAGCCATCTTGGGAGCCTCGACACCGAGCTCCTCGGCAAACATAGCGTAGCTCACCACGACGATAGCGGCGACAGCCACAATGCCCACAACAAACGCCATAAGGCTCTTGCCGATAGAGAATCGCTTAAAGTTACAGCCAAAGAGCATCATAGGCAGTGCCAATGGCACGAGTATCTCGGAGACACTCTCTTGAAAGGCGAGTAACGACTTATGCGCCTCGGGCTCCGAGGGGAAGATGCCGATATTGGCGACTACAACACCGAGGATATATAACGACAGCACAGGACCAAGCCTGCGAAGTATGTCAAATTTCTGTGTTGCCCACAGCACGCCAGCGGGGGCAAGCAGATAGAACAGAACGAGTAAAAGTTTTGCAATCATAGCACTTTATTGGGTTTTCGCCACAAAGATAACCAAAATGTCACAAAACAGCCATAAAATATGAGATAAAGGTAATTTGGAGGGGCACGAAGAGGAGCAAATAACTTTTATCTGTAGCCGTTATTTCGCGGGTTTATCTATTTTCAGCTTTGGGAGGTTGGACATTGTCGTTCTGACAATCGTTGCCAAATAGTCCCTGTCATCTACGTCTGTAATAACAAAATGCTCTTTTGCACCAACGTATGGCCGTCGCAAGACTATCTCGCGCAAAATCTTTCGGGCTGCATCAGTCTGCTTAACATAGAGAATATTGTCGCAGATAATACCAAACACCACCCCATCACAATATATGCAATAGTCGCCCATCATCTTTCGCGCAGAGATCTCCCCAGCATCGGCACACTGCTCCACTATATATTGAATAAAATCATCGCTACAAGCCATACTGTATGTTATTGACAAAGTTCCGCATAATCTCTTTAGGTAAATTCTGCAAGCCTACAACTCAGGCTTCGGCTTGTCGATAAGCTCGAACTTGCCAGGGGATATGTAGGTGTAGGCGAGCATTAAATCTATCTACGATCCAAATTAGGATTATATCTCTTAAATATCTTAATCATTAGGTCATAATCATCCTGACTCATACCTGCTGGATATGTTCCATCGGATTGATTAAACCATAATAATTTTCGTAGGAAATCAATTAAATGCCATATTTCTAACCTACAACCATAGTATCTATTATGTTTTCGAAGAATTCTAATATTCTCTAACTCTTTCTTGTGTCTAATACAATTTGCAATAAACTCTTCCTCTTTCCATGTTTTTGACTCCTCAAAAAAATCAAGAACGGTCAAACTATAAAATTCTAATAACATATAGAAAACTTTTTATATCTATTTTTTATTGCAAATCCTCATATATATTATGAATAGATGCTGGTGTACTGCGGCTAATTTTATCTAATCTACGATCAATAGCTTTTACAAGTCTATCGTATCTATCCTTAATTATGTGATATTTAGCATGACCTTTTATTTCCTCAATAATTGGCGTGATATATTTTCTGTAATCATTGACTTTTTGAATCATTTCTTCACTAGACCCATCAAAGAATCCATTACCAGTATTAATATGCAAAGCATACCTTTCTATGTCTTCTATGCGCCCAATGTAATTATCTCTCGTGTCATCAATATCTAAAGCGTTTCTTAATGAAATGTTCATATAATGAAAAGCATCCAATTGATGTTCTGCATCTAAATGTGCATTCTTTGCTAACGATGCATAGATTCCATCATATAAATCCGCTTTAAGATAGTTGATCCTATTATATGTATCTTGTGTTTTTGATTTCAACTCTTCGACCTCTTTTAGTTTGTCTTTAATATCAAGTGTGTTATATATCTGGTATCCGATAATGAGTGTAAAAACCAAGGTCATCAATGCTACCATTGCACTTATAAACGAATTTGAATCAATAACACTTACTGACCAAACATCCATAATTATTGCAGCGATTGTTCCTAGTGATAACATTAATGCGATTAATGCCATCCAAAAAGTTTTGTTTTTCATATAATGTTTCCTAATTATTTAACGCTTCTAAAATCAGTTTTGCTAAATCAATTCTATTGACTAGTTGTATTGGATGTTGCACAGCCATTTTTTCTGCTTCAAATGAAAACATTCCTGTTGTAACAAAGAAGCCTTTATCTGCGTTTGCATGACTTAAAGCCCCGATAAATGTTTGTATATCAGGAGAACCAACAGTGCCTTTATATCGTTTACATTGTACACCATACTTAATATCATCTTTGTACATTACGATATCAATACCCTTGTCGTTGCTATATTGAGTTACCTCCACTGCATAGCCCAAGTGAGAAAACAATTCTCCCACATATTCTTCAAACTCTCTCGGCGTTAGTTCTAATAAGTCTTCGACTTTTTGAGTCATTGTTTTACGAGTTTTTTCTATCTCGGCATGCGCCTTAATAGCTGATTTATACTCGTTCTCAACAAGTTGAATAGCCTCTCTAACTTCATCAAAGAACGTGTCAGGCTTTGATTGTAAGTCAAGTTTTATATTATACAATTCATTGTTGATTCTATTCTCTAATTTTATTTTTTCCGATTCTGTTAGAACATTATTCAAACGAGAATATATACTAGTTTTTAGCTTATTAATTCTCTCTGTAAAATTTTCCAACAACCAACGAGACCTATTTTCGCTACCGTATGAATATCTATCCTCAATATGTCTTACTTGCTGATTCTCGGAAGAAGTCTCCTCTATATCTTCGAATGGGTTTTTGATTGTGTCATTTAATATATAGTCCGTCCATTGATGACAGATGTTAATTTTAATTTTAGCGATTTCGTATTTTGCTTCTAATAGAGGGAATACTTGTATGTAATTTACTTGAGTTTGAGGAAGAATATGAGTTTTATCTTGTACGGTACGCGGAGGAAGACAATCCTCGCAAAGAATAATACCGCTATATGAAAAACCTTCTGAATCAATCAGTACGGCATCTTCTGCGCCAACAATCCAATGCGAGTTATCTCCAATATTTTTAACATTTATAACTACTTTTATACAATCAAATTGTCCTTGGTTAAATGTTATACCTAATTGTTTTAATTTACTCACATATCAACAATCGTAGTCCTTGTCTTCGATGTAGCAACAAGATTTTGGACATTTAATAGTTGCTCTTTCCACGCTTTTTATAGTATAGATAAAGCCATTTGCACTTTTTGGAATGTTAATCTCTTTCATAAGATAAATTTGATAGTAGTTGTTTTTACAAAGTTAAACATAATTTCAATATAAAGGGTATAGAATCATCAATAATCCTTCTCATAATCATCATAATCGTATGACGAATCATAGTCGTGAGTGTTGTCGTGCGAGGTGTTGTCAGAGTCATCATCGAACACCTCCTCATAAATCCACGCTGCAAGCAGCCAATCCCAAAGTGACATAACAAACAAGTTTAAGGGTTACTTTGCGCAAAGTAACCCTGAGTTTTTGACAACTTCTGACAATCGCCAATACACAATTGTTGCACCGGTAAATCGGTCCGCTCGGGGGCATATTATTACCGCCAACTGCACCCTGATATCCTATTGGAGATGGACGATTTGGACAATCTGACACTCAAAGAGTATGACGACTTGTGTGGCATCAAACGAAAGTACATCTCCACACGAAAGATGGCACATATTCGCCAGAGGGCAAAGGATAGGCAGAGAATGAAGATTGCCATCTCCCACCAGGAAATGAACTAATAACTGCAACTCTCAAAGCATTAGGCGGTTGCGACGATGCACAAAATAAATGCCCACTCTATTGTTCTTTCCTCATCTCGCTACTCTTCGGTATTTTTCCAAGTCTGCGAGATGGGGATTTTATTGTGCGTTTTGTGTGTGAGAAAAACGCAGAAATCTTTGTACAAAACGAGTACAGGCGATGTTTACTTCTGCACATAGTAAAAATTGTAATTATCGTATAATCAGCACAATATAAAGCATTAGGCAAATCAATATTAGATTACGAGCTGTTCGGGAAAATCGCAAATAAATATTGCTGTTTCCACTGTTCAAATTTTCATCCTTGGAACTTGAACAGAGAAAAGTTGTAACACAGAGCCAGTTTGTGTCGATTAGTTTACACTATTATCGTTCTTGTGGTCAATGTTATATGGCTTCATAAAGTTAAATTTTTAATACTCAAGCGACTACATAAAAGTAAACAGAGAATATATGTCATCTTTGAAGTGTGATTTTTTTGTGCAGTTTAGAGCGTTTTATATCAAAGAGTTTACAAGACAGAAAGAAGTTATCGACAAGTTACTAAACTTAATACGGGTATTTCTGTTTTAATGTAGCAATTACATCATTAACGCTTTGTGTTTTCAGCATGTTCAATATATCCAATGCCAATCTACATTCCCGTTTAACAAAATCACGCTTTGCAAAATTTATTTTCTCTTCTAATCGCTGTTCTAAAATACGATTTGTTAGCTCCGAATACCCCCTTTTATAGCTATCGGTCATAGCATTCAAGATTCGTATGTTCGCCTTTATGAGTTCAAGTGAAATCTGTTCGCTATTGCATCTATCAATGTAGGCTTGAATCTGTTCTATGCTATTGTTTACCGACTCTGAGATATTGTTAGCTTGTACATTAAGTTGGGCGTTGCTATTGTGAATATCCTTATGACTACGAATTTTACCGAACTTACTTATATTATGTTCAAAGTATTTGTCTATATGTCGAAAAATTTTAGCATTCTCAATAATACACCCAACATTTATAAAGTACAAGAATAGTGTCATTATAGTTACCAATACACCTCCTTCGTATGGATATGGTGTGAATAATGAAATTTGAAGAATAAACGGATAACTATTCAACAAAATTAGTATCACATTTGTTATTATAGATAATCGCAAAATAATTTTAACTTGACTCTTTTGCCGTTCGTTATCTTTACTAAAAATCCACTCACTGTCCATGTTCACATCTATTAGCATTGTGGGGAGAGTTAGACACAACTCAAATATGCCAAAAATAAGCACAGATAAGAACATATACCAATCCTCATAGCAATATAGATATGCACCTACTATTGGAGAGACAATAGCAAGAACATATAACAAGGAATGAAATATTACTATTTTAGTAAAATTAAATGGGGTTGCCAATTGCAGTTCTAACTCTTCTATCTCCCGTAGTTCGTGTGTTGTCAGAGGTCTGTGTTGAGATCGCGGTTGTTGGGATTTTCTGTAAATATAATCAGCCCCTACCAAACCACCGAGTAGCAGGCTTTTCGTAACATTATCAGCAATCTTTGAACCTGCTTTGAAATTACGATTAAGTTGAGCACCAAATATATTTCTACTTTTGAATCCCATATATAGCCCGTTTTACTTATTTTGAGAATCTTCTCGTTTAGCTTTTCCTTTACGAGGCGCATAAGCGTCAATGGATTGATATGTGGCAAAAAGACAAGTCGGGACGCATAATATTAACTGTGCAGTATCCCATTTACAGATAATGCATAGCGATATGAGAACATTAGAAATACATAGTATTAAGAGCCCCTTGCAAGTCATCTTAGTATAGATAGAGTAATGATAAAGTAAAAATAAAAACCATAAAGAACCACCCCATATTAGCTGGTGTATACTTGCAAGACAGGGAAATAGTGATAGCGGAGATAATATAGCTGGGATACATACCCCCAATCTATATAGCATCTGCACCTGCACAATATAAGTTTTTATTCTTGATAGATAGGCTCTATCCACAGTTTGTTTACTATCCATAATGCAAATATAAGAAATTAATCACATAAGTACTAATAGGTTGAAAATAATCACTATCTTTGCATGAAGGAAACAATATAAGCATATGAATAAGCTATTATCTATTTTGAACAATCCAATAGTTGGAGCTGTAATGACTTTGATTGGTGTGTTGGAGCTTTTATTTAAAATCCCATCAACATACTTTACATACCAAATATCATTGTGGATAATTATCCTTTGCGTTGGACTTATAATTCTTTTATCTTGGGCATACAAGCAAATAAGAATATGCTACTATATTAAGAATTACACATCCGACTCATTCGGAGGTTCACATCTATACAAATGGCAATGGGTAAAAACGCCTCACTACTTTAATGTTTATGGATATGTCCCTGATAGAATAGAGGCCGTGGAACCAACAAAACTCAACCCTAATGCCGAAGTAATTGATTTTGCACATCACTACATAGATAACAAAGACCTATTACAAGAGTACATAATGTTGAGTTTGTATGATAAAGTCGAAAATACTAAACAAACGAATTTGTTCGTGTGTCAAATGCATGAATTAGAAGCCCACTACTCAAAACAAAGACAAGGATAAGTTGCAATATGAGACTCACATATTGACAGACATAGGCACTACAACGCCTCGACCGTGCGTGTGCGCAGCGACTCGCGGGCCTTGCGGATATAGAGTTTGACTACATCAGCAGGCAGGTTTGACGAGCGAGCAAACGCTCTCGTTGCATCAGGGAATTTCGCCAGCGCAGTCGCCAGCAGCCACGCAACGCCCATCCGCACATAGTATGGCTCTGCACCTTGCACAGTGCCTTGTTGAGCCACTTTCGGTTTGCCTTTGACGGTCTTATACTTTGACTTTATGCGCCCAAAATCGAGCCTGTTGATGCGCTCAAAAACCTTGTCGAGCCACTCTTCGTTTAGGAAGTAGCACATCGAAACGACCACTGCAAAGCGCACCTCAAACTCGCGCTCGGAGTTAAACCAACGCTCCAAAAACGCCCACAGAGCATCCTTGTCGGCACGCGCCATCCACTTTGCGTGAGCGCAATAGGAGTCGCACACAGCCCAATTATCCATCACGGGCACATAGCGCGTAAGCATCGCCAACCGCTCATCGAGCGAACACTTTTCGAGGTTGATGAGATAACCCCAGATGACGGTCTCCTCATAACATAAACTCTCGCTCGGCACCGCCTCAAACGCACGAATAACCTCGACACCATTGACGCAAATTCGATGCGTTCCATCGGACATAACAACCTCGCCACCCTCGCGTGAAAGTTGCTTTGCGACCTGCTTAATCTCGGGCGAATGAAGCCCCACAACACGCCTTTCGGGCAGCGCATTCACCACTCGCAAATGCACCTCCTGATACCGCGCATCCGTCAGAAACCGCTCACAAACTAGTGGTTGTAAAAGGTGGTTAATCATAACACAATTATCACTCTATCTTCGGCTTGTCGATTAACTCGAACTTGCTGGGGATATGTAGGTGTAGGCTTTCATTTATATCTAATTTACCGTCAAAGATAGTGATAAAACTCCATCTAGTTTACTTCTATGAATAAGACTTTAATAAATTATTTGTAAATTTGTTAGGTCTTATCATAAAATTATTCTAATAATGGAGAAAGCTACAGAAATAATAGATAGTATTCGTCAATGCGTTGAAAAAGGAACTCTCTCTTTTATCATTGGAGCGGGATTTAGTAGAAATATTTCAAAGGCCTTTCCATTATGGGGAGAACTTTTGACACCGTTAGTGGAGGAGTTATATCCTTCGTGTAATGTAAAGAATAAGGTCCAACGAGAGCAGAGGATAAAACAAATTATAGCCGAGAAATCATATCTTGGAGTTGCTTCTGAGTATGTCCGCCGACACGGCTATCACGAGGCGATAGATATATACATAGAACAAAGAATGCCGTATTTGGTTTGTCGAGAAGATGGAGGATATGACTTAATGGTAAATGGTAAGATTGTAGATTCAAACCCATCAATAGAGTGTCATAAGAAATTACTATCACTCGATGTAAAACATTTGTTTACATTCAATTATGACAATAGCCTTGACATACTGGCAGATGTATCAGCTTCTAGTAGGCTATTGGAACAACAAGAGCGAGCCAATAAACAGCTGCAAATCCTACAAGATGCATTGGAGCAGTATATCATAGAATACGAAATGATAGGTATCAATATCACAGATGCTGAAAATATATCATCAACAGAAGCCAAAGATGAGAAGATCGATTATACTAAGATTAATGGGGTTATAAATAATGTGGGGTTAGGTTTAACCCCTTATAGTGATAGTGTTAGTAACTTTCAAGAACTGTATCAAAGCCACACTAATGCGATTAGAACAGAGATAGCAAAACAAAAAGACATCGTAAAAACTACACAGATTCAACGCGAGGGTAAATACCAATTAATAACCAATGCCTATCAAATATCACTAACGGACACATGTAAGAATATCTATAAATTACACGGCAACCTTAGAATAGGTGATGTGCCATATGAATTTGATGGGGATAAGCATATGCAATATGTAATCACCCAAGAAGATTATGACATATATCCCAAGAAGCACGAAGCCTTTGTTAGTTTAATGAGAATATCATTGTTAAAGGGATGTCTTTGTCTAATAGGATTCTCTGGAGATGATCCTAATTTCTTGGCTTGGGTAGATTGGGTAAAAGATATTTTAGATGAATCAGCGGTGAGAGGAGGGCATAGGCTACGTACAATCTATTATGTCAATGCAGGTTCTCAAAAATTGGAAGCCCCTAAAGAATTATTGCTTCGAAATCACTATATCGAAATAATAAATTTATATGAGTGTTTCCCCGATGCCGGCACACAACAAGAAAGAATATCTCGCTTCCTAGATTATCTTAGTCGAGATAAGGATTCATATGAAGTTTATAATGAAAGTTGGGGAAGAATAAATATAGAACGCGGAATGCCGAATGACATCGACTCTTTGGCAGTTGATATAGATAATGTTTATAAGCTTGCAGAATACAATAAAATTCCCAATCAGTTTGGAATAGCTCATTACCATAGGACAAATATATTTTCTAGAATAGCTGATATTATTAATGCTGATATTAATCCTATTTTACGCTCTAAGTTGATATATTCTGCTATTAAAGGAGAATTAATGCCCATCAATGCTGTTTTAAGTCAAAAGCAAATTAGTCTCTTATCTAAGGTAGATGCCGAGCTTGAAGGATATTACAAACGGCTAATAGTAATGGCTCGAGTTTTGAATGGAAATCTTCAAGAAAAACTGCCACAAAACTACACTTATGAACAAGGATTAAGTTATTTGTTTAATCTCCGTTTTGATGAGGCGAAAAGAATCATTGATGAATGGTCTCCCAAACGAGGTATCGACAAAATGCGTCGATTCCTGCTACAATCGGTGTATGAACAGCAAATGGATACAGATAGTATTACAAGGTTAATAAATTCTGGTAATTTTAGCTGTTTACAAGAGTACCAATATGCACTTGATGTACTTCCGCAAATTCGAGGTGTGATAATGACTAAGAAGGGCGGAGGTATGACAATGCATGGTGATTTGCAACCGCAGATTGACAGTTTGTCCAAGCAAAACCCACACCTAATTAAATTTGGGGAACAGATAGACAAGCTATTAAGTGAAATAAACTCTAATAAGACACAGCCATTTGGGAATGTTAAGAATACCATCAATTTTGGGTCATACAATATTGCACTAGTTAATGCTACTAAAGTGTTGCAAATCTTTGTGGAATTAGGAGTTCCGACCGAAACAAAGAACATATTATTATTTGACAAAGATAAATGGCTGAAGGTTTGTGAAATCCTATACGAGCGATATCCTCAACCGTGCCTATATTTCTCTTTGTTGTATGGCAATAACAAAGATCTTCTTCGAAGAATTGCCCAGCATTATATTTATTCTATAAAGTTAAAGGATACATTGCCTAAACTTCTAATAATGATGCTTGAGGCACTATTAAACGAATCGTGTCCATTCAACGTAACGGAGGCAATATATATTGTCGCTCCGATTTTTATGAAGGCTGTTAATGCAGAAATATGGATTGATGCTTTCGAAAAGGTTTATGACAAGCAGAACATAGAGGTGCTTGGCGATGGTCGGATGGCTGCTAATGATATTCAAGAGTTTATAACAACAGGTGTTTCGCTATCTAATAGCGCAATATTTAAGCATAAAGTATTATTGCAAACTCTTCAACTTCAGGACAAGATTAAAGATGTTCATAATAGGCTTATCATTGCCTCCTCAAAAGATATTGAAGTTAATGATGCAGAATTAAGAGAGTTAAAGCAACTTATTGTATGTGCAGCAACGCCGACTCATATATATGTCTTGATGAATATGCGAAAATGGGTTGGGAATGATGCTATCGTGGGCAAACTTCAAGTATTACCAGATGCGATATACAATGATTGCACACTATTAGAAGCGGCTTGTGAATTTTCTTATGGAGACGCAACCCTGCAGTCAAAATTGACAAATATAATATTGAACTCTACTCGACTATGGCAGACTGGCATCGGTGATGATTGTTCAAGCGTCAGCCATTATGGTTACACGTTGGACATTTGCGATATTCAACAGTTTATTAAGTTTAATAGGGATGAAATTTTTGTAATATATGCAAAATTAAAGGCGGAATTTGCCAAAATATATAGAATTACCGAAAAGTGGGAAGGCCGCAGAATATGGGGGCCGTTCAATGATTGGAGTTATATTTTAGTTGAAATGCAGAGGTTTCTCAAATCAAATAGGACAGAGCTTCGTGATGATGGCAATTATTCAACACTATTGCGCTCTATTACCACATTGTTAAATAAGGGTAGAGGAGGTAATAGCGTATCATCATTGTTAATAGATGACGATAAAACAGGCAAAGCAATATCTTGGTTAGTTAATGACGTTCATTTGCAAGGCGTAAAAACATTTCAGTATGAATATATGTTGCTTGCAAATAAAATTCTCACCCGCAAATCTAAATACCTAAATAGCTGTTTTATCCATTTCGGGTGGACCTTAACAAAATATATAGATGGTTATGATATAAATTTATTTAAGCCTCTAATTAAGGATATTCTTGATCTTTATGGTCGATATTTTACAGGTAAGAATGAATTGGATTGGGATATAGAATATGCTGAAAAGGATGTCGTAGAACGAGAATTATGCAAGATGTATGAAGTATATAAATCCTGGGGAGGAAAAATTCGTTTTTGGGATGACTATATACCAAGATATTACTCTAAGTAGCTATATTAAAAGTAGAGAGTCAACGCAATTGTTGACTCTCTACTTTTAGGGATATATTATTGGTAACTAAACACATCTACTTCCTCTATCTTTATATATGGCACCATTTCATCTAACGCTTTGTTATCACAAATCTTATCAATCGGAAGATCTGCACATAGATCAGGTTTAAGCCATTCTAAATTCCAAAGTTCATTGTGATCGCCATATATGATTTTACATAAAGTTTCGCTATATGGGTTATTTCCATATTTCTTATCTAACGGGATTGTTATTCTCTGCATCCAAATTTGAATATGTCCTATGTTGGGCAATGCAGATAATTTGTTATATACATCTTTGATTAAGTTAATCTTTATTTCTTCATCTTCTATTCTATTAATTAGATTACTAATACAAGCCAATGCCTGTTGGTATATTTTGGGGCTATTAATAGCAATATCTATTACAATCGCAATCAAAACATGGATATTTTCGTATATTGTTGCATCATCCTGAATACGCTTGCTTATATTTGTCATAAGCATGCAAGTTGTTCCAGAGTTAGGGTATTGCTTAGCTATGGACAATATGTATAATAACTCCTTCTGAAAAGATGCGAATAAACTCTGTTCCTTTTTGTATGCAGGGATATTTGATATGTAGAAGTACTTATCTGGCTTGATGGCATTCTCTACAATACTATCCGTCAATATAGTCTTAGAAGCATTCATATTAAAATTTAAGTCCGCCAAAACAGTTTGCAAGATTATTGAAATTTTCTCTAGTTCATCCTTATTATTGCTAAATATTCGATAATCATCTCTATAACGCAAAATCTTGTAATCCTCTATTTGCTCTTCTTTTAATCGCTCAACTAATAATTTATCTGCGTATCCTAAAACGATCTCTGCAATAAAGTCGAATAATGCGCCACCCTGTGGGATGCCATTTGTTTGTCCATATTGCATACCCTGCATATAAGTATCAATGGTGTGACCTAACGAGGATTTTCCTATATTTCTTTTGGCTTCTTCCTTACCCAATATTGCCCAATTGATAGAATGAGTATAGATACTTCCATAACAATTGGTAATATCGGTAATGAACATATATTTGTACTTTATCGATAATTCAATAGAGCGTTGTTCAAGATTGCTCCACCAATTGGAAATAATAGTGGCAAGTGTAGACTTATCTTTTTTATTCTTCATTGGAGGAATACTAGAAACCTCAATGTGAGAATCTTTAAATTCATCAAACCGATTTTGCAAAGCCTCCCAACATTCTTTTGTCGTAATACTTCTGACTAATAAATAATACAAGTAGGGATTTGCTATTTGAATAGGTCTGTAAGCATATTTTCCATCTTTATTAACCAATATTTTATAATTAACTTGGTCGAATTTCGATGGATATTGCTTTTCTTCTTTAAGGCAATTTGCCAATTCTTTAGCTCCTATAGTCGTTTTAACATAGTCTAAAATAGGTTGGAAGTTAATATATGAAGGCAACGCAATACCACAATATTGCTCTGCATCCATAAAGTACTCAAGAGCTTGTTTGGGAGTTAGGGATAGTACAGTCTGCATATTGAATGTAAATTTACTCCAACAAAGTTAGCAATTTTTGCAATACGGCGTGTGATTTACTCTAAAACATACACCGCCTTATCGCTGTACCTATCAAGGGTGAAGTGCAGGGTGCTGAGGGAGCTGGTGTTGTCGAATTGCGTGAAGTAGACCTCGTCGGCGAGGTCGGCGGCGCCCCAGTTGCGTTGTTGAGCGGAGTTCCAGCTGTGGCGCGTGTAGCCACGAAACGAAATAAACAGCAGATTCCCCTCGTCAAAAGCCGTTTGCAGGTGCGGCGGGACCTTCTTATAGAGTGCCCTTCCAAGTGCGAAAATCACGGGGTGATGCCGTTCAAGCAGGTAGTTCAGAATCTCTTTTTCGAGTGGGGAGTGAAAGCCGCTGATGACAACTTTGTCGGTTTGGCAGATGTTAGCTGCCCATTGTAGCGCCAATTGCGTGTCGTGTGGCGTTGCTTTCCGCGAAGCGAAGAATGCCACTAACTCTCTATCGAGCAAGTCCTTATTTCCGGATAAGTCCATAAAAAAGCGCAGGCGCTGTGTTAACTTATCCCGAACTCAAGGCCTTGGCTGCCCACAAATCTGAACAAGCAACACAGACAGCCCACGCCGGATGATATATGCAAACACACATTGAGCCAAACGGGCACAATGCGGAGATATAACATCTCTGGTGGACATCTGTTGCGTTCTTCAGATTTGTTAAAACCGCCAAGTTTTTGAGTTCGGAAGAATCGTCAAAAAATATCCAATCAAATATGTGCGGCTCAACAGCAAAAGCCATAAGCCATTACAAAGATATAGAAAATTTACAGAAACTCCGAATTTTGGCAGAAAACTATTTTGCTGTCCGTCAAACTCTGTGTCGAAAAAATCGTTATCTTTGGGGTAAAATTGATTGCAATGTTGAATCCTCGTGAAAATATGGTTGTGATTGACGGTCAGATAAAGACCGCCAATATTTTACACATATCTACAAATAATAGAATGAACGGGTATGACATTGTATTTAACAAAACAACACGCAAGACATTCTCATACGGTCGCAACAGGGCAATGTGGCTCACTAATCCTGTTATTTTTGACCCGCAACATTGCCATATCTATCACAACGGTAGGCAACTATGGCCATTGGCTTATATTGCCGCATTTCAGCGAGGTTACTCTAAATACTGGTATATAGAATATCCGAATGGGACATACGCCAATTATTTAGGAGAGGAGATTAGTTTTGTAAAATCGTGTTTGGAAGACCAACAATCCAAAAGTGTATTTGAGTATCTGCGCAGTGTGGCAGCCATCAACCCGCTCAAATCAGAGGACGATGACACGCCATTGTTGTTGAGGCAATATCAAGGTATCGACTTTATTGGCGATGACCGCGCTGCGGCTCCATACCTCAACCCCAAGGAGTTCCAATCTCAAAAGTTTGCCCTACGACCTCTTATCTTCCCATTTGGCTGCAATGCGAGTCAGCAGAAGGCTGTTCAAGTGGCATTTGAAAACCAAATAAGCATTATTCAAGGACCTCCCGGAACGGGTAAAACGCAGACTATTCTCAATATCGTAGCCAACATTATTTTGCAGGGCAAGACGGTGATGGTTGTGTCGAACAACAACTCCGCTATCGAGAATGTGGTTGAGAAGATGGAGCGCTACAATATGGGCTTTATCACTGCGATGTTGGGTAGTCGTGCAAACAAAGATGTGTTTATAGCAGCGCAGGAAACAGAGAAACTTATTCCTGTCGATATCGAGCAATGGCACACAATAGAGGCAGATAAAGCGGACTATTTGCACAACCTTGACAGCCAATCAAAAGCCCTTGCAGATGTATTTGCAAAGCAAGAGCGTTTGGCACTCGCCCGTCAAGAGTTGGATGCACTGAAAGTCGAGCGCACTCACTTTGAGCAGGAGGTTGAATACAATGGAGCAATAGCCATTCGCAAATCACTCTCTTCGGCACAACTTATGACTTTGTGGAATGAATTGCAAGCCGTTGTTGAGGGCGTAAGGTATTCGGGCATTCTCGCTCAACTCGTCAATGCGATTCGTGATTATAGGTTTAGGCGCAGACTGCACAAAGTTTTCAGCGGAGTTGCCGACAAGCCGACCTTGAATGATATTGCTTCGCTTATACCGACTGTTCAGCACAAGTTCTACGAGGTGAAACACTCGGAGTTGGTGGATGAAATAGCCTCGTTGGAGCGTACTTTATCATCGTGTGATGCCTCGGCAATGATGAAGCAACTGCAAGAGCAGTCGATGTGCTATTTGCGCAACTCACTATATCACAAGTATGGCAAAGAGCACGAGCGACCTGTATTTGGAAACATCGTTCCCGATTTGATTAAGGAGTATCCTTTGGTGTTGAGCACCACCTTCTCATCACGCACCAACTTTCAAAAAGATACCGTATTCGACTATGTAATAATGGATGAGGCTTCGCAAATCTCGGCAGAAACGGGTGCGTTGGCTCTAATGTGTGCCAAAAATGCCGTTATAGTAGGCGATTCGATGCAGTTGCCAAATGTGGTTACCGAAGAGGATAAGTTGCGTTTGCAGTCGATTGCGATGAGTTGCAACATTGACGAGCGATACGATTGCGCCAAAAATAGTTTTTTGCAGTCGGTTATCAAAGTATTGCCCGATGCACCGCAAACACTGCTCCGAGAGCACTACCGTTGCCACCCAAAGATTATCAATTTCTGCAACCAGAAGTTCTATGGAGGCAAATTGATAATTATGACCAAAGACAATGGCGAGGAGGATGTTATATCGGCAAAGCGCACTGCCGTGGGCCATCACACTCGCGGAAAGATGAATCAGCGAGAGGTTGAGGTGGTTATGCAGGAGGTTTTGCCAACTTTGCCATACCCCACAGAGGAGATAGGTATCATCGCCCCATATAATGGGCAGGTTGATGCACTAAACAATGCCATTGGAGGTCAAATAGATGTCGCCACGGTGCATAAATTTCAGGGGCGAGAGAAGGATGCTATTGTTATGTCCACGGTTGATGATACGATAACCGAGTTTTCGGACGATCCCAATCTGCTCAATGTTGCCATATCTCGCGCCAAGCAAAAGTTCTGCATTGTGGTATCGGGCAATGAGCAGCCAAAGGATTGCAATATAGCCGATTTATTGGCATATATCGAGTATAACAATTGCACGGTTTCGGATAGCAATATCCACTCGATTTTTGACTTGCTATACGACCAATACACTGAGGCTCGATTGGCATATTTGAAGGAGCATAAACGCATTTCGGAGTACGATTCTGAAAATCTCACCTATGCAATGTTGGAGCAGATAATTGAGGAGAACACCGAGTTCTGCCATTTGGGCATTGTTTGCCATCAACCACTGCGACAGCTCCTGCGCGATGTATCGTTGCTGTCGGATGACGAAAGAACTTATGCATTGCACCCAAGAACACACATCGATTTTCTGCTCTACAACCGAGTAAGTAAGCAGCCTATACTCGCAATTGAAACCGACGGCTACAAGCACCATAAATCAGGAACGGAGCAGTCGGTGCGTGACGAGAAGAAAAATCGTATCCTTGCTACATACGACATTCCATTGTTGCGACTCTCAACTATCGGTAGCAATGAACGCCAACAAGTGGAAGATGCTTTGAGAGGTGGGGCAAACTAATGGCATACATCTTGAACGATTAGGAATAAAAACAGAGTGATATGAAAAAGATTGTGATTGTGGATGGTGGTCCGCGAAAGAGTATGAATACAGCACAGTTGTTGCAGCGATTTGCCGAGGGCGCGAAGTCCGTCGGTGAGAATATTGAGGTTAAGACCGTGCGACTCTACGACATTGATTATAAGGGTTGTACATCGTATATGGCTTGCAAACTCAAAGGCAAGGCATCGACCATCTGCCGCTTTCGGGATGCGCTCTCGACCCTCTTGGACGAGATTGCCGAGGCGGACGGCTTGGTGCTTGGCTCGCCCATCTATTTCGGCGAGGTGACGGGCAAGATGCGTGCCTTCTTGGAGCGTTTGGCGTTCCCGTGGCTCTCGTACAACGATTACAGTCTGACCGCGCCAAAGCGTATGCCTGTTGTGCTTGTTGAGACGATGAACGGCACACCCGAGCGCAACAACAGCAACCATTTCGGCACGATGGAGTGGTGCCTCACAACTGCCCTCGGCGAGCCGGAACGCATCATCGGCTACAACACTTGCCAGGTGGCGAAATACGACAATTACGAACTCGGCAGCTTCTCCGAGGAGGCAAAGCACGCTTGGCGCGATGAGCATTGGGAGGAGGATTTGCAGCGGGCCTACGATGCCGGTCGCAAGATGGCGGAGTGAATGTGTAAATACTACCTCTTTGTTACCGAAATCATAAATGTAACAGCGACAATGGCGATGCAGATGCCGACCACGATGTTGGTGGTAAGCGGCTCGCCGAACATCAATGTGCCAACAAGGATGGCTGTAATAGGCTCAAAAACGCCCAGCACCGAGGCCTTCGTTGCACCGATATTGCGCGTTGCTATGGCGAGAGTGGCTGTCGAAACAATTGTCGGCAGTAGAGCCAAGCCCACCAAGTTCAGCCAGTCGCCGCCCGAGGTAATGGCCGCCGTGATTGCGGTATCCGATAAGGTAATCTTACCCAAAAATACAACCGCTCCAACCATTAGGGCATAGAATGTGAGTAGCGTATTGGATATCTCGGCGATGGCCTTGCTGCGGTTGATAATGACGATAAAGAGGGCATAGACCAATGCCGAGCCGAGTGACAACAGAACGCCGATAGGGTCTATCGCCTCGCCACCACTACCTTGCGTCATCACGAGCACACCACCAAAAGTTGCCGCTATGGCGAGCCATACGGGCCACGAAGGCACAACACCCAAAAAGACCATAATAATCGCCACCAGCACGGGGTAGAGGAAGATGAGAGTTGTTGCCAATCCCGATGCGATGTAATTGTAGGCCTCAAAAAGGAATAGGCTGCTCGATGTGTATAGCAGACCAAGTACGAACAATACGCCCGCCTGCTTGGCTGTTATCTTGAAACTCTGTTTTGTAAGCCAAAGAAATACACCCAAAATCACCACGGCGAAGGCGTAGCGAAAGAATAGTATCGACTCTATGGCGGCACCGTTATTCATCAACGGCACGGCAAATAGCGGATTGAGTCCGTATGTGATGCCTGTGATTATGCCGGCAGGGTAGCCTATGAGGGCCTCTTTACTCAACTTTTTCATATTACATCTTTTTTCAGGCACAAAGATATAGCCAAACCCCTTACGATGTATCTTAAAAAGCGTAATTCTTCCATAGCAATATATCGACAATGGGAGCCAGCCGAGAAAAATGCCGAAGAATAGCGAGATGGGCGAAGGGCAATAGAGCGGGCATTTATTTTGCGCATCGTTGCAATTCCATCACACACAGATGAACGGTGCTCACGCAGCGAAATTCCTTGACATCTTGCAGATGGAGATAAATATGATGGAGGGGTAGTAAAAACAATATCCTATGTAATATCGAGAGAAAAAGTTTCGGCTTTTTCTCTCTTTTTATTGCCGATTGTCAGAAGTTGTCAAAAACTTGGGGTTACTTTGCGACAAAGTAACCCTTAAACTTGTTTGTTATGTCACTTTGGGATTGGCTGCTTGCAGCGTGGATTTATGAGGAGTTGTTCGATGATGACACGGACAACTCCTCGCACGACATTACTCGCGACTATGATTCGTCATACGATTACGATGATTACGAGGAGGATTATTGATGATTCTATACTCTTTGTATTGAAATAATGTTTAACTTTGTACAAAATAAAGAGCTAAATGATATAAATCTTAAGTACCTTCATATTTTATCACAGTAAACTATACGAGACACATGAAGCAAGAATCAAATGTTAGTTTTAGAGCAGAAAAAGAATATAAGAATAGCCGTGAGAAGTTTTTTCTATTGCTACGTGAGATAATATCAAACGCTATACACGCTGTGTTAATTAAGAAAAGCATAGAGGAGACACACATCCCTAAATTAAGTTTAAACATTGTATTTGATGATGCTAAATGTGAAATTGAATTGACGGATAATGGCGAAGGTTTTAATGCAAAAAATCAAATGTACTTTGAGGAGTTGGATAAGAAAAATCCAGAGAAGGAAAAGCTCAACTTTCATCCTCTAGGACAAGGTCGTTTGGCAATCATATTTTTTACGGATTCTGCACAATATGAAACTGTATATAAAAATGAGGATGGTAAGTATTATAAAAGGACCATCCCTTATCCTAGTATGACTGGAGATCTTTTTAGTTTCTCTAACTTCGATGCAGAGGAAGTAAATAATGGTACTTATACAAAGTTAATAATAGCAATAAATAAACAACAAACATTAGGCAGAGCTAAGACGTTTTTTAGAAATTATCCAGATTCTGAGTCATTTAAGCATTGGTTTATAGAAACATTTTTTCCTTTCATAGTTAACAACGAGTCTTTAATTGTAAATATTTCATTAAACGGGAATGATACTTTGATAAAGAAAGATAGCATAGAAGCTGAAACCAAGAAAAAGCCTTTTGAATTAATATTGTCTGATGATAATAAGTATTCTTTTGCGTTATGGCTAGTAAAGAATAATAAGCCAATGCATGGGGATAATATGATTACATGTTTTGCTAGAAATCTTAAAGCTAATTTGTCCAATGGTAAGTTAAGTTATTCGATTGATAACAATGAAGGATATATATTATATCTTACATCAGATTGTTTTGATGAATATGTTGATACTAAAGGTGAAAAAATAGACATAAATAGTGATGATATTGCTAATATACAGAGCAAAATAAATGAAATTCTAAACATAGAATTCAAAACTGTAATAGAGAATAATCAAAAGATAACGAAACAAAACCTAAAAAAAATTCAAAAAAAGTTCCCTTCGCTTGAAGCATTTATCATAGAAAGCGATATTGTAGGAGACAATAAGATAGTAAAAGAAGGAGATATAATACAGTCGGCGATAAATGAGAAAAGTCGTATAGAAAAGAAGTTTTGGAACCAAATAGATAAAGAACCAACAAATGATGCAGAAGAGCGTTTTAGTGATTCAGAGGAATGTCATAAACTTTTGAATTCTAGTTTACATATATATGTAAAACATCGTGAGATTGTTCTTCAGCGGTTGCACACACTAATTCAACAATTTGATGAAGATGGTGTAAGTAAGCCTGAACTAGAAAGTACTATTCACGAATTGTTTATTAATAGGGGTACAACATTAAGCGATTCTTCAAATGTTAATCATTTGCATAATCTGTGGATTCTAGATGATAAGTTTACAACATTCTCAAACGATTTTAAAGCCAAAAGCACCAAACCTGGACAGTCTCAATCCGATGTATACATTTGGGCAGATGATCCAGAGAAAGTAAAACAGGTTTTAATATTTGAATTAAAATCCACAACTAAAGCACATAATGCAGGAAGTAAAGAAGAAGGAATGATTGCACAAGTAAAAAGGTATGCCCAAGATTTCTATAAACATCCGACGAAAATATTAAATTGGGATATCGATACTGATAATATACAATACACAGGAATTATTTTAGCAAGAAAATCAGATATTAATAAAGAATTAACATCTATAAATGCTGGTGCGAGCAATTTTAATCCTATTCCATTTTTGAAAGACTCGTATTATTATGATGATTGTTTCCCAAAAGATAATAATCCGAGGAATAAAAAAGATATTCGCATTGAGTTGTATTCGTTTGAGGACATATACGAACTTGCTGCAAATAGGAATGAAGTGTTTTTTAAATTGTTAAGAAAAGAGTTTGAGATAGACTCAGATACTAATCAAAAAAACGAAAACAACTAGAACATAAGAACTATAGAAGCAAAATAATAACTTGCTATATTGTAAGATGTGTCAGATATAGAATAGGGTAAAAAGAGAAAAAGCCGATGCTTTTTCTCTTTTTTGTCCCAAAACTTCAATGTAAATTGAATTATTTTCAATATCTTTGTGTGAAATCAATTTTTCGACCGATGAAAAAAGATATAAATAGACTAAAATTAGTACTGGTTGAGAGGAAAAGAACTGGTAAATGGCTTGCTGAACAGTTGGGCAAGGATCCCTCAACAGTTTCTAAATGGTGCTCGAATACAACCCAACCACCTCTTGATATGCTTGTGAACATCGCAAAGCTGCTGGAAGTGGATATTAAAGAATTGATAAACGAAAAAAACTTAAACTAAATATATGGCAAGGCCTCGAGTATTTATAAGTTCAACTTTTTATGATTTGAGACAAATTCGAGTTGAATTAGACAAATTTATTGAATCGTTGGGATATGAACCTGTTAGGAATGAAGAAGGAGACATCCCATACGGTAAGGAAGATGCGCTACAGTCGTATTGTTATAAAGAGATTGAAAATGTTGATATTTTAGTTTCTATCATTGGTAGTAGATATGGTAGTGTAGCGACGACTGAAAAGTCTCAAGAATATTCTATCTCTCAAATGGAACTAAAGACAGCGCTAGCGGAAAACAAGCAGGTGTTTGTGTTTATAGACAAAAATGTTGCTACCGAATACGAAACCTATTCTTTAAACAAAGGTAATTCTGACATAAAATACAAATACGTAGACAATCCTAATATCTATAAGTTTATTGAGGAGATAAAATCTCTCCCTAACAATAATAATATAAAAGAATTTGATACGGCGGAGGATATAACCTCGTATTTGAAGGAGCAGTTCGCAGGACTTTTTAAGCAGTTTATTATAGACAGTAAGAGGGTTAAAGAGGCTTATGTCATAAAAG
>JAFXHE010000020.1 GCA_017536555.1 Alistipes sp.
AAGAAAAGAGTTATTTGAAAAGCATGAGGAATATAGTGTAACAAAACAAGTTAGCAATTTCTTATCCATTGCCCATTCTCATGCAAGTTCTTCTTAATGGTTTGATACTCAAAGAATCTTAATCAAACTTCATCAAATATACAAAAAGTTCGATAATTATGAAACGTTTATTTCTATTTCTTCTTGCCGCAGTCTCTGTTGGTGCGGGTGCTTGTTGCAGCTGCCGCCAAGCAGCGAAGCTCCAGCAGCCTTTGGAGAAGACCTCGTGGCATCTTATTCAGATTATGGCGCGTGACGTTGTGCCTACGGGCGATAGCTTTACCCTTATGTTCGATGGCGCGGGTAATGCGAGTGGCGTAGGTGCTTGCAATAGCTTTATGGCGCAGTATACCACTACGCCGCAGCGCGCCCTGCATATCGACAATATCGCATCTACACGTATGATGTGTCCCAACCAGAGTGCCGAGAGCGAGTATTTCGATGTTCTTGACCGTGCCACCCACTATGAGATGGATGCCGATAAGATGCTCCTGCTCTCTAATGGCGAGCTTATCGCCATCTTTCAGGCAAAAACGGAGTAGAATTTTATAATGATAGGACAGAATAGGACGAAATAGGGAAACGTCCTATCCAACCCCATTAAACCCTATTACACCTCACAAAAATTTAGCGCGAGTACCTTTGTGATACCCGCGCTAAACTTTTTAGGTTACTACGCCCTATAACGATGCATCCTCTTCGATATAATCAGCGTAGCTACTCCAGTACTGTTTTGCCTTATACGCATTTATAATGCTGTCATCAGCCGATGCGGGAACATATATCTTGCGGTCAGAAGCATTGCCGTCGAACATTCCGCTACCTCCAGTTGGCGGTGTTGTAGGCTTGCAATATACTGTTTTAAGGCTGCCGCAATCAGAGAATGCATCCCTTCCAATCGTCGTTACGCTATTGCCAATAGTCACACTTGTAAGGCTGCTGCAACCCGAGAATGCAAAATTTCCAATCGTCGTTACTCTATCGGGAATAGTCACACTTGTAAGTTTGGTGCAACCACTGAATGTATACTGTTCAATCGTTGTTACTCTATCGGGAATATTCACACTTGTAAGGCTTTTGCAATACCAGAATGCATGCTTTCCAATCGTCGTTACGCTATCGGGGATAGTCACACTTGTAAGTCTGTCGCAAGAATAGAATGCCCTCTCTCCAATCGTTGTTACGCCATCGGGTATAGTCACACTTGTAAGGTTGTCGCAATCAGAGAATGCCCACTTTCCAATCGTCGTTACTCTATCGGGGATAGTCACACTTGTAAGGCTGTCGCAATTTTTGAATGCATAATCTCCAATCGTCGTTACGCTATCGGGAATAGTCACACTTGTAAGGATGGCGCAATCATTGAATGCCTCATATCCAATCGTCGTTACGCTATCGGGGATAGTCACACTTGTAAGGCTGTCGCAATTTCTGAATGCATAATCTCCGATTACTGATCCTACACTATTGCCAAAAGTCACACTTGTAAGGTTGACGCATCCATCAAATGTATATGGACTAATGCAAGAAACTCCGTTCGGAATATTAATGCTAACCAAAGTAGTTGCATCAGTAAAACCACTTATTACCGTTCCTTTTACAACCATTGTACCTACGCCATCAACATATTCATTACTCTTTACAGATAGTCCTGTCGGAGTGATTATCTGATTATCTGATGTGGTGTACTCTATTGTAATCGTTGACGTATCTGGATTACTTCCGTTCTTGTAAATGTATTCAGCGTATTTACTCCACGCAGATTTATAAGCTGTATATGCTTCATCATATACATATATTTTAGGTGTACGGTCAAAATAGAAAATGTTGTATTGACTGCATGGTGGAACAATTGATAGACAATATACCTCCTTAAGATTATAGCTGCTGAATGCATCACCTCCTATCGATCCTACACCTCTACCAATAGTCACACTTGTAAGGCTGTCGCATCCATAAAATGCGCAACTACCAATAACACCAACCCCATCTCCAATAGTAACGGACTTAAGATTGTCACAAAAATCAAATGCATATTCTCCTATACTTAAGATATGATCTGGGATCACAAGATTAACAATGCCTGTACGCTGGAAGGCGTGACCATCTATGTACTTTACACTATTGGCAAAGTTAATTGTTGTCAAGCTTGAAGCACGATAGAATGCTCCATATCCAATAGACTGTACACCATCGGGGATGTTATATTCGGTTACCCCACAACCACAAGCAAACGCCTTGAAGACATCATCAATAATCAAACAACGACCCTCATCTTTAGCAAACTTACCTTTAAACTTCGCAAGGTTATCACAACTATAGAATGCCAAATTTCCAATCGTCGTTACGCTATCAGGAATTGTTATACTTGTAAGGTTATCACGAATTGAATTTAGCATGTATCCATTGAATGCATTAACTCCAATCTTCGTTACATCGCCATCAAAAGTAATAACACCCTCTTTAGTTTCGCTATTCCACTCATTTGACACATACGTTGCACCAAACGCTGTCTTATCGTATGGCTCTACCTTTGCGGTTGCGGTATAGTATATCTTCCAAGTCTCTGGGACAGGAAGGTTTGCCGCAAATGCCTTCATCGGCTTAATATGGTTACGCTCGATAACGACCTCATTATCGGTTGACTTGGTCGTTGTCTCACCATCGGTAGTGCTAATCTCCACAGTGATACCCTTCGTAAAGGTCTGCGGAGGCAGCGCGACATAGAAAGCTGTAGCCTCTGCGCCAAGCGTAACACCATCCACACAGTTCAGCGTAACCTCCTTAAGGATGGTATCCTCAAAGATAAGTGAGCCCGAAACCTCGCCATCATCGTCTGTTGTAAGCTTATCTGCCGCCAATGTCATTGTGGCATCCGTAGTGTTGATATAAGCCTCGCCCGCAACCTGCTCACCATTATTACCGCGCACTGTGATAGACTTAATCTTCTCGCCATTACCCGTAAGCTGCAACTTAAGCCAGCCATATACCGTCTTTAGCTTAAACTGGTTAAACTCGCCAGACGACACCATAATATTGCCATCAAGACCGTAGCTATCAGCTAAATATGTCTGCTCGGCAGGTAGCGTTGTCTGCACGTTAAATGTCTCTGTATTAAAGAAGTAGCTCTCGTTGTATGGGTAGAGAACAACCACTCTGGTTATCTGCTCGCCATCTTCGCCAGCGTCTACACACTCAAGGTCGGCTGTGCGTGCGCCAGTCTCGCCTGTGTACTGCCACTGCTGGTTGGCGTTAGAGTGGTAGAAGACAGATACAAGGTCGCCATTAGTCCAGACGGTCTTAAGCTCCTCGTTTAGCTGGATACGTGTCTCATCGTCCTCGAAACCTACGGTAAGCGTCGCGGGTGCCTCGTCGACGATATTTTGGATGCCCTGCTGCTCGTTGAGAGCATCCTTTGAGCAGGCTGCAAACAACGTTGCAACGACTGCAAAAAATAGAAAGCGTTTCATAGCAATTCTCTCTTCGAAATTACTCGTTTTCGTTACCAGTCCTGCTCGGGGTCTAAAACAGGATCCTCGTTAGAGTTCTGAAAGCCCTGCTCAACGGCAGTCTCGATAACCTCCACCTCGGGCGCGAGGTAGGGGTGTAGCTCCTTTGTAGTTGAAGTTGTCATTGTATTTAAATTTTAATTATTAATTCAATTTTGGTGTTACTAACAATCTATAAGTACGCGAGTTACACGCTCTGCACACACTTAAGTCTGCGGTTTACACACTTTACACCGTTACAAAGGTAGTTAAAATGCTCATATAAACAACGTTTATATGCGAAATTTGATGCTGTTCGCACGAAATGGCGGGTGTGAAATAGTGTATTAATTTGTGAAATAGGTTGTGCCGAGGCGTATTGTTGTTTAGATTGGTAGGGGCTATTGGAGAAAATAGTGACGATTTTTCGCTAAAATTTTGGAGTTTAAGAAATAATACCTATATTTGCACTCCGATTGGGAGATAATCCCGCGGTTTATGGTCTGATGGCCGAGTGGCTAGGCAGAGGTCTGCAAAACCTCGTACAGCGGTTCGAATCCGCTTCAGACCTCTGATTTTTGCAGAGCAGGCGACGTTGTAGTCGCCTGTTTTTGTTTTTGTCTGTATGTGTACGAGCCCACCCCTGACATTAAACTAGCTTCAGACCTCACCAAAACAGCGTTAGAAATCACTCTAACGCTGTTTTTATTTTGTGAGGGATGGGGGTTATGCGTTGCCGCGTAGGTCGAAGAACTTTACAACCTTGCGGCTCATTGGTGGCATCTGTAAGCGAGCGACAAGCTCCACGCTCTCAAACTGTATGTCGGGGGCTACGCGCACCTTCGAGCGGAATATATCCTTAATCTGCTTGATAAATGCCTCGGAGTGGTTGCTGCTGCCGATACGTATTTGTATCTGGTCGGTGCCGAGAGAGTTTGTAAAGACCTCGACGATATAGTTCTCCACGTCGGGTATGTTATCGAGGATATCGAAGAGCACGGGTGGATATATCGTTGTGCCCTTAAACTTTATCATTTGACCCTTGCGACCTATAACCGAGCTTAAGCGTGCGCTGTTTCTGCCACAGGCACACGGTGTGGTGGTGCGTATACATATATCGCCAGTCTTAAAGCGTACCAAGGGCATTGCCTCGACACCTATGGTGGTTATTGTCACCTCACCTGGGCAGCCGTCAGGCACGGGGTTATTGTTTTCGTCGAGGAGCTCTACGATGATAAGGTCTGCGGGGATATGTCCTCCCTGGTGCATCTCACACTCGGTGAACGATGTCTGCATCTCTGTTGAGGCGTATGTCGAGTATAGCTCTAATGACGACCACTTCTCACTAATCTTCTTGCCCAAGGTTGTAAGTGCGCCATCGGGTGTGCGCAATGCCTCACCGATACATATAGCGCGCTTAAGTGTCGAGGTGTTATAGTCGATACCACTCTTTTCGGCAAACTCGATTAACTTGGTAAGAAATGAGGGTACGACCATACAAGCTGTGGACTTCACACGCTTGATGGTGTCCCACTGTAGCTCGGGTATGCCATTGCCAACACGTACAACGCCGCTACCTAACTCACGAGCACCAAGAAAGTATGCCAAACCCGCCATAAAGCGGCGATCTATGGTTGTCATAAGCTGCATAATGTCATCATTGGTACATCCTGCCATAGTGAACGAGCTCGCCTCGTTGTAGGCAAGACGCTGCAAGTCGCCCTCGGTGAGGGCGATGGTCACAGGCTCGCCAAGAGTACCCGACGTTGTTACATAGTCGATGATGTCGCGGGGCTCGACGCACAAAAAGTCGGCATTGTGCAGCTGTAGCTCCTGCTTTGTTGTTGTGGGCAGCTGCTGCAACTCCTCGAGGCTCTCTATTGATGTGGGGTCGATGCCACGCTCTGCAAATAGTCGCTTGTAGAATGGCGAGTGCTCGGCGACATAGCTCAATGTCTCCTTAAGTCGTGCCTCCTGAAAACGCTTTATTGTGGCGGCATCTTTCCAGTGTAGTTCTCTATCCTTAATCATAGCTCTGTTGCAAATGTTATCTTGTGTGGCGTTTTATCTGTAAGTAGGTATATTATGCGTTGCCAATCTTCTTGGCGAGATACTCTGTGCCCACAATCTCGGCGCAGGTCAATGCCGAGGTTATCGTGGTGCCGAGGCAACCGTGTATGTTTACACTCTGTCCTGTAAGCAGCAGGTTGGCTATTCTCGTGCGTGTGGGTATCATCGTAACCAGTGGATTGCGACAATCCTTTCGTATGCCGTATGCGCTGCCGTCGGGTGTCGACGTGTAGTCGCGGTAGGTGAGCGGTGTCGCGGTGTATATCTTATCTATCGAGCCGCGCAGCGTAGGGTAGTATTGACTCACAAAGTCTATCACCGCCTCGCTGAAGCTCTGCTTAAACTCCCTATACTCGTTGCTGCGCTGTCCCACGTGGCTATTTGCCCAATCTTGGCACTGTGTCAGTGACATAGGTGTAAGCAGCGTCACAACATTGGTGTACTCGCTATTGGCGTTGGGCTGCATACAGAGCAGTGTCGACGAGATGTTATGCCCCTTGTAGTCGGCTGTGGTGCTCCAGGCATCTGTGCCGTTGAACATATAGTGGTTTTGGTTCACATATCTCACACTATTGGGCTTCAATGTGAGGTATGTCGTGAAGAGACCATAGGTGTTCTCCAGCGAGTTGATGCGTGTGAAGAATGCCCTCTTATATGTGGTGTTATTTTCCAGCAGTGCAAAGGTTTGGGATGGATGTAGCGACGATATTACCCACTTGGCACGAAGCATCTCGCCCGAAGCCAACTCCACAGACTCCACGCGATTTGCGTTGAGGTGTATCTTCGCAAGTTTCGCATTTAGCCTCACCTCGCCACCGTGCGTCTTTATTTGCTCGGCGAGTAGGTCGGCAAGCTGCTGTGAGCCATCCGTGAAGGCGTATGCGCCCTCAATATTTGAGTGCGTAATCATACCATACTCGTAGAGCGATGTAGTGAGCTTATTGCCAGCATATAGCTTGCAGTTGCCTGCCATAGCGTGCTGCAACCTCTCGCTCTTAATGTGTCTTGCTATCTGCTCGAATGCCGATATAGATATATAGTCGATTCCGCCATCAGATATCTTGCCGCGACGAAGCACTTCTGGAGATATTGTCCTGCCAACACGATTAATCAGTCGACATACATTCTTGATGTTCTCTCGCTCGTCGGGATACTCTGCCGCTAACGTCTCAATGAAACGTTCATAGCCCATAGCGTGGCGGAAGGTAGAGCCATCGTTGAAGTGGAAGTAGTCGAAGCCCTCCTCGTCCAACTTTTGGAGGTTTAGCCTATCTACGATACCCATATACTTGAAGTATTGGTGCATAGTCTGCCCCTTGTCGAGGCTACCAACATAGTGCATACCTGTATCGAGAATATGGTCGCCGCGTCGGAACGACTGCAAGCACCCTCCCACGATGCTATGTTGCTCTATAACACAGACATTCATACCCTCTTTGGCGAGTATCACACCCGCCGTAAGACCACCCAGGCCACCACCTGCCACAATTACATCATACTCCTTCATAGCACTATTTTGTTAGCAGATATATTGTCTGTGAGCTATCTTCGTCGCATTGGCGCACCTCTATCTGTAGACCGTTGTCGTGTGCAAAACGTTCCATCCATTCGGCATCGACAAAGTGTAGTTCGTCAGATGTCTTGTTAAAACGCATAATCTTTGTTGACCATATCTCGGTCATTCTTGTCTTGTTGTGTCGCTCACCTTGCGAGGCATTACCGTCACGCACGATGATAAACCCTCTGTCGGTGAGTGCATTCACGGCACGTGTCAGCACCTGTAACTGCGCATCACTGTCGATATAGTGTAACGAGTCGTTGAAGAGTATAACATCTGATGCAGGGAGAGCCGTTGTGCGCATATCGCCACACTCAAAGCGCACGTCGGCGTGGTGGCACAGCAGCGCGTTGCGCGCCACATCAATCTTGTTGCTGTCATAGTCTATGCCAACGATGTGTCGCTTGTGTGAGAGTATACCCAGCATAAAGGACATCTGTCCATAGCCGCACCCCACATCGGTAATTGTGGCATCACACGGTATGAGTCTATCCCATAGGTCGTAGTAGCCATCAAGACGGCACTTCACACGCATATACCACTCCAAAACGGGGCCCTTGTATATGTAGTTCTTGATGATGGCATCGCGGAAGTAGCGGTCACGGATGCGGCTGTACTCACTATTAAGCTCGCCGAGAGCCGCGATATACCATCTTCTAATACTTTTAGCCTGCTCTTGATATGTCGCACCATACGAGCTGTCGCCATACGCTATGCGCTTCTCTGTGCGTATGACCATTGTGCCACGTCTAATCTGCAATCCCTGCCGCTTTGATGCAACGTGACCTGTGCCATAAATCACCATTGGCAATATATCCACCTTGAGGAGCTGTGCTAAATAGAACGCCCCCTTCTTAAATCGCTGTACTGTGCAGTCTACGGAGCGTGTGCCCTCGGGGAAGACCACGACAGAGTAGCCTCTATCGACGTGTTCGCGTAGCCTCTCTGCTAATGTCTCGTAGCCGTCAGCATTGTGCTGGAAGTCGGCATAGCGTACTATCCAGCCGAAGATGGGAGAGCGCCACACCCAGCTATTTGTAACCATCACAATCTTGGGTGTCGTGGAGAGCATAAGTAGGATATCTATCAACGATTGGTGGTTTGATATAATCACTGCAGGTCTCTCAAATCTCTCATTATATGGGTTTTGGCGCACAATCTTGACGATGAATGCACTCTTTAGGAAGGTGCGTGTGGAGTGGTATAGTAGCTTATGTAGTTGCTCCTTCTTTGTGGCTCTACGTATGGGTAGTAGCAGCAGTATGATTATGTATAGCTGTACAATGATGCAACCTACCACGAAGAGGGATAGATAAAATACCGTATTACAGATGTTTCCCAGCGTGTAGGGGAAGCCGCCACGACGTGTCTTGGCGGTTACGAGTAGACGGAACAACATCGGCTGTATGGTGTATGACACCAGCACCACCACGCTCAAGCCAAGCATCGAGATTAGTGCTATGGACTTAAGTGCGGGATGCTCCGCAAATATCAATACGCCCATACCTACTATGGCGGTAAATGCCGAGAAGAATATCGCCATCTTGTGCGCTCCAAGCACCTGCTTACCACTCTTATACTCTTGCAGAAGACCATCCATTATAAATATACTGAAGTCGTCACCAATACCGAAGATAAATGTGGCGAGGATGATATTTACGATGTTGAACTTGATGTCGAAGAGTGCCATCATACCGAGTATTATAACCCAGCTTATGGCCATTGGCAAAAATGTTAGCAGCGTAAGCTCAAGGCGTCCGTATGAGATTAGAAGAGCCAAGAATACTATCAGCGACGACACGAAGAGTATGTAGTTGAGGTCGTTGCTGGTGTTTTCAACCATCTTCGCCGAGAAGTAGCCTCTGTCGATTACCGCTGTGTTTTTAAGCTGCTCTATTTTGGTGTATAGCTCCGTCTTATGCTCCTCGGCGATGCTTATGCGGCAAAGCAGTGAAGAGCCCTCCTTTGTGCCTATCCACTCGCTGATAATAGGTGTGTCCGAAATCTCATCGCTTGTGTAGTTGCAAGGGACGTACTGGCGCGATATAAGCTCCTCAAAGCGACTGAATGCACCCTCACGAAAGCCGTGATGTTGCGCTGCTATGTCGATATGTGACATCACCTTGTCGCGGTGCTCTGCCCAGAAGCTGTGCCAACGCTCAAGGCGCAGGCTCTGCTCGGTGGGTGATATGGCAAAGTCGCGTATTGTTACAACATCCTCCACCTTGCCCGCTTCGTGATACTCATTCAGCAGTGTTGCAAGGGTGTCATACTCCGCTATAAGCGCATCGAGGTCACTGTTGCTGGTTACAATGTAGACATCGTTACTGCTGTCGCTAAATATCTTTGAGGAGTGTGCATCGGCTGCTGCCACGTGGTCGGGCATAAAGTTGATGTTTGACATATTATCGTCAAACTCAACATCTTGCCAGAAGAAGAGTGCAACGAGAGTTGTGGCAATGATGGGAAGCACCACCCACTTATTGCCCTCGTACTTGTAACTTGCAATGCGCTCGATGCCCATTAGCAGTCGACTCTTGGTGGTCGCGCTATACACCTTTAAGAAGTGGGGCAGGAAGATAAGGCAGAATATAGTCGTTCCTATCAGTGCGAATACCGCAAATAGCCCCATATCCTGCAATAGCGACGAGGAGGTAAATATAAGTGCCGCGAAGGCTCCTATCGTTGTGAAGCAGCCTATGGTAAGGGGTGCTGTAAGCTCCTCTATTATCTCTTTGGGTGATGATATATGGTTTAGGTGCGATACTATGTGTATTGAGTAGCTGAGCGATATGCCGAGTACCACAGTGCCAGCACCGATGGCTATAGCAGATATCTCGCCCTGTATAAGCCATACCATAGCCAGCGCGAAGAGCATACCAAAGCCTGGAGGTATGATAATGAGGGGTATCGACCACTTGTTGCGTAGCGACAAGCCTATGACAACGAGAATGACAACAAGTGCGAGACTCAACGTCGTTGCCGTATCGCGCTTTATCTGTCGAGCGTTGTGAACAGCATAGATGGGGCCTCCTATGCACTCCACCTCCACGCCATCTTGCTCGGCTACGCGCTCTGCGCTCTCGAGGCCGCTTAGCAGACTGTCGTTATTGCCCGTGTCGCCCATACCGAAGCTCGGCTCGATGAACATAAGCATCGTCGAGAGGTCTTGCGTGAAGAGGCGACCCTCATATATCTCATATTGCAGGTCGGGGTTGAACTGCTCGAAGTACTGCAAAAGGTGTGTGGCGATATTTAGAGGGTCTTGCATCACAACGTCGCCTATGACCATACCAGAGGGCGATGTCATAAGCGAATATACGTTGGCAACAGACGACTCTATGTGCTCGGGTGTTATGCGCTGGTGCAGCTGCTCATAGTCGCTGTCGGTAAGTAGTATAGGCAGGTGGTCATATATAAAGTCTGTACACTGCGTTATTACCTCCTCATCGGCGTATGCGGTAACAGAGCCTATAAGCTCCTTTTCGAGCAACACATCGAGCTCACGTTCAAATATTTCGGCAGAGGCGATTATCGTATCAGGGTCATCGCCCGTGAGCATAACTATAATCTTGTCGGCAGCCTCAATATTGTCGAAGGTCGCGCTCTTCTTGTCGTCGCTGTCAAAGAAGTTTGTTATGTTCTCTTGAAACGATAGTTGTGTTGCCATAGTGGCGCATAGCGCGACAATGGCAAACAGCACAGCATAAAATACCCTCTTATGCTCCTCAAACCAGTCGTATATGTGAATAAGAACTCTACTCATTACCTGCTTTACGTTTACATAGTGTCATTACAGTGAACGCTACAAGCCATACCACCACGCCCGCCACCGTAGCAAGTGTGCAGCTACCCACAATATATTGAGTTAGGCTCAAGCCTATACTCTCAAACGAGATGTCGTCAAGCGAGAAGATATTATCCATTCCAAGGGTGATAGACCCCGCCACCATACTGCCATAAAGTATGAATGGTATCATAGGTGGTATGCTGACATTTGAGAATACTATCGCCACAACCTTATTCAGGCGTAGCAGGTGGGCTACGACACCCGCTAATATCATCTGGTAGCCCCACAGCGGCACGATGCCGCAGAATACGCCCAAGCCCATCGCTGCTGCCATCTTGGCATTGGAGTCGCTACTATGCGTGATGTGTTTGTCTATGAAGTGATGTATGTTGTCGGGTGTCAACGAGCGTACAAACCGCCACGGATAGTATACCAATAGCGCGTATAGCACAAGTACACTGTTGAGCAGGCTTATGCGTGTGAAGTCGCGTAGCGGTCTGAAGTGTGACACGCGCTTGTCGTCGGGGGCGTAGTAGACCTTGACGGGGACATTCTCTACCTTCACGCCACGCCACGCAGCACGCACAATAATCTCCACCTCAAACTCATAGCGGCGCGTTATGAGACGTATATTTTGCAACTTCTCCAATGGATAGAGTCTATATCCCGACTGCGTGTCGCTGAGGCTCTGCCCCGTCTCTATCTTAAACCAAAAGTTTGAGAACTTGTTGGCAAAGCTGTTTTTCGAGGGCATATTATCTGCTGTAAGGTTGCGCGCACCGATAAGCAGCGTGTCTGGCGACTGCTCTATGCGCTCCACAAATACCGCGATGTCGTCGGCATAGTGCTGACCATCGGAGTCGATGGTTATAACATAGCGGTAGCCCCACTCATACGCCTTGCTCAAGCCCAACTTCAGAGCATAGCCCTTACCTCGGTTCTCGGCGTAGCTTATGATGCGTATATCCTCTATTGCGGTGAGTATCTCGGCGGTGTTGTCTGTTGAGCCATCGTTTACAACAATGACATCCGACGCATACTCTTTGACGTCGGAGATAACCTGTGCTAATGTGCCGGCATTGTTGTATGTCGGTATCAGCACCACGCATCCAAGAGCCGCCATCCTATCACGGTATGTCATTGCCTCACTGCTCATTATTATATTGTAGCCTTAAGTTTTAGCACTGTCGCAGAGTCCTCATCGCGGGTGACAGAAGCGATGAGTTGTGTGTCGTTTAGCTTTAAATCAAGTGTTATGGTCAACCCTTCGTGTGGCAGAAGTACCGCCACATATTTACACTCCTTTATTGTGGTAAATGTCACAGCGTGCCCCACGATATGGGCTAAACATTCGCGTATTATGGTCAGTGTGCATACTCCAGGCACAACAGCCATCTCGGGGAAGTGTCCTGCATATATGGGATGCTCTGCTGCAAGCTCCACTCGCACCACATAGCAGCCATTGTCACTTGGTGTGATGCTGTGTATGTTGTAAAAGTTACCCTCTAAACGCATATTACCCCGCAATATTAAAAATATTGTTGTCGATAGCTGTGTTAAACCTCTTGTCTGTAAACAAGTATGTTGTTGCGTCGCCAGACCTCTCCTCCATCTTGAGGCTGTTGAGCGACATATCTCCGCAGGCAAAGTGTATCACTATGCGCGCTATCTTTGCCGAAGCCTTGCCACGCTGTGGAGTCAGTGTCACCACCCACTCCGACGTACTCCTTGATATCTTAACATCAAAACCTCGGGTCATCACGTCGAAGTTACCCACCATACACGCTGCAAGTATCGCGTTGAGGTTTCGCAGCATAGGGTTTGAGGCTATCTTCGTGGTGGTGACACTCTCTTTGGTCTTTATGGCGAAGTGTGTGTCGTTCATCTTGATATAGTCGCTGTCGTCGAACTTAAGGAGCATCTTGCAGGGTGGCACAAAGTAGAAGTCGCCCTCTTTGCGTGCCACGTCGGCAAGCACGGAGACTTCGCGTAGTTGCTCAAAGCGACACTCAATAGATGTTACATCCCTATTTTTTGTCTTTAACTCACCTTGAAACTGCTGTGTAAGGTCTACGCTCTGCGCCTGTGCCACGATAGCCACAAAGAGCATAATCTGCAGTATTATATACTTAATCTTCATACGCTTTAACATTTAAAAGCTCTTCGAGCGAAACAAATCTATATCCTTGGCTTGTTGCCTGTGTAATAATCATACGTGCTAACTTGTCGGCATCCTCGCATCTGTCGTGCAGCAGTATTATATCGCCACCACGTAACCGCCTTATTACCCGCTGGCACACCTCTTCGCGCGATCTGTGGCTTATGGTGTCGAGTGAACGGATGCTCCAGCCTATGCTTTGTAGCCCTAACTCGCGTACCGCCCTGCCTATTATGGGGTTTGTGACACCAAATGGTGGTCTAAAGAGCATTGTACGTCTTCGAGTTGTTGTTGCGATAGCCTCGTTACACCTGTTAAGCTCCGCACACACCCTGCGATAGCTACTAATAGGGAGAGTGCCTCGGTGTGAGTATGTGTGGTTGGCGACAATATGTCCCTCGTTGACCATACGTCGAACAAGCTCGGGGTTTCTCTCGACGTTGCCGCCCACAACAAAGAAGGTGGCAGGCGTGTTATGCTCCTTCAAGACATCTAACACGCGTGGTGTATGCTCTGCGTGAGGGCCATCATCAAATGTGAGAGCTACAACCTTGTCGCGTGTGGTTGCTCGGCATAGCGACTTTAGGTAGATGCCACTGCCGACATCTGCCGATGCCCACACCATAAAGAGTGTGATGCCCGCAACCGCTATTATAGCTATCCAACACATTCTACGCGCAATATGGTGGGTGTTGCTCCCAAAAACTCATTATATATGATAACCTCCTCTATGCCACACTCTACACGTCGCACAGCCTCCGCAAAGCTGCGTGCCGAGGCAGTGGGGTAGATGCCACTCTGGTATATGGTGTTATATAGCAGCTGTGCATCGCCTCGCGTGGCATATCTCTTAAAGCACTCCTCCTCGGTTAGGCTTTGCTGCGGGAACTCAATGAGTGTCACCTGTGCTATGCTACGGTCACTCTGGCAAGCGTCAAGAAGTGCAAAGACGGCTCCCTCGCCACTCCTCATCTTGCGCCAAGCTCCCATACGCTCCAATATATGGTGCTGTGTGGGTGTCTCCTCGTCGAAGGCTCCTACAAGCACACGACTTGCATCACCATCGGCGATAGAGATCATTGCATCTAACATTGCATCCTCGAAGCTGTGGCCGCGGTTGACGTATGTCACGTTATAGCAGTGGTTGTGTCCCAGCAGAGCTATCTGACCGCCAATAGTGTTAAATGTCGACTGTATGAATGGTGTAGGGTTGAGTAGCTGCTCCTTGTCGACGACCATATTGCGCAAGAAACGCTCACTGTCGGCAAGGCAGCCCAAGCCTGTGGCTGTGATAATAGCATGTAGCTGCTCGATATTCTCCCTGCCCCCAATACACTCGATGGCTGTGCTAACAGCTACCTTCAAGATACGGCTCATACGTCGACGCATACCTGCATCGGTTATCAGCTCCTTGATGTCGCGCTGAACATCACTCTCGGTTATCACCCTCTCGACATAGCACCTCATATCCTATCGTATAAATAGCAACGAACTACAGTTACCGCCAAAGCCAAACGAGTTGGTCAATACACAATCTACGGTTATATCCTCCCTAAACCTTTGCTCTGGCACCAGGCCATACTCGGCAATTGGTCTCTTAAAGTTGAGGTTGGGGTAGATGTATCCGTGCTTGATAGACAATACCGACAATACCGCCTCTATGCCTCCTGCGGCAGCCAATGTGTGCCCTGTAAAGCCCTTTGTAGAGCTGAATGGAGGCACGTTTCCGCCAAACAGGCGTACAAGTGCCGCACTCTCCGAAGCATCGTTGTTGGGTGTTCCCGTGCCGTGAGCATTCACATAATGGACTCTCGCGGGCGTGATACCAGCCCTTGACAACGCCTCGCTCATAGCCAAGTAAGCACCATTACCCGTAGGAGATGACGCTGTCTGGTGGTGGGCATCATTACGGTTGGCATATCCTGCGAGGTGGCAGTAGCACGACTCCACATCCTCGCTACGCTGTAAGACGATATATCCTGCACCCTCGCCGAGGTTGAGACCGCCACGGCTCGCATCAAAGGCGCGACACGCACCTTCGTCAAGTATCATCAGCGACTTGAACCCATTGAGAGTAAAGGCACTCAACGCATCGCTACCTCCCACAACAACGCTATCTACGATGTTGTGCTTGAGTAGTCGTGCGCCCGCGATTATGGCGTTGGCAGCCGACGAACAGGCTGTGCTGATGGTTGTCCGATAACCCGTGATGCCACAGTATCTGGCTATTGCATCTGTGCTTGCCGCGCAGTCGTGCATACGCACGTCGCGTAAGCGTCCTGCGGAGTTGTTGTCGTTATACTCGGCGTAGAAATGCTCCGTCAGATCCATTCCGCCAACCGATGTCGATGACACCAAGCCTACACGCTGCGTAGGGTCTACCCGTGCATCTGTTAGCGCCTCGCGTACGGCTAAAATGCCGAGTAGTGCCGTGCGTGATAGGTGCTCGCGGCGAGGTATGCCGCAGATGTCGTGCAACGTGTCGTTTGTGAGTTTTAGCTCGCCTACGGGCAGCAGGTTACTTGTACGCAGTATGGTGGCAGCGGGCGAAATGCCACTTACCCCACTACGCATCGACGCAATATTACACTCGACACCTATGCCGAGTGCTGTGACAATGCCTACTCCCGTAACTGCGATACGCATCTCTACTTACGGTTTTGCAAGATATACTCCGCGAGGGTGCGCACCGACCTGAATACGGGCTTTGCCTCTGCCGAGTTGGCGAGTTTTACGCCGTAGTACTTCTCCAAAATCAAGATAATCTCAAGAGCGTCAATTGAGTCGAGACCCAGACCCTCGCCAAATAGTGGCGCATCGGCGTCGATATCTTCGGGGGTAATCTCCTCCAAGTTGAGTTCTTCAATCAAATGCTCCTTTAACTCCTGAATAAGCTGCTCCATATCTAATTATTTTTATATAGTTTAATATCTACGTTCCAACTCTCCTGAAGTAGATCGCACCAGCCGCATATCACAGCATCGGCGCGTCCACTCTCTATAAGGTGTTGTGCCTGCTGATGCACCATCTCCGAGTGAGTGTTCTCAATAAAAAAGGTGTTGTCGCCCTGTATCTTATGTCGTATGCACATCTCGCCCGCTGCAACATTTGCCAACGTGTAGACAAATACCGCGGGTGATGCCCCCTCAGCAAGGTGCTGGTTTACAATGCGCTGATGTGCTACATCAGTATCAAGCGATGCTGAGCGGTTAGCAAGTATTATGGCACGACGCGTAGGAGGCACATCGCCAAAGTCCTCTATGCGCAGCAACTGCTCCACTGCGACATATAGAGCTTTGCACATATCGCTCATTTTATAAAACTTCATATTGCTCTGGTCGAGCGACTTAAACTCGCTGCGTATAAACTCTGCGAAGGGTTGCTCTGCGTGGGGCAGGGTGTACTCTGCGGCAACTCGCCACGCTCTCTTGTCGCCTACCGTGCCACGCTCTCTACACTCCATATCGAGGACTATGGCAGCGTTGCAACCGCCAAAGCCCGAGGCACTCTTCACACAGCATCTCTTATCGAAGTGCTGCTCCGTAGCCGATACCATAAGCTGGTGCGGGGTGTCCGACGCGCTAAAGCCCATTGTGCCGAAGATATAACCCTGTTTTAGCTGCTCTACGCATAAGATAGTCTCCACAACGCCAGATGCAGCGAGCGTGTGACCAATATGACCTTTAAGGCTGTTTAGTGGCTTACCGTCAAGTTGTGCCCAGGCCACAGCCTTACTCTCCATCTCGTCGTTGTAGCGTGTAGCCGTGCCGTGAGTATTCACAAAGCCGACATCCTCGCTGCTTACGCCCGCCTCGCGCATAGCCTCGCTAATGGCATAGTACAGTCCATCTCCCGTGCGCGAAGGCCCCGATATGTGGTTAGCATCGTTTGTGATAGCACCTCCCGCGAGGAGTATGTGAGCCGCGTCAGCCTTTACGTAGTCTGTCGTCAGCAATACTGCACCTGCCGCCTCGCCAAGCGTAAGACCGTCACGTGCTGCATCATAAGGACGGCATGGCTGCGCACTTATTGACTTAAAAGATGCGAAGCCCGATGTTATAAACTCACACAGCGCATCACCGCCCGCCACGATGACGTGCTTACACTCACCGCGCAACAGCTTCTCGCGTGCCACAACAAATGCCGATACGCCAGATATGCAGGCGTTAGAGATGACGATGGCTCTATTAGCGGCATTGAAGTAGTCGCTTATAGCCTCTGCCGAGGTATATAGAAAGGCGCGTGCAGCGATATTCTCACAGTCATCGGCAAGTAGCTCGACATTTCCCTTTGTGGTAGAGATAATGAGCTGTGTGTCGCCACTCATCAGCGTAATACCAGACTGCTGGACAACACTCTCAATTTCAGCTATAAGCATCGACTCGAAGCGTGTATACCCCTCCTTGAGTGTTACATCTACTTCGCCTGCGTACATAGCGTATCTGTTGCTAAAGCGCAGACCGCACTCGCCACGATGCATACCATCTAACGTAGCGCGCTTGTTGCCTAATGCCGTTGTGAGCGATGTCGCTCCAATGTAAATATCTACTCCTTTGTTAGCCATCGTCTCTTCCACTCTTCAAAAAACTCGGGGTTATTCAAGCACATATTACCCTCCGCATCTATAAACACCTGCACCGAGCTGCCTCGTGCCACTACCATATTGTCGCTCTCGCGGCGAATGACATACTCAAAGCACAGTTTGGCTGCGGGTGTGTCGATGAAGCGCGTCTCAATCACAGCTACGTCATTGACCGTAAGAGGTGTTATATACTGCAACTGCAAATCGACGATGGGTGCTGTGTGCCCATTGTCGAAGAAGTCCATATAGCCCACACCAGGGTACTCACGACCAAAGCTCTCACGGCCATCCTCAAAGTAGCGCACATACTCTCCGTGCCACACGACACGCATTGAGTCCACCTCGCTAAAGCGCACGGTGCTACGTGTGATGTTTGTCAAAGCTGGCTCACTCCTGCCTATTTTTCGATTACGCCTCATTTTTATCCAAAAATATCTTCATTCTGCACGTGGCGATCTCCCTATTATCAACCACGCAATGTGCCTCGATAAGTGTTATATTAAAGACCTCTTGTAGCACCTCCACGTTGGTCGTTATCGTATCGCCCACGTGCGGATGCTCCGTGATGGTGAAGTTGTTGACAGAGCCAATATAGCCGATGGGTATAGGCTGATTTTGACTCTTGAAGATGTAGCCTACGCGGGCTGCTGCCGACTGTGCAATATGCTCAATCAGACCACACTCCGAGAGGGTGTCGTCATCAACAAAAATGTTCTCCTTATATACGGTAAAACGAGTCCTCGACATATTATCCTCAATGCCAAGGAACTCATCTACCATTACAATAGGAGCTCTCTGCGGAATAAGTTCCAGTATGTTATCCATTTCGTCTCTTACATATCATTATTGAGTGCCCCATACCCAGATTGTCGATAATCTCTTCGACCTCCAAACCAGCATTATTTACACAGCGCGCCATATCGTCCGAGTGGTACATCTTGCTATTGCCATTGGCAAGAGCGGTGAAGTAGATGCTTGTAAGTGTCAGGCAGTATGCCGCAGTCTCATATCGCTGTCTATCCCAAAATGTCTCCATAATGTAGAGGCGCGAATCTTCGTCCATAGACTCTGCGGCACGCCTACAGATGCTCGTTACCTCCTCCTCGGAGAAGCAGTCGAGGAATTGACTCATCCAGATAGCATCATAGGCGGGTGTGGGGAACTTGACACTTGGGTCAAGCAGGTTGCAGCCGTAGCCGTGTATGCGCTCTGCACCCTCCTTGCCTGCTGTGGCACGTCGCATAAGCTCGAGCTGCTGCGGCAGATCCATTATGGTAACCTCCACCTCGCTGTTGTAACCTACGCACTGCATAGCCCAACGTCCCGTGTTGCCACCAACATCTAATAGACGGCGCACCTTGCGCTTATCGTCAAAGACAATCTTCAGAGCCTCGCCAAAAGACTCGTCGGAGTAGAAGTGGTCGAAGCCGAACCAGCTCTTCTGCACCTCTTCGGGCAGGCTCGACAGACCCTCATATATTGTATCCCACTCGCCAAAGACCTTCAAGCCTGCGGGACGTCCCTCGCGCAGTGCCTCCTCCAGGTGGAAGAGTCCTAAGTAGTTGACATCGTGGTTGAAGTTCATATTAGCACGTGCCATAGGGTCATTGATTAGAAACCATCCCGCTTTTGAGATTGTGTACTTATCCTCATTGACCTTTACCGTGCCGATTGATAGCGACGCCTCCAACAGCACCTGCACAGCATACTGTGAGAGCCCAGTGTGCTCAACAATATCTCTCTGTGTCACGCCCCGATGGTTATTCGAAAGGTACTCCAATATGCCGAACTTAACCATAAGTCTCGACACCTGAAATACCATCGGTGCAAAGGCTATCTCCTGTGCGAGGCGTTGTGCCTCAAGCGCAGTCTGGTGCTCCTTGCAGTAGACATCTTTGAGTGGTTGCGTAAGTTTCATATCTTATGCATTGTTTGTGTTCCAGAAATCGTAAAAGTTGAACCACTGGCGCGGGTATTTAGTTATTAAACGCTCCAATGATTCGATGTATTGTTGTATGAGGCTATCCACAGTCGTCGACCGATCTATTGTCGGCATCTCGAAGATAAACTTATACGTGCGCCTCTTCTCTCGCATAGCGTAGTAGAAGACAATAGGCACGCGGCACTTCAGCGCAATCCTAAATGGTCCTGTAGGTAGTAACGCTGGCTTATGCATAAGCTCCACCGTAGCGGCACTATGCCTGTCGAGGTATCTGTCGCCGTTGAAGCACACGTACTCGCCATTGTTGAGGGCTATCTTTATCTGCAACATTGCCTCAATAGGATCCCTGTTTATGGCCACTATCTTGAAGTCGTCGTGCTGCACTGCACTCTCCTCGATAACCTCCTTTATCGCCCTATGCTCGGCATCAAACATCACAATATTAATCCTCTTGCCATACGTGCCGAAGAAGCTCGTTCCAGCCTCCCAGCACCCTACGTGAGCACCTATCATAACCACGCCTTCGCCGCTGTTTATCATCTCAAGGAAGCGGTCATAGTTGTCAAATTTATAGTTATAGCGTGATGCCAATCCAGACTTCATAGCACACTTGTCAATGAGCGTCTGCCCAAAAACAAAGTAGTGGCGATACAGCTCAATGACTGCCGCCGCTACTCCCACACCGCGTACTCGGCGGTGGTATCGCCATATAGCCTTCGTGGCTTTGGGTGCAAAGGGAATAAAGTAGATAACAATGAGCGATAGAAAGCAGTAGGCACAGCGAATGCCGAGAAGTCGGATGATGTAGACAAAGAATTGATGTCCAAAACGTCCGCCTCGTGACTTGCCACTCCACTGCTTATTCTTGCTATCAGCCATTTATCTTGCTGTTGAGCAACTCGTAGAAGTCCTTGAATGTGACAACGCCCACGAAGTCGGGGCCCTTGAGCGTTACGCCGAAGTGCTGCTCGATGAGGACAACGATATCAACAAGGTCGAGGCTGTCCAAGCCAAGCGTCTCCTTCAGCGAGGCCTCGGGTGTGATCTCCGCCTCGTCAATCTCAAACTCTTCAGCAAGCACTACTGTTGCTTTCTCAATAATCTCTTCAATTGTCATAAATTGGGCTCTATTTTTTAAATTTTATTAATCGCTTTGCCAACGATGAAAAACACTTTGCGATACGACTCTTGGGCGTATAGTCCTCCTCTTCATAGCGGCTATTTGACTCTTCTTATAACGAGTGTTGAGTTGGTGCCACCAAAGCCAAATGAGTTGCTTAAGAACGTATCAAACTCGATGTCAACTCGCTGTGTTGGAATGTTGATGTTGACAGAGGCCTCGTCAGGCTCCTCAAAGTTGAGGTTGGCGGCGATAAAGTTGTTGTGCATCATAAGCATTGAGTACACCACCTCGCTTGCTCCAGCCATCCACATCTCGTGACCCGTAAAACACTTTGTCGATGCCACATAGGGCTTATGCTCGCCAAAGACCTCGGCTATGGCACGTGCCTCGTTGAGGTCGCCGACAGGTGTCGATGTTGCGTGGGCGTTGACATATTTTATCTCTGCGAGGTCAACACCAGCATCGCGTATTGCCATCTGCAACGAGCGTTTTGGGCCATCCACGTTAGGCACAGATATATGGTCGCCATTCGACGAGAAGCCGTAGCCGATAACCTCGCCGAGTATAGTAGCACCACGTCGCACTGCCGACTCGTAGCTCTCAAGGATGACCGACGCAGCACCGCCACTCGGCACCAAGCCATCACGATTCTTGTCAAACGGGCGAGATGCCTTTGTTGGCTCATCCTCGCGTATTGAGAAGGCGTTGAGCGTGTCGAAGTTACCCACCGAGTACTTGTTAACCTCCTCTGCTCCTCCGCATATCACACACTTCTGCAATCCCTGCTTGATAAGCATATAGCCCATACCTATCGCGTGCGAGCCACTGGCACAAGCTCCCGATATTGTGAAGTTGATGCCGCGCAGGTTGAATATTGTCGATAGGTTCATCGTAATTGTCGAGTTCATCGACTGGAAGATGTTGCCCGAGCCTACAAGTGCTGTGCTATGCTTCTCACGAATGATGTCGACACCACTGATGACAGCCTCGGCACTACTATCGTTGCCGTAGAGGATGCCCACCTCGTTGTTTTGCAAAAAGTCGCTATCTATGCCCGCCTGTGCCAATGCCTCGACTGTGGCGAGATAGGCATACTGACCGTGTTCCGATAGGCATAACCTCTGGCGACGATCTAACTTGCCTTTCAAATTGGGCTTTTCCAAGATGCCACACAGCGACGAGCGGTAGCCTAACTCCTTGCGCTCGGGGTCGATGCCAATGCCTGATCGACTCTCATATAGCGACTGTAAAACCTCCTCTTTATTCTTTCCGATGCAGGAATAGATGCCCATTCCTGTAATTACCACTCTCTGTGACATATCAGGTATAAATTCCTCCGTTTATTGATATTACCTCTCCAGTGATATATGCTGCGGCATCCGATACAAGGAATGCCACAAGCTCTGCCACCTCCTCTGCCTCGCCGAAGCGACCAGCAGGAATGAGCCTCTTCAGCTCTGCCTCATTTAGGTCGGCAGTCATATCGCTCTTGATAAAGCCTGGGGCTACGGCATTCACCGTAACACGCTTCTTTGCTACCTCCTGTGCCAAAGCTTTTGTAGCGGCGATAAGACCACCCTTTGCTGCCGAGTAGTTTGCCTGCCCTGGCATACCCTTGATGCCAGAGAGCGATGCGATGTTGACGATGCGTCCCCATTTCTTGACAAGCATACTCGTAAGTAGCGGCTGCGTGACGTTGAAGAAGCCGTCGAGTGATATGCGCAATACGCGGTGCCACTCCTCCTCGGGCATCCACATCATAAGGTTATCCTTGCGTATGCCAGCATTGTTCACTACAACGCTGATATACTCCCCTTCGTGGTGCGCCTGCCAAGACTCTATGGCGGCAGCCGTCGCCTTGTTGTCGCTTACATCAAATGGGAGCAGCTCCGCCTTGCCTCCATTTGCTGTGATGTCGTCGAGGGTCTTGCGTGCAGCCTCCTCGTTTGAGGCGTAGTTGATAATCACGCTGAAGCCCTGCGCTGCCAACTTGAGTGCTATGGCGCGTCCTATTCCGCGGCTCGCTCCTGTTATTAGTGCATATCTTGTCTCGTTCATCTCTCGTAGGGTTCGTTTATCTCTTAAGTCGCTCTATTACAGCGGCTATATCTATGTACTTGGGTGTATCCTCAATAAATGTGGGGACGATGCCGCGTATTGTCTCGTATAGCGCGCGTGTCGCGGGTGACAGCCTGTCGGCAATCTTCAGGCAGTCCACAGCCTGCACCAATGTCATCATCTGTATAGCCATCACCTGATAGCTGTTCTCGATGACGTGCTTGCAGATAAGTGCAGAGTTGGTGCCCATAGACACGATGTCTTGGTTGTCGTTGTTGTTGGGTATAGAGTGTACATACATCGGGTTGGAGAGTGTCTGACACTCCGCAGTTGTCGACGTAGCGGTAAATGCTGCTGCCTGCATACCGTAGTTCAAGCCGAGAACGCCGAGGTTCACAAATGGAGGTAGTATGCCATTTATGCGGTCGTGCAACAGGTAGTTCATCTGTCGCTCGGTGAGCATCGTCAGTTTGGTGATAGCTATCTTGAGCTTATCCATCTCGAATGATACATAGTCACCGTGGAAGTTGCCGCCGTGGATGACACTCTGGCTCGCTGGGTCAACTATGGGGTTGTCGTCAGCCGAGTTTATCTCGTTCACAAGTACACGTTCTGCGCACTCTATTGCATCCCATACGGGGCCGAGTATCTGGGGTATGCAGCGTAGCGAGTAGTAGGGTTGCACCTTGTGTGTGAAGGTGCTCTCGTTACGCTTATGGTATAGCTCCACCTCACGTTTTAGGAGCATCTTGCTGCCTGCGGCTATCTCGCGCATAGCGGCTGCTACCATCTGCTGTCCCGCGTGGTGCTTCGTGCTGTTTAACGTCTCCGACATAAGGTCGTCATACGATGATGCAATCTCGTTCATCAGCACCGATGCCTTTATTGATAGGTCGAGAAGACGCTTCGCGTTGAAGAGGTTGACAAAGCCGATACCCGTCATTACAGCCGTACCATTGGTGAGTGCCAAGCCCTCACGGATATACATCTTCAGAGGTTTGATGCCCGTCTCGGCGAAGACATCGGCGGTATTACGACGTGCGCCCTTATAGAATACCTCACCCTCGCCGATAAGTGCAAGAGCAATGTGCGCAAGCTGCACAAGGTCGCCACTTGCACCTACGCTACCGTGCTGCGGTATTACGGGGTATATGCCACGATTAAGGAACTCTACAAGCTGTTCGCAGGTCTCGCGGTTTACGCCAGAGTGTGCCTGCAGGAAGGTCATCAGACGGGCAAGCATCGCTGCACGCACGCACACCGTGGGGAGTGGCTCGCCTGCGCCAGCAGAGTGGCTGCGTATGATGTTGTACTGCAACTCCATAAGGTGCTGGTCGTCAATACGCCATTGGGCCATCGGACCAAAACCAGTGTTTATGCCATATATGACCTTATCTTTTGCGAAGGAGTCTAAAAAGCGGAAGCAATCATCTACGCGACACATAGTGTCGCCATCTAACAAGATTTGCTCACTATCCTCGATAATCGACTGGATGTCAGGCAGTTGTATATTGTTGTTAACGACCATTTCTTTTGTCATTTCTCACTTTTAACCGATTGACACAAACGCTACGCGCCCATATCGTCGATACGGGTGTCAATAATTTTTTGCAAATATATGAAAAAAAGTTCAAAATGAAATACATATAGCACAAAAAAAGGTGGCAATCACGCCACCTCTTACTGTGAGTATATCAGGCATTAACGCCTGGAATGTAGATTAATACTCCTGACCTTTGTTCTCGTAAGAGTGTTTTTTCTCTGTCTGGATAACAACGGTATTCTTGTACTCTGCCTCGGTTTGGATAATATCGTTGCGAAGTTTGCGGATGCCGCTTGTTACAGAGATAGACTTGGTATAAGCATTATCATTGTAGAATGAGATGATGTTGAGCTGCTCCTTAACCTCGTACAAGTCCTCAATAGTCTTGCACTTGTAATATGCCTCTCTTGCACACGAAATGAGGTAGTTGAGTATCTCTGTCTGGTTCTGTGCGGTAGCCTCCATAAACTGGTTGAACGATGCATCCATAGCAATCTGGTCGTACGACAGAACAACATCATTGCGGCTCTGTGCAGCAGCATTCTCTGTGAAAGCAAACATAGCCACAGCGGCGATGATAATTGCAATAAAACGCTTCATAGTTTACTCGATATTTTATTGTTCGTTTCAATAAGCGGTGAGTGGTAGCCACTCACCGCCAAATAGTTGTGTTGTCTAAATATTAATCCTCCTGACCCTTGTTCTGATAGTTGGTTCTCGAAGCATCCACGTAAGACTCATTCTTGTAAATAGCCTCGGTCTGTAGAATCTCGCTGTCGAGCTTGCGGATAGCATTTGTCACAGCGATTGACTTCTGCTTTGCCTCATTGTTGTAGAACTTAATCATATTAAGACCCTCCTTAACGTTGTACAAGTCGTCGATAGTCTTGCACTTGAGGTACTCCTCATTAGCACGAGTTACGAGATAGTTGAGAATCTCAATCTGATTAGTCTTGGTAGCCTTCTTAAACTGCTTGAATGAAGCGTCCAAAGGAAGCTGTTCGTATGTGACAACAACATCATTGTAAGTTGCGCAAGATGCCATAAACATTGCTGCGATAGCAACCATAATAGCAGTAAAACGTTTCATAGTTGTAAAATTTTAATTGTTAAATTGTTAAATTGTTAGTTTCTGTAAATGTTTTGCGTTAAGGCGTTATCCGCATTACTCCAATACGGGCTTTGTAGCCTTGTTCTTGTTGATGATAGCGTTGAGGTCGGGCTCCTGCTGTGCCTCCTGCTCCTTAACCTCCTGATCCTCGATCTTCTGGTTGAGGTCATCGACCATCTTCTTTGTCTCGTCGGCACTCTTGGTAGCGTCATTTACCCTCTGTTCAGCCGCCTGCAAGTCAGCCTGCAAGGCTGCAGCCTCCTTCAACAACGCCTCGCGCTCTGCCTGTGCCTCCTCGAGTCTCTTCTG
>JAFXHE010000021.1 GCA_017536555.1 Alistipes sp.
AGAACTTCCACTTCGTGTCGCTCATTTTTTAGAGCGGAAAAGCGGTGCAAAGGTAAAACATATTTTTGAAACCACCAAATTTTTTGGAAACTTTTTTCAAAAAAATATTTTTAAGAACCTTTTTGCCTGCTCGCCGTTTTAAAGGCGAAAGCGGGTGCAAAGATAAAACACTTTTTTGAAACCTCCAAATTTTTTGGAAACTTTTTTCAAAAAATTTTTAAGAACCTTCTCCTGTCGCCCCCAGAGAACTGTTTATCTCTGATTGCGGGTGCAAAGGTAGTGCTTTATTTTTATTCTCCAAATATTTTATTAAAAAATTTTCAAAATTCTTTGATTTTTTGAAAAACCGCATCTATACCTATATATATAATATATATAAGGGTCGACGCTGGACATAGCGCACATACAATATATAACCATCATAGCAACCTCTTCAAACTCCCACAAGCATAAAAAAAGCCCCGAGCGACAACTTTCACTCGGGGCGATGGTATCAATAGAGCTAATTACTCGGCAACTGTCACATCGTTTGCATCAGTTGAAGTCTCGACATCAACAGCCTCTGGTGTCTCGACAATGGGAGATTCGTCTGCGGCGAACTCCTCCTCAACAGCAAGAGGATCTTTCTGCTCGAACTTAAACGGTATAGACTCATCGAGCTCGGCAAGCTGCTCGGGTGTCAGCTCCTCCAATGGGCAACCATACATCTTCTCTGAAATACGGTTGCGATACATATCGAAGCCCGCCTGCACCTCCTTCATAAGGCTCTCACGAGTCTCCGCTGGAAGCTTATCAGCAGCGATGAAGCCAGCAGCATCAATCTTAACGCCGTCAGCCACGTTTATTGTCTCGTGATTTGTGAGCAACATTCCCTCGATAACGCGTGCCAACGAGCCATCCTCTTCGGGAGTATCACCAGCCTCATCGGTAAAGACACGGTCACCAACACGCACCTGGTTCTCGCTAACGAACTCAATGATAACGGGAGTATTGCTAACAGTGCTATAACGATCTGCACCACCATCAAATGTTGCGGGCGTACCAAAGACAAGTGCATATAGCACAAACAACCAGTGCGCTGAAATAGCCGCAACAAGACCACCAATAGTGTGAGAGAGGATAGCCTTTGAGGTGAGCTTACGGTAGCCAAGAGCATCGAGCATAGCAGTATGTGTGCTCAAGTAACCACTCCAACACATACCAATAGCGGTGAACACTGCGATAGCATTACCATCAACCCAGCCCTCCTGAATAAAGCCAGGGATAAGACCGAGGGCAGCACCTACAGCACCAAGAGCTGTGATGGGGAATGCCATAAGCGCGGGATGCTCGAAGCCGAAGAGCCAGTCGAAGAGGAAGTTGATCTGACCAAAGAGCCACGGCAAGAAGCCCACACCCTCATAAGCAGCACCGTCATAGACACCATTTTCACCAGTTGTGAAGGTGAGAATCATAACAAATGTTGAGATAATCAACACGCCAGGGATGATGGACATACCAACGTCGACACCACCCTTACCACCATCGAGCAGGGCATTGAGGATACGCGTAAACATAGAGGTCTCCTTGACGGCCTCCTGCTCCTGCATATCGCCAGCATCGAGAACAGCGGCATCCTCCTCAACAAAGTTAGGATAGTTCTTGCGAACAAAGTACTGCATCATACGAGTAGATACGATACAGCCGATAACAGCACCAATCAAACCAATAAAGGGCTCAACAAAGAAACCCTGCGAAATCATAAAGACGATAACAAGAAGACCCATACCGAAGGCTGTACCGAAGTTGGTGAGCGAGATAAACTGGTACTTCTTGAAGTAGGTGCTGAAACGCTTATCCTTCGCAAGCGAGATAATAGCGGGATTATCCGAAAGGAAGGTCATAACGGCACCGAGTGATGCTACACCAGGGAGGTTGAAGAGGGGCTTCATCAGCGGACGCAAGATGCGCTCCAAAAGGCTAACCACACCAAACTCAACAAAGATTGCACCAAGCGCACCTGTGATAACACAGATTGCCATAAGGTAGAATACGGTATTTAGCAGCAAGTCGTGCGCTGTCTTCATAATGGTATTGAGCATATTCGGCAGACCCATAACAGAGCCGATACCGCCAAAGATGCCTACCACAATAAGAAGGCAGAAGATACCTGGTAAATACTTCTTAAATCTGTTTTGCTTCTCCATATATCTAAATTATTACTGATTTATACATTTCGCTCATTACATCTTTGCCTCGCGCTTATCTATAATCTTGTTGATAAGTTTCTGGGCCGCAGACATCATATCAATACGCCAAGTAAGACCCACAGTGAGGTATGAGCCACCATCGAGAGCAGTACCAGCTGGATTAGTATTATTACCGATATTGTAGGCATAAGCTGCGTGCAGACGTATATCGCGGTTACCTCTACCGCCCAATGGATAATACTCAACGCCACCACCTACACGAGTCATCTCTGTACCAGGATAGAGGAACAAGCCCGCAGGATAGCCACTACCTACCTTATCGTAGGTAGCCTTTGCAAAGATGTTTACACGCTCGGCAACGAGGTATGAGAACTCTCCCATAATAGAGAAGTTCTCAAACAACAACTCTTTCGCACTCACACCACGATTCATAAGGTCTATCTGGAGCTTTGCATCGCCAAACTTAAACTGATTACCGAGTACCACGTAGGCATCATACTTGCCAGGGGCATACTGCGAGAAGTTAAGTGAGTGCAGAGCTGTATAGCAGCCGTGTGAACCCGACCAATAGAGGTTATAGGCGTAGTAGTCCGTCTCACGACTATCATAAGGACTCTGGCAGAACTGGAACGTAAGGGTGTCGTTGCCCTTGTTTGTGGTAAATGCAACGCTTGCACCAAGCTGATAGCACGCTACATTATTCCAATACTCCGAGCAGAAGTAGAGATCAATAGGTGCGCGGTCATACTCCCAGCCACCAATCATCACGACCTGCTTACCTGCCGAGATTGCCCAATTTTTTGTCGGGCGATATGTCAAGTGCAGCCAGTCGGTATTGTGAGCAAAGTCCGACAAACTGTTAACACGATTAAAACGCTGACGCCACGAGTAGGTAAACTTCTGGGTAATCTGTCCGTCGATACGCAGATTAAAGTAGCGCACCTTGAAGCCTGACGCAGCATCAATCTTATCGCCATTAAGAGCCTCATTGAGATAGTCGAAACGTGCCTCGACGCCCAGCTTAAAGAGCTCGTTACACTCGTCATAGCCCTGCTGCGCACTTACGCTGCCACAACCAAGCAACACCGCTACAACACACAGCATCTTTGTAATTGCCGCGCTCGGCGCAGCCATCAATCGGGTAAAGGTTTTCTTCATATATTAAGGTTTTATCTAATTTAGCGACTCAATATCGAAAACAATAATACAAAGATAGTCAAAAAATTGAAAAGTAAAAGGGTAACACCCACTTTTCAGCACCATAATTTAGGTTATTATTCATCGTGTAACTGCCGCTATGGAGCGATGTTTGCCCTCGACAGCAAAAAAATTATGATTATTGAATTGTAGATTGTAAATTTTTACTATCTTTGCACCCACGAACATCGAAATTCGTTGGACCCATAGCTCAGTTGGTTAGAGCAGCGGACTCATAATCCGAAGGTCGTGGGATCATGCCCCTCTGGGTCCACAACACAAAAGATGCGGTTACAAGCAGTTGTAACCGCATCTTTACTTTTATGCCATAACCACTCATACTTCGCACTTCGCCACCTACTCGATATTTATTTATAGCATCGCGGACATCTGTCGGGCAATGCACGCAGCAGTATTTCGGACATTTTCGCGCGCAATATCGCATCGCATAAGTTCTTCGAGAGGTCTGCTCGGGTCGGCAATAGCATATATACGTTTAAAGCCGCTATCACGCAGAGCCTCGCACCAGGCAACGCTACCACCAATAGCTACGACATCTATACCCTGTCGCATTGCTGCGCGCAGCACACCAGACGGAGCCTTACCCATAACCGTCTGGCTGTCGATGCGCCCCTCGCCCGTAACAACAAGGTCGCAACCAGCAATAATGCCATCGAAGTCCATAGCACCGAGTATCATCTCCACGCCACGCTCAAGGCGCGCACCAAGCACAGCCATAAACCCTGCGCCCATACCACCAGCTGCACCAGCACCCGACACCATCGACACATCGCGGCAACAATATCGCGCTACTACATCAGCATAGTTACGTAAGCCCCTATCGAGCAACTCAACCATAGCACCATCTGCCCCCTTCTGCGGAGCATACACCGCAGCGGCACCCTGCTCGCCATAGAGCACATTATCGACATCGCACGCAACAACAATCTCGGTATCACGCAGCGTGGAAAGCATCCCACTATCATCAATCTGTGCAAGCCGCACAAGGTCACAACCTCGTCCAAGTAGCTCACGGCCCTCGGCATCTAACAGCCTAAAGCCGAGTGCGCGCAACATACCCATACCACCATCGTTGGTAGCACTGCCACCGATACATATACGCAATCGACGACAACCGCGCCTCAATGCATCGGCAATAAGCTCGCCCGTGCCGTATGTAGATGTGAGCATAGGGTTACGCTCATTGTGCGCTAAAAGCGTTAGACCACTCGCCGACGACATCTCGATAATGGCAATATCGCCCGCAACGACACCATAGCGCGCCTCGACAGGTCGCCCCAATGGGTCGGCAACAGCGACCGTAACATACTCACCACCGAGGGTATCGACAAGGGCCTCAACGCTACCCTCGCCACCGTCAGCAATAGCAACACCTCGCACCTCGCAGTCTGGCATAACGCTACCCCACCCCTCGGCAAAGGCTACGGCAACCTCGCGTGACGACAAAGAGCCCTTAAATGAGTCGGATGCAACAACAATCTTACGCACGGCAAACTATCTCTACATAAAATATCTAAAACAAGAGGAGGGAGCACCGCACAACATTAGCGGCTACCTCCCTCCTCTATATACTCAACGTCACTACTCGTGGTCGTGGTCGTGGTCGTCGTCATCGTGAACGTTGACAACGCCATACTCATTGCTATTGGTAAGCTTAACACCCGCAAACTCGCCAGTTAGTGAGCGCAGGAATGCCTCAACAGCATCGTTCTCCTCCTCGGTAAGCTCCACATCACACTGGTAGAGAGCCATATCGTGGATTGCCTCCTCGAGCGTAAGGCGTGTGCCATCGTGGTAGTAGGGCCAAGTAAGCTCAACGTTGCGCAGGCCTGGAACCTTGAAGCGGTGACGGTCACGCTCGTCGCCTGTCTGCTTGAAACGTCCGTTATCCTCCTCGGTAAGCTCCAAACCACGATCCTCGAAGTAGTGACGACGCAAACCCATAAGCTCATAAGACTCGCCACCGAGGTTGATGCCAACGTGGCACGTAGCGCAGTTATGCTCCTTAAAGAGCTCATAGCCGCGTAACTCCTCTGCAGTGAGAGCACTATCGTCACCAAGCAGCCACTTATCGAAAGCCGAGTTAGGCGTAATAAGCGTGCGCTCAAACTCCTCGATAGCATTGGTAATGTTCGCCTCGGTCAGACCGTCAGGATATACCGACGTAAAGGCAAGGTTGAACGCCTCGTCAGCTGCGAGCTTGGCGATAATCTCATCAAACGATGTAGATGCCATCTCCACAGGGTTGAGCGGAGGGCCTGCTGCCTGCTCTGCAAGAGTCTTGGCACGACCATCCCAGAACTGAACGAAGTTATATACAGCATTATACACGGTAGGCGCATTTACACCACCCATACGACCCTCAACGCCATCAGAGTACTGGTGGTTGTCAACGCCACCCGTAGCCAAGTCGTGGCACGTAGCACACGACACGGTGTTATCCACCGAGAGACGTGGGTCGTGATAGAGTTTATATCCCAAGATTGCCTTACGAGTGTCTACATCGAAGTTTGCGACGATAGGACGTATAGGCTCACCTGCGCGCTCACCCTCAAGACCATCGTTATAGTAGGCTACGCGATACTGGCGCGCCCAGTCAACGATGATGTCGCGCTTATCGTTTGTCATCTGGCTACCCCAGTGCATAAGGTAGTACTTCGCAGCGGGCATACGCTTATCAATAGCCACCTTCTCAACCTTTGCCACATCAACGGGTCTGGGGGCTACACCACCCTTAAGGGCAGTCATCAGCGCAGAGATATCATACGCACGATAGCCCTCCTCGACATCAGCCTTAATGAGGTCGCCAACAACGGGGAAGTCGGCATAGAATGGCAACTTGGCATTTGTTGTATGGCAGCTAATACAGCCTCCATCCTCCAAGATAGCATAGACACGCTCCTCAACGGGCAACTCGTCCGAAGGGGGATAATTGGCAACGCGGTAAGCAATGCAGACAAGTGCCGCAACTGCCAACAAACTCGACAAACATAGTAACTTTTTCATAATTTATCTATTTGGGTTTAACACATAATTTACTCTATCATTCACTATCAGCTTTTTGTGTGGTGCATAACTACGAGCTACGTTGCTAATTATAGGCGTGCACGCTATCAGCTGCCGAGGGCAAGTATGAAATACCCCACCAGCACATCTGCAACGCAACAAAGCCAAGAACAACACACAGGTAGAACCTACGTCTACCTGCGCCGAGGTGGAGTGCTATAAGGTAGATAGCCCACGTGACAGCCGCCCACGCCTCCTTGGCATCCCACGACCAGTAGGCACCCCACGCCTCCTTTGCCCACAGAGCACCTGTGAGCATACCTACACTAAAGAAGGCTACACCTCCATAAATAAGCCGCTCAACAGCCTCGCCCACATCGGCACGCGGGCGCACCAGACCATACAACGAGAGCAGTGTGGCACATCCGAGCAGCGCGTAGGAGAACATATATACCGTTACGTGCGGCACAAACCATACACTCTGCAACGCTGGCATAAGCGTCTGGTCGTGTAGCTCGGGACGCAGGATGTTGATGGTCATAAAGACCGTTGCCATAAGCGTCGAGAAGCTCAACACCCAGCGATACGACCACCTGATATATGTAAAGACTCCCGCCAAGAGCAAAAACAGCGAGTACCACAAGCGCGTTTCGCCCATAGTGCGTAGCGGAGGACGCTCAAGCGTGAGCCATAGAGCAGCGACAAATGCCGACATAACTACAACAGCCAACACCGACATAATGATAGCCACACGGCTACGATTACGACTGCGCAGTGCCACAACAGCACCCAGCAGCGCAAGTGCGAAGACTACGCCCGCAACATAGGGGAATATATTCCAACCAAGCATCATCGCTCACATCGGTATTTTTCGGTTGTCGCCATTCGGGGCCCGCGCAAAAACATAAGCACAGCTCCCACAATAAGCATCACTATACCCAACATCGTGAGCCATCGCCACGGCTCACTAACAAGCTCCACAACACAATACTTGCACGGAGTATCGCTATCGTAGCTCACTAAATAGAGCGTATCGCTCCACGTGAGCATATAGGGATGGTTGACCTTAAGCGGCACAACGTCGCCATCAACAGCTACGTGCGCCTCGAAGTGCGAGGGCGTACCATTGTCGTAGTATGATGCTGTAAACTCCTTCAGTTGCAACTCATACTCCACCGTATGCATAACGCCCGACATATCGTAGGCCACCGATGTCGTAGCATCGCGCTCAACCACTACGCGCAACTGCTCACGGTCGGCAGCACCATAGTAGCCTGCTGCCAAAGCAAGCCACAAGCCCACGTGGTTCAGCACAAATCGCCATCTTACACCACCAGCACTACGCCAGCCACGCATAATGACCATTTGCAGGTGCGTCAAGACAAAGAGCATTGCCACTACAACGCCCCACGACTCAGAGGATGGCTCACGTTGTAGTCCAAGTACAAGGGCAACAACGACCATAAGCAATAGCGACAGCCACGTAGCACGCATTGACAAGAGGTACTGCGCAAGGCGGCTCGTAGCGCGTCTGCGGTACAGCTCTACGGTACAGACCATACACAGCAACAGAACAATGATATTAAGTGGCGCACCAAACAGCTCTACGGGGAAGTCACCCAACAGCCACTGCGGCACAACAGCCACAATGACCATTACACTGATTAGCAGCACCTCCACCGTTGATGATATGTTACACTTGCCACCCATTGCACCTCTCTTTGGTGTAAAGATAGTACATTTTTTATAAAAGAGTGCATATAATGGATAGAAAAATAATATGATTAGTAAAATTATGTGTCGCACAACACAAAAACACCCAACAACGCAAGGTGGTTGTTGGGTTATATTATGCAACACTTATACAGGCACAACGGCTCCTACGGCACAGGGTCATAGCCAGAGCCGCCCCACGGATGGCAGCGCAAAAGGCGGCGCACCGTAAGGTACAAGCCCTTAATAGCACCGTGCTTGCGCAACGCCTCGATGGCATACTGCGAGCAGGTGGGGGTGAAGCGGCACGAAGGGGGCTTAAGAGGTGAGATACACACCTGATAGAAGCGCACCAAAAGTATAAAGGGGAGGGCGACGAGTCGCTTAACTGCGCTCTGCAACCTCTTGAAGAATGCGGCGCACGGCATAGCTAATAGTTTTATAGGGTAGTACCTCCTTGGCAGAGTAGACAAAGGCGATATCCATTGCCACACCCTTGCCTGCAAGTGCCTCGTGCAGCCCACTCTTCTGAAGGCGGTATGCCTCCTTGGTGCGGCGACGCAGTAGGTTGCGGCGATTGGCTCGCTTATGATAGCGTTTAGGAACAGAGAAGAGCACCTCAACACTTGGCGAGGTACTCTTCTCGGTATAGACGATATATCGGAAAGGATACACAAAGCCCGTCTCGCCATCAGCAAAGAGGCGACGTACTGCCGTCAGCGACTTGAGTCGCTCGGTGGATGGCAACGAGCACGATATCATCCGTTACTGGTTCTTCTTAACTGTACGTGTACGTGTCTTCTTCTGGAGCTTGGTCTGCTGACTACGGATAAACTCCTCCTTCTCAAGGTTCTCCTTAAGCTCAACATCGCCAATAGCAACACCCTCGGCAATCTTCTTGCAGTATATATCGAGAGCCTTAACCATTGACGGTGCCTCGGGAGAGGGCGCAGATGCCTTAACCTTCAAGCCTGCATCAATAGCCGAGCGCAACGTTGCCTCACCAAAGGTGGCAACAACTGGAAGTTTGGCAACATCGAAATTCTCGACAAGTGCCTTGACATCCGACGGTGAGTATAGTGCAATGATGTCGTACTCCTCGGGCTTGAGGTCAGACATATCGGCAGATACCGTGCGCGCAAAGACCACAGGGTCGCACTTGAGCTTGAGCTTCGATAAGGTCTCGGGCAACTCTGGCTTATACGGCTCGGTGAGAGCAAGCATAAACTTCTCGTCCTTATGCTTTACGATAAGCTCCAACAGTGAGTTGAACGTACCATCAGCAAAGGCAATCTTACGCTTGCGGTAGACGATGTACTTCTGCAAGTAGAGGGCTACAGCCTCGGTGTTGCAGATATACTTCATAGTCTCGGGAACGGTGATACGCGCCTCCTCGCAGATATGGAAAAAGCTGTCGATAGTGGTACGCGACGTGAAGATCATAGTGGTATGATCCAATATCTCGGTACGCTGCGCACGAAACTCCTTAAGAGTAACACCCACCACTCGCATAAGTGGCTTATAATCTACCGTAAGCCCATTTTTTTCAGAGAACTCGTGAAAAGGCGACTTTTCTATTACAGCCGGACGCGGCTGCGACACTAAAATCCTATTTACTTTCAAAGTTTATAGTATATTATTTATTTAAAATACATCTAATTTATATTGCCCTAATCGCGTAATAACGCGCATCTTCTGTCTACACATCATTGAGTATCAGCCCATTACCCCACACCCAACTACCCTACCGCAGTAGGTACTATGGCATACAAAAAGCTCAAAGGCAGCAAAATTGCGGTGCAAAGGTATAAAAACCAATACAAAATTGAAATATTTTTTCCAACAAAGAATAAAAAAGTATCTTTTAAATATATGATTAACAACACAACAAAGCAAATAGCAAGAGTTATTGACCACGCTTGAACCTCGCTTGCTGCAACAACCAACCATACGGCAATAAGCGGGTAGAGCACAACAACCATACGCACAAAGTTCATACGCAATATAGCAGCTAACGTGGTCACAGCATCTGTGCGTGTTATCCACTCCACAATCTTATGCAGTGCATATTGCCACGCGAGTATTGCACCTACCAGCAACAGTGCTACCACTGGTGCATAGAGTACTCTGCTATCTGCATATAGCACAGAGTCATAGGGCAATATGCCGTCAACCAACCTTACGCCGACAAGTGCCAAGAGCAGTATACCCAACACACTCGCCATATTCTTAAAGCGCGCTAACGGCAGCTCACCACCCTCGTCCGCCATACGACTCTCGCCGTTTGTGCCAACAACACCACTCCATATTGAGCCAACGAAGCCCCACGAGCGGAACAGCATAGTGAGATAGACGATAAGGCTGATAAGTATTAGCAACTGGTAGATAACACCTACCGACATCGATGGCTCAAGCACATCGGGCTGCGACATCACACCAAGCAGACTATCGCCACCAAAGATAGCATCAACACTACCCTCGCGATAGCCACCATCATAGATAGGCTCACCCGACATAAGCTCCGAGTCACGACCATAGACCGTGGCAGGGCGAGCTACATAATAGCCCAAAGCCTGATATGTCTCCACACTGTTATACATCCTCTTCGCAGCGTTTGAGTGTTACACGTATTGTCGTGCCGAGACCTATCTCGGAGCGCACAACGGCTATCTTGCCACGATGGTACTCCTCGATGATGCGTCGTGACAGCGACAGACCGAGACCCCAGCCTCTTGTCTTGGTGGTATAACCTGGCTCAAAGATACGCGTCCAATTACTCTTGGCAATGCCCTTACCTGTGTCGCTCACCTCAACAAAGACACTATCTTCATTCTCGCCAACAACAACATCAATAGCACCCTGACCCTGCATAGCGTCGAGCGAGTTCTTCATAAGGTTTTCTATGACCCACTCGAATAGTGCCGCATTAATATCGGCACGTATCGGTGCCATAGCCAGTCCGTTATATGTTAGTGTGACGTTACGGGGTACACGACGGTGGAAGTACATCACCGTATCGCCCACAACCTCGTTTATATTCATCATCGTAAGCTGTGTCTCGGAGCCAATCTTCGAGAAGCGGTCAACAATCTTCATAAGATGCGCCAAGTCCTTCGACATCTCCTCAACAGCCATCTGGTCGACAGGCTGCTCACGCAGATACTCCACCCAGCCGAGCAACGACGATGTAGGCGTACCGAGCTGGTGTGCCGTCTCCTTTGCCAAGCCTACCCACACGCGGTTCTGCTCATTCTGCTTGGTTGACGAGAAGGCGATATAGGCAAAGATTGCAAAGATGATGATGATAACAAGCTGCACATAAGGGAACAGCGCAAGTGCCTGACTATGTGCGCTCGACACCAGACCAGAGTAGTCGGTCATACCGTAGTATATGGTGAGCGTCGTGCGGTGCATAATGCCGTATGACACCGAGATAGGCTTATTATTCTCGCTCATACGCATAATCTCGCTACGCAGCATCTCGGCATTGTCGACAACCTCGGACGGTAGATTGGTCACAAGCACATTAAGACGTTCATCGGCAATGATAAGCGGCACGTTGGTATGCTCGGCGAGCTTATTGAGCAGCTCGGGGTTATATACCATCTGTCCTCCGATGTTTGTAGAACGCAAGATATCCTCCCACATCTCGACAGCGTTACGCTCATCACGACGCAACTGCTCTATGGCAGCCTCGTCCTCGTGTTTCATATTGGTCGATACAGACCACGTATAGTACACCGACAACGCAGCAAGAGCCAGTCCCACCACTATAACGATGGTGTGACGGTGCGATGTAAACTTTGACGATATGTTAATACGCGGAAACTTCATTACTTTGGGGCGACGTTTAGCTATTAGTGCATATCGAGGTCTTGCTCACGAAGGATGCGATTATACTCCTCGCCATTGAGAAGCAGCTCTATGGCGGCCTCAACCTCTTCGTCACGCAGTGCGGAGTACTCGATAGCACCCTCACGGTAGGCATAGCGCAAGACAATTTCGGTGTTAAGAGCATCAATAATCTCACGACGATAGGTCTCCATATTAGACATCTTATCATCCTTGACCTGCGCCTTGATACCCTCCAAAGCCTCGCCAAGATGCTCGTCGTAGAGGTCATTTTCCAAAGCGCGCTCCAAGGCCTTAAGCGCACGACGTGTCTCCGACTCGTATGGCACCTCCTTATCTCGGATGAACTCAACGAAGTCGGCATAGTCAGCATCCGTAATTGAGAATGTGCGAAGGTCAAAATCCTCGCCTGCGTGGCGACGCATATACTCATCAGCCCAATCCTCCATATATCCCATTGTGTATAGCGTCACTGCAAAACGGCTAACATATTGCGGCTCGTGCTTTACATCGGGGACAATGCCGCCACCATCATACACTAAACGACCACCTCGCGTACGATACTCCTTGATAAGTGAGTCAGGCACAGACTCGACACTACCATCTACACGTCGCTTTGAGTAGTTTACAGCCTGTATACAGCGTCCCGAAGGGATGTAATACTTCGCTGTGGTATACTTTAGAAAGGTGTTATAGCCTACGTGGCGCGTACCCTGCACAAGACCCTTGCCATAGGTGCGCTGACCCATAACAACACCTCTATCCATATCCTGCAAGGCTCCCGCCAATATCTCCGAAGCTGATGCCGATGAGCCATTAACGAGCACCACGATAGGTAGGCTTTCGGCAAGCGGAGCATACTTGGTTACGTAGTGTTTCAACGACGACGAGTCACGTCCCATAATAGAGACCACCCTCTGGTCACGAGGCACAAAGAGCGACACGATGTTTACAGCCTCCTGCATAACACCGCCGCCATTTGAGCGATAGTCGAGGATAAGACCACGTAACGAGTCCTGCGCCATCATAGCCTCAAGTGCGTGACGCACCTCATCGTAGCTACCCTCGATAAAATCGTTGTGGCTTATATAGCCAACACCATCGCGCAACACACCTGCGTAAGAGACACTCGGCATAGATATACGACGACGCTTGAGTGTAAGCGTGTCACGTGAGGCATCAATATTACGCTCAACGACAACCGTAACATCTGTCTCAGGGTCACCCTTAAGGCGCGAACTGATGGCTGCAACATCTACCCCCTTCATATCCTCGCCATTGATAGCCAATATCTTGTCGCCTATCTTTACACCACCAACATCTGCGGGCGAGCCCTTATAAGGCTGGGCAAAGATTACATAATCGCCACGCTTACGTATGAGCGAGCCTACGCCACCATACTTACCCGTTGTGAGCACCTCAAACTCCTCCATACTCTTCTCCGAGAGGTACTCCGAGTAGGGGTCTGTCGCAACGACAAGACCCGCAGATGCGTTCTCAAGGAGCACATCCACCGACACCTCGTCGACATAGCCCGTATCAAACTCGCGCATAATATTTGCGAGAATCTCGGTAGCTCGCCCCAACTCAAAATCGGCATCAGTGCGCCCAGGCTCTTGTGCATAAAGCATAACGGAGCTAAATAGCATAGCTGCCACAGCAACCACACCACGCACAAAGCTCGATATATCTTTAAAACCTCTCATCCTCTACTCGAAACGGCTATTATGTACATACGCCTTAAGCTGAAACATAACGCGAGCAACCGTGCGTCGCAAGCCATATAGTTCAACACCCGTTGCTGTGGGACGCACCTCGATACGATCCTCCCACATAAGCATTGCACGGCGCAAAAAGGTGTCAGCACGGAAGAGACGCACGCCATCACGCTCCTCATCAAGACGAAAGCCGTGAACCTGCATAGCATTGATAAGGCGCACACTGTCCTCATTAAAATTTATGCCATCAACCCTACCTCGCATAAAGCCAAACAGTGGGTAGAGTGCCGCCAGCACAACAAAGGCAACAACCATCCACACACCTCTATCCGACTGCAGCTGCGCCTCAATCTGCAACCACGGGCTAACCTGCGGCGCAGAGCCTACAGCATACATCAGCCACACCAAGGCTACATATAAAACGCACAAAAACACCAAATATTTCAGCGATCTAACAACGTATTTCATATCTCAAATTATTTACAACAACTATTCCTCAACACTACCACCAGGCACAATGCGACGTACCGCCTCGGCGACATCCTCCATAAGCCAGCGCGGTGTAGAGGTAGCACCGCAGATACCGACACTTGTGACACCCTCAAACCACTCGCCACACAGCTCCGAGGCCTCCTCGATATTATATGAGTTATTATTTGCGCGGCGGCATACATCATAGAGTACACGCCCATTTGAGGACTTGCGACCACACACAAAGACCACAACGTCAACACTCTGTGAGAAGGTTATAAGGTGCTGCTCTCTGCCCGCCACACGACGGCATATTGTATCGTCGAGCGTAACCTTGTCGGCACACTCTGTGCGCTCCATTATGACACTACCAAGATGACGAAACAGCTCAATGGATTGTGTCGTCTGCGACAGGAAATATATCGGACGTGAGAAGTCAACGCCATCAAGGTCGGCCTCCTTCTCGACAACGATGACATCGTCGCCCACCTGACCCGTAAGACCTACCACCTCGGCGTGACCACGTTTTCCGAGCAACACAACGCTACCACCCACCTCCTGCATACGACGATAGGCATCACGCACGCGACGCTGTAGGCGCGCCACAACAGGGCAAGTGGCATCAATAATGGTTATACCAAGCTCCTCGGCACGGCTATATGTCATAGGGGGCTCGCCGTGTGCACGTATGAGCAGCGTGCGCCCACCGAGCGTAGGCATATCATCGTGCTTCACAGTGCGTAGACCACGCTCCTCAAGGCGTTGCACCTCGACGCGGTTATGGACAATATCCCCCAACGAGTATACCTCGCCGACACGCTCCAATGCCGCCTCTGCCTCGCCAATGGCACGCACCACACCGAAGCAGAAACCAGAATTTTCGTCAATCACTACACGCATAACAGACTACTTGCCGCTTATAACCTCATTGAAACGCTCCATAAACCACACCATCTGCTCGTCAACGGTCATAGAGGAGTTGTCAAGCACGATGGCATCGTCAGCCTTGCGCAACGGCGATATAGCACGTGTCATATCCGCCTTATCGCGCGACACTACATTCTCGTAAATCTCTTCGAGTGTTACCTTATCGCCCTTGGCAGTAAGCTCCTTATAACGACGCTCGGCACGCACCATAGCATCGGCAGTCATATATATCTTAAGCTCAGCCTCGGGGAAGACAACAGTGCCTATATCACGACCATCCATCACCACACCGCGCTTCTTGCCCATCTGCTGCTGCATAGCAACGAGCTTTGAGCGTACATCGCCTATAGAGCTGACAGCACTCACGCAGTTGCTCACCTCGATAGCGCGTATCTTACCCTCAACAAGGTCGCCATTGACATAAATATCGCTGGCATCGCGCTGCGGGTTGAAACGAAAGTCAATGTTTATATCATTCAACATTGACACCACGCGCTCCTCGTCAACGATGCCCGAGTTAATGGCTCCGTGCTCCAACGCATAGAGCGTGACGGCACGATACATAGCACCAGTGTCGATGAAGATGTAGCCAAGACGAGCAGCTATGCTCTTGGCAAACGTACTCTTGCCGCACGATGAGTGACCATCGATGGCTATTATTATCTTTTTAGAATCCATTATTTTACTCTATTAATACCGAAAGAAGTGTGTAAAGTCCAAGCGCACCAATGACAACGCCCGCAATACGATTTATCGTGAGCATATGGCGGGGACGAAATCCACGACGGAATAGGCTTATGACAAATGTCAGCGTAGCCCACCAGGTGACAGCACCAAGCAAGAAGCCCATAATGATAAGCGAGTTACGCATCATACCACCAATCCTCGAGGGTGCTACCGCAGAGGCTGTTGAGCCATTGACAACACCTGTCTCATACCCCATATCCTCTATCTGCATATCGCCATCTGCGACCATCTGTGGCACTACTACCTCAACACTCTCGGTATGCGCAACGCTATCCGAAAGCTCAATATTAAACATTGTGAAGAATGCCAAGATATAGGGGATGATGACCACAAAGTTTGCCATCGTGAAGCCAAACATAGAGCCGAAGTCCTGCCACAGGTGCGACGTGCCCGTGCGGTTTTTGCGAATCTGCGGCACAGGGTTCTTGAAGAAGATGAAGATACCCACAACAACGACAAATATTCCACCACATATCTGTATGGCGGTATTATACTCGTCAATATAGCTCTTCAAGAGCGCGTAGACCGTAAATGATAGTATTGCGAGAAGAGTATCAGCACACGCTATACCAAGTCCCGAGAGTAGTCCCGAGAGGTGACCCTTGCTCAAGGTGCGCTGTATGCACAATACGGCAACGGGCCCCACCGTCACGGACGATGCTAAACCCACGATAAAGCCACCAAAAATTATCTCTAATATCTCTAACAACATAGATTCTCTACACTTTCATCCACCACATAGCAAAAACCCGACATTATTGCGGAAACTCAGGTGGATATATCGGTGCAAAGATACAATCTTTTTAGCAGATTTATGCTATTTTTTCGCGCTAAATTCGGCATTATTTATGCCATTTCGTTCATATCACGCGCGCCACATTTTCACCGATATCGGCTAATTATCACGCAGAGCAGCATAGAACACTGCTTAAGGCCCTTTTTGTGGTCAAAATTTTGCAGTACACAATATTATTCGTACCTTTACAGAGTTAATTTAAACTAAAATTTATGGCTATGAACGAAACAAAGAAACCAGGAATTGAGATACAGCTCGACGAGCAGGTTGCACAGGGCAACTACTGCAACCTTGCAATTATTGCGCACTCCTCATCAGAGTTTATCCTCGACTTTGCCACAATGCTCCCTGGTCTGCCCAAGGCTCGCGTAAAGAGCCGCGTGGTACTTACACCCGAGCACGCTAAACGTCTGCTCCTATCACTGCAGGAGAACATCACACGCTACGAGACAACACACGGCAAGATAAACATCCCTGCAAAGCAGCCCCTTATCGAGCCATTTGGACACAAGGGACAGGCATAGAGCTATATACCGCCACGCACAGAGGCAGCGGTCTATTTAACGCCTCAATGTTTAGGCGCAGAGCGAGATATAAGGCATAACTTCAGAGGTTATGCCTTTTTTGCACCATTATACACCCCATACAACATTACCCCTCCCCATTAACACCTAAATAAAATACCACCAACGGGCAGCAGCCCATTGGTGGTATTTTTGTTAGGGCAGCAACGCCCCTTTATTGTGGCATCTTACTCGTGAAGACGAACACGGCTGATGTAGTCAAACGCGGGCGCGAGTACATTCTTGGGCAACTCGGGCAACATGTTATTCTCATAAACAGCGTTCTCAACAACAGGTGCTACAACGGGTGCGCTCACTGTCTTGGGAGCAACACCAGCCTTAACAGCTACAGGAGCATCGTTGTAAACAACAGATGAGCGAAGTGCAGATGTAGACTGTGAGTTAAGCTCTGCTACAAGGTCGATAAGATCCTGTATATTACCCTTGTTCTCGGCTGTAGCCTCAACATAGAGACGTGCAGGCTTACCCATAACGCCATTAGCATCAAGAGAGTATGCACCTACGGTGTATGCAGTCTGCCAGTCTAAAACAACAAAGGTGTAGGGCTGCTTCGCGTCAATAGGATTACCCCAGTACGAAGCATACTCGCTCATAAATGCGGGATCAGAGTACTCTGTCTCCGAAGAGAGATCACCGCCCAATGTTGCAGAATAAGTAGCCTTTGCATTCTCGATGCCTGTGTACTTACATACGCATATAGCTCTACCAGCTGTTGCATCAGGCTGACCGAATACAGCTCCAGCCTCGTCATCACCAGAGAAGTTACCTACAAGCTCGATAGTAGGCTGAACATCACCTACCTTTGTGGTCTTTGCAAGAGGATTGAATGTAAATACCTTTGATACCTTACCAGTCTTATAGTCAAGAGCAAGGATATAACCCATCACCTCTGTTTCGGGGCTCATACCCTTCACCTCAACATTATTAGCACCTCTCCAGTAGTACTGGCTGAGCAAAGCTGCCATAGTGGTATTGGGGTTAAACAGAAGTGTCTGCTCGTACAGATATGCAATACCAGCCTCTGTCTCTGAAATAAAGAGCTCCTCATCCCACAACGAAGGATCAATTGCATCAATGATATAGTGTACTGTATCGTCGTTAGGTACTACTGCCATAGTAAAGCCATAGGGGGTAATACCACCAACTGTAACATTGAAATCAACGTTGTATGGGCCAATATCGCTCGCCAAAGTGCGGAATGTTACCATCTCGGGAGCAGTTGTCACACCACCTGAATAACCAAATGCAAGAACGTAGTAGTCGGTATCAACTGAATCAAGCTTAAACTTGTAAGGGCTACCAGGGCCACCAGTATAGTCCTGAACGCCCTTATAATTAGCCATCATACCCATCCAAGCACCCCACTGGGTAATCTGTGCGTTCATAAGTTCGAATGCTGTGCTGACGCCATCCCACGCTTCTACAATCCAGAAGAATGTCTCATTCTCATTTGATGGAGTAATCTTAATAGCAGCACGCATCTGCTCAACATCTGTTACAGAGATATCAAAGGTCATATCAGAGGGGAGTGCCTCACCAGAGGTATAGGTGCCGCTGAAGGGATCTGTCACGATGAAAATCTCGCCATCCTCAATCAAAACACCAGCAATCAAGTACATATACTCGGTGTTAGCCTCAAGACCTGATGCCTTCATTGTCTGATCGCCCATAGGGAACATAGCATTAATGATCTGCTCTGCAGTATAACCTGCGCCGAGATACTGCTGAACAGTGTTCTGCATATACATCTGATAGAAATAAGAGAGTGACCACTTATACTCACCTGCGGGATCAGTGTAGCTGTCAATTGCGCTCTTTGGAAGAGTCATCATATGCCAACGAACACTCTTATCGCTGGGGATAACGGTAAACTCTACAGTGTTGTAATAAACGTTGGGTGTAACCTCGAAGGTAACGTCAACGGGGTCAAGATCCAATGTCTTAAACGGAGTCTTTGAGACCTCAGAGCAGAGCTCATAACCATTCTCGGTATCAACACCCCAGCACAACAGGTAGTAGTCAGAGTTCATAGCAAGACCTGTGAACTTAACGTCAGTCAAAACGCCCTGGTCAAGATATGCCTCCATAAACTCCTCGAAGGTCTTACCCTCGCTTGCAGCAGCATTAGCAAGATCATCGTTGATAGTACCAACAAGATACTCATCCTTTGTGAAATCCTCAACAGTTGCCTTATCGAGAACTGTAACGAAGTACCTTGCATTGAGATCTGATGGAGTGATAGTTGCAACAACATAAGACTTCTCAACAGATGATACATTAACATCGAAAGTCAACTCCTCAGGAGTAGGTTCGGGCTCGGGTTCGGGCTCGGGAGCAGGAGTAGGCTCGCAGCTTGCAAATGAGATTGCAGCAAAAGCCAACAACGCCATTAACCAATTAAATTTTTTCATAGTTTTACTAAAGTTTTAAGATTGTTGTTAAATATTGTTTTCTCAAATTTATCTTCTCCTCATTCTGGGTCTGACATCTCTAACAGCCTCTTTAGGTATCACAGATACTCTTTTCAATCATCACCGATACCCTCTTTGGTCTCTTTTGCACCCCATTGCAGCCATCGCCGACACCCTCTTTAGCCATCATTGGCACCCTATTTGGGTATCGTTTGCGCACTCGCTTTTTAAGCCATCCTGCGCAACAGCTGTCGCGAGCAAAAAACATCTCCCATTAATAGTGCAAAAATAAATTATTTTGCTCACGCCACCAAATTTTGTAGCCACTTTTTTTAGGAAATCTGGTGATATTATAGCTCCTCATTAAAAATATCGTCCAAACAGAAAAGGCTCTGTGTCATTATCAACACAGAGCCTCCGTCTGAAACGTTCACTATCATCAACTACCTTACGCGTTTTTGCAAGCGATATACCCTATCAACGCGAAGCATAACACCCTCATCGAGCGTAGGCAACACCTTTGCCAATGGCTGCTCACGACGTATAGTGGGCTGCGACACAACAGGTGTGGTAACACCCTGCGCACCATCCTCATATACGAGCGACTGCGCTACAACACAGCGCGTATTACCATTAAGCGCATCGACAAGCGTGCGCAGCTCCTCCATAGGGCTCTTCTGGTCTGCCGTAGGCAATATATAGAAGCGCGCTAACCTACCCGCCACGCGATCAGCATCGGCAGCATACGCCACAACAGTCTGCACCGTCTCCCAGTCGGCAACAAAGAAACTATATGGCTGCGTAAGCTTTATAGACGACCAATAGCTCTCGCAATCTGCCCATAGCAGCTCATCAGCATAGGCAGTCTCATTAGAGTAGTCGCCATAGAGTATTGTAGAGTATAGCGCGGTAGCACCCTCAAAATCAACATATTTCGTGACGGCAATAGACTTACCTGCCGTTGCATCAGGCTCGCCAAAGATAGAGCCAGCCTCCTCGTCGCCCGAGTAGTAGCCAACAAGCTCGATGCTCGGTGTGATGCCGCCCAGCGACGCAGTACGCGCCAAGGCAGGATAGGTATATACCTTTGCCACGTGACCTGTCTTGTTGTCTATGGTAAGCAGATAGCCCATAACCTCGGTATCGGGACGTAAGCCTGATGCCTGAAGCGTCTGGTTACCGTTCCAATAGTATGTGCCAAGAACCTGTGGAACAGTAATCATTGCATCAAATAACTTTGTCTGCTCAAAGATATAGTCGAAGTTGGCATTGAAGCCCTCGACAATCTCCTCCTCGTTCCACGCCTCGGGGAGCATAGCTCCTGCCGCATAGTAGACCGTAGGATCGTTAGTGGTAACAGCTATTGTGAAGCCATAGGGCGTGATGCCTCCTACCGTAAGTTTAAACTCCGCCTTTTCTGGGCCCAAGTCACTGGGTAACGAGCGGAAAGTAACCATCTCGGGGGCTGTTGTTACACCTCCCTCATAACCAAAGGCTATGACATAGTAGTCGGTATCGGGGGCATCGAGCTTAAACTTATTTGCTCCAACGTGCTCCACGGGACCCTTATCATTTGCCATAAGTTGCATCCACGCGCCCCATTGCTCAAGAAGGGCATTCATAACCTCCAGCGCGGTGCTATGACCATCCCACGGCTGGATGAGCGCGCAGTAAATATCGTTATTATTCGAGGGCGTGATACGCACCGAGACTGCCATCTGCTCAATATCCCATACCTCGATATTGAAGGTCATATCCGACTGCGCAGCATCTTCCGTAGTGTAACTACCCTCCTGTATAGGCGTAGCTATAAAGAGACCGTCATCATCCATAACCACTCCAGCAACAAGGTAAATATGGTCGGTATTTGCGTTGAGCCCCTTTGCCGCGAGCTGCTTATCTCCTGTGAGGATAAGTGCTCCGACAACCTGCTCTGCGCTATATCCCGCGCCTAATAGCTGGTCTATCTCATTCTGGAAATACATCTGATAGAAGTACTCCTTTGACCAACGCATATCGCCCTCTGGGTTGGTATAGTTGTCGAACATAGCCTTCTCAACGGTCATAAGATGCCAGCCCACCTGCTTATCGCTCGGCACAACATCAAAGGTCACCGAGTTGAGATACACCGCAGCGGTGACATCAAACGTAGTATCGAGCTGTGGCGGCTGCTGTGTGCGGAATGTCACCTTTGCAACATCACTACATAGCTCATAGCCCGCAGTGGCATCTACACCAAATAGCAACACGTAGTAGTCTGTATCCACAGCAAGACCACTAAACGTAGCATCTGTGACAACGCCACGATCTACGTGCTCTGCCATATACTCCTCAAATGTAAGTCCCGATGATGCGGCATAGGCAGCAATCTCATCAAAGATGGTTGCCACAAGGTACTCGTCGCGCGTGAAGTCATCGACAAACGGTGCATCATAGACGACGATAAGGTAGTCGCTATCAACATCGCTCGGCACAACATCAAAGGTCATTGATGTCTTGGTTACCTGCTTGATGTCAACATCAAATGTCAAGCCCTGCTCCACAGGAGGTGTAGGCTCGGGGGTTGGTTCTGTTGCAGGCTCATCTCCGCAGCCTACGAAGAGCAAAGCAACAGCCATAAGAGATAAAAACCACTTACTGAATTGCATATCTAAAACTATTTATATGTAACTGATATACAAATATAGCGAATTTGTTTGGTTGTACAATGCCGTAGTACGTTTTTTTGCAACAAGGACAGCACATAGCTGTATCGCCGTGAGAGTATGAACGCATAAACAAATAAAAATCCCGTATGGGCTGTACTCGCGTACTACCCATTCGGGATTTTACTTTGGAGAGGTCATCGAGAGCATCGCCAACGACGCTATCACTCATCCCCCCCCTATACCGTGTAGGATGATTACATCTTCTTACCTACGTTGGTCTTCTTTGCGCCCTTTGCAGCAGAAGCCTTTGCCGCAGCCTTGGGAGCTGCATTCTTTGCAGCCTTCTTCTCGCTAACTACTGTAGCGTCCTCGGTAGCGTCTGTTGACTTCTTGCGTGAACGACGTGTCTTGGGCTTTGCCTCTGCAGCAGGTGCAGCAGCCTCACGACCGAATGTGTAAGTCTCGTTGAAATCAACGAACTCGATGATACACATATCGGCACCATCACCAAGACGGAAGCCCGTCTTGAGGATACGGGTGTAGCCACCCGGACGCTCTGCAATCTTCGGAGCGATAGTGCGGAACAACTCTGTAACCGCCTCCTTCTGCTTCAAATATGAGAATACTACACGACGTGAGTGAGTAGTGTCCTCCTTTGACTTGGTTACAAGGGGCTCGATAAACTTCTGTACGGCCTTTGCCTTTGCAACGGTTGTCTGGATACGCTTGTGCAAAACGAGCGACGATGCCATGTTAGAGAGCATAGCCTTACGGTGACCCGCCTGTCTGCCAAGGTGATTAAAATTCTTATTGTGTCTCATAATTAATCTTTATCAAGTTTGTAGATAGATACGTCCATACCGAATTTGAGGTTCAGAGATGCCAGCAACTCGTCGAGCTCTGTGAGTGACTTCTTACCGAAGTTACGGAACTTCAACAACTCGTTGCGGTTGAGCTTAACAAGGTCGCCCACAGTGTCGACATCAGCTGCCTTCAGGCAGTTAAGAGCACGTACGCTCAAATCCTGATCAGCAAGCTTTGTCTTGAGCAACTGTCGCATGTGCAGGATGCTCTCATCGAACTCCTCAACACCCGGTGCCTCCTCCTCGTCGATAGTAATCTTCTCGTCAGAGAATAGCATGAAGTGCTGAATAAGAATCTTTGCAGCCTCCTTCAATGCCTCCTTCGGATGGATCGAGCCGTCGGTAGTAATCTCCAAATTCAACTTCTCATAGTCGGTCTTCTGCTCAACACGGTAGTCCTCAACAGAGTACTTAACGTTCTTGATGGGCGTGAAAATCGAGTCGATAGGGAGAGTGTCAACATCCTTCTCTATGCCAGCATTCTCCTCTGAAGGTACATAGCCACGACCCTTACCAATGGTAATGGTCATCTGCATCTTGGTACCAGGAGCGAGGTGGCAAATAACCAACTCGGGGTTCAAAACCTTGAAGAATGACAGATAGTTAGAGATGTAACCAGCTGTAAGCTCCGTAACGCCAGCAACATTGATTGAGACCTTCTCGGCCTCCTCGTTGTCTACGGTGCGAATGAAGCGTACCTGCTTGAGATTGAGGATGATGTGAATCATATCCTCCATTACACCGGGGACAGCGGCAAACTCATTGTTCACGCCGGCAACCTTAACCGTAGTGATAGCATAACCCTCCAACGACGAGAGCAACACACGGCGTAAAGCGTTTCCGACAGTCATGCCGTAACCAGGCTCCAACGGACGAAACTCAAACTTGCCGAACGATGAAGTCGACTCCAACATGATGACCTTTTCAGGCTTTTGGAATGCTAATATTGCCATAATATTGAATTTGTTGTTAATTACTACTTCGAGTACAACTCGACGATAAGCTGCTCCTTGATGTTCTCGGGAATCTCCTCGCGCTCGGGAGTCTGAAGGAACTTACCGCTCATTGAAGCGTTGTCCCACTCCAACCAAGCGTAACGGCTGCGTGCAGCACCCGACAACGACTCGGTGATAACCTCCAAGGTCTTTGACTTCTCGCGAACTGATACTACATCACCTGCCTTAAGTGCGTATGAAGGAACGTTTACTACGTTACCGTTAACGCAGATATGACGGTGTGATACGAGCTGACGTGCTGCAGCACGTGTGGGAGCGATGCCCAAACGATAAACTACATTATCCAAACGGCACTCAAGCAACTTAAGAAGGTTCTCACCTGTGATACCACCCATACGAGCTGCTGCCTCATAAGTACGAGCAAACTGCTTCTCGAGGATACCGTAAGTGAACTTTGCCTTCTGCTTCTCTGTAAGCTGCTCGCCATACTCAGAGTTCTTCTTACGCTTGCGAGCAAGACCGTGCTGTCCAGGAGGGAAGTTACGCTTCTCAAGAACTTTGTCAGCACCGTAAATAGCCTCGCCAAAACGACGGGCAATCTTCGATTTTGGTCCTATATATCTTGCCATAATTTTTTTTGTTTTTTTTCGGTAAAATTAAGTGTTTATTCTACTCTGTGCTATACCTGTCGTATATGATACCTTTAGAAAAAACCGCAGGAATTATACGCGACGACGGTTAGGAGCACGGCAGCCATTGTGGGGCAGCGGAGTAACATCGATAATCTCCATAACCTCGATGCCTGCACCGTGGATGGTACGAACTGCTGACTCACGACCCTGACCAGGACCCTTTACATAAACCTTAACCTTACGCAAACCCATATCATAAGCAACCTTTGCGCAATCTGCAGCTGCTGTCTGCGCTGCATAGGGAGTATTCTTCTTCGAACCACGGAAGCCCATCTTACCAGCTGATGACCAGCTGATGACCTCACCAACCTCGTTGGTAATGGTTACGATAACGTTGTTGAAGGTCGAGTGTACGAAAGCCATACCCTGTGCCGAAACCTTAACAACCTTCTTCTTAACTGTTCCAGTTTTCTTTGCCATAACTCTCTAATATTACTTAGTTGCCTTTTTCTTGTTTGCTACAGTCTTCTTCTTACCCTTACGAGTACGAGCATTATTCTTGGTGCTCTGACCACGAACGGGGAGACCCAAACGGTGACGGATACCACGGTAGCAACCAATATCCATCAATCGCTTAATGTTGAGCTGTACGACTGAACGGCACTCGCCCTCAACCTTGATGCCCATATCGGCAATTGCGCCTCGAATAGCACCTACCTGCTCATCGGTCCAATCCTGAACCTTAATGTCGCGGCTTACGCCTACGCTATCGAGGATCTTCTGCGCTGTTGAACGACCGATACCATAGATATAGGTAAGACCGATCTCACCGCGCTTATTTTTTGGTAAATCAACACCTACTATACGTGCCATAAATTTTCTTTCTCTTTAATCTTGTTTGTTAAAACTAAAAATTATCCCTGGCGCATTTTGAACTTTGGATTCTTCTTGCAGATGACATAGAGCTTGCCCTTGCGTCGTACAATCTTGCAATCCTCGCTTCTCTTCTTAATTGATGCTCTTACTTTCATAATTGAAGCATTCTTAATTATTTGTACCTAAAAGATATTCGACCCTTACTCAAATCGTAAGGTGTCATTTCTACTTTTACTTTATCTCCGGGAAGAATCTTGATATAGTGCATACGCATCTTTCCAGAGATATGAGCCGTGATAACATGTCCGTTATCCAATTCCACACGAAACATCGCATTTGACAATGCCTCGATGATGGTTCCGTCTCGTTCAATAGCAGTCTGTTTTGCCATAAGATTTACTATGCGTTAATAGCTTCTTCAATGATACTGAAATCCGTCAGGATGTCGGGAGCTCCGTGTCCCACTGCCACAGCCCACTCAAAGTGCGCCGCAGGCTTACGGTCTCGTGTGCGAACAGTCCAACCGTCACGCTCAAAGACTATATGGCGGCTACCCATCGTAATCATTGGCTCGATGCAGATAACCATTCCCTCTCTCAACAATGGTCCTCTGCCACGTGCGCCATAGTTTGGTACGCCCGGCTCCTCGTGCATCTTTCTGCCCAAGCCGTGACCCTCCAACTCGCGCACTACGCCGTATCCAAAACTCTCGGCGTAATCCTGCACAGCTGCCGATATATCGCCTACGCGATTTCCGACTACAGCCTGTGCTGCACCTCTGCGAAGAGCCTCTTTGGTGACATCGAGAAGTTGTCTTACCTCGTCGCTAACTTCTCCTACGGTGAATGTATACGCCGAATCACCAACAAACCCCTTCATAAAGGTACCCAAATCGACTGATACGATGTCGCCACTCTTTATAACATAGTCCGACGGAATACCGTGAACAACCTGCTCGTTAACTGATACTGTTGACGCGGCAGGATAGCCTTGGTAACCAAGAAAAGCCGGAATTGCTCCGTTAGCACGGATAAATGCATCAGCTATGGCGTCCAACTCACGGGTGGTGACACCCGGCTTGATATGACGACCTACCTCGGCAAGCGCGCGACTAACCAGAAGGTTATTCTCACGGAGCAACTCGATCTCTTCTTTGGTCTTCAGATATATCATTATCTAAAACGATATTTCTTATTGGTAAACTTATTAGTAGCGACCCTGAATACGTCCAGTCTTCATAAGACCATCGTAGTGACGCATCAACAGGTAGCTCTCAATCTGCTTAAGAGTGTCAAGAACAACACCAACCATAATCAACAGTGATGTACCACCATAGAAGTAGGCAAATGACTGTGAGATACCGAGCTTCATAGCAATAGCGGGAAGAACCGTGATAAGTGCCAAGAAGATCGAACCTGGAAGGGTGATTCTTGTCATGATGTTATCGATATAGGTTACGGTGCTCTTACCAGGCTTAACACCAGGGATGAAACCGCCGTTACGCTTCATATCGTCAGCCATCATTTGAGGATTTACGATAATTGCGGTGTAGAAATAAGTAAACACAATTACCAATACTGCAAGCGTAAAGTTATACCAGAAGCTCTGGATGTCTGCAAAGGCACCACCCTGCCAGATAAGACCAGGGATGAACATAAGTGCCTGTGCGAAGATAATAGGCATCACGTTAGCGGCATTCAGCTTCAAAGGAATATACTGACGCACGCCACCGTACTGCTTGTTACCTACGATACGCTTTGCATACTGAACGGGAATCTTACGCACTGCCTGAACAATGGCGATAGCAAGCATGAATACCAGAGCAAGGAATACAAGCTCAACGATAAGCATGATGATGCTACCCATGTTACCCTCCAACTTGAACATAAACTCCTGAAGGAAGGCCTGCGGGAGGCGCGCTACGATACCGATCATGATGATCAATGAAATACCGTTACCGATACCCTTATCGGTGATCTTCTCACCGAGCCACATGATAAACATTGTACCTGCGATAAGAATAATCGTCGATGTGATGATAAAGCCAGTCTCCTGAACGATTGCCTGGGGAGGCACCTGTGTCTTAAGATAAGCAGGAGCCTGAAGAAGCAATACTGCAATGGTAAGGAAACGGGTCCACTGATTCATCTTGCGACGTCCGCTCTCACCCTCGCGCTGCATCTTACGGAAGTAGGGCACCATAATACCCATCAACTGTATGATGATAGACGCGGTGATGTAGGGCATAACACCAAGTGCAAAGATTGAAGCCTGTGAGAACGCACCACCCGAGAAGATATTCAACAGACCCATAAGGCTGCTGCTATCCTGCGCGAAGTTGTTCGTCCAGCTCTCCAATGCTGCATGGCTCAAGCCCGGCAGAGTCACAAAACTACCCAATCGATACACAAGAAGAAGACCAAGCGTGAAGAGGATACGCTTGCGAAGCTCCTCGATCTTGTATATGTTCTTGAGAGTCTCAATAAGCTTCTTGTTGGTTGCCAGCAGTGCGACGAGTACTACCAGAATAATGCCAACAATAATATACTTGTTCATAATTTTTTGTTTTTTTGATTCCTAAACTAGTAACTGTTTGTTCGGGATTGCTGTCCTTGGCATCCGGCGCAGACCTATATAATATATATCTACCATCTATCACACAACTCCGAAGAGCGCAGACATCTGTTTGGACACGTCAGGCAGCCTATCTCCCGACCTTAACAGCTTACACACGATACTACAACTTCTCGATAGAGCCACCTGCAGCTACGATAGCAGCCTCGGCTGACTTTGAGAAGGCATTAGCCTTAACAGCCAATGCACGAGTAATCGTACCGTTACCCAGAATCTTCACCTTGTCGTTGCCAGAAACAAAACCAGCCTGTACGAGGGTATCGAAAGTAACCTCGGTGAGGTTATTCTTCGATGCGAGCTCCTCAAGAGTCGACAAGTTGATAGCCTTATACTCAACACGCTTGATGTTCGTGAAACCGAACTTGGGAAGACGACGCTGCAAAGGCATCTGACCACCCTCGAAGCCAAGCTTGCTTGAATAACCAGAGCGTGACTTCGCACCCTTCAAACCACGGGTTGAGTAACCACCGTGACCCGAACCGGCACCGCGACCCACGCGCTTGTCGTGGTGAGTAGCACCCTTGGCGGGCTTAAGATTATGAAGTTCCATTTGTTATATACGTTTTTCTTTGGTTAAACTTATTTTACCTCCTCGACCTTTACAAGGTGCTTCACGCGCTCAATCATACCCTTGATGATAACTGAATCGCTGTGCTCAACAGTCTGGTTGATCTTGCGAAGACCCAGAGCATCGAGGTTCTTGCACTGCTGTGTCGAAGCGCCGATACGGCTCTTAATCTGAGTGATTTTCAATGTTGCCATAGTTGTTACCTCCTATATTAACCGTTAAACACCTTGGTAAGTGAGATACCGCGCAACTGTGCAACTGAACGTGCATCACGCAACTCGCACAAAGCACCGATAGTTGCCTTTACGAGGTTGTGGGGGTTAGATGAACCCTTGCTCTTTGCAAGCACGTTCTTGATACCTACAGACTCCAACACGGCACGCATAGCACCACCAGCGATGATACCTGTACCAGGAGCTGCAGGGCGAATCATAACCTCTGAACCACCGAAACGCATCTCCTGCTTGTGGGGAATTGTACCGTTGAGCACGGGAATCTTAACCAAATTCTTCTTTGCATCCTCCACGCCCTTTGAAATAGCAACGGTAACCTCCGATGCCTTACCAAGACCGTAGCCTACTACACCATTCTCGTTACCTACAACGACAATTGCCGAGAAGGTAAATGTACGACCACCCTTGGTAACCTTGGTTACGCGGTTGATTGCAACCAAGCGATCCTTCAACTCGAGATCGCTAGTGCGTACTCTTTTTATGTTCGTATTTGCCATAATCGCTTAGAATTTAAGGCCACCCTCACGAGCAGCGTCAGCCAACATTTTTACTCGTCCGTGATAGAGGTAACCGTTACGATCAAACGAAACAGTCGAAATACCCTTCTCGGTTGCACGTGCTGCAGCAAGCTTACCTACCAATGCTGCAACCTCGCTCTTGTTCTTACCTGCTGCCTCTGCTGCTACCTCCTTGTCCAGCGAAGATGCTGTAGCCAAGGTTACGCCTGCGAGGTCGTCAATAAACTGTACGTAGATCTGCTTGTTGCTACGGAATACAGTCATGCGAGGCTGTGACGGCGTACCGTTAACAATCTTACGGATACGCATCTTGATTCTCGCTCTTCTTTCAATCTTATTCAATGCCATAATCTCGACTTATTTACTATTTAGCACCTGCCGACTTACCAGCCTTACGACGGATTACCTCGCCGACAAACTTGATACCCTTACCCTTGTAAGGCTCAGGCTTACGCAACGAGCGGATCTTTGCAGCAACCTGACCTACAAGCTGCTTGTCGATGCTCTTCAATGTTACGATGGGGTTACCCTTCTTCTCGGTAACTGCTGTTGCAGTAACCTCTGCGGGCAACATAAGTGCTACATCGTGTGAATAACCAAGGCTCATCTCAAGGATCTGACCCTTAACCTCTGCCTTGAAACCTACACCTACGAGCTCCTGCTTGATCTCGTAACCCTTTGACACACCAATAACCATGTTATTGATAAGTGCACGATACAAACCGTGCAATGAACGGTGACGGGGCTGGTTGGTAGGACGAGTCACGATAACTGCGGGAACCTCCTTCTGGCTATCCTTCTCGATGTGTGTTCCAACTTCAACTTTGATGTCTGAGTCAACCTTCTGGCTCAGTGTCCCAAGTGGCCCTTTCACGCTTACCGTATTGTCAGCAGCTACCTCAACAGTAACGCCGGCAGGCAAGATTACAGGTAATTTACCAATTCTTGACATTTTGAAATAGTTGTTTGTTAGTTAATTAATTCAGTTTTCACTTGTTTTGTTAAGCGGCTGTCTACTACCATACGTAGCACAAAACCTCACCACCTACGTTCTCCTTACGAGCCTTGGCATCAGTCATAATACCCTTTGAAGTAGAGACGATAGCGATACCCAAACCGTTCAATACGCGAGGCATCTCAGCAACTGATGAATACTGACGCAAACCTGGACGGCTAACACGCTTAAGGTTCTTGATTGCGTTCACCTTTGTTGCCTGATCGTACTTCAAAGCGATCTTGATTGAAGGATGACCCTTCTCGTCCTTGTCGAACTTGTAGGCGAGGATGTAGCCCTGCTCGAACAAAATCTTTGTGATTTCCTGCTTAATTTTTGAACCAGGAGCTTCAACCACTTTGTGGTTGGCTTTCACTGCATTTCTAATTCTGGTCAGAAAGTCCGCAATTGGATCTGTCATAATGAATTAAAAGTTAAAAATTAATAATTAATGTTTGTTTATACTGTGTTTATTACACTCTTAATTTGCTATTTGTCAGCACGTTAACCCTGTCACATCCAACACATATCGTGCATACGCGAGGGCGCAATGCGCACAAAAAGCGGGCAAATATATGAATAAAATCTCAAACATACAAGCTTTTCGCCTAATTTTTAAGCATTTAGCAGTTATGCAGACTACACAACAAATGTCGGCACAACAAAATTATAGCCAACATCTATGCGAGTAGACCTCCGAGATAGCATCTGGCGCGACACACAAAAAGCGCGATACCATACGACACCACACCATTTTGAGCTCCCGACACACCACACACACAAGGTTGCTACCTTAAACAGCACGCTCCACACGTACCAAGCAACCACTATGAGTGATACTCGACTCGAGATTTTACTCGGCGCAACACCCTTTCACACGCTCCTCAACCGAGAAGTTATCGTCCTCTGACGACACTTTCCTCCGTTGCGAAGTACGCACTACTCGCATACTGCACCCATATAAGGCTACCTTTGCTGATCAACGGCAGAACAATCCACCAACGACACCGGCACAACAGCACCGAACAAATGATTGCCTTAACCGATCCTTGTATCGAGGCATCCCCCACGGGGACACCTCGCACTGGATCTTACATACCAGAGATGCGCTTTCGCCATACAGCGAGCTACACTCCTACTATATTAAGGTGGTGTTACATACATCTATATATAGCACCCCCTTGAATTGACATTCTGCGACTGACGCGTGGCTGATCTTGCGACAAGAGCACTTGCCTAAAGAACAACCAGTGTCAATACTACCAGCTGGCCTTCTTTACGCCGGGGATCAAGCCGTTCGAAGCCATCTCACGGAACTGGATACGGCTGATACCGAACTGACGCATATAACCCTTGGGACGACCAGTGATCATGCAACGGTTGTGCTGACGGATGGGGTTAGCGTTGCGGGGCAACTTTGAGAGGGCAATCCAAGCCTCCTCGTGATCCATCTCACCTGCCTTTACCTTTGCAGCGATCTCCTCGCGCTTGTGAGCATAACGCTGAGCAAGCTTTGCACGCTTAATCTCGCGTGCCTTCATTGACTCTTTTGCCATAGGTTACTGGTTCTTTTTAGCGTTCTTAAAAGGAAGACCAAACTCACGAAGAAGTGCATAAGCCTCCTCGTCAGTCTTAGCCGATGTTACGAAAGTAATCTCCATACCGAAGATCTTGGTGATCTTGTCGATATCGATCTCGGGGAAGATGATCTGCTCGGTGATACCAAGGGTATAGTTACCCTGACCATCGAACTTCTCATTGATACCCTTGAAATCGCGGATACGGGGAAGTGCTACAGCGATCAAACGCTCCAAGAACTCGTACATACGGTTCTGGCGGAGTGTTACGCGAACACCGATAGGCATGCCCTTACGCAACTTAAAGTTAGAAATATCCTTGCGAGACTTGGTCTGCACGGCCTTCTGACCTGTGATGCGAGTGAGCTCCTCCTGTGCGATGTCGATAAGCTTCTTATCGGCAATCGCCTGACCCATACCCTGGTTCACAACGATCTTCTCGAGTTTGGGGCACTGCATAACGCTTGAATAGCCAAACTCCTTCATAAGGGCAGCAACGATGCGCTCCTTATACTCGGTTTTAAGTGTAGGTACGTATGCCATTATTTAATCTCCTCCCCTGACTTTTTAGCGTAACGAACTAATTTACCATTGTCACCTGCCTTGCGACCAACACGTGTGGGCTTACCCGACTTGGGGTCAATCGGCTGCAGATTCGAAATGTGGATGGGTGCCTCCTGCTCCAGAAGACCGCCCTGGGGGTTCTTGGCATTAGGCTTGGTAGCCTTCTTGCAAATGTTCACGCCCTCGACAACTGCACGCTGCTTTGCTGCATCTACAGAGAGTACCTTACCCTGCTGACCGCGGTTATCACCTGCGTTGACGTAGACCATGTCCCCTTTCTTAATATGCAATTTAGACATATCTCAATCTGTTTTTTTAAATTACAATACCTCGGGAGCCAGCGATATGATCTTCATATACTGGTCACGCAACTCACGGGCTACAGGACCGAAGATACGAGTACCACGGATCTCACCCTGATTGTTAAGGAGTACTACGGCATTGTCGTCGAAACGAATGTATGAACCGTTGGCACGGCGAATCTCCTTCTTTGTTCTTACTACGACTGCCTTCGAAACGGCACCCTTCTTGACATCACCCGAGGGAGAAGCGCTCTTTACAGCTACCACGATCTTGTCGCCGATAGATGCGTAACGACGCTTCGTACCACCGAGCACGCGAATACAAAGAACCTCCTTTGCACCGCTGTTGTCAGCTACTACAAGTCTGCTTTCTTGCTGTATCATAACTACTTAGCTCTTTCAATGATTTCTACTAATCTCCAACGCTTCGTCTTGCTCAACGGGCGGGTCTCCATGATACGTACTGTATCACCCTCGTTAACGGTAGTGTCCAAGCACTCTGCCACGAACTTGGTAGTCTTGTTCACGAACTTACCGTAGATGGGGTGCTTCACCTTACGTGCAACGGCAACCACGATGGTCTTCTCCATCTTGTTGCTGACAACCAACCCAATACGCTCTTTTCTAAGATTTCTTTCCATAACGGTAATTAACATTTAGAGTTCTTCTGGCCGAGAATTGTCAGCATACGCGCGATATCTCTGCGAGATTTCTTAATGATTGACGGATTTTCGATGGGTGAAACCGCGTGCTGCACCTTCAGCTGTGTAAGGTTTGCCTTCTCTGCTGCGATGCGCTCCTCGAGGTCCTGTACCGACATCTCCTTTATTTCAGCACTTTTCATAATCTTTCAAGCTCTTTTTAGAGTGATGACTCGACATAGTCGCGTCGTACAATAAACTTAGTTGTAATAGGCAACTTCTGAGCTCCCAGACGGAGTGCCTCCTGTGCAATCTCCAAG